>NZ_JBDVKP010000020.1:0-652934 GCF_039960695.1 Ekhidna sp. | reverse complement strand
GCTGTCCGCATCCACTTCTGCATCGAGTGTGGCAATGTCTGAGATGTTGGTGGCTATGCGGTCGTCGAGGTAGGTAGAGTCCGCCTGCACCTTGTTCCAGATGGCAGTAGAATCTGCATCGGACTCGGTGTTGATGTCATTTATCTCTGAATCAACATAACTTTTATTCGAGGCATCGGCAGGATTTATAGGATTTCCTAGATTAGTGATTCTATTGTTACCAAGATCAACATCTGCTGCTGCAGCGCCAAATCCACTTAAAGGGATATTAGATTTATCTAGATCGACATTTTGAACCTGCCCGTTTAAAATATTTTCGGTTCTAATGGCATCATCGGCAATTTTGGCATTTGTAACTGCATCATTTGCTAAGTCCACTGTTTGAACATCTCCATTATTGATTTTATCTGAGGTTACCGCATTATTTGCAATATCAACATTTTGAACACCACCATTTAAAATCTCGTTCGAAGTAACTGCGTTAGCTTTTATTTGAATATCAGCGGAAGTTCCATTATTTGCAACAGTGACATCACCACTTACAGGTAAACCTTCTGCAACACCTGTTCCATCACCAACGTAAATATTATTTGGGGCCAATGCAGAAGAAGCAAATTCTGCACGGTCGGTCCATACGAGATTACCAGAGTTATCTATTGTAAGAACTGCATTGGAATTGCCTTCTGGATTTATTTTCGAAATGGTTATGGTCCCATTTGCGATATCAACATTCTGAATTGAACCGTTGATAATGTTAGCAGATCCAATTTGGATGACAACCTCGGAGATCCCAATTATTCGCCCTTTTTGATCAACGGTGAGTTGGAGTACATTAAAAGCATCTGTACCATAAGTTCCTGCGCTGATTGTTCCGATATTTTCAAGTTTATTACCAGTGATTGCTAAATCGGCAACCTTATCGGTTGTTACGGCCTGGCTAGCGATTTTGTCTGTAGTAACTGCTCCATTGTTTATCTTCCCAGTGGTTACACTATTATTTTGAAGCTTTGCTGTTGAAACCGCAAGATCCCCAATGCGATTTTCTACAACTGCTCCAAGCTTAATCGTAGGATTTGGATAATTGCCTGTCAGATCCCCACCTGCAGCAAGTACGTTTAAAACCCCTAGACCAGCATTCCAATTATTATTATTCCAATAATAAAAGAGTCTCAAGTCCGTATCGAAGACCATTAAGCCATCATCAGCGGAGCTTAGAGATGAACTCATAGAGTTTCGCTGAGAAGTTGTCATTCTTGGCACCAGAAAACCTTGATCAGAATTGGGAGAAACTAGCTCCAGAACGGCGTTAGCATTAGGGCTGTTTGTGTTAATACCAACTGAGTTATCTTGAGCTTGTGAGTATACACATATCAAGATACAGGCAGAAGTTACTGCGCTCTTTAAGTATTTCATAATGGGGATAATTTGAATAGCTAAAGGCTGACCTAAAAAGGCAGATCTTTTTTGGTTTTAAATGGTTAAAAAAATAGGGCGGTGAGACTACTTCAATAACTGGTCGTAAAAATTAGACTAAGTGCAAGTAATTTCCAAAAAATCAGGAAGTTATGGGAAGAACTTTAGATGAATGGCGTATTTTCTTTTTTTAAATTTTTCTAGAATTGGAAAATGTAGTTTTTCTATGCAAAAAAGTGGAATTAACATATATGTTTTCTACCTTTGCATATAGTTACACTAAGAATACCGAAAGAGGGGACAGCAGTCCCCTCTTTTTATTCATAGAAAATTTGGAAGAAGAGAAGAAAATTAGAGACTTAGCTGAAAAAGCAATTGAGGGTTTTGACGACTTGTTTCTTGTTGATATTAAAGTCAAAGGGAATTCAGGTAATCAAAAAGTATTAATATTTATCGACGGGGATAATGGAATTTCAATTGATCAATGCAGTAAGATAAGTCGAGAGATTGGTAACGAAATTGAGGAAGAAGATTTTATCGCTGATAAGTATACTTTAGAAGTGTCTTCTCCAGGTTTAGATTTCCCTATTATTCTGCATCGCCAATATGTAAAAAATGTTGGCCGTGAAATAGAGGTAGAGATGAATTCAGGAGAGAAAGCCGAAGGGAAGTTATCAGATGTTACAGAAGAAACGATTGTTTTAATATTTAATAATGAAAGTCAATCGTTAAAATTTGAAGAAATAAAGCAATCAAAAGTAAAAGTATCATTCAAGTAAGATGGAAGCGTCAGTATTAATTGATTCGTTTGCGGACTTTGCCAGAGGCAAAAACATTGACCGCCCAACAATGATCAGAATTCTGGAAGATGTATTCAGAACAATGATTCGTAAAAAATACGAGACCGATGACAACTTCGATATTGTAATAAATGCAGACAATGGAGATCTTGAAATCTGGAGATTTAGAGAAATTGTTGATGACAATTCGGAAGATATTTGGGATCATGACAAGATCAGCTTTTCTGATGCAAGAAAGATAGAACCTGATTTTGAGATTGGAGAAGAAGTAGCGGAGGAAATAAAACTAGAAGATTTTGGAAGAAGAGCGGTGATGACTGCACGTCAAACGTTAATCCAAAAAATTAAGGATTTAGAGAAGGACATCCTATTTCAGAAGTACAAGGATTTGGTGGGTGAAATTATCCAAGGTGAAGTATATCAGGTACTAGGACGTGAGGTTTTACTAACCGATGGAGACGGAAATGAGTTAACTATTCCGAAAGGCGAACAGATTCCGAAGGATCGTTATAGAAAAGGCGATGCTGTAAGAGCAATTGTGCACAGAGCAGAGATGGTAAATGGTAATCCAAAGATCATTTTATCAAGAACATCACCTGTTTTTCTTGAAAGATTGTTTGAAGCGGAAGTTCCAGAAGTATACGATGGCTTGATTACGATGAAGAACGTAGTAAGAGAGCCAGGTGAGCGAGCAAAAGTGGCTGTTGAGTCATATGATGATCGAATCGATCCTGTTGGAGCTTGTGTGGGTATGAAAGGCTCTAGAATCCATTCAATAGTTAGAGAACTTCAAAATGAAAATATTGATGTGATCAATTTCACGGATAATTTGGAGCTTTATTTGGCCAGAGCACTAAGTCCAGCGAAGATCACAAGCATGAAAATCAGTGAAGAGAAAGATCGTGTTTCAGTTTATCTGAAACCTGATCAGGTATCTTTGGCTATTGGAAAAGGTGGTCAAAATATCAAATTAGCGAGTAAGCTAGTAGGTATGGAGATTGATGTGTTCCGAGAATTAGATGCAGCTTCAGAAGAAGATGTTGATCTTGAAGAGTTCACGGATGAGTTGGAGGATTGGGTGATTGATGAGCTTAAGCGAGTAGGATTGGATACTGCTAAGAGTGTTCTCAAGCTTAGCATTGACGATTTAGTCAGAAGAACAGATTTAGAAGAAGAAACAGTACAAGAGTTGATTCGAGTTCTGAGCCAGGAATTCGAAT
The DNA here is from genome assembly GCF_039960695.1 of Ekhidna sp. GTDB lineage: Bacteria > Bacteroidota > Bacteroidia > Cytophagales > Cyclobacteriaceae > Ekhidna. The sequence continues at coordinate 649,501 of NZ_JBDVKP010000020.1, read as the reverse complement.
AAGCTAATTTTGAAAGGTTTATATGGCAGAATACAGATTAAGTCAAGTAGCGCGAAAGCTAAACGTAGGTAAGAATACTATCCTGGATTTCTTGAAAGAGAAAGGGCATGAGGTGGACTCAAACCCGAACTCTAAGATTCCACAGGAGCAGTATGACATGCTTGCCCGAGAGTTTGCTGATTCGGCACATGACAAAGAAGAAGCATCTGAATTGACTATTGGTGGAAAGACTGATAATTTGGTCATAAATGCAGAAAAAGTATCTGCAGAGGAGAAGAAGGAAGATGAAAGGATTCTTATTAAAGATAATGTAAGTTCTGAAGCTGAACCTGAGAAAATTTCGGCAAGAACCAAATTAGATGGTCCAAAAGTAGTTGGCAAGATCGATTTAGATAAGAAGAAAAAGGAAGAGCCACCAAAAGCGGAGGAGCCAAAAGTAGAGAAGAAGGCAGAATCGGAAGTAAAAGAAATCCCGAAAGAAGAACCAAAAGTAGAGACTCCAGCAGCTAAAGAAGAAGCGCCGAAAGAAGAAGAAGAAAAACCTGCTGAAGAGGAAAAGGAAAAAACTCCGCAAAAAGAAGTAATTAAGGCTAAAGCTGACTCGCTTAGAGGATTGAAGGTTCTTGATAAAATTGAACTTCCGAAGGATAAACCTAAACCAGTAGCATCATCGGATTCAAATCAAGACAGAAAGAAAAGGCCAAGAAAACGAATCCAATCTGCAGGAGGACCACCACAGCGTGGAGGAGGAGGTAGCGGTAGCGGCGGAGGAAACCGAAACGATCGAGGTAGAAGTCCTTCAGGAAGGAAAACTGAAGAACTTTCTGATAAGGAAATACAAGATAAAATCAAAGCCACACTTGCTAAGCTTAGTGGAGGTAGTGGCAAAAGCGGATCGCAACGATCAAAATACAGAAAAGATAAAAGGTCTGCCAAAGCAGAAGCAGAAGAGGAACGACAGTTGCAGGCTGAGGAAGAATCAAAAACACTTAAAGTGACTGAGTATATCTCAGCAAATGACCTTGCATCTCTAATGGATGTAACAGCCAATGATGTGATTTCGGCGTGTATGTCTCTTGGAATGTTCGTTTCGATTAACCAGCGACTTGACGCTGAGACAATTACAGTTATTGCAGATGAGTTTGGTTACGAAGTTGACTTTACTGAAGCCAAAGAAGAAACAGATATTGTTGAGAAGGAGGATGATGAAAGCAAATTAGTTGATCGTGCACCAATTGTGACCATTATGGGTCACGTTGATCATGGTAAGACATCATTACTCGATTTTATTAGAGATTCCAAGGTTACTGAAGGTGAAGCGGGAGGAATCACACAGCACATTGGCGCCTATGATGTGATGACTGAAAGTGGCAAAAGAGTAGCGTTTCTTGATACTCCTGGTCACGAAGCTTTTACAGCGATGCGGGCCAGAGGAGCTAAGATTACAGATGTAGCGATAATCGTGGTGGCGGCAGATGATTCAGTCATGCCTCAAACAAAAGAAGCGATTAATCATGCGCAGGTGGCTGGAGTACCGATAGTTATTGCTATTAATAAGGTAGATAAACCAAACGCTAATCCAGACAAGATTAAGGAAGATCTTTCTAAGATCAATATCCTGGTTGAAGATTGGGGAGGTAAATATCAATGTCAGCATGTTTCAGCCAAGACCGGGGAAGGAATTGATGAGCTTTTGGACAAAGTGCTTTTAGAAGCCGAACTCCTGGAGCTAAAAGCGAATCCTGATAAAGCGGCAATTGGTTCTGTTGTGGAAGCTTCTTTAGATAAAGGGAGAGGATACCTGTCTACCATAATGGTTCAGGCTGGGACATTGAGAGTAGGAGATGTTTTGCTTGCTGGACCATACTTTGGTAAAGTGAAAGCTATGTTTGATCATAGAGGACACAAGCTTGATAAAGCTGGCCCATCAACTCCAGTATTGATGTTAGGACTTGATGGAGCGCCACAAGCTGGCGACAAATTCAATGTCATGGAAAGTGATAGAGAGGCAAGAGAGGTAGCGAACAAACGTGAGCAAATTCTGCGAGAGCAATCTATACGGACCAAGAAACATATTACACTTGATGAAATTGGTAGAAGACTAGCCATAGGAAGCTTTAAAGAACTTAATGTTATTGTAAAAGGTGATGTTGATGGTTCTATTGAGGCACTAGCAGACTCATTACTGAAACTTTCAACGGAGGAAGTTCAAGTAAACATTCTACATAAGGCTGTTGGTCAAATATCTGAGTCAGACGTGCTATTGGCATCTGCATCTGATGCTGTCATTGTTGGATTCCAGGTTCGACCATCTGGTGGTGCGAGAAAACTTGCTGAAACAGAGGAGATTGAAATAAGATTATATTCAATCATTTACGATGCAATCAACGACGTGAAGGATGCCATGGAAGGTATGCTTGAACCGACAAGTGAGGAAATCATCACTGGTAACATTGAAGTACGAGATGTATTCAAAATATCTAAAGTAGGTACTGTGGCTGGGTGTTATGTAACGGATGGGACAGTGAAGAGATCAAACCAAGTTCGATTAGTTCGGGACGGTATAGTTGTTTATACGGGAGAAATCAATCAGTTGAAGCGATTTAAAGAGGATGTGGCGGAAGTGAAGAATGGATATGAATGTGGCTTGAGTATTAAAAATTTCAATGACATTAAAGAGGGAGATATCATCGAAGGCTTTGAAGTGAAAGAAGTAAAAAGAACACTTTAATTCCGTCGGGTAAAATTAAAATGTAAAAAGCCTGCCAAATGTTTGGCAGGCTTTTTATGCTAAACGCAACAATGTGTCTTAAAATAGTTCAACTTATAGGTTAAGTTTTGTAAAAAAGCTGAACCTTCCGTTCATAATTTCGTTACTTTGTGGATTAAGATGCCAATCTTGAAAAACCTACAATACATATTATCCTCACTTGCGTTGGTGTTAATAGTCAATGTAGGTGTTGCCAATACCACAGTAAAGGAGAAAAAAACTGATATTCAAGAGCAGGAGCAAGAAGGTAGGAGAAAAGCAGATCCGGGCATGATAAGGCCAGATGCTGAGACACCTTCAGAGCCAATTGATCAAAATATTCAGGAAGATTCTGAAGTGGAACAAGCCAAGGCAAAAAGTACTGTTTATACTCCAGATGCTAAATTAGATACTGTTAAAGAAGAATCAGTGAGTAAATACAACTTCATCTTTTACTTTCTATACAAATTTAAATACGATGGGGAAGAATCTCCCTAAGCTGTTATAGACTGGTAATCGTCTATGTCATTAAGGGTAATCGTGCCTTCATAAAAAGCTTTTCCGAAAATAACGCCGTAAAGACCTAAGTCTTTCAGTTTCTTAATATCATCCATACCACGAACTCCTCCACTCGCAAAAATGGAAAGATCGGGAAATTCACTAAGTAGTTTCTTATATAGGTCAAATGAAGGGCCCTCCATTGCGCCATCCTTTGATATATCTGTTGTTTTAAGGTACTTTAGGCCTCTGTCATAGAAATAAGCTATGTGGTCAAATAAGTCTCTGGAAGTGGCTTTTTGCCATCCTCGTATTCTTATTTTTCCTTTTAGGCTATCAGCAGCAAGTGCTACTTTCTCCCTTCCGTAAGACATAAGCCAATTGGCAAATTGCTCTTTGTTGGAAACTGCAATTGAAGCAGCAGTAACACTTTCAGCACCATATTCAAAGGCCTTTAGGACGTCTCCGTCGGTATGTAACCCACCAGTAAAATTTATTTTAAGATCTGTGTAAGCAGATACCATGTGAAGGATATCATAATTGACAGAAGTGCCTTTTCTTGCACCATCCAAATCTATTAAATGAATTCTTGAAATGCCGTGATCCTCAAACTGTTTTGCGACATCAATTGGAGTATTATCATATACTTTTTCGCTTGAATAGTCTCCCTGAGTAAGGCGAATGGTTTTTCCTTCAATAACCGATATTGACGGTACAAGTAGCATAGCAAATTTTAGATAGGTTCTATTGGAATCGCTCCATTCTAAAGATACTAAATCCTAACCACAATTCTGTTAATTGACTTCAACTAATTTGAAACCTTCACCATGAATTGTCAATATCTTGAGACTGGGTTCATCTTGGAGATATTTTCGAATCTTAGCAATATAAACATCCATACTTCTTGCATTGAAATAACTGTCGTCTTTCCATATTTTCATTAAGGCCACACTCCTTTCAACTGTTTTGTTCACATTCTCAAAGAATATTTTGAGTAGCTCGTTTTCTTTGGTCGTAAGGTTTATTTCTCTTTTTGGAGTAATAAGTCTGTTTTCCTGATAGAAGTACGTAAGCCCAGCAATTTCAAATGGATTTGGGAATGGCTCCTCTTCATCCTTTTTTGCTGAGCGTTTTAGTATGGCCTGAATTCTAAGCAGCAGCTCTTCCATACTAAATGGTTTGGTCATGTAGTCATCTGCTCCTATTGTGAAGCCTTTGATTATATCCTGCTTCATTGATTTGGCAGTCAGAAAAATGATCGGAGTTTCATCATCGGTGTTCCTGATTTCTTTTGCGAGTGTAAATCCGTCTTTCTTTGGCATCATCAGATCCAAAATACACAGATCATAGTCGTCCTTCTTAAAGGCAATACCACCTTCTTCCCCATCCCGCATCAGTGTTGTCTCATAGCCTTTTAAACCAAGATATTCACTCAAAATCTCACCCAAATTTGGGTCATCTTCTACAATTAGTAATTTAGGCTTCATTGGCTAGTGGTAATGTGATTGAAAACTTGCTGCCTTTCCCGGGCTCACTATCGACATGTATGCTTCCGCCGTGAGCTTCCACGATTCTTTGGACATAGGCTAATCCTAATCCAAAACCTTTAACATTGTGAAGGTCACCTGTTGGGACTCTATAGAATTTTTCGAAAATATGCTTCTGTTGCTCTCGCGACATACCAATTCCCTTGTCGTGAATGGAAATTATAAAGTCTTCTTGATCGGAAGCAGTTCTAAGAGTAATATTAGGAGCTTCAGGAGAGTACTTGTTGGCATTGTCCAATAAATTTAAGATGATGTTAGTCAAATGCATTTCATCACCATGAACTAAATCTTTTTCTGCTTTCTCGATCATATTTAACCTGCCGCCCCGCTGTTCAACTTGCATTGCAATGTGATCAGCAGCATTTTTAACCATATCGCTCATCCTCAATATTTCTTGCTTCAGGTTATAATCCTTTCGATCAATAGCAGCAATCTGAAGAACTTTTTCAACCTGGTCTCCCAATCGTTTGTTCTCCTCACCAATTACCTTTAGGTATTTAGAACGTAATGCGCTTTGCTCGATTTCTTTATCGTTCAAGGCCTCAACAGCTAAAGAGACAGTTGAGATAGGAGTCTTCAACTCGTGAGTCATATTATTGATGAAATCATTTTTCATCTCGGAGAGCTTTTTTTGACGCACAATCGTGCGAATGCTGTATCCGAAACAGAATAAAATTACCAACACTAGAAAACCAGAACTTACCATAGCTGACCAGACTTTACTGATTAGGTATCCTTGCTTGCCGGGAAAGTCAATAGTGATCATGGTATCATTACCATAGATGTCATTTGGGAAGAGTGTTGCTCGGAGTTCGCTTTGCTCGAGTTCCTTTTGCTTCTTAGTGCTAGTCAATAGAAGAAATCGCTCTTGATGTGGTTGCATTACTCCGTACTCAAAATCAATATCTATGCCTTTTCTTACTAATTCGTTTTTAAGTAGTGAGTCAAGTTGCTGTGGATTAAACCTTGAAGCGATGGACTTATTCGGACCCATTAAATCCTTTACTACATCAAAGGTGAGTTCATATTTTCTGGAAACCTTCGCAAGTTTGTTTTCTAGCTGTTCAATTTTGATATCTCTTTCTTCCAACATTTGCTCCATAGAGGTTCCTGGTGGAGGAGGTGTTTCTTCAAAGAAGAATTGATCTGCGACACTTGAAAAATTGACAACAAATTCAAATCCTCCTTCATTTACCGTATCGGCAAAAAAGAATACTTGCTGTTGACCTTTTCTTCGGATACCGAAACTTGCATTGGAGTCTGATTTTGTTTGACGCATTTTGCGAAGACGCATTTTTTGATCATCCTCATGCACTCTTGAGTTCAAATAATTGAGTTTTTGTAGAGCAAAGTATGTTTCTTGTTTCTCGAGTTTACTGGCAACAGTATTTAAAGCGTCTAGCACATCTTTCCGGAAACGTTCATCATTGGCGGTAATCAATGAGTCGATCCAGTAAAGCTGAAATGCAATAAGCCCCATCATGGCAAATCCCATGAGCCCAATTATCCACCTTAATGTCTTTCGTTGCATACTCAAAAATACGACGAAGATGTGTCTACCGTTCTTGTTTAACCTTTTTTAACAAGGATTAACGACTGATTAACAGTAAGATATGTCACCTATTCGTACTTTAGATTATCAATTATTAAGACTAAAACTCAAAAGGATATGAAAAAGAAATCGACATTATTGGTAGCGATAGCTTTGATGTTTCTAAGCTTTTTTTCCTTCGCTCAATCTAGCGATGAAGGTAAAATTGTGGTTGAAATCACCAAAGACGTTAATGGTGAAAAAAAGACCTTTAAAGGTGAGTATAATAGTACTGAAGAGATGCGAGCGGATCCTCAATATCAAGAATTTGCAGAGGAAGATCATGGATTCAATTTTTGGTTTGATGATAATAATGACGCTGACGTTTTCATGCATTTGGATCAACTTAGAAATCAGAATGGTTCGGCTTTTAAGTTTTTTCACAGCGATGAGGGTGAAGAATCTGATAACAATACCTTCTTTTTTAAGCATTTTGATGGTGATTCTACAGAAGCATTTTTTGATATTCATCTAGATGGAATGGATATGGAAGAGTATAAGGCAAAGATGAAGGAGCTCGGCATTGAAATGGATATACTTCTTGACCGATTTAAAAACGATGCCGATGGAGACCGACATGTTCAGGCATTTGTCTTTAAGCGGATTAAAATCACGGACGTTGATAATGAGTTTGGTAAAAAGGGGAAAGTAGCTGAAAGCAATGTGCTGGAACTTGAAGAACTCGCATTTTTTCCAAACCCATCACCTAATGGGAGATTCAAAGTCAGATTCAAGGTGCCTGAGGAAGGGGAACTAAATATTAAAGTTTCCAACCTCGAAGGAAAAGAAGTGTTTAGCAGATACTTTGAACGCTTTGGTGGTACCTATTCAGAAATGATTGACTTATCCGGTCAAAAAGAAGGCATATACCTTCTAGAGATTGCACAAGGAAAGAAAAGACTGACTAAGAAGATAGTGATTAATTAGGGACCGTAGAATTTTATAAGGTCGAGCGTGATGCTGGGCCTTATCTGATCTGTAAGGTTCACGGATTATTGCTCAGAGAATCGGCTACCACAATTAAACTAAAGCCAACACCATGGTGATTTCTAATTTCAAGCGATGTATCTTTTTTCAGGTATTTCCTTAATCGCGTGATAAAAACATCTAAACTTCGACCTTTGAAATAGTCGTTTTCGCCCCAAATGGTCTCTAGAATGGTCTCTCGTTTGATGAGTTCATTTTTATTGATAATAAGTAGATTCAGCAGGTTTGCTTCCATTTGAGTAAGTGATTGCTGATTTTCTTCAAAAGAGTAAAGAAGATTTTTGGAGTCAAATAATGATTTACCAAATTCAACAGCTTTACTGAGCTCTATTTTATTATCTGTTGAATTTCTTCTCAAGAAAACGTCAATTCGATAACTTAATTCTTTCATAGAAAAAGGCTTAGTAACGTAATCATCACCCCCTATTTCGAATCCGGATAGCCGATCTTCTTCCTGCGATTTAGCGGTCAGAAATATTATTGGTACAATCTCATTTTTCTCTCGAATCAACGTGGCAAGCTGAAAGCCGTCCATCTTCGGCATCATTACATCAAGCACACAAATCTCAAAATCTGAATTTTGATAAACTTCAAAAGCATGAGCTCCGTCCGCACACCATGTTACTTTATGCCCGAGTAATTCCAGGTTGTCCTGAATTAGAAAGCCTAAGTTCGGGTCGTCCTCAGCAAGTAAAATTTTAGCCATTTGGTATCGTGATTTTAAAGGTACTTCCAACATTTACCTGAGAGGTCAATTCAATTTTTCCACCAAGCTTCTTTACTGCTGATTCAACAATCTGTAGTCCAAGACCAAATCCTTTTTGATTATGTTGATTATGTGTTTCGGGAATGCGATAAAATTTATTAAAAACCTTCTTTAGATACTTTTCTCCAATTCCTTGGCCATTATCAGTGATGGTAATGAAGGTCTTTTTGGTATCTTGATCTATTTTAAATTCGACTTTCTTTCCACCGTACTTTACGGCATTTTCGGTCAGATTTTTGATAATATTTTCAAGAAGTTTTTTATTGGTGCGAATTCCTTGAGGTGCTGACCCTTGCATACTCCAACTCACCATTTGTGCAGCGTACTCGTTTTTGAATTGATTTATTAATTCTTTGAGAAAATTCATGACTTGCAGAGTCTCCATTTCTACCTGGATGCGGGAATCTAAAAGTGATGAACGAAGAATATCTTCTACATTTTTTTGAAGGCGATTGACTTCATCTTGAATGATTTTGAGGTATTTATTATCGTTTTTGGTAGATCGCTCTATTAACGTGGAAGAAGCAAGTGAGAGAGTTGCGAGAGGTGTTTTTAGCTCATGGCTTACATTGTTGATAAAATCTTTTTGAACTTCGCTTAGGCGCTTTTGTCTGAGTATTACAAAGAGTGCATAACCAAAGAAGATAATAACCACTAAGGTGATTATTGTTGTGAACTTCCATAAATCAAAACTAGCAAACAGATTTCTCGACTTTTCTGGAAAGTAGACGCCGAAATAGTACTCTTCATTTTCGAGCACAGGAATCACATCTACGCTATTTTCACCACTAAGATTTACATTTTCTGCGTACACCATTTGATCATTAGCACAATCATAAACACCATATTCAAAGTCCTGAGAAATGGAGCGCTTCTTTATTTCTGCGGAGATAAGGTATTCGAGGTTGGCGAGATCTATTCGGTCATTGGTACGAACGATGAAGTAATTGCCACTCACTTGTTCTATAGGGTTTACAGTAGGAAAGTCTTTACCGTTAGCCTCACATAAAGATTCTACAACATTACGAAGTGCAACCTGTACATTGTGATTAAATACTTGATCTTGCTGCTCTATAGCTCTATTGAGCCAAAAAACCTGAGTGCCAATGATACCGACCAAAGTGAAAATGGCGAGCACAATCAAAACACGTATGTGAGCACTTTTCATTAATTCAAAAGTAAGAGGTTAAATCTTGGAAAAGAGGGGTTTAACAACTCATTAACAATCATTAGGAGGTCATTAACATGATATTTTTTGCCTTTAACTCACATTTGGCTCAGTTATAATTTAATTAAAATGAGAAAAGCGACATTTATCGTAATGCTGGGAATTGCAGTAGCTGTAGTTGCCGGAATGGGTTCTATAAAATGGAAAACTACTTCCATTGATTTGGGTCACGTGACACAAAATGAGGTTAAAGATCTATCGTTCGAATTCACTAATACGACGGGCGCTCCAATTCGAATATTGGAAGCAAAGGGGTCATGTGGATGTACGAATGTGAAGTTCCCTGCATCTGATATCAAAGCTGGTGAAACTGCTTCGATAACTGCTAATTTTAGATCTGGAAAAATTGGATCGTTTAAGAAAAATATCCGAATCAAAACTTCTGAGTCTGAAGAGTACACGTATTTACATTTCAAAGGTGAGGTGGTAGAATAGAGTAATTAATCCCTTTGTCTTAGCAAAGGGATTAACTTTTTTAGAAAAAGAAATTCATTGTAAGCGTTGGCAAGTTCTCATCTTCACCAAATGCATAGTTGAAATTAAGTACCAACGTATTGAGCGGGCTTAACCATATGCCGAATCCTTTCCCGGCGTGCCATTCGTCTGAATTTTCGCCAGCAATCCAAACTCTACCAAGGTCATGAAATGCCAACAAGCCGAACTGGCCGGGAAAGATGTAGCTTCGAAATGAGGCCAGCTTTAATCTTAAGTCCAGATTGTGATAGAAAGAAGTCTGTCCGTAGAATCTTGTGCGCCTATAACCTCTTAAGTTAGTTCTACCACCTAGTATGTTGGCATTAAAAAAGTCAAACTTATCTGAGGTAATGTGAGCTACTCCGAGCCGGTTAGCTACTACTAGTCTGGAAGGTAGCCTGGCGGTTAAAAAGAACGACCATTCTGCACTTAAACGAGTGGTACTTTCAGAAATATCAGTTATGGCTTCTAAATGCTCAATCTCGGCTTTTGCCGTCATTCCCGCTTTAGGTAATATTTTGCTGTCTCGAGAATCGAATGAGATGCCAGTCACGAATCTCGCGTATTGATTTGTATCAAAATCGGAAGCGTCTGTAGATTGATCTGTGATGAATCGGTTGACAGTATTTTCTACTTCAACTGATTTATAGCCTCCACTAAAATAATATTTTGCTTTAGCTCCAACGTTTCGTGACAGACCTGCATCAAGCTCCAAACGGTCCATTCGAACACGATAGTAGTCAATTGGATCATCATCGGGAAGTACAAACTGATCCATTAAGAATGAAGTCTCATTTCCAACGCCAAAGAAATTATTAACAAAGTATGGCTCCTGCCAGAGTGCCGAGGTGTTAAGATCCCATTTGCCCAATACATCTGTATAGTCTCCAGTGTATTTGAACTGGAAAGAGCCTGTTTCGAAGGCACCTATTGCAGTGAAGGTATGTTTTGCGGAAAATGGCTCTTTTCTCCATCCATGTTTGGTGTAGCTAAACCCAGCTCCTAAAAATATACCATCGTCAGGGTTAATTGCTCCTGTAATTAAAGGCATCAATATATCATATTTAAATGCTTTTCTATTGTATCGATTGATGCCAGGGTCATCACTCAATTTAAGGATGCCTTTGGCATTTCCTTGAACCTGAGTGCTCTTTTTGCGATCATAGACTTTCACCCTGGATAACCTATAATCAGCATTCCCATTGATGATCAGGTCTTTATCCGTACCTCCAATGATTCGAATATTGATTTTGGAATTACCCCTCACTTCAAATACATCCTCACCGTCTAAGCCATATAGCCGAATTTCTTTGGTTTCATCTGCCTTGAAAAGTCGCTCATACATGATATGCTTCAAGTCACCATCCTTTTGTCGTTTCCTCACAGTGACTCTGGTTTCACGTTCAGTCAGATGCTCAACGGTAAAGTATTCATGTTTGTCAGAGCCAACCACTTCGACCTCTTTTGAGAGATACAGATAAAGCTCTCTCGCATAGCTTTCCATATTCTCTCTTCGTGCCTTAAGACCATTTGTAATTTGTTCGGCGGTTAATTTTTCTATTTGATCTGGCCAAGTTGAAACAGCATTTTCAATGACTTCATCAGTCAGGTTTTGTTGCAAAAACTTGATTTGCTCTTCCCAATCTTCCCAGTCGGGCTCATTCATGAAAGTACGATCAAAAAACCGTGCATTTTGACTAATGCCAGGCGCCCAGTCTACTTCTTCATCAAACCCCTCAATCTTAGGAAGTGCCCACTTTCTAGCTGCTAAAGTGGGAATAATGCCTTCATTCATAAAAAATGCCTGATCACGATCTCTGGGAATAGGTCGATACATGTTGCCATTATCCTGATCGAACTGAGCCCATCGCCACTGATCATCATGTCTGTCCCAGTCACCTATCCACATATCGAACAGGCGGTTTCGAACCACAAAATTTTGATCTACTGTGTTGTCATTGTCCTCCTTTAAGTTTTCAATAACGGTATCAGTTCCATCGATATCTTCACCACCACCGAAGTTTGCATCTCCCGAGGAGGCTCCATTGGCTCGCTCCTCATATAGCGCCAGCGTATTTGAAAACGTATTTTGAAATTGCCCCAGACGCGCGTCATTTGGTATGAAAACGGGCTTTGGATTGGTGTGATAGATGCTGGCGGCCTCAGCCAGCGGGGGGATAATAAATGCTCCATATGGATGTGAAGCGGAAATTTGATCTTCTACAATGTCTTGAGCGAAGGTTTTTTGTAAAGCCACAGGAATTGCATTTTCAGGATATTTTTCGATGGATCTTAAGACATATTGTTTGCCATCAGCTGCTTGCAAGCGTAAGGATTTGGTTTGCATACCACCACCCTTTTTTACCACATCCAGACCTCCTTTTTCTGTTCCAATATCAAAAACGTTTACTTCAACCGGAGTGCTCCAGACATCACGATAGTTTTTGCCTAGCCATAGATGCTTTCCTTTATCACCTTCATACTTACGACTAGCTACAACAGTTACTATGCTATCTGAAAAATCTAGTTTATGAGTTTCTTGTAAAGTTTCTTTTAGGTCTTTCTTGTACAAATCTTTTTCGAAAAGTAAGCCTCCTTCAATTCCCCAGTAGGCTACAGAAGCATTTCCCTCTTCATCCATGTCAAGAATTGCAAAGCCCTGCTCTTCCTTAGCGAAAAGACTTCCTTTCCCTTTTTTCACATGTGTTACCTTTGATCCTGATCCACTGACTATGAAGTGATGTGCATCCTGCTGTATTAGCTGAAGAGAATGTTCATGTCCAGCTGCATAAATGACATTTTCAGCTTCGTTCATAGCATTTAGAATCTGATTCATGATGGCGCGATACTTTGGATGAGTATTGTCTTGAATATTTCCAATGAGCTTGCGAAACAGTGGCTGAATACTTCCCAGAATAGGCAGAGGCTTCATCTGATCTTTAAAGCTAAAATTTCCATTGTGCTCTCCATAGGTATGCATGGGATGATGAGCCGCAATAAGAATGTGCTTTCCAGCATTCCTTTGAATGATAGATTTTAAATCTTCGAGTGCTTCAATTGTTGATTTATTGTCGCAATTGTCTTCCTCATCGGGCTTATCCCAACCGTGAAGGAAGTATTGAGTATTGAGAAGGATAAGTGTAGATCTCTCACTCATTGGTATTTCGTAAGGTCCTGGACACCCTCCGGCAGGCAGAAACACATTATCTCCCTCGAAATAATTCCTGATGAATCGCTCCATTTCTATGGCACGCTCCCATCCATAATTACGTCCTTGTGCCCAGTCATGGTTTCCTGGGATGATGTAAGCTTCACCAGGGAAAGATTTCATGATTTCAAGCTGAGGAATTAGCTTGTTTTCCATTTCTCTTCGGTTGGGGTCTTCTTTTCCAGGTAGACCTTTAGGGTAAAGATTGTCACCTAGAAAAATCAGAAAGTCTCCGTCAGAGGCGTCTTTTATTTTTTCGCGCAGCAGGATGAGGTTTTTATCTGGATTTTTAGGTTCTCCTGCATCTCCTATCAGGTAGACTTTTTGCGCCCATGTGAAAGCTGGTAAAATGAAAATTAGGATGAGCAGCTTTCGCATTTATTAAGATTTTTTTATTTCAAACTTTAGAATGTAGCCACGGTCCCCTTCCCCCTCACTACTGATATACATATCTCCCGAAGGAGAAAAACATATTCCCTCTGGCTGCCCCAGGATTCTAGGTGATATAGGGTATGTGGCTAGTATTTTGCCTGACTTTCTAACCACTATCAACATTTTTCCGACGGAGGATAGAATGTAATAGTGACCTGAAATTGGGTGAGTTGCAATGGCTGATGGTTTGAATTTTATCCGTTTCTTATCATAATCAAAGCTTCTATTTTTTTCCCAAAAAGCTTCCAATTCCTTTGGGCCAATGACGAATGCGGGTTTCTTAATTAGCTTCAAGTCACCAACATCTACCTTATAAAAAGCCCTGCCACTCACAGCATTTTTCCCGATTTGACCATCCTCTTTGCAGGCAATTAGCAACTGATTAGTAACTGGATCATACCCGAGTCCTTCTGTATCGTTGTTTGAACTTAGATCATTTTCATACTTTATTGCGCCCATCTTTTTTTTAGATCTAAAGTCAATTTGAAATATGTCTCCGTCACTTTCGAGCACATAGAGTTGATCCTTAATAAGCTCTACCCCTTCATAATCTCCAGGTTTAGAAAATGCTATTGAATGAATTAATTTTTGGGTTGAAAGATCATATTGAAAGACCCGACCAGATTCATCGTCTACTGCCAATATGGAGTTGGGATACTTAAATGTCAAACCGGATATCTCTTCCAAAACGTACGGCATCTGGTATCTTTTGTCTGGTCTTTTTAAGTCATAATTAATTGCAACATTTTCAGTGACAAGAAAAAGACTGTCTGCGTGCTGACCGAAAGTGGTAGAAGAGCAACTTTGGCCAAAAAGAATGACCATAAGGAACAATAAAAGTGCGGGTATGTTCTTTATGAAATGCATGGTTGGTCTAAAATGTCAACGTTACAACACTAAATTGCCTAATTTTTGTTCTATTTTGTGTAGGATTATAGAGAATGATGATTTCGAGTTCAATTATTAACGAAGTGAAGGATCATGCGATCAAGGTGCTATCTAAGCAGCTTCCAGATAATATGACCTATCACTCAATCAATCATACCCTAGATGTGGTTGCTTCTGCGGAGGAAATAGCTGAGAAGCAGAGCCTTAGTAAAGAAGATTTAGAAGTAGTGCAAATCGCTGCATGGTTTCATGATCTTGGCTACACCAAAGGATGCGAACATCACGAGGAAAACGGGGCTCGAATGGCACGTGAATTTTTGGAGAGCAAAAATTATTCTTCCGAAAGAATAACACTTGTAGAAGGATGCATCATGGCAACTAAGATGCCTCAAAGCCCTCAAAACAACTTAGAACAGATACTTTGTGATGCTGATCTGATGCATTTGGCAGATCAGGATTATTTTGAAAAAGCAGACCTTCTTCATCAAGAGATTGAGACGACAAAGTTTTGTAAAATACCTGAGAATGAATGGCTTCAAATGAATCAGGAGTTTCTGGATAAACATTGTTTTTTTACTGATTATGCAAAGAAAAACTATGAAGCTGCAGTCAAAGAAAATTTAAAGAAGGTACGTGACCGCCTTAAATCATGGAAGAAAACGGAAAAGTAGAAGAACTCGAAGAAAGGGTCGCCAAGCTAAAAAAGAAGGTGAAGAAAGCGAAAAAACTCACGCCGACGCGAGGTATTGAGACGATGTTTCGTACAACTTCTAAAAACCACATGGAGCTTAGTGCGATTGCCGATAATAAGGCGAACATTATGATATCCATCAACTCAATCATCTTATCGGTTTTGGTGTCGGTACTTATTCGAAAACTTGAAGAGTATCCTCACATGACAATACCGGCTATAATGCTGACTCTGGTTTGCCTAACAACCATTGTATTTGCGGTTTTGGCAACTCGCCCCAATGTCACGAAAGGAAAATTTGAGCATGAGGATATCATCAACAAAAAGGCTAATCTTTTATTCTTTGGAAATTTTCATCGCATGAAGCTGGAAGATTTTCAATGGGGAATGAAGGAGATGCTAAAAGACGCTGATTATCTCTACGGAAGCATGATAAAAGACATCTATTTCCTGGGAGCGGTACTTGGTAAAAAGTATAGGCTACTAAGAATGAGCTATACCATTTTCATGTTCGGATTTGTACTGGCGATACTTGGATTTATCGCAGCTGAACTCTTCTTTAAATCTCCTTACCCATACTGATCTCTAAGATATTCGAAGGTGCTGGTTTGTGCGCGAATGTTTTTTTCGTTCACGGGTCGCACATTTTCAATTTGCTGTGATAGCCAAACGCCTTTGACATCATCTTGCCACTGAAACTTAAGAATGGTTAGGATTTCTTGCTTCATGCGATCTTCCA
The DNA here is from genome assembly GCF_039960695.1 of Ekhidna sp. Taxonomy (GTDB): domain Bacteria; phylum Bacteroidota; class Bacteroidia; order Cytophagales; family Cyclobacteriaceae; genus Ekhidna. The sequence goes on along the minus strand of NZ_JBDVKP010000020.1, from coordinate 633,703 downwards.
GTATAGGAAAGCAGACCTCAATTCTTCGGTGTAGATTTCTATTCATCCAATCTGAAGATCCTAAGTAAACTTCCTGAGCCCCATCATTGTGGAAATAAAAAACTCGACCATGCTCAAGGTAGCGATCAACTATTCGCTTAACCCTTAGGTTTTCTTTAGGAATGAGACAACAAATGCTTCTCACGATGAGTTTTACATCGACCCCTTTGTCAGCGGCCTCATATAATTTCTCGATCAGCCTTGATTCTTGCAGGTTATTTATTTTAATGATCAGCCGAGCCTCCCGTCCCGCTTCTGAATGCTGGATTTCCCGATCAATCTTGGAAATAAATGCTTCGATTGCACCAAACTGAGATACAATTAACTGGTTGAAAGGAGGAGGCGTGTAGCGTGTGAGAAGATGCTGAAAAACTTCAGAAAGTTCTTTTGTCATTTCTTCATTCGTGGATAGCAAACCATGATCACAGTAGATTTCTGAAGTTTTTTCATTCAGGTTTCCGGTACCAAAAAAACCGTACATTTTATCGGATTTCTTCACAAGTGCCACTTTTGCGTGGACCTTAAGTCCAGGTAGGCTATAAATTATTTTAACGCCTGCAGCTCTCATTTTTCTGGCCCATTCCAGATTATTTTCTTCATCAAAGCGAGCCTTAACTTCCATAAAAACAGCTACTTTCTTTCCATTTCTTGCCGCACTTATTAGCGCTTCTGCGATAATGGATCTCTTCGCCATGCGATAGAATGTTACATTAATTTCTCTCACATCGGGATCTGTAGCTGCTTCATTGAAGAATTGCAACACATAATCGTAAGATTGATAGGGAAAGTGAAGCAGCCTATCTTGCTTTTCGATACTCTCAAAAATAGATCTACTGGATTCTAATTGCGGCACTGAAACTGTCTGCATTGATGGATAAATGCAGTCAGTATTTTTGATGTCAATTTGAAAAAGATCATTCAAATTGTGATACCTGCCACCCGTAATCATATCTTCTGGCATGAGCTCAAGCTTTTTTGCAAGCTTTGAAATTAGCTCATTGCTCATATTGATATCAAAAAGAAATCGCGAGGGAATTCCCAGATTTCTTTTTTGAATTTGTTTCTCTATTTTCTTCACAAGATTACCAGCAAACTCATCATCTATTTGGAGATCAGAATCTTTGTTTAGCTTGATCGAGTGGGCAGATATGATATCCCTTTTAGGGAATAAAATATCTAGATGAAGCCGAATAATGTCATCAAGAAAAATGTAATAAGTTCTGTCCCCAATCTTGAAAGATGAAAAACGGCTCAGATGCTGTGTTGGAATATTGACGATTTCCACCTTCCCAAGTTTCAGTTCCACTGCCAGATAGATCGCTTGATTATCTAAAAAAAGTGGCTGATGGTTCGTGACCTCAATTGGTCGCAGAAAAGCTGATACCTTCGTTTTGAAGTAATGCAAAAGCTGAGCATTTAATTGCTTAGGAATCTCATCAGTGTGCATGCAAATCACATGATTCTTTTCTCGGAGTTCTTCAATAATTTTTTTAAGCGCTGCACCATACTCATCTAGTTGATGGCTTATCTCACTATGAATTTCTTCCAGCAATGTTTGGGCATTAAAATCAATTCGTTTGTTGATTTTCTTTTTATCTATCAGCTGAATGTTTCGGATGTTGGCAACTCGAACCCTAAAGAACTCATCTAAATTGGAAGAATAAATGGCAATAAACCTTAGCCTTTCCAGAAGAGGGACACTCTGATCCATTGCTTCCATTAAGACTCTGTAATTGAAGGACAGCCAACTTAGGTCACGATCAAAGAGCTTCACTTCATGCTAATTTTATTATTTCCAATTCCTGATCTATTCCCTTAAGCTTAACCTCTCCAAGGGAGCTGCCATTTTTTGCAAGGTGTTTTATTTCGTTGTAAAAATGCGAAGAAACCAACCAAGTACAATTGTATTCTTTAGTTAGCTGCTCTAAGCGGGCGGCTGTAATTACTGGAATACCAGAAATAGAAAACTGTTGGCGGGTGCTGTTACCAATATTCCCAGCAATGATTTCACCATTGTGGATGCCTATTCCGACTTTAATCTCCTCCGCCCATTCGGATTTATTCATTTGGCTCACTCTAGATAAAATATCTCTTGCCGCCTTAAAGGCACTTTCAGGAGCGTCACCTTCTTCAGATGCAAAGGAGGCCATTAGTCCATCCCCCATTAGCTGATTGATCATGCCACTGTTCTCATGGATACAGTCCATGATTGGTCCAAAGAATCTATTTTGAAAGGCATTTACATCTTCCGGTGAGAGACTTTGGACACGACTTGTGAAGTCACGTATATCTAGAAATAACACAGAAGCTTTAATCTTGAAGCTTGCTCCTCCTGCCTCAGTGAGTGCCTGCACTACTTCTTTCGAAACTTGCTGGCTAAATAACGATTCCATTTGATCTCGTTCTTCTTGAGTTCTTATTGAAATTGTCAATCTTTTATTTAGTTCTTTGGCCACAAGTCCCGCACATACCCCAGCAATTAAAAACATGCTTGCTTTTGTATAAAAAACAATTGAAGGAAGCTGGTAGGAAGTATCATAGCTGTCAAATGTCCACAAAGTAATTAGAGCATATATCGTAGCTATTATCAACCCATTAAGAAAACTTAGCCAAAAGCTTAGGTGCAGCGCCGAGACAATAATTATTGGGAAGAAGATGAAAATAAGTGGCGAATCAAGAAAGACTGCATTCTCTTCCCATCTGATAATATAAAAAAGCCAGATAAAGGGAATGATTGAATCTATAGCGATTGAATAATACTTATACCAGGCTGGCAACGGCTTTTCGCAATGTGCAATTTTACCAACCATCAAGCGTGAAAGGAATAAAAGTATAATAAAGCCTATAGACATATAAACGCCAAGCTTCATGCTTCTCTCATCCAGGAAGACTTCTGAGATTGTAGTAGGAAAGAATGTGATATTCAAGAAAAGTAACAATAGAGCGAAAAATAATACTCCAAGGAAGATTTCCAACCTCCTTTTCTCTGTTTTAACGATCTCTAGATCAATACATTCCTCTAAGTCAAGCTGCATATGTTTGTTTTCCTTTTGATCAGATAAGCGTAATTTTAATAATACCGAAGTAATAAGATAAAATAGGGTTTGGTTAGTTCCTTGATTAAAATTTATTCTTATGGATATACGCCTGTTATTGGATGAGGATTTTGATCCACTCTATAAAACATTTAAGATAGCCTTTACCAACAATCAGGTTTCTTTCCAGCCGAGCATTGAAGAATTTAGATATCGACTTCACAAAAAACTGCTATTAAACAGAGAGATTTCAGCAGGAAGCTATGACGGGAATGAAATGACAGGATTCATACTACACAGCTCTGGGATCTACCAGGGAATTCCGACAGCATACAATGGTGGTACGGGCGTCCTTCCAGGGTTTCGAAACCAAAAAACAGCGGAAAAGATCTATGAATTTTTGATTCCAAAAATTCAACAAAAATTTCTTGCTAGAATATTACTTGAAGTGGTGGAAACAAATAAGAATGCCATTTCTCTCTACGAGAAAATAGGATTCACTTTTAAGCGACGATTAAAGTGCTATAAAATGAACAAGACTTTTGAATCCTTTTCGGAGGTAAATGTGAGAGAAGCCTCCATTGAAGATGTGAATTTTAGCTATACAGATTTTGAGCCGTCATTTATTGATAGCTCAGAGCATTTAAGAAGAGGAACTGAAAAAGTGTTGATTTCTGAAAAAGATCATAATCCTTCGGGATATCTTATTTTTCAACCGCACCTTGGACGAATCTCACAATTGGCTGTTGATCGGATTCATAGACAATCAGGCGTCGGTGAGGCACTACTGGGGCGAGCTCAATCACTTGCTAAGAAACCGCTTACTATTATGAATATTCCTGAGGATGAATTTGGATTTGATACATTTCTTACCCAGTGCGGATTTCAAAATGAGGTCAATCAATATGAGATGGAATTGATAATTTAGAAGATGCTTTTCTCACATCTCCAGAAAATAACCCGTGGTAACGTACACCTTACCAGCGATGTAGAAGTCAATCATTTCTCTGTTGATTCTAGAACATTGACTGGCCATCCTATGGAAGTTTTTGTTGCCATCAAAGGGAAAAGAGACGGGCATGATTATATAGGTAATGCTAAGGCAAAAGGAGTTAAGAATTTCATTTTAGATCACCAGATTGATGGTGCAGAGGGTAATGTTTTGATAGTGGAAGACACACTTAAGGCATTCCAAAGTATAGCTGAGGATTATAGAAAGCAGTTCGACATCCCAATTGTTGGAATTACAGGGAGCAATGGGAAGACTACTGTAAAAGAGTGGTTATCTAGTATTCTATCTGAAAAATTTTATGTTGTTAAAAGTCCCAAGAGTTATAATTCTCAAGTGGGTGTTCCCATTTCATTGCTAGAGATTCGAGCGAATCATGAAGTTGGTGTATTTGAAGCAGGCATTTCCAAAAGAGGGGAAATGGAAAACCTTCAGAAAATGATACGACCAACAATCGGCATATTTACCAATTTAGGAGAAGCGCACGACGGTGGTTTCGACTCTATTGAAGAGAAACTTGCAGAAAAACTTCACCTCTTTAAAGACGCCACCTCTGTAATTTGTCAAAAAGGAACGTCATATTTTGAATCTATACAGAAGTCTCTTGGAAATAAGATAATATCCTGGGGAAGCGAAAATGCAGACTATGATGTGCAATGGGAAGAAGACAAAATTAATGTAGGCACAGTGTCTTTTAACTCAAAATTTACCAGCCAAACCCAACTAGAAAACCTTACTCATTGCATAATTGGAGCTTTGGAATTGGGACTTTCTGAACAACAAATACAGAAAGGGATCGATCTTGTTGAGGGCGTTCCAATGAGACTGGAACTAAAAAAAGGAATCAACGGCTGCTACATTTTGGATGATTCGTATAACAATGATGAAGTTGGTCTTAGGGTAGCTCTTGACTATCTGGAGTCTCACAAACAAAATGAAAGAAGAACACTTATTCTTTCGGATATCATCCATTCTGGCAAATCAGATGATCATCTTTACCAAAACATTGCGGATGTTCTAAAAGGTAGAAATATCTCACGATTTATTGGCGTTGGTCCTAGGATTTCTGCTAACTCACAAGCTTTTTCACTTCCCGCCACTTTTTATAATAGTACCTCTGATTTACTGGATAATCTTCCGGAGTTTCAGGAAGAAATGGTAATTGTAAAAGGAGCTAGAAATTTTGAATTAGAACGAGTTGTGAATCGCCTCGAGGAGAAAAGCCACAGTACAGTTTTAGAAGTCAACTTCGAAGCCCTACAACACAATTTAAATCAATACCGAGCGCTGATAAAACCAGAAACCAAGTTAATGGTGATGGTTAAAGCCAATGCGTATGGCAGTGGTCTTTTAGAGGTGGCAAACTTCCTGCAGCATCAGCGAGTAGATCTTCTGGGAGTTGCCTATGTGGATGAGGCAATTCAGTTGCGAAAGAATGGCATTACCATTCCTATTATGATTATGAATCCTTATATCGAAAGCTTTGATCAGTTCGAAAGATTTGCTTTACAAGCAGAGATTTTTAGTCTTTCACATTTTAATAGAATGTTAAAGGATACAAAAAAGCACCCTAAGGTTCACTTAAAGATTGATACTGGAATGCATCGACTGGGTTTTGATCATAAAGAATTAGATGATTTAATTCAAACTTTGAAGTCTCATCCTGAAGTAAAAGTGGAGGGGATCTTTACGCACTTCTCAAGCTCTGATGAGGCCGCCGAAGATAAATTCACAGTTAACCAGGCAAAATTTTTTGAAGAAGCATATAACAAGATTGCCGCTGCATTAGGATACCAACCAATCAAGCATGCTTGTAACTCTCCAGGGATGGTCAGGTGGCCACAATACCATTTTGATATGGTGAGACTCGGGATAGGACTTCACGGATTCGATCCAGTTGGTAAGTTAAGCTTGAGGCATGCCAGCAACTTAAAAACAATCGTTTCTCAGATTCAAAGTTTAAAAGCTGGAGAAACTGTTGGTTATTCCAGGAAAGGGAAGCTCGGGAGGGATAGCCAGGTTGCCATCATTCCTATTGGATACGAAGATGGCTATTCACGGATTTTTGGCAATGGAAATGCAAAAGTGAACATTGGTGGAGTTCTCTGCCCAACTGTAGGAAACATTTGTATGGATATGACCATGATTGATGTCACGGATGCTGACATTAAAGAAGGAGACGAGGTGACTGTTTTTGGATCTAATCCAAGTATTCGAGACCTTGCTGAATGGGCACATACGATACCTTATGAAATTTTAACTAATGTGAGTAACCGTGTAAAGCGTGTCTTTATATCCGAATAATTGAACCCTTATGAAAACCAGACCTGTAATTAAGCTACGAAACGGATTTTATGGATTTCTATGCATAGGAGTTTCACTATATGCACTTTCACACCTTTTCAGAGAAGATTTCTACTCATTTAAAACCAATGGAATTTCGGACTTTATGACGTGGCGAATAGCCTTCCATATGCATTTCATAGGTGGAGCTATAGCATTAAGCATTGGTTGGACACAGTTTTTGAAAAACTTCAGAGCTAAACACTTGAATACACATCGGCGGCTTGGGTACACATATGTCATTGCAATTGTATTAGTAAGCTCGCCGGGAGCCTTCTATATGGCCATGTATGCCAACGGAGGATTTAATAATGTACTCGGTTTCGGGATGATGGCGATTAGCTGGTTTGGTTTTACATTCATGGCATTCAAATCAATCAAGCGTCGAGATATCAATGCTCATGAGCGATGGATGATTCGAAGCTTTGCCGTTACGCTTGGAGCAGTCACTCTGAGAATATTTATGCCATTGATGGCAATATGGGGAGTACCAGCAGATGAGGCCTATCAGGCTATTTCGTGGTTTTGTTGGGTGCCAAATCTTTTCGTCGCAGAGTGGATTATCCAGAAGAAGTATTTACCCTCCACATCCTAAAAATCTCTTGAAATCGATATCTTCTGGGAAGCCTCCTTTTTCTTCTTTAAGCTCAGCCTCTTCTTTGAGTTCTTTCTTTTGATCCTTCTTAGCGTGCTTCTTTCCCTTGTTCATAGCTAAAGATACTTCATTATAAATTTTGACCTGAGATGACAGGACTGGATTATCTTTGCTTCATGCCTTCAAAAGACATAACTGACCTAAAAATTGGTGTACTGGGTGGTGGACAGCTCGGACGCATGATGATCCAATCGGCGATTAACTATAATCTGGATATTTCAATTTTAGATCCAGATGAAAATGCGCCATGCGCGCATCTGGTGAAAGATTTCACGATTGGAAAATTGACAGACGAGCAGTTGGTTTATGACTGGGGAAAAAGCTTTGACTTAATCACCATCGAAATCGAGAATGTAAGTGTAGCAGCACTTAAAAGACTACAGTCTGAGGGCGTAAGTGTGTATCCTCAACCGGAGATTATTGAGCTCATTCAGGATAAGCGAAATCAAAAAACATTTTATAAAGCCAATCGCATTCCTACATCTGATTTTGTGCTGACAGAAAATGCGGCAGATGTTGCAAACTTCAAGGGGATGCTTCCTGCAGTTAATAAGTTAGGCACAGAAGGGTATGATGGTAGAGGTGTGCAAATGATTAAGACTGAAGCAGATTTGGATAAAGCCTTCGATAAGCCTGGTTTGCTTGAAAAACTAGTTGATTTTGAAAAGGAACTAAGCGTAGTTGTTGCTCGAAATCAGAACGGTGAGATGACTTGTTTTCCTGTGGTGGAGCTGTCGTATCACCCAGAACATAATCTGGTCGAGTTTCTTTTTGCACCGGCACAGATTTCAATTGAAGCCGAAAAGAAAGCCTATGATCTTGCGAAGGATGTAATTGAGAAACTTGATATGGTGGGTCTCCTTGCAGTAGAAATGTTCTTGGCAAAAGACGGTGGAATACTGGTAAATGAAGTTGCGCCGAGGACTCACAATTCTGGACATCATACAATTGAAGCGAATAGAACCTCACAGTTTGAACAACATCTTAGAGCTGTTTTGAATATGCCACTTGGTTCTACAGAGCTCATTACACCAGCGGCGATGGTCAATCTTTTGGGTGAGGATGGATTCAGCGGTAATGCTCAATATGAAGGTATGGAACAATGCATGGCAATGCATGGAGTTTATGTGCATCTTTATGGTAAGAAACTGACCAAACCGTTCCGAAAAATGGGACATGTAACAATTACAGATCATTCTATCGATGACCTGAAAACGAAGGCACGCAAAGTAAAAGAAACACTAAAAGTAAAAGCATAATGGCAGCAAAAGTTGGAATAATAATGGGAAGTAAATCAGACCTTCCTGTCATGCAACAAGCAGCAGATGTTCTGGAGGAATTGGGAGTGTCTTATGAGCTTACTGTCGTTTCTGCACACAGAACTCCACATAGAATGCTCGAATATGCTGAGGGAGCCAGAGGGAAAGGGTTGCAGGTCATAATTGCAGGCGCAGGAGGTGCAGCTCATCTTCCAGGTATGGTTGCTTCTCTCACGACTCTTCCGGTTATTGGAGTTCCTGTTAAATCAAGTAACTCAATCGATGGATGGGATTCAATTCTATCGATCCTCCAAATGCCTGCAGGAATTCCAGTAGCTACTGTAGCTCTTGATGGTGCAAAAAATGCGGGAATACTGGCAGCTGAGATCGTTGGATCTACCGATAATAAAATCGCTGATAATCTTCAGAAGTACAAAGAAAGCCTTAGAGATAAAGTAATGGAATCCTTAAGGAGCCTAGAGAAATAATTATTCTGATACTTCTTCTTCAACAGTTTCAGGTTCTTCAGCTTTTGGAAACATTAACGATAGCACAATAGCAAGTACCAGAGCGCCGATAATTATACCGAACGAAAGGTAGATTGGTATGTGAACATCTATGATTTCTGCCAGCATCTTTGCTCCAATAAATATTAAAACAATCGATAGCCCCTTTTGTAGGAGGTAGAACTTGTCAAGGACATTGGCTAGTAAGAAGAACATTGCTCTCAGCCCCATTACTGCAAAAATGTTCGAAGTGTAGATTACAAATTCATTTTGTGTAATCGCAAATGCAGCAGGGATTGAGTCAACGGCAAAAATTAAATCTGTTGACTCTATAAGAATGATCACCAAAAAGAGCGGCGTAAAGAGGAGCTTACCCTTTTCTCGAAGCCAAAACTTACCACCTTTGTCGGAAGTACTCATTGGAAGAACTTTTTTGGCAGCTTTGAGCAAAGGGTTCTTTTCGGGCTCAATCTCCATATCGTCTTCTTCACTAAAAAGTTTAATTCCCGAATAAACAAGGAATACACCAAAGACGTACAGAATCCAGTGGAATTCAGCGATGAGTAAAGCTCCAACGAAAATAAAAATTGCTCGGAAGACAATTGCTCCTAATATCCCCCAAAATAAAATATTATGATAGTATTCTTCTTTTACATTGAAATATCTCAGAATTAACAGAATAACAAAAATATTGTCTATGGATAGTGCCTTCTCAGTAACGTAAGCAGAGAAGAACTCCAGCGTTGCAGCAGGTCCTTCCCCATAGAAATAGATCAATGTGCCATATCCTACAGAAACAAGGACCCAAAAGATGGATTGCTGTAGCGCCTCTTTTTGAGAAACTTTTTGATGTTTTTTATGAAAAATCCCAAGATCAACGATCAGGAAAAGAACAATAATAGCCCCGAATACTCCAAAGAGTATTCCTTCATTCTGTCCTCCAAATATGTTAAGCAGCATTATAAGGCGATTATTAAACAATGAGGGTTAATCAAATTAAGTAATAAAGGGCAAATAAAGAAAAATTTATTGGATATAGGAACAATCCAAGTCCGTCACATTCAGTGTCCCATGAAGAAGATCAACCAAATAATGATCAGGACGGGTAACAGGATAGGAATAGAATATTTAATGATGTATGAAAAGAAAGAAGGCATTTTGATACCTACTTGCTCAGCAATTGACTTAACCATAAAGTTTGGGCCATTACCTATATAGGTAAATGCTCCAAAAAATACAGCTCCGAGTGAAATTGCCATTAAGTCCAGCAATGAATCCTTGTATTCATTATTAGCAAAGGCGATTACCTCCTGAATTTTGTTTACATCGGCACCAACACTTGCCATCGAGGCAGTTAGAAAATTAACATATGTAGGTGCATTGTCCAGGAATCCGCTAAGTATCCCAGTGCCCCAATACAAGGTGCTTGGTCCTATCAGCGCCTCACCTTTAGGGGATTGAGCAAACTCACTCACAAGTTCTAATGCAGGCATCATTGTAAAAAAAATGCCAATGAAAAGAAACGCAACTTCACGTATTGGTTCAAAACTAAATTCATTGCCTTGCATGGCTTGTAAGTCGGAAAATTGATATGAACCGAATGCCGCTAACAGCATGATAATTTCCCGTAAGTATGAAAATTTTTGACCTTCATATTCAATACCCGGCACCCAATCAAAAACATTTGGATCAAGGAATACTGCAGCTACTACGACAGCTAGCCAAAGAAAATTTCTTTTGCCTTTCAGGGAGATGGCTCCTGTTGGTGGCACTTCTTCCTCTTCTTCTCCACGCATCAATGCGTAGTTAGTTTTATTTCGAATATCAAAGAGATAGAAAAAGACTAATAATAATATGCAGGCAATAGCCCATGGCACTAAGTTGTGAATCACCGTCCACTCAAAGGGAATACCTTTCAAAAAGCCTAAAAACAATGGAGGATCTCCGATAGGTGTCAGTGAGCCACCTACATTACTCACAATGAATATGAAAAATACAATGTGATAGGGCTTAATTCGGTTTTTGTTTAAACGAATAAAAGGACGAATTAAGAGCATTGACGCACCAGTTGTACCTATTATATTGGCAATTACTGCACCAATGGCCAAAATCAAAAGATTGGTCAAAGGTTTAGCGTCCTTATCAACAATAATTAAAATACCTCCTGATGCAACAAATAGCCCGGTCAACAAAGCGATAAACTGTATGTATTCTGCAGCTGAGTGTACGGGACTGTGCTCATTGTGTAGGAAGAATAAATAATAGGTGCATACTAGAAAAGCTAAAATGATTGAAATGACTGGATAGCTTTTGTGCCAGAAATGTGGATAAAATAGTGGGCCGGTCGCAATCATTATCAGTAGAAGCACAAAAGGAAAGACACTCCAAAGTGCTGGCTTTTCTGAGGAATGACCATCTTCAGACACATCATGATCCATTGTCTGATGTGTTTCCTGTTGTTCCTGCATAGGCGTATCGCTGGCATGAGCCACGACGATGACGGTCATTAATAGGATGGCAACAAGAATTCTCCCAATCATTAGGCGATACTGATTTATACTAAAGATATCATTAGCTCAGACAAAAACAAACCTACTTATAATCAAACAAGCTTATTTAACGAAATAGTAAAGGCGGTCTCAGCAATGTTTACCCGGGTATTATTTTCATTGTAAACAGCTTTGAGAGCATCTCCGATTGTGTTTGAGCAATCATTGAAAATGTCGGCGTCAGTCAAGACATCATCATTGTCAGGATCCATGAGAAATGCAAAAGTTCTGGCCATTCCACAATTGGCAATAAAGTCCGGTAGTAATGACACTTTCTTGTCAACAAATTCTGCGATAGGACCGTAAAAAATCTCGTCATCACTAAATGGCACATTGGCTCCACATGAAACTACTTCTAGATCATTATTGATCATTGAGTCTGCCTGATCTTTAGAAACAAGTCTTGAAGCGGCAGCAGGTATGAATATCTCAGCCCCCATAGCCCAAACATCATTATTGATTTTGTCAAAAGGAATCAAGTTTTCAGCTACCAATTTATTTCCTTCTTTATCATGGAACAATTTTTTGATTTCATCAAGTGTAAATCCATCCGGATTCATTAAACCACCAACTCGGTCAATAATTCCAACTACTTTAACACCATATTTAGCCAGGTATAAAGCTGCTGTCGATCCAACATTGCCCCATCCCTGAATAATCGCTCTTTTCTCACCAATATTTCCTCCCCATATTTGATAATAGTGGCGTACCGCTTCAGCTACGCCGTATCCAGTAATCATATCGGCCACTACATATTTTTTTGGAGAGTTGGGTATGTATTCCTGATCTTCCAAGACCTTAGATACACCTTGCCTTAAACGGCCCAACATATGTATTTTTTTTGGTTTATGCGGATTGAAATGACCATTTACAATGCCTTCCTGAGGATGCCATAAACCGAAATCTTCAGTTATCGGAATCACTTCATGAATTTCATCTACGTTCAAATCCCCGCCGGTGCCGTAATAATTCTTTAGCAAGGGATATACTGCATGATACCATCTTTTAAGCACGCCCTCTTTCCTTGGATCATTTGGATCAAAGTTGATTCCTGATTTTGCACCACCTATTTGTGGCCCTGAAACAGTGAATTTGATTTCCATGGTTTTAGCTAGAGATTCAACCTCTCTTTTGTCCAAACCTACTCTCATTCTCGTGCCACCACCGGCAGCTCCACCTCTCAGCGAATTGATTACTACCCAGCCTTTAGCCTCAGTTTCGGCATCAGACCATTCAAAAACAATTTCAGGGGTTTTATCTTCAAATTTTTTAAGGAGTTCTTTCATCTGTCGTGCTTCAATATTTTGAGGGCGCAAATCTAATCATTAAGGAAGATGTATCACACCTGATGATGTGTCTTTACTTGCACCTGTCACTGAAGAGAGTGTGTTTATTTCATTTCTCATCCGTTTAAGAGCCAAAAAAGCAAAGACCAATGATTCTTTGAAGACCACTAGCTTGGTATCTGGCACATACACTTCCCAGTCATTGAGTTGACTTCTTATTCCATTGATCAGAAAGGAATTAAAAGCACCCCCACCTGTAATTAATAATTTTGATCCAGTCGAGCCTGACATGCTCCTTTGTATTTGCTCAGCAATTACTTGGCAATAAGTGTAAAGCCCGTCTTTAGGCTCAACAGCTCTCAATATTTCTAAGTCTATAAAATTATTTGGTAATGATTTGGGAGGTGAAAGTGAAAAGAATGGAAGAGTTGATATCCTTGAATAAAAAGCTTCATCAAATTTTCCTGACTTACCAAAATCGCCATTCTTGTCATACGGTTCTCCCAATTTCTCAGCAAAGTAGTTCAGCACCTGGTTGCATGGGCAGATGTCCCAGGCAGTGTGATTCGCCTTCAAGGAGATGTTTGCAATCCCTCCAAGGTTTAGACAAGCATCGTATTCATTGAACAAAGTGAAGTCTCCAAAAGGAACCAACGGAGCGCCTTGCCCTCCGTTTTGGACATCAAATGATCGAAATTCCGTGATCGTGGTAATTCCTGTTTCTAAGGCAATTGTGGTTCCATCTCCCAGTTGCCAACTAATGTTTTCGGATGGCTTGTGAATAACAGTGTGTCCGTGTACTGCCAAAATATCAATAGCCGGAAGATTCTTTTTAAAATTATTGACACAACGGGCTATCCACTTTCCAAAGTCGATATCTAAAAGCTCCTGATTTTTTTTCTTCTGAGTTGGTGATCTTTTTAGACGGTCTAAGAGGTCACTTGGATAGCTTATGACTTCACAATTTTTTAGTTGATATTCCCATCCATTATTTGTCTCTGTGAATAACGCATGAGCAAGATCCAGTCCATCCATAGAAGATCCAGCCATTACTCCAACTACTGAATAAAATGATTTGTCTTTCCTTTGTGAAACCATGAGCGAAAAGTTAGAAGTAATATTGGTGGATATTGGCAATAGTTCAATTAAAACTACGGAGGTTGTGAAAGGTGAATTTCTCGATACTGTTACCTGGAAGAATTTGGAAGAAATTCTGACCAACTATAAAGACATTCCACTGATGGTATCATCAGTGAAGGAAATAGCTTCAGGAACCTTAATTGGGCATCGGGCTCACGTTTTAACCCATCAATCACCTCTTCCGATAACACTAGACTATAATACCCCTGAAACACTCGGTGCCGACCGCATTGCAGCAGCTGTAGGCGCCAACGAGCTTTTTCCTGAAACCCACAATTTAGTGATTGATTTGGGCACCTGCATAACAACTGATTTAATTGATAGCTCAGGTGTTTTTAGAGGAGGAATTATATCACCCGGTCTTAAAATGCGAATGAAAGCAATGTTCAATTACACCGATCAACTTCCAGATATTTCAGAAGAATGGCAAGGCATAGATTCAGCCGAGTTGGGTAAATCAACAAAAGAATGTCTTTTTAGTGGATCATTTTGGGGTATTGTTCACGAATTAAATGGCGTTATACGGACATTAGAGAAGGATTTCACAAGTCTTAACACGATATTGACTGGTGGAGACGCTCATTTCTTTGAATCCAAACTAAAAGCCCACATCTTTGCTGGCTCAAAAATTGTGCAGAAGGGTCTATACAGAATTTGGAAGTATCAGTGAAATGTCTTTTTGAGTCAAAAATGAACTCTTGTTGAGTTAGTTTAAGGGATTGAGCAAGTTTTGATGTTTAGTCCAGAAAAAAGGCATTCCATGTGGCCGTTGAAAAGTTGGAAACACACATGAAAAGGATTTTAACAGGAATTACCTGTTTATTGTTAGTACAGTTCGTCCATGCTCAATCGATTTATTCGTTTCAGGGGCTGGGTAGCTTGAACCATCAGGGGATGCCTAATAACATAGGCATGGGTGAGATTGGGATTGGAACACCTACCATTTGGCATATCAATACACAAAACCCAGCAAACCTCATTTATAATACGTTCAGCACATTTCAGCTAGGTCTGGAAGTGGATCGAAGACGATTTTCTGGAGATGATGTTTCTGGTACAGATACAGATGGAGGATTGAGATTTCTTGGTTTTGCATTTCCAATAATGCCGGGCAAGTGGTCCTCTTCTTTTGGGATTTTACCATATAGCTCGGTGAGCTATAATACCTTTTCGGAAGGCACCATACCAGATACTGGCGAAACAGTAAGTCAACTATCAAACAATCGAGGCGACGGGGGGCTTACTAACTTTTTCTGGGCCAATGGCTTTAGCATAAAGAAAAAACTATACGTAGGTGTAAGAGCAAATTACACGTTCGGGTCGATCGAGAAAACCTCAACCATTTCCATATCTGGCGAGGATGTACCGGTAAGTAACGTGTCTTACCAAGAGTTAGAATCTTATTCTGATATAAACTTCTTATTTGGACTTGGATATAGACATCAGCTCTCGGAAGATCGATTTCTAAATTTTGGCGCTACTTATTCGCCAAGTAGTTCATTGAATGGCTCATCCGAACTTTCATTGATTAGATTGACAAACACAGGTAGAAGAATTGAAACAGTGACTGTGGGTACTGAAGATATTCAGTTTGACTTACCAACCACTTTTGGCTACGGCATGTCATATGAAAAACTAAACAATTACAAAATAGGATTTGACATTGAGTCACATGGCTGGAACAGTGCCGGCAGTGATGCCCAGGAATACAACAATTCAGTAAAATTTGCCTTGGGCGCAGAGTGGACACCTGACTATGATAACGTGAATAGCTACTGGAAGCGCGCCAAATATTCGGCGGGGTTTAACTACCACAAACTTCCATACATCGTAAATAATCAGGCACTTATTGATTTTGGTATTAATTTTGGTGCCTCTTTACCAGTAAGTGGCTTTTCAAGTTTGGACTTAGCCTTTAAATGGGGACAGCTTGGAGAATCAACGAACGGATTAATTAAGGAAACCTACTATAAGGTTGTTATAGGGGCAACAATAAATGATAGATGGTTCATTAAAAGAAAGTATGACTAGCAAATAGTGAGTTATGAAGACGATTAATAAAATACTCGGAGCAGCTTTTTTTCTAACACTAGCAGTTGGGGCAAACGCGCAAAATGGATGGAACTGGGGAGAGCAGATAGATATTGCCAAAGAAAAAAACGTACTCTACACAGATGCGAAGAATGCAAAGAATTTCAAATCTGCAGTTCCGCCACTAGAATGGCTTTTAGAGAATACTCCTGATCTTAACCCTTCCATTTATATCAATGGCGCTAAAATCTATCAAGCACTGGGTAAAAAGGAAAAAGATGCTGCAAAAAAAGAATCTTACATTCAGCGAGGGTTAGAGCTTCATGATAAAAGAATAGAGTACTACCCAGAAGATAAGGCTGATATCATGGATAGAAAATCCATTTATGCGTACGGATTCTACAGCAAAACCAAAGAGAAGTACCCTTATTTGTACGAAGTGTATTCAGAAGCTTTTGAGCTTAATGGTGCTAATATGAACTCTGGAAATTTGGTGGCTTATATGAATGTTGTATATAAGTATCGATTTTCAGGTGGCGATCTAAGTGACGAGCAAGTAATTGAAATTTATTCGGCAATTTCTGATGCTTTGGAAAAACAAAAAAGTCGTGTTTCTGGTGACAACAAGAAGAAGTATGACAACATGATGGGAAATGTCGATAAGCTTCTTACCGCAACAGGAGTAGAGATTAGCTGCACGTTTGTTGAAGAAAAACTTGGACCAAAATTGGATGAAGGCAATGACCTTAATATGGCGAAGAAAATTTTTGGCCTCATGCTGAAAGGTAAGTGTCTCGATAGTCCATTGGCTCTCAAAGCAGCAGGTATTGTTCAAGACAATGAACCAACCTTTGGAGTGGCTAAATTCATGGCCCAGAAAAATGGACAAGACGGAAACGATGCGAAGGCAATTGAGTACTTTCAGGAAGCAGCAGGTCTTACTGATGATAATGGGGAGAAGGCTGAGATGTACGTAAATATTGCTCGAATTCAAATGAAAAATGGGCAGAAGTCTACAGCAAGGAATAGCGCAAGACGAGCTTTGTCATTCGATCCATCATATAAAGATGCCTACAAATTAATAGCAGATCTTTATATGGGTAGCTTTGATGATTGTAAACAGGAGCAAAGTCAAGTACAGGACAGAGCAATATTTATTGCGGCTTACAATGAGTACAGAAAAGCAGGAAACAGTTCCGGAATGGCTGCTGCAAAAGCACAATTCCCTTCCATTGAGGACATCTTCAATGAAGGAAAACAAGAAGGGGAGTCACTCACCATCGGATGTTGGATAAATGTAACTGTAGCTCTTGAGAGACGTCCAGCAAACTAAGAATTCGTTCATTAAAATTATAACTGCGGCCTGGAAGGTACTTCCGGGTCGCTTTTTAGTTTTAAGCCTTTGGGTGGTTGTTTTGGCATGCAACCAACGTAAAGACCTAATTGACCAACCTTTATACGAAGGTCCATTGTCTTCTATGGACAGTGCCGTTACTCAAATGAGTGATTCGGGATTGGTGGTAATGCAGTTAGAAACGGCTGTTCAAAATAATTTTGAAAATGGTGATCGCGAGTGGCCACAGGGATTTTATATCGAATGGTATAATAGCAGAGGTCAGGTGACTAGTTACTTTTCCGCAAACTATGTTTACTTCACCAAAGCGGATAACCTATATCGTGCAGAAGGGAATGTTGTAGTAAAAAGTATTTCAAAACAGGACGAATTAAACACCGAGGAGCTTTTTTGGAACCAGTCTGAAGAAAAATTTTATACAGATAAATTTGTTACTATTAATTCAGAAGGGGAGGTTCATACAGGTGAAGGAATGGAATCCAATCAGGATTTCACCGAGTATCGAATCTTAAAACCAAGAGGAACGTTTACCCTAGAAGATGATCCTAAACGTCCTGCACAGAGAGATATTCCCCTTCGACCGACCCAAAAGAACTAATGAGATTATTTGATATAATACTCTTTGTACTGGTCTTTTGTACCTTCATCATAGGAGTAGATCAAGCCATTGTTGTGGGGCTTGCAGAGTCATACTGGATTTTTATGTTTAGTATAGCACTCTTATTTTTATATGGATATCGCAAAGGTCAGAGACAAGCTCGAGAAAAAGAGGCTTTGAAATCCTCTAAAAATCAAAAGAAAAAGAAGCGAAAGCATGGATGATCCGCTCTCCTATTTGATCATACTTCTCTGTTTGTTATTCTCGGCATTTTTTTCCGGAATGGAAATCGCATTCGTATCTGCTGATAAGCTCCATATAGAGGTTCTGAAGAAGAAAGGAACATTTGCCGGACGTATTTTGGCACTCTTCACTCGCAATCAATCTCAGTTCCTTGCCACCATGCTAGTAGGTAATAACATTGCTCTGGTACTCTATGGTATATTTATGGCCGGGTTGTTGGAGCCAATCATTATTTCATTATTTCCCGCAGCACCCGACGTTATAGTCTTGATTGTCCAATCGATTGTATCGACAGCTCTTGTCTTGTTGACTGCCGAATTTCTACCTAAGAGTCTTTTTATGATAAATCCCGATTTCTCACTTAGGCTTTTTGCTTTTCCTATGGGACTTGTCTATGTATTGATGTTTCCGGTCGTCTTCTTAGTGGTGAAAATTTCAGCATTATTTATATGGATGTTTGGTTATCGTCTTTCTGATGAGAAGCCGGTATTTGGACTTACTGATCTTAATAATTACATCAAGAATAATATTCTCAATATAAAAGATGAAGAGGAGGCTGAAATCGATGCGAAAATTTTTAACAATGCAATAGAGTTCAAAACAATAAAAGTGCGGGAGTGCATGATTCCGAGAACAGAGATCATCGCTGTGGACGAAAATGATTCAATTGAAGAGCTAAAGAAGCATTTTGTAGATAGCGGTCATTCTAAGATCCTTGTTTACAAAGAATCAATCGATGAAGTGATAGGATATTGTCATGTTCTTGAGCTTTTTAAGAAGCCTGAAGATATTAAATCAATCCTTGCTGAAATTCCTATCGTTCCAGAGACCATGCTTGCAAATGAACTTCTTATTCAGTTTATCACTGACCGAAAAAGCCTGGCGCTCGTGGTTGATGAATACGGAGGCACTTCAGGGCTGGTTAGCATAGAGGACGTGATTGAAGAAATCTTTGGTGAGATCAGAGATGAACATGATGATGAATACCTGACCGAACAACAGCTTGATGAGCATAATTTCATCTTCAGTGCGAGACATGAGATTGATTATCTGAATGACCAGTATCAACTATCGCTTCCAGAAGGTGAGTACGATACATTGGGAGGACTGATATTTGCCTACCATGAGGATATTCCTGAAGTCAATGAAGTAATTGAAATACCACCATTCATCATCACGATCTTTACCATGGAGGAGAATCGAATCGATAAGGTTAAATTGACCCTAATAAATACAGAAGAACTCGTGTAAAATGAATGTCTTCTATTCATCCTTCAAAGTTTTTATGAAACTGATGCTTCGATCTTATTTTCATAAAATAAGAATAGAAGGAAAGGAGAATGTCCCCAAAAACACCCCGCTTATAGTTATCCCCAATCACCAAAATGCTTTTTTAGATGCAATTTTGGTTGGAGCGTTTATACCTATCCCACTTCATTATCTTACAAGACAGGATGTATTTACCTGGTGGAGCAAGCCGTTACTTCGGCTAATGAATATGATGCCGATATACCGTATTAGGGACGGATTTTCTAAGCTCTCATTAAATGATGCGGTATTTGAAAGTTGTCGTAACCTGTTTGGCAATCACGGTTCTGTATTAATATTTGCTGAGGGTAACCATGGCAAGGACTATTATCTGCGGCCTCTAACCAAAGGAGCAGCCCGATTAGCCCTTCAATCTCAAGAGGCAATTGACACTGAAATGATGGTTCTTCCAGTGGGTTTAAATTATTTCAATCATCAGGCTGCTAACTCTACTGTGCTCATCAATTTTGGCAAACCTATTCCGGTCAAGGAATATGTAAAAAGCTATCAGACAAATGCGGCAAAAGGACTCATTGAAATAAGAAATGCCATCAGTACGGGAATGAAAGAAGTATTGGTAATTCCGGATATGTCACCAGAATATGATCTAAGAGTTCAGGCTATTTTCCAGGAAAAACATGAGGATCTTTCCTTTCACGAATTACAGTCTATTGATATTACTGAGACCATTATTGAAGACAAGAAGCAAAAAAAGAAACACCACCTGGCATGGATATTAAATCCCTTACCCCTCCTTATTATTAGAAAAGTGATAAGTGGGATTGATGATGTCGTGTTTCATTCTTCATTAAAATTTGGGATTGGCCTTTTCGCATTCCCGCTTTGGTGGGTGATTGTTTTTTTTACAATGTTTTTTCTGGTGGGAATTAATATTGCTCTACTTACGGTTATAGTAATGGTTTACGGACTATACTATAGCTATCAACGATGATTGAAATTGTTAACTACCAACCTACCTATGCCACAGCATTCAAAGAACTGAACGAGGCGTGGATCAATACGTATTTTGTAATGGAAGATTCTGACCGCAAGATGTTGGACAATCCCCAAGGCTACATTATCGACAAAGGAGGAGCGATTGTAATAGCTCTTATGGAGAATAAACCAGTTGGCACTTGTGCACTGATCCCATTGAAAAGGGGAGTATATGAACTTGCTAAAATGGCTGTTGCTCCGGAAGCTCAGGGAAAGAAAATTGGCTGGAAGATTGGGCTTGCCACAATTGAAAAGGCGAAAGAATTAGGTGCAGAAAAAGTTTATCTTGAGACCAATAGTGTACTTCAGCCAGCTATTTCACTGTACTACAAGTTAGGGTTCAAGGATGTTGAAGGATATGATTCACCCTACAATCGCTGCAACGTCCAAATGGAAATGAAACTTTAATACTGTCCCCTAAGGAACTTTGTACGATCATAAATGAGGGTGCCCTTGCTGTCCCATTCACGAGTGATGTACGGGTTAAATTTAAAGTTGAAGGGATCATCAGAATATACCACCTCTCGTTTCACTCTTCCTCCATCATAGTATTCTCTCCATAAGCCTATTTTATGTCCAAACTTATATTCGCCACGCACAGCAAGAGAACCATCTTCGTGAAAGGCCCAATATTCGCCATCTTTTTCACCGTAATGCACGGGAATGACTTCTCTCAGTTTTGTTTTTTTGAAATCATAGTAAGCGAGTCTCGACTCCTGTGGCCACCCTTTCCACCAGTATGACTTATCCTGCAAGATATCGTGTCGATTGAATCGCACCCATCTTCTATGCTTGAGACCTTTATAATACCAGCCTTGTTCTATTATCTGATCACCTACCCTTTTCTCATACGGCCCATGAAGCACTCCAGCATTTCGTTGATCCACCTTAAGTGAATTGATTATCTTCTTTTTCTTATAGTCGTACCAATAGAAATCAGAAGCATACTCTGGCGGACCTTCGTATTCTTTTAGTACATTAAAAAGATCAAGTATCACATCATTTCCACGGATAGTTCGTGTGAACGCTTTTCTGGTCTTCAAACCAAAGTAAACATTTGGCTTTACCTTTTTCTTCTTTTTTTTAACGGGCTCTATAACATCATCTTCTTTTTCTTCCAAATCAAGTGTGAGGGGAGTGTCATAATCAACCTTAAAAAGATCTTCAAGAGTCTCTCCATCTTGAGAAAATGCAGAAAGCCCCACGAAAATGAGGCTAACTGTTGCTGCTATTTTTATCTGAACTCTCATTCAGTCATTGTTAAATTTTACTCACCCGCACCACGGCTGATTGCTTCTCCAAAGAACAACGCATTCATAAAGATTTTATTGGTACCATACCAGAATGCTCTAAAGTTTGGATTATCCGCCAAAGTAATCACTTTTCCGCGACCTACATTAGATATAGTCACAGCCGGTGAATTTTTAAATCGCTCAAGGTTCTCTTCCGACACGTATCCGGAAAGTAGCGGGCTTTCTGAATAAACAAATGGATTTGCGTAGGAATTCTTAGACTTTTCCATTACCAGATTATGATTTCTAAACAGCGCCATACGGTCACTTTCCATTCCATATGCCAATGGGTGTGTTAAATCAATTTTAGCTTCAAATATGGAACCTCCAGTTACCTGTGCACCTCGTTCTGCATCCAGATTAGCGTAGGTTTTGAAAGATTCTTTTTTATCCTCATCGTCATCACTGTTGGATGCATATTTTACTTTGGTGATTTCAGAATCAGAAAGCCACTTACCACCATTTTTCCAGGCAATGACAAGTCCACCTTGTGATATCCAGTCTTTTAAGTTCTTCTTTTGAGAATCACTCAATGAACCCCACATATTTGGAATGATAATGCGGTTATATCGAGAAAGGTCACGCCCTAACCGATCCACAGGAAGCAATGTCACCTTCATCTTATATCGCTGATCTAGCAAATGCCAAACTTCGCCTGCTTCGTAGCTGCTAACGCCACCTTCCACAAGCACAGCTACTTTTGGTTCTTCCAAGGTTGTGTGGCTTCTGCTCCCAATATCCACACCCGACTTGGCAAGTCCTGTTTTCAAAGCATAAACATTGACAGCATCTTCCTTTACAATTTGATCAATAGTCTGCTCAATCCATTGTCGTTTATTTTCCTGTACTCCCACCGGAATAATCATGGTACCTCTGGGGAATGTCCGTGTACCATCATTATGTGTTTGATTCAGCATCTGCACTACAATTTTTTTGCTAAGCAATCGGTTGGCGGCTCGCTGAGCCAGATAGCCATATGGTTCGATGGCGTATGCGTATGCCCCTTTATTTCCAACTAATTCTGCTTTTGGCATGTCCGGACTCATTACTTTTTCGCCCATCGCACCACTCATTTCCTTACTTCCGAGTTCAACGTATGGCAAGTTAAATGCGAGTGGCATGGTCCAGGTAGAAACATCATAGAAGAGACTATCGTTGAATGAAGTTCTTGTTTCGAAGATCGCTTTTGCCAATCGATATTGTGGCTGGTTCATAGGTACAACATATGCGTTGTTTGCCTGAAACGACTTACCATTTTTATTCATATTCTTAGCTAGCGGATACACTTCAATGTTATGTTGAACAAGCATTTTAGCTAATTCGTAGTTCTTCATGGGATCTTTGGATGAACCAAAAACGTAAGCTTTAACCGCGTCACGAGATGCTAAATTGGATGCTCCTTGATAGAATGTTTTTTGATAATCCAGAAACTCTTTTCTATGTGCCATTCCAGAGGCCATTGTGGATAGTGATGCTGTAAAATGATTTCTTACAGCCATCGGGAATGTTAAAATTCCATAGTCATTCTCCTGAGCATGTCCCCTTGAGCTTGCTTGTTCAAATAGGATTCCAACACTTCCATTTACATCCGGATAGGTTGACCCTTTGCCTATGTAGAAATCATCGAAACTTTCTTCGCTGTAGTATAATGACCCAATCTCATCCAAATATTTGGCATGGAAAGCTGCCATTTTGTGTGTGAGATCAACATTTTTATCTGGCGTCCAAGGAAATTTTCTCGAAGGAATTCCCGGTTGGAAAAAGAAAGTTGAATTGGTACCCATCTCGTGATGGTCCGTGAGGATGTTCGGTTTCCATTCATGAAATCTAGCAATTCGAGCTCGTGATTCAGGATGAGCAAGTGGTAACCAATCTCTGTTGAGGTCAAACCAGTAGTGGTTCGTTCGCCCGCCCGGCCAGGCTTCATCGTATTCTCTGTCGTTTGGATCAGGATTGATTATATGCGAGCGATGTGTATTCACCCACGTGGAGAATCTGTGGAGTCCATCTGGATTGTAGGATGGATCCAGAATGATGATCGAATTTTCAAGCATTTCATCGATCTCTTGACCAATAGCCGCTGCGAGATAGTAAGCTGTTAAAAGAGAAGCATTTGACCCGCTAGCTTCATTACCATGAATGGAGTATCCAAGCCACATGACAATTGGCATGTCCTCTGTATTCATGTTGCCAGATGTAGATGGATCGGTCAATTTTTTATGATCTGCTTTTATCTGATCCAAATTAGCCAGATTGGCTGGGTTCGAGATGGTGAGATGAATTAAAGGTCTTCCTTCATAAGTTCTTCCAATTTCCTGCATAATCATGCGATCAGATGCCGCGGAAACCTCACGCATGTAATAGAGCAGTTGGTCATGGCTCACATGCCATTCGCCCGGGTGATAACCCAACACTTCCTTGGGTGTTGGAATATCCGGATTATAGGAAACACCCGAAGGCAGATAGTACGTCATGTCTACCTGAGCAAAGGTGAAAAATGAGACAAGAGTTAACAGTAAAGTAAAGTTCTTTTTCATGCTTTCATCAAATTTTGGAATGACTAAACTAACCAAACAATTAGGCAGAAAAAAGGGAGGTTTGATGGGTGGTAGTTAGACTTTCTGTCCTTTAGAACAAGTCGTAAAAACATGATTCATTAACTTAATGGCATGCAGCAATCTCTGGATGTTTGGAGTATCCTCATAATTATAAGCATAGCACATAGTCTCTTTGTGATCAATTTGATAATTCTTAAGAAGAATCATAAAGTGCAAGAGGGAAAGTGGTTGTTAGGTTTGATGGCTGCTCTTCTTTGGCTGCAATTGGAATTTCTTTCCATACGATGGCCATACGATGTTGGCGTGATGGTATTCTATGGCACCCGATTTGGCTCATGGATGTTGGTTGGTCCACTATTCTTTGGCTATCTATTAGTTGTGACTGGAAATAGACCTTTAAAATCTTATCGGCTTTGGTTTCTTCCTTTTGTTATATTCAGCTTGCTGATCCCGATTTTTTTTGGTGATCTTCTAAGTTATCGTCAGGTACATTATGGCATGCTGACTCCTTTTGATAAGCGTCCTGATGAGATCAACTGGATTCAGTATACCTATTCATTCATTTTTATTTTTCAATTTCTTTATCTGCTTTATTTCCTCATACGATCACGAAAAAAAATTATTGACTATCGGAAGCAACTTGAAAAGGCGCAATCTGCAATCAATGAAGAGAACATTCGTTGGCTACGAATCATGTGGTTTGGACTCTTGACTATTTGGGTGTTTGCAATGGGTTTTCTAATACTTCTTTTCTATACTGAGATCTATCGCAGGCACATGGACTATTTATATGTGCTGCCATCAGCTATTTTGATTTACCTGGTTTCGTATAAACTTGCCGGAGTAAAGTGGGAACGACCTGAGACTTCCCTTAAATATGAGAAGAGTGGACTCAAACCGGAAGAAGCAGATAAGTATAAGGGTCTAATACATCAAGTGATTTTAGCGAAGCAGTTATACCTTGTGAAAGGACTAAAGCTTCAGGATTTGGCGGAGCCACTAGCGCTCAATACACATCAACTTTCACAGTTGATCAATCAATACCTCAATACCACTTTCTTCGACCTGATAAATGCGTATCGAGTGCAGGAAGCCAAACAAAGAATTCAAGAAAATCCGGAGTACACTCTCCTGCAAATCGCATACGATTCGGGGTTTAATAATAAAACCTCATTTGTGAATGCTTTTAAACGTTTTGAAGGAACAACACCTTCTCGGTATATGAAAAGTACAGCTTAATTCGGCAATCCCGATTGGAATTGTCGAATCTGATCAATAAGTCAGGTAACCTTAAATCAAAAAAATTATGAAAACTCGATTTAAGGCTATTCTCATTGTTCTGTTATTCACAGTAACCATTCCATCATTAGCACAGACCTATACCGTAGATGCGGGACATTCTTCATTTCAATCCAAAGTGATCAGGTTTGGGGTAGTTCCTGTAGTTGGCAGATTCAACGATGTAAGTGGGGTGGTGATATTTGATGAGACTGATTTGTCAAAGACCAAGGCGACTATTACCATAAAGACGGAAAGCTACGAAGCAAACAATGATGCCGGCGAAGATGCGGTGAAGAGTGCAGCATTTTTAAACGCCGCAGCATTTCCAGTAATACGATTTGAGTTAACGTCTTTGACTGGTGATAAGGATAATTACGTGGCAAGAGGGACATTGGAAATCCATGGGGTTAAAAAGGAGATCGAATGTCCGGTGTCTATTCTCGGGCCATCAATTGATCTTCCGACGAAAAAGCAGTCTGTTGGTATTATAGGAAACCTTGCCGTCGATCGGACGGAGTTTGATGTGGGCAGAGAGATGAAGCTTCCAAATGGTATGGTGATTATTGACAATACGGTCATGATCAATTTTGTGATTCTTGGAATAGCTGAATAAGCATGACTCAACTTTTTCTCCTACTTGCTTTTGGATTCGTGCAAAATCCGTCGCTTGAAAATGCTAAAATAACTTTTGAAGTTACCCATATGGGTGTGTTGAAGGTGGAAGGTAAGTTTGATGAGTTGACTGGTGAGATCCGGCAAGTAGGAGATAACGAATGGCGGATTTCTGGTGAGGCTGATGTGCGAAGCGTAGATACCAACAATGATTCTCGAGACGAAACCATTCTCACTGAGCAGTATCTGGATGCTGACAATTTCCCAGTTATACCATTTGAAGCAAGACTGGTCAGAAAAGGCGCATTGTTCTCCATAACCATCGAACTCGAGTTACGAGGAATTGGTTTTCAGCTTACTGGAGAATTACAGGAAGAAGATAGCATACTTGCATCATTGCCAATTACTTTTAAAAGAAGTGATATTGGATTGGATTTTGGATTGATGGATGCGCTGATTGGAGATGAGATAACTCTTGTTATTGATTCCGGGATACAGATAAGTGAATTGAATTGGTAACAAAAAACCCACTCAACAGAGTGGGTTTTTAAAATCATTTCCTGTCTTGCAAAAACTTAGCTCAAACTCAGCTCTACACTTCTGTTTACAAAGTCTGTCAAGTCCTTGCCTTGAAGCATACCTTGAGCCAGTAGCGCCAGATCATATGCTTGCTTAGCCAGTGTTTCCTTTGATTCATCCGTGTCTGCTTCGAGAATCTTCTTGGTCATTGCGTGGTTAGCATTTACCGCTACTGAAAGAGTCATTGGCATGTCGCCAAACATCATTGGTCCGCCGCCGGTCGCTTGCATGTCTTTCATTCGTCGAATGAACTCTGGAAGAGTGATTGTAACAGGAAGATCATCAGTCGCCATTGGCTGAACAGTCACACTGTTGTTCTTGTCATTGATCGCTTTGTCAAAGATTTCCTTCAAAGACTCTTGCTCTTTATCTGAAAGTACCGATTCTTTCTTCTCATCCTTATCTATCAACTTGTCGATTACATCTGCATCTACACGCTGAAGCTGAAATTTCTCGTTCTTCTGCTCCAGGTGATTAATGAAGTGACTGTCGATTGGCCCCGTCAACTCAATCACATCATAGCTGCGTTTTTTAGCTGTTTCGATATATCCGTGCTGTTTCTCAGAGTTTGAAGTGTATAGGGCAACCACATTTCCATCCTTATTGGTCTGGTTTGTCTCAATGTGTTTCTTGTACTCTTCAATTGTAAAATGCTTGTTTTCAGTGTTTTTTAATAAAACGAAATCCTTTGCTTTCTCATCAAACTTCTCTTCAGAGATCATTCCGTACTTCACAAATACGCCAATGTCTTCCCACTTTTCTTCATATCCTTTTCTATCATTCTTGAAGAGCTCTGCAAGCTTATCCGCCACCTTCTTGGTGATGTACCCATTGATTTTCTTCACATTCGAATCCGACTGCAAGTAGCTTCTGGAAACGTTTAATGGAATATCTGGTGAGTCAATCACTCCATGTAGTAGCTGCAAGAACTCAGGTACGATATCTTTCACCTCATCCGTGATAAAAACCTGACGAGAATACAACTGAATTTTGTTTTTCTGCAAGTCGAAATCCTTCTTCAACTTAGGGAAGTAGAGCACTCCAGTTAGGTTGAAAGGATAGTCGACATTCAGGTGAATCCAGAAAAGTGGATCTTCACTGAATGGATACAATGTCTTGTAGAAATCCAGGTAATCCTGATCTTTAAGGTCACTAGGAGACTTGGTCCAGATGGGATCAGTATCGTTGATTATGTTGTCCTCTTTGACCGTCTTGTATTTTGGTTTCCCTTCTTTGTCTTTGCCGTCTTCAACGCTTTTGTCCTTCTGACCAAACTTGATCGAGATGGGTAAGAACTTCGAATACTTGTCCAGGATGCCTTGCAGTCTGTGCTCATCAAGGAACTCTTCAGAATCATCTGCTACATGTAAGATGATGTCTGTTCCTCGTGTTTTTCGAGATCCTTTTTTGATTTCAAAATCAGTCTCGCCTGTACAAACCCACTTTGCAGGTTCTGACCCATCCTGATGCGACAGTGTGTTGATTTCCACTTTCTTCGCTACCATAAAGGCTGAATAGAATCCCAGACCAAAGTGCCCAATGATCTGCTGATTGTCTGCTTTGTCTTTGTACTTTTCTACAAACTCTGTAGCTCCTGAGAATGCGATCTGATTGATATATTTCTTGATCTCATCAGCCGTCATCCCGATTCCATTATCAGAAATCGTAATGGTTTTCTTGTCTTTGTTGAATGCCACTTCGACAGTCAAGTCACCGAGCTCTCCTGAATATTCACCAAGAGAAGCCAGTTGTTTGATTTTCTGCGTTGCGTCTACTGCGTTTGAAACCAACTCACGAAGGAAGATCTCGTGATCGGAATAGAGGAATTTTTTAATGATCGGAAATATATTTTCCGTGTGTATCGAGATTGTACCTTTCTCTGCCATCTTCTGATTACAATTTTTGTTGTTATTCAGATGCCATGAAATCAAATACTATTCCAGAGAGGGAAAACTGACAGGTTGGCAGGGATTATCTTATCCTATCCGCACTCCGCACCAACTGTTCGTCTTTTCGGATGAAGCGATTCGCCAGGAAATTATTGAGCATAGCCACAATAGGAAGGTAGAAGCCTGCTAGGAAAGTGCCCTGAACTGTGGGATCGAATAATCCATTGGCCTTGCTGATGTAGAGATAGGTCCCAACAAGCGTCCCGGCTGTAATTAGCGAAAACAGTGCATTGAGCTTCACTTGGGTCATTCTGTTTTTGTAACGCGTGATCGAAAATAACATCACTAATGCTGCCGTTATCGCACCAACAGAAAGCAAGAAAGTATTTTGAGTGCCAAGAAGAACTTCATTGGCTTCTTGATCTATCTGCTTGTATTGCAATTGAAATGCATCCATAATGGCATACTCACGTAGCTCAGCTTCAAACTGCTGATCGGATTTCTCCCAGATTGGAAAAAACAACATTAAAATCATCGCCATAGCAGCGATGGTCATGAAGATGGTCTGAATTCGTTGAAGCATTTTATATTTCTTTTATTTCAATGTTGGGCTCAAAAAAACTACCTCTTGTAGTTGTGCATGTTTGTACGATTTTTCAACTTGTCATATCGAATGAAATGAAATCTCTATTCTGCATGCCGTTTTAATCAAGTCATTGGCAAACAGTCAAATGTTTGGCAAATATGAACCTAAATGTTCTTCAATCGGAAGAATAGGAGCAAATTTGTCGCCGTGAGATATTTCATGGACATCAGTTATAAAGGCACCAACTTCAACGGCTGGCAGATTCAACCCAATGGTGTAACTATTCAGGAGGAGGTAGAAAAAGCTCTTTCCACAATTCTACAAGAGGAAATTGCGATCGTTGGGAGCGGCCGAACGGATGCTGGAGTTCATGCGACACAGCAAATTGCTCATTTCGACGCAGATGAATTAGCTACAGAAAAACTGGTGTTCAAGCTTAATTCATTTCTTAATGAAGACATTTCTGTCAATAAAATTTCACACGTGAAGGATGATGTGAGCGCGCGCTTTGAGGCCAGTTCTCGCACGTATCATTACCATCTGCATCAGGACAAGAATCCATTTAAAAATGGATATTCGTACCACTTCAAACCAGAGCTGGATGTTGATCA
This sequence comes from Ekhidna sp., assembly GCF_039960695.1. Lineage (GTDB taxonomy): Bacteria > Bacteroidota > Bacteroidia > Cytophagales > Cyclobacteriaceae > Ekhidna. The sequence goes on along the minus strand of NZ_JBDVKP010000020.1, from coordinate 603,944 downwards.
AATCAACAAAGCCTGTGAAATAATTAAGGATTGGCAGAACTTTGAGTGCTTCAGTAAGGTTCATACCGAGGTGAATCATTTTAACTGCGAAATTTTTGAGGCGAAATGGATGTTGGAAAGCACTAATCACTTATTTGTCATTTCAGCAAATCGGTTTTTACGCGGAATGGTGAGAGCAGTCGTTGGAACATTGATTGATGTTGGCTTGGGGAAAACCTCTTTAGAGGATTTCATAGAGATACTGAAAAGCAATGATCGCAGCAAAGCCGGAAGAGCGGTGCCAGCTGAGGGACTTTATTTACATGAAGTGGTTTACCCCAAAGACATCTACTTAAACTAAGACATTGGAAAAAGAAAAGGCCAGCGGAAACATAGTAGACCTGACGGTCCTGAAAAGACTATTCGTCTTCGCTAAACCGTACATCGGAGTTTTTTATTTCTTGGTGTTTCTCACGATAGCACTGAGCGTAACAGGTCCTTTGCGCCCATTTATTATTCAGCAAGCAATTGACAACAATGTAGCACAGGGTGATTATCCCGGCCTGGTAGATATGATCATGATTTTGATCGGTCTATTGGTTGTTCAAGCCATTGTTCAATATCTACATACTTTTTATTCTGGCTGGTTGGGACAGAACATCATCAAAGACATTAGAATTAAGCTTTATAGGCATATCCAGAGTTTAAAGCTGACCTTTTTCGATAAGACACCTATCGGCAGATTGGTTACCAGAAACGTCTCTGATATCGAGACCCTGGCTGAAGTTTTTAGTACTGGGATTGCTGGGATCATTGCGGATGTCATGCAGCTTCTTGTGATTTTAGGTTTTATGTTTTGGCTGAATTGGTCACTGACGCTTGTAAGCCTTTCATTGCTTCCTGTGTTGTTATTTGCCACGTATATTTTCAAAGAAAAAATCAAGGTAGCGTTTAATGAAGTACGTGCTGCCGTATCCAACCTAAACTCATTTGTGCAAGAGCACATTACGGGAATGAACATCGTTCAAATTTTCAACAGTGAGAAGCGTGAATTCGAAAAATTTAAGGAAATCAACAAAGAGCATAGAAAAGCCAATATCAATTCAGTCCTTTACTATGCCATTTACTTCCCTGTTTCAGAGGTCATTCAAGCAGCCGGTATTGGACTAATCGTTTGGTATGGAGGAGGCCAGCTTGTGCAAGGCAACGTTGAGTTCGGAATGCTGATTGCATTCATCTTGTACTTGCAAATGTTTTTTCGTCCAATCCGTATGATAGCAGATCGTTTCAATACCCTTCAGATGGGCATTGTCTCTTCCAATCGAATACTGGATCTGTTGGACAATAGTGATCATATTCAAGATAATGGCACCTTTGAGCCCAGTCAGGTGAATGGCGATGTGAAATTTGAAAATGTATCCTTTGCCTATATCGAAGATGATTACGTTCTCAAAGACATATCGTTTGAGGTTAATCAAGGAGAAACGATCGCATTAGTTGGAGCAACAGGGGCAGGAAAATCTTCTGTGATCAATCTGCTCAGTCGTTTTTATGAAATCAATAAAGGTAACATCTATGTAGATGGAACAGATGTGCGTGAGTATAATTTGTCTAATCTTAGAAATCACATTGCAGTGGTTCTGCAAGATGTCTTTTTATTTTCAGATTCTATTTTGAATAACATCACACTTCGCAATCCGGATATTTCCACAGAAAAAGTGAGAAAAGCAGCTGAGATGGTGGGTGCCCTTCCTTTTATAGAAAAGCTTCCAGGAGGGTTTGATTACAATGTGATGGAGCGTGGTGCCACACTCTCCGTAGGTCAGCGACAACTGATTTCTTTTGTACGAGCCATGGTCTATGATCCGAAGATTATTGTGTTGGATGAGGCTACATCATCCGTAGATACTGAAACGGAGGAATTGATTCAATCGGCGATTCAGAAGATGATGAGCGGGCGTACTTCTATTGTGATCGCTCATCGGTTGTCTACCATTCAGAATGCGAAACAAATTTTGGTTCTGGACAAAGGAGAGATTGTGGAACGTGGGAATCACGATGAGCTTTTGGAGAAAGATGGCTACTATGCACAGCTGCATCAAATGCAGTACAAGGAGGTTGCAAAAGCAGTTTAATTCCCACCTATATTTGAGCCATGAAGCGAGCAAAACAACTCTATATAGTCATCATTATTCTTTGCCTGATCATTATTGCATGGAGTACTTATTATACGCTTGGCGGATTTGATCCAATCGAAGTATACGTGATGGAAGGAAAAGATCGAACAGTGATAGGGAAAGAGTATATTGAGAAATACAGGTATGCAGAGTTTAGCAATAGAATGCAGGAAGCAAAAGCGGAAGTAGACTCAGGAAGGTTGGAGGGGATGCTCACTATTATTTTCTTTCAAAATGATACAATAGGCCAAGATTCGATTCATTATTTTATCGGAGCCTCAGTAGAAGAAATAAATGATGTTTTAAGACTTCCTGCTGGTTACTCATACAAGGAATTTAAAACGGATAAAATATTTAAGGTTTTTATGACTCAGCATGTGCTAGTTCGTCCAACTCCTGAAGAGATAGCAGAGATTGTTCAAATAAAAGCTATTGAAGAAGGTAAGGTTTTGCAGCCGCTTTCCTTTGAGCTTTACTACCCGGATCAGAGTTTTAGTGTTGAATACTGGGCGAGGTAATTAAACCACCTCTTCTCCGGCAAGCTGCTTATCGTGTAACTCTTTGTATGCACCACCTTTAGAAAGCAATTCGTCATGTGTGCCTTGCTCAACTACAATACCATCATCCAACATTACCACTTTATCTGCAAGCTTGGCGGAAGAAACCCGATGAGAGATAATAATTGAAGTTCTGCCTTGCATGATGCGCTGCATAGCATTCAGGATCACATTTTCAGTCTTCGTATCAACAGCGGACAAAGCATCATCCAGGATTAATATTTTTGGAGATCGTGCAATTGCACGCGCAATTGAAACACGCTGTTTTTGACCGCCTGAAAGTGTAATGCCTCTTTCTCCCAATCGAGTCTGAAAGCCATCTTTAAAATCCTTGATGTTAGCTAAAACATCTGCATCTTCGGCAGCGCGTTCAATTTCCTCTCTGCTCATCTTTCGATTTCCAAAGGAGATATTGTTTTCTATTGTATCAGAGAATAGAAAAACATCTTGAGGGACATACCCTATCTGGCTTCTGAGTGAAGAAATATCATAGTCCTTCACTCCTATTTCATCGATCTCAATTTTGCCATCATCTATATCATAGAGTCTGGACATCATGTTGGCAATGGTACTCTTTCCCGATCCTGTGGTACCCACAATAGCGATGGATTCACCTGGGCGAACCTCAAAAGAGATATTTTTTAATGCTTTAATGCCCGAATCAGGATAAGTGAAGCTCACATCATCAAAAACAATATGCCCTTCTATTTCTCTGACAATACTCTTTTCAGACACAATATCTGTTTTTGTACCAAGGAATTCGTTTATTCTTCGCTGTGATGCTGCAGCTCGCTGAATGATGGAAGTGATCCAGCCCAGTGCCGTTACTGGCCAGGTCAACATGTTTACATAAATGATAAATTCAGCAATATTTCCTGTACTCACCTCTCCATTAAATACTTGAATGGAGCCAACCCAAACCGTAAGAATCACACTCAAACCGATAAGCGCCATGATCAATGGCATAAAAAGCGCCTGCACAAAAGCGAGCTTTAATGATCGATCCCGGTACTCCAAACTTTCATTTTCAAAGTTAGAGGCCACCTCTTCTTCCCTCACAAAAGCTTTGATTACTCGAATTCCAGAGAAAGCCTCTTGCACATAGGTAGAAAGACCGGATAGGCTTTCCTGTATTTCCGTAGATCGCTTGTTGATAATATTACTCACAAAATATATACTTACTGAAAGGATCGGAAGCGGTAGCAAGGAATAGAGTGTGAGTGTAGGATTTATTGAAATCATGAACGGAATTACCATTGCGAAAAGTGTGAAAAGGTTAATTCCATACATGATTGCTGGACCAATATACATCCGTACTTTGCTCACATCCTCAGAAATTCTTGCCATCAAATCACCCGTATTATTCTTCCGGTAGAAACTTAATGGCAAAGTTTGATAGTGCTCGTAAATTTCATTCTTGAGATCGTATTCAATGTGTCTGGACATTACAATGATGGTTTGACGCATGAAGAAGAGAAAAACGCCTCGAAGTAAAGCTGCTGTGAGTATTAATACAGCAAGAATTATAATGCTCGACCCAATGATGCCGAGTGTTTCAGACTGAAGTTCAAAACCGTCAAAAGAAGAGAAAATTCCATAGCTACGTTGCAAAATATCGAAAGCATAACGAACAATTACAGCAGGCACAATTGCAAAGAAATTTGCAATAATGATGAATAAGGCACCGAAAATTAGGTGAAACTTATATTTAAGTAGGTATTTATTTAGGTAGCCTAGGTCTTTCACAGAATTTTATAAAGGCTTGATAGCCAATGTGTTTTAGTTAAAATGAGATATTTTTGCAGCCCCTTTTATTCCAGTGCAACCACACAGGTGAAAGAAGGTTTAAAATTAGAATAAAGTTCATTACAATGGTAGAAACACAACCCGAAGTAAAATCGAACAGCGTGTTCGATCAGATGGCAAGCCTTAATCATGAGCAAGTGGTCTTTTGTAGAGATGAGCAAACTGGACTGAAAGCAATCATAGCAATTCACAACACCGTTCTTGGCCCCTCAATGGGCGGTACTCGCATGTGGAATTACGCCTCAGATGAGGAAGCACTGAATGATGTACTCAGACTTTCTCGTGGGATGACCTTCAAGTCAGCACTGGCTGGATTGAATATTGGTGGAGGGAAAGCCGTAATAATCGGTGATGCAAGAAAAATAAAAAATGAGCCATTGATGCGCCGCTTCGGAAAGTTTGTCAATAGCCTAAACGGAAAATATTATACTGCTGAGGACATGAACATCAACATGCGTGATATTGAATATATGAGCATGGAGACACCTTATGTGGTAGGTAAGCCGGAATATATGGGAGGTTCCGGAGATCCGAGTCCGATGACCGCATATGGAGTGTATATGGGGATGAAAGCCGGCGCGAAGAAAGCTTACGGACTCGATTCATTAGGCGGAAAAAACATTCTGGTACAAGGTGCAGGTCAGGTTGGTAAATACCTGGTAGATCACCTTATTGAAGAAAATGCCAATGTTTTCATAGCAGATATTTTCGAAGATAAAATCAAAGCTATTACGGAGAAGCATTCAAAAGTTTCTGTTGTAGATCCCAACAAGGTATTCCAAATGGAAATGGATATTTATGCGCCTTGCGCAATGGGAGCAACTTTGAATGACAATTCGATTTCAGAGTTGAAATGTGCTGTAGTAGCTGGTGCTGCAAATAATCAGTTGGCGGATGAGCAAAAGCATAGCGCAATGCTAAACGACCATGGAATTGTATACGCACCAGACTTCTTGATCAACTCTGGCGGAATAGCCAATGTATATCATGAGTACCTTGGCAACTACAACAAAGATCGAGTGATGGCGTCTACTGAACACATCTATGATGTTTGTTTAGACGTATTAAACCACGCAGAGGAAAATAAGATTGGATCACATGAGGCAGCTTTGGAGCTAGCGCTTAGAAGAATCGATCAAGTGGGTAAGGTAAAGCTTGGAGAATAAGGATTAATCCCACAACTTCAGCATCCAAAAGAGGAGACTGTAAAATTTTGAAATAAGGAATACTCAAGCCATTATAAAATGCTAAATAGAAGGATACTAAGGGTAAAAGCAATGCAAGCATTGTACGGACATTTCACAGCTGTGGAATCTCTGCGCGAGGTGAAAAGAAATGAGCTGGAGGAAATGCACTCACTAGATCCTGCAAAGCATGACTTTGCAGACAAAGCCCTCTTTGAAGAGCGTAAAAAACAATCGGTGAAGCTTTTCAATGAAAATATATTGGCGGGTAAAGTTGGCAAAGCAGAAGGAGTTGAAGAAGAGGTAATAACCAATGTCAATGAAGCACTCCTCGAGTATGAAAACTTAATTCAGAAAGAAGCAAGAGTTAGAAAGAATGAAATGATGAAAGAGGCTGAGAGACTTCAGGATACTTACATCAAGCTTCTTTTACTGCCTATTGAAATTGAACAGCGAGAAAAGCTGGACCAAGAAAAAGAAGATAAAGCTTACTTAGCCAAGGAAAAAAAGGACTACCCTTTTATTGGGAATGACCTTATAAGACAGCTCAAAGAATCGGAACTCCTCCAGAAAGAAGCGGCTAAATCCAGTGCTTCCTGGGACAATGAGCATCAGGAAATCAAATCATGGTATCGTGACCAGATAAGAACATCTGAACCACTTCAACACTTTTTTGGAGGCAAAAAACTTGCTGATCTTCCAGAAAATGATATTGTCTTAGAACTTTTCAAGCGAGTTGTTTTCAAAAATGAAGCGATCGCCTCCTTCCTCGAAATCAATCATTTGCAATGGGTGGAAAATCAGCCGATTGTAAAAAGTATGGTAGTAAAGACCATCAAGGCATTACAAGATGGTGAGGAATTTGAATTAGCAGAGTTGACTAAGAATGGTGAGGAAGACTTTAAGTTCTTGGAGCGATTATTTATGGATACGATTAATCAGAATGAATTTTTGGAAGAGATCATTCAAAGCAAAACAATGAATTGGGATGTAGATCGCATTGCATTGACTGATAGAGTTATCCTGAAGATCGCTCTCGTGGAAATGATGAATTCACCAAGTATACCAGTGAAAGTAACAATCAATGAAGCAATTGAAATCTCCAAGATATATAGTACGCCCAAAAGCAAACAATTTATAAACGGTGTTTTGGATGTACTATCAAACGAGCTAACTTCGAGTGGTAAAATTCGTAAGAGCGGTAGAGGCCTTATCGATAACAAGTAAATACAAGTATTATGAGCAGATCAGGGGGTTCTTTTTTTGCATTTCTATTAGGCGTGGTGACAGGTGGCGTACTAGGCATCCTTTATGCGCCCGACAAAGGAACAAACACACGAGACAAGCTTACTTTCCAATTAGACAAATTGAAAAAACAGCTTGAAGGTTTTGTGGATGAGGTAGCAGAAGGAAAAGCGGTTTTCAATAATGATGCTAAGAATCAAGGCGAAAAGATTGTAAAAGATGCTAAAGACAAAGCTGAACGTCTTTTGGATGACGTCAACGGGTTGATTAGCCAGATTAAGAAAAACTAACACCCATTAACATTTCATTAGGAACATTGAAACTATATCTTCCTTAGATTTGTATTCCAAATTGTTAAAATAGTAGAGTAGTGAATGCGCATGATTAAATCATGTGAATTCCATGTGATAATTAAACAATAACACACATGAAAATAGCAAAAATCTTATTAGGAGTGATTGTGGCAGCTGGAATGGTTGGCTGTGGCAATAGTGAATTAGAGTCCAGAATTACTAAGCTGGAAGGAAAAGTAGCAGCACTTGAAGGAAAAGGTGGTGTCGCAAGAGCAAATCCTACTGCTCAGCCTGTTGCGGTTAATAATCCAACACCAGCAGCACCAGCAGAAAAGCCAGAAGGACCACTTCCGTCAATCCAGTTTGAAGAAAAACTTCACGATTTCGGAACCATTAAAGATGGAGATGTGGTAGAACACACTTTCTCTTTTGTTAATAATGGAGAGGCTCCATTAATCATATCTAATGCAAGTGCTACTTGTGGTTGCACGGTACCAGAATGGCCGAAGACGCCAATCGCTGTAGGAGAAACTGGACAAATTAAAGTTAGATTCAACAGTAAAAACAAGCCAGGTGTTCAGAATAAAACTGTAACACTTACAACAAACACATGGCCAACCACACAAAGAGTTCAAATTAAAGCGAATGTGGTAAAGGAGGGAGAATAATTCCCTAATTAGCACATCAAATTTTATTAACATTGCCCCTGATTTCCATTTCGGAATGTCAGGGGTTTTTTATTTCAAAATAATAACATGAACACAGTTTTACTACAAGCAGGTGGCGGCAGTGACTTCACCTCATTTTTACCGATCATAGGTATGATCGCCATTTTCTATTTCTTCTTCATTCGACCTCAGCAACGAAAGCAAAAGGAAACAAAGAAGTATCTTCTGGAAATTAAGAAAGGTGAGATGGTAGTTACCGTAGGTGGAATCCACGGTAAAATCGTAGAAGTATCTGATACCACAGTCCTTGTTGATGTGGATAGAGGAACTAAATTATTAGTTGAGAAAGCATCTATTTCATTAGAAGCAAGTAAGCGATTGAATACGGATAGCGAGAAGAAAGAAAAAAAATAAGCCAACAATATGGCCATGCCCAAAATTTTAGGAAACTGGAAGGTAGTGCTACTCTCATTTTTGGGAGCTACTACCTTTTGGTTTTTTAGTGCGTTGGGAAAAGATTATAACTATCGTATTCAATACCCCATTGAGTTTGTGTACGATCAGGATAGTTTGATCGCAATTAAACCCTTACCACAATATGTAGACATTGATGTGTCTGGTGGAGGCTGGGATCTTTTCAGAGATTCATTTTGGTTTGGGAGTGATCCGATTACTATCGAATTGGATAATCCAGCGGCTATCAGGTATCTGACACGCCCAACAATTTTGCCGATTATCACAGATCAGCTCAATGAATTTCGAATTAACTTCTTATTCACAGATACGCTTTTTATTGATATTGACAGGAAGGTCTCTAAAAAAGTTAATCTCAAAATTGATTCTTTGAGTGTTAGTATGGATGCAAATTATCGAATCATTTCTTCAATTAGCTTAAATCCGGATACAGCTACTATTTTTGGCCCTACCAGTTTTATTGACACGCTTAGCTCTGAATATGTAATAAAATTAGAGGCGGAGGAAATTGACAAATCCTTCGATCGATTTGTTAAGATGGGTCTTCCGGAAGGATGGGATATTAGATCAAACCCACCTACAGTAAATGTGAAGTTTGAAGTTGATCGATTTGACCAACTGGAGTTAGCGACACTTGCGGAACTGCAAAATTTTCCTACAGATTCTTCTGTTTATGTCACTAACCCAAATATTACCGTGCGATTTGTCGTACAGCAAGAGTTACGTGAAGAATATTTTTCTACCGACTTTAAAATAGTTGTTGATTACAATCTGATTAACAAGGCGGATTCGACAGCACCAGCAATTATCATCTATCATCCTGAAAATATAATTGAAGTAGAAACTATCCCCGACTCCTTGTCTATCACCTATGAATAGCCAACCTCTCATAGTGGGAGTCACAGGAGGAATTGGCTCCGGTAAGTCTACTGTCTGTAAAGTTTTTGAAATACTTGGTGCTGTTACATATTATGCGGACGATAGAGCGAAATGGTTGATGACGAATGATGGCCAGCTTGTGAGCTCAATCAAAAGGTTGTTTGGTGATGAAGCGTATGAAAATGGGAGACTTGATAGACAGCATATTGCAGGGATTGCTTTCAAAGATCAAACGATGCTTGAACAATTAAATCAGCTAGTACATCCTACAGTTGCTAATGATGTGGAACAATGGAAAAAGGCAAATAAAGATGCGCCGATTTTACTTAAAGAAGCAGCTCTCCTGTTTGAAACAGGTTCGTACAAATCACTTGATAAGACCATTCTAGTTACTGCTCCGCTAGAAGTGAGGATTCAGCGTGTAATTCGGCGAGATTCTTATCGTTCACGTGAAGATGTTCGCGCCATCATTGACAAACAAATGAGTGATGAGAAAAAAATTCCGCTGGCTGATTATACCATTGTAAATGATGGTAAACAATCAGTTATCAAGCAAGTGATGAAGTTATATTCATCACTCATCGCATAAGATTCCATCAAACTCCGTTCGAGTGTATGCCTTCGAAAGAACTAAATCACCTTTTTCACTTACATAGCTGACTACATGAAATCCAGCCTTGTCTAGGTGCTGATCAGCAAAGATCAACGGTTCTTCTTCAGAGCCGATATTAAAGATATCTGTGAACTCTGGTGCGAGTAATTTTCCGTGACGATTACTTACCAACCCATATTTACCGTTTTTTATGAACCGATAAACCGAGTGATCATTGTTTTTAACTAAAAGACGTAGGCTTTCAACAGCCTCATATACCGGTTCTTCATATTTATCAATTATGAAGAACTCACTTCCTTTTTTCACCATGTAAGTCGTATCATTCCAATAGTTGATTTCATCATATTCAAATGAAACAATCTCATTATTCAGATGATCAATGACACCATATTTACCGCCTTTTTTTGCTAGGTAATAATCCCTTAAACGTTCTACGCGAGCTTCGTACTCAGTGCTTATGAGCTCATTTATCTTGGGATCATAGCAACCGATTTTTCCATCGATCAATGTTAAGATCAGTCCATCTTTTTCATCGATTGTATTGAATACGGGATTTAAAATCCAGTCACCATTCATATGCAGTAATCCTTGCTTACCTCTTATTTGAACTTTGATCAGCGAGTCACCGGAGAATGTGGCATTTTCAAAATTACCTGAGACGACTATTTGGCCGTTCTGATTATAGATGGACATTGTTTCTCCATAAGATAGACTAAGAAATGTAGGCCTATTTTGGAAGGTTCGGATATGTCTGTCGCTTAAATCAATTTTTTCACCCGAAATGAATTGAAGTACCATTTTTTGATCCTTTACAAGAACGGCAGCATGGTCATTCACTAATTTGATAGAATCGTATGCTCTTGTAGGTAAAAGAGCTCCTTTTCGCGGCAGTAGCATCCAATCTTGTTCGGTTTTCAGTGTGAGCCATCCATCATTGGATTCAAGGTATGAAAAATGACGATCCATTAAATCCTCTTTTGATTCATTGTACAAGCGATAACCCATGGCGGATTTGAGATACCACCCAGCCTCGTCAGGATAAATCTCATAATTTCCCCATGGGATGAGAAAATTGAGTGTGGAGTCGAGCAGACATTCTCTTTCTCCTTTAAACCCAATAAGTGTGGTCTTATCAACTAATTCAATGTCATCGAATTTGAATTCCAAAGAAACTCCTCTGTCTTCAATTTCAGAAAGAATCAGTGCTTCTGTATAAACCGCCAGCAGATTATTTTTCTTGAATATCCAAAATGATTCCATTCTGAATATGTCATCGTAAAGTATTTCTGCTACTTGCAGGCCCATAAAAGTGAAAAGCCCCCACTTATTTCCACTTTTCACTTTCACCCATTTATGGTCAATTATCTCAGCTTCTTCTACAGGTCCTTCCAGAATTTTGAACCCACTTTTGTGATACAGATACCAATCATTGTCACGTTCTACCAAACCTACATCTTTGCTCACGCTACGATATCCATCGATGCCTTTTAAAACCACTTTGCCATTCTTAGTGAGAATCAGTCCGCTGTTTTCATCTTTAACAAAGACCCAATCATCCTTGGTGATTTCGCATTTGTAATCCGTTGCGATCTCAGCATACAATGGATCAATTTGCGATTTCCCTTGCCTGTCATAAAATCCAAAAAAACCATTTTGAATCACAGGATAAAGTTCTATTTGTGCCAACAGCATGATTTTGTTAAGGGAATCTTGATTCGGATGAAAAGTATAATCTTGACTTTCAGAGAGGTAATAGAGCACATCTGCGGCCTTTTTCCTGAGGGATTCTGTTTCAGCAAAGTTTATGAATTCGACATACTTTTCTTTCAAATGGGCCGCTGTAGAATTCCTCAAGATGTAATCTTCGACCGTGACTTTATGCCTGGAAAAAGGGTACTTTTTATGAAAAGAATAATAGTCTTTTAGGCTACCCTTGGCCTCTAAGTCTCGAAATCGCATACCATCTAAAATTGAATCTGCTTGAGGTTTGAATATGGAAGTAGGATGAGCTTCAATAAACCTTACCATGTCACTTTTTGTGTTCGATGTTCGCGCCGTCCGAAATTCGATGCTATCAACTTTGTAATTGAGGAGATCTGAATATATTGAATTGGGAAACTTTTCCTGGAAGATATGTGCCGTACTTATGGAGAGCTTATTTAGTGTAATTTTAAATGCGCTATCTCTTATTTGCTCATGAAGTTGATTGATTTTTTCGAGAGTGATTCCTTCTTCAATGACTTCTTCTTTGAGCTCCTTTGGCGCAGTGTTAAACTTTGCCTTGGCCAATTCGATAGTTATCCTGGCGCTATCTAAATGATATTTATTGTAAGATTTATCAAAGAGCAACTTTGCATGAAGATACGGCACGCCGGGATTGGTAGGTTCTTTTTCATAGCCTTTCAAGATAAGCTCATATGCTTTTGAATATTCTTTCTTTTCCATCGCTTTTTTGATACGGTCTAGTGTACCAAAGACGAGGAGCTGTGAGAGCAAAAGAATACATGCTAACGATTTCATCATTGTTGGCAAATTAACGCAACATGGGCCATCTCTGTTAATGAAGTTGACAACAAACTTTTAATGAATAAAATCTAGCTGAGAGAATGAAAAATGTCAGTTATTGGTTATATTAGCTGTCTACATTTACAGGCGAGTAAATTAGGCGGTGATTAGATTCGACATTTGTCGGATCGAAAGTTCGATCCAACCAGCACATTGGGATCGGCTATGGGAGTACGAAGGTGCTCCCTTTTTTTATGCTCTATTTTTCAACTTCTTTGGATCAATTGATCAACAAGACAATGGGATTGAAGATGATCTTAATGGGGATAGGAAGTACGAGATCAAATTATACAGTCACAATGAAACAATACTCTCTCTCATCGAGATAAGGACATATTTGTCAATGTCCAATAGAGCCCAATTTCAGTAATTTTTTTTGTGAAGTCATCAAATTGAATTGGTTTTACAACATAGCTATTTGCACCATAATTATAACATTCTTCTAAGTCTGTCATCTCGGCTGAAGAAGTCATGACAACTACCGGAATGTGACGAATAGCGTCGTGTTTTTTTGCATGCTTTAAAACTTCCAGCCCACCTATCTTTGGCATTTTCAAGTCGAGAAGTATTAAATGAGGATGATCTTGGTTATATGGAGATTGTGTAGAAAGCTTATCTAAATATTGGATAGCTTCTTCTCCATCTCTTAACCATTCAATTTCATTATTTACACTTGCTGATTTGAGTGATAACATGGTTAGCTCGGCATCGTCTTTATTGTCTTCTATCAATACAATTTTTACAGGGTTCATAAACTATTTTTTTAATTGCACAAAAAAACTGGCTCCTTTACCAAGGTCGCTTTTTGCCCAAATTTCACCACCAATTTTATCTATAATCTTCTTGCACAGCGCAAGACCTACGCCTGTTCCTTTAAAATCATCTTGATGGTGAAGCCTTTCAAAAACCTTAAAGAGCTTGTCTTTGTGAGCCATATCGAAACCCACACCATTATCTGAAATGATAATTGTTACTTTATCATCCAGTTCAATTCCAGTTACTTCAATTTGAGGGGTTTTAATTTTTGAGGAAAATTTTATGGCATTAGAAATTAAGTTAATGAAAACTTGCTGTAAAAGATTTAAATCACCTTTTACAACCGGAAGGCGTCCAATTGAGATATTCTTTTTTTGTTTACTATGATAGGTGTCGACAATATTTTTTACCATAGACGTTACGTCAATTTCTTTCAGCACAATTGATTCCCTGCTTAACCGACTAAATTGTAATAAGTCGTCGATCAATTGGCCCATTCTCATTCCATTTTCATTTATCCTATTGATGTAATGATGAGTTTGCTTATCCGAACTATAAGCTGTAGTAGATTCTAATGCTTTGGCAAAACCATTGATTGCCCTTAGCGGGGCTCTCAAGTCATGCGATACAGAATAGGAAAAGGCTTCTAGCTCACGGTTAGAGGTCTGCAGTTTTTCATTCAGCTTGTTGATTTTAGCTTCATGACTTTTGTATTCAGTGACATCCTGAAAAAGAACTATGAGCTCTTCATTGGCTGGAGATAGACAATGGATATCAAACCATCGCTCACTTTCCTTTGAATATTCAAGAAAACTTTCCTTGCTTCCAGAATTTATCACTTGATCAAAATGCTGAATCCAATGTTTTTTTAACTCTTTTAGTTGGAATATTTCAGTATATCTTTTGTTTTCGATATGACTCTTTGAGTGGAATCCAAAATATTGAGCATAATCGTCATTTACACTTAGATAGAATAAGTCACTAATCTCATTTTCACTATTGCGCAGAACTTGAACATGGGCAAAGGCGTGCGGTAGTTTATGTAGTTTGGAAATTTTAATTTCACTCTTGCGCAATTGTTCTATCAACATATTTTTATCAATGCTGTGGTTAATAAAATATGCAATGAAGACTATCGTAAATGAGGCTAAAAATCTATTAATAAGTGGAATAAAGATATCTACTCCCGCGGTTGGTGATTGTAAATACCCAAGACCAATTAGTAGAATAGCAAACACACAGGTGAAAAAAACAATTTTCCGTTGTTTTGTGAAATAACATAAGGTTAAAGGGAAAACATAGGGGACGCCACCGGCGATGCCCAAGGGCAATTCTTTATCTATAAAAAAGATAATCAAGCACAAAACCAGTGAAAGTACAAACCATTGATATTTACTGATTAAGGTTGAAATCAGTTGCCCGTAATATTTGAACTTATCAAAAACGAGATGAACCGAAAAATTGATGTTATCAGTGATCATTAAGAGTAATCTCCTTCTATGAGAACGTGAATAATTCTACCCTTTAGATCATTAAATTACTAATTTTATTTTTTTATAGCAAAAAACGTTTTTATAAAATGGTTTCTAATTAACAAAAAATGTCAGCATGATTTCGTCAGCTGGCTCACTTCTTGTTCCTTCTTCCAGATCAAACGCATATAGTGGAGTATTGCCACAAACGTCCTCTAATCTATGGTCGATATGGAGTTCTAATTCTTTAGATCCGTCAGGTCGCCATAGGATTTTAACTTCTTCAGGACTTGTAAACTCTACCTGTGAAGGAAGAATTTTACCTTCCTTGTTGACAATGTATAACATCCTCTTTGCTAGCGGTTGATCCAAAGGATGGTCCGTCACGATTGTTAGTATTCCAATTTGCTTTTGTTCCGCCTTTAGTGCCCATAGATTCACGTTGATTGCTTTTCTAAGTGGATTTGTTGCGTTGATCGCTCGTGAAAAACTTTCTTTCAGAGGCTCACCACTTGCGCCTTTCCATATGGAATTGATTTTTAAGGTATAATCGTTACCGGCTCTTAAAATGTCTCCTTCAGTCATATTTGGCCCTACACCTTGTTTGATCCGTCCCGGATGAAGAAGCAATGTCAACCTGGTTCTGTCGATATTCCAAAGACCTTCCGGAACAATTACAAATGGATCCACCAGTACTTTTCCATTGGAATCCTCAATGGTGATAAAGTCATAAGGATTTTCTAACCCCATTGGAGCTGAAAAATATACGTAGAATCTCAATAGGTTCGCAGGTACAATCTCCAAATTTGGAATCACTGAAGTAATTTCAGGTCTGGTTGTTTTGGGAGGCACAAAAGATACGATATCGCTATAGACTGCCTGTTCGCTAAGCTGACTTGATAGCAATACAGCAAGTTTAGGATAGGAGAACGTAATGATGTATTGAACCTTGGAATCAGGTAAAAACTTTGGTGAGAATGCGAGGTGGTTATCTACGATTTTATAAGATCCCAGAACGGCTGGTCCGTTTGGATTGGTTTTCACATGATAGAAGGAAGACCATTCTTCAAAAGTGAAGTTTTGTCTTTGAATCAATGCGACAATGTCTTCAGGTACCAGGCGTGTGGTTATTGTTCCGTAGTTGGCAGATTTCGGCAAAGTCTGAGCTGAAAAGAAACTTTGAGCATGAGCGAAATTAATTGCCAACAAAAAACAAAGGAGGCAATAAGTGCCTCCTTTAAAAACTTCAGGTATTATTTTTTTCATGGATAAAGCCACTCTTTTGATAGTGAAGTTAATACAAGCTTACCGTTTGGTAGTCTCTGAGTAGCTAGAATATATTTTGCGTTGAAATCAGCAAGCTGTTGTACTCCACTTCCTGAACGAGGTGTGTATTCGACGCCAGCAAGGTAACCTTGTACTTCTTCTGTAATCTCGCCTTCGAATTTGGCCACATTTTCTGGGTCAAAGAGAAGAAGAGGCAACGCGCTATTCGACATTAAAATGTAGTCTTTGCCGTTATTTTGATATAAGACCATGTCTATTGGGAAATTTCCTGAGCCAAATTCTGCTACAGTGCGGCCTTTTACGTGTTTACTACCTTCAAGTTTTTGAGCATCAATCGTTACCAATGGGGTACAGAGGTATGCTGCAAGTAATTGTTTTTGATTATTGAGCTGATAAGGTAGAAAGGCTCTGATTGGAGAGGCTGTTTCCCATTTCCCATGTGCACCATGGAAAATCTCCAGAGTATTGGCATTCACATTTTCATTAAAGGGGTATGAGGCAGTCCAGAGAGCCGCTCGAAATTCTTCGTTGGAGAGACCGGAGATGTATACTTTCCCATCGTCAAAAGCGATATCGGTAATTGCGTCTGATCTAAGCTTTGCTCCTTTTTTCCATCGGTGTTCTACACTTGCATCCACTGGGTTGGGAATAGAGACGCTTGAAAATTCTACGTTTTCTAGCTTTGCCTCTGACATTTTTCCAGATGGAGATACTTTAATCAGGATGTCTGCGTCAACCAAGTCATTAGGTGCTTCCCATCTGGATGTCCACTTGGCACGTCCTCTTGAGACACTTAGATAAATGTTTTGTGAGATCGGATTTACTGCCATATCATGGATCATGATATTGTCAACCGTAGTTCCGAGCATGCCAGCAAGTTGATCTTCGAGATCAATCATATTTAAGGCTTCCTGGTTACTGCTTGCTTGCTTATCGTTAAGATCTACAGCATAAATAGCTCCTCCTTTTGAGTCACCAATAAACAAAATGCCGTCTTCGTTAAACTCCAAAACTGAAAGAGAGACAATGTTCGGAGTACCTTTTTTCATTCCCGGATCTTTGGCCAGAGTGGTCAATGCAAAGAGAACGAGGGTAAAAATTGAGATTGTTCGTCGCATGGATATTTACTTTAGTGAGAGTGTTTATTACGAATATTAGGTAATCGGAGTTTAATAGTAATAAAAAAGCCCACCTAGGTGGGCTTAGTGTCAGATCATTAATAATTAATTGATGTCTTCCCCTTTTTCGAGTTTAGCGATATTCTGGTCTATGATTGGACCATTAAGGGTATCTCCAGCGGGGATATTATTTTTAGCAAGTTTCAAGTATTTAAGTGCTTGCTTATAGTTGCCGACAGCAGAATAACCTCTTGCTAATCCATAGTTAGTCGGCCATGCACCATTATTGGTTTTTTGATTATACTTGAAAATCTCGAGTGCTTTTTCTGCTTTCCCTGCAGCGATTAATTGGCGCCCGTATTGATGGATTGCTCCAGCATTTGCTCCTGGGAGTTTGATCGCTTCGTCCATTACAATTTGTGCTTCATCTGCTCTGCCTGCCGCTGTAAGTACAGCTCCTTTTGTTGACATTGTCCCCCAGTTTTTCTGTCCGAAAAATGGTGCATTAATAGCTGCGTCGGCCCATTGAATGGCTTGTTCGTGTTCACCCACACTAGATGCGTATCTTGCAGCGGTGCCGTAGTTTTGGAAGCTGAATCCCGCCTGATTGTTAAGCTCAGCTTTAAGTTGACTCATGTGCGCCTCAATCGGATTTGCAAGCTCTATCTTAACAGGTAGCTTTTTATCACCCCAAATCAAAGCAACAGTTGTTGAGGTATTCTGACGGTCTATAAACTCGTAAGTAAGCCATTCATGAAAGCTTGCATCTTCCGCTTCTACTTCAGTTCTCAGTGCATCGTTAGCTTCCTGATAAAAGAAACTTCCCCAATGGTTGTTGTCTTTCGAAAAAATAACTGTCCAAGGGCCATCTTCAGCAGGCGCAACGAAAAATCCATATTTTCCGGCAGGGAGCTCTTTACCGCCAATTTTCACAGCATGTGAAAAAGTGAAAGTTGTATTTTGGTCAGCTCCGGCACGCCATGGTGAGGGATTGTCTGCTGAACTTAGTCCAAATCCAAGATTGTTAAATCCGTAGGGCACTACAGTGCCATAAATTGTACGTCCTCTAGCGCCGGGGCTACTATAATCAATTTCGACTGTGCCTACACCACCAACATGTTGTCTTACATATGCTCGTTGGCTTCCACCTCCTGGTGGTGTGCTTAACTGCGCAAGTCCGGTAAAGCTGATTAGCGATAGGACTAGCATTCCAAGTAGTTTTTTGTTGTAGTTCATATAGTTTTTGAGAGTTTGGTTTCCAGTAGAATCACAAACGCCAGACACAGTTCTGACCTTTTTATTTTCTACCAAGGGGCTATTTTGTAGATGAATGGTTATCATTGAGTACCTAATTGTAACATTATGAGGGACTTGAAAGACATGCTTGTTGGTCTAGATCCAAACTTTCGATACAGAGGGTTGGATCAAACCAGAATTGAGACCTTTAGCGATGCAGTTTTTGCAGTGGCATTCACATTAGTTGTGTTGTCTTCCACGGTTCCAGAAACGTTCACCGAGCTTAGGAGGTCTATTCATGATATCATACCGTCTTTTATATGTATTGTTTTAATAGTAGTAATCTGGTATCAACACTATGTGTTTTTTCTGAGGTATGGACTTCAAAACACCAAAACAGTAACAGTAAATACGTTCTTGCTATTTCTGGTGCTCATATATATATATCCGCTTAAGTTTCTAGCTCGCTTTCTTGTGGAGCTTTATTCAGGATTGATATTCGGAATGCCGGACAACTTCATGGATGACTTTGGAGGTAACATGAATAGTGATAATATGACTTTGCTGATGACAGCCTATGGTGCTGGTGCCACATTCATTTTCCTGGCAATGACCTGGCTATATAGACATGCATACAACAGAAGAGAGGATCTTAAGCTGAATGAATATGAGATTTTCGCTACTCGAGTGAGCCTGTGGCAAAATTTATTGATGAGTTCAATCCCTTTTCTTTCTACGATGATCGCGTTTCTTCACCCTTTCGGACATGGTGCGCTCAATTTTGGGTTTGCAGGATTCATTTACATGCTGTATCCTCCTGTCATGATCACATTTGGATATCGAGTAAAGAAAAAGTCAAAGAAAATTTTTGGGTAGAAAACTTACCAACTTTAGGGTATTGAGATTGAAGGTGGGAATGATGAACTTTAACCCTTCATCTTACTCACTATCATGAAAAAATACGCTGACTTGCATTGTCATCCGCACTCTCGTGCCTTTCACTGGATGCGTCATACCAAATACGAAAAGAAACAAAAAAAATACAATCCCTGGAATGTAGTTCTCAGTAATTTCAAGAAACAGGAAAAAGGAAAGCGAGCGTTTAGCTATTCTCAATGTGATCCCGTAAAACTCTGGAATGGTGAAACCAAGTTGGTCTTTGCCTCTCTTTATCCATTTGAAAAAGGGTTTTATAAAGGGGGACAAATAGATCAAAATAAATTAATCAGAATTCTGGATGTGCTGGCAACATCTGGTTTGGGCTTTTTGAACCCCATCACATGGTTTCAGACGATGTTCGCTTTTATCACTGGCGCACCAACCATATTAAAGATAGCAAGGGCCTTTTTGCAATCTTTACTTATGCGAATGCCCATTCGTAGAATTAAGTACTTTATTTCCAAGAAGTATGATTATTATGAAGAGTTAATTAAAGAACGTGACTTTTTGGCAAGCAAAAGCAAGCAAGCCACTCGAAATGAAATTTATATTCCCGGAATTAAACGAGTCTTTAAGAGTACCAAAAAGATGCGAAAGAAATATTCTGAGTCATTAGATGCAACAGGCAAATATGTGATCTGTTCTGATTACTCAGAGGTGAAATCGACACTTGAAAACAATGAAATTGCAATGGTTCTGACTATAGAAGGGATGCATGCACTCGGGACGGACACAAACCTTTCGAAGGTAGAGGAACGTATCATGGAACTAAAAAAATGGCCTCAGCCTGTGTTCTTTATCACCTTTGCACATCATTTCAATAACTATTTGGGTGGTCACGCGCACAGTATACCAGATGCACTTCGCGTACTATCTGATCAGACCGACGGAATGAATGGCGACATTAGACCGGAAGGTGAGCAAGCCATCAGATTACTCCTTGGACTTAATTCCATGTTAGAAAAAGACGTATCGTTAGGGCGCAGAATCCTTATTGATCTGAAACATACTGCTGCGCAAACACGCAAATGGTACTACGATCGAATTGTAACACCAGCAATGGATAAAGGAGATACAATACCAGTAATACTTAGCCATGTTGCCTATAGCGGGTGGAGCACACTACAAGAAACAATAGATTATTCACATCAGGAAAATGATCGTGACCTGAAAGATGGATTCTATCCATGGAATATCAACGCTTGCGGTGAAGATGTTATATGGGCTGCTAAGACAAGTGGGCTGATTGGGATTTGTTTCGATCAGAGAATACTCGGTGACAAAAAAGACAAGGTCAATAGCATTGATCTGATTTGGAACAATCTAAAAACGATGGTTGACGTTATCCTGGAAGATGAGAAACTTGACTCCACTCAGAAGTCCAAATGTTGGAGCTACTTCACTCTTGGAACCGATTTTGAAGGCTATATAGATCCAACTCAAGATTATGGTAACTCATTGTTATTTGATGATTTTGAGAGAGACTTGATTGGTAAACTAGAAGGTTTGCATGTCCTGGACGGTGCTCGATATCACCTCACAAGTAGTGAAGAAGTAGAAAAAGCGGCTCGCGGCATTTGCTTTGAAAATGCTCATCTATTTCTAAAGCAACACTTCTAGCTTTCGATATAACTGGGAATAGGTTCGTTAAAAAAGCACCTATATAGAAAGATTACCACATTTAGGGTATTGATATTCAGAGGCGGAACTACCGAACTTTATAAAGCATTTAAAACACCACAGTTATGAAAAAAATATCCCGACTAGCATTTGTAGCATTGGCTCTATTATTAGCATTCTTTGGATACAAAAAAGTGAAGGTTAATAAGCACTAAAACATTATCATTTGATAATATTTTAGTAAACGGAATCACTTTTATTCAAAATATCCAATAAGATTCTTCTTATTCTCCTAGAATACCCCGCAATAGGTATTGTTTTTAGTAAACGGGATGGTGACCTTTATTAGAAAGTTCACCAAATCAAGACCTTAATGTCACCACTAAAAAAAGTCTTATCCATTGATGGAGGAGGTATACGCGGAATTATTCCTGGTCAAATACTGGTAGAAATCGAAAATGAATTTGGCGTTCAGGTTGCCAAGGACTTTGACTTAGTGGCAGGTACAAGCACTGGGGGAATCCTAGCATGTGCATTCCTTTTAGAAAATCCGAGCGCACCAGACACACCTAAGTTTTCTTCAGAGGAAGTTGTTGGCCTTTATTTCAAAAGAGGAGAAGATATCTTCGATGTTCCATTCTTTCATAAAGTACGAACCGCTGGAGGCATTCTGGATGAAAAATATCCTGCAAACGGAATCGAAGATGCGCTGCAAGATTACTTTGGAAACGCTTGGCTTAAAGATTTGCTCAAGCCTTGTATCGTTACTTCCTATGACATTACCCATCGCAAGGGTCATTTTTTTGGTCAGCACAAAGCTCAAAAGAATCCTGACTACAATTTCAAAGTAAAAGATGTAGCACGAGCTACTTCTGCTGCTCCTACTTATTTCGAGTGTGAGCAGATCATGTCAGAAAAAGGTAGCGCCTTCACGTTGATAGATGGTGGTGTATTCGTGAATAATCCTGCCCTGGTTGCCTATGCTGAAGGCCGAAATATCTTCGAAGTGAATGGGGATGAAGCTACTGCAAAAGATATGAAGATCCTTTCTATTGGCACAGGGTACACGCGCAAGTCATATCCATATAAAAAAGCAAAAAAGTGGGGCATGGCCGAATGGGTGCAGCCCGTGATAGACATCATGATGTCTGGTGCATCTGAAGTAACGCACTACCAGTTAAATAAAATTTACGGCACGATCGATAATCCAGATCAATACCTACGCATAGATGGTGACCTGAAGGAAACCAACATTGATCCGGACATGGACTGTGCAACGCCAGAGAATATGGCCAACCTGAAATCATTTGGCCAGCAGCTTTTTGAAATGAACAAGGGAAAGATTGAGGAGTGGTTGGGGATGTAACTTAAGACTAAATTAAGATGAGCAACTTATTGAAATTGGCATTTGGACAACTAGGAGTTAAAGAGATTTCCGGAGCTGAACATAATGAAACGATTCTTAAATATGCTGAGGAATCAGGATTTGGTTGGGTAGATGATGACGAAACACCCTGGTGCTCCATTTTCGTATGCTGGGTGGTTATGAAATGTAATTTGAAACGATCGAAAAAGGCAAATGCTCGATCATGGATGCATATTGGAACTCCTACTTCCAACCCTGAGCCAGGGGATGTGGTAGTTTTCTGGAGAGAATCACCCGAAAGCTGGAAAGGCCATGTTGGATTCTTTATGGGTTATTCAAAAGATGGTTCCAGAGTTTATTGCCTTGGTGGAAATCAGGGAAATCAAGTGAGTATTTCTGCCTATCGGTCTGAGACAGTACTTGGATTTCGAAAGCTGCAATCCTCACAATTGGTAGAACTTCCCGATGGTTCCTTGAAAAAGGGAGATACTGGTGAGTCAGTAAAACAATTACAAGAAGCCCTGAATATGATCAACTATCCTGTAGGCACTGTCGATGGGGTATTTGGCAAAAAAACAGAATATGCAATAAGGTTACTCCAAACAAATGCAAGGCTCATAATCGATGGAGTTTACGGATCAAAAACCAGGGATTTGATAACATCTATTTTAAATGAGTAAGAATGGCAGGATTAGAAACACTTGAGATTGTCATAGGCCTTGTTTTTGTGTATTTATTGTTTAGCACATTAGTCACTCTTGTTGTGGAGTACATCTCTTCGAAAATGAGCTTGAGAGCTGAAAATCTAAAAAAGATAATAGCCAGAGCCTTAGATGATGATAAACTTGAGAATGTATCGGATTCAGAATCTGAGAATCCTTCTGATGTATTTTACAAATTCCCTCTTATCAAGTATCTAGGCAAGGATGGCAAGAAGCCTTCCTATATAAGTAGTGCCAAGTTTGCCAAAACTGTCTTGGATATCATTCGAACCGGTGGAGACTCTAGCAAACTTGGGAAATTATCAAAACTGGATAAAGAATCAATTTCTGAAGCTATTGAGGGACTTCCAATGATGGGGAATGAAACCAAAGCTGTCCTTATGACTTTTGCCAAAGAAACCGAAGAAGATATCAACGAATTTGGAGCAAAGCTGGAGGGCTGGTTTAACGAAACCGTAGAGAGAGGTCAAGGCTGGTTCAATAGACATATAAAAAGGATAACATTAGGTGTAAGCATAGCAATAGCTATTATCCTAAATGTGGACTCTGTCAGGATTTATCAGTCGCTATCCAACAATCCAGATTTGAGGGAAAAATTGGTTAATCATGCGACTGAATATGTAGCAAATGATACGCTGAAGAATACTGAGGAAGATTCTATCTTAAGGAAAAAAATAGACGATTATTATAAAAATAAAATTGATCCCACCACCAATCTCCTTGGCATTGGATGGGATGTATTTCCAAACGAGTATTATAGTTACAGTGGCGGCTGGAACTTTCCATTTTGGTATGTGAAAACAATAAGTGCGGCGGAAATTAGAGCGTGGCTTACCGCAATCTTAGGATGGATAATTACAGGCTTTGCTATTTCATTAGGTGCGCCTTTTTGGTTTGGTGTTTTAAACAAGCTCACTGCACTACGGGCTGCTGGAAAAACACTCGAGGAAGAAAAGAAAGGGCAAAATCAGATTAGCAAACCAAAACCTGTGGGATGATGAAAGTAAAAGCCACCAAAGACGTTCACATCCGATCCGGTGAAGCCAAGAGAAATGGGAATTCCAATCTGAAAGGAACCCTGCACAAAGGGTTTTCTATAGAGGTGATAGAAACCAAAAACGATGGTGAAGATATAGATGGTAATAGTATCTGGTACAAGGATAAGAACGGGGATTGGTACTGGAGTGGTGGGTTTGAATCAAACCAGTCTTCAAATGGAATTGGTTCAGAGGAATATTGGTGGCTCAATGATTTTAATGTTGATGTATTTTGGAAAAGTGGCTATAGAGGGTCAGGTATCAAACTGGCCGTTTTGGATACAGGTCTTTCCATTCCACATCCGGACCTGAATATTTATCCGGAGAACATTATTGATGTTTCTAATAGCTTTAATGGGACGATGGACATGACAGGTCATGGTACACATGTTACTGGAATAATCAAGGCCAGTCACAATAGGATTGGAGTTTTGGGGATAGCTCCAGAGATTGATTTATACTTTGGAAAGATTACAGGCGACATGGGAGATCATCCTGATTTGTTGGCAAAGGGGATTAATTGGGGGATTTCAAAAGACGTAGATATAATCTCAATTAGTAAAGGGTTTCAGTTAGGAAGCAACGAGCTTAAAAGAGCAGTTATGCTTGCAATCGAAAATGAAATCCTATTGGTCTGTGCTGCTGGAAACAAAATAGATTCAAATCATCTAGAAATAGACTTTCCTGCTCGTTATTCTTCGGAATGCGAAATACTAGTGGTAGGAGGTCTGGATAAGAATGGAAATCACCTTCTCGATACGGTAGCAGAATCGGCAACGGATGTTTTTGCTCCAGGAGACAACATCAAGTCAACTTTTCTAAACAAGAAGTATAAACATCAATCTGGTTCAAGTCAAGCTACCGCATATGTGGCTGGAATAGCGGCACTAGCTTTGCAAAAATCGAATGGCAGAGATAACTCAAAGTTGATAAAATTGATCACAAAAAATTCGACAAATAAAATTATTAGTCCTCAAGACATCTTTAATCATGCGTAAACTACCATTTTTACTTCTGTTTATAGCTCAATTAGGCTTTGGGCAAAATGCATACATTGATGCCATTAAGCTTAGGAATCTTAATCCTATTGACTCGGTTGGAAAACTAATATTTCCAATAGGAGCTCACATAGAGGCGGCGGATATTCTGAAAAAATATTCGAATGGGAGCAATTATGTTCAGATACGAAGATCTCTAAGATTGAATAAGTTTATTGGGCTTCCACCGGATCGTTCTGCCTCATCATCCCAGGTTTCAGGAGCAGGTGGATTTATAAAATCGATTGGCGGCTTAAACGTTACAAATTTCGCAGATGGGCTCGCCAGTTTTCTTGTCCAAAGGAGCAAACAAGAACTTAGTGTTACCTTTTTTGAAAAATTTTCCAACAGTTTTAAGAAGTATCCCGAATTCAAAATTTTGTTTCCAAGTACATCACTAACATTTAACGTTATAGAATCATTTGAATTTTCTGGTTATTTAAATACGCTGAGAGAGGCGTTTCTTAAAGATATTGAAGTTCTTCATATTAACATTCCTAAACTAGAAATGCTTACAGATGCTGATTGTAGCGATTCAAACTGTAAAACCCGGATCGGAAATTATGTAACTTTTTTTAGAAGTGATCCTGGTTATTCTTTAAAAGTAGCATTCTTACTTGTTGATGAGCTTAAACAAGGAACTAATCCAGCCGAAATCATTTCTATTATTTCGGAAAGTACTGACTTTAATCGGTTATCCGATCCCCAATTCTCGAATCTTAAGGCGGTTGTGAAACTGTCTAATTTTATCTCGCAGAGTCTATTAAGTGAAGATGAGAACAAGGTTTGGGTCTCAGCAAAGGAGCTAAAAGAATTTGTTGCGGACCCAATAACGTTTAAAATATACTTAGGACTGCTCTATCAATCGGATGATTCCGCAACTATTACCTTCAAATTCACAACAGGCCCAGATCAGACCTTCAGAGAAATTTTAGACAACTACGCCACCGTTGGTATTGCCCCCATCGAAGCTTATGTTAAAAGCTTTGCCAGTGATATTGCAAAAGTCAATTCAGTAGTGGATAACTTTAATAATCTCAAAAAATCCGGAGGTAAGCCAAGAGTTTCTGATTACTATACTTTTTATGACAACCTAATATCATTTATCGATAACTCTGCAAGCCTTTCGGGGTTAGGGCTTTCCCTTAATAATACAAGCAGTATAGATGATTTTATGAAAAAGGCCCGATTAGCAGGGAACATTTATCAAGATTTTGCATCTGAAAACTATTCTGCAGCCATATTGGATATTCGAGTTTTTCTTGAAGAGATGGGAATAGGAAATCCCGACTTTCAAAACACCTTCCTGAGGTATGGTTCATTTATGGCAACTGTCGCTCAGGCTGAAAGTTCAGAGGATGTTCATGAAGCTATTGAGGCAATTGTCTTGCCCGTGGGAAGCGCATCAATTAAAAAGAAGACCAAAACCAATATTTCATTGAACGCATATGTTGGAGCTTTCTATGCTGAGGAGACTTTGCACAACACACCAGATATTTTAAAAGAAAAAGAAGAAGAATGGACCAGGGGAATTACTGCTCCAGTAGGTGTTGCTGTTAGTAAGGGTTATTTTTTAGGAGAAGGATCAATCAGTTTATTTGTTACATTAATAGATTTAGGCGCAATCGTCAGTTACCGGTTTCAGAACCCAGTTACATCCAGTCCGGAAACAATTCAAGTTGATGATCCAGCAACCATGGGAATGAATGAAGAATTAACCGCAACCGCAACCTATACAGTGGATCAACTTCCTGAAATTACCCTGCAAAATATACTGGCACCTGGCGCCTACATCATGTATGGGATTCCGAAAATTCCTATATCTGTTGGCGTTGGAGCTCAAAGAGGGCCTCAGCTGAGGAGTATTAAGGTGAGTCAAACCATAACAGATGCAAACGGCATTTCAACCAATGGTATTGAAAGTGTAATAGAATCTAGTACCTGGCGGTGGGGATTTACAATTGCCGTAGACATCCCACTCATCAACTTCTACAGCAAGTCCAAATGAGATTCAAACTATATCACCAAATATTAAGTAATTTTAGACGAGTGGTTTTTTTTCATTGGATCATGAATTTACTGCATCTGAATAGAACATTCAGTCGGTAGAGGTTGCTACGTTCAAATGATATATCAAATGGGTAATTCTATTCCAACCTCCCCACCAACTTCTCCACATCCCCCTCCACAATCGCTTGATCGTGCAGCGATTTATATAAAAAGCCTTGCTCTTCCATGTGATCGAAGAAGGAGATGAAGTGGTCGTAATAGCCATTGGTGTTGAGAAAAGCACACGGTTTGGAATGATACCCTATTTGTGCCCAAGTCATCACTTCGGTCATTTCTTCCAGCGTGCCAACACCTCCTGGTAAAGCAATGAATCCATCCGATAAGTCTGCCATCAAAGCCTTTCGTTCATGCATATCCCGAACTCGATATAGCTTAGTCAGTCCCGTATGAGCCACCTCCATTTCGTAGAGTTTGTCAGGAATCACTCCAGTAATTGTTCCGCCATAAGCTAACGCTGTTTCAGCAACCACATTCATCAAACCAACAGCACCACCGCCATACACGATTTCAATTCCTTTGGCTACAATAGTCTCTACTAATTCCTTCGTAGCTCCTGCATACTTTGGATCATTTCCCATCTTAGATCCACAAAAAATGGCGACACGTTTCATGGTTGTAAAGATATTGGTTTGAACTCTACAATACGGTTCATAGTTAATCTAAAAACCATACGTTATGAGTGTAATCAAACAGATCAAATCACTTGGCTTTCCCTGGGAAACGCAAGATCCATTTCTTTTTTGCGTGTATCACCGGGATATGTTTCCTGAGGGAAATGAACTCATGGGACCGGATGTCGCGCATTTGAAAGGGAGAATGATTGGGCAAGACTTCACCATAAAAGATGGATGGAGGATGTATCACGGGCAGCAAGTGCCTGGGTTTCCACAACATCCGCACAGAGGCTTTGAAACAATAACTGTGGTGCCAGAAGGCTTAGTAGATCACTCGGATAGCATGGGAGCAACAGGACGGTTTGGTCATGGAGATATACAATGGATGACTGCAGGCAAAGGGGTGCTTCACTCCGAGATGTTTCCACTTATTAATGACGACAAAGACAATCCACTGTTACTTTTCCAAATCTGGTTAAACCTACCGCGCAAAAGTAAGTTTGTAGAACCTCATTACAAGATGCTTTGGGCTGAAGACATACCAATACATAAAACATCAGATGCAGAAGTAACAATCGTAGCAGGAGATTTTAATGAAACGAAATCATTAGATACTACGCCAGATTCTTGGGCAGCCAACCCTGAAAACGGTGTGGCCATCTGGCTAATTAAAATCCAAGCCAATGGGGAATTGAAATTACCTGTAGCAGACAAAGGAGTGAATCGATCCATTTACTTCTACAAAGGGGAAAGCATTGCCATCAATGATCAAGCATTGAATGAGCAACAAGGCGCAGACCTTCATGCCGATCAAGAAGCTAATATTAAAAATGGAAACAATGAAGCTCATTTGCTGCTCTTGCAAGGCAAGCCAATTGGCGAGCCGGTAGTGCAGCAAGGGCCATTCGTGATGAATAGTCAGGAAGAAATCTATGACACCATTCGTGAATATCAGCGTACACAGTTTGGTGGATGGCCATGGCCCAAAAATGAGTTTGTTCACCCACGAGAAAAGGGACGATTTGCACTGCATGCGAATGGGGAAGAGGAGGTTAAATAAACGTTTGTCATACCGTTGAAGACACGGTAACTTCGGAAGGAAAATGATAGTGCTTCCATGAAACGTCGTAAGTTCCTAACCAAATCTGCTCTTGCTGCTGCAGGAGCTACCACTTTAGCTTCGTGTGTCAAATCCGAAGAGAAGAGTCAAGGACCCTACATCAACTTTAACAATACATACAGATGGAAAATGACTACTACCTGGCCGCCAAACTTCCCAGTGGTGGGAGAAGGCTGTAAACTTCTGGCCGATTGGGTCAGACAGATGTCTGGTGGGAGAATGGATATTACGGTGTACGGTGGAGGTGAGCTAATACCTGCGCTTGAGGGCTTTGATGCGGTAAGCAACGGAGCTGTGGAAATGAATCATGGTGCAGCTTATTATTGGTCTGGCAAAGTTCCAGCTTCTCAGTTTTTTGCAGCGGTTCCTTTTGGGATGAATGCGCAGCAAATGGGGTCGTGGATCATTTCAGGTGGGGGAGCTGAACTTTGGGAGGAATTGTATGAGCCATTTAATATCCAGCCGATTCTTTGCGGGAATACAGGTGTTCAGATGGCTGGTTGGTTCAAAAAGGAGATCAAGACTATAGACGATCTGAAGGGACTAAAGATGCGAATTCCAGGGCTTGGAGCTAAGGTTTTGGAGAAAGCTGGAGGAACTCCGGTGTTGGTTTCAGGTGGGGAAATTTACACCAATCTGGAGCGCGGCGTGATTGATGCTACCGAATGGATCGGGCCATTTCACGATTACCTCATGGGCTTTTACAATGTGGCTAAGTACTACTACTATCCAGGTTGGCATGAGCCCGGTCCCGCGTTGGAGATGCTTATCAATAAGCCAAAGTTTGACGCTCTGCCATCAGATCTTCAAGAGATTGTTAGGACTGCATGCTATCGAACGAGTAGGTGGATGGGAGCTGAATTTGATGCTAGAAATGGTAAGTACCTTCAAAAGATCATCAACGAAACTGACGTTAAGGTTGCGCCTTTCCCACCTGAAGTATTGAAGGCACTCAAAGGATACACAGAAGAAACCATTGCGGAACTTTGCGAAAAGGACGCACCGAGTAAGAGAGTATTCGAAGCATTCGATAAGTTTCGTAAAGATATCAGCGTCTGGATGAATGTAAGCGAACGCGTATTTTATGACCAAATCATGTAACCAAATGAAAACAAGAATCAACCTTTCACTTTTAGTAACAATGTTTGGATTGATGGCATTATGTCAATCGCCGGAAGAGCTAGCAAATGCACAATTAGAAGCTTACAATAACCGTGATATTGAGGCTTTTTTGAAACCGTATTCAGATTCAGTTAAAGTTTACAATGGCAAGCGCGAAATGCTTTATCAAGGCAAGGAAACTATGAAGTCCCAATATGGCGCCATGTTTGATCGTACACCAAACCTAAATTGTAAGCTACTTAATCGTATTGCTGTTGGAAATACAGTGATTGAACATGAAGAAGTTGTGTTTGGAGAAGGGAGAAAAATTTATGCTATCGTGATGTATAAAGTTGGATTTAATAAAATTCAAGAGGTTCATTTTCTAGATCGAGTGCAATAAAAAAGGGCGACTCCTTGAGCCACCCTATCGCAATAGCCATAGCTAATGCTGCCTTAGTTTGCCTTTATAATTCGCTTGTATGAGGTGGATTTACCA
Organism: Ekhidna sp.; assembly: GCF_039960695.1. Classification (GTDB taxonomy): domain Bacteria; phylum Bacteroidota; class Bacteroidia; order Cytophagales; family Cyclobacteriaceae; genus Ekhidna. Next base: position 573,510 of record NZ_JBDVKP010000020.1, on the reverse strand, counting down.
GTACTGATTTTAACAATGTAGATGCCTGATTTAAGTTGTCTTAAATCCATCCGAACCGATTCACCTGTCCCTGACTTGATGGCTTGTCCACGTAAATCAGTCAGATGAATGGTCATTTGCCCGTTCGCTCTGATATTTACAAAATCTACTGTTGGATTTGGATATACTTCTATTGCGATCTCATCTTCGAATCCTAGTGGTGCTTCTGTTACAGTAAATGTGAATGAGTCGCTAACCGTTCCTCCATTACCATCATCTGCAGTAACTGTAATTGTACTTTCACCTGGTCCAACTTCAGAGATCTGGATCTGATTGTTCGCTATTAGTGACGTTGTAACCACCGATTCATTGCCACTTGATACAGTGATTATAAGCTCATCACCATCTGGATCAGAGAATACGTTGGCATAACTAATCTGAGTAGACCCAAAGCCTTCCTCTCCGCTAAATCCATCAGGAAAAGAATTTGCAACAATTGGCGCTTCATTGACTTCTATGACAGTCACCTCAAAAGCGTCAGAGGTGGTTATGCCCGATCCATCATCTGCGGTTACAGTGATAGATGATGTACCAAATCCAACTTCTGTAATGGTAAGTGTCGCTCCGGAATTACTTACAGTAGCCACAGATGTATTGGAGCTTGAAACGGAATAGCTCAGCGCATCATTATCCTCATCCTCGAATACATTTGACAGATCAATCTCAAGAGTTATAAAACCTTCATTTAATGATTGATCAGCAAGTGGATTTACTACAACTATGCTTTCATTCTCGTCAGAGATGGAGATTGTAAATGCCTTTTGATATGTTCCACCATTTCCATCGTTCGTCTCGATGCGAACTGAATAACTAGACTGACTTTCAAAATCAAAGATTTCATTGGCTATCAGTTCATCCCCAGTAATGTTGAATGAAGCGTTATTGGTGTCTCCCGTTCCAGTGACTAAATCATAGGTAAAACTTTCACCAGCATCATCATCTGCTGAAGACATCAGACCAATCACGTCATTGATGGCATTGTTTTCTGTGATGGAATTTGTGCTCAGCATGATATCAGTTGGTGCCTCAGAAATGTCGTTAACTGAGACAGTAAGAATGAACGGTTCTGACTGGTCACCATCATCAGTCATTACACGTAGACTGTAGCTGTTCTGAGATTCATAATCAAAGATTTCTGTAGTGAGAAGCTGATCTCCTGAAATAGAGAAGGATCCATTGTCAACATCTCCTGATCCAGACACCAGGTCATATGTAAAACTGCCAGACAGATCTTCACCAAAAGTAGAGAGTGTCCCCACCACAGTTCCTACTGATAGATTTTCATCCACAAGGTTATTGCTAAGCGTAATGGAGGTAATCTGTTTTGGAAGATCATTTACAGTAATGGCGAACTCTTGCTCGAATGTTAGTCCACCCTGATCAGAGACAATAATCTCAAGGTTATAGGTGTTCTTTGTTTCAAAATCTAATATTTCAGCTGTGACCAGTTGATCACCATCAATAGCAAATGAGGCATTATCTGTATTTCCTTCTTTCAAGGAATAGGCGTAAACATCACTCTGATCTACATCTTCTGCAGTTAGCGAACCAACAGAGGTACCTATTGGATTACTTTCGTCTATTGTCGTGTTTGAAAGAAAAATGTTTGTTGGCGCTTCATTGACATCATTAAGCGTAATTGTAAACTCTTTCTCGAAAATCTCTCCGTCATTATCCTGAACAGAAATGTTAAATGTGAACGAATTCTTGGTTTCGAAATCCAATGGAATAAAATCTGTTGTGATCAGATTATTACCTGAGATGTCAAATGATTGCCAGTCATCACTTTCGAGTTCAGCGACTACATAGAAATTGAAACTTTCTTCAAAGTTGTCATCAAGAGTGGAAAGCGTGCCAACGATAGCGCCTGAAGAGCTTTTCTCATCTACGGAAGTAGAACTCAATAAGATATCTGTTGGAGTAGCGATTTCTTCCGTTACAGTTACTTCCATATCAGCTGTTCCACCATCTTCTGCTGTGATTGTATATGTTACCGATGATGTAAAGTCTTGTACCGCGCCACTAGCTGGTGAAACAGTTGCACCCTGAGATACAGTGATGTCAGGAGTAAGGGCACTAATGTCTGTCCCTGCCATCACTTCCATTGTGACCGTGCTGGATCCGTCATTATCAATTACTGCAGGCCCATTCTGCTCAGCAAGTTCGAAGGTAAGAATATCAGTACCTGTATAGGGCAAGAACTCAATGCTGAGCGTGGACACATAATTTGTAGCTGCGGCAACTGCACTCGATTCATAGGTGCTAAAGGCTGAATTAGCGAACGTAAACTGCAGCCCTGAAACATCATCCGCATCTCCATGACTACTCGCGACGCCCGAGAATGTCAAAGTAGCAGAATATCCATCAGCTTCAACAATTAATGATGGGGCAAGACCTGCTGGCAAATTGTTAATGCTATAATCAACGCCGTGAGTAAGAGTGCCACCAGCATTTGTAAATTGATCATCCGCAATAAAAATCGTAGCATCACCTTCTATAGTCCCATCATTACCTGCAGATTCAGTGAATCCACCCAGGTCGACATCATATTGGCTGACTATACCTGCATCATAGCCTACAACAAATATTTTGCCGCCGTTAGGAGATATTGTTACTCCCGTGGAATATTCATCCTGTCCTGTAAGGTCGAAAGAAACTCCATCGAAATCGGCACCAGCTGTTATGTCAAAGGGTACGTACAAACTATATCTTACCATCACACCATCGTCCCCAACCACAATAATATGTCTGCCGTCCTGGGAGATGGTCAAGCCTGAGCCACCGGAGGTTTCGTCTTCCACAAAGAATGGCGATCCATCGTAAGAAATGGTTGACAATTCAAATGGAGTGGATAAGCTAAACTGATAGATGTTATAGTTGTCCGATCCCAATATGTACATTTTTGTTCCATCTGAACTGAGCGTCAAACCATACGCAGACTGATCAATTGATTCAACACTGTAGCTAGAACTATGAGTAGCTGTCGAAAGATCAAAACCAATAGAAAGATTATACTGGACTATTTCGTAGTTATCCGATGAAACAATGAATAAGCGCGTACCATCTGGTGAAAAGGTTAAATCTTCCGGATAGCTAGCATTTGTTGAAATATCTAAAGAATTGGTAGTGTAGGCAAAAGTGCTTGACAAATCATATGGAGATGAAAGACTGTACTCGTATACCATGCTATTATCTCCACCTGAAATGAAGAATCGCGTGCCGTCATTGTTAAACGAAATGCCAGTGGCATATCCATCTTGAGCTAGAATATCTACTGTGTTTCCTGAAAAGGTTGTATTAGCCAAGTTGAGTGCATCACCGTAGTAAAGCGCTGGATTATTGTCTCTGAAATCGATTCCCAGAGAGCTTAGTGTTGCTGAAGCATTAGCAACCGCTGAGGCATCTCCACCTTCAAAAGCTGAGTTATTGAAGGTGAAAATCAAGCCTGCCACATCATCCGAATTTTGATGACTGGTTGAATTTCCGGTAAAGCTAAGACTGGCGTTTTGACCATTTGCATCTATGGAAAGTGATGGAGTTAACCCTGATGGCAAGTTGTTGATTGTGTAATCAACATTATGTGTTAATATACCATCTGCGTTGGTGAATAATTCGTCCGATAGATAAAGTGGAATTGAAGTGGAAGCGTCGATGCTTCCGTCATTGATTCCCGATTCCTTAAACTTACCCAACTCTATGTCGAACTCATAAATGCGGCCATTTGATGCTCCGAGCATGTACATTTTAGAACCGTCGGGGTTAAAAAGAACATCGTTGACACTTTGGTCAATATTCTGAACATAGATATCATCGATGTATGTCGTTTCCGATGTGATATCAAAAGGTATTTCTAGCTCAATAAGTCTTATTCTATCGGTTAAGCTGCCTGAAAAAATTAGCCATTTACCATTTTTTACCAATGCAATTCCATTTGGATTACCTCCGTAGCTTCCTATATTCAGATTACCATCAAAATCGACATTACCACTTACATCATAAGGTGTTTCAAGGCTATATTGATTGATCTGATCGTCGTTTGGATCTACTAGGTACATTTTACTACCGTCATCATTGAAGGTGATCGCTCCATGTACATCCCCATGTGCGCTTGGGTCGAAAGCTATAGTAAATGATGCGGTAGAAAGATCGAAAGGTGTGGTTAAACTATACTGATTTACCATTCCAACTGCTGTTCCAACAACGAACAAAGTAGTTCCGGTTGGATCAAGAATAAGCCCGGTTATTCTAGTTTCTTGTTCAGAGACGTCAAGGGAAATTTCATCATATGCGGCAGTAGATACATCAAATGCCACGGATAGTGAATACTGAAAAACAGACGCTTCATAATAACCAGCCATGTACATTTTTGTGCCATCGGTATTGAAAGTAATACCCAGTGGAAGCTGCTCTTCGTCTCCCATGTAAAAGCTGGTAGATTGTTCTGCGATAAATGGATCAAATCCATTTCCATAAATGACGGTTGCATTGTTGTCTCTGAAGTCAACGCCAGCTTTAAGACTGCCTGTTGGGTTCGTAACTCCGGAAGCATCATTATCCGAAAAAGCACCATCAAGGAACGTGATCTCCAGATCAGCCAGATCGTCAACATCCATATGGGAGTCTGCGTTTCCTGAGAACTCCAACGTAGCACTTTTTGCATTTGCATTGACAGATAGTGACGGTGTCAGACCTGATGGAACAACATTAAGAGTAAAGTCCGATCCAAGCGTAAGCATTCCTCCGGCATTGCTAAATGATCCTCCACTGATACTGGCTGATGCAAACCCACTGACCGAACCCTTGTTATTGCCAGCCTCTTTGAAGCCACTGCTCTCAATATTGTACTGCATGATATTATGATTCCAATAGTCTGCTACGTAAAAACTGGTGCCATCTCCATTTACAGCCAAGCCGAATGGTAAACCACCAGGCAGGTACGGTAAAGGAATAGAAATATCATCATAGAAAACTCCAGAAGATGTATTGTAAGCATTATCAAGGCTGTATTGCAATATGGCGTCTGTATTAGAATCAAGAATGTACATCTTGTGACCATCCTGACTGAATTCCAATCCTGCAGGATTACTTGTAGTAGCACCTAAAGAAAATGCACCGATAGAAGTTCTTGTTTGAATGTTGTAAGGCTCTGATAGTTCGAAGGTTGATACTTCTAAGCTGCTTGAGCCGGCTATAACGAACATTTTACTTCCGTTTGGACTAAATGCTAGCCCTCTTGGATTTGTGCCTGCAGATATACTCCCTTCATAAGTCCACCCGTCGGTAATATCAAAAGATGTATTAAGCGTGTATTCATGAACATTGTCTGAAGATTGGCCGATTACAAACATCTTGGAACCGTCGGCACTAAATGTAACATCTCGAGGCGATGTTTCTCCGGTTATGGCCAACCCTCCATCGGAAGTCACACCTCCTGAAAGTTGGTAAGGATGAGCCAGGCTATATTGATAGACCCGTTGTGTACTTCGTTGATCGATGTAGTACATTTTGGTTCCGTCATTGTTGAAGGTGATGCCATATGGTTCAGAAGTTCCGTGTGTATAAGAAGAACCATCAAATTGTATCCCGTATTCAATGTTGAAGTTGTTTCCGTAAGAGATTATCTTATTCTGTTCAAAATCAATTCCAGGGGAACTGCCAGAAGCGTCACTATTATAAATGAGGGAAGCGTCGTTACCTGTAAAAGCAGAATTTTCAAAGATGATTTCCAGACCGTGTAAATCATCACTATCCTGATGATCATTAGCATTTCCAGTAATTGTCAGTGTAGCTGATTGACCTCCTGAGGTAACAGCGATTGAAGGTGTAAGACCAGCAGGAAGATTGCTTATTGAATAGTCAGAACCTAAGGCCAGAGTGCTACCCTGATTGGTGAAAGTATCTTCAGAGATGCTTATAGTGGAAGAGCCATCAACAGTGCCATCGTTAGCAGCTGCTTCTGTGAATCCAGGGATGAGCATATCGTACTGACGAATTCGCTGATTTCCTGATGGCAGGCTAACTATAAAAAGGTGAGCATCGTCGTTGCTAATAGCAATACCTGAAGCGAAGCTTACAACTCCAGCTGATATTGAGTTATCGGTTACCCCGGAGGTTATTACATAAGGAGCTGTGAGATCATATTGATGAATTAGACTAGTTGATTGTTCTAAAACCAGCATGGTTTTACCATCTGCAGAAAAAACCATTTCTTCAGGAGTATAACCAACTGAATAAGACCCTTCATTGATTATGGTAGATGAAAGATCAAAACCAACGGAGAGTGAGTATTGAGATATTCCAGAACCAAATTTTACATACATCTTGGTTCCATCGTTGTTAAACTCAATGAAATTAGGATCACCTGATGGAAGGTCGTAACTCGTATTGAATGCGACAGTTGAAGTGATATCAAAAGCGCTTGTCAAATCATACTGGGTGATTTCATGACTACCGCCAGTACCAGTAACAAACATTTTAGTCCCATTGTTGCTGAAAGCAACTCCGTAAGCGCGCGGATTGCCAACGCTATATTGAGCTGCAACACTGTAAAAACCATCGTGTGAAACTCCACTGTTGGTGTTGAAAGGAGTGGTTAGGCTATATTGATTTACCTCATCCCCTGATTGTCCTGAAATAAACATTTTCAATCCATCTGGACTGAAAGTGATCCCTTCAGGGATCCCCTCTTCAGAGCCAATGGCTAGTGGCACTCCGCTATAGGACTGCAAATTGTTTAGATCGAAATCTCCTACATATGAGATTGATTGTGCGTTTGATCTGCTCATCATAATAAGCATAAATGCAAGCAGAAGTGTTTTTTTAACTAAGACATTTGTCATGGCATTGTGATTTTAGTTCGTACCCTTAGTCAGGCTATTCTTAGAATGTGAACATCATGTCATGATTTTTTTATTTTTATTTGGGATGTGTTCACAAAATCATGTTTTGACGACTAATCAGTGAAAGTCAGTTTTAGAAAGAGTGAGAAAGAAATAATTGCCGATATACGAAGAGGGAACTCCGCGTCAATGGAAAGCTTGTATCTACAGTATAGATCGGAGTTTGTAAACTGGAGCGTAGGGAAGTTTGGAATTACGGAAGACGATGCGCTTGATCATTATCAGGACACAATGACCATCTTCTTTGAGAAGGCAATGAATGGAAAAGTCACCGAAATTGGCAGTTCATTGAAGACATACATTTTTGGAATTGGTAAGAATCGAATCAGACAGCAGTTTGATGCTAAAAGTAGAGATGAGAAACATGAAGAAGGCTTGGCAGAACATTACCAATTTCTGGCCAATGATGAAGATGCATCAAAGGCTTATGAATTGGCAAGAAACCAAACCAGAGAACTGTTTGATTCGCTTGGCGAGACTTGTCGGAAAATTCTTAGGCTGTTTTATTTTGAAAAGAAATCTATGGGTGAGATAGCAAATGCTATGCAATATAAAAGCGAGGCTGTAACCAGGACAACTAAAAAAAGATGCCTGGAAAAACTTAGATCTCAAGTAAAAAAACCATTATCTGATGGATGAATTAAGGGATAAATATCTTCAGGGGAAACTTACTGAGGCAGAAGAAGAAGCTTTCTTAAAGAATCTTTCTGATGAGGAGAGAATGGAGTTGGCGTATGAGCTAGGAGTAAGAGATGAGACAACCTTACGAGAGATTCGTTCTCGTATACAAGGATTTAAGGATAAGAATGCCCACGTAAGAAAGATCAATCCAGCATACATCGGTATAGCGGCATCAATCTTTTTGGCAGCAACATTGGTTTTCTATTTCACAGGAAATCAGCAACCTCTTTTTGATCAGTATTATCAGGTGTATCCTAATTATGAGTTGACCACTGTAAGAAACGAGGAAAACCTCTCTAATCGACAATTGGCCTATGCAGCATATGATGTTGGAGATTATACCGTGGCGATTGCTGAATTCAATAAGCTAGACTCACTAGGTGCTCCAGATCATTTTTTTAGAGGTGTTTCTTATATCCAGATACAAAATTTTGAGGCTGCATTTATCGATTTCCAACAAGTAATTGTATTGGGAGATAAAAGCTATGAAAACGCTGCGATTTGGTATTCGGCTCTTATTCACATTAAACTGGAGAATAATGAAAAAGCCATTCCACTACTCGAAAAATTAGGTTCTGGTCAATCTGACTTTGCAGCCACTTCCAGAGAGCTTTTAGCCCAACTTTAAATACTTTTTTTCTTTCGTCGATATATGGTCAGAATCATCACTATTACTAACAGGGCAGGAATTAAGTACACAAGTAAATTTCTATCATCCTGAATTGGGCTGTTATCTCCTATTAATACAAATCCTCCCCAGTAAAAGGGGTGTCGAGCTTTCCCTTGCGCAGTGGCTAAATATGATTTGCGAGCATTGTTAAGTGCTACATCCTTGGTTTGGCCTTCTTTCAAGTTTTCATAAAAGTACTTCATCAACTCTGGTGTAGACTTATCAGATGCTGGCCAAAGGCTTACAACGGTTGAAGGCACTCCAGCATAGGCAAATGCACGAGAAAGTGACATTACACCTTCGCCTTTTTGTATTTTGCCAAAGCCCGTATTACAGGCACTTAAAGTAACCAAGCCAGCAGTAAGGTTCATGTTGTATATCTCATACGACTTTAGGTATCCATCATTAAGTGAGTCACCTTCAAGACTGAATATCAACTTGGAATTATTTGGATTTTCATCATCTATGATAGCATGTGTAGCCATGTGTAAAATTGAGAATTCACTTGATAGATTTTTAAACCGAGTTTCGGTGGCATCAAGCCCTATTATGGTGCGAGCAGACATAATCTTTGAGATATCTTCCACCTCTTTGGTAGCTCCGGGTAGTTTGGCAATTTCCGATCTTACCAGATCATCTGTCGGTATTTTTTCAGACTCAAAATGAGGAGTCATTGCCAGCATTTCATTTTTGGCTCGTTTGAAGTTATTTCTAAGAAAGGTCTCTGCTGAAAATTCATATCTCACATTTTGTTCTTCAAACAATGTTTTACTTGAAAATGTAAGCAACTCAAAAGGAACATAGTTTAATATATCATCAGGGATGATCAGAAGAGTTTCCTTTCGAATTTTGTTAAAAGAAGAATCCAATAAAGAACGAAACAATTTTTCGGAAAGCGATAGATAGGTGTCTGCAAGATTAGGATCACTTAGAGATGTTCTAAAGGCCAGGATATCCTCCCTGATCTGATCATTCCAGGGAATAGTTTTTAGGACCCTTTCGACACCATTACTACCTAATGTCAATAGTTGATTATCTGTTGCATAATAGGAGATCATTGCAGTGTTTTCGTCGCGTAGACGATCTTCAAGATCACGTAGATTAAAAGCATTGATATTGTATTTGTAGTGGAAATAATTTGGTACTATCTCAGCAATTTTCTGTTTGAGCTTATCATATTCTGACTTGACATTGTCGTATGCTGTTCGTAGTTCAAGACCTTTTTTAGGCGATAAATCCTCACTACTATTATCTATCTCATATTTCAACGTTAAAATCTCATTGAGAAGAATATCTCGTTCTTTTTCCAGTGCACTTGGAATGTTTGCGGCTTCCAAGGCATCGGCTTTTCTAATGTAATTTTTAAGATCGAAGGATCTGTCATTTTCAGTTAATCGAAGTGTCAATTCAAAGTATATTGGATCGTTGGTCTTTTGGTATAATGACACACAAAGTTTTGTTGCATTATTGTAAAATGAGTTAGGCTCATACACTTGACCCAGATCACTTTCCAGGTTTGATTTTACTCCACTTACAAACTGCTGCGCCTCTCTGATCATCGCGATTGCACTTTTGGGAACAGCGCCACCATTTTGAATCCTTTTATCTAAAAGCGTCATCTCTAAAGCATACATATCGATCGTCAGCTGTGTATAGATGTGAGTTGAATCTTTTCTCAAGTTTGCCGTTCGTGCGCTATCCAGATAAATATCTGATTGATCAAAATTACCCTTCTTCATTTCGAGCAAGGCTATTGAGTGATAATTTTGACTGAGTTCAAAACTCCGTTCCGGAAAAATTGCTTTTCCGAGACGAAGCGCTTTTTGAGACATTTCCACAGCTTCATCAAAGCGCTTCATTTCACTTAAACAACCAACAAGATTGATCGCTATAGCATTTAAGAAATAGTCATCTGTTTCTGATTCAAATGCCTGATTGGCAAGCCTGAAATTTTCTTCGGAAGCTGCTAGATCACCTGTTATTGCTAATATCCTTGCTTTTACGGCATATAGTTTGAATAAATCTAACTTCAAATGCTCTCTTATTTTATAAACTTTCATTGCCTTTTCGACATGAAAAAGAGCCGCATCCCACTGTTCCAGCTCGGAATAAATTTGATGTAAATTATCATGGATAAGCGCATACCGATCGGATGTGGAGTCCTTATATGATTTAGCAATAAACAATGCCTTATTGTATAACTCCAGGCCTTCCAAGTGATTGGAACTATGAAATGCAAGACTTCCCAATCCAAGTAATGGCCACATCAAACTGTAATGCCCTTCACCATATTCCTCTACAAGAAAATCATAGTGTTTTGTGTTGTATTTCTTGAAATTCGGAAAATGCCCAATTCTTCCATAATAGTCTCCAACACCGCTATATGCGTTGCCAATGGCATGAATAATTTCATTGTTTCTCACTGTATCGCTGCGCAAAGAGTCTGCACCGTTGAGTGCTTTCTCTGAAAAATGTACTGCAGAATCAAATTTTCCAACCTGAACATAATTATATACGACTAAGCCATATGCAGTAGTCGCCTTTGCCAATCCATTTTCTTCCAGTCTGCATGTCCTAAGTAGTTCCTTTAGCACACTATTTGCCGGGTCATATTCTTTGTTATAGAGGTAAGAATAGCCTAAAGCAAGTAACGCCTCATGTCTCAAAGTAGGATCGTCATTTTGCTTCATCAACTGATTCCCGATCTCAATTGCCTCGTTTAAAGACAGAATCGATTGGGTCATATTGCCAAGATATCTTTCGCTTAAACCGATCTTGTAAAGACTCTTTCCATACCCCTTTAAACTCACACCTTTAAATTGATCTTTAGCTAACTTGAAAAACATGAGTGCCGAATCCACTTTATTCCTATCTGTTGTATAATACCGATCACCGATTTCGTAATTTTTTGCAGCTTTGATGCTATCTAAGTTCGGGTTCTGAAAGAAGGCATAGGATGTCAATTGAAAGAAAAATCCTATCAGTAACATTGTGCCTTTAAATGTGAGAGTGGTGGATTTCATCCAACCAAGTTAACCAACCCAGGAAAGACTATCAATAGTATTAAAAACAGCAACTGAATAATAACAAAGGGAACTATCCCCTGATAAATATGACGCGTCTTGACCTCAGGAGGTGCAACTCCCTTTAGATAGAATAGTGCAAATCCGAAAGGAGGAGTCAGGAATGAGGTCTGTAAATTGACGGCCAATAAGATTCCGATCCAGACCAAATCGACCCCAAGCGAGACAAAGATTGGTGCAACCACCGGCACAATGATGAATACAATTTCGATAAAATCAATGAAGAAGCCAGAAATGAATACAATGATCATCACCACTATAAGAAAAGTAGTAGCATCCATATTTGCACTTTGAATCAGATTGAGAAGAAACTTGTCACCTTCTAAGCCTCTAAATACCAGTGAGAATGCCGTAGCGCCCACAAGGATCATAAACACCATGGAGGTAAGCATGGTAGTTTCCTTCATCACGTCTTTGAGCATGGAAAGGTCAAATTTCTTACTAGCTATTGCGAGAATCATTGCGCCAAAAGCACCCACACCAGCTGCTTCTGTAGGCGACGCTATACCGGCAAATATCGATCCCAGCACGATCAAAATGAGGATTAAGGGAAACACGAATGATTTTACTACTTCCATCGTAAACCCCTTACTTCTAAATTCACTCAATTGCTCTTTTGAAACTTTGGGAACTCTACCCGGATAGATCTGACCGTAAACTATAATGTAAAGGAGATAGATAATCACAAGGCAAAAACCCGGCAAAACCGCACCTAAAAAAAGATCTCCTACTGACACATTAAGCACACTTCCAAGGAGTACCAAAACAACCGATGGCGGAATGATTTGCCCAAGCGTGCCGGATGATGCAATAACACCGGTGCTTATCCTGGGGCCGTATCCATTTTTCAGCATGGTAGGTAAGCTGATCAGACCCATTGTTACAACAGTTGCTCCTACAATCCCGGTAGAAGCCGCAAGCATTGCACCTACAACTACCACAGCAATGGCCAGCCCACCGCGGATGTTTCCAAAAAGCATACTCATAGTGTGAAGGAGACGCTCAGCTATGCCAGACTTCTCCAACATGATGCCCATAAAGATGAAGAGCGGAACAGCTAACAAAACAAAGTTTTGCATGGTACCATATACACGCAGGGAGAGTAGATAAAAGAAGTCCATGTCAAATACCAACAAACCAACAACGACAGATATTCCGCCAAGAGTAAAAGCCACCGGATAGCCAAAAAGGATGAGGAGAAATATCGCTCCGAATAATATCAGCGGTAAATATTCAATCACGGTTTATCATAGATAAAATAGATATTACTAATTGTTTGAAGCGAATAATCTTTTCTTTGAACAATGTTTTTTGCAATAGGCTTCATGTTTGAAGTATCAATCCCAATTTTCAAAAAGTGCGCTCCTCGACTGAAAGTGTCTAGGTCAATAAATGTTGTAAAGCCAAACCGATAGGTTGTAGGATGCTGAGTTTTAAACCAGCTTAGGTTTTCAATTTCAATACTATCAATTTTGACAATAAGTCGACTTTTAAAATACTGCGTAATACTGTCGGAGGGAAGCTTATCCCACATACCTTTTTCTATCTTTTTTCTTCCTTCAAACATATATATCGCATCAAATGAACTTAGATCCTTAAGGAATACCTTTAATGTATTGTCATGAATGATATCTGACTGGATGGTACTTACTATGTAATCTTTTTCATTCCTCGTATTCTCATAATTAACACTAGAATAATCTCCTGAAGCCATGCGCTTGTAGTAGCTGTTTCTAACATTATCATCACTTAAATCATTGATGTACATATACCCTGCTGTCACGCCTAAAACAATAAATGGGATGAGGTATGATTTCCAGCCTTTGGTATTTGAAATTAGTACGAGTAGTGATCTTCTATATAGAAATGAAAGGGTTACAATCCGGAAAAAACGAGCTACCCAATAGTACCAATCAGCTGACCAGTTTTTTCTTCGAAAAATACCGTTAGTGATAAAATCGATAAAAACTAGAATGCATAAGAAGCAATAGAAAAGAATTATCATTCCAGCTGCGCCGGCAAAATAAGGATAATTTTCCATGGCTGGAGTGATCAATTCCACAAAGCCTAAAAACGTAAACAAAAGGGTACCAAAGCCAACTAAAGTCCCAAAAAATATGAATGAAATTCCATAAATGATAGATGATAATTCTTCTAGCCTTAGAACCATTTTCACTAAGGATCCCGTGGAGTTTAATTCCTTTTTAAAATTTCCTTTGAATTTCAGAGATTCCTGATCCACTCCACCTGGAAAGACATAGCTAAGCCCTACCGAAGCAACCCAAATCCCTCGTACGAGAATATGGAGAATGTAGCCAAAACTGAGAAGCTGAATGGCATCAACCAAAAGGTTAATCAGACTATGCATTCTACTACCTCTCTCAAAATATTGAAGGGAGGATAAGCTCAGGTAATCTGGAATTTGAAATAATGCATACAGCACCAATGCTGAAATAAGAAGTTCTGCCTCCCAGCTATTCAGTTGGATTGTCTTCAGCCATTGAGGGGTTTGTTCCCCTTTTGATTCTTTTTTCTTCTTAATTTCTTCCATAGGAAATGGTGGTTATTGATTTGATGATTGATGAAATACCCTGAAGTCCAAGCAGAAAAAATCCAATCGGAATAGTTGATTTAATAATCCACCGAGCAGGCAAGCCACCAGGTTGTGGGCTAGTTTCTCCCAACTGATATGAGTTCTGTACAAATGACAATGACTCCCAAAATGCAACAGCGCAAAATGGAAGTAAAAGAAAAACAGAACCGGTAAGATTAACCCAGGCCTTCGTCTTATCAGAAAATCGATCGTAAAATACATCAACCCTGACGTGCTTATCTTCTTTAAGTGTATATGCAGCTCCTAATAGAAAGATGCCGGCAAAAAGATGCCATTCTAATTCGAAGGAAGCTGCTGAGGTGATGCTAAATGTGTATCGCAGGATGACATCAATAACTATCACCAAAACTAAAATTAGAGTTAGCCATGAAGTAGCCTTCCCAACAGCACTATTCAGTTTATCAATTAGGGTCACCAGACGAAAATAGCGAACCTTTCCGATCCTACCCAGTTTTCAGCTAATCACTCTCTACTTTTAAAATGTGGTTCACTCTGGTATGTCCACCAAACGTATACCACATTTTAATACTTAAATACCTCTTATCACTCTTCTTTGCAAGTCAATTCAAGACTTGACGATATGGACAACTTGATAATTACACTTATTCTTTTCGGTGCTGCAATACTCTTTCTTGCCATTCTAAAGACCCGAGACATATTTCAATTATTACAGCATGACAATTTTCGCAAAGGGTGGCGTAAGCTTGTCGTGCTCATGTCCTTCTTTGAATTGGGTTATTTCGGGATGGTGTACGTTATCGTGGGGGACCACCATCAAGCATTACCAATCCTAACTGGTGTCATATTTCTTATGGGATCAGTGTTTGTATTTATCGTGGTGTCTATGGGTGCTAAAACATGCCAGCTTTTGAAAGACTCAAACGAAGCTTTAGAAGAGCAAATGAAAATCTTAAAGACAAGAAATGACCAGCTAGTTCAATTCAATTATGCAACGACACATGATCTGCGCGAGCCGATTAATACGGTACTTGGGTGCTCCACGTTACTAGAATCTGATTATTTGCAGGTACTGGATGAGGATGGTCAAAAACTAGTACAGTTTACCAAGAAGGCGGCCTATCGCATGTCGGAGCTCGTGTCAGCACTTTCGGAATATTTAAGCATTGGACTTGAATTTAAACGAGAACACGTAGATGTGAAAAATCTTGTTCATGAAGTAATTGACTCTATGAATGGCTCTGTGTCTAATTCGCGGGCTACAATAGAGGTTGGACCAATGCCGGATTTGAATGCAAACAAAATGGAACTCAAGCGTGTATTTCAAAATTTGATCGGCAATTCCATTAAATACAAGCGTAAAAATGTGGCTCCGCAAATTTGCGTATCGGCTCAAAAGAGAAAGGGAAATTGGCTGTTTGCAGTTAAAGACAATGGGATAGGAATTTCCAAGAAAGACATTCCTCGCGCATTTCAATTGTTCAGACAGCTCCATTCCAAGGATGAATACGATGGAATGGGGTTGGGACTATCCATTGCACGAAGGGTAATCGAATTGCATGGAGGTCAAATTTGGCTGGAGTCAACTGTAGATGAGGGAACCACTTTCTTTTTCACCTTAAGTGAAAATTAAAACTGGAAGGTATCAAACGGCAACCATTCTTTAAGTCTAATTACTTCCTACCTTTGCAGGATGAAGGACATTCGGAAAGAAACGTTGGAGGGATTGATGGCCTGGTTTGAAGCAAATGACGAAAAGAAATTTCGCGCCAAGCAAGTTTGGGAATGGTTGTGGGCAAAATCTGCCAAGACCTTTGACGAAATGTCTAATATTTCTAAACCTCTCCGAGACAAACTCAAGGAAGAATTTGCGATTAATCACATCTCAATTGACAACTCTCAACTTTCGAATGACGGTACCATAAAATCAGCCTTCAGGTTGCACGACAAGCACTTGATAGAAGGGGTGCTGATACCTGCTGATGAGCGGATGACCGCTTGTGTTTCTTCACAGGTTGGATGCTCACTTAGCTGTAAATTCTGCGCCACTGGATATATGAAACGTGAAAGAAACCTTGACGCTGGCGAAATCTATGATCAGGTGGTAGCCATTCGTGATCAAGCTGAGGAACATTATCAAAAACCACTTTCCAACATTGTATTTATGGGGATGGGCGAACCCTTGCTCAACTATAAAGGTATGATGGAAGGAATCGACCGGATCACTTCTGAAGACGGGCTGAATATGTCGCCAAAACGTATCACGGTTTCTACAGCAGGTATTGCTAAGATGATCACAAAGATGGCAGACGATGAGGTGAAGTTCAACTTGGCGTTATCGCTTCATGCGGCTGACGACAAAAAGCGCGACACAATCATGCCAATCAACGAAACGAATACTTTGGATGCACTGCTTAAGTCACTCCAATATTTTTATGACAAAACAGGCAATCGAATTACGTTTGAATACATCCTTTTTTACGATTTCAATGACTCCATTGAAGATGCGGAGAAGCTGCTTAAATACGCACGAAAAGTCTCTGGTGTCAGAATCAATATCATTGAGTACAATCCAATATCTGAAGCTTCTTTCGCTAAAGCAGATCCGGATACAATTGACAGGTTTGCTAATCACCTCATAAAAGGCGGAATACATACCAGTGTAAGGAGAAGTAGAGGTAAAGACATTGATGCCGCTTGCGGCCAGTTGGCGAATAAATCAAAAGTAGCATAGCGCTGCTAATTATATCTTAAGCTTTGTTATCGCGTAAATGTCTTTAACCATTCGCATGTCATTCGATTTTATTATTTTTGTGGGCTTTTAATTTTTTTTCGAATGCGAATCAGAGTTCTCTTTCTTCTCTCAATAATAATTTTCTCAGCGGCTCCAAAAGAGCGATTTTTCTACAGTCAGCAAGTAGTGGCAACCATTGAGGACGGGAGATTAATAGAAGCGTCTGGCATTGAAGAATCTTACCTAAATCCCGGTTACTTCTGGACACACAACGATAGTGGTTCTGAGCCTATATTATACCTCATCAATGACAAGGCACAAATTATCATGGAAGTCGATCTTCAGGGAGTAAACAATCGTGATTGGGAAGAGATCGTGACAGCAAAACAGGGCGATGATGCGTTTATTTATGTAGGAGAAATTGGAGATAACAAAGCGGTTCATGAAGATGTAAAGATCTTCAGGCTTCCAGAACCGATCTTCGAAGGGAAAAGGAAGATTACGATAGATATCTCCAAAATTGATATTATGTCATTCACCTATGCAGAAGGAGCAAGGGACGCAGAAGCGGTTCTTTACGATCACACCCAAAAAGAATTCGTTCTTGTGACTAAGAGGGAAGACAATGCATTGGTATATGCTTTTCCGTTTGAACCAAATAAAGAGGCAGTTGCAATTAAATCTAAGGGTACAATCCCTGCAAAGCTTTTCACTGCCGCAGATATGAACGAACAGGGAGAAATTCTACTTAAACACTATGGTGCTATCTACTATTGGGGGCCATCAAACCAATCGGCCGTTGATCGAA
Source organism: Ekhidna sp. (assembly GCF_039960695.1). Classification (GTDB taxonomy): domain Bacteria; phylum Bacteroidota; class Bacteroidia; order Cytophagales; family Cyclobacteriaceae; genus Ekhidna. Next base: position 556,024 of record NZ_JBDVKP010000020.1, on the reverse strand, counting down.
TTTTAGCATGGGATGCAATTATGGTAGACTACATCCCCGAACCACAAGGCGAAGCTATCTGCTGGAGCAACGGTGATTTTTATACCATCAGTGAGAAAAATATTGGGAAGCCTCAAGAAATGCTCTTCTTCAAGCGCATGCGTTAATTCGCTACTACTTCCTGACAGTTACCAGAAACACATTCCACTTCTGTCTTGGTCACAATGGAGCAATCCGAATAAACTCCTGTCTCTTCGTTATACTGTGCATTCAGATTGTTGTATTGAGCCACCAGTTCATTAAATTTTTGAAGATCCATATTCGTTGAGTGAATAAGATATTTGATTGGGCCACCACATGCCTTTGCACCATAGGCAGTAGACATGCATTGACTAGTAGTGGAGCATGAGGTGGAGATCAGCGCCTCTATTTGATCATTGATGGCCGACATTTGTGACAATAAATCGTCTGGAGTTGTTGGTGTATTTTCTTCTTTGCAAGCAAACAAGAAACAAAGGCTGATAATCATTACATACTTGCTCATGATGGATCTATTTTAAAGAAACCAAAGCAAAATTCATGCTATTTCTTGCTGGCGTTAAAGAGCTTCTGCTTTTCATCCTTGCTCAAACTTTCATATCCTTTCTCAGATATTTTGTCAAGAATAGCATCTATCTCAGCCTGAGGTGTACTGCTGGCGTCATTGGATTTCGACTTTGTGGCTTTTGTCGTTGGTCTTCTATTTCCAGAACGATGAGTAACCTTGATTTTTGGTTGCGGCTTAAACATACTCTTGATGAAGGAAATAACGGAGATAACCCAACCACCAAGGTCGGTACCTTTGTTGAGTTGAGTGATGTAAAGCCAGCCAACCAACGCTCCACCTAAATGAGCAATTTCGCCGCCAGCATTGGAGCCTGTTGACCCGACAAAAGACAAGAACACATAGAAAATGGCGATGTACTTAATTTTTACAGGCCCAATGAAAATTAGAAAGAAAGTATAGTTAGGCATAAATACAGCTGCGCCAACTACTATCGCAAAAACGCCAGCCGAGGCACCAAGCATCATGGATTCCGCGACTCGGTCAGAATAGAATGGAATAAAATTGTAAATAAACATGTACAGAAGGCCGCCTGCCAACCCGCCTAAAACATATAATGCTATTACTCTTTTGCTATTTAGAAATTCCTGAATGATCCGTCCAAACCAGAAAAGGAAGAGCATATTGAAAAGAACATGAAAGAAATCGTAATGCGTAAAGAAGTATGTTACTATCGACCAGGGTTGAAGTAAGAAAGTCCCCAAATCTGCCGGAAGTTGAAGTTTTCGGAATATCCAGAAAAAAGTATCAGTTGCATTACTTAAATCAAAAAATACTTTAAAGATTCGAGCGGCAGCAAAAACAATAAGGTTGATCAAAATAAGTTGAACAACTGAATTGTTTGGCTTGCTCCAGGCGTTAGTAAATTCTTGTTTTATTCCTCCGTTCATTCTTTAATAAAATCTCTTAGTATTGTCTTTCCAGAACTTTAACAATATAAATGCAATCAGCATTCCACCTAAGTGGGCAAGATGGGCAACATTATCGCCTGGCGTCCGGTTAAATTCTGCATACAATTCATACATCGCATAGAAAAATACGAGATATTTTGCTTTAATAGGTATTGGTGGGAAGAGTAGAAAAAGCTCAGTATTCGGAAACAAGAAAGCAAAAGCAAATAAAATCCCGAAGACAGCTCCAGAAGCTCCGATCATGTTACCATTGGTAACTACTCCTTCATATATACTTCTTACGGCTGCAACAGTCTCAGCTTCATAAGCAGGGTTATCATAATAGAGATCTAAAAGCTCCCCACCTCTTGCAACATTTATGAAAGACTTGTTCTCAATAATAAACTGCTCAAAGGCTTCAGGACTTGGATTTACCATATATGCTTCAGCAGCATTTTTCAACGACAGCTTTTCAAATGCATCTGCTGTGCCATATAGTAAGCCCGCACCTATCCCACATATTAAGTAGAATATAAGAAAACGCTTGGAACCCCATACCATTTCAAGCATAGGTGCGAATACCAGGACGGCTATCATGTTACCAACCAAGTGCCACGTACCACCATGAAGCCACATGTAAGTAAGAAACTGATAAGGTGCAAACTCTGAGGAATAGATCACTCTTAAGCCAAACCACTCAGCAAGTGGGAGCCTTAGAAAAGACGTGAGTAGCAGAATTGCTACATTGATAATCAAAATATTCTTTGCTACAGGTGTGAGTCTTCTAAACACTTTTCTATTATTCTAACTTCTAACTATTTCTTAAACCAATCATTTATTTGCTCTAAACTAACCAAAACATAAGTTGGATTTCCATCCGGCGTATAATTTGGTTGTTCGCAGGCAAACAGTCGATCCATCAGATGATCCATCTCCTCTTCCTTTAGCTTATTGCATCTATTGGTCGCTGTTCGTTTTGCCAATGCTCTGGCTAAACTTTCATTCTTTGGAAGGTCTAGTTTCTGAGCATTGAACTTGTATTGCTCTATTAGACCTTCAAATACCTCTTTTTCGTTGCATGGTGCTAGCTCTGATGGTATTCCTTGAATCACAATCATACTTTCGCCCATCTGTTCAAACTCAAAGCCCAACTGATTAATTTCACTTTTAAGCTCCATGGTCAAAGCAAAGTCCGAAGGGTTTAATGCCACCTGCTGCGGAAACATGCATGATTGTGAAGCCCCTGCCCCTGACTGCATTGATTTCTGATATTGCTCAAATAGAATGCGCTCAAAAGCAGAAACTTTATCCAAAACCACCATTCCACTCTTTACTTGTCGAAGCAAATAACGTCCATGAAGATGATATGTTGGTTTTTTCCCATCTACTTCAGCAGATTGGTTGATGGAGCTTGTAAATGTTGTTTGAACCACACGTTCCTTTTCAGCTTCTTCTATGGTTGCTATTTCTTCTTGTGAAGCTGAAGCATACAATTCATTTAACTTCTCAAGCCTCTCTTGATTACTTTCAAGTGACTTGAAGGAACCATAGTCCCTATCTTTTTTGGTAGAAAAGGAAGGATTTTCTCTTTGAATATTCAAATGCTCAAAACTCACATCAGCAGAAAAATCTAATGATGGAGTCACATTAAATGAAGCAAGTGCTTGCCTCACAGCAGAGTTGATCACACCATAGAGCATGCGGTCATCATCAAACTTCACTTCTGTTTTAGTTGGGTGCACATTGATATCCACATGCACAGGATCTATCTCTATGAAGAGCACATAAAACGGGAAGTAATCCTCTTTCAGCAACCCCTGATATGCACGTGTCACCGCATGATTGAGATAGCTGTTTTTTATAAATCTATTATTGATAAAAAAGAATTGTTCACCGCGCGTCTTCTTTGCATTTTCAGGCTTGCCTATATATCCGTTGATTTTCACTAAATCAGTTTCTTCACTGCACGGTACTAACTGCTGCTGATAGTTTTTTCCAAAAAGTTGAACAATGCGTTTACTCAGCTTACCATCATCAAGCTTATGGGTTTCAAGGTCATTTTGAGCCATGGAAAAAGCAATGTTAGGATTGGCTAGCGCCACACGTTGGAATTCATCATTGATGTGACGGAGCTCTACGGGGTTTGATTTTAGGAAATTTCTTCGGGCAGGAACGTTATAAAAGAGGTTCTTTACGCTAATAGAGGTTCCTTGATTGTGAGCAATCGGTTCTTGACTTTTGATCTCAGAGGATTCAATAATCAATTGAGTGCCTAACTCATCTTCTATTTGTCTGGTTTTCAACTCCACCTGTGCAACGGCAGCAATAGAGGCCATAGCTTCTCCACGAAATCCTAATGTACGGATTTTAAAAAGATCCTCAGAGGTTCGAATTTTTGATGTAGCATGCCGTTCAAAACTCATTCTGGCGTCAGTCACACTCATACCAAAACCATTGTCGACCACCTGAATCAGCGATTTGCCAGCATCTTTTACAATTAATTTGATTGAAGTTGCTCCTGCATCTACACTATTTTCTAGCATCTCTTTCACCACAGACGCGGGGCGCTGAACTACCTCTCCAGCAGCTATCTGGTTGGCGATACCGTCAGGCAGTAAGTGAATAATATCACTCATTTGCGTCTCCTCAAAGTTTTAATTCGATAGATCAGATAAATTGGAACTATAACCCAGAGTACATAAAAGAATACTTCGTTTCCGAACTGGAGCCAGCCGAGTACCATAAGGCCAAGTAACGAGGCAATACCAAGCTGTATCATCGATGTTGCAGGGGCAGATTTGGTCTTGCGCTTAAAATTGATTTTGGATGGCTGATAGTTTTCTTCCACATTACCGTCCATTCGTTCTTTAATTCGTGCGGTTCGTTCCTTAATTTCTTCTTTAACTGGATCGTAATACCTCGGTTTTATTCGAAACTGCTGATGTTTTGGTAGACGAAAAAGGGATGGAAATCGCATGAGGTATACTTATTGATCGAATGTTATAATATTGAACACGACATGAATGAAAAATTGTTCAAATTTAATCCTCTCAATTGAGAATGAATCAATTACTTAGATTCGATTTGAATTTGCCGTTTATGAAAGCTATTCATCTGGTACTTGTTTTTATGTGCTCCTCAATTTTTGCAATGGATGCAGAAATCAATGAAGGTGTATGGATTGATGGCAGTTCTTTTTACAAATCAATAAAGCACAAGAAAAAATCTACGATCTACTTTAGTGATTGGTCACCATATGTTGATCAGTTTCTCAAAGATGAAGATTATTATGTGGCGCTACAGCTCAATGTGAGCTTTGACCCTCTTCCAAATGATGGGATAAATCTTCCATCTTTAACCACTGTGGCAGCTATTGCGGATAGAAACCTTAGACACAATTATTATGGTTTTCTGGAGAGTTTTAGTAGAACCAAAGGAGTAAATCATGTGGTATTGCCCGATACCACAAGTCTCACAGCATTAGAGAAAGAAATCATATTGGAAGCTAATAAGCATTCACCCTTATTTTATTTAAACAAGTCTTGTTTGTCGTACACAATTCCTGAGTCTAAGAAGGATTTTGAAAATGAGGTAGTCGATCAACCGACAATCTGGATAACTGAGCAAGACGATAATATGAGTAAGTTGAAAAGATGGAGCAGTAAACTTGTATCAAAGGATATTGCTTCTTTCTACGATCAACTCAAAAAATCTAAGTTAGTAGCTTTTATTCCGGCATACGAGCTTCCAGCGTCTTTATCTGATGCAATCTTTTCATCAAGTGTAATTGCATTTGACCCATATCAACAGTTTCCTCTAAAAGATGAGGTGATCACGTACCTTGGAATGGACCAGAAGTTGAGAAATAGACTTAGGCAATATGTTCAGGTATTGGATTACAGGATTCCTGGAGTGACCTGTGTAGTAGACCGACGGGATTATAATGCTCAGTTAGAAAATGGCGACATTACTCTTCAGTACGGGTTTGCGGAAGATACTGAGACAGCCATTTCTTTGCCGGAGGTTTCAGTTTCAAACGTGGACATATTCATTGCCAAGATGCTGTTTGGCTCACATGAAATGGTGGGTAGAAGCGAGCATCCAAATGCTAGGCAAATAGAAAACCTAAAATACCTGGGGTATAGTGACGCTGAGAGAGAAGGTTTTAATTCAAACCATTTGGTTTGGATAGATTCACTTGCTGCTGATGCAATCAAAAGATATGCCACCCCAGGTATTCAACTGGCGGTGATTAAAAACGGGTCAGTCGTGGCAGAAAAATCGTATGGATTTTTTACTTACGATAGCCTGCGAGCTGTATCAAAGCATACAGTTTATGATATCGCTTCCATAACCAAAGTAATAGCGACACTTCCAGCGATAGCACTTTTAGTAGATCAAGGTAAAATCAATCTGGACGATTCATTGAGTATGCATCTGGATAATTTTAAAAATTCAAACAAATCATCGGTTTCTGTTCGGCAGTTACTCTCACACAATGCGGGCCTTTTGTCTTATGTGCCTTTTTGGAGTATGATGATGGACGGAGATCGTTTGGACGCCTTTTATTATAAAACTCCTGACGATGAAGCGAAAGACATCCGTACCTATGGATTAGAGCCTCATCCAAACATGGTGGATTCTCTAAAGAGCTTCATCGTACAATCGAAACTTATTAAAAACCCTCAAGAATACAGATATAGCGACCTTGGTTTTATGATTCTGCATCTGTTGGTAGAGCATGTTTCAGGTATGCCATTTGAAGAATTTCTGGTATCAAATTTTTATCAGCCAATGGGTTTGACTCAAACAACATTTAACCCGATACAAAAAGGAATTTCTCCTAAAGACATCACGCCAACAGAATACGATGAACGCTACAGAAGCTATCAGGTGTGGGGAGAAGTACATGATCGAAACGCGCTTGTTTTTGGTGGCGTTGCAGGTCATGCTGGCTTATTTTCTACCGCAACAGATTTGGCTAAAATGATGTACATGTTTATGAATAATGGCTATTATGGAGGGAAACAATATCTATCTAAAGCCACCATTGAGCAACTCAATGTGCGTTATTTTACAAACAACAGGAGAGGCTTAGGATGGGACAAAAAAGATGGAAAAAAGGATGCCGCATCATCGATGGCAAGTGATCAAAGTTTTGGCCATACCGGCTTTACTGGCACCATGGTTTGGGCTGATCCGGAAGAGGATTTGATTTATGTTTTTCTTTCGAATCGTATTTATCCAGACGCCAATAATTGGAAATTGATGGAGCTAAATACACGTACTCATATTCACGATGTACTTTATCAATCTCTTGAAAATTTTGAATTGCGAAACTAATTCAGAAGTCTTGGGGTTTAACTCCTCTGAAGAAATAACCTAATAAATGAAGGTAGGAATAGTATGTTATCCCACGTATGGCGGTAGTGGAGTAGTGGCCACTGAACTTGGCAAGGCACTTGCTAAAAAAGGACACAAAATCCATTTTATCACTTATTCTCAACCTACCAGGCTCGATTTCTTCAATCCCAATTTGTACTATCATGAAGTAAGTGTTAAGTCATATCCTCTTTTTCAGTATCCACCATATGAGCTAGCGCTTGCTAGTAGAATGGTCGATGTGGTTTTGAATGAAAAGTTAGACTTATTGCATGTCCACTATGCAGTTCCTCATGCATCTGCTGCCTATATGGCGCAGCAAATTTTGAAGACAAAGGGATACGAAATCCCATTCATTACCACATTGCATGGCACAGACATCACTATTGTTGGAAAAGATGCCACCAATGAGCCAGTTGTTACATTCTCTATAAATAAATCAGATGGCGTTACGGCTGTTTCCGAAGACTTAAAAAATGATACGTTAGAGCACTTTGATATTTCGGTGCCAATCGATGTGATTCCTAACTTTATTGACTTAGAGAGATTTAAAAAGCAACCCAAGGAGCATTTCAAAAAAGCTATTTGCCCGAATGATGAAAAACTGGTTGTCCATACGTCAAATTTTCGCAAAGTAAAGCGCGTAGATGATGTGTTGAAGGTATTCTGTGAAGTGAGAAAGGTCGTTCCATCAAAGCTTCTTTTGATTGGAGATGGACCTGAGCGTCAGAAAATGGAAGACATGGCTAGAGAAATATGTACTGAGGATATCAGATTTTTAGGAAAGCTTGAAGCTGTAGAGGAGGTACTTTCCGTAAGTGATTTATTCCTAATGACTTCCGAAAAAGAAAGCTTTGGATTAGCGGCTTTGGAAGCCATGGCATGCGAGGTGCCGGTCATTTCAACAAATGCAGGTGGGCTTCCCGAGTTGAATCATGAGGGTAAATCTGGTTATGTCTGTAATGTAGGTGATGTGGATGCGATGGTGGAGCGAGCAATTCATATTTTGGATAATAACAATCTAGAGTCCTTTAAAAAAGGTGCCTTGGCTAGAGCTAAAGAATTTGATGTGAACAATATCTTGCCGAGATATGAAGAATATTATCAATCCGTTTTAGAGAAACATAAAAAGTCATTAACAGAGAGTTTGTAAAAAATTAGGGTTTCTTTTCCCTAATTTTGCCTTGAACTAAAATATGCAATGGAATTAAAGAATAAGCCTCACGCTAAAGGAACGAAAAAACTTTTCAAAAACAAGTTCATGGAAAGGCTAACTAGAACCCATATTGCGGTTCCGCTAGTCACATTCACGACCATTTCTGCTATTCTGTTGGTGTATGGCTTTCAGCAATCCTACATGACTGCATTAGGAGCATCACTCTTATTTGTTGGAGGCTTCATGTCATTTACACTGGTAGAATACATGATGCACAGATATGTATTCCATCTAAATCCTAAAACGGAAAAGCAGGAAAAGTTTGCGTATGCTGTTCATGGCGTACATCATGATTATCCAAAAGATAGAGATCGATTAGCTATGCCAATTCCATTGAGCCTCGCTCTTTCTACAGGCTTCTTTTTCTTCTTTCAGTTATTTATGGGAGTCAATGTATTTGCATTTTTGCCAGGCTTCTTAATGGGCTATGCATCTTATTTGTGGGTTCATTACATGGTTCACGCATTCCAGCCTCCTAAGAATTTCTGGAAAGTTTTGTGGGTTCACCATGGCATCCATCATTACAAAGACCCAGGCAATGCCTTCGGAGTATCATCTCCTTTCTGGGATGTAGTATTTAGAACAATGCCAAGGAAATAATCATTTTTCCTTTTCCTTCTTCTTAGCAGCTTTTTTTGCCTCCTTGGCTTTTCTTTTCTCAGGCGAGGCAGGCTCAAGTGTAGCTTTGAACAAAAAATCCCTTGTTCCCCAAAATAAATTGGATATCAATGAAGCGAATATGGGTCTCCTGCCAGGCATAATTTGGTGATTATCTCACGTTAATTTAACGGAAAAAATTCTCAATTCATTGTGTTGATATTTTTTTGAAGCCAAATGAAATAGGTATCATCTACGTTTTATTCTCAGTTTGATGCTTTTCAAATTCTTTCTATTTTATTATTCTTCGCCTTCAGGAAATCATTCCTGTCCTTTTTTAGTTAAGTTAATGCTATGATCGGATATCGATTTACTGAATTCATTCCTGAGAAAAATCCAGAGCAGACCACTTTCGACAATCTGCTTAATATTTTTCTGCAATTAATGGTCATCACCTCAGGTGATGTAAATGAAGCTCTTAGTTGGTTGACTAACCTGGACAGAGAACACAGTATTTCTAATGCAGAGTATGGCATAGGCGATTTCATCGACGATCTAAAGAATAAAGGATACATCGATGATAAGAATGAAAAAGGTGAATTTAGAATTACTGCCAAAAGCGAGCAGGAAATTAGAAAAAGTGCGCTTGAAGAAATTTTTGGGAAGCTGAAAAAGTCTGGAAAAGGAAATCATAAAACCAATTATACAGGCGCCGGAGATGAAATCACTTCAGATTATCGTGAATTTCAATTTGGAGATTCGCTTGAGCAGATAGAAATGACAGAGAGCTTGAGAAATGCTCAAATCAATCATGGACTCAACGATCTGATGTTGACAGAAAATGATCTGGAAATAAGAGAGCGAGAGTACAAAACCCAAACGTCAACAGTTTTGATGATTGACATCAGTCATTCCATGATCTTGTATGGTGAGGATCGAATTACCCCGGCCAAGAAAGTAGCAATGGCATTGGCGGAACTTGTCAAAAGGAAATACCCAAAAGACACACTTGATGTGATCGTCTTCGGAAATGATGCGTGGCAAATAGAGGTTAAAGATTTACCCTACTTGAATGTGGGGCCTTACCATACCAATACTGTAGCAGGATTGCAGCTTGCTATGGATTTGTTGCGGCGTAGAAAGAATAAGAACAAACAAATATTCATGATTACCGACGGTAAGCCCACGTGCTTAAAAGAAGGAATCAAATACTATAAAAACAGTTTTGGGCTAGATCCTAAGATATTGAACAAGACATTGAATCTGGCAGCGCAATGCAGGCGAATCAATGTACCAATCACCACCTTTATGATTGCTTCAGATCCGTACTTGCAAGAGTTTGTCAGGGAATTTACAGAAGTAAACAATGGCAATGCATATTATAGCAGTCTGCAAGGTTTAGGCAATCTCATTTTTGAAGACTACAGAAGAAATCGAAGAAAAAATCTCTAAGGCAATCAGCCATTTATAATAACATTATCAATGAACTATCAAGAGCTATCTGCGAAGCAGAAACTGAAGATTAATACATTAGGAGAGCTTAAAAGCACAGGATATCAAGCGCAATCAATTAAGGAAGAATTGCGGAATAATCTCATCCAAACAAAAAAAGCTGGCAAGCATGTATTTGATGGAATCTGGGGATATGAAGATACTGTCATTCCTGATGTGGAGAGAGCCATACTCTCTAGGCACAATATCAACTTCCTTGGCTTGAGGGGTCAGGCAAAAACCAGGATGGCACGGATGATGACGATGCTACTGGATGAGTATATCCCTGTGGTTAAAGATGCCCCTCTCAATGATGACCCCTTGATTCCGATTTCAAAATTTGCTAGAGATAAGGTAACTGAATTTGGAGACGATACGCCGATTAGCTGGATGAATAGGGATGAACGATACACGGAAAAATTAGCAACACCTGATGTAACCATCGCTGATTTGATTGGAGACGTTGATCCCATCAAAGCAGCCAGCCTGAAACTCCCTTATTCAGACGAACGCGTCATTCATTTTGGCCTGGTACCAAGATCACACAGAGGAATTTTTGTAATCAATGAGTTGCCAGACTTACAAGCTAGAATTCAAGTAGCACTCTTCAACATTTTGCAAGAAGGTGATATTCAGATACGTGGATTTAAACTAAGAATGCCTTTAGATGTTCAGTTTGTCTTTACAGCTAATCCGGAAGACTACACTAATAGGGGTTCTATCGTAACTCCGCTCAAAGATCGTATCGATAGCCAGATAATTACTCATTATCCGGCTTCTATCGAGATTGGTAAAAAGATTACGGATCAGGAGGCCAATCTGACGAATGAACAAGAAGAGGGGATAGAAATCTTTGATCTGGCAAAAGATCTCGTAGAGCAAATTGCAATGGAAGCGCGTGATAGTGAATACGTGGATGCAAAAAGTGGCGTTTCCGCTAGGCTAACTATCTCTGCTTATGAGAACCTGGTGAGTTCCTGTGAGCGTCGCATGCTTTTAAGCGGAGATGAAAAAACCAATGTCAGACTAACGGATTTTATTGGGGTAATACCTGCGATTACCGGAAAGGTTGAATTGGTGTACGAAGGAGAGCAGGAAGGTCCCGGAATTGTAGCAAATAATTTGGTAGGTAAAGCTATTCGATCCCAATTCATCAATTACTTTCCTGACCCTGAAAAAGAACGAAAGAAAGGAAAAGGCAGTCCATATGAACAGCTGAAAGACTGGTTCGAAAAAGGGAATATGGTTGACATGATTTTTGATGCCAACGAAATCGAGTATCGCAAAGAGTTAAAAAATATACCCGGACTTGAGCAACTGGTAGATAAATACCAGAAAACCTCGCACGAAGGGTTTCGATATTTTTTGATGGAATTTGCGTTATTTGGATTAGCTGAATACAGCATGCTCAGTAAACATCAACTTGAGCATGGCATGCAGTTCAAGGATTTATTCACTAGCATGTTCAATTTGCCTGAGTTAGGAGATGAAGAATGATGGAATTTCCATATGGCCACAGCACAGAAGCAATGCACATGAAAAAGTCAAGGAGATACTAAGACTAATTCAAGGTGGAGAATCTCAGTATGTAGAGTTTAAGAAGAAAGCCAATCATCCGGAGAAAATCATTCGTGAGGTAGTTGCTTTTGCAAACTCAAATGGTGGACATCTATTCATTGGCGTCAATGATGATGGCTCATTGGCGGGACTGAAATATCCTGAAGACGATGAATTTGTCCTGACCAAGGCGATTGATGAACTGTGTAGACCTGCTGTTGATTTTACAGTAGAATTGATCCAAGTCCGTGCCGATCTGGAAATATTACATTATCACATAAAAGAAAGTCCGGCAAAGCCTCATTTTGCTTTTTTAGAAAAGAAGCACAGATATGGAAAAGCATTCGTTCGTTCTGCAGATCATTCCATTCAGGCGAGCTATGAAGTAAGGCAGATTTTAAAACAAAGTAAGCAAGCTCATCAACCTATTGTCTTTGAAGATAAGACAAAGGCGCTCTTCAAGTATTTCGAAAGTAATCCTGGAATCACATTATCTGAGTATATGCAACTCACAGGGTTAAATAAAAAGCTTGCTTCTAATAAGTTAATCCAGCTCGCTTTATCCGGTGCTTTAAAAATCGAACCAAAAGAAGGCGGAGATATTTTCATGCCAGCCGAATAATTTTCCTGAAATTCCTTTCTATTCGCTTCTTTTTTTCAGGCGAAACTCCAATATTACGGTCAATCCTTATCGGAACTATAAACCACTACACTCGCATGGCTAAATCCTCCAGGCAGAAGAAAATCTTTGTACTTGATACCTCCGTCATTTTATTTGCTCATGACTCCATTCTTAATTTCGCTGAGCACGATGTTGGGTTACCTATTACAGTTTTAGAGGAACTTGATCAATTCAAAAAAGGAAATGACACTAAGAATTTCGAAGCACGAGAATTTATTCGTTTGCTTGATCGATTAGCAAAAGATCACAGCCTTCAGGATTGGATTCCACTCAATGGTAAAACCAAAGGTTGCTTCAAAGTGATCATGGATTCAGACAGCACAATAGATGCAACTCAGATTTTCAACGACGGAAAAAATGATCATCGAATTCTTAATGCAGCGCTGACAGTAAAAGAGCAAGAGCCAAAACGAAAAGTCATACTCGTTTCGAAGGACATAAACCTACGCTTAAAAGCAAAATCTCTTGAACTTCCAGCAGAAGATTATGAAACTGGGAAAATAAAAAACGTAAACACCCTCACCACAGGGATGACAGAGTTAGAAGACATCAATTCAGAACACATCGATGAGCTTTTCAAAAAGAATGTCATTGATCGCAAGAAGATTTTGATGCGTAAAAAATTTCCAGCTAACAACTATTTTATTCTAAAGAGCGAAAAAAATTCAGTGCTTGGTTACTACAATCCAGCAGTTGATACTGTGGAGAAAGTTGAAAAGCAGATGGTATATGGCATTAAGCCCAAAAACGCAGAACAAACGTTCGCCATGCATGCCATGCTTAATCCAGACATTAAGTTAGTTAGTATCAATGGTGTCGCAGGAACCGGAAAAACATTACTTGCGCTGGCTTCTGCACTGGAGCAAAGAAGAAATTATAAGCAGATTTACCTGGCCAGACCCATCGTGCCTTTAAGTAATAAAGACATAGGGTATTTACCTGGTGATATTAAATCCAAACTCAATCCTTACATGGAGCCGCTTTGGGACAACCTCAAGTTCATCCAGCACCAATTCCGTGAAAACGATAAAGAGTTTACAAGGATAACGGATATGGTAAATCAGGAAAAACTCATGATCACGCCACTTGCTTACATACGAGGTAGAAGTTTGTCTAATATCTTTTTCATTGTAGATGAGGCACAAAACCTGACACCTCATGAGGTGAAAACCATCATTACCAGAGCTGGAGAAAATACCAAGATCATCTTTACCGGAGACATCTATCAGATAGACACTCCGTATTTGGATTCCCAGTCAAACGGGTTGTCTTATTTGATCGATCGAATCAAAGACCATCCAATGTTTGCTCATATTACACTTGAAAAAGGCGAAAGGTCAGAGTTAGCAAACCTGGCAAATGAACTGTTGTAATGCCATATATTGATACAATACAACCTGAGAATGCCGAAGGATCGCTTAAAGAAATTTATGATGATTTAATCAAAAGCCGTGGGAAAATAGCGGAGGTGCACAAGATACAATCGCTAAACCCCAAGTCAATTGTTAATCATATGGATCTGTACATGACCATTATGTTTGGCAAATCGCCATTGAAGCGTGTGCATAGAGAAATGATGGCAGTCATTGTATCCATTGCCAACAAATGTCAATACTGTCAGGTACATCACCTGGAGGCAGTAAAAAACTTTTGGAAAGATGACGACAAGTTGAAAGCATTCCAAGAAGATTTTGAAAGAGCACCTTTAGATACAAAAGAGAAATCCTTATGCCGATTTGCAAAAGAACTGACGGAATCTCCTGGAATGTCAGAAGATGCCGGATTAGTGAATCCTTTAAAGAAAGTTGGATTTACAGATAGAGAAATTTTAGATGCCACGCTCGTAATAGCCTATTTCAATTTTGTAAATCGAATTGTTTTAGGCCTTGGTGTCAATCTGGAAGAAAATCCTGGCGGATACAAGTATGAATAGTGTATCTAAATTCATCCGATTTCGTTAGGTTTAGCTTGTCAAAAACTTCAAATACATGATCAACCTAAAAGACGTAAGCAAATTCATTGAGTCGAAGTACCAGCGAACCTTCATTTTGAAAGGTATAGACCTGGAGATTAAAGAAGATGAATTTGTAAGCATAATGGGACCTTCTGGTTCAGGAAAATCTACATTACTCAACATCATTGGGATGCTTGATAAGCCATCTGAGGGAGAATATTACTTCATGGATGAGCCGGTGCATAAGCTGCGCGAAAAAAGAATCTCAAGAATCCACAAAGAACACATCGGTTTCATCTTCCAGGCCTACCACCTGATTGATGAGTTGACAGTTTATGAAAACATCGAAACGCCACTAATCTATCGTGGAATTAAAGGCAAAGAGCGAGCCAGCATGATAGCTGAGATGCTTGATAGATTCAATATGGTGGCGAAGAAAGACCTCTTCCCAGAGCAACTTTCGGGAGGCCAGCAACAATTGGTTGGTGTGGTAAGAGCGATTATAGGTAAGCCCAAACTCCTTTTGGCGGATGAACCAACAGGGAATCTGCACTCTTCTCAAGGTGAAGAGGTTATGGATATACTTAAACAGCTTCATAAGGAAGGCATGAGTATCATACAGGTTACTCACAATGAAAAATTTGCTGAATATGGTTCGCGAGTCATCCAGTTGGAAGACGGTCGGGTGATGAATTAATAGCAAACTTCAGCGTAAAAGTTGGTTGTTAAAATGTCTATATTTGGATTTATAGAAGATTAATTTTAACAAAATCAACCTTTACCATGAATATGCCAGAATATGTAAGAAGCTTCATTGATTCTATTAATGAATCATTGCCCGGAGTTTTAGGAGCAGTTATAGTCTTCATTGTTGGATGGCTGCTTGCGTTACTTGTCAGGAGAATTGTACATGGGCTCATGAAGAAAACCGAATGGGATGAGCGCCTTTTAGGAAATACAATTGTTGACACAAATAAATTTATCGCGAATTTTGTTTACTACATTTTACTCTTCATCATTCTCTTAATAGTTCTCGAAATGCTGGGAGTCAGTTATGTGCTGGATCCAATCAAAGGGATGTATTCAGGGTTCATTGAGTTTATACCTAAAATAATTGTCAGCATAATTACCTTCTTTGTTGGGTATGTAGTAGCCAAATTTGTCTCCAATTTGGTTAAAATGGCTGGTAGTGTTATAGATCGACTGGCTAATAAGATTGGTTTTAAAGAAACAGAAAAGCTTGTTTACTTTATCCAACAAATTGTTTTCTTCATTATTCTCATCCCGATAGCAATTCAAGGACTTAACGCACTGGATTTAGACGCTATAACAACCCCTGCAAATAATGTTCTTCACGTAATGCTTGATTCGGTTCCAAATATCATAGGCGCCATATTGATAATTACTATTTTTGTTCTCGGGGGACGATTTATTACATCCTTTGTCAAGGATCTTCTTGCCAACGTGGGCATAGATAAATTAATCGAACAATTACAACTCAAGACTGTTCTTGGAAAGCAAAAACTATCATCTATAGTTTCCAGTATCCTTTTCTTCTTCATTGTGTTTTTTGGAGTGATATCCGGTGTAGAGATGTTAGGGCTTGATCGTCTGGCGGAAGTGCTTCACACCATCTTGAATCTATCAGGGAATGTGTTGTTCGGGTTAATCATTCTGGTGATGGGTAACTTCTTAAGCTCCATCATTTACAAGTCCATGAGTGCCTCAGAAAACAACGCTTTTGTAGCGGGAATAGCACGAGTTGCCATTGTAGGACTTTTCTTAGCGATTGCTTTGAGAACCATGGGTATTGCAAATAGCATTGTTGAGCTGGCATTTGGACTCACTCTCGGAGCAATAGCAGTTGCAGTAGCGCTTTCTTACGGACTGGGAGGTCGAGAAGCTGCTGGTAAACACATGGAGCAAATCCTCAAGAAATTTCAGAACAAAAAATAAGATCGATTAGGAGTAAAAAAGAAAGCCCCGATGAAGATACATCGGGGCTTTTATATTATTCGGAGAAGCAGGATATCAGAATGGGTTCATACTTTTTACCAAATTTGGCAAAGCACCATTCCCTCAATTCATACACTTCGTCCGGAATTAGCGCCTTGATAGCTTTCCTAAGCTCCTTCTCGAAAAGCCGCCTATCAAAGCTTACTTTCGATAAAATAGTTTTGAAGTACTCTAGCATGTGAATAATTGTTAATGACCAAACCCACACCTTAAATTTGGCGTTTGGTTTAGCGAATGATTAATTATAACATTTAGTTTGAGTAAAAATTTGCGGCTGTATGAAATGCGTCTTTATAATTTGACTCATTTCAAAGATGCATTGAAATTACAATACACATGAGATTAACGAACAAGTTTTGGATAGGTTGTGCAGTCATCTTAATATCTGCAACAAATATTTTTTCTCAGGAAGTGTCAGTCAATTTGGGTAATAATGAGATAGGGATCAATCAATACTTTACCGTAACTATTCAAGTAGAAAATGACAGGCTAAAACAATACAGTGACTTCCCATCAATTGAAGGATTTATCAAAAGAGGTACATCTTCATCTACCACCACAAACTACGTGAATGGTAAGATGTCATCCACGCAAAGTTTGACCCAAAACTATCAGGCAACTGAAAAAGGAACTTTCTTACTCGAGCCATTTTTCATGACAATAAATGGTAAAGAAGTAAAATCGGAAGCAACCCAAATTGTCGTTGGTGATGCAGTACAGCGACAAGGAAGGGCAGGTCGTTCTACGCGGGATCCATTCGAGGAATTTTTTGGTCGGAGCTCTGAACCAGACGAATTTGTAGACATCAAAGCCGATGCATTTGTTGCTCTTACACTAGATAAGGATGAAGTATATGTTGGCGAAGGTTTTACGGCCACATTAGCATTTTATGTAGCAGAGTCTAATCGAGCAGAAATGCGATTTTACGATTTAGCCAATCAGATTACCGAAATAGTAAAAACTGTTAAACCACCAAGCTGCTGGGAGGAGAATTTTAGCATTGATCAAATTTCCGGCGACCCGGTTACCATTAGCGGAAGAAACTACACACGATACAAGATCTATCAAACAGCCTACTATCCGCTCACACAACAGGACATAGAATTTCAATCGATTGGATTGAAGATGATCAAATACAAGGTTGCGAAAAATCCATCATTCTTTGGAAGAAATAGACAAGAAGATTATGAGACGTTTTATTCCAAAGAAAAGAAGGTAAAAGTAAAAGAACTTCCACCTCACCCACTTAGAGATCAAGTAGCTGTTGGAGACTACCAGCTAGAAGAAGAAATAAGTTCCGTCGAACTAAATACAGGGCAAAGCTTTACCTACAAATTTAACATTGCTGGTGAAGGAAATGTAACAGCTATCGAACCACCAAAGCCTGAAACAGAAAGTGATTTTGACTTTTATGCGCCAAATGTAACTCAGCAAGTAAATAGAGCAGGAGGAAAAGTACGAGGAGTAAAAGCTTACGATTTTTACGCAATTCCAAATGAGCCTGGAGAGTATAATTTATCCGATTACTTTTCGTGGATTTTCTTTAATCCTGAAGCAGAAACTTACGATACATTAAGATCAGATTATACGATATCTGTAAAAGGTGAAAGTAGAAAAAACCTGTCCATCGCTTCGAACGATTTAGGTGATTTTTATGATCAGATTGTAAAAGCGGATAATGATTTAAAGCCAATTGATGGGAATGATTGGGTTACCATCATAGTTAATATCTTTATTGCTTTAACATTGGGATTTACAGCCTATTTGCTGTTTAGAAAAACGGCATAAGTACATGAGCAATACATTTGGTAATATTTTTAAAATCACCTCATTTGGTGAATCGCATGGACCTGGAGTAGGTGTTACCATTGATGGTTGTCCTGCTGAAATCGAGTTGGATGAGCAGTTTATCCAATCCGAACTGGATCGACGCAAGCCCGGTCAGTCTCGCATTACTACTCAAAGGAAAGAAGCAGATGGTTTTGAATTTTTCTCCGGAGTTTTTGAGGGAAAGTCAACAGGTGCCCCGATTACGATTCTCATTAAAAATCAAGACCAAAAAAGTAAAGATTACGATCACATCAAAGACGTATACCGACCATCTCATGCTGACTTTACCTACCAGGAAAAGTACGGTATCCGCGACTACCGTGGGGGTGGAAGAAGTTCAGCGCGAATCACTGCTGGATGGGTAGCCGCAGGAGCAGTAGCTAAAATGATATTGAAACAGCTTGGAGTCAACTGCCAGGCTTATGTTTCACAAGTTGGAGACTTGAGGTTATCAAAATCATACAAAGAGCTTGACCTTTCCAATACAGAGTCAAATGATGTGAGATGCCCAGACAATGAGCTAGCGCAACAAATGTTTGAATTAATTGATCAAACGAGAAAGGAAAGGGATACAATTGGAGGTGTGGTTACAGGTGTGATTTCTAATGTGCCTGTAGGACTTGGTGAACCCTTATTTAGTAAACTTAATGCAGCGATAGGACACGCTATGTTATCCATCAATGCCGTCAAAGGATTTGAGTTGGGAAGCGGTTTTAAGGGAGTAAAAATGAGAGGTTCGGCACATAATGATTCCATTGAGAATCAAGGAGGTAAGATTCAAACCACAACTAATCATTCTGGAGGGATACAAGGAGGGATATCCAATGGAGAAGACATTTACTTCAATGTTGCATTTAAGCCTGTTGCTACCATCATGCAAGATCAAGCAAGCATTGATAAAGAAGGAAAGTCAGCAACTGTAAAAGGAAAGGGACGTCACGACCCTTGCGTAGTACCACGCGCAGTACCAATTGTGGAGGCAATGTCGGCAATCGTCATGGCAGATTTCTATTTATTAGCTCAAACCAATAAATTGCGAGGCTGAACAAACAATAGTTTTTACTTGAACCCAACATTTCCAAATGATTAAAAGGCTTCCCCTCCACACCAAAATCTTGATAGGAATGGCATTGGGGCTTGGATTTGGCATGCTCTGCATCCAGTTTCCAGCCATGTCAGGATTTACCATCGACTACATCAAACCAATCGGAACCATATTCATTCGAGGCTTAAAAATGATAGCAGTACCATTGGTATTGGCTTCATTGATCATTGGTGTGGCAAACATCGGAGATATCTCTAAACTCACAAGAATGGGAGGTAAGACACTATTGATATTTATCGTCACTACCATTATTTCAATAACTATTGGACTTTCAATTGTTGCAATTGTAAAGCCGGGACATAAACTACCAGAAGCCACACGTACGAATCTCATGGAGCTTTACAACTCCAATGCTGCAGGGAAGATTGATTTTGCAGAACAGGTAAAATCGAGAGGACCCCTTCAACCATTGGTAGATATGGTGCCTGATAACATTTTCATGGCAACAACCAATAATGGTGCGATGCTCCAGGTTGTTTTCTTCGCAATCATTATTGGGATCGCAATGCTAAGAGTTCCTAAGGAAAAGAGTACTCCTGTCATTGCCTTTTTCGACGGTCTAAATGATGTCATCATAAAGGTGGTTGAATTCATAATGCTCATTGCACCTTATGGTGTTTTTGGACTGATAGCGTCATTGATGATAGAAATAGCCGGTGATGATCCAACTAAAGCATGGGAGCTTCTTTATGCGCTTCTTTGGTATTCATTGACCGTGATTGGAGGCATGCTTATCATGATGGTGGTAATCTATCCACTTCTGTTAAGGTCTTTTACGAAGATTAATGTCCTAGACTTTTTTAAAGGAATGAGGCCAGCAATGCTGCTTGGATTCAGTACAAGCTCGAGTACAGCAACACTTCCAGTGACTATGGAACGAGTGGAGAAACACCTCGGAGTTTCAGAAGAGGTCAGTAGCTTCGTCTTACCACTCGGAGCAACTATTAACATGAATGGCACAAGCCTTTATCAGGGTGTGTCTGCTGTCTTTATAGCTCAGGCATTAGGGCTGGACCTGTCTCTCAGCTCTCAATTGATGATCGTGCTTACAGCGACGTTGGCAGCAGTAGGAACCGCTGGAGTTCCTGGAGCAGGACTTGTAATGCTTGTAATTGTTTTGGAAGCTGTAGGTATTCCGGCGGCAGGAATCGCACTTATCATGGCACCAGAAAGAATTTTAGACATGGTTCGTACCATGATAAATATCAGTGGGGATGCAGCAGTTTCTGTTGTTGTAGCTTCGACAGAAAATGCGATTGATGAAGAAGTGCTGAAGGAGCACGTTAATGACTAAGAACTCAATGAAAAAAATACCTTTACATACCAAAATTGTAATCGGACTAGTGCTCGGCACTATTTGGGCGTTTGCGTCTAGCTATCTCGGGTGGAATGAGTTTACAATTGATTGGATCAATCCTTTTGGAACCATATTTATTCGGTTGCTGAAGTTTATTGCAGTTCCATTGGTACTTTTCTCTATAATCAATGGCATTTCTGGGTTGAGTGATGTGTCTAGCTTAGGTCGGCTGGGTGCGAAAACTGTCTCAGCTTACATGATCACAACCTTTTTAGCAATTGGTGTGGGGCTTCTTTTTGTTAATGTTATCAAACCAGGGTCGCATGTCGATGAAACACAAAGGATAAAGAATAGACTCTCCTACGAAATTTGGCTACAAGACAATAACATGGGCCTTTCTCAAGATGGTCAATCATTCTTGTCAGACCCTAAATACAGCCAATACCTGACAAATGCGCAAGCAGAACGTGAAATGTCTGAAAAAGAGCGCCAGGATCTTGAAGATAAAATGGCAAAGGCTGAGCAAACAAAAGAAAGCTCTCCGCTACAGTTTGTCGTAGATATGGTGCCAGAAAACATCATTCTTTCGATTTCTAATAACCAATTAATGCTTCAGGTGATTTTCTTCGCAATCTTCTTTGGAGTGACTATCATTTTGCTTCCAAAAGATACAGTTGCGCCTGTGATAGCATTCGTAGAAAGTGTGAACGCTGTCTTTCTTAAAATGGTAGACATAGTAATGAAGGCAGCTCCATTTTTTGTATTTGCATTGCTTGCTGGAGTAGTTGCCAAAATGGCTGATACACCTGCTGAGGTTTTCGAGATATTTCTTGGATTGGGCTCTTATTCGCTCACACTTTTAGGAGGTTTGTTCTTTGTTGTTTTCATATTATATCCAATGATTTTGAAATTATTGGTGTCAGGATTTTCTTATAAGGAGTTCTTTAAGAAGATGAGTCCTGCGCAGTTTCTAGCATTCTCTACAAGCTCAAGTGCTGCTACACTTCCTGTGACAATGGAATGTGTGGAAAAAGGGATGGGAGTTCCTAAAAAGATTTCAAGCTTCGTTTTACCAATCGGAGCTACCGTAAACATGGATGGCACAAGCCTGCATCAGGCAGTAGCAGTAATTTTTATGGCACAATTACATTTTATTGATCTTACAATAGGTCAACAGCTAACGATAGTTCTAACAGCCTCATTGGCTTCCATTGGTGCAGCTGCAGTTCCAAGTGCTGGGTTGATTATGATGATAGTAGTCCTACAATCTGTGGGCTTAAATCCGGCATGGGTTGCTATAATTTTCCCGGTAGACAGATTTTTGGATATGTGTAGAACGGTTGTCAATGTGACTGGTGATGCCACTGTAGCTACTCTTATTGCAAAATCAGAAGGTGAATTGACTCCCCAAGAGAGTTAGGCACCCAAAATTAAGCGTAGCATAAACATCAATCCGAAACCCATCAGTGTTAAAACTGTCAGGAATACACTTATTAAGTTTTTCTTTGTGTACATGATTCCTTATTTGTAATTAATGGTACATAAGGCTATTCAGGCATGCAAAAAAATTCGACAATCGGTTTTTTATGTCTTTAAACTTCCAGATTTTTCGATTTGATGTTAAGTAAGGACATAAATCGAGACCATTAAACAGAGGCCAAGAGTAACAATGGTGAGCGCTCCAATAAATAGCGATACCTGCATTCGTTTAGTATCCATAACTTTGTGATTTAGGGTGATAAATAACGATTATTATAAGTATGGTATATATCTAACGTATAACCCTCAGGCAACTTTCGAACTTTTCTACGAACTTTGCCATTGTAATGCTAAACAGACTGACTATGCAGACGACAGAGGCTCCAAAAGCCGTCAATATCTATACCGAATCTAACCCAAACCCCAATTCATTGAAGTTTGTGGTAAACTTTATGCTCATGCCGGAAGGTATTAGTAGAGACTATCCGAATGTTGGGAGTACCGATGCTGCACCATTGGCAAAAGCACTTTTTGAACAATTCGACTTTGTTACTGGAGTATTTTATATGAGTAATTTCATCACGGTAACCAAAAAGGAAGAAATTGAGTGGTTTGAAGTGAAATCAGGTATTCAAGAATTCATCAAAGCTTTTCTTTTGGAAGGAAAAGCAATTTTAACAGAAGTAATTAAAGACAACATTGATGAAGAATTGACCGGTGATGATGCAGAGGCTAAAATCAAAGGGGTTTTGGAAGAATATATTAAACCGGCAGTAGAGATGGATGGAGGAGCCATTAAACTGTCCTCATACAAAGATGGAATTGTTACTGTAACACTGCAGGGTTCATGCAGTGGGTGTCCATCTTCTACTATTACTTTAAAAAATGGTATTGAAAATCTCTTGAAAAGAATGGTACCAGAGGTGAAAGAAGTGGTTGCAGAAGAAGGTTGATTTGTAGAAATTAGGAGAAAAACCAATCTCCTCATGAAAAATCTGTTTTTACAATCCGTATTATTTATTGGGATTATAGCCTGTGAAGATTTACAGAAGGCTCAGCAAGAGACTCTATCTAATGACACGGTAGGATATGATTCTTTATTAGCAACTGAGACGGGAGCTGATGACTATGGCATGCGCAAGTATGTGATGGCTTTTTTAAAAGAAGGACCAAACAGAGATCAGGATTCAACCGAAACAGCAAGGTTGCAACGAGCACATCTTGACAATATCACACGAATGGCTGAAGAGAGAAAACTAGTAATGGCGGGTCCTTTCTTTGATGACTGGGAAGTGAAAGGAATCTACATTTTTGCTGTGGAAACTATTGAGGAGGCAGAAGAACTAACGAAGAGCGATCCAGCAATTCAGGCAGGAAGATTAGTGATGGAATTACATCCATGGTATGGAAGTGCTGCATTGATGAAAGCAGGAGAAATGCATAAGCGAGTAGCTAAAAAATCGATATGAAATGCTATCGCATTCATGTAAGGGGAAGAGTGCAAGGAGTATTCTTTAGAGTATCAACAAAGGAAAAAGCAATTGCACTGGGATTGAACGGGTGGGTTAGAAATCAACCAGATGGTTCTGTTCTTATTGAGGTGGAAGGACCTGAAGGTAAAGTTAACGAACTCATTGAATGGTGCTCTGTGGGCCCCCCAGCATCAAATGTAGAAGACGTTGATATAGAAGAACATATTTCCCAAGGATTTATGGATTTCAAAATCACACATTAAGTACTGACTGATACTATTTACTGAAATTTTTAATATCAGCCATTGAAAGAATGGTGTTATCTAAAAGAAGAGTATCTGTTCCGATTTCAATTGAATTGGACTTCCAGCTGAATTGTGATGGTATTAATGCTTTTATTGGCAATCCTTTCTCAAGCAGGGTGTAAGCGACAATCTGAACATCTTCAATACTTACATCGCTACCGTAATACACGACATTGCTACCAAGCCCTACTGTTTCATTGGCTTCTTTTTCATGGATATAGTATCCAAGTTCTTTAAGGATGTATACCTTTTCTCCATCTTGATCGTGACGATAGTACCTAATAACTACATCTTCTCTCAATTGGCCTGGAGGGAGGTTTGCAATCTTTGGGGCTAGATAGCGGTTTTTAAGATCTGAGAGATTAGCGTAAGACTCTTTGGTTGCATCTACTTTTGGGGTCTCAAATGTGGATTCCTCAACATTTTTAGCAAAATCATCAGTTGCTTCGGCTTGTTCTGGCTGCTCACTTTCACCGGATTCCACGGACAGTAGTGGAGTTTCTTCTTTCTTTACGAGGGTATCTGCATCTTTTAGAATCTCCTTGTCATTCATTTCTTCGGTTCCTTTTTTATAAGGAATCTCCGCTTTACTCTCAGGCTTGGAAAAACTTAACTTTTTATTCTTATTATATTGTTCAACGTCGAAGGTTGTGACTTGAAGCAGCTTTATCATCCCAATGAAGACGATTGCCACAATGGCATAGATTGGATATTTACCCATTTGCGTTGTAGTGATTTGGTAGCTTGAATTTAAGGAAAATACTCATGGGGCACAAAAAAGCCCTCATTCACAACAAGTGCAAATGAGGGCTTGAGAAGGTAAGCGCTACTAATCCTTAGCTTTTCTTCCTATTTAAATCAATAACTATAGGAGTTGCAATGAAAATTGAAGAGTAGGTACCTACAATAATGCCCACCAGAAGTGCGAATGAGAAGCCCTGTAATACAGCACCACCAAAAAGGAATAATACTATCACTACAATCAAAGTAGTAATTGATGTGATGAAGGTTCTACTTATCGTACTATTTAAAGATTCATTGAAAACTGGGATGAGTTCGGAACCTGACTTGATTCCCATGTTTTCTCTGATTCTATCAAACACAACTACCGTATCATTGATGGAATAACCAATAATAGTCAGAATAGCTGCAACAAAAACTTGGTCAGCTTCAAATGAGATTCCCATCAAATTGGCGATGGCGAAAGCAGATAATACGAACATGGTATCATGGAAAAGGGCAATGATTGCACCCAGACCAAACTGCCATTTTCTAAATCGGAATACGATGTAAATGAAGATACAAACCAAGGCAAAGACTGCTGATTTGTAAGATGAATTCTTGATGTCATCAGCAATAGTTGCTCCTACTTTAGATGAACTTGAAATCGTGAAGTTTCCATCACTCAGCTGAGATCCATCTTCGATATAAATCAATCCTGTTGATTCTGAAAGACCTCTGATAAGTTCTGCTCGTACTTGAGTATCCGCCTCATCACTCTCATCATCAATTTTAAACGATGTGGTGATCTTAAGAATGTTGTCAGCACCAAACGTTTTTACTTCTGTTCCAGCATTTTCGAAATAATTTCCAAGTGAAGTTTTGATTTCTGTTGGGCTTTTCGCCTCATCGAAGGTGATAACATATGAGCGACCTCCTTTAAAATCAACCCCAAGGGTAATTCCCTTCACAATCATTGCTACAATACCAATACCAATGAAAATGATACTGAAGGTATACGCCAACTTTCTCTTACTTAAGAAATCAAAGTTGAGATTGGTTAATGCGTTTCTAGAAAAAGCATTTGCAAAGGAAAGCTTCGAATTATCTCCCTTCTTAGAGAATGCTTCCACAACTACACGTGTGATAAATACAGCACTAAAGAATGAACAAACGATACCAATCATTAGAGTGATGGCAAATCCTTTCACTGGTCCTTGTCCTAGCGTGAAGAGGATAAACCCTACAATTAGTGTAGTCACATTGGCATCAAAAATCGACCAGTATGCTTTTGAATAGCCTGAAGAAATCGCTGCTTTAAGTCCCGATCCGTTTCTTAGTTCCTCTTTAATACGCTCGAAAATCAAGACGTTTGCATCAATGGCCATACCTATAGTAAGTACGATACCGGCAATACCTGGCAAGGTCAAAGACGTACCGAATTGGGCAAGAATCCCCATGATGAAGAATACATTGAAGAATAATGCCAGGTTAGCGATCAAACCTCCTTTTGCATAGTATATCACCATGAAGATGATCACAATAACTAAACCAACTAAAATAGAATTCAATCCTTGTTCTTGTGCTACTTTACCAAGTGTAGGCCCTACTACCACGTCTTCTACAATCGTGGTAGGTGCTGGGAGCGAACCTGCTTTCAAAATATTTGCAAGGTCTTTGGCTTCCTCAATTTCCTGAAAACCTCCTGAGATAGAAGAACTTCCGTTTGGAATCTCTCCGCGAACATATGGTGCGGAGAAAACATAATTGTCCAGTACGATAGCAATCCGCTGACCAACGTTTTCTCTGGTCATTTTTGCCCAGGTTCTGGAACCGGAAGAATTCATTTGCATAGTTACTTCAGGCTCCGCTCGTTCATTTAGTGAAGCCGATGCACTTGAAATGGTTTCTCCAGTAAGGGTAGCTTTTCCACTTCTATTGGTTCTTATTGGGTAAAGTTCCAGTAAATCTGGACCGGTCAGATCTTCACCTTTTTCTTTAGGCTGTACGTCCCAAAGGAATTTCATTGTTGCAGGAATTACGGCTTGGACATCCTCACGTTCAAGCATTCTGTTGACCTTAGCCGTATCTTTCACATTGTAAATAAGTCCTCCAAACTGTGCATTCACCATCAATTCAAATAGTGGTGAATTTCTTGTGCTGATCAGCGAATCTAATCGAGCATTTTGCAAAGAATCACCCTCATTTGTAGCTAAAGAATCTGAATCATCTCCAGCACCAAGTAATGCAGTAAGATCGTCTTTGGTCTGCTGCTCCTCTTCTGAAATATTTACAGATGAAGGATTGCTTCTTATTTCATCAACAATCACCTTGTTCATAGCAACAAGTACTGGTGCAACCTCTTGTTGCTGATAAACTTCCCAGAATTCAAGTTTAGCAACTCCTTGAAGCAGTTTTCTTACCCGAGCTGGGTTATCCACACCGGGCAATTCAATTTGGATTCTACCAGTTCCTTGCAGTCTCTGAATATTTGGCTGTGAAGTACCAAATCTATCAATCCGTGTTCTCAGGATGTTAAATGATCGATCGATAGCACTTTCTACCTCTGTGTTGATAATATCGAGGATTTCGGAATCGGTACTTTGCAGACTGATTCTGCCTCTATTTGCTGCGGTGGCAAAAATTTGAGCCAATTCTTTTTGTGGAGCTCTTCCCTTAAAGACACTATAAAACTCCTCTACAAAAGAGAGCTGAGTTCCTCTTACGTTTTGTTTTGCCTGCTCAAGTGCAGCGATAAAATCAGCATCAGTGCTATTTCCGCTAATACCCTTTACTATATCAATTGGAGATACTTCAAGCGTAACATGCATTCCGCCTTGAAGGTCAAGTCCGAGATTGAGTTCGGTTTCTTTTATTTCCTTATAGGTATAATCGATTCCGAATAGGTTGTAGACTGGCTCATTCCAGATGGAGTCCAGATAGCGTTGTTTCTCTGAAACATTGAGGGTACCATCATTTGATTGTGTAGCTGCAACAGCGTCTTTTTGAATATTCTGCGAGATGTATGTAAATGACAGGTAATAGATACAGAGCAATGAGATCAGTATCGTTAGGAAGACAATAAATCCTTTGTTTTTCATGATTATTTATGGTTTAGCCTGTTATGACAGGCCTTTTTAGATTCTAAAATTTTGTTTGAAAGAAAGTTAGAGTAAGTAGTTACTCAGGGTGCATTAGGAGATATGATCTGCCGAAAGAGCACTTTAAGTGCTTTTAGAGCTGAAGGTACCTGGAGCTTAACAAAAGGAACCTTTTCTCTCTCCAGATCTTGATAAAATACTTCTGTAAGTAGATATGATTGATAGTCAAGATTGATATGAAAAGATGATGAAGGTACGGCAGCAGACTTGGTGATTAGCTGTGCTTCATTCTCTTCAGAATCAGCTTGTTCTTGGTTATCTGAAATCTGCTCAGGGACAATTGCTGCCTGCGTGAGCACAAAAAGTGCTAACATTATGCCAAAAGTGGCCTGCATAAATTTCCTCGATATGAACCTAGAATTCTTCAAAGTGCGGCAAATGTAGTAAATCACTGGTTAAGAAAAGTAGAAACTACTTTTAGTGCAGTATCAAAATTATCATGATTAGGAATAATGAGATCCGCCCATTGTTTGGAAGGCTCTATATATTTTTTAAATGAGGGCGTTACATGGTGCTCATATCGGTATAAGACATCATCGAGATCATAGCCCCTCTCATTTGAATCTCTTATAATACGTCTCTTCATCATCAAATAATGAGGCGCCTCTACATAGAGTTTCAAATCAAGGAGTTGTCTAATTTCTTCGACATGAAGAACGAAAATACCCTCTACAAGAATGACTGGTTTGCTCTCTACAGTGATTGTCTTGGCATTAGAATCATTCTTATTAAAGGTGTATTCTTTGAAAGAAATCGACTCGCCCTTAATTAGTCTTTTTAAATCATGAATGTACTTTTCATGATCAATTGACTCTAGACGATCAAAGTCCTCAATTCCTTCAATATCTTTTTTTTGCTTAGTTATATCTACATAGTAATTGTCCATTGAAAGAAGAGAGGCGTCCTTCAATTGAGACATGAGACTATTCATGAAGAGTGTTTTACCGGATCCACTTCCCCCGGTGATGCCTACGATTATTGGTTTAGCCATGGTGTTGATGTAGGTATTCAAGTAGCTTTTGAACTGCCTTAGCCCTGTGAGAGATCCTGTTTTTTATCTCATTAGACATTTCTGCGAAAGTCTGTGTTTGATTTAAGGGCTGAAAAATTGGATCGTAACCAAAACCATTGCGACCTTTCTTATTTGTGGTAATTGTACCTTCTACAACCCCTTTGAACTGTTTTGTATCACCATGTTGATTAATAAAGGTAATCACGGTCTGAAACTCAGCTGATCTATCTATATGATCTGTAAGTCTACCAAGAAGTAAGTCCATGTTTTTATTGTCATCACGCTCTGGTCCTGCATATCGTGCAGAGTATACACCTGGCTCGCCCTTCAGCGCCTTTACTAATAGCCCACTGTCATCAGCAAATACAGGCATGCCCTTTCTTTCATATACATGAGAAGCCTTGATTCGTGAATTCTCTTCAAGCGTCTTACCCGTTTCAGCTATCTCTTCAGTAATACCCAATTCCTTTAATCCAATAATGGATATACCCTTCGGCATGATAGCATTCATCTCCTTCACCTTGTTTTCATTATGCGAGGCAAAGCAGATATGCATAATTACTGTTTGATAACGTCAGTGGGTAACAATTCAAATGCAATGACAGTATTTGGCGGAATAATTAAACCAGAACCACTGGTCCCATAAGCCAAAGCAGATGGCATTACAATTAATGCACGCCCGTCAACATTCATTTCTCTAAAGGAAGCAGAGACTCCATCTGAGAATCCTTGAACAAATTGCCCATTGATTGTCCACCCGGAAAATGAATAGGTAATTGTAAATGGAGAATAATTTCTAGTCTCAGTAAATGTTGATGTAAACTTGGCTGGAATATCCTCCACATTTCTTATGCTGTCACCAACAGCCTTTATAGAAGTGTCGAAAATAGAATCATTTGTGAGCATACCGATGTAATCAAAAGTTACAATGTCGCTTTCATCAATAGGATCACCAGAGCCGTCCTCTAGAATCACATACCTTACCCCAGAGCTCGTGGTTTCGAAAGTATAGCCCTTATCTTCCATATATTCAGCAATGGTAATACTGTCTTCAGTAAATTGGAGGGCAGGGTCTACCTGTACTACGACATTTCCATCTCCGCAAGCCAACAATATTAGGGCTGTTACTATTGTAAATAATCCCTTTTTCATAATTGTAATCTCTTATTTCTACTAATCTCCTATTTCTACTAACTCTACGTCAAAAACCAAAATCGAGTTTGCTCGGATGATTGGGCTTCTGTCTCTGCTACCGTATGCAAGAGTGCTGGGTACATAAATTCTTGCTTTAGCGCCCTCGTTTAACAAAGCAATTGCCTCGTCCCATCCTTTGATCACCTGATTTTGCCCAAGTGGGAATGTATAAGGTACATATGGTTCTCGTCTTTGATCATATAATCCTTTTTCGATCGCAATCTCCTTATTGCTAGAATCAAAATAATCACCATTAAGAACCCACCCTGTATAGTTCACACTTACAGCCTGTCCTTGCTCTGGCTTAGATCCACTACCTTCTTCAGTAATAACGTATCTCAATCCGCTTTCTGTCTTTTCAGCTTCGATGTTATTTTCAGCTAAATAGGTATCTAGAATTTCATTGTCTACAACTATTTGTTTTGAAGCTGCTTCCTCAGCTTTTTTTGCTACCATCTCGAAATAGCCGTCTTCAGTTAGTTGATCAACGTATGCTATCTGAAATTTAATCTTACTATCTGGCGCAATCGAATCAGGAAGGGGAGCTCTAAACGTTTTTTCAAACAGTTCAGATGCAGTTAACTCAAAACTGACACTATCACCAGTTTTTAGCATGGTAAGACATGACAAAAGCTCACCTTGGTCAGCAATATTATTTGCATCAATTTTAAGTGGCATAGGTTCGTCCGTATCCATCATAACTTTACCTTCCTCAGTAGTGTATTTGATTTTGAACATGGAGACCAAACTATCTACTGGCGTCTCTCCATCACCCTTTTGCAGGTAAGTGACAGTTGTGCCGCCTTCAGTTTGGAAAGAATTGCTACCACATGCTACGAACATGAGCGCAAGAACGATATATCCTAATTTTTTCATTTAATACGTGTTTTTAAAATGTCTTTTTTTATTAATTCTTTGAATTTCTTTTCAGTCTCTTTCAGAGACAGCTCTGACATACCACCAGATGCGTTTTTATGCCCTCCACCACTAAAATATTCTTCCGCAAATTTATTCACAGCAAAGTCACCAATACTCCTAAAAGAGAGTTTTATTTCATTTTCACGCTCAATTATGATAGCAGCAACTACCATACCTTTGATTGATAGGGCGTAATTCACCAAACCTTCGGTATCTCCTTGTTTTAGTCTGAAGTCTTTAAAATCTTCCTCTCCTATTACAAAATATGCAACCCGCGCATCCTCAATAACTTGCAATTTTTCTGCAAGAGCATGACCAAGGAATTTAAGTCTATGAAGAGAGTTTGTATCATATATGAGGCGACTGACTTTATTCACATCTGCGCCTAGATCAATAAGATCAGCAACCATCCGATGTACTTTTGACGTTGTGGAATTGTGCTTGAAAGATCCAGTATCTGTCATGACCCCTGCATATAGACATTCTGCAATGTCTTGATTGATAGTATCCTTCCCTCCATAGTTAATAATCAAATCAAAGATGAGTTCAGCAGTTGCGGCAGATTTGTCATTCCAGAAATTAAAATCTGGCTTGATTTCGGGATTTAAGTGATGGTCGACTAAAGCTACCTTAGCATTTACACTTGACGCAACACCCTTCATATCCTTAATCCTACCGAATCCGGAATAATCAAGACAGAATAAAAGTTCTGCTTCATTCAGGAGCTTGTCAGATTGTTCTCTTGACTTTTCATAATTGATAACTAGTGAATTACCTGGCATCCACTCTAAAAAATCTGGATAGCTATTAGGCACGATAGTATTGACATGCTGTCCTAGTATGGTCAAAAAAAGATGAAGACCCAATGAAGATCCTAATGCATCAGCATCAGGATTTGCATGAGTGGTTATGACGATCTTTCTAGGGGTATGTAAGAAGTCCTTTAGCGCCTGTGTGTCCTTCATAAAAAATGCCCAAGGTGGGCAAAAGTGAACGGCAAAATTAGTAACATTTATAAAACCAGCGATTGCTGAGTAAACTCTTTAATAATCTCTTATTTTTGCGGCGAATTTTAGAAGTGATAAAAAACACAATAATGGCTGGAAAAAAGACTTTTACAATGATTAAACCGGATGCATTTGTTGCAGGAAATTCTGGTGCAATCATCAAAATAATCGAAGAAGCAGGATTTAAAATTGAAGCTGCGAAGTTGACAAAGTTATCTGCAGAGAGAGCGGGTCAGTTTTATGAGGTACATAAAGAGCGACCATTCTATAATGATTTGGTTTCCTATATGTCTTCGGGACCTATTATTGCGATGGTGCTTGAGAAGGATAATGCAGTTGAGGATTTTAGAAATCTAATTGGAGCTACCAACCCTGCAGAGGCTGCAGAAGGCACGATTAGAAAGCAATTTGCAACTTCCATAGAAGCGAATGCAATTCATGGATCTGATTCTGATGAGAATGCAGCAATAGAAGGTGGCTTCTTTTTCGCTGCCACTGAAAGATTCTAAGTAATTTCTGCAGAAAAAAGAGAGAAGGCCTGTTATTTACACAGGCTTTTTTATTTGGCTTCAGCTACGGATTCGTCTCGGCGCTCGATCCAAAAGTTATTAAATCCTTCACCAAGGGAGATGACAATTTGCTTCAATTGGAGCAGTTCAAGAATAGACAGAAAATTAAAAATCACCAGAATTTTTTCAGGCTTTTCTTCAATCATCTCTGTAAATGAGACTTTCTTACCATATACCAATCGTTCCATAAGATTGGCTTTCTGCTTTTCAATTGTATATGGATATTGAACTACTTTATGAATTGGTTTACTCTGCTCAAATTCATATCGTTTCATCACTTTTTGGAAGACCTTCATCATCTTATATAAATCCAAGTCCTGCATTTCTGCCTCTACATTAATGGTCTCGGACAGTTTTTTAATCTCCTTTTTTAGGTTACCACGCTTCTCTCTATCCAGCCGCTCTGCCTCCATTTGTACCAGGGTAGAAACAACGGACTTGTATTTTTTATATTCAAGTAGATGTTTGATGAGCTCCTCTCTAGGGTCTATTTCATTACCTTCTTCATCTATTACGGGTCGCGGAAGGAGCATTTTGGCTTTAATTCGCATCAATGTGGCAGCTACTAATATGAATTCGCTTGCTACTTCAACATTCAGCTTTTCGAGATGATCGAGATATTGTAAGAAATCATTGGTGATTTTTGCAATTGGAATGTCATATATATCCAATTCATCCCTCTCAATAAAAAAGAGAAGTAGATCAAAAGGCCCTTCGAAGAGCTCAAGTTTTATTTCGAATTTTTCTTCCGTTACCACAAACTCAAAATTACCTACAATATGGAATTTCCCTCTGATTAATTTACCTTTCTGTCGAATGCTTAGTTTTGCAAACTATCTTGATAAATAGATAGCTTATTTCAAACAATCTGAGCTCAGTGGCGTTTGGAAGAAATACTGAAAAAATGGAGATTAAACCAGGACCTCTTTTAGCTGAAATCAACTCACCTGACGATTTGAAGAAATTGGATGTGAGACAGCTGACCCAAGTTTGTCAAGAATTGAGAGATTTTATTATTGACAATGTATCTGTATACGGAGGACACTTTGGCGCCAGTTTGGGTGTTGCAGAACTTACTGTTGCCCTTCACTATGTTTTTAACACACCTCAAGATCAACTGGTTTGGGATGTTGGCCATCAGGCCTACGGCCATAAAATTTTAACCGGAAGAAAGGAATCTTTCCATACAAATAGAAAATATAAGGGTATTTCAGGCTTTCCAAAGAGAAGTGAAAGTGAGTATGATACATTCGGAGTTGGACATTCTTCCACTTCCATATCTGCGGCCCTTGGAATGGCGGAAGCTTCACGCCTCCAAGACGATAGCGATAAGCAGCACATAGCCGTAATTGGAGATGGAGCTATGACAGGAGGGTTGGCATTCGAAGCAATGAATCACGCTGGAGTGAGTAATTCGAATTTGCTCATTGTGTTGAATGACAATTGCATGTCTATTGACCCAAATGTGGGAGCCCTCAAAGATTATTTAACAGACATAACCACAAGTCAAACATACAATAAGGTTAGAGATGAAATCTGGAAACTGCTTGGCAAAATCAGCAAGTTTGGACCCAACGCTCAAGATATTGCAGCCAAAGTAGAAAACTCAATGAAAAGTTTTTTGCTTAAGCAGAGTAATCTTTTTGAATCTCTGAACCTACGCTATTTCGGACCTATTGATGGTCATGATGTAAATCATTTAGTGGATGTAATGGAGGATTTGAAAAAAATTCCTGGCCCGAAGATTCTTCATTGCCTGACGGTCAAGGGAAAAGGTTATGAGCTGGCAGAAAAAGATCAAACCTTGTGGCATGCGCCAGGAACTTTTGATAAGATCACTGGAGCTATAAACAAGAAAATGCATGAGACTCCTCAGCCTCCTAAATTTCAGGATGTTTTTGGACATACACTCGTTGAATTAGCTGAAAAAAACGAAAAAATTGTTGGGATTACACCAGCCATGCCTTCTGGATCTTCCATGAAGATAATGATGGAGGCTATTCCTGAGAGAGCATATGATGTAGGTATTGCAGAACAGCATGCTGTTACGTTTTCCGCAGGTCTAGCTACACAAGGAATGGTCCCGTTTTGTAACATCTACAGCACATTTATGCAGCGTGCATACGATCAGGTCATTCATGACGTATGCATTCAAAACCTACACGTGGTATTCTGTATGGATAGAGCTGGTGTAGCGGGCGCTGACGGACCAACACATCATGGCGCTTACGATGTAGCATACATGA
Source organism: Ekhidna sp. (assembly GCF_039960695.1). Lineage (GTDB taxonomy): Bacteria > Bacteroidota > Bacteroidia > Cytophagales > Cyclobacteriaceae > Ekhidna. The sequence continues at coordinate 521,341 of NZ_JBDVKP010000020.1, read as the reverse complement.
GGTGTATTCCAAATATGGTAGTCTCCGCACCTATGAATGAGGTTGAACTTCGAAACCTTATGCTTACAGCAAGCGAGTATAAGGGTCCTTTTTCCATCAGATATCCACGAGGTACTGGAACAATGCCGGAGTGGAAAACAACCATGGAGAAAATTGAAATAGGGAAAGGTAGGAGATTGATCAAGGGTGAAGAAATTGCTTTTCTTTCCATAGGTCAAGTTGGAAACTACGCACTCGACGCAGCAGAAGACCTCAGAAAAGAAGGCTTAAACCCTTCGGTGTATGACATGCGCTTCGTTAAACCATTGGATTCAGAATTGCTTCATGAAATTTTCCAAAATCATAAATCAATCATTACAGTGGAAGATGGATGTATTATGGGAGGTTTTGGATCTGCTGTTTTGGAATTTGCAGCTGACAATGAGTATAAGGCCTCAGTCAAAAGATTAGGAATCCCAGACCGTATTGTTGAGCATGGTGACCAGCCACAGTTGCATCGTGAATGCGAATATGACACGGAAGCAATCAAGAGAGCTGTATATCAGCTTATCGCGCATCAGGAGTCTGTGATCTAAAAACCGAAACCACTCTCTATATAAGCCTAAAAAGAGAATTTTTTTTCTTATTTTAAGAGATACAAATGAGGAGTAATTCAAAAGCCGCCGTTTTATTCTCCGCCCTATTGCTATTTGTTGTTTCCTGTAAGCAATCAACTTCAAGCAAAGTAAGCAATAATCAATATCCAGAAAGAGATGAATTTATCGTCGACCTTGATTTAGATGCAATTAAGGAACGAGGATATATTACGGCCATCATGGACAACAGTTCAACAGGACTATTTGTGTACAAAGGCAAGACCATGGGCTATGAATATGAACTCTTAAAATTATTTTGCGAAGAGCAAGGGTTACAGCTTAGAATCAATATCACTCAAAATATTGGTGAAGGCTTCAATAAACTCAACACCGGAGAAGGAGACATTCTTGCCTATAATTTGACAGTAACTAAAGAGCGAAAAAAGAGAATTGCCTTTACTCATTACCACAATCTTCAGAGACAAGTACTAATTCAGCGAAAGCCTGATAGCTGGAGGCAAATGAAACTTCATGAAATAGAAGCACATCTAATCCGAAATCCAGTTGATCTAATTGGAAAAGAAGTAGTTGTACGTCCTCATTCTTCCTACTATGATCGAATGGTCAATCTATCTGATGAAATAGGAGGAGATATATTAATTGTCCCGGGAGATACAAATGTTGAAACAGAGACATTGATCAAGCAGGTGGCTGAAGGTAAAATCGACTATACAGTAGCTGAGGAAGACATTGCACTGGTTAATTCCACGTACTATCGAAATCTGGATATTAGAACACCAGTGAGCTTCCCAACTCAAATTGCCTGGGGTGTTAGGAAAAACGCAGACGGATTATTGAAAGCGCTAAATGACTGGATTGAAAGGATGCGGAAAACAACAGATTATTATGTTATCTATGATAAATATTTCAGGAGCTCTAAATCCGCCTTGAGACGTTCAAAAAGTAAATATTCCTCCATCAGAGGGGAAGCTATTTCCCCTTATGACTCCTTAATTCAAGAAGCAGCAGATGTGTTAAATTGGGATTGGCTACTGCTTGCAGCACAGATATATCGCGAGTCTAAATTTGATGAAAACGCCGAATCCTGGGCAGGAGCAATTGGACTTATGCAGGTGATGCCTAGGACAGGTCGGGATTATGGTGTGAAAAATCTGTATGATCCGGTTCAAAATATATATGCTGGGCGAGAGCACTTAGAATGGCTTCAGAACCAATGGAAAGAGAAAATTGATGATGAAGATGAGCGAATGAAATTTATTTTAGCTTCATACAACGTCGGTCTTGGACACTTACAAGATGCCGTAAGATTGACGGAAAAGTATGGTGGGAATATTCAAAGTTGGGAAGATGTAAGCGGCTTTCTATTAAAAAAATCAAGGTCCAAGTATTTTAATGATCCGGTCGTAGAATATGGCTATTGCAGAGGCTCTGAGCCAGTTGAATATGTAATTCAGATATTTGACATCTATCAGAACTATAAAGAAATCTTGGACCAGGGGAGTGTGATTGAAGCCATTGTTCAATAGTAGCACCCGTTGCTTGAAAAATCGTAAGGTTACTTCATTAAAAGTGTGGTATGTATTCAAACAGTTTTATCTTTAGGCTACAAAATAAAATCCGCCCTTGGTATGAAAAATCAGCATGAGATATTATTAGAAGAATATCACAAAACCAGAAAATCTGATCTTTCTATTGATCAATTCACATATATATTGAAAATATATCCATCTCTGCTTGTGTGTATGAGTGATGGAAAGTTGGATCCGGAAGAGTGGGATGGCGTACTGAATATATCTAAAGGCTTGGCATTGTTGTATCTGGATCAGATACCAAATTCCAATGCGGAAAAAATTGAAACCCTTTTCAGGACTGAATTTAGGTACTTGCTTGAGAATATAGACAAGTGGGAAAAGAAGTTTCTAAATACGCTCAAGAGCTATCTTGAAGAACATCCTGGTGAAAAGGAATTTGTTTATGAAGCCATGTATCTGTTTGCAAATGCTGCCGACGGCATAGCGCATGAAGAGCAGCGTACTATTGACAAGCTGTCTAGTCGCCTTTCTTTAGAGCATTAAATCTTTCGATAATCTGTTCGAAGTTTACCTCAGATTCTTCAAGAGTTAACACTTCATCCATTACTTTCTTCTGGATTTTACCGAGTCTTAAAGCTTCAGAATAGGGGATGTCAGAAAATGTAACCATGCTATATAATGGGATCCATTCCTTTGGATATCTCTCCTGTATTTGAGATTCAAGCTTTTTCCTTCTTAGAAAATCAGGATCTGCAACGTGATCTCTCATCTCAATAAAATTAAGTAGCGCTAGCTCTGAGATAGCATCTGCATCTTTCTTTCTTTGAGATGAGTAAGAAGGTAATATTTTATCCCATTCCCAATTCATATTTTCTGCCATTTCAACAAACAATCGTACGTCTTCAAAGCCCGAGTTCATCCCCTGACCATAAAATGGAACTATAGCATGCGCAGCGTCACCAAGTAAAATGCTTCGATTTTTATGCCATGGCTCACATTTAGTTGTCACTAATGAAGAAGTTGGATTGTAGAAAAATTGGTCCGTCAGATCCGGAATTAGCTCCTGGGCATCCTTAAAATACTTCGAGAAAAAATCATCTACTTCGTCTTTGGTTTTCAAAGATGAAAATGATGGGTCACCCTCAAAAGGAAAAAATAAGGTACATGTGAAGGTTTTGTCATTATTAGGCAGGGCAATCAACATAAAATTCCCCCGGGGCCAAATGTGAAGATAATTTGGTGCTAACCTAAAATTGTCGTTCAAAGGCTCAACAGCTAATTCCTTGTATCCATGTTCTATGTAATATTGTGAAAAATTGAATCTATCTGTAAACTGAAGTTTTTTCCGAATGGCAGAAAAGGCTCCATCAGTTCCGATGATCAAGTCAGACGCTATATTTTCTCGATTTTCAAATGAAATAGAATTGGACTCAAAGTCGATATCGCTGCATTTGTGATCAAAATACACCTCAACTCCTGCTTTCTCTGCACTTACAACTAATAGCTCATTGAGTTGTGCCCTAGACACAGAATTGATAAACTGTCCTTCCTTTCCATAAGGTTGAAAGGTCAATTCTCCAGCTTGATCATGCATCATTCGCCCATTCATTGGGATCAGATAAGGAGCGATGGTCTCATAAACTCCGGCAAGCTTTAAAGGACGAATGCCTCTATGAGATAAAGCCAGGTTAATAGACCTTCCCTCGGTCAACACGGATTTTCTTGGATCTTTTCTTTTTTCAAAAATCTGAACTTCAAATCCTTTTTGCTTTAGAATTACTGCCAATAGGGACCCAACTAAGCCCGCTCCAACTATGCTTATTTTATCCTTCATTGCGTATTGCTTTCTCTAGAATGGTAACAAAATTCACAGCATCAGTAAAGGAATTGTAAAGCGGTACGGGAGCAACTCGTATTACGTTAGGTTCTCGCCAATCCAAAATCACACCATGATCAATAAGAAATTCAAATACACTTTTACCGTGATTGACAAGATATATGGATAACTGTGCCCCACGTTCTTCATGGTTAGAAGGTGTGATGATCTTAATTTGATCATTCAGCACTTCAGAATTCAGGATCAATTCTTCCATAAAATCTGTGAGCTTAAGACTTTTGTTCCTTAAATTTTCTATACCAGCTTCATCAAATATCCGCAGTGAGGCTAGATGTGAGGCATGCGATAAAATATTAACATTGCTGAGTTGCCACCCATCTACAGTCGGGATTGGATTTACTTGATTATCCATTTTAAAGCGTCCTTCTGCATTATGTCCCCACCAACCGGAGAGTCTGGGCAGCTCTTTATTCTTTCCATGGCGCTCGTGAATAAAAAGTCCTCCTACACCGCCTGGCCCCGAATTCAAATATTTATACGTACACCAAACTGCAAAATCTACATTGTGCTGATGCAACTGAAGTGGTACGTTGCCTATTGCATGAGCAAGATCGAAACCTACGTTTGCTCCGACTTTATGTGCTACGTCTGTTATAGTCTTAATGTCAAAAAATTGACCAGTGTAGTATTGAACACCAGGGAACATTACCAAAGCCAATTCATCTCCCAGCTCTTCTATTTTTGAAATGATTTCTTCTGTACTTAAATAGTCAGAACCATCTACAGGGTCTAGCTCAATTAGGCTTCCCTTCGGGTCAAACCCACTATTCTGTATTCGCGAATAGACCGCATAAAAATCAGAAGGGAAAGCTCCTCTTTCAATGAGAATTTTCGTTCGCTTTCCTATTGGCTGATAGAATGAAGCCATAGCTAGGTGTAAGTTAGTGGTGAGATTATTCATAGCGACCACTTCATGCTCGTATGCACCTACTATTTTGGCTAATGAAGATTTTGAATTTTGGTGATAACTCACCCACGGCTGATCACCAGTAAAGTGCCCTTCTACACCTCTCTCCTGCCAATTTTTTAGTTCATTATTAACAAAATCTGATGTATTTTTTGGTTGCAATCCTAATGAATTCCCACATAAATAGATACAATCTTTCCCATTCCTTTGAGGGAAGTGAAATTGCGATCGGAATGATGATAATGAATCTGATGAATCGAGCTCGTTGGCTCTACTAAGTGCTTCTTCCTTCAAAACGTTTTATTAATCGGTGAATCTTGGATCTGTTTCCATTGTTTCACCGCAATTATCGCAAGTTCTTAACTCTTCAGAATTGAAAAATTCACGAAATCTTGGTTGAAAATCTTTTTCAACATCCTCTAAATGGAAATATGTGTCATGCAGCTTATGGTTGCAATGATCACAAAACCACATCAATCCGTCCGTATGACCATCTTCCCTTTTTCTTTCAATAACTAGACCAACCGTATTCTCGGGCCTTGCCGGAGAATGCGGCACTTTTGCAGGATGCAGGTACATTTCCCCCTCTTTTATGGGCACTTTCACTGCTTTTCCATCTTCCTGAATGGTCACCTCTATATCTCCTTCGAGTTGGTAAAAGAGTTCTTCTGTTTCATTATAATGATAATCCTTACGCGCATTCGGGCCACCTACAATCATAACTATATAGTCTCCCGCTTCCTTGTACAGGTTTTTATTCCCTACAGGAGGTTTAAGAAGGTCCCGATTTTCATCGATCCATTTTTGCAAGTTGAAGGGTCTTTTTAGCGCCATGTCAGAGATGTTTATTTTTGAAGAAAAGTTAGGAAAAATTTATGGATTTAGACCTGAAAGGAAGAAGAGCTTTAGTTTGCGGTAGTTCACAAGGGATGGGACTTGCTATCGCAAAAGAACTGAGCGAAATGGGTGCAAAAGTCACATTGTTTGCTCGTAATGAAGCGTCATTAAAAAAAGGGTTACAGGAGCTTTCACCAGGAGATCACGACTATCTGGTAGCAGATTTTGATGACCTAAAGGCAGTTGAAAGAGAAGTGAAGAAAGGACTTAATAATGGAGCTTACCATATACTTGTAAATAACACAGGAGGTCCGTCACCAGGATCTCTTGTAGGAGCAGACCTTTTAGCATTTGAAATAGCAATGAGAAGGCATCTGCATGTGAGCCACACGTTAGTGCAGCTTTTACTTCCTGGTATGAAAGAGATCAATTTTGGAAGAATTGTTAATATTATTTCTACCTCTGTCAAAGTACCTATACCAGGATTGGGAGTAAGTAATACCGTGAGAGGCGCGATGGCTTCTTGGTCCAAAACCCTTGCCAATGAGCTTGGACAATTTGGCATTACTGTGAATAATATTTTACCAGGGTTTATTAATACCTCAAGAATAGAAAGCCTGGTTGCAGGCAAATCGAAAAGTCAAGGTAAAACTGAAGCTGAGGTAGAAGCAGAAATGAAAAAAACAATACCGGCGGGAAGATTTGGAGAACCTTCTGAAATAGCCGCATACGCTGGATTGCTATGCAGCAATAGTGGTGGTTATATCAATGGTACAAGTCTACGAATAGATGGGGGCAGAACAGGATCAATTTAAAAATGATATGCAGAAAGTTAAGAATTTCATTAATGGTAATTATGTTGATCCAATCAAAGGGAAGTACATAGATAATGTAGAGCCGGGCACAGGAAAAGTTTTTTCTCAAATACCTAACTCTACTCAAGAAGACTTGGAAGAGGCCATTAAGGCGGCCAAAATAGCTTTTCCAGTTTGGAGCACAATGTCAGTTGATAAGCGTAGTAGGATCCTTCATAAGCTGGCAGACCTAATAGAAACAAACCTTGACGATTTTGCGCTTATGGAAAGCCGGGATAACGGCAAACCGCTGTGGTTGGCTAAAGCAGTAGATATACCAAGAGCGAGCACAAATTTTAGATTTTATGCCTCAGCTATTGTCAATTTTTCGACTGAAGCTCAGGTTTCTGAAGGCTTCATGGTTAACTATACCCGTAGAGCTCCAATTGGCATCGTTGGGTGTATCTCTCCATGGAATTTGCCTCTATACCTCTTTTCATGGAAAATAGCCCCAGCGCTTGCTATGGGAAATTGTGTGGTGGCCAAACCGTCTGAGCTGACACCTATGACCGCTTTTTTACTTGGCAGACTTGCGAATGAAGCGGGCATGCCTCCTGGCGTTCTAAATATTCTTCATGGTGAGGGAAAAGGAATTGGTCAAGCAATTGTGGAGCATAAATCCACAAAGGCTATTTCATTTACAGGAGGAACAGCTACCGGAAAGATTGTAGGAGCCACTGCCTCTCAGCAATTCAAAAAGGTATCGCTTGAGCTGGGAGGAAAAAATCCAAACATCATTTTTGCGGATTGTGACTTAGACGAAGCGGCAAAGACAAGTGTTAAAAGCTCTTTTACAAATCAGGGAGAAATATGTCTATGTGGCTCAAGGATTTTAATAGAGGATTCGATTTATGAGAAATTCAAGACAAAATTCCTAGAGGAGTGTAGGAAACTAATAGTTGGAGATCCGATGGATACCAATTCAAACCTTGGGGCATTAGTATCTGAGGAGCATCTCAATAAAGTAGATTCATACGTGAGATTGGCTTTGGAAGAAGGTGGGACAATCCTTCATGGCGGGAAGCGTATTGAAAAAGAAGGTTATTATTATGAGCCTACTGTTATTGAGGGGTTAGACGAGCATTGCAGAACCAACATGGAAGAGATATTTGGACCGGTAGTTACACTCAATAGATTCCAATCGGAAGAGGAAGCCATAGACATTGCTAACTCCACCCGATATGGGCTTTCATGTACACTCTGGACTTCAGATCTAAAACGCGCACATCGCGTTTCACACGCTGTGCAGTCTGGAATTATTTGGGTGAATTGTTGGCTGATTCGGGACTTGAGAACTCCATTTGGTGGAATGAAAGATTCTGGAATAGGAAGAGAGGGGGGCAATGAAGCATTAAGATTTTTTTCCGAAGCTCAGAACGTTTGCATAAAACTATAAGGCATAAAAAAACCCTGACATATGTCAGGGTAAATTCTATTCGGTTTTTACTAATTAAGCAGTCTCTCCGGACTTTAGCATTGCGATTTTAAAAGACTTTCTTTCTTTATGTCCACAATATCCGCAAGCATAATATTTCATCAGTTCACCTTCTTCAGTTTCTGTAGCGGTTTGAATTACCTCTTCTCGGTCAACTTTCAAAGTCTGATAGTTACAATTGTTGCACTGAAGTGCATGTAGTCTACCATTGTATTTTTCAATCTTAGTAAATCCAGACTGCTCATCTATCCATACATCGTAATCAACAGAGAAAGCATCTTCCTCAGCTTGCATACCTTCATCTAGATAAACATCTTCTTCTTCCTCACTAAGAAGTTTCATTTTTCTTCCGTCAGGAGAAGTTCTTGGGCTATATCTAAGCTTTTTTAGACGCTTCTCAATGAAGAATGGATAATAGAACTTCAAAACGTTTTGAATGATCACTCCAAGTATTACCGCGAACATCGAGCTCATGAACAATCGCACAAAGAACCATAACCAAGTAGACTCACCAAATATGGTGTTAAAGTAAAGCGTACCACCTACGATGATAAGCAATGCTCCATTCCATAGCATATTGATCTCATGCATGTTGATGTAGTCATACCTTGTCTTGAAGTCTCCTGTCGCGAGCAATTTCAGATAGTGTCCTATCAGTATCAACACTCCAACACCAGCCACAGCCATGGCTAGATATCCTCCGTAAGTGTTCCAATTATTTAGTAGTTCAGGTGAAATAGGGTCAGTCATAGCGTCTGTTTATTAAATACGGTAATACTCAGTATACAAAAATGTCACATTTTTTTAATAACTCAACGAATCAAATTAAAATAAGAAGAACCTAAATCCTTCACATTTGACTGTAAAATATCAAAAAAATGTAACACGGGCAATCCTATTTTACTCATCGACGGTCTAGATGCAATTTGGTATTTTTGCCGAAATCAATCAATTTGAAACACAACATGGATTTTTTACCTAAAAAACTTTTTTTAATAACTCTGATAGCAGCCTTTATGATCGGTTGCTCACCTGCTCCTAAAGAGACAAAAAGCATCGCAGAAATGTCGGACATGGAATTGACTGCTATGGCAGATTCACTTGCCCAGACATTCATAATAGTAGATGGTCACGTTGATCTACCCTACCGAATGAACGTGAAAGGGTTCATGATAACTAAAACGGTTGAAGATGTATCTGTTGAGACCGCAGGCAACTTCGATTATCCAAAAGCAAAAAAGGGAGGATTGGATGCGCCTTTTATGTCAATATATGTTCCATCAAGATATCAGGAAACGGGTGGAGCGAAAGATTTTGCTGATTCGCTTATTGATATGGTTTCTCGAGTTCCCGTTTCATTTCCAAAGCTGTTTGCGATGGCAAACACTCCTGCAGATATAGAGGGAAACTTCAAACAAGGCCTTATTTCGCTACCAATGGGAATGGAAAATGGAGCCCCAATAGAAGATGACATCAAGAATGTAAAGTATTTCTTCGATAGAGGAATCAGATATATTACTCTCACTCATTCCAGAGATAATCAGATTTGCGATTCATCATATGATACAACTTATACCTGGAACGGGGTAAGCCCATTTGGTGAGGAGGTAATTGCTGAAATGAACAAGTGGGGAATTATGGTTGACATCTCTCATGTAACAGATAGTGCTGCATACGATGCTCTTCGACTTACAAAAGCACCAGTAATTGCTTCACATTCTTCTGCAAGAAAGTTTACACCAGGTTTTGAGAGAAACATGCCGGATGATCTGATTATGGCAATGGCAGAGAATGGTGGAGTTATTCATATCAACTTTGGATCTACTTTCTTATCCAAAGAGTCACAAGATAAGTTTGACAAAATGAGAGAAGATCTTACCAACTATCGAGCTGAAAATAATCTGGCATCAGATGACTCTATCTACACCGCATATGCGAATCAGTATGCCATTGATAATGAGGTGTACGAAGACGTCCAAAAGGTGGCAGATCACATCGATCACGTAGTTAGCCTTGTTGGAATTGATCACGTTGCTTTTGGTTCAGATTATGACGGTGTGGGCAATAGCTTACCAAAAGGCCTTAAAGATGTATCAACGTATCCTAACTTAATTAAAGAGCTACTGAAGAGAGGCTATTCTCCAGAGGAGATTGAGCAAATCTGTTACAAAAACACATTCAGAGTTTGGAAAAAAGTTCAGCAAGTAGCCCAGGAGCTACAGTCTGATATTTAAGAGTTAATTCTTTCGCTTGAGTGAATTGATGAAGTTCGCCCAGGCGAAAGGATTTAACAATTGATTTTGTGGGGGGGAGTAGCGATTAATGTAAGACTGTCGCTGTAGTTGCATGTAATATTGATGATTAGCATTTGGTGACGCAGGTAAATTTAAATATGCCTCTGTCATCACCTGACTGTTCAACCATTGGTAAATATTTGCATACTCTTTTTGATTTGGCAGCTCCATGCCGATCAGCGCCTCTTTAAACATACTTTCAGTTGGATAGGGACGAATTTCAACTTCCTCCAAAAACTGAATGTCATCTTGTAACGCAATAATCACACGTAAACTCGATTCTTTATCGTGCTCTGGTACTATGAAATATGCCCTCTTGTATCCTACAGCACTGAATAGAACACTATCTCCTTCCAGGACGGGCAATGAAAAGAAACCATAAGGATTAGTGGTTGTGCCTCTGCCAGACTTTGGAATGTATACATGAGTGCCAGGTACGACTGAAGTACTATCTGCACCGAATACCACACCAGTGAACTGGATCACTTTTTCTGCTCGTTCCTGACCATTAAGTGAAGCAATTGAGAAAACAAAAATTGAAAGTATCAGTATATATTTCAAACCAAGTTCCTTTGTCTATCTATTAAAGTGTTTTAGGCAATAAAAGTTTAACTTCGGTAAAAGTAGTGAAAAAATGAGGCTCAAGAATTTCAACTTGTCTTATGGCACCCAGATTTTCAAGTCATTTTCGGATGAGTCAAGAACTCGTATCATTCACTTATTATACCGTCAGGAAGAGCTTTGTATCTCAGATCTTGAAGCAATCCTTGATTTCACTCAAACAAAAACATCTCGTCATATAACGTATTTAAAAAATGCTGGTTTGGTCACCTACCGAAAATATGATCAATGGGTTTTTTATAGTATAAAGGAGGAAGGTTATGACATGGTGAGTCAGATTTTTGAGTTTTTAAGTAAAGACCCGGTTTTACGAAAAGATTTGGAGGTATATAAAACAATGAATGCTAATCTTGCGCTTGCAAAAAATAAGATAGAGGCGAAAAAGTATAATAGGTGAAGGGAATCAAACACATCTTCTTCGATTTAGACCATACTTTATGGGATTATGATCGAAGTGCTCAGGAGACATTATCAGAGATATATATTCAGTTAGAGTTGTCAAAATCAGGGCTTTCTGTAAAAAAATTTGTTAATACTTTTTATGAAGTAAACAATAAGTTATGGGTAAAGTATAATGATGGCTTAATTGATCGTGAGTATATCAAAACAAGACGATTCAACGAGGTATTCACATCTACAGGTATTAATGAAGTGAAGTCTGAAGAGGCTTCATCTTATTTTTTAAATAATTGCTCACTTAAGCCGTACTTGATGGATGATGCATTAACTGCGCTGCATTACTTATCCAACAAATATGAGCTTCATATCATTACAAATGGCTTCATTGATGCTCAAAATCGTAAACTTAGTAGCTCTGGCATCACAAAGTTTTTTAAGGTTATGGTTACCTCAGAGTGCATTGATTCTCGAAAACCTAGTCCGGAAATTTTTGAATATTCTTTACAGGAAGCTGGAGCAACCAAATCTGAAAGTATCATGATTGGCGACAACCCGCGAACGGATATTCAAGGTGCCAAAGATTTTGGTATGAAGACGGTGTTCTACGATCCTTCCGGTAGAAAAAAATCACTTGCAGACTTCACTATTCAGTCTCACATGGAACTTCTGAAATTACTATAGCTCATAGGAATTCGACCGTCATTTGCTTGAAAAAATTTTTGAACTATTCGCTTTATTTTTGCGCTCCTATCTATAAACAAAAGAGAGATGCCAAAAGGAAATTTTTTCGTACCAGATCCAATCAATGAACCAATATTGAGCTATGCTCCGGGCACCGCACCGCGTGAAGAGCTACTAGCCAAATACAAAGAGATGTATAGCAAGAAAATCGATGCACCCATGTACATCGGCGCTCAAGAGGTTCATACTGATAATAAAATAGCAATGACTTGCCCACATGATCATCAGCATGTACTGGGGTATTTTTCTGAAGGCGATGCTTCCAATGTTAAAGACGCAATTGATGCAGCACTTGCTGCCAAAGAGGACTGGGAGAAAATGACTTGGGAAAATCGAGCAAGCATCTTCCTTAAGGCTGCAGATCTTTTAGCTGGCCCGTACAGATCAAAGATCAATGCAGCCACAATGCTTGGTCAAGGAAAAAATGTTCATCAGGCGGAGATCGATGCAGCGTGTGAGTTTATTGACTTTCTTCGCTTCAATGCTTCCTTTATGCAAGAGCTATATATGCAACAACCAATTTCCTCAGAAGGTGTCTGGAATAGAATGGAATATCGTCCGTTGGAGGGTTTTGTTTTTGCCATAACACCATTCAACTTTACAGCTATAGCCGGGAACCTTCCAGCGGCCCCCGCAATGTTGGGAAACACTATAGTTTGGAAGCCAAGCTATACTCAAGTTTATTCCGCACAGGTAATTATGGAAGTATTTAAAAAGGCGGGTTTACCGGATGGTGTTATTAATCTTATATATGTTGATGGACCTGTAGCCGGAGAGGTAGTATTTAATCATCCAGATTTTGCAGGATTACATTTTACAGGTAGTACAGGGGTATTTAAAGCACTATGGAAAACCATAGGTGCAAACCTTGATTCCTATAAAACTTATCCTCGAATAGTCGGTGAAACTGGTGGTAAAGATTTTGTGGTCGCTCATAAGTCTGCGGATGCCAAAGAAGTAGCAACGGGATTAATAAGAGGTGCTTTTGAATACCAGGGACAAAAATGCAGCGCAGCTTCAAGGGCATACGTTCCTTCCAATATTTGGGAGGATGTAAAAAAATATATGGTTGATGACCTTAAGTCTATCAAAATGGGATCACCTGAAGACCCGTCAAACTTTGTAAACGCCGTGATAGATGAAGTCGCCTTTAAGAAAATTTCAGCTTACATCGATCAAGCAAAAGCAGATAATGATGTTGAGATCATCTCTGGTGGAAATTACGATGATTCCAAAGGATGGTTTGTGGAACCAACGGTGATTGAAGCGAAAGACCCTAAGTACAGAACCATGTGTGAAGAGATATTTGGCCCAGTACTGACCGTTCATGTTTATGATGAGAATAAATTTGAACAAATACTGGAGGTGGTTGATCAAACTTCACCGTACGCACTCACAGGAGCTATTTTTAGCAAAGATCGGTATGCGGTTGATCTAGCAACTTATAAGCTGAGAAATGCTGCAGGGAACTTCTACATTAATGATAAGCCGACAGGAGCTGTCGTTGGTCAGCAACCGTTCGGTGGAGCTAGAGGTTCAGGGACAAACGATAAAGCTGGAGCTATGATGAACTTAATGAGATGGGTAAGCGCACGTACCATTAAAGAGACATTGGTGTCCCCAACAAATTATAGATATCCATTTTTAGGATGATGAATAAGCTTAAGCCTTTCCATTTGGCAGTTCCTGTAAAAGATCTTGAAGAAACACGAGTCTTTTATAGAGAGGTAATGGGGTTTGAAGAAGGCCGATCTTCTGAGTGTTGGGTAGATTTCAACTTTTATGGCCATCAGTTTGTCATACATAAAGTTGATATAAAGGAAGATATTGAGGTTAACCCTGTAGATGGAAAGGCTGTGCCTGTTCCCCATTTTGGTGTTGTACTGGATTGGTCAGATTGGGAGACATTATCAAAAAGATTAAAGGAGTCAAATATTGATTTTGTAATCGAACCATACGTCAGGTTTGAAGGCCAAGTTGGAGAGCAAGCAACTATGTTTTTTATGGATCCGTCAGGAAATGCCCTTGAATTCAAATCCTTTAAGAACGAGGAAGATCTATTTGCTAAGTAGGTTGAAGATTCTTTATTTTCAGAAATCTTCAATACATTCAGTTTCATTAACTAGAATATGAGTCAAAACACGCACAAGGCAGATGCTATCTTAAAGTTGACCAGGTCGGAAGCTTTGCAAGGCGGAAAGTTCAAAGACTTTGTCACTGAATTGATTCCTGTGGTGTGTAAATCAACAAGTGCACATCGCGCTTCTTTTTGGCTTTATCGGTCAGAGAAAGATGAGTTTGAAGGTATCCAATCTTTTGATACGGAGAGCAATCGCCCCTCGTCTGGGGTTGCTATTGATAAACCAAACTTCCCTACGTTTATTGAGCAGCTAAAAGCGAAACAGTTCATTTACGTGGAGAGTAATGATGATTCTACTGAATTTGAAGAGTTTGCAATTGATTACTTATTAAAAAATAGATTAAGATCATGGGCGTGCATACAGGTTTGGAATGACAATCGACTCTTTGGAATTTTATCTGTCGAGTGGCAAGCCAAGAAAGACTTTACCGATCAAGACAAACTCATCCTTCTTACTGGAGCCTCCATGATTAGTCAATGTTACGATGCATTGCTGCGATTAAAAGAAGACTTCTTGCATCGGAATGAAGTGAGTTCCTTAAAAGGTGAAGAAAAAGAGAAGGAAAAGCTGGCTCGGAAACTTTCAGATCATGCATTTTACACCTCTCACAGCATAAGGCATCCACTTTCAACTATCCTTGCATTGATTGATTTAATTAAACTGAATTGGGAGAGTAGAGAAACTTACGAGGAGCTTCTGCAGCAGCTAAAGATTGAAACTATGAATCTAGATGATGCCATTCGTGTTATGACCGCTAAAATTGAATTAGATTAGTCGCTGCAAAACCTGAAATTACGCCCGAGTATTCACCATGACCCGAAGACCTAATCGAATAAAAGAAATAATTCTTCGCAGAAGTACCTTTATCATTTTTCTGATCTTGATACTGGGTGCTTTTGGCCTCCTAAGAATTGTGGCTACTCACAAAGACATTGATGATGTCGCTAATATCGATCTACCCATCATTGAGATTTTAACTGAAATTGAAACCAATCAATTAGAACAAGCTATTGCATTTGAGCGTGCAATCAGGTATTCGGAAGAATTAGAAACTAATAGTGACATAGCCGTGCAAGGATTTGCAGAAGCGGATAGCACATTTAGGTATTTAGCTGAGTTGGTTGATATTCTGCTTTTAGACGCTGAACAGGAAGTATCAAACGCACTTAAACAAACCAGTCAAGAAGTTCAAAGAATTAAGCTCAAAGGATTACTTCTCTCCATAAAAAAACTTGAGGGTGATCACACGAGCTACGAAAAACACGCCTTGGAGGTCATTGACTTACTTGAGGAAGGGCTGATTGAAGAGGCGGTTTTCACTTCAGAGCGAGTAGAATCAGAAGAAGATCAATTCAATAAGCAGGTGGAAGGTGTTTTGATGCGACATGAAATGTTCACTGAGGCGTTGGTAAAAGTAGTGGAGCAAGAGGAAGTCCTTTCAATGAAATGGATTGTCACACTGACTTTACTTTTTGTCATACTATCGCTATTAGCAGTTTATACATTTAGCTATCGCATATGGCGACCGTTAGAGGATATCAGAGCAGGTGCTGAGAGGATCGGGGCCGGAAATTATAGCGCAAAGATCAAGCTAAGCTCAAATAGCATCACCAGTGATATTGTAGAGTCTTTTAATGATATGGCAGATCGATTGGCTTATTCGCAGGCTGAAATTGATCAATTTATACACTTCTCATATAGTACTGCAGATGATTTAAAAGCTCCCATTACAAACCTGGGGTCTCTGTTAGATATGTTGGGTAAGGAGAATTTAAATCAATCTAATTTCAAAGCTATTCTTAACAATGCAAGAAAAACAAATCAGCAACTGGAGAAAACCGTAACCTCTCTTGTCGAAGTAAATAAAGTTCGGGAAGAATTGTCCGCAGATGGAGAAGAGTTAGACATAGATGAAATCCTCAAGGAAGTAGTGTCTAATCAAATAAGTAAAATCAAGAGCTCGAATGCTGTGATAAAAAAAGATTTTTCAGAGTCTCCACTTATACACTATCCTAAATCTCAATTGAAAGTAATTTTTAAGCATCTTCTTGCTAACTCACTTGCCTATAGAGATCCGGAGAAATCTTTGCAGATTAGAATTAAGTCAAAGAATGTTAATGGACACACAACAATCATTTTCAAAGACAATGGCTTAGGATTTGATTCTATTAAATATAAAAATGAAATCTTCCGACCATACACTCGGTTACATTCCCATGTTGATGGTTCAGGCCTTGGTCTTTATATCATTAAAACAATTATTGATTATCACAGAGGAGGAGTAAGGGTAGAAAGTGAATCAAGGAAAGGTGCAACTTTTGCTTTGCGATTGAATTGATTTCAGTTTTCTACCAAATGACTTTCGTAGATATTTTCAAGTAGCTCGGGAGAAAGCGGCTTAGAAATAAACGCAGTAATGCATTTAGAAGAAGAGGCTCGTTCCTCATCTTTAGCAGAAATGGAAGATGTCAGCATAATTACCTTGGTGGAGCCATTCATCCCGAGTTTTTCATACTCTTCTATAAAATCCCAACCATCCTGGCCAGGCATGTTTAAGTCCAGGAAAATCACATCTGGCGTTTGTCCTGCAGATTTGACTTGACTAAGGAAGTCAATTGCATGAGGTACATTATTGATAGACTCAACCTCATTTGCAAATTTGGCGTGTTTGATGATTACCGAGTTGATTGAATTTACGATATCATCATCGTCTATTAAAAGTACCTTCTTAAAAGTTTCCAATGGTTAGCGATGAATTAGATTTCTAAAGTTAAGAAAGCAGATGTAAAATTTGTTTTGAGGTCGATCTTTTTTGATGAAAATTCGATTATGACAGACGGAATCAAGCTGAATGGCTTTTTTTTGATCAGATCACTTTTGGAAATACGATTTAACTAATAGAATTATTCCGTGATTTGTTAAGAGCATTTTAAGATTAATGTGCAAAATAAGGCTGATTACGTTACTTTTAATAAGCCAAAAAAATGGAAGGATCAATAGAGAGTAGGCGGCACAACTAATCTTTAATTACCAACCCATGAAAACCTTTTTTAACATCAATGCCTTTAAGCAAATTAAATGGCAAACAGTCGTTGTAGTTGGATTGGCCTTAGCACTCGGACTCAATATTTTGTTTGGAAGAACCTCATTAAAGGAAGCAAGAAAAATAACCAAAGATCTTGAGTTAAGGATTGACACGCTACAGGCAGTAGAGAATGAGTATAAGGAGCTAGAAAAAAAATATGTGGATTTATATGGAGAATTCAGCACAACAAGAACTCAAATTTCTCAATTCAAAGAAAAATTGGCAAAAATATCAAATGCACAAAATGCCAGTTTAAGCAAAATCCGTAGCGAACTGGGCAATTTGGTCAATGCGTATGATACTATTGATGTATCAATTCCACCGGACACAGTCAATATTGACAGCCTTAGATTTTAGTATTATGAGAACTCACTATTTATCTTTCTTATTCATGTTATTTTCCTTCTTTCTTACAGGTCAGGAAATTAAGTTTCGAAACTCCGATCAGAAATTAGTTTTAAAGAAAGGAGATTTAGTGCGAATTCAAGCCGATACTGCTTACTTAATCAGCCGAGAAAGAGCGATTTTGTTGAACGAAAAGCTGGATCAGCTGGAAAGCACACGAAAAATTAACGCTGAGCTTAAAACAATTAATCAAGATTTGCTCGAAAAGGTTAAAGAGGTAGAAAAGCTTGTAGGAAAGCTTCTCAAACGTATGGAAGCGTCATCTGCAGAGGCAGATGTAGATCTGGAACAGATACTAAACGATCTAGATGTAAACCTTTCATCTCTCAAGCAAAACAATTCTGAGCTGGCAAAAAATAATCAAGATTTGAAAAAGCAGATCGGCGAAATGGATCATACAATTAAGCGCCTAAAGCAAGAAATAAGAGGAATATGGTGGAATGGACTGACCGATAAAATAGTAGTTGGAGCCATCGGTTTAGGTCTGGGATATTTAATAGGCGTTCTGTAACTCAAACAATTGCCAGATTATTTGCTTCATGCTGCGTGACAGAATAATCCTCCGTATTTCACGCAAAAAAATTCCGAAATAATCGTTATTTACCTAGTCAGGTGTAGTGCGTTGATTTGATATATGAAACCCACAACACTTACTGCTATAATAATTCTCTCTTTCGCTACAGCGAACCTGTATGCTACCTCTGCTTCTGAAGTGGATTTATCAGAACCATACAGGGTCGAAAAAAAAATAATAGTGCTCTCCGCCAACTTGGATGTGGAGATGATGGCACTCTCAAGGTATAGGAACCTTAAGATTTTCTGCAATGATGATAGCTATCGACGTACGATATTCAGCTTACTGGATCAAATTCACGAATATCACGATATGCTTGAGGCTGATTTGCAGTCCACTACCTATAATCATTCAAAGCACACCATCACTCGAATACTGAAGCACATGGATAGACTGGATAGTAAGTTCAATTCAGATGACTTTACTGAATTTTTTAGTGATCAGTGTTCTTTTCAATCTAGGATAGAAAAGTACTCTGATCACTACAAAGCAGGTTTTGCCACCCATTCATACGGAGGTAAAGTTTATGCTCAGGAAGTTGTGATGTATAGGTACCTAAAACGACTTACCAGAAGGGTGAAGAATATTAAAAAGCATGTTGAACATTTTTATATCAGAAGAAAAGTATGGGAACACGAGGGATAATTTATTTTCTACTAGCACTCTTTATTTCTTCATGCGCTCATCGTGAAGTTCAGAAGCCAGAGTCATTTAAAGTAGATATAAACTGGCGAGATAGGACTGTTGGTACAATGAGTCTCGATTCTTTACACACAGGGCAAACGTATTTGTCAGTGTATTCCGATATCTATATAAATACAGATCAGGAAAGAATATTATTAGGAGCAACTATCAGTATTAAAAATCCAAATAGAACCGATAGCATTTTCTTAACAAGCGCCGATTACTTTGAAACAACTGGAACACTACTTCGCAATTATGTGAAGGCACCTGTTTTTGTTCTGCCTATGGAAACGGTTGAGATTGTCATTCCAAGGTTGGACAAGGAAGGTGGATCTGGAGCTAATTTCTTATTTGATTGGAGAAAGAGGGAACAGGCATTTGAGCCAATTTTTGAATGCTTGATGCTATCAGCTATTGGCAATCGAAGCTTCTCTTTTTCGACACATGGACAGCACCTGGTAAGAAATACATCAACTAGTATGATAAAGTACTAAGTCCATAAAGCACTAAACAAAGATTTTAAAACATAAAAGTCACAATTATGAAAAGTAAACTCATCGGAATGGAAATAAGTAAGAAAAAGATGTCATTGCTGGAGTATTACAAGCTCCTCTTGAGTAAGGTGAGTTTCAACAGAGAGCTCCTGCATAAAGAATATCAAAAAGGGCTTAAGTATTTAAGTCTTGATGAGCAGGCCGAGCTTAACTGGTGGCTAAACTTTAATCAAAAAAATAATTGGTTCGACAAAACAGCAAAGTCATGAAATGGAAAAATATTCTAACTGAGAAACGAAACGAAAATCTGATTTTGATATCAATCATTCTAATGATTGTGATGATTGGCTACATGCATAATAGACATATATCAGATATGAAAGCGGCGGTTACATCGATTTACGAAGATCGTCTGGTTGCGAAGAACTATATCTTAACATTGACGCAAAAAATACATGAAAAGAAAGCTTATATAGGTTCAAAAGATGAATTCTTTGAAAAAAGTATTGCTGCAAATCATGCAATGATGCAAGTGATTGAAGAATTTGAAGAAACGAAATTGACTGACGATGAAAGTCACTCTTTGCGAAAACTGAAAAAGAATATAAGTTTTTTGGAAGAATTAGAGATTCAAGTTCAGCACAATCCATCATTATTGACTCGTGATGCCCTTAAAGACCGTCTCGAGGACCAACACAATTTGATTTTAAATGATCTGGTAAGATTGTCTGAAATCCAGCTTGTGGAAGGCAAAAAGCTGTTGGAAGATTCCAATCAGATAATGACCTCAAATTCAGTGACTAATCGGGTAGAAACTGCATTGATAATCATCGTTTTCCTTATTTTCATAATGATCAACTCGTCATCAAAACGAGTTGTTAAAAAGGATTTGTGGTATGCTTGATTATTCATTCAAATAAGATCACTAATAAGTAGCGACAAGCTGGACATATACATTATGCCCAGCCTTTTCATTTTTCACCGTATTTCTTTCACTATGCCTTAAGTGATATTGCTTATCCTTTGCTATTCTGTGCAGCTATTCATCGGAGCGTTTCTAGGTGATCCTCCTCAGCAACTGACAAATAGGTTTCTACCTATTCCCTTTCACCACCTTCTTCCTTTCCCTAAAATCATGCACAAAGCGGAAGGCAGTCTAATGACAGCAGTCACTGGGATTGCTGGTGAGCTTCAGCTTTCATTTAGCGGTTACATGTGCCCTTCTCAGAAAACAATCAAGAATGAACAGAAAAAAACCCCACCATTTTGGTGGGGCGCAACCTACTCAACTAAATGAAAACCGCTTATCATGTTGAGGATAACTTACTTTTTCTAGCATTGTTTGCTTCATATCTTTTCATCAGGGTAGCAGTGCTCAAGCCTTGATAGAGTATAGAACAAACCACCACCACATAAGTGAGTGTCACTATTATTTCTTTTCCTTCAAAACCAGGTGCAAGTGATAGCGTAAATGCAACAGGAAGCCCACCTCTAATCGCTCCCCACGACAAGACGGAGATTGTTCCCTTATCGAATGTATGACTCATGGACATGAGCTTAATTGGGATAAAAACACTTAACCATCTGGCGAAGATTACGATGATGACTGCAAAAAAGCCAAGCGCGAAGTAGTCGAGCCTGAGTGGTATCACCAGCATTTCGAATCCGATCAGTACAAATAGCATGGCTGCAAGTGTTTCTTCAATAAGTCTCCAAAATTTGTAAACGTATTCACCGACGGCACTTTCGCCCGTTTCACTTCTACCATAGTTGCCAATGATAAGTCCGGTAAGCACAGCCACCATCATAGAGGATACTGAGAGAGAATCACCCAAATATGAGCCCATCATCACCAGGGCAAGAGTGATCAACACTTCTGCTTCAACTACATGATTATCTACCAATTTCAGCAGCTTAAAGCCTAACCAGCCAAACAATACACCTACAACCAAACCTCCAATAATATCTCTGAGAAAAATGAGCGAAATGTCCCAGGTGCTAAGCACACCATGAGAAACAGCTTCTTGCTGCACATTTACAAGTGTAAAGGCAAGCACAATTGCAATACCACCGTTCAGGAGCGATTCACCAGAGATCTTCGTCTCTAACTTTTTGGAGAGATCGTACTGTTTGATGGTTTTGGTGATAGCGATGGGATCGGTCGAGGAAATTAACGCTCCAAATACCAGGCAGCTTATAAAGCTGATGCCAATTCCGGTTAAATCCAGTATAAAAAACATTAGCCCACCAATGACAAGCGTGGAGATCATAACCCCGTAAAAAGATAGGATCAGTACAGGGATTAACTGGCTGCCCAGCTTACGAAAATCAATTTTTAAAGCTGCTGCGAAAAGCATGACGCTTAGCACAAATCGATACATAACATCTGAGAAATCGTATTTCTTGACATGCTGAGCCAAATGATACTCAGGGAAAGCAAGGCTAAAAGCAAGGACTCCTAGCGACAGAGCCAATGCTAACACCATCAAACCTATCGAAGAGGGTAACTTTAGAAAAAAAGTATTGATAAAGATGAAAAGCCCGGAACAAAATATCAGCAGACTTAAGATGTCGAATATCTTCATTAGTTAAGCGGTTAAATACCGAACACTAAATTAGAGATCACATATTGACAGGGAAATGAGAATTTATCTGTAAAAATTGATCCGTATAAATACGGAGTGTTGGTTAGATGAGCTGCAAATGAGCTGCTTTTTTTATAAGCTCTGCCGTGTTTTGAACGTTTAGTTTTTTCATCATATTTACCCTATGTGTTTCGACGGTTCTCGTGCTTACAAAAAGTAGTTCAGCAACCTCTTTTGTTGTTTTACCATCTGAAACAAGCTGTAAAACTTCCAATTCGCGTTCGGAGAGCTTCTTGTGAGATTCTCCTTCAATAGCCATATTCCCAATCATCAGGTGAGAGATTTCCTTGTTGAAGTATTTCTTACCAAGAGAAACCTGTTTGATCGCTTCTAGCAATTCTGCTTCATCAGCATTTTTTATCAAATATCCGAAGGCTCCATTCCGAACTGCTTTCACAACATACTGACCTTCAGCATGCATGGTCAAAACAATAAATTTGACTTTTGGAAATTCCTCACGAGCTTTTTCAATAGCCTCAAGTCCATCGCCGCCTGGCATGGATACATCCATCAACACAATATCAACTTTAGTTTTTGCCAATAGCTCAAAAAGCTCATTGACTGAGGAAGAATCTCCTACAACCTCTAAGTCATCACTTCTTTCTAGCAATGAGATCATGCCTTCCCGAAATAATTGATGATCATCTACTACAGCGATTTTCAATAAACTCATACCGGTATTTCTATTTCAATAGTTGTTCCCTTGGCGTTACTAAAGATATTAATAGTTCCTGATGAAAGATTAACTCGTTCTTTCATATTTCTAATTCCATTCCCATTTCCTAATTCAGCAATGTCAAAACCTTGCCCATTGTCCGAAATAAATAGGTCGAGGTGATCTTCAAAATAGGTTAGCGATAGCTTAATCTCAGTGGCATTTGAATGTTTCAGAGAGTTATTGAGTGCCTCTTGAATGATGCGATAGATTGAAATTTGAATGTGATCGTCTAAATCGACTTTGACAGGAACGTCATGCCTGTAGCGAATGGTAATAGCAGAGCTATCGTTCATCTCTTTCACCATATTGGCGACAGCCTCTCCAACTCCGAAATCTTTGAGCACACTAGGCATAAGATTGTTAGACATATTCCTTACCTCTTGAATGGTGTGATCCAATTTTTTTAAGAATTGGTTTTTTAGCTTTACATCGATTGAAGTGGATTGCACATCTAAACGTAAAGTGGTTAGCAAAGGCCCCAGTCCATCATGAAGCTCTTTTGCAAGTCTCGACCTCTCTTTTTCTTCACCGCTGAGAATCGAACGTTGGTTTTCCTTTTGATGGGTGAGTTCTTTTTCCTTGTATTGCTGAAGTTTTTCTTTCATTTCAATCAAAGAAGATCCTAATCTATCCGAGGGTCCCAGCGGTGTGAACTGCGCAGTAAAGTTTCCGGAACCTATTTCGTCAGCAAATTTTATGGTGTCTCCTAGCGCCTGTATTAGCTTATTAAGTGCGATAAACATGTGGCCAATTTCATCCTCTCGATTTTCATCGGGAAACACATCTTCTTGAGCACCTTCAGACATGCGAATTAATTTTTTCTCCATACTGATTATCGGGCTTACAATCATATTGGATAGATAGTATGACACAATGAGAATGAAGGCGATAATTGTGGCAACAATTACCAACAAGTTTTTCCGCAAACGTAAAATAGG
The DNA here is from genome assembly GCF_039960695.1 of Ekhidna sp. Classification (GTDB taxonomy): domain Bacteria; phylum Bacteroidota; class Bacteroidia; order Cytophagales; family Cyclobacteriaceae; genus Ekhidna. The sequence goes on along the minus strand of NZ_JBDVKP010000020.1, from coordinate 497,544 downwards.
TCCCATAGCTTCGTCATGGTTTATCTCACTAAGCATTACCCATGTCAGTCCGTTTATCTCCATTTTTTCATAGGAGCTAAAGACGTGTATGCCCCGATAGTCCAAGAAGCTATCCTCTCCTGTTTGGCCAGAAAGAGCTCTGAGCACTCCTTTTGTTTTAACAGTTGTTCCATGGCCGTAAGCAAAATCAAATCGAGAGCGTGATTTCAATTGATAATCGTCACCTACGAGATAAGACTCTCCAGATTCTCCCAGACCTGTCCGTTCAAGAAGGATTGCTTGAATATCGGGGACATAAGCAATTGCTAAAAAGTATAAACCACCTTCATGTCTGGCAAAGCCAAGGGTGATTTCTCCGGATGGATGCTGATTGGTAAAATCTATAATAAAAGTTTCATCGGACCATTTCACAAAATTGGGAACCTGATAGGCCCCAATAGTATTTGGCTGAATAGTATCTACTGCAAATTCGAAAAAACCCGTTGCTTTTTCTCCTGGAGAGTGGTTTGTTTTAATCGAATTAAATAAAGCAATGCGGTCAGTTACTTCAGCTTTTATTTTCACCAATTTCAATTGCTTTACAGAAGAAAGTTGAAGAAACACACGCTCTCTAAGCGCTTGATCAAATTGGTAGTAAAAGAGAGAAGCAAGAAAAGTGGTCACAACCAGCGCCAGGCAAATCATAATCAGAGCTAGCTTGTTGCCAATCTTGTTCATGCGAATCATTTGGTAAAGTTATCTCTTAATACGATTGTTGAGCTATCCGTATTAATACGGATGCAGCTCTCCGTGATTTTACCACACTTTTTTACCAATATTCTGATAGATGAATGAAGGTCTTGGCATTTTAGATTTGATGACATAATTAAATAAGCCAATGACAAAACTTCGGTATCAAGTCGCCCTTCTCGTAATATTAATTTTGGGCTCAACACTTACTGTGAAAGCTCAGAATGTTGAAGAACAATATGAGACATTAACCAATCAGTGGTTGGAGGTATCAGTGGAGCTCAAAAGTTACAATGGCCTGTCGAAGTTTTGCCAGAGTCAAGAATTCAGGGGATATGCAGTCAATATTTTGAGCGACTTGCATCATTTCGATTCAGTAATGATCAATTTTCTTCATGAACCGACCACAGAACTGTTAATTGGTAAAAAAGAGTATCAAAAATCCCTAAAAGACATCAACAACTTTGAAGCTAAATACAGCACTAAAGGGTTTTTGGATTTCTTACGTGAAAGCTGCATAACCCGAAACGATTTGGAGAAAAATAAAGAAGATTTAAAAAAGGATATTGGAATGAATTCTTTTGATGGGCAAGTGCTCGTTTTGGAAAGCGGGTTAACTAAATACCTGAAACACATAGACAAACGAATCTTGGCTATTGAAAAGCACATGCATATGATTCATCCGGATAGAATAGGGCTGGAACTAGCCAGTAACAACTCCTTTCAAGACTAATTTGAGGAATGAGAATGTGGAAGTTAAGCTTAGCAAAAAGAATCAGGACAGGAGCAGCGCTAGCGGTTGTATTCCTATTGGTGTTGGCCACCAATAGGATGGACAGCAACCATTTCATCATTGTGCAAAAAAGCCTGACTACTGTATACGAAGATCGGCTTTTGGCAAAGGATTACATCTACAAAATATCACGTCAGCTTCAAATCAAAAAGAACATCATTTACAATGGTGATATGAATCAGATAGAGTGGACTATTAACATGGCTAATGATTCAATCGATGTTTTAGTTTACAAATTTTCTCAAACTGAGTTGACCGAGACTGAGGCACTTCGCTTTGAATCATTCCAAAATAATTTGAATGAGCTAAATAAACTTGAGCAAAATTTGAGTCAAGTGGAACTCATAAACGAAGAACTCCCGTCACTTAATGTGAGAGAAGATCGGTATTCACAATTATATGAAGAGTTAGATATTTTGTCTAAAATTCAGCTGGACGAGGCTAAGAGAGAAATTAGCCATTCAACACGCACGATCAACGCTAGCAACCTTATATCTCGATTGGAAATCGGAGCTTTAATAATTATTGGTCTGTTGATTCAAATGCTGATTTTTTTCAAGCCATTAAGGTAGGCCCATCCAGGTTTGAATTTTTTTAAATAAAAAAAGCCCGGCGACTGCCAGGCTTCTGCTCTCCCTCTTGGGCTCGAACCAAGGACCCTCTGATTAACAGTCAGATCCAATATACTTACTTCTATTTACCAATATTTACTAATTAATTCATAATCAGATATTTATAGATAAATAATACTTAAACCACTACGTAATTTTATACCTTTTTACCATATTTGTTGTGCAAATTGTTGTGCAAATTTTGAACTATGAAAGCAACAGTATCAATAGTATTGGACAAAAGAACCAGGAATAGCAAAAAACAACATCCAGTTAAACTGAGAGTAATTTACGATCGATCTAATAGGATGTATAGCACTGGATTTTTTCTTACACCGGATCAATTTGATCGAGCTACTGATCCGAAAGCTCGTGGTGATATGAGGCAGATAAGGCTAAAACTAAATGCAATCGAACAGAGAGCCGAATCCCTAATTGATGAAATGGGTAAGTTTAATTTCGATTTGTTTAAGCGAAAATTCACATCTCCAGGTTCTTTTTCGAGGGATGTCATAGCTTTATTTGACAGCTATATCGAAGAGCTAAATAGACAAGAACGTATAGGTAGTGCTATTAGCTATAAAAATGCAAGAGACTCTTTCCATCGTTTTAAGAGGAGAATTTTGATTGATGATATAACTCCTGGTTGGTTAGAGCGATATGAGAAATGGATGATCAGCAGCAATAAAAGTTTAACTACAGTGGGGATTTACTGTAGAAGCCTTCGAACTATTTATAATAATGCAATTCATAATGGTTTAATATCAAGTGAGCACTATCCTTTTGGAAAAAGAAAGTTTCGTATTCCATCTGGATCTAATGTAAAAAGGGCGCTTAGTTTTGATCAAGTTAAAACCATTATGGATTTTAATCCAGCAAGTATTGGACAAGAAAAAGCAAGGGATTTTTTTCTGCTCTCTTACTTGGCTAATGGTGCCAATGTTACTGATTTAGCACGACTCCAATTCAAGGATATTGATTCAATGGAAGGTCAGATTATCTTCAATCGCACAAAAACAAAAAATACCATTCAGAAGAGTAAACCTATAATAGTAGAGTTGACTCCATCGCTTGGCAAATTAATTGATAGTTGGAGTAATCCAATCAAAACTATGGACAACTATGTGTTTGATATTTTAACGGCTGGCATGGATGAGAATCAAAAGAAAAAGAGGATACAGAACTTCAATCGTAATCTGAATAGGAGGTTGAAATTGATATCAGAAGAACTGAACCTCGGCGCAAATTTTAGTATGCAAACTGCAAGACATACTTACGCAACAATCTTGAAAAGGAAAGGAGTGCCAGTAACTTTTATTAGTGATGCTCTTGGTCATAATTCTATCAAAACAACAGAGAATTATCTATCCAGTTTTGACAAGGAAACTAGAAGAGAATATGCTGGATTCTTAACAAGTTTTTAAACAGCTTTCAAAATACCTTGTAACCCATTATTCTATGAATTGAAATTTCATCCAAAACTACACTTCTGTTCGATCTCTTTTTTTTTCAGCACCAAGTTTGCCTCTATTAAAACGGTAGCTCATCCTCTAGAAAAGCCATTCTTGATTGTAGCTTCCAACTCGAGATTCGAGTGAAGCCTCAGGCAATTCCCCCTACGAACTCTGATCGTTGAAGATGTCAGTAATCAGTATTTTCTGTATTGACTCGACCATAAATTTTTGGCTACTTTGTTAAGTATGCAGGGACAGAAATGAAAATTAGCTTCAGAGTTATTCCAATGATAGGATTGAGAAATTTTTAAATGCAAACAGATGTCAAGGAGGAGAACTGGTTTTTAAAAGTATGATTTGATGGAGCCTGAAATTCAGAAATAAGTAAGGAATAAGTAAGGAATAAGTAAGATATTCTTTGGGACGAAAGGCTTTCAATCACACTACATTAGTGATTCATCTTCTGAAAAAAAATCTCACGACTCAGCATGAAATTAATTAAGTTTTTCTCTAATCGGATGTTTAAGAATATATGTAAAAAACTTATTGTCTTAGGCATTGCACTCTTCGTTCACACTGCAATTATTGCACAAGCAAGAAAAATTCCGAAAATCGTTTCTATTCAATCCGATGTAAAGGAGTATATAGAAACCTTTTATAGTTTGGATTATGACAAATTAGAAGATTTTTATACATCAGAGTCAATCTGGTTAGATCGATCAACAAAAGTTCTCTTTCCGAATCCGGAATATAAGGTTGATAGAAGCATTGGATCTGACAAAATAATTAAAGACTTGAAGTCTGGGTTCAGTGGTGTATTTGATGCGAATTATAAAGTTGAAAAGGAATTTTATTCGAGAGAATTTGCAATTCTGCACGGAATATATTCATACAAAATTCCCGCTAACAAATATCCTGGATACGAGTCTTCAAGTAAAATTTTCGATTACCAAATTGACCTGAATACAATACTGGTAGTCAAAAATGGAAAAGTTTTAGAACACATAGAGCACGGTGATTGGACATCCGCGGCAATGCAGACATTGCTACAAATGAAGGGAATCAATCCAAAAAAAGAATCCAGTAATACTAAATCTATTGCATTAGGTTATTTAAAAGCATTTTTTGATATGAATTATGAAAGTCTGGCCAGTTACTATTCAGATAGCTCGGTATGGTTGGATAGATCTGTCAAGGTTATTTACCCCAATCCTGATCATGAGATAATACAAAGTAAAGGAAGAAGTAACATAATTTCTGATCTAAAAGCAGGTTTCCAAGGAGTAATTGATGCAAAATATATAATTGAAGAAGAATTCTACTCCCGAGAGTTTGCTGTTTTATATGGAACATATTCATATAAAATTCCAGCAAAATATTTCACAGGATATGAGTCAGTAGATAGAATATTAGAATTCGAGTTACCTATAAATACGATTTTAGTCATCAAGGACGGTAAGGTTTTGGAGCACATCGAGCATGGAGATTGGATTTCCTGGGCAGGTCAAACAATTAAACAATTGAAGGAATAAATAATGACTCTTTTTCATACTGTTGAGTACCTTGAAGATGCTATTTATCAATCCAAAACACCACTCCTATAAGACTTTTTATCCTTCCGTTTAATTAACGTTCCTCTACTGAAATTGTAGCTAATGTTAAGGAAAGCCATCCTTGATTGTGGCTTCCAGTCGGAGATTCTTGTAAACCCATCTCCAACAATTTCTCTTCTATATCTCTGGTTGTTGTAGATATCAGTAAGACGTACTTCTGCCTTGATCCGATCTTCAAAAAGACTATACTTTAAACCAAGATCAAGTTTATGATAGACTTCTAATGAACCTGTTAAGTACCGTCTTGGTCCATTGTAGCTCCATGAAACAATACCAATCAGATTTGATAATAACTTATAAGAATTGTTAATTCTACCATTAAGGTTTTTTGCTGATTGGTTTAGATAGGAGGGGACAGAATGGAATTTCTCACTGCTCCAACTTATCCCTCCATTTAACTTTAGCTTATTTCCAGCATCTACATTTACACTTAGGTTAAGTCCTGTTACTGAACTATTGCCCAAGTTTTCATAGGTGTGGATCACTCGTCTATCGCTTTGCGTATCAAATATGCTTGTCAACAAGTTCTCTTTTCTATTGAAAAATATCGTGGTTGTGATGCTAACCTTTTTCTTATTCCATTGGTATGAGCTCTCAATATTATTGGAAAACTCCATAATCAAATTTGGATTTCCGATTCGAACCAGGAACTCATTGGATTGAGAGGTCAGTGGATTTAGGTGTGATAGGGTTGGTCTTGAAATTCTTCTACTGTATCCTATTTTAAATATCTGATTTCTTTGGGTATCAAAAGCTCTAATTAAGTGAATCGACGGAAATAGATTGACTTGACTAAAGTCCAGGATTGAAGACTCTTTTACATTACGCTCATACGATTCAATTCGCAACCCCACTTGTACTTCTAATGGGGTTAATTCCAGATTGGATGATATGTAAGCTGCATGGGTTAATTCATCGCTATAGAACAAATCTATTGTTTCTAATGATAGATTTTTAGTCTCAAGTGAGTTTCTGAATTCCTGAATGTTTAGGAGGTATCCGACTTCAAGATTTAACTGATTGAATATTTGGCGGGTATAATCAACAGCCACATCATAAATACTAACATTATTATCAAGATTGTTGTTTGTGATATCCAAATTTGGCAAAAAAGCACTGGTGAGCTGATTTCGGTTGTTGGATAATCTTGAATCAAATTCAATCTTATGGTTTCCACTAAACCGATGTACCATACCAAGTGAGTAATCAAGCGTGCGGTGCGAATGAAATGAAATATTAGTTTGATTTATCTCAGTGCCTATCTCAATTATTGAAGTAGGTTGATCAATTTCATGTTCATTCAATCTGTAATCAATAGATGCAAAATATTCTGTTTTTTCGGTCTTAAACCAATCGAGACGATACGTCAAAAATGTTACATCACCATCGAATAAATAATTCCCTTTCTGGATGTAAGGAAAAATACCAATTCGCTCTTGATAATGATTGTTTTCATAAATGAAATTCTGGTAAGAAGCATGTAAGCGATGACTCAGCAGGCTATCTCCAATCCCTACGGTGGATCCTATATTATAACCTCTCAAAGAAGTAATCCCTGAATTTGTATTGAATGTTAATCCCTTATTGACTTTTTGATGGGTGATTATATTAATAATTCCGGTAAGTCCATTTGCTCTGTGTCTCGCTGATGGAGTAGTTATGACTTCTATGCTTGCAATTTCGGATGCAGATAGCTGTCGAAGTAGTTCTTCTACTTGTAAGGGAGATGGTTTTCCGTTTACAAGGATACTAACGTTTGAGTTGTTGCGCAGTAAAACTCCTCCGTTTTCATCGATTTGTATTTCTGATATCTGCTCAAGAAGAATCCTTGCATCGCCTCCGGTTGAAGCTATATCATCTCCAATTGTAATTACTTTTCTATCAATCAATTGAGAAATGCTTGTTCTTTCACTTTCAACTATTACTTCATCTAGATTTATTGGTTCGTAACTTAAGAATATGTTTTTAATTGTAAGACCGGAAATTGAAAGTGTATCGGAAAAAGGACTGTAGCCAATAAAGTTGACATGTTGTATGTAAGCCCCAGGGGTTAGTGAGTTGAGTGAATAATTCCCATTCTCGTCGGCAATAACTCCATTGATCAGGGAACTATCCATGGCGTAAATTGTGATTGTAGCGAAGGGTATAGGTGATTGAGTATTTGAATCTTTTACAGAACCTTCGAGCTTCTGTGCAATTATCCCATGAGCTATAAAGAGAGATATTATTGAGATTAATTTCAGCATTTTTGTATTTAAAAAGCAAATTGGGTGCATTTCAAATCATGTATTGTTAACAGATTCCTAATTTTTCTTAATGAAATGTTAAGGAGCTTAGCACTTAAAACAAATCATAGTTTTTCGCTACAAATTGATTTGCTATCTTGTTTAGACAAGTGTTTCATGCTTTCAATGATTTCGTCCTAAGTTCTAACTCTTATTAAAATTTAATTGCAGATTTAGTTTTGGATTTTTTTATAATAGGAAGAGTGAATTAATCAGTTGTATCTATAAAAACTTTAAGTATGAAATATCTAAAGGTTACCTTGATGTTTTTTTTCAGCATATTTTATTATGCCTATTTCAAAAAGAACAGTGGTTAATTAGCAATACAGTCAGCATTGAAGTAAGTGCATTAATAAGGCTCTTGGACATTACATTGTGGAGCACTGACAGGGAAGAAAACATCAAAAGAAGATAAACCTGCAATAACCCGAGAATACGTGTTGTTATACACCGAGAGTTTATAGTTTTCGAATTCAATTAACCATGCATTTGTTTCAAAGTAATTAAATCTGAAATGATTTTCCAGGTGCCGTTATCATTTATTAAATGAAGATAATGAATTTGATCACGAAACATTAATCTGGCAGTAGCAGTTTCATCATTTCTCACTTCATAAATAGATATTTCCCTATTCCTAACTTCTCGAGGGGTTTTTGCACCAGTACCGTTCTCAATTAATTTCAAAAGATTAACTTCATTCACAATGCTTTCATTATCGATACTTAGATAGGCTTTATACTTACTATATATTAATGATTTTGCACTTTTAAAATCTCCTGTATACCAAGCTTCAGATAGTTGTTGTAGTGTTTGGTGTACTTTTTCTTTAGAGTCATCATACCCGAGCTCAGCTGTTCTTTTGTGTTTTATTAGTTCGAGTGTTTTGGCAAAAGCATGATCTGCTTCAATCAATATATCTGCTTGTACACCTGTCCCCTGAAAACCTTTACCGGTTTTCCCATCAAAAGTTCTACCTACAGAAATTGAGACTCCATATCCGCCTGGAAGTGCAAAAAAAGCATTCATATGGCCGCCTCCACCCGTAGTTTCGCCAACTAATATTGCCCGTTTATTTAATTGTAGGCCGAATGAAAAGGATTCTGCAGCAGAAAAGGAAAGGGCACTAGTCATGATATATAATGGGGTGTTAACAAACTTAGAACTAAGCTCATTCGCAATAGCCCATCGTTCAATTGTTTCCCTTTTTCCATTTTCACCTTTTCTACCAATAGTTGAAACCAAATACGTTGAGGTATCAAAGAAATAACCACTGAGTGCTTTTACCATTTCAGCATCTCCACCTTTGCAATTTCTCAAGTCAATAATAACAGCATCTACCCCAACAAAAGAACTGAGTAATTCTTTCATGTTCATTAAACCTTTTTCCGTCCCGTCAAATCGGCTTAGGTTTATCAGACCAATATTTGTTCTGCCATCTCTATTTATTACTCGACTTCCTGCTAATTCATTACCAATAACTTTATCTGCGTCTTCTGCATGCGATCCTTGGCCATTCTTATAGTCATGCATATTATGATTAGATTTTTGCTTAAGTTTGGAATGGTGATCTTTCTTTTGGTTTTGATCTAATCCTAACATTTTTTGAAATTCTTTGAATCTTTTTGGATTAACCACACCAAGGTGTTTATCTGCATAAACAGATCTAAGTTCTTGATTGAGCATTTTGATGAAAGCTTCCGAATCCATTTCTGTTCTTGACCCTATTTTACTCAAAGAGTCCAAACGAGAGGACATTTTAAATCCAATATCTTCCAGGATATACTCTTTTTTTATTTGGCGACTTAATTCCTCTATAATCCCTTTCTGAAGGGAAGGAGATATCTTTTCAGTATTTTGAGCAAACATGAAGCTACTTATCAAGAGCATACCAATTAATGTTGGGAGAAGAATATATTTTTTCATGATTTTATATGTTTCTGGTCTTTTTTGTGTTATCGTCTCAGATGTGGTCTTAAAATTGATCTATTTTTTTTAAAAAAAATTATTTTGCTTCATAGTTTATAAAAGTGTATCATACTTTCAATGGTTAGGTCATAAGTTGTATTATTTCCTCATAGTTGTATAGTGATAAATAGCTGGTATTTAGATTTTTACCTAAGAACGAAATCCTGATTTCGACTAATATTTTGAATTAAGATTCAGATATGCATAGCGAGACACACTGACTTTAATTTTTTTTAAAAGATAAATGCCATGAATTACCTAAAAATCGGTTTAATTGTTTTATTTCTGAGTACGTTGAGTCATGGATATACTCAAAAGGAGCAATGGCTAATAGATTACACAAACCAGTATAGAAGTCAGTGGATTAACAAAGAACTCTCTGATGTTACGCTATGGAACGTTGACGGAGAAAAAATCACAAAAGACCAGCTAAAAAAAGGTGTGACAGTATTTAATTTTTGGTTTACAACCTGTAAACCTTGCATTGTGGAGCTACCAGCACTCAACTCTATTGCTTCCAACCCTGAATTCAAAGAAGTATCTTTTATTGGTTCGACATTTGACACAGAGGAACAGATCCTGAAATTTGTTAAAAAGCGTCCCTTTAAATACAAATTAGTATCGTCTGAAGAATTTACAAAGCGCACAATGAGTGTTAAGGTATTTCCTACTCATTTAGTCATCAAGGATGGAGTAATTATGGACTTAATTATTGGCTATGAAGAGGACATTGAGAAAACACTGAGTGAGATGATAAAGTCAGCAATTGCAAAATAATTTTTTAAACCAAAGTGATCAAAAAATCAACTACTTAAAGGCAAATTACTTTAACTCTTAACAACTAAAAGCAAGAGTTATTTTTTTTGGAAAATCCAAGAATAGAAATTGTTAAATGGACAAAGTTTAATGTGTTTCATTTTCCCCAAAAATTTAAGCGTGCACCATAGTTTATATTATTCGTTCATAGTTAATATTCTTTAATCATGATTGCTAATGAAATGAAAGAGCAACAATGACCTTTGCCTTGAAAGATTTTTTTTGATACAAGCAACATTGGCTTAATAATCATGTCAAATCAAGTAAACGCAAATATGACCATAATGAGAACAGTAATAATCCTTGCTTTGATTTGCTCGTTTTTAAACTCGATAGGACAAAATAGCCAACCAGACTTAGTCGAGCATAGGCTTGATGGATATGTATTAGAAGCCTTAGATAAATGGAGGGTTCCAGGCATAGCTATCTGTATTGTCAAGGATGGAGAAGTTTTGGTAAGTAAGGGATATGGGGTTACAAATATTGAGAAGGCAGATAGTGTTGATGAAAATACACTTTTTCTAATTGGATCTACCACAAAAGCTTTCACAGCTACTGCGATAACTCAGCTTGCAATCGAAAAAGGGTTTTCCTTGGATGATCCAATTATCAATTGGATTCCTTCACTCGAACTTTCGGATCCTTGGCTTACTAAAATTGTTACAATTCAAGATCTTCTCTCTCACCGATCTGGTCTAAATAAATTCGCTGGCGACTTCATTTTTTTTGGAACTGATCTAAAAGCCTCAGAATATATCGAAAAGTTCAAGTATTTACCTGCTGAAAATGAATTCAAATCATTCAGCTATACGAACGCTGGCTATTTTTTAGTGGGTGAGATTATTCAAAAAATTACAGGGATGACCTACCCAAGCTATATGGAGGAGTCCATTTTTGAACCTCTTGGAATGAAAAGGACCGGCGCAAATACTTCTGCATGGTCAGAGAGAGAAAATTATGCATCACCTCATGTAGTTGATCAAAATGGAGAGTTGGTTGTATCCAAAGTAGGTAAGGCAGATAATATGAGTCCTGGTGGTGGCATTTATTCAACTTCATCTGATTTAGGAAATTGGCTTCTTGCACAACTAGACAGTGGGAAAGTTAATGGGATGCAGGTATTAAGACCTGAAGTCGTTTTGAAGGTAAGAGAGCCAAAAATTTTGATTGGAAGGACTGGAATGCCTTATGCGATGTTTAACAGAAGTCAGTTTGAGCATTATTCATCAGGCTGGTATAACATGGATTATGAGGGGAGAGAGTTTATAACTCATAATGGAGGGATGTACGGTTTTACATCGTCTGTAACTTTGATTCCTGAAATTGATTTGGGAATTGCCATCCTTACCAATTCGGATAATCATTTACTTTTTGAAACAATCAAACTTGAAATAGTTGATTCGTTTCTACAATTACCATTTCGCGACTACAGTAATATTGCACATCGATTTTATGAATTTCAAAAAAACCAAAAATCAAATCATTTGGCAGTAGTCAGGAATTCAATAAAGCCACTTAACAGTCTTGATAATTTAGAACCTTATATAGGCACCTATTCAAATGAGGTATACGGAGAGTTAGAATTGGAAATGGATAATGAGGAGTTTGTGATGAAATTCCAACATCACAATATGCAAGCTTCGCTTAATTACTTGAGCGAAGGAAGGTTTTTGTGTACATATGATGATCCGATTTATGGAATAGAGGTTAGCGAATTTCTAATAGAAAATAATGAAATAGTTGGCTTTATGCTTTCTGTAGATGCTAATGTGGAGCCTAATTCGTATTTTTTTAAGAAAGTCAATAACTAAGCTGTAATAAGTTTTTGAAATAAGTTAAAAAATTTTGTTCGATTCCATGATTTATGAAGCCTTCCTAAAATCATAATTTTTCTCTAGAAAAAAAATCAAGTACAGGTTTTGGTGTCAGTGGAGTTTTGCGCTATAAAATCGAGAAAGCCAGATGACTATTGCATATAGTATGAACAAAATAGGATTAGAGATGATGAAAATGAAGATGGAATTGAACTTAAGGTATACAGCTTATAAATTCATTTCTGATAGACACATTTAAGAGATGATAAAGTAATGATCATATGAGAAAATTAGTAACAACTTTCCCAAGTGCTATTAAAAAGCTGATCACTTATGTGTTCATAATTTTTTGCGCTTCTAATGGGTACTCCCAAAGTAACCTAAAGTCTCAGAATCGATATAAAATAAAAGTAGTTGAGAAAAAATTGAGATTGGTCGAAGTACAGGCTACAATCTTGGTTAAAGATTCAAAATTACAGATGCGTTTCTGGGGCTGCCCACCTGAAATTGAAAAAGGCTGGGCGGAATTCGTAGAAATACTATCTATTTCAAATGAAGAAGGGGAGTCGATCGATTTTGAATGGAATGACCTTACGAGAGAGTGGGATTTAAATATCCGTGGCAATTCTATAATTAATCTACTATATAAAGTAAATCTATCTCACGATAATCACAATTGGGATTCAGCTGGGGGAATTGATGGAAGACCTACTGTATGGCTTGATAATACCATTTTCTGGGCAACAGCCGGATTGTTTGTCTATAGCAAGGAGGAGCACCCAGCCGAATACGAAATCACGTTTGATGTGCCGGTGGAATGGAAAATATCAACTGCTTGGGTACAGTCGTCGAATCGAATTTTTATCGCGAAAAATTCGGAAGAGTTAATTAACAATCTTTTGATGATGGGCAATCATTCCGAAAAGGTTATTCAAGTTGATAATATGTCTCTTACCATAGCGACTCCTTCAAATTTTAGTCACAGAATAGAATTGATACATAAAAGTTTAGAGCAAATACTTCCAGCTTATAGAGAAATTTTTGGTGAGTTACCATCTGCCAACTACTTAGTGTGCGCTTCTAAGAATGAGATTCAAGATGGTGAAGCTTTTAGAAATAGTTTTCATCAAATGTTTCAAGATAAAGACTTAGAACACACGAAGATTGTATGGGCAAACACTCTTGCACATGAAATGTTTCATTATTGGAATGGCACAAATTTTCTCTACAGTGAGGATTATAAAAGCAACTATTGGTTTTCGGAGGGTTTCACGGAATACTATTCAGCTCTAACATTACTACGAGTTGGCATTATAGATGAAGAGGATCACCTACGATGGTTGGCTTATCAATTTGCTAGGATGAATACCGCTCAAATGCTTGATAAAGATCGAATAAGTCTAGTTGATGCTGGCAAAAAAAAAGGAGAAAATTGGTTTTTAATATATGGAGGAGGTGCGACGATGGCATTTATTCTTGATGTAGAAATAAGATCGAAAACCAACGGAGTGAAATCATTAGATGATTTCATGAAAGTCTTGTATCTAAAATATGGAAAAGAAGGAAAACCCATTAGCCTTGAAATTCAAATTCAAGAATTAAATAAGCTAGCCAAGGTAGATTTTAGACCATTTTTTGACAGTTACATTATCGGAAATGATCCTGCATTTGAAGCTATCAATAATGCTTGTGAAAAAGCTGGTCTGGCATTGGCCTACTATCAGAGAGATTTTTATTTGAACCTAGAAGAAATGGAGGAGGAAAGTATTTATCGATCGATGAGTAAATAAAAAGTCTTGGAAGAATTTATTTTTTGACGAAACGAAAAACTAAAATAATGAATAGAATAGGTCTGTTTTTAATATTGATGACTTTAAGTCCATTACTCGTGGCTCAATCTAACCCACCTTAAGGTTGAATGATTAGAAATAATCTGCGTCATAGTTTCTATTATCTCGTCATAAATGACACATTTTGCCGCAACTCTATTCTGTCTTTAATAGATTTTTTTAAATCTTTACTGATTGATTTTTCAAACAAAACAAGTTTTTTAACCAGTCTGCTCCTATCTAAGAAATGATATTGGAAAGAACTCTAATTACCCCCCGCCAAATGAAAGGTATAGCTCTGGTAGTAGCACTAGGTGCTTCTACTTTCCTATTCGGGCAACCTAATCCAAGGTATCCTGTTGATTCAGATCAACTCAATGCAATTGTTGAAAAAATGATTGAAGAAAGAAATATACCGGGGTTAGCCATCGGAATTGTGAGAGCCGATGTACTCGAATACTTCTACACATATGGATATGCTGACAAGAAGAATAAAATTGAGATTGAAACAGAAACAGGGTTTCAAATTGCTTCTTTAACAAAACCAATTATTGCAATACTAGCAATGAAGCTCTATGAAGATGGTAAAATCGACATTCATAAACCCGTTCAAAATTATCTGCCGTATGCAGATATTCCTAAAGCGATACCACCGGTAAGCATGGCACACCTACTGACTCACTCTTCAGGTTTACCTGAAGAGCCGGTGAATCGAGTCAATTTGTCAAATACTCCATCTGTTCCTAAACCGTATTCGAAAGAAGAACTGTATGATGGACTCAAGAACACTCAATTACTTTTCACACCTGGAACAAGTGTTCAATATTCGAACCTCGGATTTAAACTAGCAGGCCATGTCTTGGAAGAAGTAGCTAAGTCTACATTAGAAGAGCTACTGAAGTCTGAAATACTCGAACCTTTAAAAATGAATTCAACCTATGCGCAAAATAAGCCTTTGTACCTCAATGAAGCATCCCATTATTGGAATGTCGACAATGCAGCTGAGCCTCATGCGCGTTGGAAAATAGGTGAAATTTGGGGAAATGGAGGGTTGACCTCCACTATCGGGGATATGTCCAAATTCTTAAGTCTTCAATTTAAGAGAAGTAGTTCTGTTGAAGGTGTTATTTCACCTAGCCACATCGTTTTATCACAAGTTTCCAAAATTCCAACAAATCGATCGCATTCAGAATTCATAGGATTTGGATGGTACATAGGTGTGGATGAGAAGGTGGGGAAGCATCTATTCCACACAGGAAATGCAGACGGACATAGCAGTTATATTTCATTTTCACCAGAAGATGGTGTAGGGTTCATTGTTCTTGCAAATAGAGGTAATGTTGCCGACGATATTGGCGAAGAACTTCATGAAGTTATTTATAATGAATTGTCATTAATTAAACGCCAGATCGGCATGGCCTTCTCTGAAGGAAACTGGCAAACTCTTTTGCAAAAGAGCAGCGAACTCATAGGCCTAAACCCTTCAAATAGTAGAGCACATTACTTGAAAGGAAAAGCACTTTACATGCTTTCTGAATACAAGGAGGCAGTATCATATTTAAACGTTGCAATTAAAGACAACATCTACAAAGACTATGCGCTCTTTTATCAGGCATCCTGCATGGCCAATCTTGGTGAGGATGAAAAAGCGATTGAATATTTAAGCCAAGCTGTTAACTTGGGATTTAACGATGGCGATGCGCTTATGAGAGATTCCAATTTATCCCGGTTTTCTCATGAACCATCATTCAAGAAATTGGCAGAATATGCGCATTAACTAATGAATAAGGAGGCAGTCACTTATACTAAAGTTTACCACCCAAAGCTTGTAATGACTTTGTCGTCAAAAAACACTTTGATTGTGTCCTGCTCATTAAGATAAACATGGTGAATTTTGTTATTGTTCATGGTTATTTCTTTGTAATCAGCATACTCCATTGGGGATTTTAGATCCTCTGGAATTGACTGGGTTTGATGCTTATAATCGTCCTTTGCGAATTTTACGAAAATTGGAGATTCACCTTCAGTTGATCTAATGTTGATTGCATAAAAAGGCTTGGCCTTTTCAGTAGCGTTAAAAATAACATAATCACTCCTTGGAGACCATGCAATTGCAAAGCTTTCCGGGTTAAGTCCTGCTTCTAGAAGGGTGACAGATTTTGTTGAATAGTCTTCGATATATAAGGTATATTTCGAATTGTTTTTCAAAAAATATGCGACCTTGTTTCCATTTGGAGATAGGTGAACGGCAATTTTTTCATTCATTTCGTTCTTAAATAGTAAAAATATTGAGATTGTAATTACTGAAAGAAGTGCCGCATATTTCCACCACTTGATAACACTTTTGTTGTTTTCACCTGAGGCAATTGGTTTCTGCGTTAAGCGATAGCCTTTCTTTGAAATCGTTTCGATTAGAGATTGATCACTCCCTCCTTTGTCAAGGATTTTTCGCAGTTCTGAAATAGCCCGATTCAACGAGCTTTCAGTAACGATGGTATCAGTCCACACAGTTTCAAAAAATTGTTCTTTAGTTACAACCTCTCCATCCGCATCAATTAGCGCTTTCAATACTCGCATGTTCTTATCGTGAATGCGAATTTCTTCGATCTCATTTTGCAACATCAACCTATCTGAAAAAATTTTCCATTGGCCTAGTTGATACACCTCCTGCTTATTTGATCTCATTCAGAAAAATGTAAGGTTTTTTCATAAAAGGGTAATGGGGTATTCAGATCCTTAACCGACATATTGAGTTAATCATTGTCTAACAAAATTAAACGAAATGAAATTGACAATTTTTAACAAAGCATTGATTCTGATGCTATTATCAGCTCCCATACTAAACCTAAACGCTCAAGTAGATAGAAGGTTAATTGAGGAAGTTAAGATAGAATCGAAAATTTTAAAAGAGACTCGACCAATTCTGATATCAAAACCTACAGGGTATGATTACTCAGAGGATTCCTATTTTGTTGTCTATGTTTTAGATGGTAATATAAACACCGCATTTACAACTGGAATCTGTGAGTTGCTTTACCAAAGTGGTTATCCAAAACTGCTAGTCGTTGGTATTCCAAATACCAATCGTGCAAGAGATTTAACACCTTCTTCTGATAATCATGATGCAATATCAGGTGGAAGTGCTGACAATTTTCTTTCGTTTCTCGAGACCGAACTAATTCCGTATGTCGATGGAAATTATAGAACTCATGATTATCGTGCGTTGATAGGACATTCGTGGGGTGGGCTTTTTGTATCCCATGCTTTTAGTCAGAACCCCAAGGTTTTTAATGGATATATCGCGATTACGCCAACCATCGTTCACAATGACTTCAAACATGCTCAGGCATTGAAAGACAGACTTAGAGCAGATAAAAGTCTCAATAATTCATTTTTTTTCTCAGTAGGACACGAACCAGGAGAGGAAGGCGATGGTGTTTTTGAGATGAGGGACTGGTTTGAAGAAAATGCACCACGATCTCTAAAATGGGATTTTGCTTACTATCGAAAAGAAAATCATTCAACTACCCCACTAATTGCAACAATTGATGGACTCAGATTTATTTTTAGTGATCTGGTTTTAGATGACAACTTGGTCAAAGAAAAAGGGTTCCAGTTTGTAAAAGATTACTACGCTTCTCTTGAAAAAAAATACGGTATTCCAATTAAGATACCTCAAAGGGTAATGATGACTTACGGTTATGAACTTATGAACCTGAAAAGGTATGATCTAGCCATAGAAGTGTTTAATCACTTTGAGAAAATTTATCCAAAGATTCTAGTATCCTATGATGCGCTTGCGGTGATATATGAAGATCAAGGTAAGAAGAAAGAAGCCATAAAGTACTTGGAAAAGCTCTTGGAAGTGGCTCCATGGTATGAGGATGCGAAGATTAGGCTAGATAACCTAAGGAAGAAATGAAAAAGTCAATTGTGTTTATTGTGTTTATCATGGTTTCTATGAATGGTCTGGCCCAGCAAAAGGTCAGACCACTCTCTAGAATAGAAAAGGAACAAGCTATTAATTCAATTGTTTCAATTCTAAATACTGAATACGTTTTTCCTGAAGTAGCTCAAAAACTATCAAAAAATCTTCAAGAAAATCTCACGAAGACCAGATATCAGTCCATTACAAACCCAAATACATTTGCCCTACTTGTGACAGAAGACTTACAATCTATTAGTAAGGATAGACATCTTCGAGTATTCTTCGCTCCAGATGAAATAAGAGTAAAAAGGATGGTCATTTCAACTGAGGATAGCATAAGATACCTTCAGGAGAAAGCCGATCAAATGAGTAAGAGAAACTTTGGATTCAAAGAAGTAAAAATCTTGGACGGAAATATTGGCTACTTAGACCTTCGGATGTTTTATGATCCACATTTCGCTGGAGAAACCGCCATTGCAGCAATGCAATTTTTAAATAGAACAGATGCCATAATTATTGATTTAAGAAATAATGGGGGAGGTGAACCCACAATGATCCAGCTGTTATCAAGCTACTTTTTTAACTCCACCCCAACACACCTTAACAATTTTTATTGGCGGTCATCAGATATGATTCAACAAACTTGGACACTACCGCATGTTCCAGGTACTCGAATGCCTGAAGTGGATATTTACATTCTAATTGGCTCAGGGACTTTCTCGGCAGCCGAAGAATTTGCTTACAACTTTAAAAATTTAAATCGTGCAACTCTCATCGGAGAGTCAACTGGAGGAGCCGCACATGCTGGAGATGTTAAGATAGTATCAGAGTACTTTATGATATGGGTGCCAAATGGACGAGCAATCAGCCCAATTACTAATTCAAACTGGGAGGGTGTTGGCGTTGAACCAGACATAAAAACTAACAGCCAAGCAGCATTGAAATGTGCAAAAATATTAGCATTAGAAAAGCTACTTGTGCGCACGGGATCAGCTAAGGAAAAGAACTACCTTGAATGGTACCTACAATCAGCTAAGGCGGGACTAAATCCAGTTAAAATGAACATTTTAGAAACCGAATCATACATAGGTACCTATGGGCCAAGATCGGTTAAAGTGATTAACGAAGACCTATATTATCAGCGTTCTGGTCCAGAATATAAGTTAATCCCAATGGGTGGGGATCTGTTCATGATTGAAGAATTAGCAGATTTTAGGCTAAAGTTTATTAGAGAAAACAACATGATTAACGCGCTTCAAGGAGTCTATCGGAATGGAGATGTAGATGTGTCTTTAAAAGACATGAATTAGCAAGCTTCAATACGACAGTTTATGATGATGACATTATTTCATTAAGATCGTAAGTGTTTGCGTCACAATTTCAATCCATGCTTCATAATTTATAATACATCCTCATATGTTCTTCTAATGGGCGCATCATTTTTTAGTGAACGTTTGACTACTGACGAACTTTACGGACGAGTTAATAACCAATATTTATCATAAATAAACCTATATGAACGTAACTCTAAGAATCATTTTAATGATGCTTTTTATTTTTCAATTGAGTTGCCAGAAAAATTCACATGAGACGAATGAGATTAGGTATTTCTCTCAATTGACAGGGATCATTTCTCCCTATTTCGACTATCAGCCAAGAGGTGAAATAAATCGATCTGAAGCATCTAATATGAATCATTATAGGGTAATCTATGATACAGAAAATAAGATAAGTGAGCTTTCTTATTACAAGGGAGAAAATAAAAGCAATGAAAGTTATTTTAGAACGCATACAGTCAAATACAATTATCGAGATAAAAAACTTGAGCGTACGTATTACAATTTGGAAGGGGAAAAAGCATTCATGTGGAGGCACTACTACATGGGCGGCCCTATTCATAAAGAAGTATTTGCACTTAGCAATGATGGTAGAAAAGCATCATTAATTTTTGAAGATACTGTTGGAAACCAAGCAGTAACAACATTAGGCACAGCGCTGATTACATGGGAGACTCTCAACGAGCGGACTTTTATTCAAGCACAATTCAAATTAGACGGGAGCCCTAACCTGCTGACCGAATACTTCCCGTTTTATAAATCCCGGATCACCGCTAACAAACGAAACCACCTTCTCTTAATAGAAAATGTAAATGAGGATGGGTTACTCAGCATGAGTGATAGTGCAGGATATGCTAGAGTTAAGTTCGTATTCGATGAGTTTGGAAATGAAATGAGCTGGGAATTTCAGGATGTCGACGGAAACCTTGTGAATAGAGTTCCATTCAGAAAAATGGATCATGGCTATGCCAAATGGACGTATCAGAAATACTGGAAAAATCGAATGTTGGGACTTGTGGATTCAGTAAGTGAAAAATATTTTGGTGCAAATTCTAATCCAATAGAAAACAACTTCTCCATACATGAGACATTCTATAAAATGACCAAGGGCGGAGATTTGAAGTCAATAGAATACTACGGGCAAAATAAGGAGCCGCGAATGCACCCCCAACAAGGATTTTTTAGAATGTCTTTCCAATACGATTCAAAAGGTAAAAGAAGCGTTGTTCAACGATTTGATGTTGAAGGAGCAGAAATAGAATGAAAGAGACAGTAGATATGAATAGGGGCTCTAAGAAGTTTTGCTTGAATTGTGAATCCGAGGTTCACGCCACATATTGTTCAATCTGTGGTCAAAGATTCTTCTTATACAAGCCGAATCTAGGCCTGTTGATTACAGAGTTTTTCCAAACCTTCTTTTTACTAGATTTAAGAGTCTACAGAACCATTAGAGAAATTCTTAAGAAGCAAGGACGTTTTGTAAAATCTTATATCGACGGCAGACAGGTTGACTTTGTAGGTCCTGTGCATTTCTTCATTTTGATTTTAGGTGTCTACCTTCTGGTTTTTGTATCAGTGGGCAATTTGATTTATGATTCAATAAATGACAGCTTTGTTCAGGAAGATGAAACAAAGCAAAAGATTGAACAACTAGGCACTTTTCTTAAAATAAATCTAAACTATCTATATTTTCTTCTTCCACTGGTTTTCGCAATGGTCATGGGATTGTTCATTCAGAAAGGAAGGTACAATTTCGCCGAAAAATTAATTGTTTCCTTCTATTTAATAGGAATAGCCATCTTAATGAACTCGGGTATATTATTATTAGCTCTTTTAAACGTCAAACTTTTCGCTCTAAGAATATTAATCATCATTATACCTCTACCAATTGCATTGATGCAGTTAAAAGACGAATATGGAATATCTGATTATTTCAAGAGTCTCGCAGTTGTACTCTTAAGCTATTTCATATATGCTATTCTGGTTGCAGGAATTACCATTCTAATGATGAAATGATGGAAGCAGTATATCATATTCTGAACGGGGATACATTAAAGGACAAATTCACTCTTCCAGGTGAGGTGATTGTTGCTAGAGAGTGCCTTGTTGATGGAGATGTTTCTGGTGAAAATTTGACAGATTTTTGGAATAGAAGAGCTGTGTATCTGAGTAAAGCCTATTCCATTCCATCAACAGAATACTATCAAAAATCTATCCCTGAATTTCAGAAAATTTTGTCGATACCAGCCTTTAGCACAGTGCATTTATGGTTTGAAAGAGATCTTTTTTGTCAAGTTAATTTTTGGTTTTGTTGCTCGCTAATCAATAGATCTGACGTAGAAGTCTTTCTTGTAATACCTAGTAAAGACATTGGTTGGTCTGGTTTTGCAAACATGAAGACGGCTGAACTAAAAAAGCAAATTCTCGCTAAAGAAAGACTTTCAAAAGATGATATTCAATTCTTCAATCAATGTTGGATCGCTTTTAAGCATAATCGTTTTCTGGACTTAAAAAGTCTAGCCGATGCTTCAAAATTTGATTTCATAAAACAGGCTATTAATGCCCATTTAAATAGAGGCATTGAAGATGATAATCAACCCACTATAGTGCTTAAACGAATTATAGAAGATTTAAAAACCGTTGAATTCTCAGCGATTTTTGAGTCTTTCTGTGAAAGAGAGGGAGTATACGGGTTTACAGATATTCATATTAAAAGACTACTAACTAAAATTCAAAAAGAATGAAGAACATATTGGTACCTATTGTGCTTGGTTTAATGATTGCCGTTGACGCGCAACCGTTTAGTAAAGATTATGTAAATCCCACACCGGGATACAGTAATGCAGTTGTTGTAACTAACGGGAATGTTAAAACCATTTATGTGGCGGGTCAGGTTGGACATGGACAAACGTTAGAGGAACATTACAAGACTTCATTTCTAGGTGTTTTAAAACAACTCAAAGATGCAGGAGCTTCTTTCTCCGATGTGGTAAAAATGACAATCTATATTGACGATTATCGGCCTAGACATCTCGATATTATCTCCAAAGTACGTATGGAAATTTTTGGCGAGGGTAATATGCCGGCCATCACGATGGTTGGGGTGGAGGAATTAGCCTTAAGGAGTATGAGGGTTGAAACGGAGGCAATGGCAATAGTTGAGATAAAAGAAATGATCGGGCAAGACGTAAAGCTTTTATCTGCTGACGAATTGAGGCAAGCTAAAGTCTTTAAATCTATTGAATCTACTCAAGGGATGGAAGATTCCGTTTATGTACTCGACTTCTCAGGAACAGAGTTGACTAAAATTCCGGATCAAGTATTCCGATTGGATAATCTTCAAAGCTTGAATCTGAGTAATACAGGAGTTAGTGTTATCTCAGAAAAAATAAGTCAGCTAAAAAAACTTCAAAAACTGAATGTCGATCATCTAGAATCCCCAAACCAAAATCTAAATGCCCTTCCCAAAGGTATTATGGAGCTCCAGAATCTTGAAGAAATAAACATCAATGGAAATCCAAATTTGGATTTGGAAAAAGTATTCGATCAACTGGCCAGCTTTTCCAGTTTAAAAATTCTTGCAGTGATGAATAATAATATTGTAAGACTTCCTGAGAATGTAAAGAATCTAAAATCTATTGAGCAAGTATGGATTGGCCAAAACAAAGACTTAAACATCTCCTTAGCATTAGACGATTTGAAAAAACTACCCAACTTGAAGCATCTAGGATTTGGTGGTATTGGTATAGAAACTCTAACCTTCAAGGAAGGCTCGTTTCAAAACCTTGAGAATGTATGGCTGGCTGGCAATCGTTTAACTAGCATACCAGGAGTTGAGAAGCTGTCAAAGGTCAAATCAATAAGCCTAAACAACAATGGATTAAAAGAATTGCCAAATCAGATTTTTTTGTGTGAAAATCTTGAATCACTCTCGCTAAATAATAACCCTGAATTGAATGTAGATGAATTGGCCAAGAATTTGGTCAGCCTTCAAATGTTACGAGTACTTAGCCTGAACAACAACGATATGGAAACGATACCAGATGTCATTGGAAAAGTGAAAAGTCTACAATATTTGGTAGTCCGTGGAAATGAGATACCAGAGAAAGATGTGAATCGATTTCAAGTGCTTTTTCCATCCATTAAGATCATTCAATAATCGAATATTTAACACAAACAAATAGAATTATAAACCTATTCAAACCTAAAAATTATGAAAGACTGGAAAGCCATTAAAGTATCTGTAATATTTCTGATCGTTATTGGATCCTTCATTTTCTCAAGAAACGAATTGAGCGCCCTTCTAAGTGTAGATGTACTATTATTGGTAGTCTTTGGCGCATTCCTGGATCGGTTAGTTGTTGGGTTAAGAAAGAAACAAACTGAGTAAACATCAAATCCAAAATCAAACGAGATGAAATACACAACTATACTGCTTTCACTACTTATATCCTCATGCAGTTCGATCAGTGAGAAGGGAATTTCTAAGCAATGGCTTGGTAAACCGGTGAAGTTCAGTCGGATCCAAGAATCGGTCAATATCTATCACATGTTTGACTCTACGGGAACAAAAATTGGCTCAATGGATTTTGGCTGGTCATTCGAGGATGGGATGTTAGTCTCACGAGATACTTCTCAATTTGATGATGGAAGTGTGTATGAAACTGCTGTCTTCGAATTTGATACTGCTGATTTTACAATGTCAGCAGTTTTTATTGATATGTCGATGGGACCAACTACTCTGGATGTCGATGTATTGCACGAGGATGGAAAAATACAAGGTAGAGCTACTATGAGAAGAGACACTCTTTCTAGACAAAATCTAGTGGATTCTGTTTACGGACTTGATGCCTTTAGAGAAGAGCTTTATATGCTTATGCACGCAGTGGATTACGAACCGGGAGATAGCTTGGTACTAGATGTCTTCGTTCCAACTGGATTCGGAATTTCTAGAGCGGTCATTAAATATATAGGTCAAGATCAAGTCGAGGTGCCAGCAGGGAATTTCGAATGTATAGTGATCTTACTTCAATCTAGTGGTGGAATGCCCACGAATAAGATTTGGATAAGTAATGTAGAACCAAAGAAGATCGTAAAATTTTATGTTCCTGGGCCGGAATTAACGATTGAGTTAATCAAAAGTCAATTTTGATTCTTTGAAAATTTCTATACACGAAGATATTATGCTAATAATTCGAACAAAAGATGAAAGAAAGTGATCAACAGGTAATTAGTCTTGTAAGAAAATTTGAGAAAAGACTTCTGACAAAAAACGAATGGGATCACACATCCCACTTATCTGTTGCTATTTATTATGCTTCGGCATATGGTTATGGTGAAGCCTTAGTAAGAATTCGGAAGAATATTAAGGAATTCAATGAGTCAGTAGGAACACCTAATTCCAATTCTGAAGGCTACCATGAAACAATTACTCAGTTCTGGTTGACTACTGCCTTTGTTTTTATAGAAGAGGAGAAATTTAACTCAATTTCTCAGGCATTAAGTGAATTCTTACAATCTCCTTTTTCTAAGAGAGAATATCCACTTGAGTTTTACAGTAAAGAACTTTTGATGTCAGCTGAAGCCAGACATAAATGGGTAAAATCTGATTTAAAGCACTTTATTCCTTACGATAAACTTCGAACATGATGACTAGAAAATACCGTATTGATATGAGCCAATTAAAACTTCGACCAAGAGGATTCAGATGGGTCATATTTTTCATTATTTGTGGGTGCAACAATTTAAACAATAGTAATATTCAAATAGAAAGTCTGTTTAACGAGTATCATAAGGAATATTTAGCTTTGTATCCATCTCAAGCCACTGAGATTGGAGTGCATGATTTTGATAGCCTATATGAAGTGGACATTAGTGAAGATCACCGCACTAAAGCGAGGGAATTCTATCGAGGCTACCAGACAAAACTGAATTCTTTTCATTATGATGAACTGACTATTGAAAATAAATTCTCCTATGATATTCTGAGTTACAATATTGAAACGGGTCTTGATGAATTGAACTTTCCTGATCACTTAATACCCTTCAACCATACCGTAAACTGCGTGCCGGCTGAATTTGCCAACTGGGGCTCAGGAGAATCTGCTCACCCTTTCAATTCAGTCCAAGATTATGATAATTTCTTGAGTCGAATGGAAGATTTCACAGTGTGGATTGATACTTCAATCTCAAACATGAAAACAGGAATTGACCAAGAGGTTGTTTTGCCTAAGATAGTATGTGAATTAACTATTGAAAGGATTAGGCCACTTGCTGTTGAAAAATTTGAGGAAAGTGAATTTTATCACCCTATTCAGGCATTACCTGTACATTTCACTGAATTTGACAAGAAAAGATTACGAGATAATTATAAGAATGTAGCTGAAACTACTTTACTTCCTGCTTACCAGCGATTGCTTGACTTTCTTCAGAGGGAATACTTACCAAATACTAGAGAAACTTTAGCATGGTCTGATCTTCCAAGCGGAGAAGAATGGTACGCTTTCAAACTTAAAAAATTCACTACGGCAAATCTCACTGCGAATGAAATACACCAACTGGGTATTGAAGAAGTCAGCAGGATTTCGAAATTATATGAAGAGAGATTGTCAAATCGATCTGAAGAATGGCCACTTCATTTCTTTTACAACGAAGATTCGTTAGCTAAAGCTTATCAGAATATTTACGATGGGAGTCAGGCTAAATTAGATTCTTTATTTGGGATCACACCGAAAACTGATTTGGAAATCAGGCCATCTACTCTAGGTTCCTATTATGAACCTGGATCTTTGGATGGCTCCAGATCAGGTATTTTTTATTTCTATGCTTATAACTTGAGTGAAAACCCGGATGTTGTTAGCGAGGCACTTTTTTTACACGAGGCAGTTCCGGGGCACCATTACCAAATTGCAATTCAAAGAGAATCGAACCTTCCTGACTTCAGAAAGAGTTCATTCTACTCAGCTTTTATGGAGGGTTGGGGACTTTATGCTGAGAGCCTGGGATCAGAGCTGAATTTGTTTCGAGACCCCCGCCAAAAACGCTGGAAACTTGAATCGGAATTATGGAGAGCCATTAGACTTGTAGTTGATACCGGCATTCATCACTTAGGGTGGTCAATTGAGGATTGTCAAGATTATGTAGCTCAGTATCATTTTGGCCAAATGACAAGGGAGTTTCAGCGATACGTTGGAGAGCCTGGTCAGGCTACTTCTTATAAAGTAGGAGAGTTAAAAATTCTGGAATTAAAAGAGCAAGCCAAAACGACGCTTGAGGACACGTTTGATCCAAAAGAGTTTCATTATGAAATTCTCAGTATGGGAGCAGTGCCCTTAACCTTATTTGAACAAAGAATTAATCACTGGATTCAAGAGAAATCCAAATAATATAAATCTCGAAGAATGAAACCATTGGCAAAAAGAGCACATAATAGTAAAGACAAAATAGTAAGATCAATTCTATGGACTTTTCATATTTTCTTTCTATTTATTTCTTGTAAATCAGAGCAAACTCCTGATCTCGAAAAATTTGACAATAGACTCCAGCCAGATATAAGAATTGAAGGAGAGTCTCTATGGAATATTGAAGATAGAATGAAATATTATGGTACTCCCGGAGTGAGTATTGCCATAATTAAAGATTTTAAAATACATCAGTTAAAAACGTACGGGGTTACTGACACTAAGACTAATGAACCCGTTAAAGAAAGTACTATTTTCAGAATTGGTTCAATTAGTAAACCTGTTTCTGCTTATGCCGCTTTGAAGATGGTTGAGCAGGGGAAATTGTCTTTAGATAGCCCTGTTAATGATTACTTGAAGTCTTGGAAGATTCCATCAAATGAGTTTACGCAACAAACACCAGTTACGCTGAGGCAAATTTTAAGCCACACAGCTGGATTTAATATTGGCGGGGGTGGCGGTTATGAGACCCCTCCATTCCCCACTCTTTTGGACGTTCTGGATGGAAAACCTCCTGCCACTAATGATCCTATTCGGGTGGTGGAACCACCTAACACTAGACACAAGTACTCAGGTGGAGGTTATGCGGTCATGCAACAGCTTATCATGGATGTAGAAGGAATGAGCTTTGATTCTATTGTCAATAATCTGGTATTTGAACCTTTAGATATGCGATCAAGCACATGTTTATCAATACCATTGCCTGAAAAATTTGATGAGGCAGCAGCTACTGGACATTTAGAAAACGGTGAGGCCATCCTAGGAAAAAGCTGGTATAAGGCTATGTTAGCACCTAGTGGTCTGTGGTGCACAGCAGAAGATGTAGCCAAGTTTATTATTGACATTCAGAAAACACTAAAAGATGATTCCGGAAAGGTGATCTCTCAAGACATGGCTAACATTATGTCTGAACCCTATCTAAGTGATTTTTACGGTTTAGGGATTATGAGTCAAATAAAAGAAGGAGAAGAGTACTTATACCATAATGGTGCTTCACCTGGGTTTACTGCGCGTATGTGGCTGCATAAAAAAGACGGTTATGGTGTTATTGTAATGCAAAATGCGATGAAGGTCTCACTGCTCGAAGAAATTGAAAGAAGTATTGCGGACACATACAATTGGAAAGGGTTTTTGAACTCAACTTATAAAAAGGTTTTAATAGATGAAAAGGAGTTTGAAAGAATTAATGGGAGGTATAATGTAGCTTATGACAAGCTGTTCCGAATTTTCAAGGAAAACGAAAAATTGTTTATAAAGTATCAGGAGTCTCCGAAGACAGAACTAATAAGGGTCTCGGATTCGACATACGTAAGAAGAGACAGAACTTATAAGTATAGCTTTAAAAGAGATCCAGTTAATGATGAATTTTACACCATAATCACCTTAGATAATGGCCGTGAGTTTAAGTATTCGAGGTTATCGAAAAATGAAAGCTTTGCTTCCGAGTTTATAGATAATGGAGATTTTGATCAAGCCTTTAATGCTTATCAAAATTTGATTGATAACGAAGCTGAGATGAAGGAGACAATAATGAACAGGCTAGTTGATTGGGGAGTTAATATAGTTCACAAAGAACAAGAGTATGAGAAGGGTATTAGCATCGTTTTATTATCGACGAAATTATTCCCTGAATCACCCAGCGTTTGGTCCAATTTGGCCTGGGTTTATAATGAGGCTGGAGACACTCAACAGGCCATTAAATTCTATAAAAAATCGTTGGAAATAGACCCTGATAATACGTTCGCAAAACAGGAATTGATAAGACTCTCAAACTTATAAGTATGAAATCTATAATTCTCCCCTTACTTTTTGTATTAACGTTTTTGATATGCAAAACAGCATTCTCTCAAAAACATGTTTTAGCAAAAGAAAAAGCCATTTCGAAGATACCTCTGAGTAATGGCGACACCTTGTCAATTGAAGAATTAATGGCTCAAAATGGATTAAAGGGCTTAAGTGTTGCCGTTTTTGAAGATTATAAAATAATATGGGCTGACTCATGGGGAGTCAAGTATGATTCAGTACCATTAGATGTAAATACAGCTTTTTCTACTGCATCAATTGCTAAACCAATTACTGCTACCTTATTTTCAATTCTTGAAGAGAAGGGCTTAATCGATTTAAGCATCCCGGTTAACAATTATCTCAAGAGGTGGAAGATCCCTGTTGGGGAATACAATAAAGATACACCTATCACCTTGGAGCATTTATTAAGTCATACAGCAGGAACTACTCAAGGGGGTTTTATAGACTTCTATGAGGGAGATGAAATACCTACCATACTAGAATCTATAAAGGGTGAAATACCAAATTCAGATCATGACGAGATAGAAATTACTTTTAAACCAGGTTCGCATTGGAAATATAGCGGAGGGGGCTACACTATAGCGATGATGGCTTTAGAAGACCATCTTGAGAAGACATTAGCGGAATTGGCGCAACAATACATTTTTGACGCATTAAATCTTCAAAACACTACGATGATTCAGCCTAAGTATAATCCACTTAAAAGGGCTACTATATCTGATTCACTATATCAGGCGGGTGAAATTTTGAATCTTGCAAAAGCGCATGACAATACTGGAAATGTAATTAGAACAGGTTTTCCGATAACACCTCAAGTTTCAGCATCTGGTTTATGGTCTACTCCAACTGATTTGTCACTATTCTTAATTGAAATTCAAAAAGCATTAAATAATAAATCGAAAATTATATCAACCAGTGTTGCAAATCGGGTTACTGAAATTGTCACTTTAAAGGTGATGCGAGGTTGGAGCCTGGGTTGGGAACGTAGATATGCTTTCGGAAATCTAGATTGGTTTTCTCATGGAGGAGCAAATACTGGTGTGGGCGGTCATGTCTATGCTACAATGGAAGAAGGTAAAGGGATTGTCTTGCTTGGTAATGGCCCGAATTCAATTCGTGTCCCAACAATAAATCTATTAAGGGACAATATCATCAGAACTCACAAGTGGGGGTTACAATATGATTGGGAAAACAAAAAGGAAATTCCGGAAGCCTTAACAACCAAAATTGTAGGGCGCTATGAAGACTTAACCTTTGGGGCAATATTTGAAATAAAAGATATGAATGGTAAACTTTATGTTCCAAGTTATTGGAATGGTGTAAGAAATGATTTAATCCATATTGGTGATAATACATTTATTACAAATGAAGTTCCCGGTAAATTCAAATTCATTTTTAGTGAAAAAGACACTTTAATTGAATACTCCAGAGATGAAAATGTGCCTTCAGAAATTATGTACGAAAAGTTTTTCGGTAAGCTTCCGAATGAAGTTGTTCTTGAAGGTGGGGATTATAATAGTGCACGGGAAGCATATAAGAAACTTCAAGTAAAAAAACCGAACCATTCCTTGGTGCAAGAAAACTCAATCAACCGATTTGGGTATCAATTAATTCGAGATAAAGAATTTGACAAAGCCATTTTGATTTTTAAGATTAACACGGATTTGTATCCGAATAGTGCTAATGTTTTTGATAGCCTTGGTGAAGCGTATATGCTTAATGGTGACAAATTAAATGCAATCAAAAATTATAAAAAATCTCTAGAGTTGAACCCAAATAACGAAAATGCAAAAAAGAATATTAAGGAAATGTCTCAATGAGACTCTAAAAATAATTCATTATGGAATCATTTACTAAAATTTTAAACTGCACATGTCTAATTGTTTTAATCAGCTTAGTAACGAACTCATTGGTATTGGGTCAAGAGTTAAGTTATATAATGTTAGACAAGGAAATTAATGCTGATGGTATTTTAATTACTAATAATGGAGTCATTTACGCTGCAGAAGGATGGGATGGTTCTAAAATTTATAAAATAAAGAATGGACAGGTAGAGGTGTTCGCATCTAATCTTCAGGGACCAATTGATATAATAATGGGTAAAGATGGAAACCTTTATGTGTCTGAATGGATGAACGGCAATAAAAAAGGGGGACGAATATCAAAAATTTCATCGAAAGGTAAGGTTACAACATTTGCCGAAGTAAAGCCCGGTCCAGGCCTTATGACAATTGATATTAAGGGAAACATATATGTTACACATAATATTAACGATGGGTCAGGTTTTATTTCAATAATTGACCAAAATGGTCAGGTTATTATTATTATATCTGATCCTCTACTTGTAAATCCTGGAGGAATTGATTTTGATGATGAAGGGAATCTTTACGTTGCTAATTTCAATAACGGAAATATTATAAAAATCACTGATGGAATTGCAAGTGTTTTTGCAAAAATATCAAGTAATAAACAATGGAGAATTAGCTATTTGAAATTCATAAAAGGCAATTTGTATGTTGCTGGATTGCAGAATTTTAAAATTTATAAAATTGATTTGCATGGTCAAATAGGATTTTTATTTGATGCTGAAAATACAAATAGTGAGTTAGTAAACAAATCAAATCAAAACAACATACAACCTGATGGTTTAGCCTTTGATCGTAAAAACAATGTCCTATATTTTACAGAATTATTTACTAAATCAGACCGCATACAGACTATTAAATTGAAATAAGAATAAATAAAAACCAACTCAATTGTAAAAACTATCAAACTTATAAAGGATGAAAACTATAATTGTTCCAATACTTCTACTACTCGTACTATTTGGTTGTTCAAACCAGAGAGAGATTACTTTAATAGAGAATGAAAGTGCTCCTCTATTAAAAGAATTTATGGATTTAAATCCAAAATCGAGGATTCAAATAACTGATTCCTCAGAACCCGGCCAACAGTTATTATTATGTGTTTATGTGATAAATAAACATAATAATGAGCCAATTGTCGACGAGGAAATAGAAACTTATCACACTAACAATGATGGTGAATATAATCCTACAAATCCTGAAGATGAGTCCACCTGCAAGGTTAAGTGGAAAAGCTAGAACAGATTCGGCAGGAAGGGTTTTCATTTCTACCATCTTGCCAGGTGATTATGGATCTAGTACTGATAACCGACACATTCATACTACCATCCCTTCTGCAAAACCACAAGCATATGACATATATTTTAGACAATATTCTACTTGGATGAATAGAAGGTTTGTTAAAAAAAGCAATCAACATTTTTTAGCAGAACTTTATTTAACAAGTGATGGTCTTTTAGTAGGCTTTGTAACCATAGAAATTTCAAACTAAGTATCGATAAAAATAAACCGAATTGAAAAAAAAAGTATTGATAATTATTGTTGCAATTGGATACGTTATCGTAACTGTCTTATCACTTCCTGATACCCCCAAAGTCTACTCAGAAGACATGGATTTTCTTGCGATTACCAACCCTCCAATAGATGTCCAAGGGTTGGTAAAGTCGGCTTGTTATGATTGCCACTCCACAGAAGCATCTTTTCCTATTTATGCATACTTCCCTCCCATTTCAAATTGGATTAAGGGGCATGTTAGACATGGAAAAGGGAAGTTGAATTTCAGTAAATGGGAAAGCTATACAATTGAAGAAAAAAGAGAAATCCTTGGACTGATTAATGATGAAATAGTGAAAAAAGAAATGCCTCCTTCAAACTACCTAATTATGCACTCTGATGCAGAATGGAGTAAAAAAGAAAGTGAGATGGTAATAAGTTTTATCAATAGATTAAGCCAAGAGTTGGAAAAGCCATAAAAAAGATTGTGTTGTTTTTTCAAAACGTCCGAAGTTTTTAAGATTAACACGGATTTGTATCCGAATAGTACGAATGTTTTTGATAGCCTAGGTGAGGCATATATGCTAACAAATCAAATGCAATCAAAAATTACAAGAAATCTCTCGAGCTGAACCCAAATAACGTAAATGCAAAAAAGATATTAAAGACATGTCTCAATGAAACATATGCTACTGTGTTATATCAATCTTAAGAATGAAAATATGAGATGCATAGCAATGTGTTTTTGTGCTTTTGTGGTGGTTGCTACTAGCTATGCCCAAAAAAGGGCAATAGAAATTGATGAGTTCAGTATTGAATATCAAAAATTCAAACTTACTAATGGTTTAACGGTAATCTTTAATATTGACCGATCGGATCCAGTCGTCGCAGTGGTTTTGACGTGCCATGTGGGTTCCTCAAGAGAGCTGGAAGGTACGACTGGCCTTGCCCATCTTTTCGAGCACCTTCTGTTTATTAATTCGGAAAACCTTGGGAAAGGAGGCTTGGATGAATTGAGCGAAAGAGTTGGTGGGTCGGGTGCTAATGGGTCTACCAATAGAGACAAAACAAATTTTCACCAAACTGTCCCAAAGAATGCTTTGGAAAAGATGATATGGGCTGAGGCAGAGAAGTTGGGGTTTTTCATAAATACAATTACAGAGTCTGCAATAGACATTGAAAAGGAAATAGTAAAAAATGAAAAAAGGCAAAGATTCGATAACCGACCATACGGGTTAACTAATTACGTTATAAGTAAAAATCTATACGCAAAGAACCATCCATATAATTGGCCAGTGATAGGTTCTTTGAAAGATATTCAGAATGTCAATTTAAGTGATGCCAGGGCTTTTTATGAAAGGTGGTATGTCCCAAATAATACAGTGCTTACAATTGTTGGTGACTTTGATCCTAGCCAAGCTAAAAAATGGATCGAGAAATACTTTAATGAGATTGAAGCTGGTGTTCAAATCCCCAAAGCGGAAAAAAGGCCAGTAAGCTTAAATCAAACTAAAAAACTCTACTATGAAGATAATTTTGCTAGTGTTCCACAATTGAGCTTGACTTGGCCTGGAGTTTATAAATATCATAATGACATGTATACATTGCAGGCACTTGTCGATTACTTAGCTGAAAGTAGAAACTCCCCGTTGTATCAAATGTTGATTTTAGATGATCAATTGACAGATCATATAATTATGGGGCAAAGAAATGGTGAACTAGCCGGTAGTCTTCTTTTGAGGATTACGGCGTTTAAGGACATTTCTTTAGAAGATATCCATAAAAAGCTCAATTCGGCCTTCTCCAAGTTTGAAAGGGAGGGTATTTCACCAGTAGACCTGAATCGGATCAAGATACAGAGTGAAGCCAGTTTATCCAATAATTTAACCTCCGTTCTTAGAAAGGGACTCCAATTATCAGAGTATGA
The DNA here is from genome assembly GCF_039960695.1 of Ekhidna sp. Lineage (GTDB taxonomy): Bacteria > Bacteroidota > Bacteroidia > Cytophagales > Cyclobacteriaceae > Ekhidna. The sequence goes on along the minus strand of NZ_JBDVKP010000020.1, from coordinate 463,818 downwards.
GATTTTCACAGGAGATTCTGGATTCATGACCGAGCATATCGAAAATATTAGATCAGTTTCACAAGACGATGTTATCCGTGTTTATCGGAAGTATTTAAAAGATAAAGATTATGTAGCTACCAGTTTTGTACCTAAAGGTAAAAAACATCTATCCTTGAAGGACTCGAAATTGGCTCAGATATTCGATGAAGAATCGACGAATGTCGAAAGCGCTAAAATTTTACCTCAAACGAATACTGCGCTTCAACGAACCCCCTCTTTTTTTGATAGAAGTGTTGAACCCCCGTATGGCGAGAGCCTCAGAGTGAAAGTGCCTGAAATTTGGACTGATCAACTCGCCTCTGGGATTAAACTATATGGAATTGAAAATAATGAAATCCCAATTGTGAAGTTTCAAATTCAGCTAAAAGGCGGGATGTTGTTGGAAAATCTGAATAAAACTGGGGTCTCTAATTTGTTGGCAAGCTTGCTAATGAAAGGAACGGCAACACGAACTTCGGATGATCTTGAAGATGCCATATTGGATCTTGGTGCATCAATTCAAGTTAATGCTCGAAAAGAATCCATTATAGTTTCCGTAACAACATTGGCTAAGTATTATTCTGAAACGGTTGAACTAGTTCAAGAAATACTGCAAGAACCAAGATGGGATGTCGATGAATTTGAATTACTAAAAAAAGGCGTAATTGGTAGAATTGAACGGCGGTTGGTTGAACCTGCCCAACTTGCGGATGACCTCTTTGCTAAACTTCTTTACGGAGAAGACCATATTCTTTCAAAAACTATCCTTGGAACTAAGAAATCTGTCACGACGATATCAATCAATGATTTAAAGGAATACTACGATAACTTTGTTTCTACAACTATAATGAGTGTCCATTTAATTGGAGCAATTTCCAAGGAAGAGGCGATGGATCCATTTGTTCGTCTGGACAATCATTGGAATTCGAAAGAATTTGAATTTCCGATTATTCAAAATCCCAAAGAAGTGGATTCTTCCATTATATACTTCTATAACGTTCCAGGGGCAAAACAAGCTGAAATAAGGTTTGGCTATCCTGCGCTTGCAGCTACATCTAAAGATTACTATGCAATATCCACAGTTCTAAATTATCGTCTTGGGGGTGGCAATTCGCAGTTAATGCAGCGTTTGCGCAGAGATAAAGGTTACACTTACTCCATAAAATCGAGGTTTGTGGGGAGTCAAGTAAAGGGCCCATTCTACGTACGAGCCAGTATTCGTACGAATGTTATATATGAGTCAGCCAAGGAAATTTTAGAAATTCTAGAAAATTATGGCGTAACCTATAGCGAGGAGGATTTGCATACCACTAAAGATTTCCTTATCAAAAACAGTGCTTTGTCATATGAGTCCTATGAAAGTAAGATTAATCTATTATTCAATATTGACAATTATGGCCTACCAGAGAATTATCCAAGTCAACAAATGGAAATGGTCAAAGAAATGAAAGTAGATGATATCAAAAGACTTGCAAAAAGATATATACATCCTGACAAAATGATCTGGTTGATTGTGGGGGATGTGTCAAAACAGCTTGAAAAGTTCGAAGAATTGGGTCTCGGCAAGCCCATACTGATTAATAAGTGAGAGATTGGATTGAATTAGGTCTGAAATACGAGGTAAAATATAATCAATAGGGAATTTTAAATCGAGACAGTTATCAAAAACTGAAAATAACGAGAAATGTTCCTCACATAATAATATATAATATGAAATATACAATTTTACTATTGCTTGTTTTGAACATCTCAATTAATGGATGCTTTAGTCAGAATCATAAAGAATTTGTAACCGAACTTGACAAATTCATTGGCAAGGAAAAAGACAAAAAGAAAGTCACCGGAGTAAGTGTATCGCTGGCAATTGATGGTCAAGTTCTATTATCCAAAGGATACGGATTTGCAAATAAAAAGGATAATATTACTGTTGACCAACATACGCAATTTGCTGTAGGGTCTATATCAAAGTTGATCACTTCGACAGCAGTCTTGAAACTCTACAGCAATAATTTAATTGACATAGATAAACCATATACCTACTATGTCCCTGAATTTTCAATAAAGCAACACTTCAAACAGAAGACACCATTCACTATTCGGCACTTACTTACTCACTTTGCTGGATTGCCTAGAGTACATGCAAAAGGATACTCCTTGATTGAAGAAAGGCCATTATCACGAATCTTGGATATTTCCAGAGACAGCTATTTAATTGCTCCACCCGCTTTAGTCTCCCAATATTCTGACTGGGGCACAGATTTACTGGCTCTACTGGTAGAAAAAGTATCAGGGTTGAAATTTGAGGAATTTGTAGCAAAAGAAGTATTTGAACCGTTGCAAATGAATGAAAGTTGGTATGGGTCATTGCAGGAGACTAAATCTTACCATAAAGGAGTTGTTAGTCCAACTTATGAATATAGCTATGTCGGTTCCGATGGATTGAATTCAACATCCCTTAACCTCATGAATCTTGGACAAATGTATCTGGACGATGGAAAATTTGATGGTAAGGCTTACATCATGGAATCTATTAGTAGGGATGCCAAGTCAGCACAATTTATAAACGCACCCTTGAGGTTTAGCAAGAGGCAAGGATTCATGTGGGACATCAATCAATTTAGTCAATATAAAAGGCTATCAAAAGGAGGTATTCATGAACCTTTCTATAGTATGTTATACGTTGTTCCAGAATACAAGATGGTACTGGCTATATGTAGCAACTCAAATTCTAGCAGTTCAATACATAGATCAATATACAGTGAAGTGATTGATCATCTCTCCACAATAAAAAAAGGGATTCCTTCAAATATTTCTGAACCTCCTCTTCGCAGGGTAAGTCTCTCCAACGAGCAAATATCTAAAGTTGAAGGAACTTATAGTACGGATCAAGGCATAGTAGACATTCAGCAGAATAGAAATAAGTTTAAAGTCACTTTTGATATAATGGACAAGGCCATTATCGGATACCCATATTCTAATAATACCATCAGAATCAAAGCGAAAATTCTTGGACTAGTTCCCGTTAAAGTGATGGATGTCTTCTGGGCAGAAGTTGATAACGAGGTAGTCGTTGGTGAACAATATTCCTCAGGCCATCGCTCATTGGGCGGAGTTAAGGTTCAAAAAAAACCAATTCCTGAAAACTGGGAAAATGCAGTAGGAATTTACAAGGTTTCCAATCTATTAGAAGATGAATATTCACATCTCGAACGATTAGAGCTTAAAGTAAACCAATACGGTATTCTTGAATTAAGTGGTACAACCATATACCCAACAAAATTTGACATTCAGCTTGCTATCTCTCCAATTTCTGACTCTCTGGCTATTATACCAGGGTATTCATTTGAATTCTTTGCAGGAGAGACAATTGAACTATCTGAGAATAATGGAAAAACTACACTCTTGATTTCCGGCTATGAGCTTTCCAAAATCAATTGAGAAGTGTTGGAACTGCATCAGCGACTTTTTGAAATAAGAATTAACAATCCATGATTTCCATCTTGCTGCAAACGTGGGGAGGATTAGGTTATCTCCTAAATAAAGTCCTTTTTTCAAGAGCAGAAAGGAGTTCTAATTCAAAAACCAAAAAGAATTATCGTATTTGGTCGTGGATAGCGTATTTGTCTGCTCTTCCTGCTTGGATTATTGTTTTCATTTCTGAAGACAATTGGATTGCAGCAGCGGTAGAGTTTGGTGGTGCTCCTTCAATGATTATGGGGCTGCTAATTGCTTTAAAGGGAAATGGAAAACAAACCAAATACGTTAATCACTTTGCCAAAGTATTTGTCCTGCTTGGACTCTGTTTAAGTCTTAATAAAACTGGTGGATTATTTCAGTTGACCCAGTTAATTGAATTGGGCATTGCTTGTGGGTTTTTACTGGGAACCTATTTTCTAGCAAAAGATGCGCTATCAGGGTATTTGTGGCTAGTGCTAGGCAACATAAGTTGTGCCATTTTGATGGGGCTTGAAGAATTCTATATTTTAATGAGCCAGCAAATAATCTCACTTCTCTTCGTATTGGATGCATATTTTGTGCGTAGAAGAAACTTAAACCGGAACGATTTCATCAAAGATTAATATTCCCTAATGGTTATTGCCCATTAGTGAAAGCTAAAAGCACTGAATAGATTGGAAAATCTATTTTTTCAATGATTCATTGAATAGTAGTTTGTTGTGAAATGGATCTATCAATTCCATGCAGATTGAATTCCATGGTGTTTCTTCTATCCCTGGATTATTATGAATATAGTTTTTGTTATTTATTTCTTTATAGAATTCTTTAAGTCCGATAATTTCAATAAAAACTTTGGAGCCAGGTGTGCAATCTCCATGATGCTCCGTAAGATGAAGTATCATTTTTCCTTTGGAAACCTGCATATATATTGGAAGGCTATCTTCAAATTGATATTTCCAGTTAACTTTAAATCCAAGCCAATCCAAATAGAACTCCTTCGCTTTTGCCACGTCAAAAATTCTTAATACAGGAATAACAGTTACTCGCTCCATTAGGCTACTGTTTGATTTTGTTATCAGAAAACATACTTACATTATCATTTTAAATAGCTGTAGTTCTAAAACTTTTTTCACATCTTCATGAATCAGTTGAAGGTGTTTAATTTCTTCAGTGTTTTTCACCCACTTATATTGCCAATTATTTGGCAACTCTATAGAATCCTTCGAAAAACATTTCACGAAAATACCAAGGTGAGGATCAGGAGAAACTTCACCTTTTAAATAAGTTCTAACCCAAACAACCTCACCCACATTTATCGAACTCCCAAAAAGGTCAAGCAAGTATTCCTCAAGAAATGGTCTCCAGTGGTAGCGGACATCAAGATCTTTTCCTACAAACCCCCAAGATTCATTCACTTTGGACATGAGTATTCCTTTTGACTTGTTGCAAACAATTGCTATTAGATGAACCTGATGCAAGACCTCTTTACTTTTTATAATGGACTGGTTTAATACATTAGTTAAGCAGTTGAATACAAAGATTCACAGTATCTTGATACTAGATGTAGTAGCTATGTTGAAAAATAGTAATTTATGCCCTTTAAATTTTATTTATGATGAATTCGTGTAAATTATGATGCAACTCTTAATCGTTAGAGAAGGTATAACATTCCATGATCTTTTAGAGTATAATAACTGAACATTCAGTGTAAAATCGAATAGCAATGACTCATTATCGTCAATTCAAGCATGATTTTATTGAAAGGGTTGTTAACCTCATTGAAGAAAATTTAGACAATGAGGAGTTTGGTGTCTCAGATCTTTCCAATCGTTTGGGAATGAGTAGGTCAAATTTGCTTAGGAAAGTTAAAAAGTTAACCGGCTTATCTGCAAGTCTTTTGATTCGTCAAGTTCGATTGCATAATGCACAAGAGCTCCTTAGAAAGGGTACTCTTAATGTGTCTCAAGTTTCATATAGGGTAGGCTTTAATAGCTCATCTTATTTCATAAAATGTTATAAGAATGAGTATGGTTACTCTCCAGGTGAAGAGGGAAAAATTAATTTTTATGAAGAAGAGCGGGACATAGATAAAAATCAGTATAGGACAAGAAATACATACCTGCCACTAATTAGAAGATTCGCAATAGTGGCGGGTTTAATTTTTATCTTGCTTCTTTGGAACAGAAAACGTGAAACTCCTAAAAATACAGAAAAGTCAATTGCCGTCCTCCCATTTATAAATGATAGCAACGATTCTAGCAATGTCTATATTATAAATGGTGTTATGGAGTCTATCCTCAATAATCTTCAAAAGATTGAGAAGCTGAGAGTAGTAAGTCGTAGTTCAGTAGAAAAGTATAGGGACAGATCGTTGAACATCGCCGAAATGGCAGAAGAACTAAATGTTAGCTACTTTATCGAAGGGAGTGGTCAAAAAATTGGTGATCAAATCCTTCTTTCGGTGCAATTGATAGAAGCTGACAATGATAATCATTTGTGGTCTGAACAGTACAATCGTTCTTTGACTAATATTTTCCAACTTCAAACAGAAGTAGCCAAGGATATTCTTGTTGAAATTGAGGTATTCCTCACTGAGGAGGAGAAAAAATTACTTTCAAAAGTACCAACTGAAAATGTTGATGCTTACGATTATTATTTAAAAGGATTGGATCTGATTAGCAACAGGTCATTTGATGGCTTGAAAGATGCAATCAAATATTTTAGAATGGCAATTGAGGAAGACCCCAATTTTGCCCATGCTTATGCCTATGTGGCTAGTTGTTATTTTTATCTTGATGTTTGGCAAACACCGAAAAAATATGGTGACACTATTAATATTTATTCAGATAGAGCATTGTTCTTAGATTCAGAGCTCGATCACAGTCTAATAGCAAAAGGGCTATTTTATTTACAGGACTTTCAGTATCAAAGAGCTGCTGAATACTTTGAGAAAGCCTTCAAAATTAACCCTAACTCAACAAGGGCAATCAATTTTTTATCCGTTATTTACGATAGGTATCTATCAAACCATGAAAAATATGTTGAGTTTACACTAAGAGGTGCGAAGATAAACCAAGAACACATCGATTCTGCTTCCAACAGTACTATGCATCTGCATATCAGCAATGCGCTGATTGAAACAGGATTCATTGATGAAGCTGAGCAACACATTTTATTATCTAGAGGATATGACCCAACCAATTTGTTTGCCGAATACGTGCATGCTTATATAATACTTGCCAAAAACAAGGATTTTCATCAAACGAGAAGTTTATTAATAAATGCATTAAATAAAGACACGACCCGCCTTGACATCATTCAGGAACTTGCAAAAGTGAGTTACGTTATGGGAGATTATGATTCTGCTCACTACTACTATGAGAAAATATTGAAGTTGAGCAAAAAGTATTTTCAAAAAACCTTCCAGTCTGAAAATGTAAAAATCGCTTTTGTTTTCGATTATGTAGGGAAGCATGAGAAGGCAGCCAAATACCTCCGAAGTTTTAAAGAATATGCAGAAACCGAAGACTCTATATATAAAGACTTTTATCTAGCCTACTATTACGCGATCACCAATGATATTGATAAAGGAATAATCCACTTAAAGAAATTTTCACAACAGCGAAAAATTGGGTATTGGTATGTTTTAATGCTTAAGGAAGACCCAATTATTCAACTTTTAAGTAATCATGCACACTTTGATTCGGTTGTCAGTAAGATTGAATCTCAATTTTGGAAAGACCATGAAAAATTACGACTAAAGCTTAAGAATGAAGGACTTATTTAATTTCTTGTGGAAACTATATTAGTTAAGTCTTTAGAAAAAGATTAACATTCGTTAATTGCTACTTTGAAATTAGCGTTCGAAGATCATTGTAATTGATTTATTTGAATCTCGAATTAATTAAATCAGCACTCAGATATAACCAATACGGGAACGGGCTCTCTAATCATGTTTGCATCTCATTAGCTATTCTTCATCGGATGGGCATGTTGGATGATCAATTATGAGGATTTTACGAAAATTCGATTTCCAAACTAGATTTGAGACTAAGCAATCTAAGGTTGAATAGGTGATTCAATAATTCAGTTCAGTATATATCGGCGGCACTTATTATAAGATTTTAATCTTCTATCATTCATCGCACGCGTATCACACTTATGGGTATTTTCGATAATTCAGCCATTTAATCAAAATCAATCTTAAAAACGGTCGTTTTTTCGAACTCCATTTCACTCCAGATTAAACCGCCTAATCTATTAATTCAATAGTTTGATAAACTAGTTTGAATAATCTAAGTATGATTTATTATATTACTATGGATAAATCGAACTATTATGAATTTTGGATATGCTCGAGTGAGCACTAAAGATCAAAACCTGGATCTTCAAATAGATGCGCTAAAAAAGGCCGGATGTTCTGAGGTTTTTTCAGAGAAAGCCTCAGGCAGGAAAGAATCACGACCTCAGCTTGATTCGCTAATCTCCAAATTGAGAGAAGGTGATACACTGGTAGTTTATAGCCTGGACCGGCTTGGAAGAACTTCTAAACAGCTAATTAATCTTCTCTCAGATTTTAAAGAGAAGGGAATACAATTCAAGAGTCTTCAGGAAGGAATATTCGATACTTCATCCGCAATGGGGGAGGCCATCTTTCAGATTATTGCAATCTTGAAAGCTATGGAAGTCCAGGTTTTAAGTGAGCGGACTAAAGCAGGCTTAGATGCTGCCAGAGCAAGAGGTAGGAAAGGAGGAAGACCAAAAGGTTCATACAATAGAACCAAAGCAGCTGCCGCGGTGAGTCTTTACAATAAGAAACTCACCATTTCTGAGATACTGGATACATTGAAGATTAGTAGATCGACTTTGTATGATTATTTGAGAAGAGAGGGGTTAAAAACTTAAATTTAGGTTTTTAGATTTAATCTTAATTGAGAAGTGTTTTCCACCAAGAAGTCACTAGATTCTCCTGAAAAAAAAACAACATAATTTCTAAACCTTTCAGCAAATCTCCATAGCACCAAATCAATTACAGGCACACTCTCATCAATGACCCTAGAAAGTCTTAGACACATTTCATTGGGATCAGAAAAACCGTAGACATTAGATATTCTTATTAAATGCCTATCAGGTTTAGCTGTGTTAAATCCAATATTTTTAAGGAAATGAAGAGAAGTTGTAGGCCCCAGGAATGAAAATTTCATTAAGAAATTCTGTTTTTCTTCATTAATCCTTTGTAAGGTAATCTTACTTCCGTGTTTGTCTAAAAATTCTGCAAATTCAATTATTGCTAGAATTTTCTTCTCATTATTGAAAACTCTAAGTGCTTTTTTAAGGCAAATATCTTTATTGTTCAATAGAGCAGTAGTATTGTGCCAATCATAGAAAATTTTAGAGATATCGTTGAATTTATTTCTAATAACCGACTCACGCATCCCACTCGATAAAACTACCCATGCAAACTCACTCAGTAATATCTCTTTAGTAATGTTAAAATTACCAATTTCATCTTGCCAAATGATCTCATCTAGATATCCCAATTCCAAAAGTTCTTTTTTGGCCAAAAAGTACTTTTGGGCTAGGTTATTAATTTTTAAGGAATCAGTTATTTGAAGCATTAAATGATTTGATAAAAAAATCTAGTTTACACAACCAGAAAGGTTTTGCTTTATTTCTATCTAAGTACTTACTGAACTCTACCTTTCTCAAATGGTGAGATTTTAATCGATTGAATTTTGCATCAGGTATGGGAACGATTGAAGCCATAACCTCTTCATATTTTTTATTGAAGGTCTCTGTCTGTGGACTTTCCCCACTCTCCTCGATTAATTGTCTACATTCATTTAAAAGCATAAACAACCTATTGCAGGCACTTTTATGGTTCTCTAAGGACTGCTTCCAATTTACTAGAAGTAGTATTACAGAAATAAGAAAAACCAATAAGGCTAAAATTTTGGTGAACAATTCAATTTGCGATGGTGAGAATGATGTTATTGAAGACAGGTACTCATTGCTAGAGAAAAGAATGCTATTCAATATAACCGCTAAAATGAGTAAAATGAGATCAATAGCTCTTGCCTTACCTCCATACGCATCTCTTAATGATGAATGCATAGTAATCATCATATTAATAACCTTCTTTTTGCGTTTTAATTCTTCCAAAACTTAAAGTATATCAATCCATACCTCTTTTAGCCTAGACGAATCAGCTCTTTCCATTTTTTTATATATCACATTGAGTGAGTCAGATGCCATTTTACGATTTATACTCCCTGAGGCACCCAAATATTGGTCAACATTTGTAGACTGACGAGTACTATCTTGTATGGGATTAAGCACCCTAGTTGCTGAACTCTCAAAAAAGTGTTTAATCATTGAGCGATAATCTTTTTTACCTGTGTAACTGGAGAATATGTCAACTGCCAAAGCTTCGACATGGTAGCCCGAAAGTCTTCTTTTTTCTGGCATTTTTGAAATTATTGACTTTGCAATTTTAATAATAGGTATCACTTTTCCAGAATTTTTCTGATTGGTGTATTTCAAGGAAAGAGCAAATTTTCGAGGGTTAATAACTGGTGACCACTTTGAGTGATCTGTTGTTGAGGCAATCTTAATTCCAGTCTTAGTTTTAACTGAGGGTAGTATTTGAATTTCACAACCATCTGCGAACTTTACAGTAATGGCCAAGTCACCTTTTTTTATTTCAGTACGAGGGAAGCGATTTCTAAGCTGTTCATAAAAATAATCCTTTACTTGAGACGGTGTTTTATCGGCCAATTCTGAATTATTAAGAATTGCCAAGGTATCTACATCGCTAAGACCGTCAACATAAGTGTGTTTTGAAACCGAGCCACCATACCTCAAATCAATTGTACCATCAATTTCAGAGGCAATAGCCTTTCCAATTTCATTTAAATGAGTTTGAATTGAATCGTAATCTCGATCATTAGCATAAGTAAGCAAGCTTCTTAGCAATTCTTCAATTTCATTTGAATGAAATTGATCCTGGGTTTCATCTTCACCCTTCCTGAGCTTGCTAATTAGATTACTTGGTTTTGTTCTTTCATAAAAAAAACCACCTCCAGAACCTCCCATGGTTATTTGCTTATTTCGTTTTCAAATCTTCTAAATGACTTTTCTATCATGCTTGCAACTTTCTTGTTCCCTAATTTTTCAAAAACTTCAAAGTCTTTAGTCTTTGCAAAATCTTTCAAAATATATTTCAATTTATTGAGAAAATTAATGTTATTCTTCAAGGAGTTTAACTTAACCGTTTTGTCCCTGGTCGGGATTCCTAATTGATCATCAAGAATTGAATAATTGTGTGTATACATCGCAACTCCGTCAAAGTAAGTAAACTTAAGCCAAGTAAGACCGTCAAAAATTTCTGCTCCAGCCAAAAAATATAGAACAGAAGTAATAGGATCAAGACTACCAAAAATATGAATAGGTTTTTCTTGCATTCCGTTTTTGTCTAAACTTTGCCGTACTTTCCAAACATTAACCATTCTATCTTGAACAGAATTCCCCAACTCTTTTTCAGTCATTCCAACTATATCAAAATCTCTGAGCAGGTTAATGTTTTTCAAAATAACTTCTACATCCAAATTGTCTTTTGTTTTAGACTCTGGTTTTATTAAAAAGTTAGTTAGCATATTGGAATGATTTTTGAATAAATCCTTCGCATTTTTAACTTGATCAGTTATAGGATATCTGTCTTTGCCATGGTCATAGCTAACTGCAATAGTGGGAATTTCAACTGGCCATGAGTTCAAAACCTTTTCATAGAGTTCTTTATTCCATTCTTTTATACCGTGATCGTTTTTATTGATTCCAGAATAATCATATAACTGTGATGTTTCATATCCACCACTATCTAAGAATGTTAGCTCGGTGCAATATATTTCATTAGCCTCAGGCAGAAGCCTGTGATATATATCATAAGCACTGAATAGAGTGCTCTCATGAAGGAGTTCTTTGGCTACAGGAATTACCTCATAAAGTTCAGATACTTCCGTAGTTTTTTTATTTATTTTTTTATTGATAAATGAAAACCCCTTTGACGAGAATGAAGGTATTAATAATGGTGTTTCTAACTGATAGCCAGATGGGTGATCTATCTTTCTACTTAGCATACTTGAAGACTTTTAAATCCGCACATGATTCACATTTGCCACATGGCTGCTTAAGACCTAGCTCACAACTATAAGTAAGATCGAGTGGGACTTTCACCAAGTTGCAATAGTCCCAAATTTCATTTTTTGACCATGATACAAATGGTGCCAATAATTTTACTGATGAATCGAAGTAAATGCTAATCACTGAATTTGCTCTTTTTACAAATTCTTCACTACAATCTGGATATTTGGTACCTTTATGAATGCCAATAGCAATAAAATCTGAATGTTTCGCGAGCATTAAAGCTGCACTTATTAAAAAAAGATTTCTACCTTCTATCAATCCAGAGGATTTGGAATCGATGCCTTCACATTTTACAATCGAAAGTGGTACTTTGTAATAATTCGTTATTGCCTTGGCTGCTTTAATCTCAATATCACGAGACTTTTGTCCAAAGTCAATGTAGGTGGTCTTTACATCAAGAGATTGATTAAGATAAAAATTAATACAGGCTGCTGAGTCAATTCCACCACTAAAAAGGATGTTAATACTCATTTAAATAAATTGATTGCGATAAGTGAAACTTTAAAAAGTACACAATGTAAAATAGTTATTAGTAATTTAATTACCTAATCCATCGAAAGTAGGATTGCAATAGGAGGGAAATGATTTTGTATCTTAATTCCGGACTATGGCTTTAGTGAATCCCATCAAAAAACTCAGCAAGTGAAATCTCAAAATACTTGCAAAGGCTATTTATAGTGCTTACTGTAGGATTTACCTTCATTGATTCTATGCGTCCCACGTGTATTTCCAGATCATTGTAAAGTTGCTCCTGGGTTAAGCCCTTTTCTTCACGTAAAGCTTTCAATCTCTGGGCAATTTTACTTATAAGCTCTTTATCTCTAACCTGAACCATCAAAACGAAAGTCAGGAATACTAGCATTATTTGTAATGACATTAATGTCATTATTGTTATCTTGCTTATGAACTTATAACCAATTTTAAGATGAGAAACTTGACGGGTTTTATATCAATTTTCTTAACCCTAGCTACACCACAATTTGTCTCTGGTCAAAATTATTCCGATTGCATTCTTCTGAAGAATGAGATCATAAATCCGGATATTTTAAATGAAAGAATCAATAGGCGGATTAAAGATCTGAAACCGGATGAGGAGATTGTGTTGAATGAAAAGCTGATAGATGATGGAAGACTAATTAAATCACCATTTCAAGATTACGATCCTGGTAACCTAAACCATTTGAAAGGAATTGAGCTAACGTTTGTTCGATACCAAAATCAAGAAGTTGTTGTAAAGGACAAATCGGGCAAGTTGCATTACGTTTATTTGAATGGCTACAATAGAGATTTGGATATTGCAGTTAGTCTTTCCGTTAGAAAAGAGAAAGAACTAATAGAAATTGAACCTGCTTTGGTAGGGAGGAGAGTAATATTAAATGATGAAAACTTGTACGAGTTATATCAACCAAAAATTCATTCAATCATACACTTGATCAAGTACAATCCTGAACGCGATAGATTCTATCTTTTACTGAAAGAATTCAATCCTGATGGCTCTGAGAAAGATGGGTATGTTGGTTACCCAATTGCTGATAAAAGATTCGGATTACTTGACTATGACTGCTTCATTCAAAAATTCCGTAATCATATATCAACATATACTGCCCTCCTGGAAGAGAAATTCACTGAGAAGGAAATTGAAAACATTAAACGAGGTACCATATTCATCGGTATGTCAGAAGAGGCAGTTCCTCATGTACTGGGATACCCTAGTGAGACAAATACAACCGTCACAGAGCTAGGAACATCAAAGCAACTGATTTATGGTGATGGTATCTATGTCTATATTTTGGATGGCAAAGTAAGCGCTTATCAAAACCTTGAATCTCTAAAAGATTTCTGAAAATAGCAGTCAACTTGTTGAAAAGGAACATTTTCAATCTTTCGATTTGTCCTCAAATGTTAAGCCAATTAGGTGACCGTTTTCCTTTATGTACTCGACCAACTCTTCATCGCTCCATTGACCTATCTCTTCTATCAATGGATCAGTGTGGCGATTACTATCGTATTCGGATCGATAATTAAAGGATGTTTTTCTGAATTCATCAGGTAATTTGTTCGTCAGCCAAAAGATTGATGCTCGAACATTCCTTGATACATGCTTTGTTGCTTCTTTTTCCTTTATTGGAATTCGAATTTCATTTCCTTTTATATCCACATGAATATAATATTCCTTGGTCTTCAATGTTTCGCTATAACCTTCTGCACATGTTCTTATATTCTGTAGATGTATTTCTACTTCCTCATCAAATTGCTCTCGCTTCCGTGTAGCTTTAGCTCTTTGGTATAGATGTTCGATTGGCTCAATTTCTTTACACCATCGTCTGAACTTATGTCGGTCACCACCAAACTGTTGACAGCATTGATTCAGTGTAAGAGGTGAGTAAACATATAGCTCAAGAATCTTCACTGCATTCTCGAATTTAATTCTCTCTGCCTCTGTTCTTAGTGAACCATACAACTTCTGAGTCTCCTCATCCATTGTGTAGTTAACCGGTTCTTGCCATATATCTTCAATTTTATCTTTAGTTTCCTTAGTCACTTTCCTTGGCTTTATTCGTTTTTGTTTTTTAGTTACTGTTTTCGATTTGACTTTTTTCTTTTTATTGACCTTGGGTAGTGGAAGCTTAATAAACTCAACAAACCTTGGGTCGTGAACTAATCGAGGGCTAACAGAATCATCAACCAGAACATTGTAAAGCTCGGGCTGACGCTCTCTTAAGGCCTTTAACCGTCTTTCTGCAGTTGTCTTATGAACGCCTGCTTTTTGATATGCCTCTTTGAATGTAATCCAGAACATAGCGCACTATTTGATTGTACTGAGGAGCAATTTTTCAAGGTTAAAATTGTGGGATGCGGTTTTGTGTGAATCACATTGGAATCATTGCTTAAACTTGGTTCGTGTGAAATCAAGAATGATAATGACTCCATGGCTACTCCTTTTCAGTATTACGGTTTAACTGACGGTCAAAATACTCATGGTATGCATCGTGAATCTTGTTAGCATATTCAGGTAATGAATAAATTTTGTTAGTTGCAATCAAAGCTAGGATTGGTAAGCCACATGCTTCTTCGATTGATAAATTAGAGACTTCTATCTTGTAGTTTGAGGAATCGCATTCGTCAAATACCAGGATATGTTCATCTACAGCTGTCAGCTTTAGTCCACACTCCAACGCATCCTCATGAATTAACTCTACAAATAGTTCAGTATCAAATAGATACTTTGATTTGTTGTATATCGTTCTTTGGCAATCAATTGGTTTATACTTCAGACTTATTGATTCAAGACTACCACTTCCTAATATTTTGTTTAACTCAATCTCAATGGATTCAAACTCTTTAGTGCTTAATTCTTTTCCTTTAATCATTGTACTAATTTTTATTATTCTATAAGTATTATCTAAACTAACCCAGGGACTTAGGTTCGATTATTTTCCATGTATTTTCGATACTTTAACCGTATGTGAGAAGTGATTATATCAGGTCCTCTGACATAAACTTTACCAGTTTTAGGGTGTGGTTCAATCCAGAAATCACCATTGTAGAGCTTTCGGAATTCACCAACTTCACTTGTTTGCAAACTGAGCTCTTGCCTATTAGCTTTAATTGATATATAGCCATTTTTGGCCGCTTCTTGCTTAAGCTCGTGAGCTCTTGATTTGCTAATACCCAACTTGGATGAAAGCATGTTAGCTGACATCCAATCACTTCTTAATTTTAGAATTGATTGACATGAACCCCCATTTGCTGATTCCTCAATTCTACTTTTTAGATTCTTGTTTTTGAGTTGGTTTTTATGTTTTTTAATCTCAGCCGAAACAATAGCAGCTACTGAAAATGGCCTGAAGGAATAAAGGAAATCTGGAGCACATTCGACAAATTGATTTCCATTACAGTTTTCTAGTTGGCAAACAGTGTTAAAGGAACGTGGATAGTAATTGTTGGGCGGCTTAAAGCCAATCCAGTTGTTTTCTACGAGCTTTTTTAATGCAGTATTTATTGTTTTCCAAGAGGATACTAAAATTACATCCTCCAGGAGAGTATACTTCAAATCAGAGGTTAGCTCTAATCTACCATTACAGTAGAACTTCATAGCCAAATAAACTTGTAATTCTCTGAGTCTTCTTTTGAAACATTTCTCTAAAAGACATATAGGTACATATAGTGTAGGATAATATTCTTGGATAACCTTATTCATTATCCCAATTTTGATCAATCAACCAAGCATCTATTTCCTTCTTTATGAATCGAAGACCAATTTTTTTGGTGTAAGGGATCTTCCCTTCATTTTTATAGTTATATATCGTCTGGGGTTTTACTCCAAGGTATTCAGCAACTTCATCGACTGTCATGACCTCCTTGTATAGATTTGCTGTTTCTCTTGTCTCTACAGATTCTTTTAGGTGATCTAAGAGAAGCGAGATTTTACCTAGTTCTTGATGTAATTGAAGAAATGGGTTCTGTAGTTCGTTCATTTGAACCCAAAGTAAAAGCTGGTAAAATATTCAAGTAGACGCTAAGTGGACCCCGATTTTATTAATCTTTTGTATCAAGTGATTTAAGATCAATAGATGCAAGTTCTTGAGCTTTAGAGTTAAATGATAATAGGTGATAAACTCTATTAATATCTGCACCAATTCCTTTTTGATTCAATATTTCTTGGAGTTCGAGTCTTCTCCATTGCTTACTAAATTTTTTAATCTTGTTCTGACTAGCTTCTTTTTCAAGGAAGTACTCAATACATTCTGCAAAATGAATTCTTGGAATAATATTAATCACCTTGCTTCTATCCAAATAGTATAAATAAAGAGCAAGCTGTCTATCAGATTTGATTTTATTCTTGTTTTCTTTTTTTAATACATGGAAGTTAAACCAGTCTTCTTTGGAACATAGCCAACTTTCGAATCGTCGAAGATAGATTCCATCTCTATTAACGTAAAAAAGAATTCCTTCCATCAGATTGAAGAACAAATCAGAAATTGTTTCATTCTGTTTTTTCCTTAGAACAAATTCTTTTTCTCTACGATCAAATGCTTTCTCATACCACCAATCTAATGTAGACTGAATGTTCTCTCTTTGAGACAGGTGTTTAGCAAAAAACTGATGACGATTTAATTTAGGAATCTGGTTTGGTGTGAACTCTAACAAATAGGTGGCGTAGATTTGTTCGATATGAGGAAGTAAGAATTGGTATTCAGTAGCCATCTCGTCAAATTCGTCTATTGCTCTTCTATTCATAGCTCAACACTCAATATCAATGATTGTGGAGATTAAATCCAGAAATGTTGTGCAAATTGTTGCGCAAGTTTAAACAAAAAAGGCAGTCACTTTACGTAACTGCCTGACTTATAAGCTCTCCCTCTTGGACTCGAACCAAGGACCCTCTGATTAACAGTCAGATGCTCTAACCAGCTGAGCTAAGGGAGAAGATTTCCTAAAAAGGAGTGCAAATGTAAACATCCATTTCACAATTCTCAATGCACTCAATCAAAAAAAAAATTATAACTGAAAATCATTTATATTCAGCCATATTGGCATGATATTTTTCAATCGTTTCACAATAACAAGACATTATGACATGAAAATGAATGATTTTCGGTATTGGTATAAAATTCGATCAATTGATAATCGACAATTGAATTTGTAAAACTTAAATCATAAGAAAAATGGGACTTATAAAGTACAATGCGAACGATTACAGACCTACGAGCTTTAAAAGTTTCGTAGACAGATTTTTTAATGAAGATTTTGTTGGAGGCAGTGCCCCATCATTTTCACCAAGAGTAGACATTGC
The DNA here is from genome assembly GCF_039960695.1 of Ekhidna sp. Classification (GTDB taxonomy): domain Bacteria; phylum Bacteroidota; class Bacteroidia; order Cytophagales; family Cyclobacteriaceae; genus Ekhidna. Next base: position 446,342 of record NZ_JBDVKP010000020.1, on the reverse strand, counting down.
AGAATCAGAAAAAGATTTTGAAATTCAGCTACATGTACCTGGGATCAAAAAATCAGATTTCAATATTGATTTGAACGATGATCAAATCACTATTAGCGGCGAGAGAAAGTTTGAAAATGAAAAGAATGAGAAAAACTACCATAGTGTTGAGAGCTATTACGGATCATTCAACAGGACTTTCTACTTACCGGATGTAATCAACAAAGACAAAGTAGATGCTTCTTATCAAGATGGAATTTTGACCATTACACTGCCAAAGGATGAGAAGAAAACAACTAAAAAGCAAATAGCAGTTAAGTAGTGTTTTGAGTAGGTGATTTAGGGTGTTCGCATTGCGAGCACCCTTTTTTTGTTAAGAATGGTTAACGTTTATTTTATTTCATTAGTTAAACAAAACCATATTGGCACTTTTACGGTATAACCATAAGCAAAAAGGATGATCATATGAATAAGAGAAGTTTAATATTGGCCATGATGTTTTCCTCACTTTTTGGAGGTATTGTGGCGGTGGTAGGATTTTCCATTATTTCACCTAAAGAAACAATTATTCAGTCAACCTCAGGCGAGGCAAACCCTGTCAGCTTGACTAATTATGTCTTTGATTCTGCGGATTTTATTGTTCCGGATGGACTAAACTTTGTGTTTGCTGCAAAAAACGCGACAAACTCAGTCGTACACATTCGCACTACATATCAGAATGGAATGAGAGCAAACAGTCCATTTAATGATTTCTTTAAGGACTATTTTGGCGAGCGATATGAAAGAAGAGGTGGTGAATCAAGGGGTGCAGGATCCGGTGTAGTTATTTCTCCAGATGGGTTCATTGTAACAAATAATCATGTGGTTGAAAATGCAGATGAAATAGAGGTAGTGCTTAATGATAATAGAAGCTATCAAGCCAAAGTTGTAGGAGTAGATGAAAACACAGATTTGGCTGTTCTGAAAGTAGATGAAAATAATCTCGTGCCTATCAGATATGGAGATTCAGATCAGATTAACATCGGCGAATGGGTGCTTGCTATTGGCAACCCCTATGAATTCAGATCTACTGTAACAGCTGGAATCATTAGTGCAAAAGGCAGAAATATTAACATACTGAATGGTAATTATAAAATTGAGTCGTTTATTCAGACTGATGCAGCTGTAAACCCAGGAAATAGTGGAGGTGCATTAGTGAATCTAAGAGGTGAACTCATCGGTATAAATACAGCTATAGCTTCCCCTTCAGGAGCTTTTGCAGGGTATTCATTTGCAGTTCCGGTTAGCTTAGTCAAAAAGGTTGTAAGTGATTTAGTTGAATATGGCACTGTTCAGCGTGCACTTTTGGGAATTTCCATTTATGATGTAAATGCGCAAGTTGCTGAGCAAAATAATCTCAGCGTTTTAAAAGGAATTTATGTAAATGGAGTGATGGAAGGAAAGGCTGCTGATAGAGCTGGAATTGAGCGAGGAGATGTGATTGTGGCCATTGATGACAAAGCAGTGAACAACGTTGCTCAACTTCAGGAGCAGGTGGCGGTAAAACGCCCAGGCGATGAAGTGGAAGTGAAGTTTATCCGAGATGGTCGTGAAAAATTTGTTATAGCGAAACTAAGAAATGAAGAAGGAACGCTTGATATTGTAGAGTTAGCTTCGGAGTATCGAATAGAAGGTGCAACATTTGCCGATGTATCTGACGAGCTTAAAGAACAATTAGCTATAGATGGTGGAGTTCAGGTTACTGAATTGGGTGATGGCAAATGGAGAGATGTTCGAATGAAAGAAGGCTTTATTATCACAGGAATAGACAATGAAAAAATCAACAGCATCAGAGATCTAGAAATCTATTTCAACAGGACGAGAACAGACGGAATTCTCATAGAAGGAGTTTACCCTGATGGCAGTAAGGCTCACTATGGTCTTGGCCTTTGAGTAAAAACAATTAAAAAAATAGGTCTGTCTGGAAAGGCAGACCTTTTTTTATTCCATATTTTCGAGAAGTGAAAGATGTGATTGTTATTGGAGGAGGATTGGCAGGTTTACTAAATGCCATCCAATTAAGACGTGCTGGCCTCAATGTGTTGCTTTTTGAAGAAAAGAAATACCCATTTCATCGTGTGTGTGGAGAATACATCTCCAATGAAGTCATTCCTTTTTTGAAAAAACACCAGCTTTACCCTGAGGAACTTGATCCCTCTGTCATCTCACAATTTCATCTCTCATCCATCTCTGGCAAAAGCCTTCGCATGCCATTGGATCTGGGAGGCTTTGGAATCAGTCGGTATGCATTTGATGCATGGCTTGCCGAAAAAGCTAAAAATGAAGGTGTTGAATTAATTCATGACCGAGTCGTCGATTCCATATTTGATGGTAATTCATTTACTATAAAAAGTAAATCGGGTGACCAATACCACGCTACTTTGGTTGTAGGAGCATTTGGGAAAAGAAGTCTGCTAGACAAAAATCTGGACAGGTTATTTCTTCGAAAGAGATCACCATATATCGGAGTTAAATATCACATCAAAACCGATGAGGTTGATTCATCCGAAATTGCACTACACAATTTTTATGGAGGCTATTGCGGAATCAGCCGAGTAGAAAATGATGTATTCAATTTATGTTACTTGTCTCACCGATCCAACCTTAAAACTCATGGTTCCATCCCTGAGATGGAGAAAGGATTATTGGCGCAGAACCCTCACTTGAAAAAGATTTTCAGTCATTCAGAGATCCTTTTCGAAAAGCCGGAAGTAATAAATGAAATTTCCTTTGAAAAAAAGGAGCCGGTCTTGAATCATATACTGATGTCAGGTGACTCTGCTGGAATGATTACACCTCTTTGCGGTAATGGAATGGCAATGGCCATACATTCTTCCAAGATCTTAAGTGAATTGATAATTGAAAACCTCAAGGAGGGATTAAACAGATCAAAATTGGAGCATGATTATGCTTCGAAATGGAACAACCAATTTGCACAAAGACTCTGGGCGGGAAGACATATTCAAGCACTATTCGGGTCTTCAATTGTTTCCAGCTCAGCGGTTGGTCTAGGCAAAAGCTTCCGCCCCTTTGCTAGTTATCTCATGAAACAGACACATGGTGCTCCATTCAGCTAAGCCTCAAGTAAATAAAGAAAGCGTTGAGCACAGCGGATGATATCAAATTTAGCCTCATAGTAGAGCTGTAATCTGCCTTTGTTCGATCATTCCTGACTCTGAAATACCATGAGCCAAAATATAGAAGCACCGGAAACATTGCAGCACTAAATAAGAGGCCTGTATTCAGTGAGAACTCATTCATGAAATAGAAGAAGAATCCACCACTTGAGATCATAAAAGATAAAGCAGTGAAATGGAACGTCCCCAATATGCCAAGCTTTTGACTGATTGTGATGTCTCCCCTTTTCATATCTTCATCATGCTGATAAATTTGAGTCATTGGGTAAGAACCTAACAATAACATTGTACTTAAAATACCAGGAAATTGAATGCTCCAATTAAGTGACTCTGAAAACGAAATATCGTTGACAGCTATGTAACTAAGCAAGAAGGTGAAGTATCCTTGAAATACCCCTGCTGCAAGCCAGCCAATGAGCGGATATTTTTTGAGTCGAATGCTGGGGTGACTGTATGCCTTAGATACAGCACCATAAATAAAAATCATCAAGAGAAACTCGAATGATATAACTAAAGCCAGAGCCAGCCCCAGTGCATCCATTAGTAGAGATACATAATAGAGCTGCCTACTCACTTTTGGAGGATGCTTTAAGCCACCGATACTTCCTTCATCTTTGTCGAAATAAGAGTTGTATCCATTACTAGCTGGATATACCAGTAAATGAAGAATAAAAAAGCTTAGGATTAGATTTTGTTGGTGAATGTGCTCAGAGACTGCTACCGCCAATAAAAAAACGGGTAAAAGGAAAAATGAAAATGGAATTCGTAGATGAAGTATTGTGGATTTTTTCAAAGGATTTAATCTTCTCGGCTAAAAGTTGGTTAATATTAATGAACTAGTAGCAGATGCCCGCATACATTAATCATATTGGTACGGCTCTTCCGCCAAACTTGACTGACCAAAATCAGATTGCAGATTTTATGGTTAGCCATCTACGATTGGATGAGAAAGAAGAAAAAAAGCTAAGAGTACTATATCGTGCGAGTGGAATAAAGCAGAGATATTCTGTGCTTAGAGACTTTAGTGAAAACTTAAACGGTCAGAGTTTTTTTAAAGAAGATGTGGCTTTCCCTTCTGCCAAACCCAGAATGCTCATCTACCAGCATCACGCCATTAATTTAGCTAAAGAAGCCTGCCAGCAAGCAATGAGTGCTTCGTCCATTAAAAGTGAAGAGATATCACATTTGATAGCGGTTAGTTGCACAGGTATGTATGCACCAGGTTTGGACATAGAGTTGGTAGATAAATTAGGATTAAAGACTTCCACTCAACGGACTTCTATAAACTTCATGGGATGCTATGCTGCATTCAATGCGATGAAAGTGTCCCAAAATATCATTGAAGCTAATTCAAATGCGAAGGTATTAATCGTTTGTGTGGAGTTGTGTAGTATCCATTTGCAAGAAAAGAAAGATGATGAGAACCTCCTGGCCAATGCCATATTTGGTGACGGTGCAGCCGCTATGATTGTATCATCACAACCTTCGGAGCGCTCTTTAGAAATGCAAAACTTCTATAGTGATTTAGCACTGGACGCACGCGATGAGATGGGATGGTATATTGGAGATCACGGATTTGAGATGCATCTCAGCAGTAAGGTACCAGATGTCATAAAAGAAGGAATTGGCGAGTTGACCAACAGTCTCTTAGAAAAAATCCAATTGAAGATTTCAGACATAGAATTTTTTGCGATTCATCCAGGAGGAAAGCGAATTTTAGATGTAATTGAAGAAAAGCTGCAAATCACGAAAGACCAGAATAGCAACGCGAGAGAAATTTTACGCACACATGGCAATATGTCTTCTCCTACTGTACTTTTTGTTATTAAGTCAATATTGGATGGCTTGACATCAGCAGATGATCAAAAACATCTTTTGAGCTTTGCTTTCGGACCGGGATTAACATTAGAAAGTGCAGTGTTAAAAACCCACGTACATGCTTAAGAATCGTTCCGAAGAGCTTGAAATCATGGATGACCTGAATATCTCGGGTCCTGTGATTGCACAAACACTTCAGGAGTTAAATACTATCAACAAGCGACTTGGCGGAAATCAGATTAGTATTTCTGCGTATAAAGAGTTCTTAGAAGGAAATGAATCAATTACATTGGCAGATTTGGGGTGTGGTGGCGGCGATATTATGGTTGAAATGGCAAGGTGGAGTAGGAAAAGTGGCCTTAAACCATCGTTTGTTGGGATTGATGCCAATCCACATATTGTTGAATATGCGAAAGATAACACGAAAGAGTATCCAGAAATCAAATACCAATCGATCAATATTTTTAGTGAAAAATTTAAAAAGCAGCGATTTGATATCATTCATTGCTGTCTTTTTGTTCATCATTTCAGCACCATAGAGCTGGTTTCATTATTTAAGCAGTTTAAATCTCAAGCCAGTAAAGGTGTCATAATAAATGATCTACATCGGCATCCATTGGCGTATTGGAGCATTTTGCTCCTAACCTCCCTTTTTTCAAAATCAACAATGGTAAAGAATGATGCATCTGTTTCTGTTGCTCGTGGATTTAAGAAAAGCGAATTGATAGAAATTTTAAATAAGGCTGGAATTAAGAAATATCAATTGAGTTGGAAGTGGGCATTCCGTTGGAAGTTGGTCTTTTAGCTATCGCCAATCACCAAAAATCAAATTTCCTTTGGCATTTTCATCTTCAGATTTAAAGAAATTATTAAGGCCATCAACCATTTCATCTGCGGAAATGAAGTTGTCGCCATTCGTATCCAACTCGTCAAAGCCCTGAAAAGCCATTTTATGAGAAATATTGTAAATGGTAAGCATGTTGGCATATTCTTCCTTAGAAATCAGGCGATCTCTATTCATGTCGAAAAGATCGAAAATATGCCTTGAAGTTCTATGAATGTAGTGATTCAGGATTGCATCGTCACCAGATTCTAGCTGATCTCTAAAAAATGCAATCCAGTCCCAAAGGGTGAGACTCAGTTCAGGATTGTGGAGGTCTGTCAGCAATTGAACAAACAGGCGATGAGATTTAAGAAGGATAAGGCGAGCGCTCCTCGAGTTCTCATTGAGCTTCAATTGCGCAACTATCTTCTTACCAACGTTTACAAAATCGTTGGGTTGAAGCTGCCCATTCCGATCGATATCCAGAACATTAAAGAGGTGATGAACCTTTCTTTTTTGAGTTTCAGAAAATACGAATCGGGGGCTATTTGGCTCTGTGGTGGTAGGGCTCCCCATTTTTCTATCCTCAATTTACAAAATAATTTCTACCCTAACATGCATTTCGTAGCTTTGCGCCCAATTCTTAACAACATGACGAAATGACCCAGGATATTCAAACGATTTTAAAGCGACTTCAAGTAGACGCAGATAATAAAGGAGCCGCCATTGGCCACAAATGGTTAGACTCCAAAGGAGATAAGTTGACCTCTTATTCACCAGTCAATGGAAATGTGATCGCAAATGTGACGCTGGCTGACAACAAGGCCTATGATCAGGTAATAAGTGAAGCTCAGGCTGCCTTTAAGGAATGGAGATTACTCCCAGCACCGCAAAGGGGAGAAATAGTCCGGCAACTGGGCAATGAGCTCCGTGAATTCAAGCAAGAACTTGGATCACTAGTTTCATACGAAATGGGCAAATCTCTACAAGAAGGCCTTGGCGAGGTACAAGAGATGATCGATATATGCGATTTTGCAGTTGGTCTCTCACGTCAACTATACGGACTTACCATGCATTCAGAAAGGCCTTCTCACAGGATGTATGAGCAATGGCACCCGCTTGGTATTGTTGGAATTATTTCTGCCTTTAATTTCCCAGTGGCTGTATGGTCTTGGAATGCAGCTCTTGCATGGGTTTGTGGCGATGTGTGCGTATGGAAACCTTCAGAAAAAGCACCTATCTCTGCAATAGCTTGTCAGAAAATAGCACAACGAGTATTCGAGAAAAACGGTGTGCACCCTGGGGTTTGTGGACTGGTAATTGGTGATGCTGAGATCGGAAAAAGATTAGCTGCTGATACTCGAGTGCCATTAATATCCGCTACAGGTTCTACCAGAATGGGTAAAGCTGTAGGAGAAGTAGTAGGCGCACGACTTGGTAAGCACATCCTTGAGCTAGGTGGCAACAATGCAATCATTATTTCAGCGCACGCAGATTTAAATATTGTAGTTCCTGGAGCCGTATTTGGTGCAGTTGGAACTGCAGGCCAAAGATGTACTTCAACAAGAAGACTAATCATCCATGAAAGTCAATATGAGGAAGTAAAGCAACGACTAGTAAAAGCGTACGGTCAATTACGAATTGGCGATCCTTTAGATGAAAACAATCATGTAGGTCCGCTAATTGATACTGATGCAGTAAAAATGTACCAAGCAGCCATTGAAAAAGTGAAAGCTGAAGGTGGGAAAACCGTGATTGAAGGTGAAGTACTGACAGGAGCTGGATATGAATCTGGATGTTACGTGAAACCGGCAATCTATGAAGCACAAGCTGATTATGAGATTGTATGCAATGAAACATTTGCCCCCATACTTTATTTAATCAAATACACGACAATCGAAGAGGCTATTGAAATTCAAAACGCAGTACCTCAAGGTCTCTCTTCTGCAATCATGACGACTAATATTCGAGAGTCTGAGTTGTTCTTATCACAAGCAGGATCTGATTGTGGTATTGCTAATGTGAATATAGGAACATCAGGTGCCGAAATCGGTGGAGCATTTGGGGGCGAGAAGGAAACGGGCGGTGGACGTGAGTCTGGGTCTGATGCTTGGAAGGCATACATGAGACGACAAACCAACACAATTAACTATTCCACTGAGCTTCCGCTAGCGCAGGGAATCAAGTTTGAACTTTAGTAGAAACAACAGAATGCCACTTCTTATGGAGTGAAAATCAATAGTAAAAAAGGTCTGCTGGTGTAGACCTTTTTTTGTTCCTTTTTTGGCAAATAGAAAGTTGTACAATTTCGACTTTAAAACCACAAACCTTCCGTTATAAACGAAGGTGCAAACGATCAATATCTCACCTTTAGTGTGTTAAAAATTGATTATTTTTAAGGAAGCAATCGCTTGCCACCTTAAAACAAAAAATAAACCGCCATACTGTACTGGAATGTATAATTCCTTACAGTCAAATCTTTTCAAAAGCCCCTAAAAACTATATCATGATAACTGCCAAACCGAAAATGACCCTTTGGGCCCTTAGCCTATTTACTCTTTTGATAATGCCTGGCCAATTAATGGCACAGCAGGATATCGAAATAGTTGACGTTTCTATTTCTGAGCAATTGGAACCTGGAACATCAATTACTGTAGATATAATAATCTCCAATACTGGCGATGCCACATTAAACTGGTCTGCTGAATTAAGTGATACATATGGCAGAGGTGGAGGAGTGAGTTTTTCAAAAGCAGATTTTGCTAACTGGCTCTTGCCTGTAAATCAAGACCGTATTTCGGACAATGTCTGGCTTGCCCGCGGAGACACCAAAAGTATCTTCAATGCAAAATCAGAAACCACTTCTGATAACAATTCTCCTAGCGATACTGAGTGGGCATTAGGAATCTTCAATGATGCCAGCACATTTGATACGTTCAAAAATATGCACGGAAGTGATCCACAATCCTTGATAGGGAATACTGCCACACTTCATAACATAAGTGATGACAATTATTATGAAGTAGATTTTTCCGCATGGACTGGAGGCAACGCAGGTGGAGGCTTCGCCTATACCAGGTTTGAAATGTTTCAATATCTGAATTTCACAACAACTAATAGTGGCGCAATAGCGGCAGCTGGTCAGACAACTTTATCCATTGAAATTTCAGCAGAAGATTTAGCATCAGCCATGTATACCGGAAGCCTCACGGTTACAAGTGATGACCCTGATGAAGCCACAATTGTTATACCTATTGATCTGGAAGTTTTAGAGAGTGCAACTTTTGAACTTTCTGCAACTTCATTTTCACAAACTATGACAACTGATGATGCATCAGTTGAGCAAACATTAACCATTTCAAACAATGGAGCTTCTACATTGAATTGGACGTCTAGTGAAACCAGCAATAGACCTGGAGGGATGTCAGGCGTTTCATTAAGTAACTATAGTGGAACCGTTGAACCAGGCGAAAACCAGGAGATCACCATTACATTCTCAGCATCAGAGAATTATGAAGGCATGTATGAGTGGCCGATAACAATGTATTCGAATGATCCTAATAGCGAAGAGGTTTCAGTAATTGTTACACTCGAAATTATAGGTGTTCCATCTATACTTATTGAAGAATATGAACCAGTATTCGACGATACTTTTGTTGACGCGACCACTAGCAAAACACTCACGGTTATAAATGAGGGAACCGGAACATTGGAAGTCTCAAACATTGCCAGTGATGCTTCTCAATTTGTTCCTACAAAATCAAGTTTATCCATTGCGCCAGGAGAATCTGATGAGATAGACGTGCTATTTTCACCTGATGCAGTCGGCAATTTTTCAGCTAACCTAACCTTCTCATCCAATGATTCAGAGAACGCAAGTTTGGTTACAGGTGTCAGCGGAGATGGAATAGCTGCACCGGCTATTAGTGTTTCTCCATTAAGTTATTCAGAAACTATTTCTACCTCAGATAATCCATCTAAGACGGTAACGGTGAACAACTCAGGTGCTGGTGAGTTAGAATGGACGATAAATATTAATGCAGGCGCCATTGAGCCTAATGGCACTTCTTTTGAAAAAGAAGATTATGCAGACCCATCTCTGGAAGCAAATCAAGATCGAATTACATCTACTGTTTGGTTGACGCGTGGTAGTAGCCAACCATTGTTTAACTACTTTGAAGAAACATCATGGAGTGAAAGTACTGCTACTATTAAATGGGCTCCAAGCGCTACGGCGGATGCTTCACCAGAAGATTACACCTCGTTATCGGACGCGCTTAATGGTAATATTGGAAACGAGATTCAATCAACAACTATGTCTCTCCATTTATTGGATGAAGATCGATATTTTGATTTAGAATTCCATACCTGGACAAGAAATTCAAATGGTGGTGGTTTCTCATATACAAGAAAAGAAGTAAAGCAATGGCTGAATGTTGATGAAACTATCATAGAAGGTGATGCCAATATAACTTCGTCATCTGCAAGTACAATGTTTGACCTAGACATTGATGGTTTGGTGATGTATGAAGGTGATTTTGTTGGCAAAGCTACAATCTCATCGAATGATCCATTAGAGGCAGTCCAGATAATTACTGTCAATGTAAGCGTCAGTGGTACACCAGATATCACAGCAACAGCTAGCACGGCTTCAACTTCAGCAGTTGTTGGTGGTTCTCAAACAATTGAGATCCCGATTGAGAATGCCGGAGATGGCTTTCTAACAGTTTCTAATATCGTTTCTGACAATGCCGTACTAGTACCGAGTGAAACAAGTTTTACGATAGCACCCTTTGAGACCCATTTACTTGAGGCAACCTTCTCGCCACAAGCGGTACAGATTTACGACATTGATCTGACTATCTCAAGCGACGATCCGGTTAGTTCGAGTTACGTGATTGATGTAACTGCTGAGGGATTGGAAGCACCAAGTATAAGTTTCTCGGCAATAACTTTCAGCGCAACCTTAGGAGCTGGAAATTCAACTACTCAGTCATTGACAATCTCTAATAATGGACTTGGTGATTTAGATTGGGATGTGGGGGAAGTATACTTCGAAAAGGCAAATGGTGCTGATTTCACGCTAGCTGAGAATCAGGATCGGATCTATGATGATGTCTGGATTACGCGAAGAGATTATGAGCCAATATTTAACTACTTTGAGACTACTGACTACAATTCCAATAGCGAAACCATTATGTATGGGGATGGAGCAACAGGTTCTTTATCTTTTAGTGATTACTCCCCGGATTTTCAAGACGCAACCAGCGAATGTGGTTCTTGCTTAGAAGGCAATGTTTTGTCTCTTTACCTCGTCGATTATGATGAATACTATGATTTGGAGATAGATTTTTGGCAAAGCAATGAACAGGGCGGTGGTTTTTCTTATCTAAGAAGATTGGCTTCCCCATGGCTTTCACTAGATACGTATAACGACAATCTGGGAACAGAGGGATCCAGCGAAGTTGGAGTAACATTTGATGCGAGCAATCTCTATGCTGGTAACTATGAATTTGAATACGAAATTCAATCGAATGATCCTGCCAATCCTGCGACAACTGTTACTTTCATGCTTGAAGTGACAGGTATACCAGGCCTTTCCATTGACGAAGGAAGTGTTTTGAATTTTAACGATCAGTTTGTAGGAACTGCCGGGACCGGGTCACTTATTGTCCGAAATACAGGAACAGCTACGTTGGATATATCAAATATCCAATTCGATGATGCGGCTTTCTCTGTATCCGCCACAACAGCCACTGTTGAGCCAGGAGCGTCTGTAACGCTGGATTTGAGTTTTGAACCATCTGCTGAGCAGGCGTACAGTGCTACTGGAACCATTACCAGTAACGACCCTGACGTTACTTCAACATTCAGTGTAAGCGGAACAGGTATTGCTATACCTGATGTGAGCATCGATGTTTCCTCCTTTGATGTCGAACTTATTTCGGGAGGTTTGATCGAAAAATCATTCACTATCACTAATAACGGATCAAATTCCGTAAACTGGGAAATAGACAAAATTATATTGAGTGGATCCAGTGAGGTATTATTCGAAAAAGAAGATTATGCCGATTGGACGCTGGAGGTCAATCAGGACCGTATAACCGATAATATTTGGATCACTAGAGCCAATGAGCGAGGACTTTTCAATATTGCGCAAGAGACGTCATATACGAATGGAAGTAGAGACCGAATAGCAATTGAGATTGAGATACCGGAAGAAAATGATGCGTCCCCACTTGGAACACTTTGGTCCAATAATGCAACTTATGATCAATCGGAAGAAAGCAATTACGATTCATGGAGAGACGCTGCAGATGGATCACCAGATAACTTACCAGGAAATACTTTATCCATGTTGGTCACAGATGAAGATAGATATTTTGATGTTGAGTTTTTAAGTTGGACTGCCGGCGAATGTTGTGGAAATCCCAATGGTGGTGGCTTTGCTTACAGGCGCTATGAAACAGTGTCATGGATGAAGAATTTCTCTTCTACAGGAGGTGCTATCGATGCAGAGGCGACGGAAGATGTAAACTTCAAAGTGGATGCTGATGGAATTGACGCGGGAGAATACACTGCTACAATTGTCATTTCAGATGGCCTTAACACGTACGATATTGATGTTTCACTAACTGTACTAGGTCTCCCTGAAATTTCTGTGGAGGAGGAAGCAATTGATTTCGAGACAGTGTTTATTGGAGATGCTGAAACAAAAGAGTTCGCAATAGAAAATAATGGCTTTGCATCCTTAAACATTTCAAGTATCACTTCTGATGAAACTGCCTTTACAGTAAGTGAAGTCTCTTCTGTAGGTTCCGATGAGAGTGTAATCATTGAAGTAACTTTTATACCGACCGACGCGGTTAATTATAGTGGCATCCTGACCATATTAAGCGATGACCCTGCAAATCCGTCGATTACAATTAACCTATCAGGATCAGGTTCGAATCCTCCAGCGTTGAACGTTGACAAAACTTCTTTAGATCAGACCTTATTCTTTGGAGCATCCGCATCACAAACCTTTACCATTTCTAATACTGGTGACGCAGATCTGGAATGGAATCTGGGAGTATCTGGAGGAACTGTAGAGTTTTCAAAAGCAGACTGGGCTGATTTTACATTAGCTGAAAATCAAGATCGAATTACTGACGATGTTTGGATTACACGAGGTGATTCTAAAGGAATTTTTAATATCGCTCAGGAAGAGGAATATTCAAACTCAAATAATTCCCCTGTTGGAACACTTTGGGGATATGGTGCAACTGGCGAAGTAGGAGAAGGTGGCGGAGAGTGTTGTTTTGAGATTGCTAGAGCCGCGCTTGTTATTGATATTGGAGAGGCATTTTACTCTGACTGGAGAGATGTAGTGGGTGGTAGTCCATCACCGGACAATATCTACTCGATGTATTTGCCCGATCATGACCTTTATTATGATGTAATGTTCACTTCTTGGACAGAAGGGAATGAGGATGGAGTACCACCAGGAGGTGGATTTAGCTACAGTCGTACACCAATATTTTATGAATATGACGCTATTTCTTTCTCGCAAACTGAAGGTGTAATCACGCCAGGACAAAGTCAGGTGGTAACAGTATTCTTCAACCCAACTGGAACATTTGATGGAAAGTTCGAACTTGACCTCCAGGTAGAAAGTAACGATCCTACAGGACCAGCCGAAATACCACTTTCTTTAAATGTGAATGGAATTATTGTAGAAACACCTATTGAAGATCAATTGATAAATGAAGGTTTCAGTAGCACAAATATTGATATCTCTGGACTCTTTATTGACGCTCAGGATGATCCGCTGAATTACACAATCGAAAGCTCGAATGGAGCAGTTGCCTCAGCTGTAGAAAGTGGGGAATCCCTGACAGTGACGGAGGTTGGAACGGGCACGACTACACTTTCAATAACTGCTGAAGACGGCAAAGGAAGTTCTGACTTATTTGAGTTTGATTTTCGAATCAATGCGATACCAGTTGTAAGTGCTGGAATTGCAGATCAATCCTATGAAAATTCTTTTGGATCAGATGCTTTTGATATGAGCGCAGTATTTAGTGATGCCGACGCTGGTGATGAATTGAGTTATAGTGTCTCTACTAGCGCAGCAGGGGTGGTCGATGCAGCGGTTGCTAGCGGGATACTTACTGTTACTGAGATGGGTCCTGGCACGGTAGACGTAACGGTTACGGCAAATGACGGATTTGGAGGAGAGATTTCTGATGTATTTGAAGTATTTGTAAATAAGATTAATCAAACCATCACTTTCGGAGCTTTAAGCACAGTATCTGAGGATGTTGGTTCTATTTCTCTTACGGCTACAGCCTCATCTGGTTTGACCGTATCTTATCAAAGTTCTAACACATCAGTTGCTACTGTATCTGGAAGTTTACTTAATATTTTAAGTGATGGACAGACAACAATTACTGCCTCGCAAGTGGGGGATGCGGCGTACAATGCTGCAACAGCGATAACACAAACGTTGGTTGTAGAAGCAGTACTTGGTGCAGGTGATCTCGAGTCTATCGAGGTTTATCCGAATCCAGTAGATGATTTCTTAACAGTCGCAAATGAAGCTGCTGCCAAGATCGAAATCTATCACTTGGATGGTAAACTTGTGCTGACACAAGAGATTTCAGAGAAAGCCAATTTGTCAGAATTAGAACAAGGCGTGTACCTCATTAAGTTGAAGGATAAGGATGATGCAGAAATCTACACTGGCAGACTTGTAAAGAAATAAGTTTTAAAGACAAACTAAGGAAGCAATTAGCTTAAGGCGGATTGCAAATAAAGGCGACCCAAAGTGGGCCGCCTTTTTTATTTGTCATTACCTACAAGCTGTGCTTTTTTGCAGTTTACTTTCGTAGCTTCTCGCCGCAACAGAAAAACATCGGATCAGGATTAAAATAGCCCGGTAATATTTCCGTCCTTATCAATATCGATTTTCTCTGCAGCGGGTACTGTTGGTAAGCCGGGCATTCTGAGCATTTTACCAGTAATAGGAATTATAAATCCGGCACCAGCCGCAATTTCAACTTCTCTTACATTTAATGTGAAGTTTGTTGGTCTGCCATAGGATGAAGCATCATCTGAAAATGAGTTTTGTGTTTTTGCCATGCAAACAGGGAACTCAGAAAATCCAAGTGCATCGGCCCGTTTCAATAATGCATTGGCACTTGCACTGTATACAACCTCTTTTGCACCATATATCCGCTCTGCTATCGACTCAATTTTTAGTTTGAGAGAATCCTTCAACTGGTAAGTTGGTATAAAATCAGAGCTGCATGATTCTGCTGCGCTTACCACTTTTTGTGCAAGTTCTTCCATGCCTTTACCCCCATTTTTCCATCCATCTGAGTAGGCAATCTCCACCTTGAGATCATTGCAACGATCGATGATAGACTGTATTTCCTCTTCCGTATCTGCTAGAAATTTATTAATCGCGACAACTACAGGCACACCAAAGGACGTGATGTTCTCTATGTGTTTCTCAAGATTGCCAAGACCGTCTAAGACGGCCTTTGTATTTGGAATTTCAAGTTGATCCTTTTTTACTCCTCCGTGGTATTTCAGAGCCCTCACAGTAGCTACTAAGACAACTGCCTTTGGGCTGATTTTGCCAGCCCTACACTTTATGTTAAAGAATTTTTCCGCACCTAGATCTGCCCCAAAACCGGCTTCCGTAACTACATATTCTGAGAGTGAGAGACCTATTTTGGTGGCTACAAGTGAATTGGTTCCTTGCGCAATATTTGCAAAAGGACCACCATGAATAATTGCTGGATTGCCTTCCAGTGTTTGGACCAGGTTAGGTTTAATGGCATCTTTTAAGAGAGCAGCCATAGCACCATGAGCGTTCAGATCTTTTGCGAAAATGGCTTCACCAGCAAATGTATCCCCCACATAAATGTTGCCCATTCGTTCCTTCAGATCTGCCAGGTCCTTGGCAAGACAAAGGATAGCCATGATTTCAGAGGCTGCTGCAATGTTGAAACCGGACTCTTGTAAAAACCCTCCTTGTTTACCTCCAATTCCTGTAATGATGTGCCTCAATGAGCGATCATTCATATCCATTGCCCACCTCCACTTTACTGTTCGTGGGTCTATGCCGAGATTTCTAGACCTTCCGTAGATGTTGTTATTTATAAGAGCGGATAAAAGATTATTGGCTTTTTCTACGGCAGCAAAATCACCATTAAAATGAAGGTTTATATCCTCCATTGGGATGAGTTGAGAATATCCACCACCAGTAGCTCCTCCTTTAATTCCAAAAACAGGACCTAGAGAAGGCTCTCTTAGTACAGCTACTGCTTGTTTACCAATACGATTGAGGCCATCAGCCAAACCAACTGAAACAGTCGTTTTACCTTCACCGGCGGGGGTTGGTGTAATGGCTGTGACGAGGATCATCTTACTTTTTTTGATCCTATCTTCATCGATATAGGAAAGTGGGATTTTTGCCTTGAAACGTCCGTATTGCTCTATTTTACCATTAGTAAGCCCAAGCTTTTTAGCAATTTCATCAATAGGTTGAAGGGTTGCAGCTTGCGCAATTTTAAGGTCTGGGTTTATATTGCTCATTGTGTCATTTTTTCATCAAAATAGATCAACAGAAAATTCCAGCATATGATGAATATCAATCACATCACTGCCAATTATCTCTTTATCGTACTGAAATATACCACTAGAACATTACTTTAATTCTTCCAATATGCCTGCAATTTGTACTATATGACGGTCTTCGTGTACTAGGATGAAGCGAAAGCATTCCGGAACGTAAAACTTGACCTTTTCACCAAGGGCAGTTGGCATTTTGATGTTCTTTAAATTTTTAGCTCTCGCCTGTTTGATCAGATCATTGAAGGTTTCTTTGTTTTTAAGAAATAGGTCTAGCGTCTCATGCTTTTTTTCAGGCTCTGTCACTGGATTGAAGAAATCAAACGTCTTCATTTTGAATCTGCGTTTTTTTCCTTTGGGTTTCATCATATAGATAGATATTCTGCCCATTAAGGTTGATTGACTTTCCAAAATCTGATTGTCAGAGAGTAATGGGGCCGATGAGATTGCTCTTTCAAAGTTGTCAAGGTATTTTTCATAGACCCTGTTTAAATGGCTAACCACTTCGAGAGGCGACCATTTTTTTTCATTTGATTTCCAATTGAGTGTGGCATGGGGTAATTCCCCAACATCTGACTTGATATAGTTTTTTATCCTATTAGATTGCTGTAAGAGTTGTTCGAAATTTACTTCCATAATTTGAATTTTTGATGAAACAAAGCTCATCCAACAGATCAAAAATAAAATTGATATAGATCAATTAATCGCGAAGTGCTCTTAACCTGCTGAAAGTCTCGGGTGTCATATTTAAATAGCTTGCCAGATACTTTTGCGGTATTTGAAGTAATTCCGGAGGACATCTTTGTGTAAATGCATCAAATCTTTCTTTAGCAGTTGACGACATAACTTCCACCTCCCGGGACATTCTACCAAACAATATCGATTCAATAAAGTAAGTTCTCCATTTGTAAAATTCTGGAAACTGTTCAAATAGTTCTAAATAACCTTGTTTAGTGATACCAATCATCTCCGTAGGTGAAAGAGCTTCAAGAAAAAGCTCCGAAGGCTTTTCTGATAGAAATGAATCATATACTCCTGAGATATTTCCAGAGTAGGAAAATCCTAACACAACTTTCTCTCCTTTCTCGTTCAATCTATAGATGCATTGAACTCCAGAAATCACCAAATAGAAGTAGCGAGCCAAACCACCTCCTTCAACAATCATTTCTTTAGTTGTATATTTTTTTAATTGAAAATGATCATCCAGAAAAGAATAAGCGTCCTCGGAAATAGCAATGTATCTACCAAAGGTTGCATCAAAGAGGCTCTTTTTATTCATAGGTGAATTTAAGGTACGGGAATAAAAAAAGCGACTCTTTATGAGTCGCTCCGATCTCCTGACAGAAATTGTTCTTAATTTCTATTGCCCTATTATCCAATCTTCATCCGGTGTACCATAGAAACAATTTGGAATAACAGGAAATTCGGATGTAATAACATAGTAGTATGTCCCATCAGGATATTCCGGAGTTACTCCGGTCCGTCCATTACATTCGTCTAGATCACCTAGACCCTGCACGTACTCAAAATCTTGAATGTATGATCCATCATGGTTGCCATCAGGATAGTCTTCACCAGCAGTTCCGGTGCCTGATCGCGGACCACTTTTCAATTGATAACTGGATACTAATTCTACAATAGTGCTGGCAGGATCATCTGGATCGCTGTATCCAAACTTGTAGTAAATGGGGAACCCATCTGCCGCAAACCCATAAATCAAAGAGTGTCTGGAGTCATCTTCTTCAGTAGCTAATCCTACAATGTCACCATGGTAATGATAATTACCTTGAGAGGTTACATGAGCACCAAAAGCATCCAAGTCGGTTTCTCCTTCCTCTGTCACTTTCGCCTGCCATTCCCAGTTTTCCTCCCCGGTATCTGGATTTTCCCATGGCTTTAGTCCCATTGGATGGAACTCAATTCCATTTGTAGCCATTCCAAATTGCCAGAAATTTTTATTCATTGGAGTTGGTGGCCCGGTTTCGTCATAAACATAAATGGCTTGATTGGTATATTCCGGTGTGAGATCAAAAGTTCTGGTAACTTCTGAGGGTAGGAACTCTTCTCCATTGTCTCCTTCATAATTGGGGAAGTTGCCAGTGGCATGGTTCGGATACTGGTTTGAAGTTATGGTTCTTAAATCTGATGATATTTCGAAGCACACCTGATTTTCAGTGGTACTTGTTGCAATACAGACATCAGTCATAATGCTACTTGTGATTTGGCTATTATCAAAACTGCCTCCAGAAACTGGCACTACTTTAAAGAAGTATTCTGAGCTGGATTGTAGCAACGAAATATTTAGTGAGCTGGAGGAGTTCCCATTATAGACAACTTGTTCCCCGTATCCAATATAAGTTGTGCTTGCCAGGTCATTACTATTGGCTGTGAAGTCATCAAAAGAATCTTCAGTATTAATAAGCACGATGTAATCATCTACTCCAGTGTCAGTCCAATTATTTATGCCGATAGTACTTCCAGTAGGTGTTCCATAAGTCAAAGTGATGTCAGAAGCACTTCCACCTCCTCCATTAGTATCATTATCTGTAATGGTTATCGTAGCTTCTGACGTGCTTCCAACAGACAAAGTAGACGGAAGAGTACCTAAGGAGAAAATGATCGTCTCATCTTGCTCCACATCGGTATCATCAGTAATTATAATTTGAACATTAGCGGACGATTCATTGCTTGCAACAATGGCGGTAGTTCCGCTTACTTCGTAATCGCTATCATTAGCTGTGCCACCTAATGAGAAAGGGATGCTGATGGCGCTCCCTGAAGTATTTGTTTCACTTAGAGTGATAGTGAAACTTGCTGTTCCTGCAGATTCAAGCACCGATGATTGTGAAACTGAAACTGCAACAGTTGCTGAAAAATCTGTGATGCCCTCATTAGAATCACCTCCACAGCCAGCGAGCAGAGCCAATGCAGTAGAGCCAATAAGGAGTAATAATAGGTTCTTAATCATAATAGTAGTTTATCGTTTATTCCTTGTATGAAGCAGTCGTAGAAGTACGCTTGCTATTAAGTCTAAATGACCGGGTACGATCATTGAGTTTGAGTTTCATGATGTTATCATGCCCATCAATGAAGTCGATCATGCACGTGTTGGTCATTTTCACTTCTTTAACATCATCAAGAATTAGATTGAGTTTACCTCTGATAAAAATATTTTCCTCTGAGTATTCAATTTCATTTATCTCAAATGCAGTGCAGTTACCATCAATCTCAATAGCCACTTTGTCCTGCAGGTATTCCCACGTTATTTGCTCGAAATGTTCATCTTTAAACCTTGATGGAAATTCATTTTTAAGCGTTTGAGAGAAATAATACCGATCTGCCGACACGTTCATTACCAATCCACAGTCACCTTCATATATTTCGAATATTGCCATTCTAATATCATGGCCATATAAAGTGCCAAACAGGAGTATCAGAGTTACACTTAATAGTCTTTTCATGATGGAAAAAGTCATTTGGAGATTAGATGCCGTGAAGTTGAGATTACTTGCGTCCAAGAGTCAAAAAATGCGCAAGGATATAATGAAAAGAATGATAGCCAATCAGTTTGAAAAAGTAGTTGTAATCAGAAGTCTAAGAGATGATACGGTAGAATGAAAAAAGCGACCCACCACGAGCCGCTCTATTCACACCCGAAGGTGCTCCGCCTTAGTACTACCTAAATAGTATCTACTTTCTACTTTCAAATAATATTTTTCTAATCTCAAGAAGCATAAAAAAGCGGTTCACTTAAGAACCGCTCTGTGCATCCTGATGGATGCCCGCCTAAGTATCACTACCACGAGATACTCTAATTATCAAATTAGATGCCTCAAAGGTGAGATACTTGTGTTGGGGTAGAAAATGTTTTGGGGTAGCAAAAGGTTAGCATTAACCATTTTTTTTGATGTAATAACTTTGCTTCAATAAAAGCGACACAATATGTACCCTTGAATAGTCTGTATAACACAAATTGAAAAAAGATCAAGTTGGATGCATATTATGCGTTGTAATCGTTATTTTCTTAAGGGTATTTTTACCAAACCGAGTAGATAATTAGTACATGATAAATCTAATGTTAGGAATACGTATTCTTTTGATAAGTACTTTAATTCTAGCTTCTATTGGGACTTTTTCACAAAATGGAGGATCAGAAAATATCTTGAACTCGCTCAACAAAGTCGATTCATTGTTGAGTAAAAATCAGGATTCCCTGGCTTGGATTCTTCTTATGGAAGTGGAACCGTATAAGGATAACTCAGACGAAATTTTTCTTAAGTACAATATTTTTCTTGGGGACTATTATTTGGGTGAGGGGCTCAATATTGAAGCAATAAAAGCTTACAGAGAACTATTGACCCTCAGCTCAAAAGATTTTGGAAAAAAAGATGCAATCATGTTGGCCAAAGCCATCAATGATATGGGGATTGCTTTGCAAAGAACCGGACAGACAAGGGATGCTATTGATGCACATATCAAAAGTCAAGAAATCTATGATAGATATAATGATCCCCAAGGAGGTTCGTATAATTATAATAACATAGCTATAATTTTTACTCAGCTTAAGAAGATAGACTCTGCACTCTATTTTCATGAGAAAAGTCTTGAATATTCCCGCTTAGCTTACGACACTATGGGAATAGGATTTAACCATTTAAACATGGCTATTTTATATTCAGACAATAATGATCTAGTTAAAGCATTGCTTCATTTTCAAGAAGGAATAAAGATTTTCGAGCAGCAGAGAAACGATCGAATGATTAACGCACTTAAAAGACGCCTGGCAAGTTTTTATCTCCGGGTAAAGGATTATGAATCATCGCTAATACTCCTGGAAGACGTCTTGGTATATTATAAAGAGAAAGATTCCAAAACAGGATTGGGAGGAACGCATGTTGCATTAGGTGAAGCATTTATGAGTTTGGAAAAACTTGATACGGCGCTGTACCATCTGAACATGGGCATAAGCTACTATGAACCAAGTCACTATGTGCACGGATTAACTAAGGCATATTTGTTAAAAGGGAGTTATTGGATGGAAAAAGGAAACATTGAGTTGTCGCTACAGAATTATGAAAAGTCTTTGGAGATAAGCAAGGGTGCTCATCATGGAATGACTATGAACGCCTTCAGCGGAATTGCAAAAATTCATCTAATTAAAGAAAGATATCAACTCGCAATTAATGCAGTAGAAAATGGTTTAGAGACTGCTAATTATTCTGCATCTCCTGGTAATATGGCAACATCATATGAGATTTTATATGAATGCCATAAAGCTTTGGGACACTATGCTTTAGCGGTTGATTATTTAGAAAAATACAATAAGGAGAAAGGAAAAGTATTCGATGATGATCAGATGATAAAGCTGGCTAGGATTGAGTATCAAAACCAATTAAATAGAGAAGAATCTGAAAGAAATGCGAATCAAACTAAAAAAGACTTAGAGGCTAGTAATAAGCTTGCCCGTGAGAAACTGCTTCGATATTCAGCCATAGTGGTCAGTCTATTGATCCTTTTAGCCTCAGTTTTTATTTTCAGAGCGTATAAAATAAAGCGAAGCGCCAATGAACAATTAACCATAAGAAATGCTGAGCTGAAAGCACTACGTGATCGTGAGCAACAACTATCTCAAGAGTCTATCGCCTCAAAAGAAAGGGAGCTTGCCACAATGGCGATGGCATCACATGAAAAAAATAGCGTACTAAATGATTTGAGTCAGAAGATCTCGTTTTTAGAAAGTAGAATGAGCGACGAGTTGAGGCCTTCCTTAAAGGAGATGCAAAAAACGATTAAGAATAGTTATTCGCTCGATAATAGCTGGGACAGCTTTCTACATAAATTTGAAAACGTACATCCCCAATTTTTTGACAGACTCAAGGATGAAAACCCAGTTCTTACTAATGAAGATTTGAAGCTCAGTGCCTATCTTAAAATTGGAATGTCAAATAAGGAGATTGCGAATGTTACACACCTTACTTTAGGCTCGGTGAAAAGCAAAATCAACCGACTCAAGAAAAAGTTGGCTATGGGACCCGAAGATAGCCTCCGGGACTTCATGTTGAAATATGCCTAAGTCGGATTAGTTTGAAAACAACAAGAATCCGAATTCAAATTCTCCAATAAAAGTCACATCACCGGATTTTTGAAACTCACCGTCGGAATATCCTACTCCGATACTTAATCCGAGATGTATTCCGCTGGCATAGTTTCGCTCAAAACCCCAAACTGGCCCTACTGCAAAAACATTGGTCACTTGATCTCTGGCGGCTTGCTCCAAAAGGTTGGTTGTACTTCCAAAGGGTTTGAATTGGTGTTGATAATAGAGCCCAACATAGTTGCCGGAATTATTTCTAAGATTTGATTTTTTGATGTTCTTACGAGAATAATAGTTCCTTACTGAGGAGGTCAGGAATGGTGTAGCAAAGAAGTAGGAATTTGATCCATTCGCCCCTGTCTCGGCGTAAGCTGTAGGGGCTATTCCACCACTGAAAGTAAAAGACTTATTTTGATCTATTTTCCGCTCATATGAAGCAGTTAGAGGTAAAATGTTCAAACTTAATTGATTGTCTGAAAGATTAACATTTTGAGCGAATGAACCAATGCTTGCGATAAGCATGACAATTGTTAATATTCTTTTCATTTTGGATTAGCGTTAGTGAAAAATTCTTTTTTGTTTGCGTAATGCAATTATTTGACCAAAATATAATCGTCAACAAAGATCACCTGGATTTTAACAATCATGTAAACAACCTGATATATATGCAATGGGCTCTCGATATTTCAAGAGCTCACTGGTTGGCAGAGGTTACTGAGGAGATTGACTTGCAATATTTCTGGATGGTGCGCTCGCATCATGTCGAATATAAGAAGCAAGCCTTTCTTGGGGATGAAATAACTGTGAAGACATACGTAGAAGGATATCGTGGACCTTTTTCAGATAGAATAGTAAAAATTTGTAATGCGAATGAGCTTTTGGTAGAAGTAAAATCTAATTGGTGCCTGATTGAAAGAGAGACCCAAAAGCTGAAGCGTGTTCCCGAAGAAATTCAGGCACTATTCAAGTAAAAAAGTGGAGCTAGCCGGTCTCGAACCGGCGACCTCTACACTGCCAGTGTAGCGCTCTAGCCAACTGAGCTATAGCCCCAGAAAAAGCGAAAATAGTAAAAGCTACTTAATCACTCGCCGAAAATTTCGAACATTGTTCTTATAGTAGTCTGCGAGTAGATTGGATTCAACAACACCTCGGGATGAAGATGCATGAATGAAAAGTATTTTATCACCACTTACGTAAGTGATCATGCCGCTATGATACCACTTGGAGCCTTTTTTCTTGAATTTAAAGTAAACCAAATCGCCCGCTCTAATGCCTTCCCAACCCCGTTTTTTACCAGTCTTAGATTGTTCTTTTGCTGTTCTGGGTAAATTCACTCCAATTGTTTTATAAGCATTATGAATTAATCCTGAACAGTCTATTCCAGCTTTTGAATTTCCACCCCATCTATAAGGTGTACCGATGTAGGATCTTCCAGTATTAATAACTGATTCTATATTTTGCTTTCGTTTCTTTTTCTTACGTTGTGCAGGTGCAGAAATAAAAATACCTACCACCATAAAAGCTGCTAGCAGGTATCTCATATATATAATGTGGTGTTTTTTCACTTACCTAACCACGAATTGAACATCCATAAGGTTTTCTCTTGTCCATTAACCAGACCTATCATCATATCTTCAGTTTCATTATCACCTGCATCAACGGCCATCTCTTTCACTTTATTCTCCTGACTAATTAAAGTGGTTAAATTATTCACAATCATTCGTACTAATGCTTCATCCTTAGATTCATCTTTCACCGACTTTATGTTCGAGTGCTCCAAGTAGGTTTCAAGTGCATGATGGGGCCTGCCACCTATGGTTAAGATTCGCTCAGCTATATCGTCAATGTTGGTAAGTGCTTCTGTATAAAGTTCTTCAAACTTGACATGCAATTCAAAAAATCGAGGACCCTTAATGTTCCAATGTGCACCTCTTGCATTTTGGTAATACACATGAAAGTCTGAAAGCAATTGGTTTAGTTCTGTTATTAATTTACTCGACATAAAATTTTGTTTTTAATTAAGTGGTAAATTATTTCATCCGAAATAATCAATCATTTAGTTAATAAACAGAATAAATCGAGGTTTTGTTCGGTTTGATTTTGGATGCTAAAATCTTCATGCGTGATAGACTTAACCAGTTTATCATCCGTTTCTTTCAGCCGATTTCTATTCATGCGATTCAGCATGTCGTAAGGAATCCGGAGTATGCTAGCCGGTAACCTATGTTGCAAATTAAAGATATCAAACCTCATTATTTTTTGTACAGAAGCTCTATTTCTTTCATGGTATTGAAGCACATTTTCATTGCCTGCTATCCCTTTCATCTCTACCTTATTAAAGTACTTTTTGCAAAGGGCAGCTAGCTCATCTCCTGTATATTCGCGTTCATGCCAGGGATTTCGGGATAAGGTCATTTTAATATTTGGAGTAGTTATCAGAGCCATTCCTCCAGGCTTTAATACTCGATGAATTTCTTTTACAAATCCCTCATCATCTTTTACATGTTCAATTACCTGAAAAGTGACAATCGAATCAAACGAATTATCCTCAAATGGGAAAGGTGGGAATACACCGCTCATAAATTGATAGTCAGGATATTTTTTTTCTAAGCTGTCTATGACAGTTTCTATTTTATCAATACCGATGTATGAATCAGCCAAAGGTGCCAATAACTCCACTCCACGTCCTTCCCCACACCCTAACTCTAGCAAGTCACCTTTGATGAATGGCTTAGCCAGATGATAGGCAGAAAGGAGTCGCTGATGAATCACATTGTCAGAAGGGATTTTATCAGAGGCAATTTCAGTTGTATATACGCTCATGGCATTTTATGTGTCGTACGATTTTTGTTTAAAGAGCACAAAGAAAATCAATTATATAGCTAATTTGGATATCTATGAGAACACGTGATCTTTTATTGGGCATATTTATGATTTTGGGTGCATTTTCTTCAAATGCCATCAACTTCTCTAGAGTAAATGTGGCTTGGCAATACGATCTGAACTTTGAGGTTCAAGTGTCGCATCGTGTTGTAAGAACAGATGAAGGAATAATAGTTTTTCTAAGAATTACATCCGACTCATTATCAGGTTGGAATTATGAATTTCTTGTTCAGGATGGCTATGAATCAGAAACACATAGAAATATTACCCAAGTACCCGACAGTTTATTTAATACCACCAATCAGGTAGTGTTAAAACTCACATTGCCTCTGATGGAAGAGAGCCTACTTGTGCTGAAATTTTCAAAGCCAGAAAATTTTTATTATTACGACATTCCCATAAAAATTGGAACTCTTTCCTTTCCAGGGGTCTATCCAGCAAATGAAAACGGGTTGCCAATTATGGAAAAATACATCAACCGATCAGGGTTTAAATGGATAGGAAATAACACTTTTCTGGCAACCCAATATCCAGAAGCTTTTCCTCCTGCGGATCCACCTATGGCAGATATGAAGCCTTTAGCACCTCAAGTGGAGATGGATACATCTTTTCTTTTTAGTGATGACGCAAGCTTTTTGGAGAATAAGTTTTATACCGTGTTGAAAGACTCTTTAGCTTCTTTGGGAGTGACTATGCTGCGTGTGCCTCCTTACTTCCCGGAGTATCGGCAACTTGGTGAGCTCATAGAATCTATGCTCTACCTAACTAGCGAGCAGGAAAGAAAGTCAATGTTGAAGTCTAAAAATCCGAAAGAGTCATTTGATTCATTTTGGATGAACACTTACTCAACAAAATCACGAGCACGTAATGCAATTCGCAGGTATTATAATATGGTGGAGCAGGCGAATGTTCTTTTTACGGACTTTAAGCCAGGATGGAAAACAGATAGAGGAATGATGTAT
Source organism: Ekhidna sp. (assembly GCF_039960695.1). Taxonomy (GTDB): domain Bacteria; phylum Bacteroidota; class Bacteroidia; order Cytophagales; family Cyclobacteriaceae; genus Ekhidna. The sequence continues at coordinate 419,984 of NZ_JBDVKP010000020.1, read as the reverse complement.
ATAGTATTTAGTTTGCCAGATGAGGTCTATCGAACGGGAAACTCCGAGGAATGGTACTATGACAGTGGTTTGGCCTTTGAGTTCACAGTAATCTCCACTTTTTTTGCACCCAAAACATATGCACTACGGCGAAATAAAGACTTTGAAGAACTGTGGTACAAGCAAATAGCGACTATTCGTCGGTGATAAATGAATAAGAAATCGGATATTATTTACGGGATACGAACAGTTATAGAAGCAGCTAAGTCTGGGCAGCATCTGGAGCGAGTGTTTGTACAAAAAAGCTTGAAAGGTGAGCTCTATAAAGAGCTGATGTCGGAATTACATCAGACATCCACTCCCATTTCAAAAGTGCCATCAGAGCGAATCAATAAATTCACCAAGAAAAATCATCAAGGTGTAGTAGCGCTGATTTCACCTATTCAATATCACTCTTTGGAACATCTGATTCCGCAGCTATATGAGGAGGGTAAAAATCCATTGATATTGATTCTTGATGAAGTAACAGATATTAGGAACTTTGGAGCGATCGCTCGTACGGCAGAGTGCTTAGGTGTTCATAGTTTGGTCATTCCGTCAAGAGGCGGAGCTCAAGTCAATGAAGATGCGGTTAAAACCTCAGCCGGAGCATTCAATTACCTTCCAGTTTGTCGGGAGAAGAATTTATTGGACTCAGCTAGGTTTTTACAGGAATCAGGTGTCAATATCATTTCTTGCTCTGAGAAAACCGACAAGACACTTGATCAAGTGGATTTTACTTTACCCACAGCAATTATCATGGGCTCAGAAGAACGAGGAATATCAAGCGAACTAATGGAGCTTTCCAATGAAATTGTTAAAATCCCAATGTCAGGCTCAATAGAGTCGCTAAACGTCGGAGTTGCGTCCGGAATGGCACTTTATGAAGTACAAAGGCAACGAAAGAGCTAGACGTATTTTTCTCCCTTCTCAGATTTTACATCTGTGATAAAATCACGGAAAAGAGAAGAATCTTCTTTTTTACAGACTAACAAAACATCATCAAAGTCCGCTATTAGAAAACCTTCGCAGCCTTGAACAACTGTGATCTTCCCTTTTTTGCCTTTGATATAGTTGTCTTTAGAATCATAGGTCATCACATTCCCTTCAACTACATTATCAGAATCATCCTTATCCTTAATTTCATGCAAGGCATTCCATGACCCTAAATCTGACCAACCAAAATCTCCAGGTACTACATAAACATTATCAGCTTTTTCCATGACGGCATAGTCTATGGAAATGTTCTTACATTGACTGTATGCTTTCTTTATAAAGGCCTGCTCAGAATCAGTGTAAAATTCACTTAACCCTGCTGCGAATATGCTTGCTATTTCTTCCTCATGCTTTTCAAAAGCCTTGATAATTGAATCGATAGACCATATGAAGATTCCGGAATTCCATAAAAAATCCCCGCTCTCAATAAACTTAATTGCAAGATCAGTCTCAGGTTTTTCGGTAAAGGTTTTCACTTTTTTTACAGGGACTCCAGGATCACTCAAGTATTGAATGTAGCCATAGCCTGTTTCTGGTCTATTAGGTCTAATTCCAATAGTAATCAGTTTTTCTTCCGAAGAGGCGCTCTCGACTGAGGTATTAATTACTTTTTGAAATTCTTTTTCCTTGAAAATAGCATGATCAGAAGGACTCACAACCAAAACTGCATTAGGGTCTCGCTTCATGATTTTGTAGGAGGCATATGCAATACAAGGTGCGGTATTGCGCTTTTCAGTTTCCAGCAAAACTTGATGTTTTTCCAGCTCAGGCAATTGATCATGGATTAATAGCTCATATTTCTCATTTGAAACTACCCAAATTTTATCTGGGGTGGTTATTTCCGCAAATCGATCAAAAGTCATTTGCAATAAAGACCGCCCTGTACCCAAGACATCTAAAAATTGTTTTGGTTTAGCATCGCGACTATAAGGCCAAAAACGGGTACCGCTTCCTCCTGCCATAATCACAACATATATATTTGTACTCATAAAATTTTCGTGAGAAATTCGCGTAAGAAATAACCGGCGCAAATATAGCCCATTCCTTAAGCGTTAGTAGAACGTACACACCTGAAAGGACAATTTGTTTGCGATCATGGTTTTGATTAACTTTTTACTTTACATCAACCTGGAGAGATGGAGACAACCGCCGAAGTGAGTCTTAAGGAAAGCCTCAAGCGTGTTTTTGGATATGATAAATTCCGAGGTAAGCAAGAGGAAATTATTACTAATATTCTTGATCGAAAGAATACGTTTGTAATTATGCCAACTGGAGCTGGTAAATCACTGTGCTACCAGCTGCCGGCAATCGTGCAAGACGGAACTACCATCGTTATTTCGCCGCTGATCGCCCTTATGAAAAATCAGGTAGATCAAATGAATGCTGTGGGCGTGCATGCACGGTTTTTAAATTCCACGTTGACAAAATCTGAAAGCAATAGAGTAAAAAAAGATACCATATCAGGTGCAGTAAAGTTGCTTTACGTGGCACCAGAGTCGTTGACCAAGGAGGAGAACGTGGAATTCTTAAAGCAGGCAAAGATCTCCTTTGTTGCTATAGACGAAGCACACTGTATATCAGAATGGGGGCATGATTTCAGGCCTGAGTATCGAAGAATTAAAGACATCATTGCGAAACTTGGCGATATACCGATGATCGCTCTCACCGCGACAGCAACACCTAAAGTTCAGTTGGATATCCAAAAGAACCTTTCCATGGATGGCGCGAAGCTCTATAAATCATCATTTAATCGAACCAACCTTTACTATGAAGTAAGACCTAAACAAAATGCCAAAAAACAACTGATTAAGTTTATTAAGAGCCACAAAGGTGCAAGCGGCATTATCTATTGTTTAAGCAGAAAGAAGGTTGAAGAGATTGCTGAGTTTTTGAAAGTAAATGACATCAATGCCGCTCCGTATCATGCTGGGATGGAATCAAAAGAGCGGATGAGAAATCAGGATGGATTCTTAAATGAAGATATAGATGTAATAGTAGCGACAATCGCATTTGGTATGGGTATTGACAAGCCAGATGTTCGCTTTGTTGTTCACTACGATGCACCAAAATCCATAGAAGGATATTATCAGGAAACAGGCAGGGCAGGAAGAGACGGCATCAATAGCGATTGCCTGATGTTCTATTCCTATAACGACATCCTCAAGTTGGAAAAATTCAACAAAGACAAAGCGGTAACAGAACGTGAAAATGCACGCTTTCTTTTGGAGGAAATGGCATCTTACGCTGATTCTGCTATTTGCAGACGCAAACAGTTGTTGCACTACTTTGGAGAAGAATTTATTGAGGAAAACTGCGGGCAGTGTGATAATTGTGTACATCCGAAAGAAAAATTTGAAGGAAAAGAAATTATCCAGCTGGTTATCCAAGCAGTGATTCAGACGAATGAGAGATTTGACATGAATCATCTTGCATCTCTTCTTATTGGAAAATCAACTCAGCATGTTAAAAGCTATGATCACGATAAGCTGGAAACTTTTGGGAAAGGGAAATCCATTAGCGAAGACGAAAATTTTTGGAGGTCCGTGATTAGGCAAACTCTTCTACATGAGTTTTTGAAAAAAGACATTGAGAATCCTTCCGTGTTTAAAGTTTCTGCCAAAGGCAAAAAGTTCCTTGATTCCCCACATTCACACATGCTTACAAAGGATCATGAATTCACAGCAGATGGGGATAATGAGGACGATATGGACAAGATTCCAGTAAACGTAAGCGCATACGACAAAACACTTTTCGGGATGCTAAAGAAGCTCCGAAAAGACATTGCCCATCACGAGGACATTCCTCCATACGTGATTTTCAGTGATCCATCGATGGAAGAAATGTGTACGGTTTACCCAACGACAATGGATGACCTCAAGCAGATCGTCGGCGTGGGAGAAAGCAAGGCAAAAAAGTTTGGAGAGCCATTTCTTCAAATGATTGAAGAGTATGTAGATGAGCACGATATCATTACTGCCTCTGATGTACTCATCAAGACCGCAGGAACCAAGTCGAAGAATAAGATTTATATCATCCAGCATATAGATCAAAAAATGGATTTTGAAGAAATAGCCGAGGCACGCGGAATGAAATATGAGGAAGTAATAGCTGAAGTTGAGAATATATGTTATTCGGGGACAAAGCTCAATATCGATTATTACATCGATCAACTCTTAGATGATGATAGACAAGACGACATCTATGATTATTTTCTCAATGCTGAAACAGACGAATTGGTTGTAGCCATGGAAGAGTTGGGCGAATATTATTCCGAGGATGAAGTTAGGCTTATGCGCGTGAAATTCATGTCTGAATATGCACATTGATTAACGTCTTCCATCTCTTTGAAATACCAACGAATACCAAGAACTTAGCCACCAGTTTTATAAAACCACAATCATGAACATTTTAATTCTCGGTTCCGGCGGACGGGAGCATGCACTCGCCTGGAAGGTCAAACAAAGTCCTAAATGTGGTAAGATCTTTATCGCACCCGGAAATGGAGGCACACATAAAGTAGGAACCAACCTAGATATAGATCCTGGCAACTTCGAAAAGGTGGAAGCGGCTTTGAAGGAATATGACATTGAAATGCTGATTGTGGGGCCGGAAGACCCGTTGGTAAACGGAATTGTTGATCACCTCAGAAAAATTAAGGCTTTCAAAAAATTGATGATCATAGGGCCTTCTGCCAAGGGAGCGATGCTTGAAGGGAGCAAGGAATATGCGAAGGAATTCATGAAAAAGCACGGGATCCCAACTGCGGATGCTCGAACTGTCACCAAGGATAACCTCGAAGAAACGATTAAATATATGGAAAGACTTGACCCTCCATATGTGCTCAAAGCAGATGGCTTAGCAGGTGGAAAGGGAGTGATCATAACCGAGGAGCTCGAGGAAGCAAGAAAGTCGCTGAGAAATCTTATTGAGGATAAGAAATTTGGCGCAGCTAGTGAAAAAGTATTGTTGGAACAATTCCTCAAAGGAATAGAGGTTTCCTTCTTTGTAATTACAGATGGTAAAGACTACAGAATTTTGCCAGAAGCCAAAGATTACAAACGTATTGGCGAGAGAGATACAGGACTAAATACCGGTGGAATGGGAGCAGTTTCACCCGTTGTATTTGCGGATCGCGCGTTCAAAGAAAGGGTAAATAAGACCATTATAAAGCCAACAATTGACGGATTGATGAAGGAAAAGATCGACTATTGTGGATTTGTATTTTTCGGACTGATTAATGTGGGAGGTGATCCCTTTGTAATAGAGTATAATGTTAGAATGGGAGATCCTGAAACTGAAGTTGTATTGCCAAGAATCAAGTCCGATTTTCTTGAGTTATTGATAGCAGCAGCTAATAAAACACTCATTGATACTGAAATCGAATACGAGAGGTTCACAGCATCTACGGTAATGTACGTAAGTAGAGGATATCCAGAATTTTATGAGAAAGGTCATGAAATTACTGTTGGCAACATCACTACAGTTTTGCCATTTCACGCAGGAACCAAAATACAGAATGGAAAGCTCATTACCAATGGAGGGCGTGTTATTGCATTGACGGGTTTGGGGAAAAACCTCGGGGAAGCCTTGAGTAAATCATATGCCGGCGGCCAGGCAGTACAATGGGAAGGCAAGAAATTCAGAGAGGACATTGGATTTGACCTCAAAGAACTTGGTCAATAGGTTTCATTCTTTAAAGTTCAGAATTCCTGAAGATATCGATTAGATTACGGAACTATGGGATGCGCAAATTGCGGTACAGGCGGATCGGCCGGGTGTCAAAATAACGGCCATTGCAGCACAGGAGGTTGTAATAAGCTCAATGTGTTTGATTGGCTTTCAAATATGGATGTGCCCTCCTTGCATCGATTTGATATCGTTGAGGTTCGGTTTAAAAATGGGAGAAAAGAATTTTTCAGAAATGCCAAAAAACTAGACATTGTAACAGGGGATCCTGTCGTTGTTGACGTGCCAAATGGACATCACATTGGCTATGTTTCTCTGCAAGGTGAGCTTGTAAGATTACAATTATCTAAGAAAGGCATTGATGACGATGAGAGTGTAAGGGAGATCTATCGAAAGGCCACCTCACGAGATATGGAGAGATGGAATGAAGCTCGAAACCGTGAAGAAGCCGTCATGTATCGTACGAAGGAGATCATTCAACAGACAAAACTTGAAATGAAACTGACCGACGTAGAGTTTCAGGCAGACGGCACAAAGGCAACCTTTTTCTATTCTGCTGATGGACGAGTTGATTTTCGAGAGTTGATAAAAATGTTGGCTGGAGAGTTTAGAATCCGTGTAGAAATGAGACAAATCAGTGTTCGACAAGAAGCTGGAAGAATCGGAGGTTTGGGCGTTTGTGGTCGAGAGCTTTGCTGCTCTACATGGCTTACTGATTTTAAGAATGTCTCAACATCAGCTGCTCGTTACCAAAACTTATCACTCAATCCAAGCAAACTTTCAGGTCAATGTGGAAGGCTTAAATGCTGCCTAAACTATGAGCTTGACACCTATATGGAGGCGCTAAGGGATATCCCTGAAGTTGAAAAACCTTTGCAAACTCAGCGTGGGAATGCAAAACTTCAGAAAACAGACATCTTCCGGAAGATCATGTGGTTTGGATATGATGATGACAACAATTGGCAGGCCGTTGATGCCGCTCGCGTAAAGGAAATTCAAGAGATGAACAAAAAAGGGAAGAAACCATCTTCTCTTACTGAAAATGAGATAGAGCCGGATCAATTAGAAACTTCGTCCATCAATAGTGACCTTGAGGCCATGGATCGAAAGTTTAGTGGGAAGGGTAATAAGAATAAAAAGAAGCATAATAAACACAGAGGTAAAAAACCTCATCACAAAAAGTCTGAAAATTCTTGATATGAAATACCTAATCATACTAGCTATTTTTATTTCATTTACTTCATGCGATTCTAGCCGAGTCTATGAAGATTATAATGACATGGATGAGGCCTTTTGGCACCTGGATTCCATTCAGGAGTTTAATTTTAAGATTGCTGATACTACAAGGTCATACAATCTCTTAGCAACTTTTAGGAATGCCTCTTCCTACCCATTTTACAACTTATATTTCCAATATACGCTGCAAGATTCTGTGGGAAATACTCTGAAACAAGAATTGAAGCAAGTCGATCTTTTTGATCCTAAAACTGGAGAACCTTATGGCAGCGGACTCGGAGATCTTTTCGATCATTCCTTTGAACTAGAGACGAATTATGAATTTGAAAGCAAAGGGAATTACTCGATTTCATTTGAACAATATATGAGGAGAGACACACTTCCTTTTATTCTATCTGTTGGAGCTAGAGTTGAATTCGCCGAATAACTTAGGAGTAGTTTTCAATTATTTGAATATAAAAATCGTCTCATTTTTTCTTTGGCTGCCTCAAGATCAATCCAAAATTCTCGACTATGAAAACGTACGTGAGGCCAGTTTTTCATCATTAAATGAAAATGCTGAAATGCGTAAATCTGCTTGGGAGATAACGCTTGATAGTATCTTTCGTCATCCGTAAGAATGAGACCAGTATAGGTACTCCCCCTTTTTACGGAAAGATCTGCAAATGGCAATTCTTTTGCCAATTTGAATTCATCAAACTCGTGAAAGGATTTTTCCTGAATTCTATTCCTGAGAAACCAATTTACGTGGTGCTCTTCGTACTCAGGTATGTTTGGTGTCCACTTGCCAATACTTACTTCCCAGGCATATTCAAGATATTTTTTTAGCAGCTTTGGTCCTTCATTTTTTGCATCTTCTGTTTTTAGCAGCTGAGGCAATATGCTACTTACAATCAGCACCTTTTCTCGTGCACGGGTTACTGCCACGTTCAATCGATTTTCTCCACCTTGAGCATTTAGGCTACCAAACTGAAGCTTCAACTTACCCTTTTTATCAGGGGCATATCCAATACTGAAAATAATGATGTCACGCTCGTCACCTTGCACGTTTTCTATGTTTTTCACAAATAGAGAATCTGGAATTAGAATTTTCTTCTCTGACGAGAGTTCTTCTATAAGATCAAGAATTAACCCTTGCTGCTTGTAGTTAAATGTCACGATTCCAATTTCCTTTTCCGGATTTTTTTGAAAAAGGTTCAATGCTTGAACAGCCACCTCTCGGGCTTCAATTTCATTAACGCCATCATCCCAAATTCCTTTTGCCTGAATAAAGTCAATGGCTGGCTCATTATTATTAACATAGCTGTAATCCGGTAAAAGCCTCAGCTTTCCATTGTAAAAATGTTTATTGGAAAAATCGATAAGCTCCAGCGACTTACTCCTGTAGTGTCCGGCCAGGCTAACTTCAGGCAGATAATGCTTAGTTAGATCTAAAAGCGAATCGATTGCTAGCTCAGGCGTATCATCATCTTCATCGTCCCATCGCACACGATATAGATCGCTTGGTTGAAGTTGCATACTATCACCAGTGACCACAATCTGTCTGCCGCGATACATAGCCGGAATTCCTCGTTCCGCGAAACATTGGGAAGCCTCATCAAAGATGACCAAATCGAAAACTTCACGCATTGGAAAAATGGCCGAAGCGCTTTCGGGAGAACACATCCAGCATGGAAGAAGCGTAAACAGTTCATCAGCAAATTCGGAGATGACTTTTCTGATTGGCCAAATTCGTCTTTTCTTGGTCACTTGATGTTGTAGATCACGATATGTCACCCGATTTTTCAGCCTGTTATATTCTATGTCTTCATAGGTTTTTTCTCTAGATTTTAGCAACAAGATTTCCTTGCTTGCTTCTCGTTTTGTTTCTATTTGTTCACGGAGTTCCGTTGTTAGAGCGTCAAGTTTTCCCGAGGCAACATTTCTTAAATCAGGAAATTTTGATTCAATATGATCTATCCACGCGAGGGAAAGACTATTATTGAAAAGCTCGAGTCTTTCATCAATAGATCCAGCACTGCTGGTGTTGATTTCATCAAGGACCTTTAAATCTTCAGTAGAGAGATTGATCTTTAACTTGTGATACTCACAAATGGCGTCAAAATCTTTTTTCAGAAGCTTTTCAAGTTTGTGCGGATCTTCTTTTTTTAGAATGATGGCACGTATCTGATGAATATTTATATAGCGACTCCATAGAATAAGCTGTTGTGGGACTTTATGGATCATCGAAATAAGCTGATCAAGTCGCTGGTGATATCCTTTGTGCTCTAATTTGCCTACATTGAGATATTCTGTTAGAGATCGTATGGTCTGTGCTACAGCAAACATGTTCAGACCCATTTTTTGCCAATAAAACCAATCTTGAAGGTCGATTTTACGAAAGCTTGACGGAAAATTATGTAACCATGAGTTGTCCTGGATGAGAGAAAGCGAATGTTCAAAGTTGAGACGATTATCAATTCGCTCCACTAAAACATTAAATCCGCGCCTGTTACTTTTTAAGTCATTAGCAACCATCACACGCTTTAAAAATATTTTTTCCTTGGATAAAAGTACCCACTTGAACCAGCTAAAAGGGTTTTTTCGGGCTCGCATTGCCGATCGTAAAACCTCTTGAAAGCGACCCAAATCTTCTGACTTGAGTGTGCTTTCCAGCCCAACTCCACGAAAACAAGCCATCATTGTACGCTCAGTTTGAGAAAGCCAGTTTAAGTCTTTTGTTGGCTTATCTGCATGCAGTTGTTGATATACCTTGAAAACTACTGCTTCCTTTAGCCCTTCAAGTAGTTCAATAAGCTCTGGCAGTTTATTAGATAGATACTCACCAGTCTCAAAATCGATAGGTCTGGAACAAAATTCTTTGGAAGTAGAGAGCAACATCTCATTGAAGGCAGGAACTTCGTGCAGTACGTTTTTGAGCCGGACTAAATCACTTGTTTGGAAAGCGGCAAAAGAAGGTCCCTTTGCCCAAAAATGCGTTCGTTTTTCAAACTGATCAAAATATCCAAGATAAGCCTTGAACTTTCGAAATGTTTCAGGAAGATCATGAAAATGAAAAGATCGATACTCCAAATTCATACTAAAGCTCGGTAAATCAGGGCTGCTAGTGAGATAAAGTTCCTTTACTGACTTCCCACATTCCGATTCATCAAATAAGGCTTCTCGAAACTCCTGCAGCTCTTCTACAATCTGATCGATTCGTCTGCTTGCCTGAAGGAAACTGCGCTCCAACTGAATGGCATCAAGACTGTTGTTTTTCTTTTGATAGACCTCAACAGATTCAATCTGCAAGTCAATCTGTTCATAGATGGGCTTTCTGTCATTTTTAAAATCGTGCACCAATGCCACAAAATCGTGCATTTCCTTCTCCTTTAATCGCTGATACACAACATCCAAAGCAGCCTTTTTCTGACATACCAAGAGTACATTCTTTCCTCTGGCTATAAAATCACATATAAGGTTACTAATGAGTTGAGACTTACCGGTACCTGGAGGTCCCTGAACGACAAGAGAGTTTCCTTTTTTTATCTCCTTAAGCGCATGCTCCTGATAGGCATCTAGGGGAAAAGGAGTAAAGGTATTTTCCTCGTTTACACGGTCGAAAAGAGCAAGCTGATTTTCATTCTCCTGCTTTACTTTTTTCACAAAAAATTCCTCTAGATCCGTATCTATCTGATCTTCCAATAGCTTCACGTAATCAGGCACAAGATAAGACCCTGATTGAGGAAATATGCCGAGCACCGCGTGGGGAAACATCTTCAACGCACCAGTTTTCTCACCCGATTCCAGCTGGGTTCTCTTTAAATCAGCAAAATTTTTCAACTCATCAGCAAAATTCTCTTGATTAAAGTTGATCTCAACACCGCTATTTTTGAGTAGTTCATAGAGCTGTGTTCTAAATACTGTAGCATCACGATCGTAATCATCTATTACCGTTTCAATGAGTTCTTCATCTAGTGGAGTTTCGTTGTAAAAAGAGTAGGCTAAAAGGAAGGTTTTGTTCAATGTAATGTTTACATCATCTCTTCGTGACAAATACCATTCATTACCCTCTTTTTCAATAGCCACAGGAAAGAATAGAAGTGGACATCTCACCAAGGTTTCATCAGCAAATTTCCCTTTGATAAAGGGCCAGCCAACATATAAATCCTTAGCTCCTCTCTCTTCGAAAATAAACTTCTCTACACGCTTTATCTTTTTAAGGCGTTTGCTCAACTCATTTGTAGATTTACTTCGGCTATCGATTTCGCTGCACAGTGTAATCTTTTTCTTTTGTTCAATTAAATTTTTAATTATTTGGAAGCTGGTTTCATTTTCGGCATAATCGAAATCATGCACATCTATGAATTGATCTTTCAATAATCTAAGGAGCAAGAGCGATCGATTGTTCCCCGAAAGATTACTTAGGCGCCTTAAATATGACTTGAGAATTTTTTGCATAGCCTCATTTCAAATATGGCTTTAATCTTAAGAAAGTACGCTCCTCAATTGCCTTTATTTTCCTTAAATCATCTATAGCATTGAAATCACCATGCTCTTTACGATAATTAATGATGATGCGTGCAAGATCATAAGAGATGTATGGATGTCCTGCCAGTGTTTTGATCGAATCAGAATTAATGTCAATTGGAGAAACTTCAGATTTAATACTAAAATGCTTTAAGAGTTCGCTGATAGTTTCTGACTTCAAACCGTAGACCTCCTTTAGTTGTGTGGTATCAGCAAATCCACCAAGTAAATCTCTATACTTAGTAATGCGCTCAGAAAAGGCAACCCCAATTCCGCGTACTTCTTGTAAGTCTGTGCTGGAGGCAGTATTCAGATCTCTTATGATTATTTTTTTCTCCTCCTTTTTATAGACTTCCAAGGAAGCTTTTTTAACTTCTTTGTTCTCAGTCTTTGGAAATTTTCTATTCGGTCGGGAGAAAATACTTTTATCAAATTTGACTTCTTCAAAATCCTTTAGATCATATGAAGCTTGAGCTTTATCGATCCAATCGAGTACTGAGCTATCTGACGAAACCCGTTGTTGATTTTTCAGATAAGATATCCGAACCTGGGTAGACACTATTGACATAAAAATGATGAAAATCAGCACGAGAGTGCCACGTGATTCTGTCTTCGTGAAGCCTAATGCACGTGAAATGGCTTTATTAAAGTAAGTGAGCATTATTTAAAATGATTCTAAATAAGAAATAGCTGATTTTTATCACAACCAATATACGCAAGCTGCTGTTATTTTTGCCATCGTATTTGATTGAGATGGAAGGATTTAAAGCTTTAGGACTGTCATATAAGAACGCACCTATCGAGGTGCGAGAGAAAGTAGCTTTTACTGAAGTGGAGGCCAGTCAATTTTTGACTAAGCTGAAAGAGACGTTCTTAATAGAAGAAGCAGTTTTAATATCGACATGCAACCGGACTGAGCTTTACTATACCGCGCAAGATAATCTTGAACCTGAGATCATTGGATTGATAGCTGCTCACAAGGCTTTACCTTCCGATCAACTAACAGAATACTTTAATCTTTATGATAGCTCCAGTGCTTCAAAGCATTTGTTTCGGGTATCACTAGGGCTTGAATCTCAGGTATTGGGTGACATTCAGATTAGCAACCAAGTAAAGCGTGCATATCAGCAAAGCGCTGACTTAAATCTGGCAGGTCCACATTTGCATCGATTGATGCACACAATCTTTTTTGCCAATAAACGAGTAGTGCAGGAGACAAGTCTTCAAGATGGAACGGCTTCTATCGCCTCAGTAGCTGTGGATTTGATCAAAGGATTTGTTGGTAATATCGAAAATCCGAGAATAGCATTGATTGGGCTTGGTGAGATTGGTCAAAATGTCCTGGAGAACCTCAACAAGGAAGAAGCTGCAATTACATTAGTAAATCGAACAAAATCCACCGCTGAAAAATTAGCAAATGAAAGGAACATTGCCGTTTGTGATATGACTGATCTTTCTAAAGTAGTTTTAGAAAACGATGTTATCATTACAGCAGTTACAACTTCTGCTCCTATTATTTCTGCAGCAGATTTTGATTCAAAATTGGTGCATAAGTTAATGATCGATTTATCTGTTCCAAGAAGTATGGATGCCGATTTGGAAAGTGTACCAGGTCTCTCCTTATATAATGTCGATCAACTTACAGAAAGAACACTCAAAGCTAGAGAGCTCCGCGAGCAAGCAATCCCAGAGGTATCTAAGATCATAGAAGAAGAATTGACTGGTTTCATAAGTTGGAAAAGTGAAATGGGAGTCTCTCCAACTATTCAAAGGTTAAAAAATGCACTGGATCAAATAAGAAAAGAAGAGCTCTCCCGACATAAAAAATTGTCAGAAAAGGAAATGGAACTGCTTGAGGTAGTAACTAAAAGCATGATTCAGAAAGTAATAAAGTTGCCAGTGCTTCAGTTAAAGGCAGCATGTAAGCGTGGGGAAGCGGAAACCTTGGTTGGGGTGCTTAATGATTTATTTAACCTCGATTCCGCAGAAGTAGAAAAGAAATAACCCGCTTTATATTTGTCTGCGGGAGTATGCGAAACTTTATATTCAGTTTTTTATTCATTAGCTCTCTAGCCACGAACGCTGAAGAGTTTACCGTCTTTGAGAAAGATGGATATTTCGGCATCAAGGATGAGATCGGAAACGTAACCGTGCCTGCGGTCTACGAAAAACTCGGATGGTCCAATGGGTCTACCAAAGTTCACAACGGTGTTATTGGTTTTCGAAGAGATGATCTTTGGGGCTTAATCACTGTCAGGAATAAAGCGCTCACAGGTCAAAAATTTTACACGATTGAACCATTATCCAATAGTCACTTTAAGGCTTCAATAAAAGGGAGATTCAGTAATCATCTATTTCATGGAATATTGGATGAGCGCGGAAGAAGCGTAATCAGCTTTAATTATTTCACTATAGAGCCATTAGGAGCCAATTGGCTGGTGAGTCTGTTCAATGGAAAGAGACAGCTTTTTGGAGTTGTCTCCTTCGAGAATCAGTTAATAATTCCAACAAAGTATGCATCCATAAATACACAAAGGGAACTCTTGATTGGCAGACAAATAAGTCAGAAATTAGATATATATCGCACCAATGGTCAGGAGATTCAACGTGACCTTGATTCACTCAAATACCAAAATGGTTGGATTGCTTTTCGGTCTGGATACGCTGGACTGCTAACAGACGAAGGCCAAGAAGTATACCCATTTGAGTTCAAAAATTTTGCCATAGAAAATGAAAAAATTTTGCCAGTTCCTTTCCCAGAATGGACCGTTTATAAATTGGATAGCGAATTTCTAAAGTGGCAATGCGATTCGCTTGCAGTAAGCAACAATGGTATGTTGGTCGCTTATTTAAATGGTGCGCATCATCTGCTTCTAAAGAATAATACGTTATTAAATAATCATGCGCTTCTTTTAAAAGAAGCTTCAAATGATCACCTCATTGTTCAAAATTCAAAAACCAGAAAATGGTCCGTAGTAGCAGAGGATGGTGAAAAAATTGTGTCAGGTTATGATTCAATAACCACCGCTGAAAATCATTATGTATGCCTTGATACAAGAGGGTGGCATTTAATCGACTCCAAAGGGGCTTTGAAAAACAGATTGCCACTTCAAGCACTCAAGCCAGGATTGAGTAATCAATTTGTGGTAAAGAGAAATAACCATTGGGGAATTCTGAATAACAATGGAGAATCTGCAGTTACTTTTAAATACGATAGCATTGTCGCCACGGACAATGAGTATTTGGTTTCATATTTAAACAGATGGGGCGTCTTGGATAAGAATGAAAAGTGGATTATTCGTTCTGAGTTTCAAGAAATCATCTCCTTAGGCAACGTACTAATAGGAAGGAGAGGTAGAGGCTACACAATTTTCTATGAAGGTAAGGCATTATACAAAACTGCATCAAAACCATTATCAAACCTTGGAACATACATACTTATAGAAGGGGATAGTTTGAAGTTGGGCTTAATGAATCAGTATGGCGAAGTAAGTGTAAGGCCACAATATGATGTTATTCGAATGTGGGCTGACCATTTTGAACTTGTGAGTAAAGAAAGAATTGCGCTCATACATTCATCCGGCCGTTCCATTCTCTCTTTTGAGGATGGATACCAGCGAGTCGGTGGCTTTGGTGACGGATATTTTGTGGTGAAGAAGGAAGATAGGTGGGGATTTGTAGATGATGAAGGAAGGCTCAGAATAAGCAATAGATATGATGATGCTCGTCCCTTTTGTGAAGGATTAGCACCTGTTATGCTCCGAGGAAGATGGGGGTTTATTAACAAGGACGAGGAGATAAAAATACAACCCTATTATCAGCATGTCATTCCATTTTATAATGGACGAACTATCGTGCAGCAGAATGGAAAGTTTGGCTTGTTGAATCAAAATGGAGAGGAAGTTTTAGAACTAATCTGGAAATCAATTCGTCGATTGAGTACAGGTAATTATATTGTGCAGGATATCAATGATCGATATGGTTTAGTGGATGAGAATGGTAGTTTCATCTTTAGACCAGGATATGATCAATTAGAAGATTTTGGAGATCGAGTATTGGTATCCAAAAATGGTGCTTGGGGTATATTGAATTACGACAGGCATCCAGTATTTAAGATTAACCATGAAGACATAAAGGTGATTGGTGATTTTACCATGGTAAAAGACTGATCAGCTTATTCTTCAAAAATTATAACCAGGGTAACCAGCTATCTTACCCAAGAGTATGGATTTTAACCAACTTCTGGAATCAGTTAACCAGAACATAACTGAAGCCGTCTTTCGAAGCGATAAGGACGGGCTAATCTACGTCAATAATGCCTTCGTGAAAATGTTTGGATTTTCCTCTGATGAAGAGGTGAAAAAAAGAGCTATTTCCAAAATGTACAAAGATCCGAGAGATCGCATGAGGTTAATAACAAAACTTAATGCTGATCACTCCTACGAAAACGAAGAGGTTGTTTTCCTTAGAAAAGATAATTCAGAATTTGTGGGGCTGGTAAGTACAATTATGCACAAAGATGAAAGCGGAAACGTCTTTTGGGATGGAGCGATTCGAGACGTAACAAAGGAGCGAGAATTTCTAAATAGAATACGCCATAGAGAGCAGCTGCTTGAAAGCATCAATAAAAACATCAACGAGGCTATCTATCGAAGTGAAAACAAGATGGGTATCATCTATGTAAATGATGAGTTTATCAGGATGTTTGGATATGATTCTGCGGAAGAGATTATGGAATTGGACCCGTCTGATCTCTATAAAAATCCTGCGCAAAGAAATGAGGTTGGAGGTGAAGTGATTGACAAGGGTTCCATAGAAAATAAGGAAGTAGAGTTTAGGAAAAAAGATGGAAGCACTTTCTGGGGATACTTAAATTCCATCAAGGTAGAAGGAATTGATGGCAAGGTTTACTTTGATGGTGCTATAAGGAACATCAGCAAAGAGAAGGAAGCCGAACAAGCCCTGATACGACATGCTGAAATGCAGCGAATTCTGATCAATTTATCTACCAAGTACATTGACCTACCCCTGGCTGAAGTAGAGCAAGCGATCAACGATTCATTGAAAGAATTAGGAGAGTTCGTTGGAGCAGATCGTTCGTATGTATTTGATTTCAATACCGAGAAAGGTATATGTAGCAATACCTATGAATGGTGTGGAAAAAACATAAAACCTGAAATTCAAAACAATCAGAATCTTCCATTGGATATTATGCCAGAGTTGGTAAATGCTCATTTAAAAGGTCGCCCTTTGATTGTGGATGATGTTGAAAAAGTGCAAAAAGAAGATTTTAAGCAGTTACTAAAAGATCAGAGCATACAGAGTTTAATGACGATGCCCATGATACACGGAAAAGAGTGTGTGGGATTTGTAGGATTCGATTGGGTAAAAAAGCTTCACAAAGCAACGGAAAAAGAAGTCATTCTATTGGAGCTTTTTTCAGAAATGCTTGTCAATATCAGGATTCGAACCCAAAACGAAAAAGAACTGCATAAGCTTTTCAGTAAGACGATTGAACAGAATCAACGACTCAAAGATTTTTCTTATATCACCTCGCACAACTTCCGGTCATCTGTAGCAAATCTTGTCGGCTTACTCACTATTATCGAAGACGATCCAGGCAATAAAGAGTACTTTGACATGTTGAAGGCTACAGCGTTAAAACTGAACCTGGCCATTGATGCAATCAATGACTTGCTCAATTTTGAGAAAGATATTTCAATGTTGGAGAAAGAAGAGATTAATCTCAGGGAAGTGATAAACGACATAATGCTTCTTAATCGAAAATCAGCAACAGAGAAAAAGATTGAATTAGAGGTAGATATCCCTGATGACCTCACACTCAGAATTTTACCCGCCTATCTGCAAAGCATTTTGCATAACCTGATTACTAATGCAATGAAGTATGGGGTCACTGAAGATCGACGAAAAATAAAAATTTGCGCTATAAAACAATCAAAAGAAGTACTTTTAACAGTGGCAGACCAAGGTAGAGGAATAGATCTGGAGAGATATGGAAATAAAATGTTTCAACTTGGGTCAAGGTTTCATGCTGATGAAGAGAGTGGGCATGGCATGGGACTTTACATGACTAAACAGCAAGTCGAGGCAATAAATGGTCGCATTGAAGTAGAAAGCGAAATAAACAAAGGGACTAAGTTTAAGGTGTATTTTAATGCATGATTTAAATAAAATATTGCTCGTCGATGATGATCCTATATTCCTCACATTAGCTGAGTTGGCGATAAAAAAGGAGCGTAATCAAGTCGAGATCTTCAAAGCAATGAATGGTGAAGAAGCCATATCTTTTCTGAAAAATCAAAGCGTAGATATCATATTTCTGGATTTAAATATGCCAGTAATGAACGGATGGGAGTTTTTGGAGGTACTCCCTCAAATTGAAAACTGGGGGAAGCAGGTTTATGTATTGACTTCTTCAATAGACCCTTCCGATCAGCGTAAAGCAGATGAAAACCCATTAGTCACTTCAATGCTTGAGAAGCCATTGGATAGAGATAAAATCTCAGCCACCTTGAGAGGCTAATCTGGAAACAATTCCAATTGACTAGGTAATAGCTGAAAGCTCATTCGGTGGTGAGGAGTTGAACCCATTTCTTTCAATCCAAACCTATGGGCACGTGTTGGATAACCTACATTGGTTTCCCACCCATATCCTGGAAAATCGATTGCTAGTTGGCGCATGAGATCATCGCGATAGGTTTTGGCTAGTATAGAAGCGGCCGCAATTGATAAAAATTTCCCATCTCCTTTCACGATACATTCAAAAGGAATTTCACCGGATGTTTTAAATCGATTTCCATCGATAAGTAGCAACTCGGGAGTGATTTTTAATTTCTCCACGGCTCGATCCATGGCTAAGTAGCTGGCATTTAAAATATTGATATTATCAATCTCACCAGGAGATGCAACTCCAACACCCCAAGCAATGGCATCTTTTACGATATCCTTCTTGATAGCAACACGCTGTTTTTCAGACAGCTGTTTTGAGTCATTCAGATCCTTATGTTTGTATTTCTTGGGCAAGATCACTGCGGCTGCAACAACTGGCCCGGCGAGGCACCCCCTGCCGGCCTCATCGCATCCGGCCTCTATTTTTTCCTTTTGGAAGTGCGATTTAAGCATTGCTCAAAAATATAAAAACGTTCGAGCAACTACCCCGTAACCTTAGTGTAACCTTTTCAAAATTAAAATTTATGCAGATGATTTGAAGCCATTCCATGCTTTGGCTGTCTCTACCATCAACTAATCACGCAAAACGCAATAAATGAAAACGACTACTCTGGGAATAGTCTTACTATTCTTTTCTATTACCACTTATTCACAATCACTCACACAAACAATCAAAGGGCAGGTTACAGACGAACAGTCTGGCGCTCCAATCATTGGAGCTACTGTCGCAATTCTAGAAACAAATCCACCCATGGGAGGCATAACGGATGTGTATGGTTTCTTCAAAATCGAGAAGGTTCCTATCGGAAGACAGACACTAGGAATATCATATCTTGGATATGAATCCATCACAATGCCGAATATTTTGGTGGGTGCTGGAAAAGAGGTAGTAGTGAATGCCAGACTTATTGAATCATTGGAGCAGCTAGATGAAGTGGTAGTCACCGCCGGAAATGAAAAAGAAGGACAGCCAAGGAATGAACTTGCAACAGTCTCAGCTATATCGCTTGGCATGGATGAAATCAGCAGATTCCCTGCAACATTCAATGATCCTGCACGCGCAGCTCTTACTTATGCAGGCGTTCAAACTGGCGGCGATGACCTATTGAATGAAATAGTAATTCGAGGGAACTCCCCAAAAGGAATTTTATGGAGGCTAGAAGGCGTAGAAATTCCCAACCCAAATCATTTTACATCCATTGGATCTTCTGCAGGCGGTATCAGCATGCTGAGCAATAATATGCTTGCCAATTCTGATTTTTTCACAGGAGCCTTCCCTGCACAATATGGCAATGCCACATCAGGGATTTTTGATCTTCAACTGAGACAAGGGAACTTTGAAAATCACGAACATGCAGTTCAGGCAGGTCTCTTGGGAATCGCAGCTGCCTCAGAGGGACCAATTTCGAAAAATGGTAGATCCTCTTATCTGGTTAACTATAGATACTCCACACTTGCCATGTTAACCGAACTTGGATTAGACATTTTGGGTGAGCAAGAAGATATAGCGTTTCAGGACCTTTCATTTAAGATGAGAATTCCCACAAAGAATTTTGGTTCATTTTCACTATGGGGACTAGGTGGAAGAAATACCTATCGATTTTTACCCAACGAATCAAACGGAGATTGGGAAAACGACACTGAAGAACAGAATACTGGTGTAGCCGGAATCACTAATGTTTATTACGTCAGTGATGATTCGTACTTCGAAACAATCATTTCTGGATCTTATAACAAACTTTCAAATGATTATGATTCGCTAGAAGTCAGGCTATTAGAGACTAGTGACTTTATAGAGTCTCAACTCAGGTTTTCAACCTATTTCAATCATAAATTTTCTGCAAAGCATACCCTTCGAGTGGGGACTATTTTGAGCAGACTCGGCTATGACTTGACCAACACCTTTTGGAACAGAAATGAGAGAAGTTATATCACACCTTTGGATGAGGAAGATGACGCAGGATTTTACCAACTATTTGGCAATTGGCAGTTCAGGCCTAGCGATCAGTTTACTATAAATACGGGGATACATTTTTCTCATTTCGCTTTAAGCGGCAAAAGCTATATCGAACCACGCCTTGGTTTCAAGTGGGATAGAGATTCGCATATTATTTCAGGAGGTTTAGGTTTACATAGCCGAATGGAGACCATAGCGCTTTATACTGCTCGGCAGTATAGCAATGATGGAAGTTTTGTTCAAAACAATAAAGAACTTGGCTTCACTCAGGCAGTTCATTCGGCTTTAGGCTTTGAGAAAATGTTGAAACCCAAACTTAGATTCAAAGTGGAGGTTTATTATCAGTATCTTTTCGATGTTCCTGTGTGGCCGAATGATACAACTTCAGACTACAGTTTGCTTACCTTTTCTACTCTAAATACGTTTGACGGGTACACCTCAGATGAGCTTGCCAATGATGGAACTGGCAAGAATTACGGCTTGGAGCTTACGCTGGAAAAATTTCTTTCCAATGGCTTTTATATGCTTTCGACTGCCTCACTGTATAAGTCTAAGTATTCAGGCTCAGATGGCGTTGAAAGAAGCACTCAGTTTGATGGTGGCTACATCTACAATTTCCTCACGGGTAAGGAGTTTAAAGTGGGTAAAAGCGGAAATAATACACTCAGCTTCAATGGAAAATTCATTTTTGCGGGCGGCAAAAGGCAAGCACCAATTAACATAACTGAATCTTTAAATGAAGGGAGAACTGTTTATAGCTTTCAAGATAACTATGAGCTCAAACTCAACGGCTACTTTAGAATGGATCTTGGAATTAGTTATAGAAAAAACCGTAAGAAGATAACCTCGGTGATTTCGCTGGATATTCAAAACGTGACTCAGCGAGAGAATGAATTCTTTAGATATTACAATGTTGGGCGCCGTAGAGTAGAGTCAGACAGTCAAATCAGCTTCTTCCCAAATCTGAGCTACCGTATTGAATTTTAAACATACCAATTGTAAGCAGGTTTACATTGTCAGTAATAGACAAACCATTATTGGAAGGTTATCGTAAATTCATAAAAAATTTGACCATGAAAATTTTAGCATTAGTAGCAGGTTTTTTCCTTTTTAGTTGCCAAACGCAAGGCAATGAAAGTAATAGAACAGCAGATTTGGCCAAGAGTAAATCAGAAGTGGCTGAGATTGATTATCAAAAACTGGATACTGCAACCTTTGCAGGCGGGTGTTTTTGGTGTGTGGAGGCATCCTTTGAGCAGATTAGAGGTGTAGTTGAAGCTGTTTCTGGGTATTCAGGTGGTAATAAGTCAACTGCAGATTACCGAATGGTAAGTTCTGGCAGCACCACGCATGCTGAGGCTGTGCAGGTCTATTATGATCCTGCCATCATCGATTACGAAACATTACTTGAAATATTTTTTACCGCTCACGATCCTACTCAACTTAACCGACAAGGACCTGATGTTGGGGCACAGTATCGCTCAGAGATCTTCTACCACAATGAATCGCAAAAGCAACTGGCGGAGGCGAAGATGAAAGAATTGGAACCAGATTTTTCCAGACCTATAGTCACACGATTAAGTAAACTTGATGCTTTTTACCTTGCAGAGGACTACCATCAGGATTACGAAGAAAAGCACCCGAACAATGGATACATAGTGAATGTTTCCCGTCCGAAAATTGAAAAGGTGGCGAAGAAATTTAAAGATTTCCTTAAATCCAATTAAGATGTCATGCCGGACTTTGATCCGGCATCTTTTTCATTGAAATACTCTTCAATCGCATCTACTGCACATTTCTTTCGTTCCCCTTCAATTCCAGAAACAATGGCATAAGGAAGCTTCCGTTCATCTAAATAGGCTTTATACACCTCAAAAAAATGCTTTCTAAGCTTTGGATGTTCACGTTGCGGGTCAGGCATCCATGGAATGTCAATGTTGTTAAGCAAGTAGAAATCGTAGCTCCTTGCCACTATTTGCTCCTCGATCCAGCTATCGGTGTTTTCATATTTGTGGTCGCTCCAAATTTTGATCACTACTAAATTGGTATCACAGATTAGATAATCATTGGCATATTCTGCCTTCTCATCCTCCCAGGATAATTGCCCTTCAGCAATCGACTTTAGATCGTTTTGTTGGTATTCTCCATCTAGTCGATCGAGGTAAAAACGGGCATACTCCGGAACCCATTCTGTTTGATAGTGCATAGCCAGGTGCTGACACAATTCACTTTTACCTGTCGATTCAGGTCCTAATACAACAATTCGCTTAGCTTTCACTCATTATCAATTTTCTTTTCCAGGACATCCATCCCATGATAGCCAGTGCCGTGAAAACAAGAAACTGCAAACTTGTGAATGGCAGTCCTTTATAGATGTACAAGGGAATTGAAATCAAATCACAAGCAATCCAAAACAGCCAATGCTCAATCTTCTTTAGTGCCATGAGGTACATTCCTGTAATAGCGAGCCCAGTAGTGATCGAATCAATCAAAGGGACGGTGCTATCCGTGAATTTTATTAGCATGATGTAAATGAATATAGTAGCAAGTAGGAATGTGCCCACATTTACAAAATGACCACCCGTGGAGCTTCTTGTAATCGGAATCTGACTTGCAGCAATATCTTTGGTATTCTTCCAGTTCCACCAACCGTATATGCTCATCAAGAAATAGTATACATTAATACCCGTTTCAGCATACAAGCCATATTTGTTAGTCAAGTAAACAAAGATGACCACACTGACAATCCCAAAAGGGTAGACTAAGATGCTTTCTTGCTTGCTGAACCAAACACTCAGAATACCACATATCACGGCGATAAATTCCAGCCATGAGGTCTCAAGAAGCTGCTCGTAAAGTGAACTCCATATTTCCATTTGGTAAAAATATGTCTTGCGATAGTACTTATTCTATGAAACCGACATAATTTTGCACGGCAAATAATCATAATAGTTCAGTATTATTTGCCATGACGATAAACGACAAATTCCTCTTCGAAGCACTTACCTATGACGATGTGCTTCTCCTCCCTGGTTATTCAGAAATACTTCCGCGTGATACGGACACTTCTGCTCAGATTACGAGAAATATCCGACTAAATATTCCATTAGTTTCTGCTGCGATGGATACTGTGACAGAAGCCAAACTTGCCATTGCTATGGCTTTGGAAGGCGGTATTGGAATCATTCACAAGAACATGACCATTGATCAGCAAGCGGTTCAGGTTCGCAAAGTCAAGCGATCTCAGAGTGGGATGATTCTTGATCCGATTACCCTGCATGTAGATGCAACCGTAAGTGATGCGGAGGCCATTATGAAAGAAAACAAAATCGGAGGAATTCCTGTCGTAGACAAAGAGAATAAACTCATAGGTATCGTCACCAATCGTGATCTTCGGTTCGAAAAGAAGCCGAGGAAGCCGGTAAAAGATATCATGACCAAAGAAAACCTCATTACAGCTACTGCAGAGGTAGGTTTAAATGAGGCAGAAGCTATACTTCAAAAGCATAAGATTGAGAAGCTTCCGATTGTAGACAAAGAAGGAAAACTCACTGGACTGATTACTTATAAAGATATTTTGAAAAACAGAGATCGTCCAAACGCATGTAAGGACGAATACGGCAGATTGAGAGTAGGTGCAGCTGTCGGTGTTACACCTGATATCGAAGATCGTATTGCTGCATTGGTAAAAGCAGGTGTAGACTTGGTGTCCATAGACACAGCACATGGCCACTCCAAAGGAGTGATAGAAATGGCGAAAAGAATTAAAATGGCCTTTCCTGATTTAGAGACAATAGTAGGCAACATTGCTACTGCAGAAGCAGCGAAAGCTTTGGTGGATGCCGGTGCCGATGGAGTGAAAGTGGGGGTTGGTCCTGGAAGTATCTGCACAACCCGTGTCATTGCCGGTGTTGGCGTTCCGCAACTTTCTGCTGTATATGAGTCATCGCAAGCAATTAAAGGATCTGGAGTTCCAGTTGTCGCAGATGGGGGAATAAGATTCTCAGGTGATGTAGTGAAAGCTCTTGCTGGAGGAGGAAATACAGTTATGATAGGATCATTGCTGGCTGGAACTGAAGAGGCACCAGGAGAGGTGATTTTATATGAAGGTAGAAAATTCAAGTCTTATCGAGGCATGGGTTCAGTGGAGGCTATGGAAGAGGGATCGAAAGATCGTTACTTCCAGGATGCTGAAGATGACATCAAGAAGCTTGTGCCTGAGGGAATCGTCGGAAGGGTACCTTTCAAAGGCTCTGTTCAAGAAGTTCTTTACCAGATGGTAGGAGGATTGAAAGCGGGTATGGGATATTGTGGTGCCGCAGCAATAGAAGATCTACATAAAGCGAAGTTTGTAAAAATATCGGCCGCAGGGTATGCAGAGAGTCACCCACACGATATTCACATTACCAGGGAAGCCCCGAATTATAGCAGGAAGTGAGTTAATTGATGAGAATCAGAATTGGTAAAAGAGTAGTTTCTACTCTTTTTTTGTTTGCTTTTTACTAAGTATCTCAACTTACATATCCTCAATAATTTTTCTGATTTTCACAGCCTTTTCAAAATGGTCTAGTTTATTCTTTAAGATCCACCATTCGGCTACTTCCATTAGCAGTTTTGGGTTATCATTTTTGTTGGCGAAGAAGGCATAAAAAGAAAGCCCTACGTTTTCACCTTTGGCTGCAATCTTTTCATTACAGACTCTTACAATCTTTTTCTTAAAAGAATCCGTCATTTCAACTCTGCCACCTCAGTCTCTCCACCCTTCGTCAGATCACCGATCTTAACCTTGATTTCAGCATCTAGCGGAAGGAATAGATCCACACGACTGCCAAATCGGATAAAACCTACAGAGGTCCCCTGAGCCACGACATCTCCAACTTTAGGGTAGAATGCGATTCTACGGGCCACTGCACCAGCTATCTGGCGCATTAGAATATTAATACCACTTTCAGTTTTGAAACCTACTGAAGTACGCTCGTTGGCGGTGCTTGACTTTGGATGCCAGGCCACCAAAAATTTTCCCGGATGATATTGGAAGAAATCCACCTTTCCTTTCACCGGGCTCCTGTTTACATGCACATTTAAAGGTGACATGAAGATGGAAACCTGAATGCGATCATCTTTATGATATTCACCCTCATACACTCGTTCAATCACAACGACTTTGCCTTCAGCCGGTGCGTACACCGCGCCATCTTTGGGCGGAGTGATCACCTGAGGATCACGGAAGAAACGAACCACAAGTATCATAAAGATGATGGCAGCAGCAGCTGTAATCACCTGGATGATGAAAATTGGAATCAACCAATAAAGCAATGCATACAGTCCGCCTGTAAGCACAGCCATTACTGGTATCATCTTTAAGCCTTCTTTATGTAATCTCATTTTGTCGGTTTGCTCCTTGGAGATTCTATAGAATATCCAGTTTGCTCAAATATTTTCTAGTCGCGTAGCAACCTAGAAGCCGCCACGATATTTGTAAGTCTTGGCTACCTTATCAATAGCCACAATGTAAGCAGCAATACGCATGCTTACACCATACTCTTCAGATGTTGCATAAACTTTATCAAAAGCTGTCTTCATGATTCGGTCTGAACGTCTGCTCACACGCTCACGAGTCCAGCCATAACCCAATCGGTTTTGAACCCACTCAAAGTATGAGACGGTTACACCACCTGCATTAGCAAGAATATCCGGTACAGCTAGAATCCCTTTTTCATTTAAGATAGCATCTGCTTTGGCGGAAGTTGGTCCATTAGCTCCCTCTACAATCATTTTCGCTTTGATCTTGTCTGCATTGGCTTTAGTGATAACGTCTTCAATTGCAGCTGGCACAAGTACGTCTACTTCAAGTAGCAATAATTCTTCAGGATCAATTTTTTCGACTCCACCATATCCTTCCAAGCTACCATTGTTACCATCGCGGTACTCCATGGCTTTTTTGATGTTGATACCTTCTTTGTTATAGTACGCTCCTGACAGATCGCTGATAGCAACAATATTTACACCTCTCTCCTCAAGAAGCTGGGCTGCCCAAGAGCCTACATTCCCGAACCCTTGAATAGCACAAGTCGCTTTAAAGGGGTTGATTTTTTGCTTTTCCATAGCAGCAAGTGCCGATATCATTACACCTCGACCTGTTGCCTCCGTTCTTCCCAAAGATCCCCCCAGTACCAATGGTTTCCCCGTTACTACGGAGTTTACCGTCATGCCATGATTACGTGAGTATTGATCCATCATCCATGCCATCTCTCTTGGCCCTGTTCCCATATCGGGCGCAGGAATATCCCGATCCTTACCAAATACATCGTGCATGGCCTGTGTAAAAGCTCTGGTAAGTCTTTCAACTTCTCCTGCAGACATCTCCCGCGGATTACATTTGATACCACCTTTGGCGCCACCGTATGGAATATCTACAACTGCACATTTCCATGTCATCCATGCTGCTAGTGCCTTCACCTCATCGATATTTACATCCATATCGTAGCGTACACCACCTTTGGATGGTCCAAGGATGGTGGAGTGTATTACTCGGTATCCTTCAAAGACTTTTATCGAGCCATTGTCCATGGTTACTGGCAATGAAACAATTACTTGTTTAGCAGGCGTCTTCAAAACATCATACACTTCTTGATCCAAACCGAGGTGCTCGGCCGCAATCTGAAAGCGTGACATCATGGACTCAAATGGATTATCTCTGTCCTTTATTGGCGCAGGTTCTATATATGCCATAGGAAAAAAGTAAAATGGGGTCTGTTGTTTATTTTGCCCCGCAAAGCTAACTGGATTTCTGCTTCTCTTTAGAATAATTTCAAGAAAACTACAACAAAAGGAACCGCAATCAATAAGCTATCAAATCGATCCAAAAATCCTCCATGGCCAGGGATGATAGTGCCCGAATCTTTTATCTGAATGGAGCGCTTAAAATGCGATTCAACCAGGTCACCATATGTGCCAGCTATGACTACAATAATTGCTACGCTGATCCATTCAATTTCATTAAGCCCTTCAAAGTAAAAGCCGATAACTATTGCTACGAGAACAGCTGTGGCGGCACCACCAATACTTCCTTCCCATGATTTTTTTGGAGAAATTCGTTCAAACAGTTTGGTTCGTCCAAAGAGAATGCCTGTAAAGTATGCGCCTACATCGTTGGCCCAGGTCAGGAATAGCAGGCCCAGTATGATCTCATAGGAGTATTCACCGCTGTGAAACACAAGAAGATTTGTCAATGCAAATGGGACGGCAACATATATGATGCCTAGATAGAAAAGAGCTATGTTAATGAAAGGATGAACATCGCTTTTCTTATAGAGCTTTATCAGAAATACAAATGAGGCCAACGGAAAAAGCATTACATAATTCTGGTGCGACAAGTAATCTGTCTCAATGAAGAAGGTGATGGTAAATAGAAGCGCACCTATCGTTACTCCAAGAAATCGTATAGGAAGGTAGCTTTGCAATCGCATGAGTCTATAAAACTCCCAAATGGTTAGGCAGGATATAGAAAGGAATATGGCGAAAAACCCCCATTTACTCCAAATGAGGGATAGTATAATGATCATTCCACCAATGACGGCAGAGAAAAATCGTGGTGCAAGGTCCGGATATCTACTCAAAACTTTATCTCTTCTTTAATGATTCTGATGGCCCGGATCACATGGTCTGGAGACACAAATATTTCGAAATTTCCGAAACCATGCTGAGAAACCTGCTTATTGATTTTCACTGGCGACAATCCTTTGTCATCCAACACAGCCTTCACAATGTCTACACGATGCTCCTGATCGTCTGAATATATTACTTGCCAATCACGCATGCTGAAATTTTTTGTAGAAAGTTCGGATGAGCACGAACGAAATTACCGTAAAAAGTAGCACCACTGGCCATGGTGCTGCCTCTTCCATTTGTTCAGGACTAACCTTTACCACATCTTGTTGTGTCAGATACAGTGCAATGAGTGCAAGTCCATTATTCACTAAATGGCCAATCATAGCAACGCTCAACTTTCCTGACCAATGATACAAGTATCCGAAAAGAACACCCAGTAGCATTCGTGGCATTACTCCAAAAAACTGCATATGAATTGCGGCAAAAATGAATCCTGTCACCCATATTGCTACATGATGATTTCCAAATGCTTTTGAAAACATATTCTGAATGAGTCCTCTGAAAAGCAGTTCTTCGCCAATGGCTGGGATGATTGCTACAACTACAAAGGCCATCATAAAATGAGTTGTGCCAGTGAAATTGGTGAGATGTTCGGTTAATACTTTTAGTTGCTCTTCGGATTGTTTGGCCCACTCAGCAAAATCAGAACTGCCAAAGTCAAGGTTCATGTTCCATTCGCCAATGGCACTATTTACAACCATAAAGCTGATTGAAATAAGGACGGTCATTCCAACAGTGATCAAGGAAACGTTAGAAAAGTATTCACTAAATGGAATTTTTAAGGCTATTCCATTGAATAACGCAGGGACGCCAATAAACATCAACGTGGCTACTACTCCTTGAGCTGCCAGTAGAAAAATCGGATCCATTCCTAAAATCATGCTGGTGTCAACATCATCACCTCCACTTCCAAGCATCATTACAATTGAAATATAAGCCGTCAGTCCTAAGCCAAAAGCCCATGCTCGGGCTTGCTGCTTATCTTCTGCATAATTTCTTAGAATGTCCTGCATATAACTAACTTTGCGGGCAAATATAACCGTTCGAAATGGTTAAAATCAGTGACATAGAAATAGGAGAGTTTCCATTATTGCTAGCACCCATGGAGGATGTGAGTGATCCGCCATTTAGAGCTGTCTGCAAGCAAAATGGAGCAGATTTGATGTATACGGAATTTATCTCCTCAGAGGGTTTGATCAGGCATGCCGAGAAAAGCGTGCAGAAACTGGACATTTATGATTACGAACGACCGATAGGAATTCAGATTTTTGGAGACAAAATTGAATCAATGAGGGAGGCTGCTTCCATTGCCGAGGAGGCAAATCCAGAAATCATTGACATAAACTATGGATGCCCTGTGAAGAAGGTGGCGTGCAAGGGAGCTGGAGCAGGGATTTTGCTGGATCTACCCAAGATGCAGGAGATGACTGCAGAAATTGTAAAACGAGTGAATAAGCCTGTCACTGTGAAAACGCGATTGGGATGGGACGATTCTACTATCAAGATCAATGAAGTAGCACATCGCCTGCAGGACGTTGGGATTCAGGCATTAAGTATCCATGGACGTACTCGAAAGCAGATGTACAAAGGTGAAGCCGATTGGGGTCCTATCGCTAAGGTTAAAAATGATCCAGGCATTCATATTCCAATTTTTGGAAATGGTGACATAGACTCACCGGAAAAAGCGCTCGAATATCGAAATAAATACGGTGTAGATGGCATCATGATCGGAAGAGCAGCCATAGGCTACCCTTGGATATTTAATGAAATTAAACATTTCATGAAAACAGGAGAACGCCTTGCTTTGCCAACATTAGATGAAAGAGTACAGGTCGCTGTACAACATCTTGATTTTTCACTTGAGTGGAAAGGAGATCGCCAGGGACTATTTGAAATGCGAAGACATTACACCAATTATTTCAGAGGGATACCAAATTTTAAGCCTATTCGCACTACGCTGGTTGAATCAGAATCCGCTCAAGAGGTAAAGGAAACGCTGCTGAGTATTCCTGAACTTTTTGCAGAAGTTGCAATTTAATAAGTCGCGATCTTAACTTACGTTCATGCAAAAATCTCCTCTCCTAGCTTGGGGTCTACTTCTTATTTTGGCATTTATTTGGGGCAGTTCATTCATTTTAATTAAGAAAGGATTAATTGGTTTGGAGCCAGAGGAAGTTGGTTCGTTGAGAATCGTTGCAGCTTCGCTTTTTTTGTTACCATCTGCGATTAAGAGGTTCAAAACTATAGACAGAAAAAAACTACATTATTACACTTCGGTGGGTTTGTTGGGTAGCCTTGTGCCGGCGTTTCTTTTTGCTATTGCACAAACACGTTTGGGAAGTGCTATTACAGGAGTGCTCAATGGTCTGGTGCCTATATTCACTATTTTGATCGCACTCTTTGTTTTTAGGCAAAAGCAAGCAAGAGCTGTTTATTTAGGTGTAATCGTTGGCTTTGTTGGTACCGCTATTCTAATTACTGCTGGTAAAGGGAGTTCATTTAGTGGGGTAAATTCATATGCCTTTTTGGTTGTATTAGCGACCATTTGCTATGCGTCAAATCTTAACCTCATCAAACAAAAATTGAACGATGTGCATGCTGTCACAGTCACAAGTGTTTCTCTACTATTGGTTGGTCCGTTAGCTACAGTCTATCTTTTTGGCTTCACTGATTTTTGGCCAAAACTTATGAGCGTAGAAGGAACCGGAATCGCAACTTTTTACATCTGCCTATTGGGAGTTTTAGGTACCGCAATAGCATTGATCATCTTCAATAAGGTATTGCAAATGAAAGATGCCCTATTTGCTTCCTCGGTTACTTACATCATTCCAGTTTTTGCTGTCATATGGGGTGTAATTGATGGCGAAAAACTCTATCTATTACATTATCTAGGCATGGCTGCTGTTGGTGTAGGTGTATACATAGCCAACACAAACAAGAATCATAAAAACGCAGGCAATACGAAGTAGACAAGCAAGCTTATGAGCAAGCTTGAAGCAATATTAAGCCACACTCCTGCACGCACCATATCGTTCATCTGCAATTCACCAGAGCTAAATACGATGGCATTCGGTCCCGTTGCTATTGGCAGCATAAATGCGCAAGAGGCAGCCATCGTTGCAGGGATCATTAGTAAAAATGGATGAACGCCAATAGCCTCTGCTAAAGAGGCCAAAACAGGAAGCATAATGGAAGCAGTAGCTACATTAGAAGTGACCTCAGTTAAGAAGTTCACAAAAAGAGCAACTATAAGGATAATGAAAAACAGCGGTAGCTCTGAAAGACCTGTAAGTTGCAAGCCAAGCCACTCAGCAAGATTAGAGCTTTGAAAAGCAGCTGCCAGTGATAAACCTCCTCCAAAAAGTATGATCACCCCCCAGGGAAGCTTTTCTGCTTCCTCCCATGTAAGTAATGGAAGCCCCTTTTTTTCCTTAGATGGAATGATGAACATGGTAAGAGCTGCAGCAATAGCTATGACAGTGTCATTAATACCAGGAATAAATTTAGAAAGGAGGAATGAGCGTGTAATCCAAAGAAATGCGGTTGTAAGAAATACAATGGCTACAGCTTTTTCTTCCTGACTGATTTTGCCTAGCACTTCCTTTTCTTTTAAGATCATCTCCCGGCCAATTGGCATGGCAACTTTATGCAATGGAAATACAAGTCGGGTCAATACGGTCCAGCATAAAGCAAGCATGATCAATGAAAATGGTAATGCAAATGCCATCCATGCAGCAAAGCTTATTTCCTCATCATATAGTTGATTGGCAATAGATACAAAAATGGGATTGGTCGGGGTACCAACAAGTGTTGCTACGCCACCAATAGAAGCAGAGAATGCGATTCCAAGTAGAAGGGCTTTAAAGAACATTTTGCCCGACTCTCCGGTCAACTCTTTCATTTCCGCTATTAGGGCAGTACCTATAGTCACCATCATCAGGGTTGTTGCCGTGTTGGAAATCCACATTGAGAGCAGGCCTGTAGCCAGCATGAAACCTAATACTATGAATCGAGCATTCGTTCCGATTGCAGCAATAATTTCCAGAGCAATTCTTCGATGCAGATTCCATCGCTGCATGGCAATCGCAATAATAAATCCGCCCACGAATAGGAAGAGCATTTTATCGCCATAGGCTGCTGTGGTTTGTACAATAGGTGCCCCACCTGAAAGAGGAAGTAGTGCGATAGGTAACAACGCTGTTGCCGCGATTGGTAAGGCTTCTGAGAGCCACCAGGTTGCAATCCAAAGGGTTGAAGCGAGCACGGCATTAGCTTCAACGTTCAAACCATCGAATGGCTCGCCAAAAAAAACAGCACAAAATAAAATGGGCCCGATTGCGAGCCCAATTTTTCTTCTAATCATACAGGAAGGTTAGATTGACTCTTCCCGTAATTTCTCAAAATCAAATTCATTTAAGAAATTTTTGGCCTGATCAAGGTTTTGGAAATCGTATTCTTTCAACTCCCCATTTGAACCATGAATTTCGATTTTAACAACGGAAATTCTATTGTCATGATCAAGTGGATTGTCTATTAACGTACCTGTTGTAGAGCTTTCTTTAATTTTATGCGTCAGAATCACATTCTTACGCTTGATACGATTGCAATAAGAGCATTTAAATTCTTTTTGAAGTTCACCATCTTCCGTATCGGTTGCTTCTTTAATGATTTCTTCTTTCTGAAGTCTTAAGGTCTGAAATCCACATCGGTCACACTCAAGAGCACTTAGATGGCCTTTGTATTTTTCAATTTTGGTATATCCGGATGCTTCATCTATCCAAACATCATAATCTACAGAGAATACATTTTCTTCTGCTTGCATACCCTCATCCAAATAAGCATCTTCTTCAGATTCACTAAGAAGCTTCATTTTATTTCCATTTTCCGGATTGATTCGCGGGGTGTATCTAAGCTTCTTTAGTTTTTTCTCCAGTACGCCCGGATAGTAAAACTTAATGATCAATTGTGCGATGTATCCATACAATACGCCAATACAAAGCGAAACAAAAAGACGGATGAAAAACCACAAAGGGTCGAGCTGCATTGTTTCATATTCCAACGTATTGCAGAATAAGAAGAGAGCGATAGCAACAAAAATATGTCCTGAAAGTAATTTCTTAGATTCTTTTTCGCTTGCTAAGTCAAACTTCTCTTTAAAAGTGGCCTTTGACATGAAGGAAATCTTATAAAAGAGATAATTGAGTACGCCAATACCAAGAGTGATAAAGACTAGGATGTAGACGATCTGCTGCCACTTGGCAAGAAAATCGAGGTATAAATCATTATTCATAGGGTGACAAGTTTGTAACAAAAATAAGCCGATTTGAAAAACCGGCACACTTTTATAAAAACAGTACGAAATTTTGCTTCCCTAATTGTCTGCGGAATTAACTTTTTTTGGGTCGTCTGATAAGATACTATGAAGCATTGAGACTCTTTTTGAATATTGACCTATTGAGTCTAAATCATGGCTTTCTGGATTAACAGGAAGTAAAGACGCCCACTTAGAAAGCTCTTTTTGTGCCACTGTTGAGACTCTTTCTTCGGCTTCCATCAAGAAAGCAAAAGTGCTGAGTAGCAGCAGCAGCGTTATGAGTTTATTGAGCTTGGGTTTCATTATTAGTCCTTGTTTCTAAATGAGCGTCTAAAACTTCTTGTTTGAAAACCTAACCTTGTAATAAGGATGAGCAACACCATGAAAAAGTTGCACATTTCCTCAAATTTTACGAATCCAGTTGTTAAATGCAGTTAATAAATGTTATATGGCGCATTTAACTACCCGAATTGTACAGAAAGTACTTTGGATAGTAGAAGAAGTTACAAGGACTTATTAACTATTTCCAGCTCATCGGATAATTGTCATCTACGTACTGAAGGCCTGTTTCTGTCACATAGATCGGACCGAAGGTATCTAGCATTACCGCCAACTCTTCCGTTTCCTTTGCCCCAATGCTCGCTTCAACTGTTCCGGGGTGAGGCCCATGTGGGAGTCCGCCAGGGTGTAAGGTGAAGGATCCACGATCAATTCCCTTTCTGCTCATAAAGTTTCCTTCCACGTAATAAAGAATTTCATCTGAGTCAATATTGGAGTGATTATATGGGGCTGGGATAGCCTGAGGATGATAATCAAACAGTCTTGGTACAAATGAACAAATCACATAACCGTATGCCTGAAATGTTTGATGAACAGGAGGCGGCTGATGTATTCTGCCTGTAATAGGCTCAAAATCATGAATGGAAAGGGCGTAAGGATATAAATATCCGTCCCAGCCGATCAAATCAAATGGAGAATGAGCATAGTAATAATCATGAAGCATATCATCATGCTTGATTTTCACAAGATATTCTCCTTTTTCAGATTCCGTGACCAATTCAGAAGGTGGACGAATGTCTCGCTCACAATATGGAGAGTGCTCCAGCAACTGACCCAATTCATTGCGGTATCTTTTCACCGTTTCTACCGGATTGGTGGATTCAATAATCAACAGCTTTAGTGGTCCTTCATCCCATTCCAGACGATAAATGGTCGTTCGAGGAATCACCACATAGTCACCTTGTTTAATTCTTAGCTTTCCAAACTGCGAGTAGAGGTATCCATTTCCATCGTGGATAAATAGTACTTCATCTGCCTGCCCATTTTTATAGTAATAATCCATCTTCCTGGAGGTTGGATGACAGATAGCCATATTCACATCTTTATTCTTGAATAAGATCTTTCGGGCTTCCAGAAAGTCATCGCCCGTTGTCTCTACGTTAGATGTGTTTAGGTGTGTTTGTTTAAGCGTATAATCTTTAGCGATCTCTTCTTTCCACACGTTAGATGCGCCAACTTTTTCTACCCGAGTTGGCGGATTGATGTGATATAAGTTTGAATAAATCCCTGAAAAACCGCGTGAAGAAACCAATTCTTCCGCATAGAGGCTTCCATCAGGTTGTCTGAATTGGGTGTGCCTTTTGGGTGGTATTTCACCTAGTCGATGATAGTAAGTCATATTATCGCTGTGCTATTTTATCTGCTTCATCCATTAACTGGATCGCTTTGAGAAAAATTTCGTCTTGTTCATTGAAAATGGGATAAAATCCTTCATTGTCCCAAATTCCCCTTGCAATATAAGCCTTGGTCAAAAGCTGTATCAATCCTTTGGACCGAATGAATTCTCTTTCATTAAACTTGAGCTTGTTGCCCTCTGCTGTTGCAATTAGATCTTGCAGCATTTGATCAGTGACAACAAATGAAGACTTGTAGTTTTCAAATCCAAGACTATTAAGTGCATCGCTATTTTCCTGAGCATACTTCACTGTATACTCCTGCAAAGAATTAGTACTGAATAAGCGATTCATGTACCTGGTATTTTGACTGGTATCCAAGGGTACAAAGAAATCTGGAGTGATGCCTCCTCCGCCGTAAACAATTCTTCCTTTGTCGGTTTGATAAGCTAAAGAGTCGTTGAATTTGATACTATCTGATGAGTAAAGTTCTCCGTTTTCATAACGCTGATACGCTTCCATGTAGTAATCATCAAGATTACCGCCTGAATAAGTTTTTTGGATACTCCTGCCACTAGGAGTGTAATACCTGGAGATGGTAAGTCTGAGTTCCGAGCCATCATTTAGATCAATCGGCAATTGAACCAGTCCTTTGCCAAATGATCTTCTCCCAACAATGAGTCCACGGTCATGGTCTTGAACGGCGCCAGCTACAATTTCAGACGCTGAGGCAGATCCCTCATCAACCATAACTACCAATGAGCCGTTCTCAAAATCACCTTGGTTTCCTGAGAAGTGCTCCTCGACATATCTTTTTTCTTTTCCATCGGTATAGACAATCATTTGCCTTCCTCCCAAAACTTCATCTGCTATCTCTACGGCACGATTTAAATATCCACCAGGATTTCCGGTCAGATCAATAACCAGTTTTTTCATTCCCTCCTCCTGAAGCTTGAGGAGTGCTTCCTTAAATTCTAAGTAAGTAGAGTTGGCAAATCTAGCAACCTTGATGTAGCCGATCTCATCGTTAACCATGTAGGAAACATCAACAGAATATTGTGGAATGACATCTCGTTCAATAGCAAAATCAATTAATTCATCTTCTCCCTTGCGCTTAATGCTGACTATAACTTCTGAGCCACCGGGTCCACGGAGCATTTCCACTACCTTTTGATTGGTCATTCCGATTCCAGCCACATTTTCTCCATCTACCTTAATGATTTTGTCCCCGGCCTTAATTCCAAGTTTTTCTGAAGGTCCACCACTCAGCGGGCTGACCACATGGATCGTATCTTTGAAAATATTGAATTCAACGCCAATTCCTTCATAATTTCCTTGAAGTCTCGATTGAATGAGCTCTAAGTCTTTGGCTGGGATGTATGATGTATGTGGATCAAGATCCTCCAGCATATTGGTGATTGCACTTTCAACCAACTCATCGCTGTCCACTTCATCCACATAGTCATTTTCAATATGTGTCAGTACTTGCCTGAACTTACTGAGACTCTGCATGAAGTCTGAAGTAGGCGAAGCTGACGATCCGGCCATGTTTGCACCGATAAAAACACCTACGCAAAGTGTGAGCGCTATATACAAAGGGAGTCTTACTGCGCGGTTTGAATTCTTGTGTGTGCTCATAATTCAACGATATTGTTCAAAAATAAGGGTTATTTCAGGGAATGAACGCATTATGTAGCAAACTGTTGGCTTGCGTCGATGAAGAGGTTATTTTTGTGTATGGTCTTCGAAAAAACCATAAGTCAGGTAGTCAATGAAAACTATGTATATGCGAGAGCTTTACATTACTTAGGTATTGACTTTTTTGAATCTCCTAACATAAAGCTGAAGGAGATCTGCAGAGAGCGTGGATTAGAGCGCCGGCAGGTAATCAAAGCTTTCTATGCATTTGATTCTTGCAATCGATTCAGCTTTGAAGAACTAAAAAGTTATCCCATTGAGCTTCTTACTGAGTACCTTAAACATGCTCACCATATTTTCATCAAAGAAAAATTGCCGTACATCGTTCACTTAGTCAAAAAGTGGGATCGAGCAGAGGGACTCAAGAACTTACTACCCGAGTTTGTAGAAGATTTCATCAAGCATATCTACGAGGAAGAGGACACCACATTCCAATACATCGAAGTTTTGTGTGCAATCAAAAAAGGTTCGATCAATGCACCTTTCAGTTTATTGATGGATTACCAGGGTTATTCACTTCAGGAAGAATTTGAAGAGCATCGGAATGAAGATGAATTCGGAGCAATACGCTCATTGATGTCTTCCATTGATCCTAATAATCTTCATGATCGAGTGCTGATTCATGAAGTGCAAGCTTTTGATCGGGAAATGATATATCATGCCGAAATCGAAAACAACATCTTTTTTCCTAAGGCAATTGAGCTTGAATCTTCTGTGAATAAAAAGATCAAACTACTTTCAACACTTAATTAATGCCAAGAATATTGGCGATAGACTTTGGTGCTAAACGGACGGGATTGGCGGTAACTGATCCAATGGAAATCATTGCAACACCCTTGGATTTTGTCCCTACACATACCTTAGAGAACTTTTTGAAGAATTATTTCCAAAAAGAAGTGGTTAGTAAAGTTATAATCGGGATGCCTAAAAACACGGATGGAAGTGCGACTAATGCGACGCCACTTGTTCAGGCATTTATCAATCGATTCAGAAAGGTATTCCCGTCAATGGAATTAATTTTGCACGACGAACGCTTCACTTCTAAGATGGCGATGGATGCCATGATTGCTGGAGGTATGAAGAAGAAGGATAGAAGAAACAAGGGCAACGTGGACAAAGTGAGCGCGACCATTATTTTACAATCATATTTAGAAAGTATTTCATGATTTTCCCTATCGTACTATACGGAGATCCGGTGTTGAAAAAGAAAGCCAAAGAAGTTACAGAAGGCGATGAATCTGTTACGGAATTTGTTGAGAGCATGTATGAAACCATGTACGCCGCTCAAGGTGTGGGATTAGCTGCACCACAGGTTGGAGAATCTCTTCGCGTATTCGTGGTAGATACCACTCCAATGGAAGAGGATGAAGAGAATGGCATAAAACAAGCCTTTATCAACCCAATTATGATTGAAGAGATAGGTGAGGAATGGGCGTTTGAAGAAGGCTGTTTAAGTATTCCGGGTGTGCGTGCAGATGTTAACCGGAAGCCACAAATCAAAATCGAATATTTTGATGAAAACTGGGAGCTTCATGAGGAGACCTTCGATGGTATGAAGGCTCGTGTGATTCAACATGAATATGATCACATTGAAGGAAAACTCTTCACCGATTATCTCACACCGTTCAAAAAACGATTGATAAAGGGAAAGTTGGCGAATATCAGCAAAGGCAAAACGGATGCTGAATATCGGGTGAAAATACCTCGCTAATGCAAGATTTAACCATTTCACTCATTCAAGCAGATCTTCATTGGGAAGAAATAGATGCCAATCTTGCCATGTTTGAAGAGATGATCTGGTCCATCGAAAGAACTGACCTCATTGTACTTCCTGAAATGTTTACCACTGGCTTCACGATGAATGCTGAAAAGTTAGCGGAACCACCCGGAGGCAAAACATTTAAGTGGCTGAGGCAGATGGCTGCTCAATGTAAGGTGGCGGTTACAGGAAGCTACATCGTCAAGGAAGGCGGCCAATATTATAATCGACTGTATTTTGTCTATCCAGACGGTACATCGCAGATATACGATAAAAAACATCTGTTTAATCTGGCCGAAGAAGGTGAGACATTTACACCGGGACAAGAGCGGCTGATACTTGAATATAAAGGCTGGAAGATTCATCCACTGATTTGTTATGATCTGAGATTTCCTGTTTGGGCCAGGTCAAGAAAAACAGATGAGGCTCTTTACGAATACGATCTAGTACTTTTTGTCGCTAATTGGCCAGACACGCGGATTAACGCCTGGGACGCATTACTTCAAGCGAGAGCAATCGAGAACCTCTCCTTCTGTGCTGGCGTAAACCGCATCGGGAAGGATGAGGCCTCTAAAGGCTACAATGGTCATTCGGGTGCGTATTCGCCAAAAGGTGAAGCATTGGCCTTTTCAGAAGGCGAAGAAAAAATTCTTACTGTATCACTTTCGGCAACAGACATGCAGACCTACCGGGAGAACTTCCCATTCCAATCAGATGCAGATGATTTTGACTTTGGCTGAAACGTCCAGCTGAAGACCTTCGAATGATTTCGTAAAACACTTTGGATGATTCATAAGTTTTAATACTTGTGAAAGCAACAATTACCATTTTTAGTGCCTTACTGGCCTTCAATCTTACTGCTCAAAGTATTAGTGAGATACGCTCGGAGTTCCATGCAGTCGTCTTGAATCCCAACGAATCCAAAGACTTTCACAATTACCTTAAAGATATTGAGAACCCATCATCTACGGTTAAAGCCTATCAGGCAGTATCAGAAGCGCTTCTTGCACAAGTGGTTTGGAATCCATTTTCGAAGCTCAAGCAAGTGGTGAAATATGACAAGCAGATGGCTGCCGCAGTGGAGGAAGATTCTCAGAATATTGAGATACGCTTTTTACGATTAGCTATCGAATACAACCTACCTTCTTTTTTAGGAATGAGTGGGCATTTGGAAGAGGATGTAGACAAGATTGTCAATGACCTTTCCGAAGTGTCTCAGATGCAGGTTAATCCGATGTTTGGTCAATACATCTTTCACTTTCTAGCGGAAACCAACCTATGCTCTGCCGAGCAGCTGGCCCTGATGAAGCAAAGCTTTGAAGGTGGTGGACTGATGGCGGGGGCGGAGTAAATCTCTGCCTATATCAACAATCTCATAAATCAAAGAGCAGGAATTTGACTATCTTTTCTTGAACTCGGACTTAAAAAATAAGATGTCAAAGACAATCATTGTTTCTAATAGATTGCCAATTAAAATCGCTCATGGCGAAGATGGTAATTTTAAATATAATACCAGCGAAGGAGGGCTGGCTACCGGCCTGGGCTCTATTTATAAAGAGGGCAATAATATTTGGCTTGGTTGGCCAGGTCTGGCTGTGAATAAAGCCGAGGATAGGGAAGAGATATGCAGTGAATTGGCATCATCAAATATGCGTCCTGTCTTTCTCACAAAATCGGAAATTGAGGAATACTATGAGGGCTTTAGTAATGAAACACTATGGCCAAATTTTCACTATTTCAACCAGCATATCGTATATAATGATGATTTCTGGGATGCCTATAAGCGGGTAAATAAGAAATTCGCTAAAGAGCTAAATGAAATCATAGAAGATGGAGATAGCATTTGGATTCATGATTATCAGTTGCTTTTATTGCCAGAATTAGTTCGTGAAAATCATCCCAATAGTAGCATTGGTTTTTTTCTTCATATTCCATTCCCATCCTTTGAATCTTTTAGGTTGCTTCCATGGAGACGCGAATTGTTGATGGGAATGCTAGGATCAGATTTTATTGGATTTCATACTTATGATGATATGAGGCATTTCTTGTCATCTGTTAATAGACTAGCAGGGATTGGGAATACCAATGGTCAAATGAACGTTGGGAATCGCTTAGTTCAGGCTGATGCGCTTCCAATGGGAATTGATTATGAAAGATACGCCAAAGCAGCAGCATTGCCTGACACATTAGATCGTGAGGTCAGGTACAGAACATCACTAGGTGATGTGAAGTTGGTGCTGTCTATTGATCGGCTCGACTATTCAAAAGGAATTCCAGAGCGCTTAAAAGCTTTTGAAATTTTCCTGGCCGAAAACGAAGAGTTTATTGGTAATGTCTCACTATTAATGGTAGTTGTACCTTCTCGAGATCAGGTGCCAATGTATGCAAATCTCAAGTCTGAAATTGAGCTATTGGTAGGAAGAGTAAATGGGAGGTTTGGTAGGATTAACTGGGCACCTATTCATTATTTCTATAGAAGCTTCCCCCTTAACGCTTTAAGCGCTTTTTATCGGATTTCGCATGTGGCATTGGTTACACCAATGAGAGACGGTATGAATCTAGTCTGTAAAGAATATATTGCCAGCAAGCTGGATAAGAAAGGGGTATTGATTTTAAGCGAAATGGCAGGCTCATCAAAAGAACTTTCTGACGCTATCCTTATCAACCCCAATGATTTAGACCAGTTGGTCAACGCATTGAAGGAAGCACTTACAATGCCGCTAGATGAGCAGAAGGCACGCATGGAAATTATGCAAGAGTCTTTGAAAAGATACAATATTCATGCGTGGGTAAAACTGTTTATGAAGCGGTTAAAACACATCAAAGAGGAACAAGAAAACCTTCGTACAAAACCTTTGTCCTTTGATGTGCGAAAACAAATTATCAAAGAATATGGTAAGGCTAAGGATCGAATAATATTTCTAGATTATGACGGTACCTTGGTTGGCTTTTATACCGATCCTGGAGATAGTAAACCCGATAAAGAATTAGAGAAAATCCTAAGTGAATTGACAGCAGATCCTTCAAACCATGTGATAATTATAAGCGGAAGAGGAAGACATAACCTCGATCAATGGCTGTCAAAGTATAAAGTAGGGTTTATTGCCGAACATGGAGTTTGGCATAAAGAAATTGGGAAAGATTGGGAATGCTTTGTGGAGTTAGATAATAGCTGGCAGGAGGAATTCAAAAAAGTACTTGAGATGTACGTAGATAGGACGCCTGGTTCATTCATTGAGAAGAAAGACTATTCGCTTGTCTGGCACTATCGCAAAGTAGAGACCGGCCTTGGGGAGTTAAGATCGAGGGAATTGACCAGTCATTTAAAATATCTCTCTGCAGAGAGAGATATTCAGATTCAAGAAGGAGACATGGTGATTGAAATCAAAAATTCAAGTGTTAATAAAGGAATTGCCGCGGCTTCATGGCTGAAGAAGGGTAATTATGATTATCATTTTGCCTGTGGAGATGACTGGACAGATGAAGATACATTTAAAGTGATGCCATTACATGCGCATACAATTAAAGTAGGAATGACTTCCTCTGCAGCCAAATTTCGAGTAGAAAGCTTTCAGGAGATAAGAGAACTGTTAAGGGATTTAATTAATCAATAAAAGTCTGGCAAATCAAGCTTTCTTGAAATCCTACTTGTCGCATTAAGTAATCCGACGTGACTGTATGCCTGCGGAAAATTCCCCCACATACTGCCATCTGAGGCATTAACGTCCTCACTTAATAAGCCTAAGTGATTGCTATAACTATTAAGTTTTTCAAAGTGAGCGAGAGCTTCGTCCAGCCTTCCAACACATGCAAGTGCTTCAACATACCAAAAAGCACAAATTAAGAAGGTAGATTCCGGTTTGCCGAAATCATCAGTATGCAAGTATCTGTAGAATAGTCCTTCACCAGCATGCAACTCTTTCTCCATGGCCATCAAATGATCCTTGGCTCTTTCAGTATCTCCTGGCAAGTAATTCATTAAAATCAGTTGGAGATTACTCGCATCCATCCGATCCACACCAACCGCTTGAGCATATCCCTTTTTATTCTTTACATAGCATTTCTCAATCATTTCTTTCGCTCTGGCTTTTAGCTTAGTTGCTAACTCACCAATGTTATCATCTTTCAATGCTTTAGCGATTTTTATAGCGGCACTACTTCCTGCCCAATGGAA
The DNA here is from genome assembly GCF_039960695.1 of Ekhidna sp. Taxonomy (GTDB): domain Bacteria; phylum Bacteroidota; class Bacteroidia; order Cytophagales; family Cyclobacteriaceae; genus Ekhidna. Next base: position 377,603 of record NZ_JBDVKP010000020.1, on the reverse strand, counting down.
TAGATAAGTATAGCAATGGTGTTGAGCCAAATTTCTAAATTCCCAAAGTCCGGCATCCTTTTCATCAAAGGTTTTTTCTATCATCTTTAATGTTTTGAAAATAAGCTCAGGAGTATTGAACCTATCGTCAAGAATGATGCGCAAGTCATTAAAAAGTGGGAGTAATGATACCAGCACCTGTCCGTACACATCGTTTTGAATATGCGTGTATGCATCATTTCCAATTCTAACAGGCTGATTACCTTGATATCCAGTTAGATCCAATTCTTGTTCAACCAGCTCTTTCGTTCCATCAATACCATAGAGGGGCTGATATCTTTCTTGTTCCTCAATGGTTGTGTTTAATATGTAATGGAAGTACTTCTCTGATTCTTCAAAGTGCCCAATGTTATTGAAAGCATTCAGTGTGTAATAGGTGTCCCGCATCCAACAGAACCTATAGTCCCAATTTCTTGTACTCCCCGGACTTTCAGGGAGACTAGTGGTGGTTGCAGCTACAATCGCACCTGTATCTTCATATTGATGGATTTTGAGAATAAGAGCTGAGCGTATCGCCTGGCTTTGATAGAAATTGACAATATTGGCGGACTTTATCCACCCTTGCCAGTATCGGATAGTTTTAGAAAGAAAACTCTCGCAAGTTTCCTCCAAAGCTGCTTCCAGAGGTGGTCCCCAGGTCATCACCATGTACTTAGTTTCATTGAGTACAAAACTTTGGGTGGTTAGTATGTTGCTTAATGAGATATTCGTCGTGAGACGGACTGAAGCATCAAGCCCTAAAAATCGAATGTGATTGCTACCCAGACTTGGCTCAGGTGTCAAATTACCGTACTCGCCTTTAGGCGTGCAGGTGACAGAGATTCGTGGGGTTCCAGAAATGCGTTCGATTTTACGAATCAGCATCAACGGCTTAAAGTACCGATCCATTTGAAAAAATCGAGGTGCGAAATCCGTAATTTTATATACTCCTGAATCGCTGGTAATTTCTGTGCAGAGCACGTTAGTATTTTCAATGTAATATTGATTGGAATGCTTAGTCCCATCAATAGGGTTGATTGAAAATTCACCACCTTTTTCTGTGTCTAACATGTCTCCGAAAATGAAACTGCTGTCAAATCTTGGCCAACACATCCAGGCAATATTTGAATTCTTGTGTATATGTGCAGTGAATGCACAGTTTCCAATTACGCCGTAATCATAAGTATGTCTCATCAAGGAAGCGTTTTCTTTAATCTCTAAAGGAACAAAATAATAAATTGATTAATGCTGCGGCGACCTATACATTATCTCATATTATATAGCGAAGCTTTAAGGGGTGAAGCATAAAGCTAGTGTATAAGGGGCCATGCATGACTCTTTTTCCGAATTTTTGATTAATTGCAGGCGTCCAGAAAATGAAAAATGCCAGCACATTGTGCTGGTAATTACTTGCAGAGGCGGAGGGATTATTACATGATCCCCTTTTGGGGATCTGGTGCAACCCAAGCCCTTCTCATTTCATTCGAAGAGTGATTTTTATTTCCTCACTCATTCAAGCAAGCTTGATTCGTTCTAAAACAAAAAAACCCTGATGTTTCCATCAGGGCTTGTGTTGCAGAGGCGGAGGGATTCGAACCCCCGGTACCTCGCGGTACAACGGTTTTCAAGACCGCCGCATTCGACCACTCTGCCACGCCTCTGGGTCTCTGCAATATCTTTCGAGTAGCTTCCTACTCTTTATGTCTTCTTCGAGGCGGGTCCGCCGCATTCGTACGCGTCCGGCCAGGACACTCTGCCACGCCTCTGGGTCTCTGCAATATTTTGTGAGCTGCTTGTTGCTCATTTGATTTCCTTAGCTGGAAGCTGCGAAAATCGGTTCGCAAAAGTAGTAGTTTTCAGCAAAGAGACAAACTCTATTCACTCGAAAAATGGGGAAATTGATTCTTTCATCCGTTCAGGCATTTTTACCGGCCTGCCGGTCTCCATATTCATGAATGCTAAAATGGTTTCTCCAGTGTTTATCAACTTGTCTTCCTCGTTTCTTATTTCATAAAGGAATGTCATACGCGCCCGTGGCATCTCAGGAATGATGAGCTTGACTTTAAGTATGTCATCATATTTGGCTGGAGCGTGATATTTGACGTTCATTGACAACACCGGCATACCTACGCCCCCTTCTTCCATCTCTTTGTAAGGGAACCCCAAGGCACGAAAACCTTCAACACGAGCGATTTCATAATACTTTGGATAGTTGCCGTAATAGGCAAAGCCCATCTTATCCGTATCAGCGTATCGTACTCTTATTTCTGTTTCGTGTGTATACATTATCGATAGATTCTTTCCAGATTAAGCGCTCGCTGAAATTGTCTTGCATTTACATTATGCTCTCTCAAGGTACGCGCAAAAGCATGATAGCCTGAGAAATCAGCTTTCGCACAGAAATATAAGTAATTATGCTCTTCGTAGTTCAAGACAGCATTTAATGCTGGTACGCCAGGCATATTGATCGGTCCAGGTGGGAGCCCGTAGTATTTGTAGGTATTATAGGGAGAATCAAACGCTTTGTCTTTGTTCAAAATACGTCTAATGCTAAAATCCCCAATGGCGAAAACAAGTGTCGGGTCTGCTTGCAGCGGTATTCTTCTTTTAAGACGGTTGATGTAAACACCAGCGATGGTTGGTGCTTCATCCATCTTGTTGGTTTCACCTTGTACAATCGATGCTAAGGTTGATACTTCCACTTGAGACATCCCTAATTGCTTCGCTTTTTGCTTTCTTTCCTCAGTCCAGAATCGATCGTATTCCTGTTTCATTCGATCAAGCAAGCCACGTGGTGTCAGTGTCCAGTATACCTCATACGTATTTGGAATAAACATGCTAATGAAGGTCTCCTTGGTAAAACCGTAGTACGTGGCTGTGGTGTCGTGTAAAAGAAGAGGGGCCAGATCGGCTGAATCGATTTCCAAATTATAAGTCAGCACTTTCGGGAGCTGTTGCAATAAGCGCGCGTGCGAGAAGGTTAGTTTTACTGGCGTTTGAGCTCCAGACCTAAGCAGATTGATAAGTTCAACGTTGGTCATGTCACCTTTGATCAGGTACATACCGTTCTTTACGTTGATGTCCAGGTCTTTTAGCTTAGCTAGAAAGCTGAATGAAACCAGATCGTTAACGATTCGCTGCTCTGAAAGCATATTCTGAAGTTGCTTGAAAGTAGTGCCTTTAGGAATTGCGAAATAGCGATCTTCTTCTTCTATCAGAACATTAGGAGTATATATGATTTGATAGGTATAGAAGGCGAACGAAGACAACATCATGGTGAAAACCACGAGAAAAACGGCAAGGAAATATTTCTTACGCATGCGAGTATTGAATAATAGGGTGATTTAACTAAAGCAGGCTTTTTTTGAATGCTACTGCACCATAACGGCCATGGTGTGAAATAGATATCTCCTGCTTGGAAGGCTCAATGATTGGAAGATTTAAATCATCTGATCCGATGTGATAATCATGCCCTAAATCTCGGAAATATTCAATGATCATAAACCTGATACCTTCACTCCAATTATTGTCTTTTTTCTCAAAAACATGTATTTGAAGTGAATCTAGATCTCCGCAAGTAGCCAAGATGTATTCATCTTTGATCGTCACTTTTCCTTTTAAATCTCCAGAGGCGAAAGTTATTTCACCACCTTCATTGCTGAGCTGTACGGGTATTTTTGTAGGTGCAAAGTTGATAGGCTCTCGGCGGCACTTAAAGATGGCCTCTTTGGCGGACCACAGAATCCAAAATAAGTGAGGATGTTCTATTTGAACATCCTCACTGTTGTTTATTAAATCCAGCGTTCTTTCGTTGCGTTCTTTGAACGAAGGGTCTTTAATATCTACTATGTCTATACCTAACATGTTATGACTTTGGCTTCCAATCATTTATTACATAGCTCATTTCGTATGCGTGACCGATGGTATTATCATCGTCGTACTCATGAACGAAATCAACGATCTCTCCATTAAGTATCAGGTCGTAGCTTATTTCCCAGCGAGCATCTACCTGCTCGTTATATGGTTCTAATCCATTGAACAAAACAACTTTCAATGTTTCTGATCCGTCTGTGATAAACTGACTGAAATCAACTTGAAAATCAACTTCCGGGCTCTTGTGAATGGTTCCACTTGTATAAATGAGGGAATCGTCTACATATACAAAAACATTATTATCTATTTTGTTGATGGCTAAGAGATAATCAGAAGAAGAAACACGCTCTTTTTTTGCTTCTTTCTTAGCCTCAGCTTCTTTTTTCTGGTCTTTCAGTTCTTCTTTTTTGGTTGGTCCTCCACAACTAAAAATCACTAATGTGAATAGTATGAATAAGTTTTTCATGTTTATTTAAAGATTGAGTTTTTTATCTAACTGAATTTTCGATGCAAAGTTAGCGAAATGTAACTGTAGGACTAGATTTTATGATCTGCCGCTTTCCATTTCGTCAATAAGAAGAAACCATGTGCCCTTAAACGTGTTTGCTAACCATGGATTAAAAGCACTATTATAATTTACATCGTATTCTCGCGATTCGAATATCATCATTTGACAAATGCCATATCTTGCTAAGAATCTAGCATCAGCATCCCCTTTCCTAAATACCTGAGCGATAGCTGAGAATATCTCTGGAAAACTCTCAGTTTCCTCATTTACATATTGCCAAACAATAAACTTGGCGAGATGTTCTGCATCAAACATGGGCTCCATTCTGGATTCGGACGGTGCAGCTGTTTTGTAGGTGTCCATGAGATAATTCAAGTAGTCTGCCTTAATCTCATTGCACGAATTGGCGATTAATTTCACCGCTATAGACTGATCAATCTTGCCTTTTATTTGAATATTCTCCAATTCAACTGAATCTGCGGTGTAATACTGCATGTAGGTCGGACCAGCTTTAACCTGTTGCTGTTGGGGTAGCTTTGTAGAATACGTACGTTTTTCTCTTTTAGTGCAAGCAAAAGAAAGGAGGATTAGGAGGATAAATATTGAATTGACCTTTTTCATGGATTTAGATTTAGTAGTCACTAATCAAATTCCGTGCACTTTTTACTATGATTGGATAGAAAGGAGGATACGCTTCAATTCAGCGTGTAAAACTTCATGATGAATTTGAGAACGAAATATCCAAACTTATTCTTGAGGATATCCTTAGAGATCCAATAGTGATAGGCCTGAGCTGCTTTACTCTTTGTAGCATACCATTGATCTCTCTCAATCCGGGCTTGTTTATCGCTATAGCCACTTCCATGTGGATGATCTACTGTGATTCGGTCATCTACAACTGCCCACCGATCATTTTTCATAGAGAGATAGCCCATATACATGTCTATTCCATGCCCTATTTTATTCACACTCAAATCGATTGGGCATATATCATTGAGGTATTCCTTGGGCATCACGAAGCAAAAACCTTCAGTGAATGTTACTTTTCGGATATCATCACTTTTTAGGTTATTCATGTGATGGTGTGTGGAATGAATGGCAGATGGCGCGTATACGGTCACTTTTTCATGTTGATTGTAGACCTCCTTCATCCGATTTAAGAGTACCTCAAAATCTTCTATCATCACATCAGAGGTGACCAAAAGCATATGGGTATGCTCAGACTTGAGAGCTTCGAAGGCTTGGTTGATCAGTCCATTGTAGTAGACGTTAGGAAGCGTAAAATCGAAATGTTCCTTTTCATCATCTTCGAAGGTGGATCCACTATCAATCAGAATTGTATCTGTCAATGGGGCGAAGGCCTTTTTTAAAGCAATACCTTCTTTATTGTGATTGTGATTGATAATTGCTGTTAGAAGCTTGAAAGGTTTGTTTACTTCCATTTTTCTTCGAAGAATTTGATGGCGATTGAATTGTTCCTTTGAGAGTAATCTTCCTTCCCCCAGTTGTTGATTTTGGCGAGGCTGGAAGATTTGAAAAAGTCATGCTCAAAGAATGGTGTGAAGCAAAACCGACTCATAGGCACAACAATTTTTTCCACCTTGCAATGGACACTCACCCACACATCATCTACGAATCGAATGTTGTTCGGAACGCCCTCATAATTGGTCACTTCGTCTCCATCAAAAAACTTGGGTTTAAATAGAAAAGCCGAATAGCCCTGGAGAATATCTATGGTATAAGGTTTGGTTATTCTAGTTCCTGGAACAGGAGTTGGCGCCTTTTTAAGCAGGTTACTCCACAAGGTTGTTGGTCTGTCAATAAGATCACCCGGAACTCTCCAGCCACTTGCTGCAACCACTTTGTCAGGATGTTTCTCAGACGCTTCTCTAAGCTCTGTGAGGTACCTTGATGGATAAATATTATCATCGTCTGTCACCAATATTTTCTGATCTGGATCCTGAGTAAGTATGGCTGGGATGAATTTAGTTGCGGGACCGTAATCAGTTTCTATTCTAACCAGATCAACTGATTTTAGGTCTTGAAGCCATGCTGGAATCACATATTCTTTGCCGTTCCGAAATGATTTGTAGGGAAGGTAAATATTGATTCGCTTCGGTAGTTGCGTCTGGATCAACAAGCTTTTTATTGTTCCTGCTATATTTTCTATTCTTTCTGGGATCGTTGTGAATGAAACAATTACATCAGATTTTTCCGTGGCCTTCTCCCACTTTTCGTCTAATGACTTCAGGCTGGTATTTTTTAGGCGAAGGTGAAGGATGAAATCCCTAAGTAATGCCTTTCCAGATAGGTAATTGTATCCCAATATCAGGAAAAGGATGAGTCCAAGTATGATAAATGTTAAAATCAATTCCGTTGAATTTTATTTGAAATGATATCTATAAATCTAAGAAAGTTGAAGTAGTGATAGGCAATTGCACCTACTTCTAAATTGATAGTGCTTGGAAAACGATTTCTTACACTTAGATAGGGAGTAGGGCTAGAAGAACTGATATCCACTTCATCGTCGGTGGTATCCAGTGCGTGACCATAGTCTCTGATCAATAACAAAATTGTGAGCAATGATTGATCATCGCGGTGATTGGAGCGATTGGCACCTTCCGGCCGTATGCATTCCCTTACCAAGGCCAAATCTTTCCATTCTTGAATAAGTTTCCGAACGTTTTCATTTGCATAAGAAAAGCCACAAGTATTGCCAGCTCTATTTCGTGCAGCGTAATATTTGTCTGGGACATTCAGATAATCCATGGTGGCTTGAATGGTCCACTCTTTCAATGTGCCTGAGCCACTATAAGGTATGTAGGTGCCTGTCCTGTTCATTTCATCCCAGACAGGTTTCATGTTTTTCAGGATTTGATTAGCGCTATCTTTCCAAAAAATGTTCCCTTTCTTTTCATTAAAAACCTCATGAATGATCAAGGGTTTCCACGAATAGGTGCTGTATTTAGGTTTTACAAATTCGGGATATGAATCAAAATCAAATTTCCGATACGCTACATATTTGAACAGTCTGTTTGATTTTGACTTCAACTCATCCGCTTGATCATCATCAAGGCCTAAATCATAGAATATGACCGTGCTGTTCTCAAACTCCCGGTTTCTCATGAAGCTATACATGAGTTGGCAGAAGTTCTTGAAGTAGGTATTATTTGCTGCAGTTACGATATAGTTGTTCACTTCGGACATGAATGAGCTTACTGATTGGTAATCTGTCCATCTCTTAGCTTAAGAACCCTATCTGCAAGGTCAAAATATTTATCATCATGCGTAATGACGATCTGTGTTTTGCCCAAAGACTGAAGGAAAGGAAGAATCTCGGTATAGAATACTTCTTTGAATAGCGGATCTTGATTAGCTGCCCATTCATCAAACAGGTAAATATCTTTGTTTTCAAGAATGGAAATAATTAGTGCAAGCCGCTTCTTTTGTCCTTCCGATAAATTCTTAGTAGAGAACTTATGACCTTTTATTTTCACCTTATTTTCAAGCTTAAACATTCTCAAAAGCTTCTCACCATGTTCAGCCAGGTATTCCTTATCTACGTTAAGAAAATCTTCAAACAAATAAGAATCAACGAAAACAGCTGAAAACTTGGAACGATAAGATGAAATATTATCTTCTGTAATTTCCTGTCCACGATACATCACATTACCTGAGAGCGGTGTGTACAGTCCCAAAAGAAGTTTAGCCAAAGTGGTTTTGCCACTTCCATTACCTCCCACAATGAATAGCATCTCTCCTTGCTTGATGGAAAGCTCAATAGGTCCCATGGCAAAGTGCTGATCCACGTCCGTGTGGTAATAGCTGTGTCTCATTTTGTCTAATGAAATCACATTTTTATTGTCTGCAGGCTCCTCGAGTGCTTGCATTCCCTCATTAAATTCATCGTCAGGTTTCAGCTCTAATCCAACGGCATCAATTTGCTCAAGTGATACCTCTAATCTTTTCAAGCCACTAAAAAAACCTGCAGCTGTGGAAAGAGGAGCAAGGGTAAAAAGAACAAGTGTTAAATAGTGACCAAAGAATTCGAGCGTAACAAACTGAAGTTTATAAACCGCGATAATCAAAAGTGCCATTCCTAACAATAGAATCATATCAGTGGATCGATTCATAATGGATGAAACCACGCTTTCTTTCAGATATGCATGATTTTGCTTGTCGCTGGTTGGGATAATAAAATCCTTAAGAAATCGCTTTTGCGATTCTTTATTCAACACCAATTCTTTAATTCCGAAAACAAGGCCATGAAAATGATCGAATAAATTAGTGAGGTGTGAACGTGCCTGATCAGCATATTTACGAACGTATGGCAGCAAAACTTTTGTGAAAAGGAATACCATGACAAAGATCACCACTGTAGCTCCTGACAGAAATGGCGAGTACCATACCATATAGGCTAGAATGCCAATGACAGAAGCTAATCCTGTTGTCACATTTGGTAGTCTGTCTATCGAGTAGGCAATGGTTTTTACATCCTCAGTAAGGATCGGAAGCATCTTTTTCTGATTATGCTCCATTGTCTCAAAACTCGCTTTCAAAAAGCTGTTTGATAGTTTAATTCTCAACTGGTGAATGATCTTCTGTGTCAACTTAGATATAGAGTATGATGAAATGACAGAGAGTGCGCCATACATAAGCCAGAAGAATGCAAACTTTTGTATAAATGCACTTAGGCTAAACTCATCGCCCTGAATGGACTCATGAATGGTCTTGATTACTAATGTGGAAAAAAGTCCAGTTAGTACACTTGTGAGAGCTGCAATGAGAAATAATTTTCTTGATGATCCTATCAGGAGTCTTATGACACGCATTTCAGATTGTTTTCCTCCTTATCAATTTGATTTTCAGGAGATTCAATGGAGATTTTTAAAACGTCTGCAAAATTACAACTCAAAATCGGACTTATCAGGATAGTTACGATCTAGATAATCCAATATAAGTTCTACAACCTGAGGGTTTGGATTATCTCTTTGGTCATCATTTAGGCAATAGAACTTCGGAGCCTTTTTTTCAAGCTTCTGGATCGCCTTTTCCTGCTTCTTTAGGTCATTTGTAATTTTATGAAACGTATGGATTTTCTTCAGCTCGTTGACCTTGATTGGCTGCGCCAATTGCCGATGATTACTCAGAACCCATTGCTTGAAGACCTTCTGCATGGTGACGTTATCATCGCGCCGAAACTTAGCAAGTCGGGTTTTATGAAATAGATCCTTGTAATGTTCTTGTAGCTCTTCAATGTATGATTTCTTGAAGAAAATTGGATTGTGCTCTACCAAACCGAGACTCACAAGATCTAGTTTTCTTTCATAGATTCTGAATTTCAGATTTTCACCAAACAATGTTCCAAATACCGTTATTTTCTTCTCATCATCCATAAAATCTGTAAGGTGCACGTCAGAACCGAACAGAAAATCATCACAGCTATAAAGGAAGTATTCCGATAGGTTGGGAATCTTACAAAGATAACTTTCAATGGTATTGTAGTTGAAAGTAGGCAAATATTGTTCTTCAATGATCTGATCGTGATGGATCACTTTCACTTTAGGATGATTGGGTTGCAACCAATCCGGAATTTGTGGTCTTGCTGTAACAATATAGATAGTTCGTATCCAGGGTAAGTGCTTTTCAGCGGACCGAATACTATACTTAAGCATATCATAAGTATCTCTTGTTCGCTCTGGATTAATATCCTTTGGCGTCTCAGCATACTCATTATAAATCTTAAGATATTCAGGGTCATCTCCATCAACCCAGGTGTAAACCAGGTCAATAGGTAAGTCTTTGTTTGAATCCTTCAACGACGAATCAGTTTTTATATGTTTTTTTGCAAAATGCTACGTATCAGCCAGTACATCCAGCGAGTTGCAAATTTAGTTTTATTCGCTTTGCCAGGTCAATACCGAGAGCGAAAGCTTCAAATACTTAAACAGATGTATAAACTATCTGTAAAGGCGCTTCAGCAAACCGGAGAACCTTTCTGGTTAGATTTCGGAACCCTGCTTGGCCAATATCGATCAAACAGCATTATTCCGCATGATATTGATATTGACGTTGCGATGAAGAAAAGTTCTTATGAAAAAGTAGCCCAGCTCAAATACAAGATGCCAAAGGGCTTGAAGTTTTACGATACCTCTAAAAATCATGCGGGCCCAAAAGTCTATTTTTCGTACAAAGGATATGATTTTGACATATTCTTTTATGACGATGAAGGAGAAACCATTCGTCAGTTTGTAGACGCAAAATATCCGAACGAGAGACAGCATATCGCTAAAAAACTGGTATTCCCTTTAAAGGAAATACAATTCCTAAATGAAACCGTTTCTGTTCCATATGATTCCAAAGGATATCTCGAGCAGATGTATGGATATCTGGGAACAGGTGGTAGTCGAGATGAAACAACCGGGCTATGGCACCCGCCTGCTAGCTAGCTCTTGTTCCAAACTCATGAAACAGTCGATTGTCAAAAATGGCAATCTCTTCCTTAGTTAGATCCGGGTTCCATGCGTCCACAATCAATACAACACGATCTTTCTCTCCTTCATGAAGAACTTCATGTTCAAATGAATCATCGAAACCGAAGGCCTTGCCAGTTTTCCAATGTTGCCATTGAGTACCAACCCTGATCTTTATTTTATCTGGTTCAGGTACATCCAACCCTAAATGGTATCTAAAGCGAAGATTGCTTGATCCACAATGTGGTAAAATCTTCACTCCGGCAGATAATTTTGAGATCAATACAAAACCGAAATTTTTAGAGATTGGAAGCTGGTCAACAAGCTCATAGGTCTTTTTGAAATATTCCTCATATCGCTCATCTTTCTTACCTCCAACACCATAGAGAAATATACCAGACCATGTTCCATCTTTAGCTAAACTATTATTGTCAGGATGAGTGATGATTTTATCAATATTGTCCTCATATTCTTTAATAATATCGTCAGCATGCTGTTCCAATAGTTTGCATATTTCATCATTCTCGATGATAGGTGGATTTTGGAGTCTTGTGTAATTCCAGACCGTAGCGCCCGAAGCCTTCAGACCGTCGCTAATTGGATCGCCAAAGTATAGCCTTGAAACACTGTAGTTTTCGGCTATTTCATCTTCCTTTTTTGCAGCCAAAGCAAAGCGGACGAATTTTTTTATTCCGCTCCAACCCAGTACGTCTTTGAGTTTTTGATCATGCCAGTACAATTGAGAACCTATATTAGTCCCTTTTATCAATGACTTTATCTGATTGGAAATTTTGAAATGTTTGAAGTATGATTTCATTAGTACGAGTTAGTCCAGTTTTGGTAAAATGTCTTTTTTAGCACGCTCCAAATGTGCTTGGTTGTCGATTTCGCACCACGCCAGATTATCAATTTTCAAGACGTTTACGGTATGCTCAATAGAAAGTTGAGCAACTGCTACTTCATAATCTTTATTTCGAGCATCTTCAGCTTTTAAGTGATGCGCTTTAAGTTTTTCAAGTAGCTCGAGGGAGATTTTCCATATGCCAACCAACTCTGCATCTACGGATTTAAGTTGCTCCTTTTTCTTAGAAAGGTTGGAAAGGTTGCCGTCCTTAATTTCCACATATACCTCGTCATTGGATTGAGTAAAGCCACTGCACAGAATCACATCTTTTGATTCAGCACTCAGCAATCTTTTGATAGCGTCAGAATGGTAGAGTAAGTCTGACTCTAATAAAAGGAAGTCACCCTTTATGAGCTCTGAACCATAAATAAGTGTGTGGAAACTACCGGTAGTTGCAAAGTCTGGACTCAAAAAAGTAGTTAGGCCATTTTCTTCAGCAAACTTTTCGTAATGTTCATGCAAGTGACCGGTTCCAATGATGATATTCTTAATGCCATTTTCCTTCAAAACCCGTACAGATCGTTCGATTAATCGCTCATCACCTACTGGCATAAATCCTTTCGGAATGTCAAATGTATAAGGCTGTAAACGAGTGCCTCTTCCGGCAGCAAGTATTACGGCAGTTTCAATCGTTTGCGTCATCTATTTAGATTTTCGACGGTGTTTCCGTTCCTTTAAGCTTAATTTGCCACGAAGATAGAATATTCTAAATCGCAATGAAGAAAGTATACGTAGGAATGGGCACAGACCTCATTCACCATGGTCATGTCAACATCATAGAAGTTGCCCGAGAATTAGGCGAAGTAACTGTGGGCTTATTGTCTGATAAAGCAGTAAGTAAGTACAGCAGAACACCTTTTTTGTCATATGACGAAAGGAAAAAAATCATGGAAAATTTAAAAGGAGTACATGAAGTTATCCCTCAACAAGAGCTTGATTATGAAGAAAACCTTCGTGCCTTAAAGCCAGACTATGTGGTGCATGGTAGCGATTGGAAAAGCGGGCCTCAAAAGCATATAAGAGATAAGGTGGTAAAGCTATTGGAGGAGTGGGGCGGAGAATTGGTTGAGCCGGAATACACTTCAGGCATCTCTTCAACCGGCTTGAGAGCGGCAATGAAGGAAGTAGGGACCACTCCAGATATTCGGAGGAGAATGCTAAGAAGGCTGTTGGAGTCTAAAGATATTGTTCGTGTAATGGAAGCTCACAATGGTATATCCGCGCTTATTGTTGAGCAAACTTCTGTGACTTCAGAGAACGAGGTTCGTGAATTTGATGCCATGTGGGTAAGCTCTTTGACAGATTCCACAGCGAAAGGAAAGCCAGATACAGAATATGTAGATCGAACGTCAAGGTTCAATACGATCAATGATATTTTAGATGTGACAACCAAGCCTATCATTTTAGATGGAGATACAGGTGGAGTAACGGAGCACTTCGCCATGCTCGTTAGAAACCTTGAACGTTTGGGGGTTTCAGCAGTAATCATTGAAGATAAAGTTGGACTGAAAAGAAATTCACTTTTCGGAACTGAAGTAAAGCAAGAGCTCGATACAGTTGAAGGTTTCAGTGAGAAAATTAATACTGGAAAGAAATCCCAGGTTACTGAAGACTTCATGATCATTGCCAGACTCGAAAGCTTAATTGCTGAGCATGGCATGGAAGACGCATTGACCAGAGCCAAAGCATACATTGAGGCAGGAGCGGACGCCATCATGATTCACAGTCGTCATAAAGATGGCAGTGAGATTATGGAATTCATGAAACGATATCAAGATTTTGAATATAAAGTACCGGTTGTTTCAGTTCCATCTTCATACAATCAGTTTACTGAGGAAGAATTACATGAGGCTGGGTTCAGCATAGTTATTTATGCCAACCACCTTTTGAGAGCCGCATTCCCTGCTATGAAGAAAACAGCAGAGACCATTCTTGAAAACAAACGATCGTTAGAAGCAGATAAATACTGCATGTCGATCAAAGAAATATTGACTATTCTTCCGAACTAGTGCCTTATAGCACACATATTTGGGACATAAACAAAAATGATTGGCTTGCTTGTTTCAAGCTTGCTATCAAAATTTCACAGTAATGCTAGATCCTCAGAAGTTTTTAAAATCAATTCGCAATCAAGGAGTGGAATTCACTGCTGGTGTTCCTGATTCGTTGTTGAAGGATTTTTGCTCCGTCATGACCGACGAAGGTTCGGACATCATCGCTGCCAATGAAGGTGGAGCGATAGCACTTGCCATGGGGCATCATTTGGCCACTGGTAAAATTCCTTTGGTGTACATGCAAAATTCTGGTTTTGGAAATTGTGTAAACCCACTTACCTCTCTTGCTGATAGTGATGTGTATTCAATCCCAATGTTGTTGATGATTGGATGGAGAGGAGAGCCTGGCGTAAAAGATGAGCCTCAACATGTAAAGCAAGGTAGGATTTCTGAAGAATTGCTTCAGACGATGGAAATTAATTATGCAGTACTTTCAGATGATGAGAGTGAGGCTCAGAATCAATTAGCATCCGCATTCGAAACAATGAATCAATCGAAAGCCCCGTATGCGCTATTGGTTAAAAAAGGAATATTTGACAAGTATAAGCTTCAAACAAAAGTTGAAAACCCCTATACAATCAATCGTGAGGAGGTCATAGATTGGATGCTTCAAAAAATGGAGGAAGAGGCAGTTGTAGTTTCTACAACAGGTAAATCTTCGAGAGAGGTATTTGAAATTCGTGCGAAGCACAACATGGGCCATGGTAAAGATTTTCTTACCGTGGGAGGAATGGGACATGCATCTCAGATTGCTCTTGGTATCGCATTGAGCAAAAAGAACCGTCCGGTGTATTGCCTGGATGGGGATGGAGCAACGATCATGCATATGGGCGCTGGAGCTATCATTGGCAATCAGCCGTCAAAGAATTACAAACATATTCTCATCAACAACGGCTGCCATGAATCGGTAGGTGGACAAGCGACCGTCGGATTCGCTATTGATTTTCAAAAAATAGCTGAGGCGTCCGGCTACAAACAAACCTGGTTAGTTACTAACATGGACGAGCTGCCTGAAGCCTGGGATCTGTTTCAAAATACGGAAGGGCCGGTATTGATAGAAATAAGAACGACTGAGGCATCCAGAGCAGATTTGGGAAGACCCACGACTACTCCTGTTCAAAACAAGGAGGCTTTCATGAAAAATTTGAGCCGTAATGACCGCTAATTATTTAGCCGTCAGTCTAAAACAAACATACCTCCATTGATATAAATAAGATTTTTATGCTACATAAGAAAGAATTAGATCGTAAAATCCTATTAAATCCAGGGCCAGCAACCACTTCACAGCGTGTGAAAGAAGCTCAACTAATATCAGATATTTGTCCTCGAGAAGGTGAATTTGGGCAAGTAATGCACGACATCTGCGATGGCATCTTGAAGGTGGGAAATGGACAGGAAACACATAGAGTCTCGCTGTTTGGAGCCAGTGGAACGGGGGCAATGGAAGCATGCCTGGTTTCCGCTTTAGGTAAAGAGGATCACGCGCTGATCATTACAAATGGTGCGTATGGCATCCGTATGAAGTCTATTTGCGATGGATATGGTTTGAAGAGTTCTACTTTGTTTGAATTTGGAGATTACCCAGAACCAGCAAAAATCAAGGAAACACTTTCTTCGGGAGCATACACACATCTGATAATGGTTCACCATGAGACTTCTACAGGTATGTTAGACCCGCTAGAGGAGGTTGCTCAAATCTGTCAGGGAGTCGGGGTGAAGTTTATCGTGGATGCTATGAGCTCTTATGGGGCCTATCCAATTGATTTAGCGGCACTTCATATAGATTATTTATTCTCCAGTTCGAATAAGTGCATTCATGGAATGGCCGGTCTGTCTTTTGTAATCTTTCATAAGGATCGGACAGAAGACTTAAAAGCAAATGGTACTGGATTTTATTTTGATGTGTATAAGCAATGGGATAACCTTCAAAAGAAAGATCAATTGCGTTTCACACCACCGGTCCAAACGAGCTATGCCTTTCTTGAGGCCATCAAAGAACACGAGGAAGAAGGAATAGAAAACCGATGGAATCGCTATCAGTCAAACTGGCAGAAGCTTTACGACGGATTCAAACATCTTGGATTCACATTCTTCCTACCAGAAGAGCAGCAGTCTAAAATTTTGCTTGCAATAAATCTGGACAGGCCTGGTTTAAATTTTAACGATTTTCATGATTACTTATATGAAAATGGGATCACGATATATCCTGGAGTCATTCCAGAAAGCAAAACCTTTCGGGTAGCGGTAATTGGTGAATTGTATGAGGAGGATATGGATTATGTGATGGATAAGGTGAGGGCTTATTTTCAATAATCAAGTCATGGCGTGCTTTGACATGGCCATCTTACACTTACTTTTGAAGAGAATCACTTCGAGTAAACCTCATTAACCTCCTTCGATACCTCTGCCCAGTCATATTTTTTCACTTCCTGTAAGCCATGCTTAGATAAGGATTCACGTTTGACAGAAGGAATCAGTTTTTCAATGCAGGACACGAGCTGGTCTAAGTTTCCAGGTTCTGCAAATCCTTCCATCATTTGATCAGTAATTACATTTTTATAGCCAGAATTGGCATATCCAGCAATTGGTGTACCTACTGCCATTGATTCTAGGAGCACAATACCGAAACTCTCTCCATAGAGCGCCGGTGCAACATAAATTTCTGATTCTTTAAGCAACCTGTATTTAGTTGCCTCATCCACAAATCCTAATAATTCCACATCAGTAAGCGAATGATCAGCAATGTATTTCTCAACTTCTGTCCTTCCATCACCATCACCAACGATGACTAGTTTCATTTTAGGAAATCGCTTTTTTAACTGATTAAAGGCCTGAAGCGCATGCATTACGCCCTTTCGAGGCTCCAGCCTTCCCATAAAGAATAGTTGAAAGAAGTCATCGTCCCTATCATTCTTCTTTGGAGCAATGGATGCGATTTCCTCCAGGTCAATCCCATTGGGAATGATGTGAATTTTTCTTTTTGAGAATCTGGAGATATATCCGGACTGACTTTTCGAGACAGAAATAATTTGATCTAAAAACGTGAAAATACCTCGAGCCACTGTTGGCATGATCCAATCACCAACAAATTCACTTTTAGGAGTGTCGTGAAAAGTAGCTATCTGTTTGGTTTTGGAGTGTTTGAGTACTTGAAAGGGTAGCAAAGGATTCCATATGGTATGGTAGTGGATGATGTCGAAAGCCTCTTCTTTAAGAAATGATTTTAATGATTTTTTTTCATCGCCCAAAGCGATATTGACGTCAATCTTCGTACCTCCAATATTGACAGACCTATTACGTCCAAAAAAATGAACATTTTTTTCTTCAACCAAATTGGCATTAATATTGGGTGCAATGATTTTGACTTGATGTCCTATCATTGCAAGATGTTTGGACAAACTCACAATATGAGACTTAACACCACCAGGTCGTGAAAAATCATACGGACATACAAGAGCGATTTTCATTCAGTTCAATCTTTCGAGGTTGGTTCAGGATTTCAATCCTGTTTATTTTGCTGCTGACAGCAATTCAATCCGAAGCTCAAAATAAATCATATCCTTTCAAACCAGGAGAGAAACTTACCTATAACATGAAGTTTGGGTGGTTTAACATCGGTGAAGCAATTCTTTGGTTAGATCCTGACCTTCAGTACCCGAACGATAGTAAAAAACCACATTACAAAGTACAGTTTACAGTCACTACCGCAAGCTGGTTTAGGGTTTTTTCTAAATTAAGTGTATGCATGGAATCCTTGATAGAAGTTGATAAACTTCAGCCGCATAGGTCTGATCGCGACATGGAGGGCAAAGGTTCGATTGATATACGACACGATTACTTCTCTTACGCGGACTCTGTTTCTGTAAAAGCCTATATAGAAGATTTGGATCAATGGAGATATCATAAATTCCCTGCCGGTCAGGTGCCGATAAGAGATGCACTTAGCACATATATGTGGCTCAGAAGTAGGGATAAATCACAATTTACCAATACTGTTGAGGTAAGGACCTTTTTTTCCAATGACTTATACGAATTTCGAATGCTCCCAGGGAAAAGCACAACTCATAAATATTCTGGAAGGAAGGTAAGAGCATTAGAGTTCGGACTGGATTTTCCAGAGGGCGAGTATTTCGAGTCAGGAAAATCAGGTCGGGTAATCATGAGCGATGATATCAACAGATTCCCACTCCGTTTGGAAATTGACATGACTGTCGGTTCATTCATTTTTGATTTGGACAAGGTAGAATACATGGATTAACGAATAAGCCCGTTAATTTTGTAAAAAATCAATCGTTGACACAATCTAAAATTTTACTGGGTTCGAAAGCCTTTATGGAAAGGTTGGAAAAGATCGCAGGTGAGGCTAAAGTATCGCTTCTTGCGCAAGCCATGACTTTTGAAGGCGATGATGCCGGAAAGTGGTTGATTGATATCATGAAGGCCAGCCCCGCGAAAGATAAGCGTCTACTTGTAGATAGCTACTCAAAAGTTGTCATCAATGATCACTTTGTAAAATCTCTCAAGTACTTAAATGATGCTGCTTTTCGAAACGAGGTGAAAGAGACTGCAAATCTCATCGATGAAGCGAAATCAGCAGGCATTGATGTCAAGTTTACAAATCCAATCGGGCTATTCGGCCAGAAATATCCACTGCGCAACCACAAAAAGATGGTCATAGCGGATGGTAAGATCAGTTTCCTGGGAGGCATCAATTTTAGCGATCACAATTTTGAGTGGCACGATATGATGGTGGAGCTTTATGATGAAAAACTGGGCAACAACCTTGTTTCTGATTTTGATTTTACCTGGAAGGGAGTCAATCAATCAATTGCTGTCGAAACGAATGAAGGGATGCTTTACCTTTTCAATGGTGCTAAGAGCCAATCAATTTATCAGCACTTATTTCAGCACATAAAATCTGCTAAAAAATCCGTGCAAATTATTTCTCCATACATTTCTGAACCTCTATTGGGGGTATTGCGATCGGTTGCTGCCAATGGTGTGGAGATTACTATTGTATCTCCACAAGAAAACAATAAGTCAATTTTTAAAAATATCATTTTGTCAGAGCAGCAAAAAGGATATTTCCAGCTAAAGGAGTATCCTGGGATGTCGCATATGAAAGCTATTTTGATAGATGATATCAAGTTGATTTTTGGGAGTAGTAATTACGACTTGGTGAGCTATTATTTCGAACAGGAGGTGGTTTTTGTTTCTGAAGATCAACACTTGATTAAAGATTTTATCTCGAAAGTGATGACAAAGGTTAGCGAAGTTTCAGATACAGAAGTATTCTCATGGTTTCAAACCAAAAAAGCATCTACTATCATGAATCTTCTCAATAAAGTTGGTGGATTTGCATCAAGAACTTTTTTACGACCCCATTAGTTAAATTTGCAGTAGATATGGAGCAAAAAGATTTTACCTGGAGCGAAGAAAAGGAACCCCACTTTCAAAGAAGAAAAGTGATCATGGAGTCTCATCCGGAAGTGAAGAAGTTATTCGGAAATGATCCATCACTTATTTTTAAGACCATTATTGTGTCAGCTTTGCAGCTTTCGATTCCAATTTTTTTCTTGCCGGAAAATCCATGGCTATTTGCCTTGCTGGTCATTCTTATTGGTACTACTCTTACGCATATCATTGTCTTAGCGGTTCATGAAATCACACATGATCTGGCGTTTAAAAAGAAAGAATTGAATAATTGGTTAGCCATTGTTGTTAACCTACCACTTGTTGTTCCATTTGCTATGGCCTTTAAAGCCTACCACGCCAAACACCACTGGCATCAGGGCAAAGAAGGTGTAGATACAGATCTGGCAGTGAGATGGGAAGCTAAGTTCTTCAGGGGGCCAATAGGGAAATTCATTTGGCTCATTATCCAAATACCCGTTTATGCAGTCAGGCCAATATTTGTACATCCATTAATTCCAGATAAATGGCAGATTATCAATGCATTATTTCAGGTGGGAGGAATGGTTGGATTCTATTATATCGCCGGATGGTCTGGGCTATTATATTTAGGGTTGTCAACAGCCTTAGCTACTGGCTTGCATCCCATCTCCGGTCACTTTGTAGCAGAGCACTTTATCTACAAGGAAGGACAAGAAACCTATTCTTATTATGGATGGTGGAACAAACTTATTTGGAATGTTGGTTATCACAATGAACATCATGATTTTCCAACCATACCGGGCTCAAAACTTCCTAAACTTAAGAAAATAGCTGGTGAGTACTACGATGACTTATATGCCCATAAGAGCTATGCCAAGGTTATTTGGCAATTCCTGTTCGACAATAAGATTTCATTATTCTCACGAGTAAAGCGCGATAACTAATAATGCTCGGATACTTAAAGAGAAGGTATCAGAAGCATCTCGATGAGGTTCTTTCTACCATCAAACTAATCGATATCGAAGAACGCTACGATATTTATTTCAGTCGGTTTTATGGCCTTTATTTTGCGAAAATCGCGAGATGGCTGAAGTTAACTCCTACCAACGTTTCGTTAATTAGCTTGTTTATTGGCGTTACAGGAGGTTCTCTTCTATATTATCAAAATCGGATAGAAATAGTAATTCTTGGTGGATTATTGATTGTTTGGGCTGGTGTATTAGATAGTGCCGATGGACAGCTAGCACGAATGACAGGTCAGTCTTCCGATATGGGGCGGGTTATTGATGGACTAATAGATAATTTGGTTTTCATCGCATGCTACATTGGAGGTTCGTTATACTTTGTTCCCGAATACGGATGGTGGATTTTTGGACTCACCGCTGCTACAGGATATGCCCACAGTTACAAAGCTGCTCTTTACGAATTTTATAAATCAGAATATTTATTGTTGGTTGGAAAATCTCAGGCTGGTTATATCCCACTTTCTGTTAATGAAATAAAGCCAACAGGAGCCAAGTGGTATCACAAGATCATCGATGGAATCAATCGAGATTATACCGGAAAGCAAATACGGTTTACCTCACGGACGCCAGAAGAAAGGAAAACGATGCGTGAACTAGCTTCGATAAAAGCTGAGGCATTTGATCCGATGTACGCGAAGTTGAATTATAAGTTGCTGTTTTGGTGGGCCTGGCTTGGCGGCAGTAATACCCACCGTAATGCAGCTATACTATTTGCAATATTTGGACGCTTTGATCTATTTCTGGCTCTGAGCCTTTTTTGGACAATAGGATACTGGCCTCTGGTTCAGGTACAGAAGAAATACGATCAAAAATTGCTAAAGGAGTTGACCAATTAATTAGGCAGTTTTTTGCAAAACTACGTCGATTGAATCCTGAACAGTGTTCATTTCACCAATCACGTCATCATCTATCATGATGTCGAATTTATCTTCAATATCCAACACTATATCTACGATATGTGCAGAGTTGATCATCAAATCATTGATAAGGTGCTTATCTTCTGAAACTTCATTTTCCATGATGTTTTCAGGCAAATAAGGCTTAATGATGTTGATTAGGTCGGTTTTTACAGTTTCTCTTGTCATCTTTCTTTGTATTTCCTTAAAACGAGCGCGCAATTTAAGTCACCAAAACCAAAATTAGCCTTGATTACAGTGTTTACTTCCTTGCTTTGGCAACTCGTAGGAATACAACCCCCAAAAATTTCTGATAAAATTTCGGGATGAATGTTTTCAACATTCAAATTTGCATGAACAAAGTCTTTATGTAGCTGTAAAACACTAGCTACCAGCTCCACGGAACCAGCTCCTGCTACCGCATGGCCAATCATAGACTTTGGAGTATTGATGTACGGAAAATCTTCGCCAGATCTTCCAAGTGCTTTTACCCAATTTCGTATTTCCGCTGGATCTCCTTTGGTTGAAGTGAGGTGGCCATTGATCAGATCAATCTCATCGGATGAAATTCCAGCTGAATCCATTGCACGAGTGATACAATCCACTACTGCTTCCGGATTTGCTGCGGTCATCGTTCCACCACTTCTTTGGCCACCTGAATTCACATGACCTCCTAATATTTCGCCATAGATTTTTGCTCCTCTTGCCTTTGCACTTTCCAAAGTTTCCAATATCAGGGCACCAGAACCTCCAGACGGTACAAACCCTGAAGAAGAGTCGCTCATTGGTCTTGATCCAAATTCAGGGTTGTCATTGGAATTTGAACACAATACCCTCATAGCATCGAAAGCTGCCCAGATGTAACGTCCATCACCTTCGGTGCTTCCGCAGATCATTCGGTCTGCTCTACCTTGAGATAAGTATTCGTATCCCATCAGGACAGCCTCAGATCCTGTAATGCAGGCAGACGAGTTTGATTGAACTCGATTGCCGACACCCAGTATAGAGTTGAGGTATGCCGCTGCACCGCTATTCATACACTCAGAAATGGTTCGAGACCCGAGTCTGCGGCTTTCACCATTATCAATGGGATAGGCAGGGAATTCACGATTAATGAAGCTATCAAAGCTTAGGTCACCTGCACCGAAAATCATTCCGGTATTGAAATCTCTTTCTTCAGTATTAAATGCTAGCCCGGCATCTTTCCACGCTTCTACTCCGGAGAGCATCGCATACAAAATTCCCTTGTTTGTTATTTTTTCAGCGAGTAGACGCGGGAGGTGATCGCCTAAAGTGATAGAGGATAAATCTGGAGCTCCTCCTATTTGACACTTGAGATTAATTTTATCTAGCTCCTCCCAATGTTTGATGCCCGACTTACCTTCTCGTAACGCTTTCTCGTAATTATCAACACCAATAGCGTTAGCAGCTACTACGCCCAATCCGGTTATTACTACTCTATGTTTTTCCAAAATTATGTCTCCGATTTGACCACCATTCCTGCTAACTCACCTTTTGCCACAACAGTTCCATCTTCTTTTTTGCAGGAAACAGTGCATTTTAATTTTCCGAAGCGAAAATAGACTTTTTTTGATTCAACAATGAGTTTGTCTTCTGGGATGACCTTGGAAAGGAACTCGACATTGGCGCTGGTAAAAGCAGGTAATACTTTCGAATGCTCGTCAAGTTGCATCAAATGCAACGCCAGGGTAACCAAGCCGATTTGACACATGATTTCAGTTAAAATAACACCGGGTACAATAGGATTTCCCGGAAAATGTCCTTCAAGGAAGGATTCATCTTTGCGAATAGTATAGCTTCCAATTGCACCTTCTTCAGACAGGGATTCTATCTCATCAACGAACAAAAAAGGCCGTTTGTAAGGGAGAAGACGTAGTATGTTTTTGTGCGAACTCATATCAAATGTTCACCCCCATCTACGTGTATAAGTGCTCCATTGATCCAATTAGCTTCTGGTTGGGACAATAGAAAAATAGTATTTGCTACGTCTTCTGGAGTAGTCAATCGCTTGTATGGATTACGTTGTTTTGATTCCTCGATAAGTTTGTCCGATCCTGGGATAAGACGCAAAGATGGCGTATCTGTGACACCAGCTTGAATAATATTGACTGTGATTCCTTTCGGTGCTAGCTCAATAGCTAGGTATTTTGAAAGTGTTTCTAAAGTTGATTTAGCTAGCGCTACGGCACCATAGCCTTCCCAAAATTTATCGTTCCCTTCTGAGGTCAGCGTTAAAATTTTACTTCCTTTTGAAATAAGATCATGGCTTAGTAATCCATCTAGCCACAGCTTAAGATTTGTACCCATAGCCTCAATGGTCAAAGCTAAATCCTGAGATGAAAGTTTTGGACCATCCGATACGAATGGCTTCAGGTTTCCTCTGGATACTGCATGTAGTGCCGTATTGAATGAAGAAATACCTAATGCTTTTATTGACTGTAGACATTCCTCAATTTTCTCAGGATTGGTCGCATCAATGTTGTGATTGGAAATAGAAATATCAAATTCTTTACTGAGAGCTGCCCCGATTTCTTCAAGTGCTATCACGCCTTGCTTTCTGTCTCTATGGATAATCGTGATGTTGCAACCATGAGATGCTAGCTTTTTCACTGCAGCTAAACCAATACCGCTGGAGCCGCCAATTATCAGCGCATGCTTACCTTTCATTTCCATGTTGTGAAACTACTAAACTCAGTCTAAAAATGCTTTATGAAACAACTTCGCTTTATTTTCCCAACATCTAAATCAAACTCACTCCAGGTGTTTAACACATTCTTGTTACTTTCAAGCATGGGTCCGGACGCCATGTATTTGATTCCTTTCTGCTCGTAAATTTTTTGAAGGTAATCATAGATCAACGCATGAATACCTAGTTTTTGATATTCAGGTTTTACACCAATAAGGAACAGATCAGCGAGATCATTGAAATAGAAAGATTTCAGCACATGAATGAATCCCAAAGGATACAAAGAGCCTTTGGCTTTCTGAAATGCTTTTGATAGTGATGGTAATGTCAAAGCAAAGCCAACGACCTCATCAGATTCGTTGACAATAATGCAGACGAATTCTTTGCGGATAAAACCAAAATATTGTTCTACGTAGTAGTCAATCTGTTTTTGTGTCAGGGGGATGTATCCATAAAGATCTGAATATGCCTCATTTAATACCTCAAAAACTCCTGGGGCATACTTAAGAATCTCTTTCGTGTTTTTGAATTCTTTAACATTGACTTTAAAGCGTTCTTTAATAATACGAACAGCTCGGTTTACCTTTTCTGGATTTTTAGATGGGGCCTTGCCTCTAAGCTCTACCCATGTGGCGGCAACCTCTAAATTCCAATCCTTGAAATGGTCAATATAGTACGCATGATTATAGATAGTAGCTTGAGTGGCCAATTCTTCAAATCCTTGTACAAGAGCACCTTCAAAGTCTAAATCAGTAAAGCCCATCGGGCCATGGATAGCTGTGGCTCCTTTAGATTCAGACCACTTTTTAGCGGTTTCAAATAGGAGGCTTGAAACCTCTTTATCATCAATGAAGTCGACCCAGCCAAAGCGAGCAAGGGACTTTTCTTTTAACTCTGGCTCTAAAACTATCGCTGCGATTCTTCCTACAATTTTTCCATCTTTTTCGACTATCCAATATTGAGCTTCAGCATGATCGAAGGCTGGGTTTTTTTCTTTGAGTAACGTACTCATTTCGAACTCAACCAACGGGGTGACATAGTATGGATTCCCTTTATAAAGTCTAAAAGGGAACGTGATGAATTTCTTAAGCTCCTTTTTGGTATTTACTTCCTTTATTTCAAGTGACATTAGATGAGGTTATTTTCCTGATAATATTTCAGCGCATCTTTAAATCCTTCTTTCAATGATATCTCTGGTTTAACAGCTGAATGTCTTAAATCTGTTGTGTGAAGATCCCAATGCTGTGAGATTTCATCGAATTTTTCTAGTGTTATTCCCGGGCGCTTATTGATGATCTTGTGCCAAATATCTGAAGATCCCATGAATAGCTTGGCCAGCCATTTTGGTAATGGAAATTTTCTTACTTTCTTCTTAAAGAGCTCTTGAAAGATATTGATAAAGTCTTTATGTAAATACGTATTTCCATCATTGTAATGGAGTATCCCAGGTGCCGTTTGCATATCTTCCACAAGCATTCTTGCCAGATCTCCGGCATGTATCATACTCATCCGCTGCTTGCTGTCTGTTACGGGATAAATGCCCATTTTGGCTCCTTTAAACAGAGGTAGAAAAGCCTCATCTCCGGCGCCATAGATTGCTGTTGGCCGAACGAATAAATAATCGGCCATCTTTTCTTGAATGACCTTCTCAGCTTGTAGTTTGCTTCTGCCGTAATGAGATACCGGCTGATTGATGGTGGCCGGACCTTGAGCGGCATAAGATGAAGTGTATACAAATCTCCCTGTCGATTTTAGGAGTTTCGAGCTTAAAAGAGCAATGGTTATTGAGGTAGTGATGCCAACATTGACTTCATAGTACTCTTCATTTTTCAGGCTGACCGTCATGCCGGCATTATGAATGAAGAAATCAATGTCTCCTATTTTATCCTTAATCTTTGAGAATTGCTCAGATAGATTTTCGCTGTAGTTGACATGATGCAATGTCAAATTAGGATCTTCAGGAAGTAGGGTCGTGTTTGCGTTGGCACGTATGAAAGCACAAACCTCCATTTTTTGACGGAGGCATTCTTTTACTAAATAGGATCCTAGAAAACCATTGGCTCCAGTGATTACAGCTTTCAACTTAAGCCACTTCAGTTTGACGTTTTACATCAAGCTCATTAGCTACCTTCAATATCTTGTCAATGGCGATATCGATTTGCTCAATGGAGTGTGTAGCCATCAATGAGAATCGTATAAGGGTGTCGGCAGGAGCTACTGCAGGAGCTACCACAGGATTCACAAACACACCCTCTTCAAAGAGTCGCATGGTCATCTTGTATGCTTTTTCATTATCTCTGATATAAATCGGAATAATTGGTGTTTCTGCATGTCCTGTATCAAAGCCAAGCTCTTTTAGACGCTTCAATGAATAGTTTGTATTCTCCCAAAGTTTTAGTCTTCTTGAGTCATCTGATTGCATGATTTCCAATGCCGCAATGGTAGCAGCAGTAGAAGAAGGAGTCATGCTAGCACTAAATATCAGCGAACGAGCCACATGTCTAATGTATTGAATAGTTTCTTTATCACCGGCAACGAATCCTCCAAGAGATGCTAATGACTTACTAAATGTTCCTCCAATTAGCTCTACATCGTCTGAAATGCCAAAATGGTCTGGCGTGCCTCTTCCGTGATCACCAAGAACACCTACCGCATGTGCGCAATCACTCATAACCGAGGCATTATATTTTTTTGCGAGCTCCACAATTTCCGGAAGCTTCGCAATGTTTCCCTCCATGCTGAAGATGCCATCAACTGCGATAATTCTATGATTGGCATCCTGAAGTTGGGATAATTTTTTTTCAAGTGCTTGCATATCGTTGTGTCTAAACACAACAGAAGAAGCATCGCTTAACTTTGCACCTTCATACAGCGATGCGTGATTTAGTCGATCCAGAAGCAATACATCTCCTTGCTTAGCGATAGTAGGAAGTACTCCGAGGTTCACTTGAAAACCTGTGCTGAATACAAGTGCTTCTTCTTTATTGAGGAACTTTGCAAGGTTGTTTTCAAGCAACTCATGCATATCCGTAGTTCCATTCAAAAATCTGGAACCTGAACAGCTGGATCCATATTTACGCACTGCAGCTTGGGCAGCTTCGATCACTTTTGGATGTGTAGTTAGTCCCAAATAACTATTGGATCCAAACATTAAGACATCCTCTTTGCCGTTGACCTTTACTTGAGTCTCCTGCTTAGACTGGAACGTTCGGAAAAACGCATAATATCCGTTCTTTTTTGCATCTTCCGCAAGCTTAAAACTTGAAAATCGTTCTCTCAAAAATTTCCCCATTCCGCAAATTTAGTTATATCACTTGGAAACATTTTCGTAACATTGAGATTTGAATCGAATCCCAAGTCAATTTTGACATATTTATAATAAAAAGCTCGCAATTTGAATCTTGTAATATTAGCTGCAGGTAAAAATACCAGATTAGATACAGGCATCCCAAAAAGTCTAGTCACTTTAAATGATGAAACTTTAATGGCTCGCCACATCAGAATTTTTAAACGTTATGGCGTAGAAAAGTTCTGTATCATTAGCGGCTATGGTGCGGAAAAACTTCAGGCGGCGTTACCTGGCTTTGAGAAATCTCACGATGTGGATATAACTATTTTACATAACGAGAGGTTTGATCTTGAAAATGGTTTTTCTGTTTTCAGAGCCAAAGAATGGGTGGAAGAGAATAATATGGGTGATTTCTTCCTGACGATGGGAGATCATGTATTTGATCCGGAGTTTGTTGAAGAGTTTATTAAAAAATCTGATGGCCTTGAAACAACCCTTCAATTAGCAGTGGATATGCCTGGAGAATCGAATAAACACATAGATATCGAAGATGTTACCAAAGTACAGGTTGACGATCAAGGCTTTATTGATTCAATTGGAAAAATGATACCAAAATTTAACAGGTATGATACCGGCCTTTTTAGATTGAAATCAGAAGTATTTGAAGTATTTCAGCAATCGTTTGATCGTGAGGAATACACGATTTCAGAATCTGTATCCAAGCTGATGGCCAGTCGTGAGGCTAAGTCAGTACTGGTAGAAGGGTACACCTGGAATGATGTAGACAATCCAGATGACCTTCAAAGTACCATTAAGTTGATGGATGAAAATCGACTCTGATCAATCGTAATAATCCAATCCTAAATTTGTGATTAAATCTTCACCGGCAAGATGACGAAGCGTATTTTTAAGCTTCATTAACTGCACGAAGATGTCATGCTGTGGCTTCAATCCTTTTAATGCCTGTGGCGACTTAAGGTAGAAAGAAAGCCATTCTTGAATTCCTTTCATATTAGACCGCTTAGCTAAATCCAGGAATAGGGCCAAGTCAAGTACAAGTGGAGCAGCTAGAATTGAATCCTTGCAGAGAAAATCTACCTTGATCTGCATCTTGTAACCCAACCATCCTTTGATGTCTATATTATCCCAACCTTCTTTATCATCACCTCTTGGTGGATAGTAGTTGATTCTAACCTTATGATATAGATTCCCATAAAGTTTGGGGTGTAATTCTGGTTCAAGCACTTGTTCAAGTACGCCTAATTTCGATACTTCTTTCGTTTTGAAGTTATCTGGATCATCCAATACTTCGCCATCTCTATTCCCAAGAATATTAGTTGAGAACCAACCATCAATACCTAATGATCTTGCTTTTAAACCTGGAGCAAGAATTGTTTTCATCAGCGTCTGACCAGTTTTAAAATCTTTTCCGGCAATTGGAGCTCCTGTTTGTTTAGCTAATTCTACCAGACAATCTACATCGCATGAAAGGTTAGGAGCGCCATTCGCATAAGGGACACCCATACTGATAGCTGCGTACGCATAAATCATGCTTGGAGGGATATTTGGGTCGTTATTTCTAAGACCTTCCTCAAATTTCTCAATAGTAGAGTGAACTTCACTTTCTTCTATGTAAATCTCAGTGGATCCACACCATACCATTACTACTCGCTCACAATTGTTTTGTTCTTTGAAGTTTTTGATGTCTTCCATCAACATCTTCGCTAACTCCATTTTGTTGGCGCCTTTTTTTACATGGCTGCCTTCAAGCCTCTTCACATAGTTCTTGTCGAAAACAGCTTTCATAGGCTTGATTTGTTCAAGCTCATCCTTCAGGTCATTAAGGAGATCCTTATCTAAAACCTTGGCATGCATAGCGGCTTCATATGCATTGTCCTCAAAAAGATCCCAACCACCAAGAGCAACATCCTCAAGGGCTGCTAAAGGCACGAAATCTTTAATCAATGGATTTCTTTTTTCTGTACGTTTCCCTAATCTTATTGTGCCCATTTGGGTAAGAGATCCGATCGGATCGGAAAGTCCTTTTCGGATACTTAGGACACCAGCCATAAAAGTGGTGGCAACAGCTCCCATACCTGGCGTTAAAATTCCTAGTTTGCCATTTGGCTTTTGGATCGTAGTATTTTCTGACATTGCAGTTTGTTCTTATTAAGTCGTTCTTGTAAAACTTAATGTCATAATATTGGAAGCATATCCCCAAAGAAGACATTTAAATTTTCCGCAAAATAAATTAATCCACACTGGATAAGCTTAACATTTTGATAATTTGATTTTGAAATCGCCTTTTTTGGCTCTTTTAGTAAATTGTAACCCTTAGAGAATCAAATATTTATGACTGCTGAGTTTATAAAGCTGTATCCCGAAAATCCTGAGCGACGAAAAATTGTTGAGATCGTGAAGGTTTTGAGAGAAGGTGGGGTTATCATTTATCCAACGGATACCGTGTATGGTCTTGGTTGTGATATTTTCAATCAGAAAGCAATCGAAAGAATAAGGCTCATAAAAGGGATAAAAGGAAGACATCTGAATCTATCTTTTATTTGCTATGATCTTAGTCATATTTCAGAATATACAAAGCATCTCGATACACCTACTTTTAAGTTGATGAAGAAGACACTTCCAGGCCCATATACCTTCATATTAGAGTCATCATCTAAAGTCCCAAAAATTCTTAACGTAAAAAAGAAGACTGTCGGGATACGAATACCGGATAACAACATATCTCGCGAAATTGTAAATGAACTAGGCAATCCAATTATCACCACGTCAATACATGATGATGAAATTCACGATCATGCCACAGACCCTGAGATTATTTATGACGATTTCAAAAACCTGGTGGACGTAGTAATTGATGGAGGATTTGGACAAGTCCACCCAAGTACAGTCATTGATTGTACAGGTGATATTCCTGTGGTGATTAGAGAAGGCATGGGTGAAGTGAATTTTTTATAATGAGTAGAATTGTTATTGAACCCCATTACCTGGGCAGCCTTGAATACTTTGCTCTTTTATCCCGATATGATGAAATCTGCCTTGAGATTCATGATTCATTCCCGAAACAGACTTATCGCAATCGAGCCTATTTTTTGACGTCCAATAAAATTCAACCCTTAATTGTACCAGTTACATATTCAAATGGCACAAAGACTAAAGATGTTCTAATAAATTATTCGCAGCGGTGGATTAAAGATCATTGGGGTGCTTTTTATTCAGCTTATGGTAAAGCTCCTTTCTTTGAATATTTCAATGATGATTTCAAGTCAATTTGGGACAAAAAGCCAAAGCACTTGATTGATCTAAACCTAGAACTCATAAAAATGTGCTTTAAGATCCTTCAAGTAAACATTAAACTTACGTTTACAGCAGAATTTGTAAAAAAGCAGGAGAATGATTTTAGGAACACGATCAATCCCAAGAAACCTTTTTCTGATCGAAAAATATACAAACCATCACCATATTCGCAGCTTTTTGGTAATACCTTTGTCCCAAATCTGAGCATTGTGGATTTGATCATATGCGAAGGCCCTAACTCGGCACAAATTTTGAGCAACTCATACGTAAGAAATTGATCAAACTGAGGCAAAACAGAAGTACTTTAAGTATTTCGATGAGATAATGAACAAATCTGAAACTGCTCACGTTTTTTCATCTACTTTAAAGGATATTTCTTCGTATATCCTATATTTTTACTTAAAAGCGAAAGGCGAAACGCATGTCAAAAGAGGCAAAATTTTCAAACAGAGTCAAAGAAGTCATCTCACTTAGTAGAGAAGAAGCGCTACGATTGGGCCATGACTACATTGGCACAGAACATCTCTTACTGGGAATGATCAGAGAAGGAGAAGGTGTGGCTGTGAGCGTAATGAAAAAACTTGGCTTGTCCATGAAGGAACTACGCTCTGCTATCGAGCAGGCTACAAAAGGAACAGCAACCAGTAATGTGAAGAATCTGGCAAACATTCCGCTTACGCGTCAATCCGAAAAAGTACTTAAGATCACATATTTGGAGGCTAAAATCTTTAAAAGTGCACTTATCGGCACTGAGCATTTGTTGCTTTCAATATTAAGAGACGAGGATAATCTTGCTACTCAGATACTCGAGAAATTTGAGGTGAATTACGACTTGGTAAAAGAGATGCTCGAATATCAAACCGAAAACCCAATGTCATCAGCCGATACAGATGACCCAAATGATGAAGGAGAGGAGTTGTACTCCAGTCCAAGAGGTTCCGGTAGGTCTACACCAGGCAAAGAAAAAGGAAATGAAAAATCACGAACTCCTGTTCTTGATAATTTCGGAAGGGATTTGACGAAACTTGCTGAAGAAGATAAACTCGATCCAATCATTGGGAGAGAAAAAGAAATTGAGCGTGTGGCTCAGGTTCTAAGTAGAAGAAAGAAAAACAACCCGATCCTTATTGGCGAACCAGGTGTGGGTAAAACAGCGATAGCTGAAGGACTTGCTCTTAGAATCGTACAGAAAAAAGTGTCTCGTATACTTTTCGGGAAGCGAGTAGTGACACTTGATCTTGCTTCATTGGTGGCTGGAACAAAATACCGTGGACAGTTTGAGGAGCGAATGAAAGCAGTAATGAATGAGATTGAAAAATCTCCTGAAGTTATTCTTTTCATAGATGAGCTTCATACTATAGTGGGTGCAGGAGGGGCTTCTGGTTCACTAGATGCATCAAATATGTTCAAACCAGCGCTAGCAAGAGGTGAGATTCAATGTATTGGAGCTACCACCTTGGATGAGTATAGGCAATACATTGAGAAGGATGGAGCATTAGCTCGTCGTTTTCAAATGGTAATGGTTGATGCAACATCACCCGAAGAGACTCATCAAATTCTCGAGAATATCAAGGATAAATATGAAAACCATCACCATGTAAATTATACCGCAGAAGCAATCAAAGCTTGTGTGACTCTGTCTGATCGTTACATTTCAGATCGATTCCTACCGGACAAGGCCATTGACGTAATGGACGAAGCTGGTGCACGCGTTCATATTAATAATATCAATGTTCCAAAGATTATAACAGAACTGGAAGAGCAGATAGAAGATGTGAAGAAGGAGAAGAATAAAGTGGTGAAAAGCCAAAAATATGAAGAGGCTGCTCAGTTACGGGATAAGGAGAAGAAACTCATCGCTCAGTTGGAAGATGAAAAAACGCGGTGGGAAGAAGAGACAAAAACAAAGCGATACGAAGTTGGAGAAGATAATGTGGCCGATGTAATTGCGATGATGACCGGCATTCCAACTAAGCGAATTGCAGAGAATGAAAGCGCCAAACTTGTAACCATGAGTAAAGACCTTGAAGGTCAGGTGATTGGGCAAAGCGAAGCTGTTAAAAAGCTATCTAAAGCAATACAACGAACAAGAGTCGGGTTAAAAGATCCAAAGAAACCAATTGGTTCTTTTGTATTCCTCGGTCCGACGGGTGTTGGTAAAACGGAGATGGCAAAAGTCCTTTCAAGCTTCCTTTTTGACAAAGAGGACTCTTTGATTCGGATAGATATGAGTGAGTATATGGAGAAATTCTCTGTATCGAGACTCGTTGGAGCGCCTCCTGGATATGTAGGATATGAAGAAGGAGGACAGCTAACAGAAAAAGTTAGAAGGAAACCATACAGCGTTGTTCTGTTGGATGAAATCGAAAAAGCTCACCCAGATGTATTTAATATCTTGCTTCAAGTATTGGATGATGGGGTATTAACAGATGGCTTAGGAAGAAAAGTCGATTTTCGTAATACTATAATTATTATGACTTCCAACATTGGAGTAAGAGATCTCAAAGATTTTGGTGCCGGAATTGGTTTTGCAACACAGAGTAGAAAGAATAACATGGATGACATGATGAAATCCACTATTCATAATGCTTTGAAGAAGACCTTTAGTCCAGAATTTTTGAATAGACTCGATGATGTTATCATCTTCAATTCACTTGAGAAAGAACATCTTTTTAAGATTATTGAAATCACATTAGGAAAACTTTTCTCACGAATTACGGACTTAGGATACGCTATTGAGTTGACTAAAAAGGCAAAAGAATTCTTAGCTGAAAAAGGCTATGATCCTCAATATGGAGCAAGACCATTAGCTCGTGCCATACAAAAGCATCTTGAGGATCCGGTAGCCGAAGAGATTCTAAAAGGAGAAATACAGGAGGGAGATACTTTGGTAGCAGATTGGGATGGAAAGAAAGAAGAACTGAATATTAAGCTCAAGAAAAAGAAGGCATCCAAAGCACAGGATAAAAAAGAGAAATAAGTATAAAAGGATAACGAAAGTTGTCCTTTTTGTTAAATATTTGGTTTATAAAATAAACTTATTTATAATTGTAACGTATTTATAGTAAAACCTATAAAATTATGAGTAACAAAGAATTGTCAAAAGACGAAAGTTTAGCCCTAATCACCAATATGATTGGTCAAGCTAAACACAACGTAGCAAAAGGAGGAAGTTTCTATTTTCTACTTTGGGGATGGGTAGTAATGATTGCAAATATCGGTCACTACCTTATTGCAAAATACGATTGGTTAGACTATCCGTATATCGTTTGGATTTTAACAATCCCAGCAGGGATTATATCCATGGTGCATGGTGCAAAGAGAAGCAAAGAAGCAAAGGTGAAAAGTCATCTTGATCGATTGTATAGTCAAATTTGGATGGCTGTATTTGTTGGAGTGTTAATAATTCTCTTTTTTATGTCAGATATAAACTATAATGCCAATGCCATTATTCTAGTATTTGCAGGAATTGGAACTTTCATTTCTGGTCAAGCATTACGTTTTAGCCCATTAATCATGGGAGGTGTGGCGCTTTGGGTTGCTAGTATCATTGCATTTAATTTGCCACCGTTGGATCAATATTTAGTTGGTGCTGCAGGTATATTAGCAGGCTATTTGATTCCAGGTTATTTACTTAGAAAAGCAGAAAAATGAGTTTTGCCCAACTAGATCCTTTGTTACACTCTCAGCTGAGACTTGCTATTATGTCTTTACTGATAGGTGTTGACTCGGCGGAGTTTGTGTTTATAAAGGAAAAGACAGGAGCTACAGCAGGGAATTTAAGTGTACAGCTTGATAAGCTTTCTAGTGCAGGGTACATAAGTGTAACCAAGTCATTCAAAGGAAAGAAGCCATTAACCACTTGTAGCATTACCAAAGTAGGGATCAAAGCATTTGAAGATTATGTCAATAATCTTAAACAATACATCGAGTAAATTTTTTTGAATATGTAGTTTATAAAATAAACTACTTTAAACATTGTAATTATGAAAAATATCTTATCAGTATCGTTGCTAATGTTAGCTGGGCTTTCATTGGCACAAACATCAACGCAAACTCAATATGCTGCCTATTTAAACGCGAGTAAAACGATGTGGGAGAGAAGCATCTTGCTCGCTGAAAAAGAAAGTGGTGAAGAAAGTTTCGAAAAAGCTTTGGCCATGTATGGTTTACTCAACAATACAATGGCAACACAGGACGAGGAAACTTTCGATGATAACGTAGATCCAACCATCGATTTACTTAAAGAAATCATCAAAAACAATCCTGAGCTTGGAGAAGCTCATGCAGTGCTTTCTTCAGTATATGGATTAGTAATGGCCTACAGCCCAATGAAAGGAATGATGTATGGAATGAAAAGCTCTTCATTGATGGACGAGGCTCTCAGACTATCATCAGATTCTCCTCTTGTTCAAAAGCTTTTTGGAGGATCGAAATTGTACACACCAGAAATGTTTGGAGGGGATGCCAAAAAAGCGGTAGCTGCATTTGAAAAGGCAATTGAGCTTTACGAAGAAGTTGATACTCAGGAAAACTGGCTTTACATGGACACTCATATGGGCTTAGCAATGGCTTATAACAAAGTGAAGGAAAAAGAAAAGGCAGAGGCGATCCTTGAAAAAGCGATTGAGATGGAACCGCAGTACTATTGGGCAAAGGCCACTTTGGAGCAATTCAAAAAATTATGAAAGTCGTCTTTTCCATATGGCTTTTACTTAGCACCTGCTCTCTCTTTTCTCAGCATATGGTCGAAGGATTAGTTGTTGACTCAAGTAATAAAGAAGGGTTGATTGGTGCTCATATATACTTACTTAAAAACTGGAGAAAAGGAGCTATTACAGACCTTGAAGGTAGATTTAGCTTGGATCTAGAAATGCAGGATTTGAATGATTCTCTTATTGTGTCTTACGTTGGATTTCATGAACAGATTGTTCCAGTTTCAGTCAATATGAAAATAGAACTAAAAGAGATGGAGCTAGCAGGTGAAACAGTAGTTGTTACCGCTAAACCATTGATAGCCGAGGAGTTTAAGTATATGGAAATCAAGAAAATTGATATTTACACTAACCCAGCAGCTAAGGCTGATCCGATTCTTGCTGTTAATTCTTTACCATCTGCGACTACTACGGACGAGTCAGCTAATATTAGCCTGCGAGGCAGCAGTCCTTTGGAGACTGGAGTATTTCTGAATAACGTACCGATATACGATGCGGTGCGTTATTCTCAGCTCAATGGTATTGGTACGTTTAGCATATTTAATACAGCGATCATAAAAGGAGTTACAATATTCCCAGGAAATCCACCATTGGAGTTTGGCAATGTGACTTCCGGGATTATCGCAATGCAAACAGACGACCAAATACTCGACGGAAATGCAAATTCACTAATACTAAGTCTTGCCAATATTGGATACTCACGAGAACAAAAGGTGAATGACAAACAGAGCCTTAAGCTGTTCACCAATTGGCAGCCAAGTGGCCCTATAAAGATGCTTAATGAAGAAGCATTGGAGGATATTGAATCATTTACTTCAAATGATCTTGGCCTGTATTGGTATGGTAATGGGAGTAAGGTCAGCTGGAAAGTCCTGAGTTACTCTGTAACAGAAGCGTACCAATTCAATTTTGAGCATCCAAGTTTTGCGGGAATATTTGATCAGAAAAAACAGAGAAGCTTTCTCATCTCTAATTTAGAGAGACCATTCGCAAATGGATCATTAAGCCTAAATAATGGCATGAGCTATAGTAGTGGAGATTATACGTACTCTAACGTTGCTTTTAATGTGAAGAAAAAAGATTTTTTCATAGGCGCCAGCTATTTAATTTCAAAGACAAAATTCAGCTTGAAAACTGGCCTTAGCTATGATGGTAGATTATCGACCGTGATTGGAAACTTTCATGAGTTTGGCTATGCGTTGGATATCGATCACCCTACTATTGAATTTGATGAGGAAGCGCATCTCAAAGTACTCGAGGGATATTCGTATTTGAAATATTTCATTTCAGATAAAATCGCATTTGGTGCTGGCATAAGAAAGAATATTCCCGTGGATAACATAGATAATTACTTGAGCAACCAGGCCAATATTTCTTATTATGATGATGTGTGGACGATAACTTTAGGTGCAGGTGTATATCACAAAAATGGCTTGATGGAGAACACCGGAGAGCCTTTTGAGTCTGAGAGTGAGCAGAAATCAATAGATATAAAAAGGGTGCAAAGTGGATTGGAAATTGCGCTAAGTTTATTCGATAAAAATGGAGAGATTAATGACGTGAAATACACAGCAAGTGGTGCAGAGTTTTTTACAAATTATCGATTTTCATCTAAGCTAAATGCTTCAGCTTCATTCACGTTTCTAGATGCTTCAAGTGAACGTGAAGTTTATACCTATGATTTGTCATATTTTATTAGAGGTAATATCTCTTATTCTCCAGGTAGATTTTGGACCATTGAATCTACGCTTGTAGCTCGAGAAGGAACCACACTTTCAGAAATCTCATCGGCGATGTATAATAATTTATTGGATGCATATGAACCAAGCTATGCAGATCAGCCAACCAGACTCTCGCCATATTCGAATGTCGGCCTTTCAATAAGTAAGATTTTTACGATTTCAGAAAAGATGAATATAATCACATTTGCGAGCCTCAATAATGTATTTGATCGAGCCAACGTTCGTAGCTTTAAATACAACTACGATTATACCAGGCAAGAAGAAAGTTTGTATTCCCAGCGTACTGGATATCTTGGAGCAGTGATTAACTTTTAGTAGCCTCCCCAAAATTTTCGCAAGAACCATTCGCTGGAAAAGAGTATAAAAATGATTGAATACCACCACCATGTTCGATAAAGTGGGATCATGTACTCATCACTTTTGATAATTTTTTTAAAATCTTGGATTTCAATCTCACGAATGATTCGATCAGCTTGGCTGAAGTGACTGTAGATGCCACCCGAATTACGCGAAAGGTTTTTCAGTAATCGATGATCTGCGGTCAAATTTGAAAATTCTGGATTTATATTTTGAACGGAGAACTCTCCACGATCGATCAAAGTCTTATCTCCAATTTGAACACTTGCGTGATATCGATAAATGCCAGGGCTGAAAGTAGGTGATCGGAAAGTGCTATTGAGCTCGGAGTCTGTGAATAAAAAATTTTGTCGTTCACCAGCTTCAGAAGTAATGGCGAGGTTTATCGTGTTTCCATGAATCCGCTCGTAGATATCATTATATATCTCAGCGTCAAACAGAACTTGTTCGGAATCCGTAAAATTGCTTTGTCGAGGCTTGAATCGAAATTGTTTCTTATCGTTTTTCACAGACAAGAATTGGACAGTCTTCGTAATTAAGTTTTTAAACTGATCGGCATTTCCATGAATAGCTGCCTCTTGAAGCTTCCATCTCCAAATGTTTTGTCCCAGCAAAACAGCACTTTTTTGAGTGCCATCATCGAAGACAATCATGAGTGGCTTTTGCGTTTTGACACTCCCAAGTTTCTGATACATGAGGATTTCCGCTGGACCACTTACGCGGTAGTTTCCAAATGGGACCTCTATTGGAGGATATTCTTCGAATGCAGATACATCTTCTATTTTATACTTACTAAAGTTCTGATTAAATGATCCTACAACCTTATCTGGCTTCGATCCTCTTCTCTCTACATTAATAAACGGAAGCGTCTTATTTACTGAGGTAATGGAACTCTCATTGCTCAGAATATACCATATTCCTGGAGTCTCTTTTGGACTAAAATTTATGCCTGAAGTAAAAGCTCCGTGAAAAATGACAACATCAAAAACTTCATTTGGTTTTTCCTCGTGAATTTCCGGAATGTAAACTTCAGTGCGGTAATTACCAGTTTCTGCAAGGGTTGTTCGTATAGCCTTGATGTCAGGATGAGGAGCATTTGCCACAATTAGCACTTGCTGCCGACCATCAATTACTTCCATAAAGATATTGGATCGATTATTTTCAAGTGTAGATTCATCGCCCAAATCAGATATAGACGCTACTAAGTGCCTCAGTCCTTCTTCTTCGGATTTGATAATAAACTCAACTTCTTGAATTTGATTTTTGAGTCTAACCTTTTGCTCTGACACTAGATTACCTTTTTCTCTGAGTTGGACTAATATTTCTCTGTTGGTATATCCTTTTTGGCTTATTTCAAGCCTAATCGGGTTTTCATTCCCTTTGTAAGTCACCTTATTATAAAGTGTCCGTGAAATATTTACGTCCTTAGGTGGAATCGTATCCCCTAGTCCTACAGTAAATACAGGTGCAATGTAATTTTTATAAAGTGGCGAACTACCTCGATTATAAATACCATCTGTGATAAGTATTGTGCCTACGAAATGACGTTGCTCCATCTTGTCCTCCATTCGTTTTAGTAGGTCTGAAAGATTGGAAGTGGAGAAATCGAAATTCGTAGAATCATTGAATGTGATAACATCTACTGCTATATCTTGACCTTCCAGTTCGTCCTCTATTTCGCTTACAAGTTGTCGAATGTCTGCTTCGGAGGTTCCTCGCTGGGTTACCGATTGCGAATTATCCAGGGCAATTGCAATTATTGGGGTTTCCACGCGATTAGTGACCTTCCGAATAGAAGGTGATAGCAATAGTGTAAGTAATGCTACAATCCCAAGGAAACGTATACACGCCAGAATCCAGTTTTGGGTAGCATTCCAGGGAACATTTTTTTTGGCATATAAAAAATAAGAAAGCGAAGCTGACAAGATAATGATGAGAATTAACCACCATCCGGAATATTCTAAATAAAGAAAGCTTCTATCCATTAATTGCGCATTCGAATTGCTTTGCGAAAATAAGCCGACTAATTGACTCAAAAAGCCAACGTGAAATCTAACTCAAAAGATCAATACGAGTTGATTTTTTTTAAGATACTATTTTGTGTTGAGAGGTTAGTTTACGATTCCAGAAACCTCAGACTCTGAAATTTTATTCAAAGTAATCCGTTCAAATCGACCAGCGACAAATGTCGTTCCAAGCACGAGAAGTGCATTGTCAGATCCAACGCGGATAGATGAAAATGTGAATGGATTCAAGTAACCAATTCGATGTGTACCTCCAATCTCACCCGCATCTGTATAGAAATTAAGTAAAATTTGGCCACCCTTCGTTTCAGCAACAAATACAGAATAGTTAGACCCCGTACTGTAGCTGATGATCTGCGTAGGTGTATAAGATTTTAATTCCGCCATATTACCCGGGTATAGATCAGCACTTGAAGTAATACCACCCGTTGAAAGTGTAGAGTTGGCTAATTGATAGTTGTCAGTGAACTGGAAGCCGGCGACCGCAAACTCACTCCCACTCAATGGGAGGACAGCACGTAATCCAGCATTTGATGACTGACCCTGTACAACGCCACTTGGCGAGTCAGAAAAATTTGTGAAAACAAGAGAGAAACTATAATTGTAAAATCCATTGAAATAATAGTTTCCTGAAGAAATTTCACCACAAAAAAATGGCAATGGTCGCTCGCTGGCATTGAGGTAATGATTGATGATTTCTTCTTCTACATTACTTCCTGGCCCGATAGAATATCGATTCCCACCTACATACATTCCATCTTGAGATATTTCTGAAATCTCGGTTTCTAGAGTTAAGGGATCATAGCTTTGAAGTAAAAAATTTCCATTACTAAGTAAGCTGGAGGAAAGTGGGTAGTTGATTCCCCCAATGAGCGTTTCTACCTCTATTCCAAGCTGAGGATTCACACCTATTAACGCAGCCTCTAAAGACGTTGGATTCATCGCAAAGAAATAACTATTGCTATCGCTAGCATTCAGATGCATACTACCAATTGGCACTACATAATCGTCCAATTCAGCGTCACTAACGTAGTTTCCTTCCTCATCAACTTTGATAAGCCGTATACCCATAAAGTCTGTATTGGAAAGTTCAGTGCCAGTCAGAATTATGTACCCATCGACGGTTTCTACCACGTCGATTGGTCGGTAAC
Source organism: Ekhidna sp. (assembly GCF_039960695.1). Taxonomy (GTDB): domain Bacteria; phylum Bacteroidota; class Bacteroidia; order Cytophagales; family Cyclobacteriaceae; genus Ekhidna. The sequence continues at coordinate 337,158 of NZ_JBDVKP010000020.1, read as the reverse complement.
TTACATCAATATTGGAGTCATCATAAATTTTCAGAAACGACTCACTCAATGCAGGTTCATCGTCAGCGCAACCGCCTAAAAAGATGACTGCCAGGAATAAAAACAGCACATTAGGCAAAGCAGCGGAATCTAATATGTGGTATACTTTTGATTTCATGTGAATAATTTTCTCTATGAATGGGTCAAGCGTCACGCGTTAGTAGGCTTTAAACTGTTGATCAATGAAGCGGAATGGAAACACAAATCCCAGTGAAATGCTGATATCTCTAATGAAAATTTCATCATTAGTTTCACCTAAAGATGCAAGCTCATTTTGTTGCACATTTGGCTGAGTTGCCGAGGTAAGTGATCGTTTGTAGTTCACCTCAAATACAGTTCGGATGTTCCAATAGTCCAGATTTACACCAATTCCACCTGAAACTCCAGAATAACCCTTAAATGCATCCTTAACACCAAGTGTACTTGTACCTCCAGACGATTCAAGAGGGTTTCCGGATGAGTAATCAATTTGAGTAATTTTTACATCTTTCTGAGCGGATGCAATAAATGAATGAAACCCACCTGCCATGACAAACGGTCTAACCTTACCCTTACGGATGATGTCGTATTTGATAATCAATGGTAGTTCAATTACATCCAACCGCTGTTCTACATCGTAGCGAGTTTCAAATCTATCTCCGGAAGATTCTCCACGCCATTCCAAGATACTGTTATACTTATATCTACTTCTTTTATATGCAGGTTGAAAAGAAGCTGAAAATCCTCGATGATAGAAATTCATTTCAAGGCCCATGTGAGCACCAGGTAAAGCAAAATCATCATAGCTTTTTCGAAGGCTATCCGGTGAATAGTCAATTGGGCTGAAGCCCGTATTTCTAGTATCAGGAAATGCTTGAGTATAATTGATGCCCATTTTCAAACCAAGCCAGAATTGAGTGTCAAGGAATGATTCTAATGGATTGGCGGCTGGCTTCTTTTGCGCCATAAGGCTGCCCGATAAAAGCAGCATAATGATTAAGAAGCCAAGCTTATTTACGGATGATGAGTCTTTTTGTATCATCTAAATTTTCAGATTTTGCTTTGATAAAATAGAACCCGGGACTGAGCGAATCTAGTACAAAAGAGAAGGTGTGCTCTCCAGGATTTACCTTTCTGGAGCTCTGTGAAACTATATCACCCCTCACATTAATGAGCTGTACATTAACTGTCTGATGATTATTCACAAAAATTTTGGCTTGAGTATAATTAGAAGCTGGATTAGGGTAGACTGATTCTAAGCGGTAATTCTTTTTGAGGTGATCTTTTTCACCTAAGATTACGTCTTTTATCAAGTCCATAGGTTCGTAATTTCCTCCGTTCGGATCAGGACCTTCAATGAAATCCTGGAAGAAGATGTCATTTTCAATGACCGACTTTTCCACGCCCATCCATTCAAAGAGAATATTAGCATAAATCTGACGATAGTCAAATTGCATCCCAACGTTGCCTTGAGAGACGTCAGGTACTGTGCCATAAATCCCCGGTTTTACACCGGCTCCAAACATCATGATAGGGCCACCTGTACCATGATCACTACCATAGCTACCATTAGATCCTATACGTCTTCCAAATTCAGACATGGTCAATGTAAGTACTCGTTCTTCAAGTCCTCGCGATCTCAAATCCTTTTGGAATGCTGCCATTGCCGAAGAAATATGATATAAAAGCGCAGAATGGACTCCCATGGTGGGATCATAGCTCTCAACTTGTGACGCGTGTGTATCAAAACCTCCCATTTTAACAAGAAAAACTTTTGTTTTCACACCACCAGCTAAGAGCCTGGCAACTAGTCTGAGTTGGTTGCTCAGGGGGTTTCTTTTGGAACCATCTGGAGCATTAAATGGATAATTTTCCGGATATGTAACTGAGGTTTCTGCCGCTGAATCATAGATCTCTGCCAACCTCCTAATGTAAGTTTCAGATTTATCTTCCAACCCCAGTATCCAGTTCATTTCCTGGCCGTATGGTGAGTTGTTTAGAAATGCCGGTGGATTCCCTCTTGGGTCGACACCCTCATCTTCAAAGCCTTCAAGCTGATCTATAAGGTTAGCTAAATTTCCAGGGCTACTTCCTAGAGATATTGAAGTTGGGATATTTCCATCTTGGTGAAAAAGTAAAGAAACATCGTTGCCCATTTCCAATGCCAAAGGATCTGGCATTTCTTCAGTTGGAAAGTCTTCTGGGTAAGTGAGCGGCTCGTATTCTTTGCCGAGATAACGGCCAATCCATCCTGAACTAAAGTAATCGTCTGCATCTCCACCCATAAACCAGATATCTCTTCCTCTGAAGTGAGATCCATTATTTCTTTCATAAGAAACCCCCTGAAAAACAGCAGCTTTACCTCTATCATATAGATTTTTGAAATCGTGCATATCCGGATGGAGTCCTACCTGCTCTTCGTTAGCAACAGTACTATCCAAAGGGATAAGTGTTCGGTTTCCTACTTTATAAGGTATTGCAATATTGGCTCTTCTGCTGTAGTACTCATCGTAATTTGAGATAGGGATAACTGTATTCAAGCCATCATTCCCTCCATGCATTTGAAGGATAATCAAAACACGATCATTTGTGCTTTGTTGGGCAAGGTGCTGAAATTCTTGATGTGATGCCAGGAGTTTTAATGGCACACCCTGAAACGCAATTGGTGCACCAGCTGCAAATCCTATCTTCTTTAAAAAATTCCTTCTTTTCATGTGTATTATCTTTTTACAAAATGCCACATGGAATTCGGATACTTGGATCTTATCCTATGGATGATATTTTTTCTATGCGCGTTCATTTCATATGCTGGATTACATGAGTTGATATTCGGGCGATTGCAGCATTGCATTAAATAAATTGGTCAGCTGGTTTCTGACGGTATCCATGTCAATTCCATTCGTCCATCGGTTTGTCCACGCCGCTTCGGGATCTGCATCAAACTGAGGGGAGTAAAGGAATGCAGTTATGAAGTAATTCAAGCGCTCAACGGTGAGCTCACCCACATCAGGCGTATCAAACGTTAGATTCTCCGAAGAAGGAAGTAGATACTCTGAGATTGCGATAATCAAATCTCTTGCATCAGCTGCGACACCAGAAAAATTATCTTGAATAAATTGAAGGATATCTACTTGACCCATTTCCGGGTCCTGGCTTACTATTGATCCACGTATGAAATTGTACCGATTCGTCAAATAATTTGTTGTAATCCAGCTTCTATTGAAAATTGGAAACTGATGATAGGCTGGATATCCGGCAACTTCAAAAGGTTCATAATAGTCCATACCTTGTACATCTATAGCACCAAGTAAGCCGATTGTTAACCCATAGTATTCATTAAGTTCGGTTTGATAATTTGGTAGACTCAGTTCAAAATTCCGCATGAAACCCAGGACTAAATCAAGCGGAGATTTAATGAGGCTGCCGAAATTATTGTCATCACTTCCGGCTTCTGCCTCATAAAAGTGTTCACTTGTAAAAAGGGCTTCTAGTACTGGTTGTATTTTGAATTCATTAGCAGTGAAGATATCAGCCATCTCCTGGATGATATCATCTTGTAGGGCAAGGTCAACTTGATGATAAACGAAGAAACGATACAATTCCCGACATATGCTTCTTGCAGTTTCTGCTTGATCATAGATTAAATCAATGTACTGACTGATTTCGTCAAGCACACTTTCCTCTGTTGGGTTTCCTCCTAGCAAAAGGTTAGCATCCGGTGCTACAACCCCATTATTCATTCGTGAGCTAAAGGTTTTAGTTCCTTCCTCATGGCTTGATGCGACAGTACCGCCTTTTACAACACCGCGCGGCAAACCTGTCTCTTCATCAATATTTGAGAAGGATGCATCCACATTAAATCCGGAAAGTACCCGTGCTCCAGCCTGAACGTCTTCTTCGGTATAGTTAAAATAATCCCCATCAAATTCTGGTTCTGGAACATTTCCCTCCAAGCCTCTACCAATGGAGTAAAGCTCCATAAGTTCGCGGGCATAATTTTCATTTGGACTGCCTTTAACATTAAACCTGCCATCCAAAAACACTAGCATAGCATTATCTACACTCAATTTTTTTGTAAGCTGCTTTAGATTTTTCGGCACCACCACATCTGGATCCATTGGATCATCTGCAGGAATAGTAATGTCTTCGCCATCAATTGCAAATAATCTAAAGAGTGCTTGCTGATAGAATAGTGCTCGTGAGCTGTTTATGACAGATCGTTTGGTTGTAAAGTGGGTATGAAAAAAGAAGACAAGTCTTTCGCGAAATATGTATGGGAGCTTGAGAGAATCTTCCACATCGTTAGCCAACATTTGCCCGACATGCCAGGCAAGAAAATATCTTTCGAGTTCAAATCCTTCGCTTTGAGCGTTTCCTGTAGTGATCCATTCTGTACCAGTAAGCGGATCTACGGGCAATACTGGGTCCGGTAAACCTGTGGTAAATAGCTGCGCAACTGCTTGGGCCGGAGTAAGCAAGGCGAAGGTATCTATCTCAGAAATAGATCCGCCAAAGCATGTCCGACGTAGAAGGTGAGCAGCTCTTTTTTTCCCTAATGTGCTGGTCAGTGCATTTAAAGGCATTGGAGCTGTTTTGGTAATAGAACACTAAAATTAGTTTATTTATTATAAAATAAGTGATAAAAAATATTCAAATAGTTTAATTAATTGTTAAAACAATAAAAAAGCCCATTGGGATACAATGGGCTTAATGTTTTAGGGGTTTGGTTGTCAAGTGAGCATGCCACCGTCTACCTGAATTGTTTGTCCAGAAATGTATGAAGACATATCTGATCCTAAGAAAATGCATGCATTAGCTACATCTTCAGGAGCGCCACCTCTTTTGAGTGGAATTGCATCTCTCCAGCTTTGAACCGTCTTTTCATCTAGTGCATCAGTCATTTCAGTTTCTATAAAACCAGGAGCAATTGCATTGCACCGGATACCACGAGAGCCCAGCTCCAACGCAATCGATTTTGTAAAGCCAATAATACCTGCTTTAGATGCAGCGTAATTTGCCTGACCCGCATTGCCTTTTACGCCTACTACTGAAGACATATTGATAATCGATCCGCTTCTTTGCTTCATCATTGTACGGCAGGCAGCCTTCACGGTATTGAAACATGATTTTAAGTTAATATTCATGACAGCATCCCAATCTGCTTCACCCATTCGCATAAGGAGGTTGTCTTTGGTGATACCAGCATTATTGATGAGAATATCCAATGAACCAAAATCTGTCACTACATTATTAATAAGTTCCTGAGCTGCTTCATAATCGGAAGCGTCTGAACGATAGCCCTTAGCTTTAATACCTTTAGCAGCTAGCTCTTTTTCAAGAGCTTCCCCTTTTTCGATGCTTGAAAGGTAGGTGAATGCTACATTGGCACCTTGTTCGGCATATTGCTCTGCTATTGCTTTTCCAATTCCCTTAGATGCGCCGGTGATGAGTGCGGTTTTTCCTTCTAATAGTTTCATTGTTCAGTTGATTATTGTGCGAAGTTAATTAAGATCGGCAACTGGCATGAAATTGGCTTTATCTTAATTACACCAAACGATTTATCCCATGAAAAAGCTTTTATTTTCTATTCTAATAGTATTCGGTTTTTCCTTACCTGCACAGCACGTAATGTTTTCAATATCAGATTGGTCTAGTCCAATGGCTTTCGATTGGTCCCATCCTACGATTAGAGGTTATGGAGAGCTAAGCGATTCCTTATCTAACATTTATCCAGACAGAGACTTTTATGAGTTCAATGAAACGTATTATTCAATAAATACCTGGGCGGATTATTACTACTGGTTTACTCAGAAATTCTGGTATCGATTTAAGCGTCCGGTTGCTGAGTATGCTGCATACTACTTGATAGGTGACAACCAGTTTATGATGGAATACATCTTTAATTCTTATGATTATGATAAATGGGAAGTGAAAGACCCTACGTTTAGAAGAGATGGGGAGAAGATAGTTTTCAATACCCTCATCATTGACAATACTTTAATTGAAAGACTTGATGCAGATCGATTAAAATCAGTTGTGTATACACCTAGTGACGAGGATCGTGCTGTCAATAGTTCGTTTGGAACTAGTAGATCTGGCAATGCAAGCTTGAGAGGCGGAAACTCAGTTGGCGGATCATCTCCAAGTGGAACTTCAAACACAGGAAAATCAATCGGAAATTAGTTTTTACTTACAAACAATCATCTTAGATACTATCTTTGCGGCTCAATTTTAAAAAGTATATAGCATGGCATCTAAATATGATCTTATTGTAATCGGAAGCGGGCCTGGTGGATATGTAGCGGCTATTCGCGCATCTCAGCTAGGAATGAAAGTGGGTGTAGTTGAAAAGTCGGAGCTTGGAGGCGTTTGTTTGAACTGGGGATGCATCCCGACCAAAGCATTGCTTAAAAGCGCTCAGGTTTTCGAATACATCAATCACGCAGAAGATTATGGGATCAAAGTAAAAGATGCAAAAGCTGACTTTACTGGAATGGTGAAGCGAAGCAGGGACGTAGCTGGAGGAATGAGCAAAGGCATTCAGTTTTTATTTAAGAAAAATAAGATCGATCACATAGCTGGATACGGTACATTAAAGAAGGGCAAGAAAGTTGAAGTGAAGGATGAAAGTGGAAAAGTAACTACCTATGATGCGGATCACATCATTTTGGCTACCGGTGGCAGAGCTCGCGAACTGCCAAATTTACCTATCGATGGTAAAAAAATAATTGGTTATCGTGAGGCAATGGTTCTTGATAAGCAACCTAAGAAAATGGTTGTTGTTGGTTCGGGAGCTATTGGTGTTGAATTTGCCTATTTCTACAAGTCTATAGGTACGGAAGTCATCATTGTTGAATTCATGGATAGAATAGTCCCTGTAGAGGACGAAGAGGTAAGTAAGCAGCTGGAGAGAACTTACAAAAAGGCAGGCATGAAGATCATGACTAGCTCTGAAGTGACGAAAGTAGACACCAAAGGAACTGGCTGCAAAGTAACAGTGAAGACAAAGAAAGGCGAAGAGCAGTTGGATTGTGATGTTGTTCTTTCTGCTGTAGGTGTAGCAACAAATATTGAAAAAATTGGCCTAGAAGAAGTTGGTGTAAAGACAGAGAAGGGTAAGGTTTTAGTTGATGATTTTTACAAAACCAACGTGGATGGAGTATACGCAATCGGGGATATTGTGAAAGGACAAGCCTTGGCACACGTGGCGTCAGCAGAAGGAATCATTTGCGTTGAGAAAATCAAAGGCATGCATGTAGAGCCACTCGATTATAACAACATCCCAGGATGTACTTACTGCTCACCTGAGATCGCATCTGTTGGGTATACAGAAAAAGCTGCTAAAGATGCAGGATACGAAGTAAAAGTGGGCAAGTTTCCATTCTCAGCATCTGGCAAAGCAAAAGCTGCTGGAGCATCAGATGGTTTTGTGAAAGTAATTTTTGATGCCAAATATGGCGAGTGGCTTGGAGCACACATGATCGGAGCAAACGTAACTGAGATGATTGCAGAGGCTGTGGCTGCTAGAAAACTCGAAACAACAGGTCATGAGATTATCAAAACCGTTCACCCACACCCAACGATGAGCGAGGCGGTAATGGAAGCGGCCGCCGCCGCTTATGATGAAGTAATTCACTTATAGAATAAAGAAAACAAAATATTTAAGCCCTGACGATTTCGTCAGGGCTTTTTTAAGCTACAGTCTTTATCGCTTTACTAACCTGATAACTGTAGCTACTGAGAAGACGCTTTAAATCCTCCAACACAGCAGAGCCTGTAGGTAACGATCCCGCACCCTTGCCGGCTGCTATGTGCTTACCACTAATGAGTGTTTCTACGCTGATAGCATTATTTTCGAAATCAATACTGTATAGTTCATCATCTGGACCAACTGCTTCCGGTTTTACTGTACACACGATTCCTTTTTCAGTTCGCTCTATTGTAGCAACAGGCTTAATCTTTTTTCCTTGGGATTTAGCTTTCTTGATAGTTTCTTTTGTAATGTTTTCAATACTTTCAGAAGAAAAGCTACTCATCGAAAAAACTTCTCCAAATGCATGATATGCTAAAATGGATAGCTTATAAGAAGCATCGACTCCACTAATGTCAAGCGTAGGATTACGTTCTGCAAATCCTTTCATCTGAGCATCATTCAATGCTTTCTCAAAACTCCATTGATGTAGCTGCATTTGGGTGAGAATGTAGTTTGAAGATCCATTTAAAATACCTCGAATTTTTAGCACTTCTTGATCTCTTAAAAAACCATCAACGGTGTGTACAATTGGGATACCACCACCGACTGCCGCCTCATATAAAAAGGTGGTTTCAAACTGATTGTGCCATTGATCTATTTGCTTGAGCGATTCGGCAATCATTTTTTTATTGGCGCTTATTACACATTTTCCATTACGAAGCGCAGTATGTACATATTGTTTAGCAGCTTCAGCATCATCAATCAACTCAATAATGATATCTAGCGCTGGATCTAAAAGAAGTTCATTTGGATCATCAGTAAAATAGAGTTCATGACCTATTCGAGGAAGATCAATTCTTTTTACACAGACCTTGTCAATGGAAGCAGCCAATTGGGGGTGTTTTTTTAGATTTTCATAAAACCCTTGCCCTACAGTTCCGAAACCAAAAAGTCCTATTTTTTTATGTTCATTCATTGTAATTCTTTTTTTAATATGGTTGAGATCTGATGAGTCTCGATTAAAAATCCATCGTGCCCATATAGACTTTGAATTGGATGAAAAACAGCGTTTGGAATATGGGTGGAAATAAATTTTTGTTCATTCAATGGAAACAAAATATCCGTTTCAATCCCAATAACAATAGCCTTAGACCTTACATTTTTCAGAGCATTTTCTAATCCATTTTTGCCAATTCCCAGGTTATGACTATCCATAGCCTTAGATAAATAGTAATAGCTGATTGGTGAAAATCGCCTACTCAACTTCGCACCTTGGTATCGCTGATATGATGAAGCAGAAAAATCTTTCATCCGATTATCATCATCGTTTTGAGTGACGTTGTAAGTCTCTTGATTTCTATAGGATAGCATGGCAATTGCTCGTGCTACCTCAAGTCCATCATCAGGATTGGAAGCAGATTTAATTGCCATCCGCTGAGTTTCATTGAAGGCTATTCCCCATGCTGAGTGTTTTGCATTGGTAGCTATTGGCACAATGTTTTCAAATAGTTCAGGCTCCTGCACCGACCATTCAAGTAGTTGCTGTCCTCCCATGGATCCACCGATACCTATTTTGATTTTATCAATATCCAAATGGTGCCTGAGTCTATTATGGACCTTGACCATATCCTTAATTGTGATCTCAGGAAATTTGAAATCGAAAGGTTCAGTACTTCCATAGCAGGAGCCGAGCATATTAGCGCAAATAATGAAATGCTCATCCGGATTGATAAGATCATGCTGACCAATGAGTCCGGACCACCAATCCGATGGATCACTATTGGCAGTAAGTGCATGAAATACCCAAACAACATTGGATTTAGTGTCATTCATTTCACCATAAGTCGTGTAATGGATCCTAAGATCCCGGAGTGCTTTTCCACACTCCAGGACCAAAGGCTCCTCAACCTTAAAACCATGCGGTTTAGACGTGTGCTGTGTCAAGACTGGCATACGCTTTCTAATGCTTGTTTGAATTTGAATTTGCTATCAGAGCTGAGCTGAATGGATTCATTTTCTAATTCTTTTAACATGATTTTTTTCAAATTCATTGTGAAGTAAATCGTGATTTTGTGGATTAATCATGAACAACTGATGAGTAATGTTGCATGAAGGGATTTTTCCGGAGAAGGTGCACTTCTTCCTAAGATGATCGCAAACCCAAATGGATCAAATGATTACCTAAAGCTGCAACAGCAACAAATGTAAAATGAATGGCGAATCGATGAGAAGACGTAATTTCCCTTTCGGACTTGTAAGTCAATACTTTGGGGAACGATGTAATGTTGTGTGTTCATAGCAATCAATTTATCGTTCAGGAATTAGCACCGTTTCCAATTTTCGGAGGGTTGCTAGCGCGTCATAGAGCCTGTCTCTCGGCGCTTCTTTATAAATCGATACCTTATCGATTTGATGATGCAAACCTAGATCAGGATTTTTGGTTTAACCAAATTTTTAGAAGAAAAATATTATTTATTCTTTAATGATTAACTATTGTTACGTTGTATAAAATATAATAATATTATTAATAAAATTTTGTTTAAAACACTGGTTATCAGAATATAATGCTGCCATCCTTGTAAGGGAAGATTTCTTCTTTTAAAACAATAATTATTTTTTGAAAAATCTATATGAAGTTTTCTTAATAGTCTGTTCTACCTTTGAATCCTGAAAGAAAATTTGACCTAATTACGAATTATGGGTAAACTAATCATCAATAATCACACAGAGTTTGAGCAACACCTGGGTAAGGTGTTGGGCGTATCAGAGTTTCACAAGATCACTCAAGATCAAATCAACAAGTTTGCAGATGCAACCTTGGACTATCAGTGGATTCATACGGATCCAGAACGTGCCAAGGAAGGACCCTTCGGTACTACAATCGCTCATGGATACCTCACCCTTTCACTTATGCCGTTTCTATGGGAGCAAATTGCTCAATTCAATAATGTGAAGATGTTGGTGAATTACGGTATTGACAAGTTGAAATTTGGCCAGGCGGTAAAAGTAAACGATGAAGTAAAGCTTACAGCAACCTTAAAATCCCTCGTGAATCTTAGAGGAATATCTAAAGCCGAGGTAGATGCACTTCTTGAAATAGCAGGTGAGAAAAAGCCAGCATTTACTGCGACTATGGTATTCTTATATCATTTTGAGTAACAAAAAAGCCCCGTTTGGGGCTTCACTTTTTTCTTTTAAACGAATCTTAGCTCAATGCTTTTTTCATCACTGCTCCAATATCAGCTGGTGAATCAACTACATGAAGGCCACATTCACCCATGATTCTCATTTTGGCTTCTGCAGTATCATCCTTTCCACCAATAATAGCTCCGGCATGCCCCATTCTTCTACCCGGAGGCGCTGTTTGTCCGGCAATGAATCCTACCACAGGTTTTTTGTTTCCGTTTTCCTGAATCCACTTTGCAGCATCCGCTTCATACGATCCGCCAATCTCACCAATCATTACGATTCCATCAGTCTCAGGATCTTCCATCAGCATTTGAACAGCCTCTTTAGTAGATGTTCCAATGATTGGATCTCCCCCGATACCAATAGCTGTTGAGATACCCATTCCTGCTTTTACTACCTGATCCGCTGCTTCATATGTAAGGGTACCTGACTTTGATACGATACCTACTTTACCTTTTTTGAAAACAAAGCCTGGCATGATCCCAACTTTGGCCTCATCTGGCGTGATTACTCCGGGACAGTTTGGCCCAACAAGTACAGCTCCTCTTGATTTGGCGTATGGTTTAGCATTCATCATGTCTTTGACAGGAATGCCTTCAGTAATTGTTACAATTACTTTGATGCCAGCATCGGCTGCCTCCATGATTGCGTCAGCAGCAAACGCAGGTGGTACAAATATGATGGTTACATCTGCACCAGTTTTATCTACTGCTTCTTTCACTGTGTTGAATACGGGCTTGTCCAGGTGAGTTTGCCCGCCCTTACCGGGTGTAACTCCGCCTACAACATTGGAGCCGTATTCGATCATTTGACCAGCGTGAAAAGTACCTTCAGAGCCTGTGAAACCCTGTACAATGATTTTTGAATCTTTATTTACGAGAACACTCATTTCTTTTAGATTTTCCGCAAAAATATACGATTAAAACTGTCAGCCAATTACTAAATGGATTCCATTTTAGAAATCCTCCTCAATTGTGCATATGAACACAAATATTTTTTCAAGTTTGGATTTATATAGATGGAATTGGCACACTTTTAGCTATTTAATTCTTCAATATTTCCTCTTGGGGTTTAATCTTTCGATAAAAAGGTCAGTCGGAAGGTTAAAGATCGTTAAACAGCAAAACCCAGAAGGCATATAAGCGTAAAAAAAGAAAGTAAATTAATCCTCTTCATATTTACTTAGGTTTAGAATAAGGAGCTTTCGAGCTCCTTTTTTTATTATCAAAATCAGGTTATTCTTTTAGCTTCCTGCTATTTTCACAGCAGAAACCGCGTGAAATGCTTCAATCCGCAAGGACATTTTTAGGAACAGAGGTTGACAATAGCCCACTTGTATTATTTCGAATAGTTTTTGGCTTTTTAGCAGCTGCCGAAAGTTTTGGAGCTATTGCTACTGGTTGGGTTAAGAAAACCTTTATCATTCCAGAATTCACTTTCACCATGATTGGATTTGAATGGTTGCAACCTATCGAAGACAATGGAATGATTATTTATTTCTTTGTAATGGGAGTGGCGGCACTTTGTATCATGCTGGGATTATTCTATCGGGCATCCTCATTCGTTTTTTTGAGTATGTGGACGGTGGTTTATATCATGCAAAAAACTCATTATAATAATCACTATTACCTTCTTGTTTTACTAAGCGCAGCAATGCTTCTATTACCTGCACATAAAAGCAAGTCTTTGGATGCTCATTTTGGTTTTACGATCGCAAAAGAGTCCTGCGCTCGAGTTTGCCACTATTTTTTCATCATTCAAATATTGATTGTCTATGTCTATGCGAGTATTCATAAAATGAATTGGGATTGGCTGGATGCACGTCCAATCAGCATTTGGTTTCAGTACAAATCGAATTATTGGCTGATAGGACCATTGCTTCAGGAAAATTGGTTTCAATATGCCATTGCATGGGGGGGTGTAATTTATGATGGAACGATTTTCTTTTTACTACTTCATCCCAAGACCCGTAAAGTTGGATTTGTTCTTTCTATTTTCTTTAATCTGTTCAATTCATTCGTTTTTCAGATTGGAATTTTTCCTTATTTGATGATTGGATTAACAGTCTTCTTTTTTCCACCGGACACTATCCGACGTGTCTTTTTTAAAAAGAAAGTCAAGATTTACCCTATACGAAAGCAATTGTCTAGTGTATGGACATATCTGTTGGCTGTATATTTTTTAATTCAGTTGGTACTGCCGATACGTCATCATTTAATTGATGGGGATGTAGGCTTTACTGAGGAAGGGCACCGGCTTTCATGGCGAATGATGCTAAGAGCCAAATCTGGATACATCAATGTGTCTATTGAAGATAAAAATACCGGTGATCGAGAGCGTATAAATTTAAAAAGCTATTTATCCCCTGATCAGCAAGCAGCGATTGCAGGACAGCCTGATATGATATGGCAATTTGCTCAACGATTGAAAAAAGAGTACAAAGAAGAAGGAAAAGATGTAGCAGTATATGCAGATGCTAAAGTATCTCTCAATGGACATAAAAGGAAAGCACTAATTGACAAAGAAGTAGATATTGCTAATGTTCGGTGGGATACATTCAAGCATTCTTACTGGATTTTAACTTACGATTCTTATGATTGATTTACGCAGTGATACAATAACGAAGCCTACGACTGAAATGCTCAAGGAAATGATGTCGGCGGAAGTAGGTGATGACGTTTTTGGTGATGACCCAACTGTAAATGCGCTTCAAGAAAAGATTGCTTCGCTATTCGAAAAAGAAGACGCACTTTATTGTCCTTCGGGGACGATGACCAACCAGATAGCTATGCGAATCCATACCCGTCCGCAAGATGAAGTCATTTGTCACAAATACTCACATGTTTATTTGTATGAAGGTGGAGGGATGATGTACAACTCCATGCTTTCGCCTAAGCTCCTGGAAGGTGATAGAGGTATGATCACGGCCCAGCAAATTGAAGATAGTATCAATCCAGATGATATTCATTTTCCAAATTCACGGCTGGTTGTGCTTGAGAACACGATGAATAAAGGAGGTGGAGCAGTTTATAAAATCGAGGATATTAAAAATATTCGAAAAGTCTGTGATGATAAAAACCTGAAGCTGCACCTTGATGGTGCTCGTTTTTTTAATGCCATTGCAAAAACAGGAGAACATCCAGCAGAATATGGAAAACTGTTCGATACTATATCCATATGCTTTTCAAAAGGTCTTGGTGCTCCTGTAGGGTCTGTTTTGCTAGGTACTAAAGCCCAGATTAAAGAGGCCCGAAGAGTGAGAAAGGTTTTCGGTGGTGGTATGCGACAAGCTGGGTATTTAGCTGCAGCGTGCATTCATGCCTTAGATAATCATGTTGGTCGCTTACAAGAAGATCATGATCGTGCTCAAAAAATAGGTGAGACCTTGCAAGAATTGTCTTTTATTCAAGAGGTGTATCCAGTAGAAACCAATATAGTCATAGGCAAGCTAGTGGAAGGTAAATCCGAAAAGTGGCTACTTAAAGAACTTGAAAACCAAGGAATACTTGCCGTTGGCTTTGGCAAAGGCCTTATTCGGTTTGTGACACATCTTGACTTTGCTGATAATAGCCTAAATCAATTTGCAGAAGTAATCAAAAAGATTTCTTAGTCATGGTCACAAGCCAAACACCAGTGAATACGAAAGTTGCAGCAACAAGGTGTTTGAGGAGGAAAACCTCTCCAAAAAAGAGTATTGCAGTGATTGTGGCAAATACTGGTTGTAGATAAATAAATGCACCTACTACGGACGAATTGACCTTGACAAGCGTCCAGGCATTGAGGAAATACACTACAACCGTTACAACAATGATTGCATACCCCATACTCCACCAAATCTTTGGCGGTAGACTACTGAATTCTACGTTGATGGCTTGTGAGATACCTACCGGAACCACAAAAATGATTGCGATAGTAAAGACCCAGGTAACAACAGTCATGGGTTTGTACTTCTTCATCAATGGTTTGACCAAGACCAGATAGCAAGCATAGCTAGCTCCATTTATCAAAACCAAAATATCACCCCTCCAATCTCCAGTTGTAAGTAAGGCATCCGGTTGATATAGTATGATGATTGCGCCAATCAAACCTAGAATTACGCCTATAACTTTAGCTCGTGTAATCTTTTCCCCAATGAGTAGGTAAGCCCATATCAGTACCAGAACAGGCGTAAGAGTCATAATAATAGACCCGTTAACGGCTGAAGTAAGGCTGATACCTTTATAAAATAATAGTTGATTGACAGCAACACCTGTAAGTGCACACAATGTCAGCGTAATTCCGTCTTTCTTCCAATTTATTTTTTCGCGATTGAACGAATGAATAATCCAGAATACTACCGAAGCTACTAAGACTCTAAATACAATGAAGCCGTAAGGACCGACAAATTCAGGCACTACAATTTTTAAAATACTGTAGTTCACTCCATAGAATAGGCTTACAAGTGTAAGTGCAGAATAGGTTTTTATGGATGAAATATTCACGCGGGCAAATGTAGGCAGTGCCACTACAATTAATTGATGCCAGCTATTAAGAAAAAACTTGATTTGGATTAAAAATCTTCATCCAAATCATACGGTATATCCTCGAGTGATAATCTAGATTCGGGGCATGCGGTTAAGCTCTACTTCACTATTTGTAGTTCCTGCATTAATATGGGGATCTACTTTTTTTGTTATCAAGTTTCAGCTTGGGGTGGTCGATCCTACATGGTCTGTGAGTTATCGGTTTATTTTAGCAGGACTTCTGTTGCTGATTTATTCCAGATTAAAAGGATTAAACCTCCAGTTTAGCGCGAAGGAACATTTGAGAATGGTACTTCAGGGTGCCTTGCTTTTTGGGTTCAACTACTGGTTTGTCTATATCGCAGAGCAAGAGTTGATCAGCGCCTTGGTAGCGATCATGTTTTCATGCATCATTTTTCTAAATGCCTTTTTTGGAAAACTATTTTTAGCGAAGAATACCGAGAATAAGGTTTATGTAGGTGCGATGCTTGGGATAGCAGGAACACTACTCCTTTTTAAACAGGAGCTTCTTGGACTAGGAGAGGCAGATTTTAAGACTTTCCATTTGACCATATGTTTTATCTCGGTGATCGTGGCATCTCTTGGAAACATTACTTCCGCGTTCAATCAAAGCAAAGGGATGCCTGTCATTCAGACAAATGCATATGGAATGCTTTATGGAGGAATTATCTTCGCAATTGTTGCATTTGTTTCAGGCGTTCCAATCACATTCGACTTTCAATTAGAATATTTTGCATCTCTACTTTACTTATCCTTTTTCGGGTCAATCATTGCTTTTGGATCTTATTTGACACTTATCGGGAAGATTGGTGCAGACAAAGCGGGCTATGTGCTCGTTGTAATTCCTGTCATTGCAGTCACTCTTTCTGTCTTTTTTGAAGACTATGTACTTGGATGGCACGTATTAATAGGAATGATTTTAATCCTGGGAGGCAATATTATCGTTCTTAAAAAGTGATTCGGTTACTTAAAGAGCAACTCAGTATACTAATATTATTAGTATAACTTTACGTAATGCTTGAAGACCAATCACCACTAGCTGAGCGAATGCGGCCAGCCAGACTTTCAGACCTGGTTGGTCAAGAACATCTCGTAGGGGACAATGGTGTATTGAGAAGAGCCATTAGCTCAGGACAGGTGCCATCAATGATTTTATGGGGACCACCTGGTACTGGGAAAACTACTATAGCCAATATTATCGCAAATGAAGTAAGGCGTCCGTTCCATACCTTAAGTGCCATTAGTGCAGGAGTAAAGGAAGTTCGCGAGGTGATTCAGATAGCGAGTCGTGGGAACAAGGCAATTCTTTTCATTGATGAAATTCATCGTTTCAATAAGGCACAACAAGATGCGCTTCTTGGAGCTGTGGAAAAAGGAGTGATCACTTTAATTGGTGCAACTACCGAGAATCCAAGTTTTGAAGTAAACTCTGCATTGATCTCTAGGTCACAAGTGTATACACTGAATGCACTTTCAAAAGAAAATCTTTTAACACTCGTAGAAAAAGCCCTGTCTCAAGACGAAGATTTAAGAAAAGAGCAAGTCGAATTGCAGGAGACGGAAGCGCTTTTCAATCTTTCAGGTGGCGATGGTCGAAAACTTCTGAATCTTTTGGAGCTTGTTATCAAAAGTGATGAAGGCAAGAAAAAGGTAATCACCAATGAAAAAGTGGTGCAGGCCGCACAAAGAAAAACGGTGCTTTATGACAAGAAGGGAGAGATGCATTATGATGTGATCTCGGCCTTCATAAAATCCATTCGTGGGAGTGATCCCAATGCGGCGGTTTACTATCTGGCACGAATGATAGAAGGAGGTGAAGATGTGAAATTCATTGCGAGACGCTTAGTTATTCTGGCATCAGAAGACATTGGCAATGCTAACCCTACAGCTTTGGTGATGGCTACCAATGCCTTTCAGGCAGTTAATATGATTGGCTATCCCGAATCTCGGATCATTCTTTCACAATGTGTAACCTACCTGGCTTCAAGTCCGAAAAGCAATGCTAGCTATATGGCAATCAACCAGGCTCAAGCGTTGGTTCAGAAGACAGGCGATCTCCCCGTTCCAATGGCTGTTCGAAATTCACCGACTAAGCTCATGAAAGACCAAGGGTATGGAAAAGGCTACAAATATGCTCACGACCATCCCATGAATTTTGCAGAAATGGAGTTTTTGCCTGATGAGATCAAAGGAATGAAACTTTACAATCCAGGTCAAAATGTTCGTGAAGAAGAATTAAGAAAATTCCTCCGTCTCAGATGGAAAGAAAAATACGGTTACTAGATTTTAAAAGCCACACCAAATTTTATCACAAGTAAATCTGTCGTTGATTCTCTTGGTGAGGTGTTAAATGTTAGATCGTCACCACTTACTGTAGCTTCGTCAAAGTTGCTGCCGGAAAAAGTTACCTCCCAAGATTCTGTATCCTGACCATCGAAATACTCTGCCCTTTGCCCTTTAAAATAATTCACCCGAAGATCTATAAATGCTTTAGGCCCTATTTTGATAAGGAATCCTCCACCAAAACCATAACTTAATATCCAGTCATCCAACACCGTTTCTCTCGAAATGACATCCGAATCATCTTCTGTTGCCCACCTTCTGTCGTTTGATCTGTCCAGAATTTTGGTATTGGTAGAGATGTATCTGAATCCAAACAGTGCTTCACCGTAAGGCTGAATTAATTCTAATGGAGCTACAGCTCGTATAAAGGCATGAGTTCCAAAAATACTATTGGTGTTTACAATACGTAGAGGAATTTCAAGACGAGCCAGTTCATTCCCATTCTGATCATTTATAGAAGCAAATAAATCTTCATTCTGGGCATTTCTGCCATAAATCATATAGTTAACGTCAAGCCCAAGATAGATTGGTGTACCTTTTTGAAAAGGAAAGGCAAATGATAGATCACCACCAAAACCAGTAGCATCAGTATTTTCTTTGAATTCATTTTGTGGCAGTCCCAATGAAAAACCAATGCTTCCCATCTGTCCAAATGAGAACACAGTGATTAAGGAAAGTAAAGATATAAGTAGGTATTTTTTCATGATGATTGTGGTTCATTATACATTAGCAAAAGTCGTAACTTTTCGATTTAATTCAATTTTCGTACCATGTCGAAGCTGATTGGCCCATTCAAAGAGATTGTAACACTTTCAAGTGCACCGGAAAAAGGCGCTTTAGATGATTCTGCATTAGATATTGTGCAAAATGCAGGTGTATTAGTTGATGATGAAAAAATTTTGAAAGTTGGCGATTTTGATACTTTGAAATCTGAAACTTCAGATGTTGAAGAGATAGCTGGTGATCAGGTTTTACTTCCTGGTTTGATCGATTGTCATACTCATTTAGTATGGGGCGGCACACGGGCTAGGGACTATACATTAAGGATGTCTGGAGAATCTTACGAGAAAATACTGGAACAAGGTGGAGGCATATTTGACTCAGTGGAAAAAACGCGAGCTGCACCTTCAACTGACTTGCTAACTGGGCTGATTAGGAGGGCAAATAGACATTTAATGGATGGTGTGACCACTATTGAAGTAAAGAGTGGTTATGGGCTTAATGTTGAAAATGAGTTAAAGATTCTAGAAGTGGTAAAAGATGCCAAAGCAGATGTCATCTCAGACTTGATTCCTACATGCCTCGCCGCACATGTTTGCCCAAAGGAATTCAGTGATAAAAGGGAATTTCTGAATTACCTGGAAAATGATTTACTACCACAATTACTCGTCAAAGGACTCACCAATCGGATTGACATTTTCGTGGAACCATCAGCTTTTCCAATGGAAATGGCCAAAGAATATCTGAGCAAAGCCAAAAACTTAGGTTTTGAGCTGACCATACATGCAGATCAATTTCATATTGGAGGAAGTCAAATTGCTGCAGAACTTGGAGCCAGGAGTGCAGATCATCTGGAAGCAAGTACTGACCGAGAAGTACGCATACTAGCTAAGTCCGAAACTGTTGCTGTAGCACTTCCTGGGGCTAGCATCGGACTAGGCATGAATTTTACCCCAGCCAGGAAATTACTAGATGCTGGAGCCTCTCTAGCGATATCCACGGACTGGAACCCCGGATCGGCACCTATGGGAGACTTGCTTGTACAGGCTGCTATTCTTGGGATTTATGAAAAGTTATCGTCCGCAGAGATTTTTGCAGGGATCACATTTCGAGCAGCAAAAGCACTTGGTCTTAATGATAGGGGAAGAATAGCTAATGGTATGAAGGCAGACCTTGCGGCATTTCCAGTTAACGATTATCGAGAAATTCTGTACAACCAAGGCAAGATCAAACCTAGTCTGGTCTGGAAAAACGGCAAAGAAGTCAATCATGTATAAGCCCGGAAATAAGTCAATATGGAAGGGCAGACAAGATGCTGGATCTGTGCGAGATGTTTGGCATCAAGTGGTTGAGTGTGCGGATTTAAACTCAAAAATACCTAAAGGTGCATGCTTTCTTGGCTTTTGCTCAGATATAGGAGTGAAGAAAAATCTGGGAAGAACAGGTGCAGTAGATGGACCAGATGCCATACGTAGAGCGATGGTGAATCTTGCAGTACATTTTGATGAATCCCAAAAGATCACAGATGTAGGAGATGTGGTAGTAAGTGGTGATCAGCTTGAAAATTCACAACGAGAACTGGCCAGATATGTTGAAGCCATGCTCAAAAATGGATCGTTTCCAATTTTGCTAGGAGGAGGTCACGAGATTAGCTATGCGCATGGTAAAGGCGTCCTGGATTCATTTCCTAAAAAGAAAGTTGGTATAGTCAATTTCGATCCACATTTTGACCTCAGAGAGTATCCTCAAGGCGCTCACTCGGGAAGCTGGGCCAGACAACTCTTTGATGAGTATGATAACGTTCATTACTTCCCAATCGGGATAAACGAAGCGGTCAACATCGCACCTATGTTTGAGCTAATGCGGAAAAAAAAACAGTCATTCATATCGATGGAAGAACTTTTGACTGAGTCTAAGGAAGATCTATTGGCTCAAATCAATTACTTCAATGAACAGGTGGATATCATAGCTATTACACTCGATTTAGATGTTTTTTCAGCAGGAATAGCGCCTGGAGTAAGTGCCGTCAATCCATATGGCGCATTGCCTCATCATATCAAACCGCTAATGAATGAACTACATAAATCTGGAAAAGTAGTGAGTTTTGACGTGGCTGAAATGAGCCCTCCCTATGATGATGGTCGTACGGCTAAGCTTGCAGCCAGTTTTATTTACGACGTGGTTATGTTTTTAACGTAAGAGTGCACAGTGCCAGTACAATCGTCAAAACCTGCTTAACTTTTTCCTATATTCTGATGGGGAATTTTCCACTATTTTCTTAAAAGCGGCATTGAAGGAAGACAGCGAATTGAAGCCACATTCATAAGCAATAAATGCTATTTTATGATTTCGAAATTTCTTATCTATCAGTAAGTCTTTTGCCTTAGAAACTCGAAAACTGTTGGTAAAATCAGTAAAACTCTGATTTAGATTCTCGCTAAAAAATCTGGAAAGTAAATGCTTAGGAATAGATGTGAGTTGTGACAATTCTGATAAACTGAAATCACTACTAAGGTATGGTTTTTGTTCGGTCATGACTCTTTCTATTCTCGTCTTATGATGTGCTATTTGATCGGGAGTAAGGTTGATATTTTTGTACTTCTTTTTATCTCCAAGCGGCGTGAAAATTTTACGATTGGAAAAAATGATGAAGCTGATGAGATAAATTACAAATGCATATAAAATTGGACCAGTGATATA
The DNA here is from genome assembly GCF_039960695.1 of Ekhidna sp. Classification (GTDB taxonomy): domain Bacteria; phylum Bacteroidota; class Bacteroidia; order Cytophagales; family Cyclobacteriaceae; genus Ekhidna. The sequence goes on along the minus strand of NZ_JBDVKP010000020.1, from coordinate 315,972 downwards.
TGGATTGAGTCCAAAAATGTAGTTTGTGAAATAAGACACACAAAAGATGGACACACCCAAATAAAGATTTCTGTACCAGGGGAAATAGATTTTCTTCTCCCTATAAATTATCCATAAATAATATCCAGCAAAGAGCAAAAAGAATGCGGTGTAATAGAGCAGCGCTTTATATCCACCTACGTACCAAAAATCATTGAGGGGAAGAAAAGGAGATGCCAGAAACAGGGCAAAAGCTGGAGCTAGAATCAGTATTTGGTAAAATCTGCTGCTTAACAATTGAGTTTTCTTGGCGAAGTATAGAACTAAAATAGGACCTATAAAGCCATGAGCAGCAAAACCAATATTCAGGAAAAGTTGATTTTCGACATCAAAGAAATACCACCCAATAGATTTAACTAGGCGTAAGGATATCGCAATTAGAAGCAACCCTAACAATATCCTTTCATCCAATTGAATGCGCTTAGACGCAAGGATAAAAAGCGATAAAAATAAGCTTTGAATCACGCCGGCTCCACAGACAATCAGAATAAGTGAATTGATATCCATTAGCGATAAAAGTGCCAATTAATTAATAAACCTAACAGATTAATTAATACGGAAGACTTCTTGTGAATGATCACGTAACTCGAATATGAATTTTCGATACATGATATTTTCACGACGTATATTTAATCTTTCGAAGAATGAGTTGAGACTGGCTAGGTCTTCCTTTCTCTATTTTTTCTTTTTGATGAGTAGCTACTTCATCCTTCGGCCGGTCAGAGACGAAATGGGTATTGAGGCGGGTGTAGACAACATGCAATGGTTGTTTACAGGCACTTTCACAGTCATGCTCTTCATCATTCCGATTTTTGGTTTCCTTATGAAAAAAGTGCCCAGGCATCAGCTCCTACCTAAGATTTATGTGTTCTTTATCACAAATATCCTATTGTTCTACTTACTGTTTAAGATCACTCCTTCTCCAATTTTAGCAGCGTGCTTTTTTATATGGCTAAGCGTTTTCAATCTATTTGTGATTTCGATTTTCTGGAGTTTCAATGCGGATCTTTTTAGTTCGGAACAGGCAAAAAGGCTGTATGGTCCCATCTCTGCAGGGGGTAGTTGCGGTGCTATTTTTGGGCCATTGATAGCCACCTATTGCGTTGGATTGGTTGGAATAAATAATCTTCTTCTGATCTCCGCAGGATTACTAGCGATAGCTACTTTATTCCTTGTCGATCTTGTAAAAAAATCTAAAAAATCTCGAGAAGTTAATTTTAAAACCGCTTCTATATCTAGCGTATGGCAAGGCTTACTTTTGATGCGACGATCACTTTTTCTAAAGCAAATTGGTCTTTTTATTCTACTATATACCAGCGTATCTACCTTCCTTTATTTTGAACAAGCGCATATAATTTCTGATGCTTTCACATCGTCGGCAGATCGTACCTTTTATTTTGGCACACGAGATTTACTTGTAAATAGCTTCACTTTAATATTACAATTTTTTTTGACCGAGCGATTTCTTCGGAAGGCCGGAATTGTAATTGCTTTAATGATTGTACCATTAATTGCTGTGGCAGGATTTCTATCTCTAGGACTTCATCAAGCTGTAATCACACTTCTCATCGTTCAGGTACTCTATCGTTCCTTAAACTTTTCCATCCAAAGGCCATCACGAGAACTACTATTCACAGGGCTTACCATTCACGAAAAATATAATTCAAAAAATTTCATTGATACGGTAATCTATCGTGGAGGAGATGCGATAAGTGGATGGCTTTTTACAGGGCTTAATGCTCTCATATCCTCGCTTCATGTTATTTCTTTGTTGGCAGTTCCTATTGCTGCGGTGTGGATGTTGACAGGATTTAGCATAGGAAAAATATTCAACGCAAAAACGGCTAAAGCTGATAACTATGAAAGAATCATTATCTCGAAGAAAAGCGCTTAAGCAAATAGGTATTGGAGCATTGGCACTTTCTATACCTAAATTGACTTTCGCATCAACAGATCAAATCATGAAGAGAGTAATACCATCTTCGGGTGAAAAGATAGGTGTTGTTGGTTTAGGAACCTGGCAGACTTTCGATGTAGGAAACTCATCGTCTCAGAGAAAGCCGCTAAAAGCCGTACTTCGTGCACTTGCGGAAGGAGGGGGTACCGTTGTAGACTCTTCACCAATGTATGGCTCATCAGAAAGCGTAGTGGGTGAATTAGCTGAGCAAACCGATCTGCAAGAGCGACTGTTTTTTGCCACTAAAGTCTGGACCAGCGGAAAACAATCCGGCATTGATCAGATGAATACTTCCATGCGAAGAATGCAAGCCAGTCCAATGGATCTCATGCAAATTCATAACCTGCAAGACTGGAAAACCCACATTAAGACTTTGTACGAATGGAAGGAAAAAGGGTTGATCAGACATATTGGAATAACCCATTATCAAGATGGGGCACACAATGAGTTGGAAAGGATCATCAAAACTGAGAATATTGATTTTGTTCAGGTGAATTGCTCAATAAGTAATCGCAATGCGGAAAAAACATTGCTTCCAACAGCACGAGATAATGGTGCAGCTGTGCTGATCAATAGACCTTATTCGGGTGGCTCACTCTTCAGAAGAGTAAAAGATAGGGAACTGCCTGATTGGACATCAGAATTTGATTGCAAAAGTTGGGGTCAATTCTTCCTGAAGTACTTGATATCAAATCCAGCTGTGACTTGTGTGATTCCAGGAACTTCTAAAGAGAAGCATATGAGAGATAATATGGGAGCAGGCCTTGGCAGATTACCACATAGCGATTTGCGGAATAAGATGATTGCCCATTTCGAAGCGCTTTAACTACTTACCAAAGCTGTAGCTTCAATCTCAATTAGCATATCAGCTTCAATTAATGCTTTTACCTCTACCATGGTTGTAGCAGGCTTTATTTGGGTGAAAACCTCACCATGTGCTTTGCCAATGGCTACCCATTGAGAGATATCGGTTACAAACATTCGGGTGCGAACCACATCTTCGATTTTACCGCCAGCATTTTCTATTGCCTCCTTGATTATCTCAAGGCAAGCCTTGGTCTGTTCATAGGCATTGTCACCGACTGTTTTGCCATCACGAACTGGAGCTGTTCCGGAAACCTCAATTGTATTGCCTACTCGTACAGCTCGGCAATAGCCTATCTGATTCTCCCATGGTGCGCCGGATGAAATATTCTTTCTCATTACCATAAAAATAAAAAAGTCCGATTCGAAAACCGGACTTTAAGTTGTTTATTTCATGAATAATCACCCTTCCTTGTGAACGTGCACATCCATTTGCGGGAATGGTATATTCAGTCCTACCTCGTTGAATTTATTGTAAATGTTTTCATTCATGTCAAACTTTACCCCCCAAAAATCTCCGGCTTCAACCCATAATCGAACTGTGAAATTTACTGAGCTGTCAGCTAATTCGGCAACTGCAATAAATGGTTCAGGATCATTCAATATTCTGTCATCAGCATTGATGAGTTCCATTAACGTCGATCTCGTTTTTTCAGTGCTATCTCCATATCCTACTCCTACTGTAAGGTCAATCCGCCTTCTTGGCTCGGTAGAATAGTTAGTCAATGATGTATTGGCTAAAGTCCCGTTTGGAAGAATGATAGTTTTATTGTCCGGAGTTTTCATATAGGTGTTGAAAATTTGGATAGAATGCACAGTGCCAGAGTAACTACCTGTATCAACCCAGTCTCCAACTTTGAAAGGTTTCAGCAACAAAATAATTACACCACCGGCAAAATTTTGAAGTGTTCCTTGAAGAGCCAAACCAATAGCTAAACCTGCAGCTCCTAGTACAGCTACAAAGCTGGTGGCCTCTATTCCTACCATACCAATAACGGAAATAAAGAGCATCACTTTTAGTGTGGCAGAAATCAATGTTTTTATAAAAGGTCTGAGCGAGGCATCGACATCTTTTTTCTGCATGGTTCTACCAACCGCACGAGTGATTATTCCAATTATCCACAAGCCGATCAGTAAGGTGACAATAGCTGCAATTACTTTCGGTCCCCAGGTCATGGCCAGGTCAATGGCCATTTCGGTATACTTGGATGCTTCATTCGTTACTTCTTCCATGAAAAGTTAGGTTTTGGTGTTTTCGATTGTTTCTAGAAAGATACAAAATTGATCTTTTAGATACGTTTCATATCCATCCATCAAACAGTTTAGTTAATGAAATGTTTTCAATGGCTGTTGATTCAGTAAAAAAGCTATTTTTGTCGGATTCCAAAAAACCTAAAAACAGATTGAATGCGAGAACTTAACGATTTTCTTTCCTTAATAGATAGTTACATCGGTAGCTCAGCCTGGTTTCCCTATGCGCTTTTAGGAACTGGTTTATTTTTTACAATCTATTTGAAATTTCCTCAGATAAGATATTTCCGATTTGCTTTTAAAGTAGTAAAGGGAAAGTTTGATAAGGAAGATGATGAAGGAGATACCAATCATTTTCAAGCGCTTACAACTGCGCTTTCGGGAACAGTAGGAACAGGTAATATAGCAGGAGTCGCATTGGCTGTGCACATAGGTGGACCTGCCGCTGTTTTTTGGATGCTGATGACAGCAGCCGTTGGTATGTGTACCAAGTTCGTGGAGGTTACACTTTCACATAAATACCGTGAAAAAACAGCAGATGGTACCATGGCGGGTGGACCAATGTACTACATGAAGAATAAACTAAATATGGGCTGGTTGGCTGCCATTTTCGCTGGAGCAACTGTCCTTTCATCTTTTGGTACAGGGTCACTTCCGCAGATAAACAGTATCGCAGATTCCTTGAATGCTACCTTCGGACTGGATGAAATGCTAGTCGGTGGCGTGCTTGCAGTACTTCTTGGGTTGGTTATTATTGGAGGAATTAAGAGAATAGCTGCGGTTACTTCACGGTTGGTTCCAGCTATGGCATTGATCTATTTCATCGGAGCTTTCGCTGTGATTTTCTATAACATCGGAAATATTGTTCCTTCGTTTGTCTCAATTTTTGCCGACCTCTTTTCAGGTTCAGCGGCTACCGGAGGTTTCCTTGGAGCATCTATTGCTTTTGCGTTTAATAAGGGTGTTGGACGAGGATTATTCTCAAATGAGGCTGGTCAAGGTAGTGCTCCGATTGCGCATGCTGCTGCAAAAGGCCATGAGCCGGTTTCAGAAGGGTTTGTTGCTATTTTAGAGCCATTCATTGATACAATAGTCATTTGTTCAGTCACAGCATTAGTACTTCTTTCTTCAGGAGTTTGGAATGAAAAACTTAACAATGAGTTTGACTATACAGATATGTCGATAGTTGAAGGAATTTATACTGATGCAACAGATTCAGGGAAGCAAGAACTTTATGGTCACATAAGCGAGTCTAATTCGCTGCCTCTTTTCAATGGACCTCTCAATGTTGTAGACGGCAAAATTCAAGAGGATGTATCAATTATAAACGCAAGATCTCTGGCTGAAGACGTTAGAATTCTAAGTGATGGAATGCCTATCACTGGATCTGTTAACATAATTAATGGCAAACCAGAAGACCTCTTGCTTGTGTTTGAAGGAAAGTCACTTGTTCATAGTGCGCCACTTACAGCCGAAGCATTTACAAGAAGCTATTTTGGAGATTCAGGAAAATACATTGTTTCTATTGGTCTTTTATTATTTGCGTTCAGTACAGCAATCAGTTGGTCCTATTATGGTGATAGAGCCATGACCTATCTTTTTGGTCCAAAGTCCGTCAAGTATTATAGACTGGTTTATGTCGTGGCATTTTTCGTTGCTTCTTTTGCTGATACCACCATTATTTGGACCCTTTCGGGGATCACAATAGCAGTGATGACATTGCCTAACCTCTTTGGTATATTGATGCTTAGAAAAGATATGAAGCAAACAATTGCTGATTTCTGGGATGGTTTCAAGAAAGAATATCCTGATGAAAAAACACCTGAGTAAAACTTATTTAGTTGGAAGCATTTTGCTTGCTTCTTTTGCTTGTAAAAAAGAACGTGCTGAACCTATGGCACAAACAGATGTGATAAGTTCATTTTCAGAACTTATTGCAATAGTAGATGAATCAGATTCATCCATGCAATATGGGCTTGTTGAGGACTTTATCGATTCTATTGATTTTCCTTTCATAGAGAATGACAGTACGGTCTATTTTCTATATCAAGGAGATGCCAACAGTGTATCAGTGGCTGGTGACTTTACCGGATGGAGTCCATCTGGGAGAGGATTCGTTAGACTGCGAGATACTCAGCTTTGGTACAGGACTGAATCATTTGAGGCAGATGCTAGACTTGATTACAAACTAGTAATCAATGGCTCTAATTGGATCCTTGATCCAAAAAATCCAAATCAAATAGGAGGCGGATTCGGAGCTAATTCAGAATTGGCCATGCCTGAATACGTCCAACCTGGAGAGATTCAAGCGAGAGAAACTGAGGAAAAAGGGACAACCACCAGCGTTCAATTGTCGAGCATCAATACAAATAAAACCTATGAGGCATTTATATATCTACCTCACGGATATGATGAAACCAAAAGCTATCCTGTTGTTTACTTCCAGGACGGTGCGGACTATCTCAATCTGGCATATGCTGCCAATGTAATTGACAATCTTATCAGTGATGGATCAATTCAGTCACTTATAGCAGTTTTTGTTGTACCTAATAATCGCAATGTTGAGTACGCTTTTGAGGATCGGTTCGATTATTCGGAATTTTTCGTGAGCGAACTGGTTCTGTATATCGATTCAAATTACAATACAATTGCTGAGCCTAGTGGAAGAGCTGTCATAGGTGATTCTTATGGTGGCAATATTTCGGCCATTATAGCCTTTCAAAATCCCGATGTTTTTGGTAATTGTGGGATTCATTCCGGGGCTTTCCAACCCAATAATTTCCATACAAACGCCATCGTGATGGATGATGTGAAAAAAGACATCAAAATAGCTTCTATATGGGGTACTTATGAGGGAAGTTCACTTCCGCCAAATATGAGAAGCGTACGAGATTATCTCATTGAGAATGACTATGAGATTTACTGGAAAGAACTGCATGAAGGACATAGTTGGGGGCTTTGGAGAGCAACCATCGATGATATGCTGATCTTCTTTTTCCCTAAATAACTATTCAAGTCCCATACTTAGGATTTCCTTCTGCGAAAGCTTTGAAATCTTCCAAAAAGGACATTGTTTGCTTCTGAAATGGTTTCTTGCCCATGAAAAAGGTCATTATTTTCATAAAGCCTCTAAATTTGAATTCCGCCTCAGATGTCCAATTTGTTTGACCATCTACTTCTTTAAAGTAGTTTTTTTGAATGTTTACCACACCTTTTGTGGTAAAATTTGCATGAAATTCATCAGGCAGTTGCCGAAAAGTAATTGTTTCAATCAATTCCATTTTTCGCTTACCTAAGTCATACTTTATTATTGATTCAGCTCCAGGTTTGCCTGGTTCTCCAGAAATGTGTTCGAAACTTACAAACCCCTTCTGCCAATATTTCATGTTATCAGAGTTGTCAAAAAGCTTCACAACCTCGTGTCGAGGTTTGTCAATGTCGATTTCGCAGGTGTAATGCATGGTTTTATTTTTTTCAATGATAGAATCTTCTATAAAAGTTAAAAAGTATTTCTGAAAAATCACCTGAATGGGTGATCACTTCTTTTTAGAAGATATTGCTTCTTTGTTGTAAACCAGACAATGATCTATCCATTCACCAAGCTCCGCTTCATCGTCCCAACCTTCGGCATTTACATATAAATATCCCTTCATTGGTCGCTTAGTAAAGTCCATTTCGCGGGCATTTATTCTTTGCAAAGCATCAGCGTAAATATGCGGTCCTACTCGTGCCATCAGATCATTTTTGATTACACCTATGCACATTTTATCATCTACCATAATGCATAGACCACCCATCATCATTTTTTCTTCAAAGACAACACTACGTTCGTTCAAAGCTTGCCGTAGTTTATCTGCCAAATGTTCGTTAAAAGCCATATTTATAAATTTAAAAAATGCTTGTTCAAATTTCGGTTGTACCATGAATAATGCTTATTCTATTTTTGAATAATGATTACACTTCCATCATCTGACGAAATGTATAAGGCGCTACTGGACAAAAATTCTCAATATGAGGGAGTCTTTATCGTAGGTGTAAAAACAACAGGCATATTTTGTAGGCCTACGTGTTCGGCACGAAAACCGAAGTATAAAAACGTTGAGTTTTTCTCTTCGACAAAAGATGCATTGACCAATGGTTATCGAGCATGCAAAGTGTGTAGGCCAATGAAAACATATCAATCTAACCCTGAATGGCTTACACCACTTTTAAAACTCATAGAAAGTCAACCAGATAAAAAGTGGAAGGATTACGAATTGGCACAATTAGGATTTAGCCCAAGTCGAGTAAGGAGATATTTTAAGAAAACACATGGTATTACGTTTCAAGCGTATCTGAGGATGAGCAGGATCAATACTGCTTTTTTGAAAATCAAAGAAGGACAAACAGTTACTCGATCGGCGTTTGAACAAGGATATAATTCACTCAGTGGATTTTCAGAAACATTTAAGAATATGACAGGATTTTCACCAGGGACTGAAGGACAAATAATTACAATTAACAGAATACCTACACCACTCGGTCCTATGATGATTGGAGTGACAGATGAGGGGCTTTGTCTTCTGGAATTCACTGATCGAAAAATGATAGAGACGCAATTGGACGTTTTGAAGCGAAGAATGAAATCGGAGATGATAACTGGAAAACACGTGATGATTGATGAAATTTCATCTCAGCTCAGTGAATATTTTGAAGGCAAAAGGAAGGTATTTGACATACCTCTTGTAGTTCCAGGAACCGAATTCCAGCAAAAAACATGGGATGCCTTGATAAAGATACCATTTGGGGTTACTCGATCTTACAAGCAACAAGCTGGCGTAGTTGGTAATGTAAAAGCAGTAAGAGCTGTGGCAAGAGCTAATGGTGAAAATCGCATTTCAATCATTATCCCTTGCCACAGAATCATTGGATCTGATGGAAGCATTGTTGGGTACGGTGGAGGTGTTCATCGCAAACAATGGCTTCTGAAGCATGAATTCGAAAATCAATAGTCAATAGCAGCTTCCACTTGAGTACCTAGTAAATCTTCAAGAGTCTCTCTGCGTCGAATTAAATAATCTTTGCCTTTGTAAAAAAGAATTTCTGCTGGCCGGGGTCTGGAATTGTAGTTGGATGCCATAGTTGAACAATAGGCGCCTGCATTTTTGAAAACCAACAAATCACCTTTTCGCACCTCAGGAATTATTCTGTCAGATGCAAATGAGTCTGTCTCACAAACATATCCTACCACATTGTAAACTTTCTTTTCACCGGTCGGATTTGAGAGATTTTCAATGTGATGATAAGCATTGTAAAACATGGGTCTTATCAGATGATTGAAGCCGGTGTTTAGTCCCACAAATGTGCATGAGGTCGTTTGCTTGATTAAGTTTGCCTTAGCGATAAAATACCCAGCATTGCTAACCATGTATTTGCCTGGTTCAAATTCTAACGTGTAATCCCTTCCTTGTTTGGAGCAAAAATCATTGAAAGCCTTACTGAATTTTTTCCCAAAACTGGAAATGTTAGTATGCAAGTCATCTGGTTTATATGCGACTTTGAAGCCGCTACCAAAGTCTATGTGAGTTACTGATTCGAATTTTTCAACCACACTAAATACCAACTCAGCCGCTTTAATAAATATGTCGGCATCTAAAATATCAGATCCGGTGTGTACATGAACCCCCATCACATTGATATTTAGTTTTTTCACAATTCGCTCAATATTAGGTACCTGATGTATGGAAATTCCGAATTTGGAATCAATATGCCCAACAGAGATATTTTGGTTACCTCCGGCCATGAGATGAGGATTGATGCGGATGTAAATAGGAACTTTCGGATGATTAATCCCGAAATACTCCAATGTGTAAAGATTGTCCACATTGATTTTCACACCGAGTTTTATTGCCTGTTCATATTCTTCTGTGGAAATATTATTAGGAGTAAACAAAATGTCTTCCGCAGAGTAACCAGCATGAAGCCCTAAATGCACCTCTTCAATAGAAACACAATCTAATCCGGCACCTGCTGATTTAAATAGCTTCAAGATGGCTTGATTGTTCAATGCTTTGCAAGCGTAATGGACCTTAAGTTTATCCACCTTGAACGCTTTGATGAACTGTTTGTAGTTCTCCATCATTTGATTGGCATCATACACATAGAGCGGAGAGCCATAAGACTCAGTGGCTTTAATTAAGCTTGCAAATTCCATTTTTTAAATTTTAAAATCAGGTTAAACAAAAAAACCGAAGCAGTAACTCCGGTTTTTGAAAATTCTTTTATCTAAAATATCATCAATAGCCGAACAGCAGAAGTCGATTTGACTTCTTGTTAAATTTATTGTTCTTGGCACTACTGGATATCATGCCGCTAAAATAGAGATATTTTCTCACTATAAACTGCCTTGAAGTGCGAATCCACCTTCTACGGTTCCTGTCAGCGTTCTCTCACCCGAAAATTCGAGATTGAATACAGCCTCATAATTTTGACCTGATCCTGTAACAGTAACAGTACCTCCGGTGGCTATGTTTGTTTCATCGTCCACACGGATACTTGCAAAGCAATACTTTGCACCACTTTGAGCAACAGCGAAAGTTCCGGGACTAAACGCTGTACCTTCATTGTACAATTCTAGGTAAATCAATGTATTTCCACTTACAGTGAGTTCAACTCCATCCACAGCGATATTTCCATTGGCGATATAAAAGTCATAATTGTATTCGCCGGCATCAGCGCCAAAATCAATTATCAATCCGTCTGACATAGTGGTAGCAGTACCATCAAATGTTACAGCCCCACTTAATCCCAGTTGAATTTCGGCTCCATCATCTTTACCGCATGAGGTGATAAAAACTAGCAATGTGATAGTAAATATTAGTAGTAGATTTTTCATTTATGTAATTGAATATTAATGATTAAAAGTAAGCGTATAAAATACTTATTGAGCAGGAATCTCAATTCGTTCAAATTCACCAGCGACATTTCCAACAAGTTCTACGTCATTTTCAAAATCGACCGCTAAGGTCAATGTAAAGTTGTTTCCAGAACCTTGAATATTAATTGTGCCTCCGATAGCAAGGATTCCTCCTGAGCTTGCATTATCTAAATCTGCATAAACCACGAATGCGCTTTTATCTTCCACAGGGCTCCCCAGAGTTGCTACATTGTAATTGCCAGACGCAAATGCATCTCCTTCTCGATAGATTACGATGTTGATCAGGTATTCACCTTGAAAATTTGCTTGATTGCTTTCAGCGTTAAAGGTGATAGGAGCATTTGATATGAAAAATGAAGCCGCATATTCACCTCCATCTGCAACCTCTCCGAAGAGGCCATCGCTTGCACTTATTTCTGTTCCAGAATATGTAAGAGTTCCGGATAATCCTAACTCGATTTCTACCGTATCGTCACTACCACACGAAGTGATAAGGAGTGTAGAAAGGATTGAGATGGCTAAAAATATTTTTTTCATAATATGCGGGATTCAATATATTCTAAATATCAGTTTGTGGCAAACTCACCACTAAAGCCGCCAGTCATCTGGGTACCTCCATCAAGGGTAAGATCAAAGCTTAAGGTAAAATTTGGACTTGTACCACTAAATTGGACTGAGCCACTATCTACATTATAGGATGTCCCATCTGCTTGTAGTATGGACACGAAGAATACTTTACCAGCATCAGGACTGAGTACATCACCTTCAGTGTATGCCCCAGAACCTAAGGTTGTGCCAAGCGCTACCAGGTTAAATACGATTCTAAACGAAGAAGAACTTCCAATGGAAAACGAAGATTGAGATGAAACTGAAATATTGGCATCGGCCAAGGCAAATGCACCTTGAGATGTACCTTCAGATTCTCCGAGATCTACAAACCCTCCATTTGTAATATCAAAGGTTTGATCTCCTATGGTGATTTGATTATTGACTGCTACGCCATCGTCACTACCACAGGAGCTAATTATGAGGATGGAAAGTATAGAAAGTGTGAGTAATATCTTTTTCATATCTTTTTATTTAAAGTTACTTCTTACTTAGCAAACGCTACAGCACGCGTTTCCCTTATAACTGTCACTTTTATTTGTCCAGGATATTGCATATCCTTTTCAATTTTTTGTGAAATATTGAATGAAAGGTCACTTGCTTGCTTGTCATCTACATTTTCTGCGTCTACCAAAACTCTCAGCTCACGTCCGGCTTGAATGGCATAACATTTATTGACGCCATCAAAATTCAAAGCAATCCCTTCTAAATCTTTAAGACGCTTCAGGTATTGCTCCATTATCTCTCTGCGTGCACCCGGACGTGATCCTGATATTGCATCACACGCCTGAACGATTGGTGAGATCATTGAAGTCATTTCTATCTCATCATGATGGGCTCCGATAGCATTACAAACTTCTGCGTTTTCCTTATACTTCTTTGCGAGCTCCATCCCAATGATTGCGTGTGGTTTTTCCGGTTCTTCAGGCCACACTTTTCCAATATCGTGAAGCAAACCGGCTCTCTTTGCAAGCTTTGGATTTAATCCAAGTTCAGAAGCAAGCGTAGCACATAGGTTAGCAACCTCGCGGGAATGCTGCAATAGATTTTGCCCATAGGATGAACGAAATCTCATACGGCCGACCATTTTGATTAATTCAGGATGTAGTCCATGTATTCCAAGATCTATGACTGTTCTCTCACCAATTTCGATGATTTCATCACCAATGTTCTTAGAGGTTTTATTCACGATTTCTTCTATACGAGCAGGATGAATTCTTCCATCCTGAACTAATCGATGAAGAGACAACCGGGCGATTTCTCTTCTTACCGGATCGAAACCGGAAATGATGATAGCTTCTGGCGTGTCATCCACAATGATTTCAACTCCAGTTGCTGCTTCTAATGCTCGGATATTACGTCCCTCACGGCCAATGATTTTTCCTTTAATATCATCACTTTCGATGTTGAAAACAGAAACAGTGTTTTCAATAGCATGCTCAGTAGCAGTACGTTGGATGGCTTCTATCACCACTTTCTTAGCTTCCTTAGTAGCTGTCATTTTTGCCTCTTCTACAATCTCTTTGATATGAGCAGATGCACTTGTGCGAGCTTCATCTTTCAATGCTTCCATGAGCTGAACTTTAGCTTCTTCTGCAGGTAAGTTGGCAGCTTTTTCAAGAATGGCTACCTGTTGTTTCTGCATTTTTTCAAACTCATCTTTTCGCTGACGCGCTATTTCCATTTGGTTGGTAAGTGTTTCTTTTAAACCATCCAATTCATCCTCTTTTCGCTTGGCTTGCTCAAATTGCTTGTTAAGATTAGTTTCTTTCTGCTTGAGTTTCTGCTCATTTGTGAGGATAATGTTTTTCTTTCGAGCTGCCTCTTCTTCAAACTCACTTCGCATTTTGAAGAGATTTTCTTTTGCTTCGTGAATCTTATCTTTTTTTATGCTTTCTGCTGTTACCTCAGCTTCTTTTAAGATGAGTTTGCTTTGCTCTTCGGCTTCCTTAACCTTCTTACTGGCATTCTTTCCTTGCAAGGTTCTACCTACAAGAAGGCCTATTATCGTGCCAACAACTGAGGTGATAATTATGATGATTGCGGTGTCCATTGTGTATTTGTTTATCAAATAGCAGGACAGTCAGAAATGTCTAAATCAAGGGCGATATATCAGAATTCTAAATCGAATTTGTGATGAGCTGATTTAATTTTGAAATCTCGCTTAGAGCGAAATCATCTGAAGCTTCAGATGATTCCTCACGCTTGAGTTTCTCCACCAAACAATCAAATGCTACCATGGCAACCAAATCTTGGGCATCGTCTATCCCAAATTGATTTTGGTAATTTTTTATTTTCTCATTTAATAATTTCCCTGCTCTCCTAATTCTTTCTTCATCCTCCGCTTTCACTCTCATGGGATACTCCCTGTTCCCAATTCTGATTTTTATGGATAGTTCAGCCATTCGGTTTGTAGTTATTTTATCCTGCCAAATGGGCAATGCATTTATCTATCTCCTTGATGTAGCCATCTATCGTCTCTTTCAGTTCAACTGAATCTCCCTCACTGACTACTGTGCTATTTACTAGTTTATTTATTTTTATTTTATCCTGAAAGGTAGTCAGATTAGCCTCTTGACTTTTCATTTTTTCTTTCAGTAAACCATTTTCATCTCTGGTGTGATTTAATTCATCTTTTAGTCGCTTATTTTCGGTAAGTACCAACTGAATCTTTCGTTCCAGATTTTGAAATTCACGATATAATTTCTCGCTAGGCATTATTATTTTCGTATCACAGCTCCAAGCTCTTTTTCATATAAGCTTATTAGGCTGTTCATACTTTTGTCGATCTGTTTATCTGTTAAAGTTTTGAATTTATCTTGAAGAAAAAAACTAATTGCATAAGCTTTTTTTCCTTTTTCTATTTTATCGCCCTCGTAGACACTGAAAAGGTTCATTCTATTTAATAATTTCTTTTCCTGTCTGTATGCAAGTTGTTGGATATCAGCATAAGTTATCTTTTTATCCAGAACTAACGAAAGATCTCTCTTTACTTCAGGATACTTTGGAATAGGCGCGTAGGCAATGTCGGATTTATAAAGTTTGATAATATTTACCCAATCCAGCTGTGCATGAAAAACAGCCTGTTTTATTCCATAAATTGAGAGTAGCTCTTTTTTCAATTTCCCCAGTATTCCAAGCATCTTACCCTCTTTTTTGATCACAACACCATACTCATACAAGGTATCTTTCTCAGAAGGTATAATTTCAGTCTTTCTGATTCCAGCATATTTCAGCATTCCTAAAACTGAAGTGCTGAGATCATGAAAGGAGCTTTTCCTTGGCTCGTCTAGCCAATTAGCTTCTGCAGTATTGCCAGTGAGGTAGAAGGATAACCATTCAGACTCCTTGTAATCTTTCTCTTCTTTTTTGTAAGAACGTCCGAACTCGAAAAATTTCAAATTCGGATTGCGTCTATTGATGTTGTAGGAGACAGATTCCAATGCAGTATATACTGGAGATGTCTTCATTATGGTCAATTCTTCACTGGAAGGGTTGAGCATCTTTACAGGCTCACCTCCGAGAGGAAATTCTTCATAGTACCTTGGACTGGTTAGAGAGTTAGTTAAAATCTCAGAGTAACCTCTACCTGCTAGAAAACGAGAAAGATCTTCTTGAACTCGATAAGGTTCATATTCATTAAATTCGGCCAGATAATCTGCTGAAAATTCCTCATCTAACTCAACCTCATTGAATCCATAAATCCTCAGTACTTCCTCAACAAGGTCTGCTGGGCGAGTGACATCACTTCTGTAAGCTGGGATAATTGCTTTGAAGCCACTTTTAGATATCTCCTCGGTTTTAATATCCAGCCAGTTGAGGATTTCTAATATGAGTTGATGATCAAGCTCTTTTCCGATTAGCCAATGGAATGTTTTGAATTCAATTTCAATTTCTTTTTCCTTGATTGGGTTGGGGTATATATCTACAATATCTGATGCTATATCCCCTCCTCCAAGCTCTAGAATTAATGACGTACCAAGCTTCACGGCTGGAATGGTCATTTCAGGGTCGGCACCACGTTCATATCTGAAAGAAGCATCTGTGGATATGGTATGTCTTTGAGCAGTTGATCTAATACCGTCTGCGTTCCAATACGCGCTCTCTAAGAATATATCTGTCGTTTCTTCAGTTACTCCTGAATTCAGACCTCCTAGTACACCTGCCATACACATACCTTCACCCGCTCCATTACAAACCATAAGGTCATCTTTGCTAAGCTTCCTTTCCTTACCCTCGAGAGTAGTAAATGGGGTGTTATCTTTTAGTGTGTCGACAATGATCTTACCTCCCTTGATATGCGTTGCGTCATATGCATGCATTGGCTGACCAATTGAATGAAGAACATAATTAGTTACATCTACCACATTATTGATTGGTTCAAGGCCAATGGATCGGAGCTTCCATTGTAACCAATCAGGAGAGGCTTGAACCTTTATACCCCTAATTGTAACGCCGGAAAATCTCGGACACCTTTCGTTATCTTTCACCTCAATAGAGATGGGACGATCATTTTTGATTTTGAAAGATTTAGGCTGAGGAATGGTTAACTCCTTCCTGAAATATGCTTTCAAGTCTCTGGCAGAACCCATGTGGGAAGTAGCATCACCTCTATTTGGCGTTAGCCCGATTTCAAAGATGAAATCTTCACCTGTTTCGAATAGTTCAATTGCAGGAGTGCCATTTGGCTTGTCCGTATCCAACACCATGATCCCATCGTGACTACTTCCAAGCCCAAGTTCGTCCTCGGCACAAATCATCCCTTCAGAAACTTCGCCACGAATCTTTGCCTTTTTGATTTTGAAGGACTCTCCATTGGCAGGGTGAATAGTAGCATTGATGGTAGCTACTAATACTTTTTGACCTTTTGCAACATTGGGTGCGCCACAAACAATATCTGATGGTTGATCTGCCCCAATATCAACTTTGGTGATTTTTAGCTTATCAGCATTTGGATGCTGATCACAAGATACTACCTCACCAACTACTATTCCCTCTAAACCACCTGGTATCTTTTCTACCTTTTCAATACCCTCTACTTCCAATCCTGTTTGTGTAAGGATGTCTCCCAATTTCTCAGGAGATTCTTTGAAGTCAATGTATTCTCTAAGCCAATTATAAGATATCTTCATCTCGAGTCTCTGAATTAAGAGGGCAAAAATAAAGAATCTACTTAGCTGCTAGGCTTGATTCTGAACCTAATGCGGATAATTCTTTTCACCGGCTTCAATTGAGACTTCCAAAAGATTTTCAATTGGTGGTAATGGGCATGTAAAATCATCAAAATAGGCACAATATGGGTTGTATGCTTTATTGAAGTCGAGTGTGAGCAGATCTGATTTACCAATGACAACATCGAGGTAACGACCACCTCCATATGTGGACTCTCCGCTTGTAGCATCTCCAAATGCCAATAAATATTGATTGCCAAAGCCGAGAGCTTTGAGAATTAGTAATGAACATGGCTTGTCCTTGATTTTGAAATTGACGTTTGCAAATTTTAAGTAGGTGGTAGTTGTTCCATCGCTATTGCCAAGGGCCAATGTTTCCCTCTTTGTGAAACGCGATAGCTTGCCGCTCACTCGGTAGTCCGAATTAGGCTCAAAGTATGCTACTTCTTTGTGTTCCTCATTTTTCTGAATAAAAGGACTGGCTTCAGATGATTGAAAGAATTCATTTCGCTCTTTCCAAAAAGATTGTATCTCCTGGATGTACACTTCATCTGAACCGCTAGATTGCGTAATTACATAAACAACAATGACTGCCGGTATTAGAATCAGCCAGATTTTCTTCATAGCGAGTAATTTGTTACAAATTTAAATGTTGATTCTATTAGATCATGCTTTCGTCCGCGAAACTGAAAAAACCTTGATCCGTGATGATCAAATGATCAAGAACTGAAATATCCAAAGTTATTCCTGCGGTTCTCAAACGTTTAGTCAAAGTTATATCTTCCTGACTGGGCATTAGATTACCACTCGGATGATTATGTGCTAAAATTATTCCACTTGCTGTTTCTTCAAGAGCACGTTTGAATATAATCTTGGCGTCCACAACTGTGCCCGAAACACCCCCACGGCTCAACATCTCTTTTTTTAATACCTCATTGTTTCGCTTCATCATTATCAACCAAAACTCTTCATGTCGTAGATCCATGAAATCTCCATGTAATAGATTGAATGCATCGGTAGAGGAAGTGATTTTTATTCTTTTGGCTGGTTCTACTTCTTTCCTTCGACGACCAATCTCAAGAGCGGCGACAATTACAATCGCTTTGGCTTCACCTATACCTTTAAACTTTTCTAAATCCTTAACCGATAGTCTAGCCAGATTTGCCAGGCTATTTCCGCACTGATTTAAAATGTGTTGTGAGAGTTCAACAGCTGTCTGCTCGGTATTACCGGAACCAATAAGAATGGCAATAAGCTCAGCTTCCGACAACGCAGATTTCCCTTTGAGTAGTAATTTCTCACGGGGGCGATCTTCCTCAGCCCATCGCTTGATTGTTAATCGATTATCGTCCATCAGTTTTTTATCTGAGATTAATAACCCGACAGCAGAATTTCGATGGTAATAATTCGTGTGTAAATTAATGCATCAACTAAAAAGTGGTAGATAAATCTATTTATAAAGTGTTGCTAGAGATTTGGAGTTTTAGGAATAATGAGGTGGAAATAGAAAAAATAAAAAACCCTGTGCAATTGCTTACACAGGGTAAAAAAAAATTCTTTGATCTAAAGCTTAAAGACCAGCTACGTGCTTAGTCAATTGAGACTTAAGGTGTCCAGCTTTATTTTTGTGAATAATATTCTTCTTGGAAAGTCTATCCACCATAGAGATAACCTGAGTTAGAAGCTCTTCACCTGCTTTCTTGTCAGTCGTCTCTCTTAGTCTTTTGATGAACGTTCGAGTCGTCTTGTGCTGATATCTGTTTCTCAGTCTTTTCGACTCGTTACTTCTTATTCTCTTAAGTGCTGATTTATGGTTTGCCATAACGCGTTTCTAGTATTCTAAAAATTTCGGACGGCAAAGATAGGAGTTTTCTCTTTAAATGAAAAAGCTTTTTAAGAATAGAAAAATAGGTCTTGTCACAATTTTATAAAGCCCATTATTCATATGGTGCTAAGATGTGCATTTGTTAGATTTAAAACTATGAACAATTTGAATGAATCTCACCGAATTTCCTCACTTAGCGAGTACACAAAAAAATACGATCATAGCATTGAAGATCCCGAAACATTCTGGAATGAGATAGCTGATTCTTTCACTTGGAAAAAGAAATGGACTCAAACTTTAGTTTGGAATTTTAAAGAGCCAGATGTGAAATGGTTTATTGGAGGGAAACTTAATATCACAGAAAATTTGCTTGACAGACACTTGGCAGAAAGAGGGGATCAAGTAGCGATCTTGTGGGAGCCAAATGATCCAGTAGAGTCATCTCAATCAATTACCTACAATGAACTTCATAAAAAGGTATGTCAATTTGCTAACGCAATGATCGCGAATGGAGTCGGAAAGGGAGATCGGGTAATAATATATATGCCTATGGTGCCAGAAGCTGCTATTGCAATGATGGCATGTGCTAGAATCGGAGCGGTTCATTCGGTCGTTTTTGCTGGTTTCTCTTCCAGTGCTTTGGCGGATAGAATTACTGACTGTGAAGCCAGAATGGTGTTGACGGCTGATGGAAATTTTCGTGGAGCCAAAACCATGAATGTGAAGGGTGTTGTAGATGAAGCTTTAGAGAGGTGTGATTGTGTAGATAAAGTGATCGTATTTCAGCGTACCAAATCTGAGGTGCATATGAAAATTGGTAGAGACTTATGGTGGCATGACGCAATTAAAGGAATGTCAGAGGAAAATGATGCTGAAGAAATGGATTCCGAGGATATGTTATTTATCCTGTATACATCTGGGTCTACAGGCAAGCCTAAGGGTGTTGTGCATACATGTGGAGGATACATGGTATATTCTTATTATTCATTCCTAAATGTTTTCCAATACAAGTTTGGAGATATATATTGGTGTACGGCAGATGTAGGCTGGATTACTGGCCACTCTTATATTGTCTACGGACCGCTTTTGACCGGAGCAACTACCATAATGTTTGAAGGTGTGCCTACCTACCCTGATGCTGGCCGCTTTTGGGATGTATGCGATAAGCATCAGGTGAATCAATTCTACACAGCTCCCACTGCCATTCGTGCACTTCAAGCTCATGGGTTGGATCCGGTGAAAAAACATAAGCTTGACTCTTTGCGGGTTATAGGATCAGTAGGGGAGCCGATCAACGAAGAAGCCTGGCATTGGTATCATGAACAAATAGGGAAGGGAAGGTGTCCACTAGTAGATACTTGGTGGCAGACAGAAACGGGAGGTATCATGATCTCGGCTTTGGCGGGTATTACACCTAATAAGCCAGCCCATGCCTCCTTACCACTTCCGGGCATCCAGCCAGTAATCGTGGATGCTGAAGGTAAAGAATTGGAAGGTAATAATGTAGAAGGGAATCTTTGTGTAAAATTCCCATGGCCATCTATTTTAAGAACCACTTATGGTGATCATGATCGTTGTAGACAGACTTACTTCGCTACGTATAAGAATATGTATTTTACTGGAGATGGAGCCAGGAGAGATCACGATGGTTATTTAAGAATACTAGGTAGGGTTGATGATGTAATAAATGTATCTGGGCACAGAATGGGCACTGCCGAGGTTGAGAATGCTATCAATGAACATCCGAAGGTAGTTGAGTCGGCTGTTGTCGGATTTCCGCATGATATAAAAGGACAAGGTATCTATGCATTCGTAATTGCAGAGACAGATGGAATAGAGGAGGAGATTAGAGAAACGGTCAGTAGAATGATCGGGGCAATTGCCAAACCTGATCAAGTACAGTTAGTACCTGGATTACCTAAAACTCGTTCCGGTAAGATAATGCGAAGAATTCTTCGAAAAATTGCTAGTAAGGACACCTCAAATCTCGGCGATACATCAACCCTATTAAATCCTGAGGTGGTTGAAGAGATCATTAAAGGATTGAAATAAAGAAGCCCTGCTCAATCGAACAAGGCTTCTTTATTAGAATTACACTTTAATTCTTAAGAACCACACATTTCGCATCCTTCAGGATCGTCAAGAGAGCATTGCATTGCTGCTTGCTGATCAATCTGAGCTTGCGTCGCTGCTGCCGGCTGAGCGGCTGTGGCTTCCTTTGGCTGTTCTTCTTTTTCTTTCGATACAGTAAACTTGATAGCGTCTGTGGCTGCCTTGGTTCTCAAGTAGTACATGCCTGTCTTCAAGCCTTTCTTCCAAGCATAAAAGTGCATAGAGGTCATCTTACCAAAGTTGGCATCCTGTAAGTGGATATTTAAGCTCTGACTCTGACAGATATAGGCTCCTCTGTCTGCAGACATATCAATGATTGCTTTCTGAGAAATCTCCCAGACAGTTTTGTATCTTTCCTTGATTTCATCTGGAATCTCAGCGATGTTTTGGATTGATCCATTCTCTGCTTTGATTCTATTCATCATGCGCTCGTCCCAAAGACCAAGGTCAATAAGTTCACTCATCAGGTGCTTATTAGCAACGATGAATTCGCCAGAAAGGACTCTTCTTAAATACAGATTGGATGTATATGGTTCAAAGCACTCATTATTCCCTAGAATCTGAGAGGTAGATGCTGTTGGCATTGGTGCAAGAAGTAATGAGTTTCTAACACCATTTTTCTTCACCTTTTGTTTCAGCTCTGTCCAATCCCATCTGCCTGAATCTGGAGTAACACCCCACATATCAAATTGGAATACGCCTTTAGATACAGGAGAACCTTTGAACGTCTCATAGGCACCTTCTACTTCTGCTATTTCCATGGATGTCTCCATTGCAGCGAAATAGATAGTCTCAAAGATTTCTTTGTTCAACTTCTGTGCTTCTCCGGACTCAAAAGCCATTTTAAGTAATAAGAAAGTATCAGCAAGACCTTGTACGCCAATTCCGATTGGTCGGTGCTTCATGTTCGAGTTTCTTGCTTCAGGTACCGGATAGTAATTCACATCAATAACCTTATTAAGGTTTCGAGTTACCACTTTGGTTATTTCATACAATTTTTGATGATCAAATTTTCCATCAATTACGAATCTGGAAAGTGCAATAGAAGCAAGATTACAAACAGCAACTTCATCTTTAGAAGTATACTCCATGATCTCTGTACATAAGTTACTAGATCGGATGGTACCCAGATTTTTCTGATTTGATTTCTTGTTAGCAGCATCCTTATATAGCATGTAAGGAGTACCTGTTTCTATTTGCGCTTCAAGAATTTCAAACCATAAATCTTGTGCTTTAATGGTCTTTCCTTTTCCTTCTCGTTCGTATTTTTCATACAAAGCTTCAAATTCATCGCCGTAAGCCTCGTAAAGTCCCGGACACTCGTCAGGAGACATGATTGTCCAGTCTCCGTTTTCCTCTACACGCTTCATGAAAAGATCTGGAATCCAGAGTGCATAGAATAAGTCCCGTGCTCTCATTTCTTCTTTTCCATGATTCTTTCTTAAATCAAGGAAGTCGAAGATATCTGCATGCCATGGCTCTAAGTAAATCGCAAAGCTTCCCTTACGCTTTCCTCCACCTTGATCTACATAGCGTGCCGTCATATCAAAGTTTCGAAGCATCGGCACGATTCCGTTGGAAGTGCCATTGGTTCCTTTGATGTATGCTCCTGTGGCTCGCACATTGTGGATGCTCAGCCCAATCCCACCCGCAGACTGAGAAATCTTCGCGCACTGCTTTAACGTGTCATAGATGCCATCAATACTATCATCTTGCATGGTAAGAAGGAAGCAAGAGGAAAGTTGTGGTTTTGGTGTTCCTGCATTGAATAATGTAGGAGTCGCGTGTGTGAACCACTTCTCAGACATTAGGTTGTATGTCTGAATAGCTGATTGAATATCCTCACCATGAATACCCACAGAAACTCTCATAAGCATATGCTGTGGACGCTCCACAATCTTGCCATCAAGTTTCATAAGGTACGAGCGCTCTAGAGTTTTATATCCGAAGTAGTCATAGTTGTAATCTCTATCGTACTCAATAGCATCATCCAGCTTTTTAGCATTGGATCGAATAATGCCATAAACTTCTTTTGAAAGAAGCGCAGCATTTTCACCCGTTTTTGGATTGATGTACTCATACATTCTCTTCATGGTGTTTGAGAATGAGGTTTCAGTCACCTTGTGAAGGTTTGAAATAGAGATGCGTGCTGCAAGCTTGGCGAAATCCGGGTGACGTGTAGTCATGGTCGCCGCAGTTTCAGCAGCTAGATTATCAAGTTCAACTGTAGATACACCATCGTATAATCCATCAATTACTTTTTTGGCAATCTCTACTGGCTTTACATAGTCTGCATTTAGACCATAACACAGCTTTTCTATCCGGGCTGTGATTTTGTCAAATTTTACGGATTCTCGTCTTCCGTCTCTTTTTACTACTAACATAGGGCTATCGTGATAAGGTGATTACAATAATTTCTTTAAAATTCTTCATCCAATGAAAATTTGGATTTCCCGCTATCTCCATCCATAACGCCGGCTTTCTGATACTCACCAACTCTTTTCTCAAAGAAATTTGTTTTTCCTTGTAGAGAAATCATTTCCATGAAGTCAAATGGGTTGGTTGAATTATATATTTTGTCACATCCAAGCTCGATCAGTAGGCGATCTGCAACGAACTCAATGTACTGGCACATCAGGTCTGAGTTCATGCCTATTAGTTTCACAGGGAGTGCGTCGGTTACAAATTCTTTTTCGATGGCTACTGCATCCTGAATGATTTTTTGAACAGTCTCTTTTGATAGCTGCTTCTTTATATGACTCGTATATAATAGGCATGCAAAATCACAATGAAGACCTTCATCTCTAGAGATAAGTTCATTTGAGAATGCAAGTCCTGGCATAAGGCCTCTTTTCTTCAACCAGAAGATACTACAGAAACTGCCTGAGAAGAAAATCCCTTCTACTGCTGCAAATGCAACAAGTCTTTCAGCAAATGATCCTTCATCAATCCACCTCAATGCCCAGTTGGCCTTCTTCTTCACACAGTCCATTGTCTCAATGGCATTGAATAGGTAGTCTTTCTCTTTCGGATCTTTTACATAAGTATCTATTAATAGGGAGTACGTCTCAGAATGAATATTTTCTACAGCGATTTGAAAACCATAGAAGAACTTGGCTTCAGTATACTGAACTTCAGCAACAAAATTTTCAGCTAGATTTTCATTTACAATACCATCGCTTGCAGCAAAGAATGCAAGAACATGTTTGATGAAATGTTTCTCTTCATCATTCATGGTGTTGTTCCAATCTTTCAAGTCTTGACTTAAGTCAATTTCTTCGGCAGTCCAAAAGCTTGCTTCAGCTTTCTTATAAAACTCCCAGATGTCATTATGCTGAATTGGAAAGAGAACAAAACGATCTTTATTCTCCTTTAGAATAGGTTCTTCTGCATGTGCTGCTAAGTCGCTCATAGTGTCTGTTAATTCAAATAGTTTTATTCTATTTATATAAACAATAAAACGTCCCTAAGCTCACGAAAAGAGTGTGCTTTTTTAAAAACTTTTTAAGTCCTGGGATACAGCCTTATGAGTGGTTTATTTTTCTCGGTGGCTTATCTACAAATCTGTTCAAAACAGAGCGGAATTCCAAGCAGTTATTACGGGTGCGGAAGGTGCGATTTGGATATTATTAATTTATGATAACGAATTGTTTTTTAGTGGATTAGCATCCAATTTTGTAACCGTAACTTTGAGGAAAACGCGCAGAAATGGGGGTAAAAAAAAGTGAAAAAAAAATTAAAAATATTTTAACTACACTTTATACGCACTTCCTATTTGGATATTCACATTGAAATCTTATCTTTGCAATCCTTTTTTCAAAAGAAGATAAAATGTACGCGATAGTAGACATTGCTGGCAAGCAATATAAAGCAGAGAAAGACAAATTCCTTTACGCTCCATTGATGGACAGTAAGGAGGGTGCAAAAGTAGACTTTGATAAAGTGCTACTAGTAGATAATGATGGCAAAGTGAAGGTAGGAGCGCCTACTGTGAAAGGAGCCAAAGTTTCTGCTAAGATTCTTGAGCATGTGAAAGACGACAAAGTGATCGTGTTCAAAAAGAAAAGAAGAAAAGGCTACCGAGTGAAGAATGGTCACCGTCAGCAGTTTTCAAAAATTTTGATCGAAGACATTAAAGGATAAAATCTCATGGCACACAAGAAAGGTGTAGGTAGTTCGAAAAACGGAAGAGAGTCGGAAAGTAAACGACTTGGAGTGAAAATCTTCGGTGGACAGAAAGCGATCGCTGGAAATATCATCGTTCGCCAGAGAGGAACGAAGCATCATCCAGGGGAAAACGTAGGTCTTGGAAAAGATCACACCCTATTCGCTTTGTCTGATGGTGTAGTGAAATTCCACAAAGGAAAAAAAGACAGATCCTACGTGAGCGTAGAGCCATCTGCTGAATAATTCCCATTTATTTATCTGACAAATTACTATCGCTTATTAGTGATGGATGGGAAAATATTGCATTAATTGATTTAGGTTAGGTTAGTTAGAGTTATTAAAAAAAGGGGTTCCATTTGGAACCCCTTACTCTTTTGCATCAACTCTTGTTATGCTTTTGTTTTATTCTTCTTTGGTCTACCAGGAAGAACTGTATCTGGCTTAAAACCGTTCTTGTATCTTTTCTTCCTCGTCTTCCAAACTTTGTAGTTGTTTTTGTTACCCACTTCAAACTGCCACTTCATATGCTCTGAAGGGGTCATCCACTCCAGATTTTCAAAGTAATTATTTCTTGGGTTGTTGTCTTTGTGAATGATCATAGATTTTTCACCATCTTTTCTTTTCACGAAAACCTTTGCCGTCTCTTTATGAGGATATACGGTTCGTCTTTTTCCGTTATCATCAATTAAGTCTAAGAAGTAGCATTTGCATATTTTATTCCATCGTTGACGCATAAGCTTCCCACGCAATTTCATGTGTGTTTTGCTTCCTTTGTGCCAAACTTTCCTGCTCTTGCTACGGATTTTGCCTCGATTGGATATTTCATAGTTGGAGAAACCTTCAATAGGTCCCCACTCCTCATCCTTTTTTTGATCTGCCATTTAGCTCGCTTTTTTTGGTTATTAAACAAGCTGATTCCTAATGATTATCAAATGTAATAATTTTTCACATTATCAAATGATAATGTAAGAACGTTATTTCTCGTATTTTTTTGGTGCATATAAAAAACCAAAGGCTTCAGCTTCTTCTTTTGTGTGTTTTTCATGATGTATGTAGTGAGCTTTCATGATTCGTTTCATGTATTTGCTCTTTGCTTTAAACGGAATTTTTATTCTCCGGTGCACAATAATGTCATGAAATATGAAATAAAAAATTCCATAGCATAGAATTCCAATTCCAGTGTAGAGTAGCCACCAATATTGTTCATAGTTTTCAAAACCAACATAAATGGTAAGAATTGATGGAATACTAAATACCACTGCGAATAGATCATTCATTTCCAGTGAATGATTATGAACTTTGTGATGTGATCTATGCCAACTCCATAAAAATCCATGCATGATATATTTATGAGTAAACCAAGCAACTCCTTCCATGAAAAAGAAAGTTCCAACTACTATAAGTATGTTTATCAATATTGACATGTATAAGATGTATACCTAATTAACTCTTACAAAGGTATCTTGTTTTACTCTACAATTAGATTGAGTTTATGTAGCAAGTAGCATTTAATCAAGAGTATGAATTTTCGAAAATTAGGAACCCTGATTCTTTCGGACTTTACACGCTCGGGCGAGAGTTTGATTATTTTCTTAAACAGTACAGAATAATAAATGTATGCTAAATACACGCCTCCTCGGACTCCCCTGGGTAATTGTCGTATTCCAATTACAGCTTTCTTAAACTCATCTTTAATGTCTGCCTCTATTTGTTTCTTTTCCTCTTCGTTAAAGCTATTGAAATCTATTCCAGGGAAATATATGCGACCTCTTTCATCATAATCACTTTTGATATCTCTAAGGAAGTTTACTTTCTGGAAAGCTGAACCTAAATGTTTTGCAGAAGGTAATAGTCTTTGGTATTCATTTTCTTCACCACCACAGAATACCTTCAAGCACATGAGACCAACTACTTCAGCACTACCATAGATATATTTTTTGTAGTCTGGATCTGCATAATCTTTCTTGCTTAAATCCATTTCCATGCTAACCAAAAAGGCTTCAATTAAATCATGATCAATCTTATAGTTATTTACCACATGCTGAAATGAATGAAGCACCGGATTAAGGCTTATTTTTTCTTCAAACGATTTGTAAGTATCCTCTTTAAATCTTTGAAGTAGCATTCTCTTGTCATAATCATGGAAGGTGTCTACAATCTCATCAGCATATCTGACGAACCCATAGATGGCATAAATTGGCTTGTGATATCTTTTGTGCAAGGTGCGGATGCCTAAAGAGAATGACGTGCTGTAAGTTTTAGTAATAAGCTTACTGCATTCAAAAGCGGTCTGAGTATAGAGTTCTTCCATCAATTTTTAAAAATAGGAAAATCTTTTCCGATTTCTTTAGCGATCACTTCTCCAGAAATAAGTGACGGAGGTACACCTGGTCCTGGAACTGTCAATTGTCCCGTATAATACAGGTTTTTTAGGCGCTTGTTTTTAAGCGATGGTTTCAAGATAGCTGTTTGTCTTAGTGTGTTTGCGAGACCATAAGCATTCCCTTTAAAAGAATGATAATCGCTGATGAATTCTTTATGTGCGTAACTCCTTTTGGATATGATGTGATCACGAATTTTCTCACCAGTAAATAATTCTAATTTGTCCATTATCAAGTTAAAATAACGCTCTCGTGTTTCGTTTGTGTCTTCAATATCTGGAGCTACTGGAATTAACACCACCAGGTTTTCTTTTCCTTTTGGTGCTACTGTATTATCTGTTTTTGAGGTAGCAGAAACATATAGAAGTGGTTTACTCGGCCACTGTGGCATATCATATATTTCACTTGCATGCTGCTTAAAATCTTCATCAAAAAATAAAGTATGGTGTTCGAGATTTGGTAACTCTTTATCAACGCCTAAATAGAACAGGAGGGAGGAAGGTGCGAGCACTCTGGAATCCCAATATTTTTTATTGTAATTCTGAAATGATGGTGGCAGAATATGCTGGTCTATGTGATGATAATCTGCTCCAGCTACTACCATCTCACACTCGTACGTTTCATTGGATGTATTTACCGAAACTATTTGATTGCCTTTGAATGAAAAATTTGTCACTTCTTCTTCAAGCTTAATATCAACACCTAGTTCATCAGCCAATTTAACCATCCCTTTTACAACAGAATTCATTCCTCCTTTTGGATACCATGTGCCGAGAGATAGGTCTGCATAGTTCATCAAACTATACAGTGCGGGTGTATTTTCTGCTGTTGCTCCAAGAAACAGAATTGGAAACTCCATTAGCTGGATGAGACGCTCATCTTCAAAATGCTTCCTTACATGCTTAGCCATAGATGTAAATACATCCAATTTGAGAAGGCCCAGCAGTAATTTTAAGTCTACAAACTCAAGTAATGACCTGCTTGGCTTGTAAACTAATTTTTTGACACCAAGATCATATTTGTATTTGGCTTGTTTTAGGAATGATCTAAGCTTTTGGCTGCTGCCAGCTTCTATTTTATCAAATAGCTTTTCCAGCTCAAGCATACTTGCTGGAATATCCATTGTGTCGGTTTTGAACTTGATTCGATACGATGGATTTAGTCGATCAAGTTGATAATAGTCACTAACTTTTTTGCCGAAGGTGCTAAAAAATTGCTCGAATACATCAGGCATCCAATACCATGATGGCCCCATGTCCCATGTAAAGCCTTGATCACTGTAGCTACGAGCTCTACCTCCTGGCTGATCATTCTTTTCAAGTATCGTTACTTGATAGCCCATTTTTGCCAAATGGCAGGAACAAGAAAGGCCGGAAAATCCGGCCCCTATCACTACAACTCTACTATGGAAATCTTTAGTTGGCATATACTTTTAATCCTCTTTTTAATTCTTTTCTGGCTATGTGAATTCTATTTTTCACGGTTCCAATAGGAATGTCAAGCTTTTCGGCTATTTCATGATATTTGAAGCCCCTAAAATAAAGCGTAAAGGGAACTTTATACATGTCTTTCAGGCTGTCTATTGCTGACTTGATGTCCTTCATTACAAAATCTCCATACACTTTGTTTTCAATCACTGAACTGGTTGAGTTTATGAAGTGATTGTTTTCAGTTGTATCGATGAAAGTGTTTCTTCTCACCATTCGTTGGTAGTTGGTGATGAAGGTATTTCGCATAATGGTATACATCCAAGCTTTCAGGTTAGTACCGGCCTGGAATTTATCGCGATTTGAGTATGCTTTAAAAACGGTTTCTTGTAGTAGATCGTTAGCATCTTCTCCGTCTTTGGTTAGTTTCAAAGCATATGGTTTCAATGAAGTTGTAAGATTTTCAATCTTGTAACCGAATTCTAAAGCTGTCATAATGTTTAACGTTTAATTAAAAAAGTTAAACGAAGGTATAAATATTTTGTTTAATAAAACAAGTAAAATGTTAAACAAAATAAGAATTGTTAGAAAAAACTATCCTTAGAGGCTTGATTATGATATTTTGGAGGAATTATTTTCAGTAATTGATATTAGGTCTTCGAATCGATTTAGCAATTCGACATTATTTGGAAGTTCCAAACCTTGACCAACGACCCTGCTTCCGGTTACATAAACCTGACAGTTTTGAAATTTGCTGCCCAGGTTTTTAAGAAACTTTTGAACTTCTTTTGATTCTGGTGCTGTAGTCATTGCAGTAAGCATAAACTGCGGATTAAGTTTATGATACACTTCTTCTAGTGCCTCCAATGGTACTGTTTGGCCGAAAAAAATTGTCTTAAAACCTTTTGACCTTAATAAAAAGTTAGCAAACAAAAGTCCTAATTCGTGCAGTTCACCTTCTGGAAGGAATAATAGAAAGAGTGAACCATTCTCAACTGATATAGTCTGATCAGTGGCTACAATCATTTTTTGACGTACCAGATGGGATATGAAATGTTCCTGAGCTGGATTTATAGAATTGGTCATCCAAAGAATTCCGATTTTTCGCATGAATGGATATATGATATCCATCATTGCTTTCTCGAATCCGATCATTTTAGTGCATTCTTCCAAAATAAGCGCGAATGCATCTTCATTCAAATCGATCATTGCTAAGGTTAGTGCACTTATTTGATCTTGATGTGAGCGGTCTTCAAAACTAATATTTTGAACCTCTTGTGCCAGAAGATCTCTTGGCATGGCTACAATCTTGCTAATCTTGATTCCATGATCCTTCAACGTTGCGATATTCAGAATTAGCTTTAAGTCATCGTCATTGTAAAACCGAATATTGGTTGCTGTACGCTGAGGTGAAAAGAGATTGTAGCGTTGCTCCCATATTCGTATAGTGTGGGCTTTAATTCCCGAAAGGTGCTCAAGATCTTTTATAGAATAGACGCTCATGCCCACAATAACAAGCGATTAAATTAATTGTTTGAAACCCTGTCAGGTTAATTTTTCGTTTCCTTAATTTGCCAAACCTAATAAAGGACGAATGATTTTATACAATGTTACTGTCAATATAGACGATGATGTGGAGCAAGACTGGATCGGCTGGATGAAAGAGGTTCACATTCCGGAAGTTATGGAAACTGGCTTCTTTTCAGACTACCGTATGCTGAAGATGCTTTCTGAAGGACAAGATGATACTGGAACTACTTATGCTATCCAATATATGGCAGAAACCTTGGGTCATTTAGAGACATATTTAAATACTGTAGCTCCTAAAATCCAGAAGAAGTCCATTATTCGATATGGGACAAAAATGGCAGCTTTTCGAACCGTTCTCGAGGAAGTCTAAAAGTCGATGTTACAATTGATCCAATTGTCTTCGAAATTGGTGTCATATTTTTTGTAAAAGTTGATCGCTGGTTCGTTCCAATCAAGCACCTGCCACATCATCCCCGAGCATTTGGTTTCTTTGGCTATTTTCAGTGTTGCATCAAAGAGTAATTTGCCAGCTCCGATTCCTCTTTTGGATTCGGTAACTACTAAGTCTTCCAAATAAAGTCGTTTTCCTTTCCATGTGGAGTAGCGATAATAATAGATAGATGTTCCTATTATTACTCCATTCTCTTCTGCCACAAGAAGTCCGTAGATGGGCTGATCTCCAAATCCATCTTCTTCCATTTTGGAAACGGTGTTCGCTACTTGTTCAAGTGCTTTCTCATATTCAGCTAGTTCTTTTATTAAATTTAGAACAGCTGGAAGATCTTTTTTTTCTCCTTTTCTTAATTTAACCATTGTCTATTGAAATAAAAGCCTCCCCACATGATCGAGGGGAAGCAAATTTTTGTAAATAAAAGTCACATTTTTTTTCTGGCTAATTCTGGAATGACGCCCATGCTGTACCATGCATACGAATACATATCTGCACTAAGTTCGATTCTCTTTTCTGTTGACATTCCTGCTCCATGACCTGCCTTGGTTTCAATCCTAATCAGTAATGGGTTAGGATTGTTCGGATTATTTTCCTGAAGTGTGGCAGCATATTTAAAAGAGTGAGCCGGTACAACACGATCATCATGATCTGCTGTTGTTACCATAACAGCAGGATATGTAGCATCCGAATTTATGTTGTGCACAGGTGAGTAAGAATAGAGGTAATTAAACATTTCTTCAGAATCCTCTGATGTTCCATAGTCAGCAGCCCACGCTCTACCAATAGTGAAGTTTTGGTAACGAAGCATGTCCATTACACCAACCATTGGGAAAGCGACTTTAGCCAGGTCAGGTCGCATATTAATAGTAGCGCCTACAAGTAGCCCGCCATTTGAGCCTCCTTGAAGTGCGAGATAGTCAGATGAT
This sequence comes from Ekhidna sp., assembly GCF_039960695.1. Lineage (GTDB taxonomy): Bacteria > Bacteroidota > Bacteroidia > Cytophagales > Cyclobacteriaceae > Ekhidna. Next base: position 284,349 of record NZ_JBDVKP010000020.1, on the reverse strand, counting down.
GTGTAGCCTTCGCTGATGAGGTATTCTCCGGCAGCAATAAAGTCTTCGAATACATTGATCTTTTGGAGCTTGGTTCCTGCTTTGTGCCATTCCTCACCATATTCACCACCACCACGAATATTTGGCATGGCGAAAACGCCACCGTTTTCTAGCCAGACAAGTCGAGAGGTACTAAAAGAAGGTCTCAAGCTGATATTGAATCCACCATACGAATATAACCAGGTTGGATTTTTCCCATTGAGCTCGATTCCTTTCTTGTGGACAATAAACATTGGAACTTGAGTACCATCTTTGCTTGAATAGAAAATTTGCTTGGTTATATATTCATCCGGGTTAAAATCAAGTTCAGGTCTTCTGTGAAGTTCAGATTCTCCAGAAGCAATGTTGTAACGGTAGACTGATGAGGGTACCGTAAATGATGTGAAGTTGTAGAAAAATTCATTTGCATCAGCAGCTCCGCCAAAGCCTCTTGCTGTACCAATACCAGGCAGTTTTACATCTCTAATTAGATTGCCATTATATTCATATTGTTTGATTGCTGTCTTCGCATCGATTAAGTATGACGTGAAAATATTTCCACCTGCGGTTCCAGCATTCATTACATTCTCAGTTTCGGGGATCATATCTACCCAATTGTCAGGTGAGGGGTTCAGGTAATTCACGCGAACAATCCGGTTGTTGGGGGCGTTCAAATTGGTGTGAATGATTAAATCTTCGCCATCATTATCAACAATGTAATGATCATTGTCAAATCCAGTAATAATAGGAGTGAAATCGCTATTCGGTTTCGACAGATCCTTTACATACAATTCGTTTCCGCTTGTTCCGGTGTAGGAATAAACAAATAAGAATCGTTCATCTTCACTTACACTTGCGCCAAATCTATTTTCAGCGTTATCAGGATTTGAATAAACAAGCCTATCTTCAGATTGGTCGGTTCCGACCATATGATAATAAATTTTGCCATATTGGTTCGTAGCTGATAGTTCATCACCCTCTTTCGGTTCGTCAAATCGCTGATAATAAAAGCCATCTTTATACCAGCTCATGCCGGAAAATTTGATCCATTTAATTTCGTCATCCAGTAGTTCTTTGGTTTCAGTATCTATGATATATGCAGTACGCCAGTCGGAACCTCCAATAGAGATGTTGTATGATGCATATTTAAAATCGTCTGAGAAGCTTAGGCCACCAAGGGCTGTTGTACCATCGTCTGAGAATTTATTTGGATCAAGGAATACTTCCGGATCATCTACAAAGTCTTTTACTCGGTATAGTATTGATTGATTTTGAAGTCCATCATTTTTATAGAAATAGTAGTAATCACCTCGCATAAATGGTGCGCTCACTTTTTCATAATCCTCAAGTGCTGTTAATCGGGCTTTCACCTCATCTCTGAAGTCTATATTACTCAAGTATGAATTTGTCACCTTATTTTGAGATTGAACCCATTCTGCTGTTTCATCCGATGTATCATCTTCAAGCCATCTATATGGATCGGGGACTTCTCTACCAAAATAGACATCTACTGTGTCAATTTTTTTGGTCTCCGGGTAATTCAGGTTTACACTACTCTTTTCCTGAGGCTGGCATGACCACAAGAGTGGTAGAATCATAAGGAAGATTAGTTTTTTCATAGCTTTCAAATTTTTATAGGCTATGAAGGTAACTATTGCGGATTGAAATCTCGAAGGACTTTACATCAGAGGTTTCAGCTCTTTCGAATCTCCTTGAAACCGAGATATGAATGGAGTACTTCAGGCATTTTAATGTGATCGCTTGCTTGATTATTTTCGAGAACTGCTGCCATTATTCTGGGTAGTGCCAGCGCACTTCCATTTAAGGTATGAGCCAGTTCTTTTTTGCCACCGTTATTTTTAATTCTAAGTTTCAATCTATTTGCCTGAAACGTCTCAAAGTTTGAGACAGAACTCACTTCCAGCCATTTTTCTTGAGCAGCAGAATAAACCTCAAAATCATAGGTAATGACGGAAGTAAACCCCAGATCTCCTGCGCATAGTTTAAGAATACGATACGGTAGATTCAACGATTTAATTAATTCTTCTACGTGTACTACCATCTGATCCAAAACTTCATATGATTTTGATGGGTCAGCGATCTGCACAATTTCCACTTTATCAAATTGATGAAGTCTGTTTAAACCGCGTACATGCGAACCCCAAGAACCTGCCTCTCTCCTGAAACATGGCGTATGTCCTGCATGCTTGATCGGTAGTTGGTCTTCTTTTAATATGACATCCCGATACATATTAGTAATAGGTACTTCTGCTGTAGGGATCAAATACAGGTCATTAGCTTCCGTGTGGTACATCTGACCTTCTTTATCAGGAAGCTGTCCTGTACCTAGGCCCGATGCTTCATTGATTAATACTGGAGGCTGTACTTCTTCATAACCCGCTTCTGCTGCCTTATCAAGGAAGTAATTGACCATCCCTCTGACCAATCGAGCACCTTGTTTTTTATAGAATGGAAATCCTGCTCCTGTGACCTTATTACCAATTTCGAAATCAACGATATCGTATTCTTCAATCAAGTCCCAATGTGGTTTTTTATTACTTCCCAAATCAGGTATGTTGTCGTCAATGACTTTGATGACCTCATTATCAGCATCCGTCTTCCCCGGGGGAACAGTATCATGTGGGATATTTGGAATATTGTATAAATGTTTTGTTAATGAAACTTCGACGTTGCTCAGTTCTTCACTAAGAGTCTTACTGTTTTGTTTAAGCTTCGTAGTTTTTGTTTTTGCTACTTCAGCTTCATCTTTTTTTCCTTGTTGGAATAGCTGGCCAATTTCTTTTGCTAGCTTATTTGATTCATGTAGAATCTCATCTAGTTCTCCTTGAAGTTTTTTGCGTTGTTCATCAAGCATTAGAACCTCTTTCAAAAGGGTTTCTGCACCCTCCAGTCCCCTTTTTTCTAATCCTTTGACGCATCGATCAAATTCGTTTTCTATGGTAATAACCTGCAACATGAATCTTCAGTTTTTATAAGGTCGCAAAGAAAAAAGATTTTGCGGTGAAAAGGGGACTCAAATCATATTTAGGTAAAATATTAGTTGCTATTTGTGAAATAGTAGGGGATAGCCTATCATTGCGAAGCAATCCACGAAAAACTCATCCGGGTTTTTCAGCTTTAACAAAAGCAAACAAGCGATTACCACGTATTCTTAGGAATCATTTTAATTAAATATTGAAACCCACTTTTATACAAAGTTATGTACACACTAGATGATCTTAGTGTAATGCTGCTATCCGAACTGAAGGAAATAGCAGAGAAGCTAGGAATTAAGAACCACAAGAAACTTGCAAAACAGGACCTTATCTATGCTATCCTGGACCAGCAAGCAAGTATGCCAGAAGGCGAAATCAAAAAAATCAAGAATGAGGCAGTAGGTGGAGAACCTACTGACGAGCCGAAGGAGAAATTAGACAAAAAGCCTCGAGCTAAGAAAGAAGCTCCTAAAAAGGATAAACCAGCTGGAGACCAAAAGGAAGAGAAAAAAGAGCATTCTGACAAAAAGCGCAGCGACGATAAGAAACAGGATGACAAGCCTGAAAAGAAAGATGGCGACAATAAAGAACGCCAAGAGAGAGATAGCCAGCGAGCAGAACGTGAAGCCGAACGTCAGGAAAAGAGAAGAAAGAAAGAGGCTTATAATGAAGAAATCAAAGAGTTTGATGGCGTAATTGAAAATGAAGGTGTACTTGAAATCATGCAGGATGGTTATGGTTTCCTTCGATCAAGTGACTACCATTACCTGGCCAGCCCGGATGATATTTATGTATCTCCTTCACAGATCAAATTATTTGGTCTAAAAACTGGTGATACAGTAAAAGGTCAGATTAGGCCTCCTAAGGATGGTGAAAAGTATTTTGCGCTTCTAAAAGTTGAAACCGTAAATGGTAAAACAACTGAAGAGGTTAGAGATCGAGTCGCGTTTGAGTATTTAACTCCACTTTTCCCTCAAGAGAAGCTCAATCTAAGTACTAAGCCAGACAACTACTCAACCAGAATTCTTGATCTTTTCTCACCAATTGGAAAGGGACAAAGAGGAATGATTGTAGCACAACCAAAAACAGGTAAAACAGTGCTTCTAAAGAACGTTGCAAATGCAATTGCTGAGAATCATCCTGAGTGTTACCTAATGGTGCTACTTATTGATGAACGTCCTGAGGAAGTGACTGACATGGCAAGATCTGTAAAAGGTGAAGTCGTTGCATCAACTTTTGATGAGCAGGCTGATAAGCATGTGAAGGTATCAAACATGGTACTTGAGAAAGCTAAGCGAATGGTAGAGTGTGGTCATGATGTGGTAATCCTTTTGGATTCAATCACACGATTAGCAAGAGCGCACAATACAGTTGTACCTTCATCGGGTAAAATTCTTTCCGGGGGTGTGGACGCGAATGCACTTCACAAACCGAAACGATTTTTTGGTGCAGCAAGAAATGTTGAGAATGGCGGATCATTAACCATCATAGCTACTGCTCTTATTGAGACCGGCTCGAAGATGGATGAGGTAATTTTTGAAGAATTCAAAGGAACTGGTAATATGGAGCTGCAACTCGATAGAAAACTTTCTAATAAGAGGGTTTATCCAGCTATTGATGTTCCAGCATCAGGAACTCGTAGAGAAGACCTATTGATGGATCCTGAAGAACTGAAACGTGTGTGGATTTTGCGTAAGTTCATGTCTGACATGAATAGCAATGAAGCAATGGAATTCTTGTTGAGTAAGATGAAAGGCACCACCAATAACGAAGAGTTTTTGGTGAGTATGAACGGGTAACATTCCAATAACAAATTATTAAAAGCTGGACTTAGGGGTCTGGCTTTTTTTTTATGCCATTGAGGTATGCATACAAATACAAAAAAAGGTACAAACTCAATACGCATGAAAAAACTGGTTTTTGCTTCAATTATGATTCTTTTCGTTTTGACAGGATGTCAAAATGACGAAGAGCAAACTGTAGACTTGAATCCTGACGAAGCGAAGGAGATGGTAGATGGGACTTCTGCATCATTGTCTAATGATATTGTGTCATTGGTAGAATCTGATGGTGTCAATGAGTTGATGCACCTCGCTCAACTACTGGATGATTATGCTCTAATAGGCGGAAGAACTAGCCAGAAAGCATGGACAAAGGAACGATTGAAAATAATCTCGCAATATTTCGTAGCTGGTCCCTCAGCACGCGTTGGAGCGAACAATCCTACCACTTTTGAAGACATTAAAGGACTTTATACATGGAATTTCGAACTGCAAGAATTCGATGTAGAAGAATCAGATTTTTTCATTGTTCTATTCCCAACAGATGGATCAAATACGAATAATGTCGAGTTTAAAATTTCAAATCTTGAATTTGAAACGATTACAGAAGTATGGGAAGACATTGTTGATGAATATGAAGTTCCAAGTCTGATTGAAGCACACTTGAAAGTGGATGACATTACAATTGTTGAACTTTCTTACAATGTAAAATGGACAAATGACGGTACACCAGAAGAAGCAGATGTAAGTCTTTTTATTGATCCTTTTAGCTTTGTAATTGACTTTAAGGACACTTTTGTGAAGTCTACTAGCTTACTTGCTTCGGTATCCATGAGTGATGAGTTGATAGCAAGTATTGACGTAGATGTATCTTATGAAACTGAAAGTAAAGATGATGTCAACTTTGTTGAAGGGAACGTTCAATACAGAGGTCTAAAAATTGAGGGTAATGTGGATGTAAGGGAGATAGGAGAAGACGGCAATCCAAACGATTTTATCAACCTGACTTTATATTCTGATGGCTCTAAAGTTGGAGATATTGTTTTTGTTTTGGAGGAGGATACTGATGGATTCCAGGATTATGTTCCATATGTGCAATATGCTGATGGATCTCAAGAAAATCTTGAAGACATATTAGCTCCTGTATTGGCAGAGATAGATGCCATTTTTGCTGAGTTTGAATAGGACTTTAAGTAAAAATGTAACATAAAAAACCTTCCTGTGAAGTACAGGAAGGTTTTTTATTTGCCATCTACATAATCATTAAGGTAGTTGTATTTTTCGGTAAGTGCGCCATCTTTTGTAATTGTAGCTCTATGAATTATTCCTTTTTCATCATTGCCAAGAAGGTGTGGAATTACATTATTGACAAGTTCATTTCCAAAGCTTTCTGAAGCATCTCGAGGCAATTCACATGGCAGATTATCCACAGCCATTACTGTTATATTTCCCTCATCAGTTAATGCTTGCTCTACCTCATCATCACTTGGATTATAGTCATAGATCGGATCATCAATTGTACTGGGTTTTTTTGTAGAGGGTATTGATCCTTCGATATCGCACGTAATATCAGCAATTATTCTAATGTCAAAATCGTCACGGATAATATCTTCACGACGGAAAAGTACTGGAGCAGCTGGATCCCAAAATGCACAAGCTATTAGAACATCAGTCACCTTAGAATACTTTAAAAAATCTCCTTCATAAAGCTCGGGGTTTGAGTAAAATTCATTTCTATGAAACTCTCCACCATCTTTTCGTTTGTTATAATCTCTAGAGTTGAGCTGTGTAAATACAGGTTCTTCGAATCGTTGTGTTAGAAATTCATGAGGAGTTACTTGACTAATTCCCGCTCCAAGCAATACTTCCATTGCTCCTTTGGTCACTCGTCCTCCACCAGTCAAGGCAATCTTTATATTTGGGAGATCAATCTTTTCGAATTCCTTTTTTAGATCTTCATAATCAAAGCATTCATTTGCTCTTCTCAAATTGAAAAGATTGTATCTCTTTCCATAAGTCCAAAGGCCATTATATGCACCAACTATTCCAGCCCATCTACCAAATGCGATTATCCGATTGCCATTTTCGTTGGTCAATGTCTCCCAATCGATTAATCTGATTTTCTTATCAAGTATAGATCTAAGTAAATCTCGATTGTAATCTTGTTTTTTAATTGTATGAGAGAAAAAAAAGTGTGTTTTTTCTGGTATCAGATTGTTCATTGGCACTTCTTTGACTCCAAGAATTATGTCACAATCTTCAACAGAATCTACTATAGAAAGTCCTTCATTTCGATAATCATCGTCAGAGAAGCATCTGATATCGCTGGATTGAACGAGAACTTCTACTTCAAATTTTTCTGCGATTTGTTTTGCTTGCTGAGGTGTAAGAGGGACTCTCCTGTCAATGGGAATTTTACCCTCTTTGATAATGCCGATTTTTGTCATTTCGCCTTGTTTATTGCATGCGAAATTAGTCAATCGACTTTGAGGTAAAAATAAGCAGCTAGTCTTTCTTTAGCTCATCAATATCGTCTCTATCCTTCAGCTTTTTATCCTCTACATTTTTATTTAAGAACTTATTAAGTTCGTCGATAGGCATGCTAGATGATATTTCTCCAAAAGAATCAACCTTAAGTTCTAACCCATCCAATTCTTTATGCACTCTTGCTTTTTCCTTTTTGCTCATAATTCTCAGCTTTATTTATTTAACGTAGCAATAGATGATTTGATTCGCTTTGCTGCTGTCTCACTGCCAAGAATTTCTATTACTGTCATCAAATCGGGGCCAGACCCCTCTCCTGTAAGTGCCAAGCGCAATGTTTGCATAAACTGTCCAGGCTTATATCCAGCACTCTCTAAGGTCTCCCAGAAAAGGCTTTTAGCGGATTCTGCATTGATTTTTTCTGTCGATTCAAGATTATCTGCGTAAAGTAAGAGTGCTTTAGAGGCATCTTCATCCCATTTTTTCTTAATGATCTTTTCATCAAAAGTGGTTGGAGCTTGAAAGATGACCCGTCCGCCATCAGCAAATTCATTTGGAAAGGTTACTCGCTCTTTGAGCAGATCTACGATTTGTACAGCGATCTCTCGTGTACAGTCTATGTTGTGGTTTTCTTTTAAATCTTTGATTAGACCCGGCACGAAAAGGTTGGATTCTGTTGATTTGATATACTGTTGATTAAACCACTTCGCTTTTTCAAAGTCAAACTTTGTGCCTGCTTTGTTAATTCGAACGTCTGAAAACTCTTTCACTAGCTCATTTAATGAGAATATTTCTTGCTCTGTTCCTGGATTCCATCCGAGGAATGCTAAGAAATTGATAAGTGCTTCAGGCATGAAACCAATCTCTTTAAATCCTTGTGAAACTTCGTTGGTATCGGGATCTTTCCAATCGAGCGGAAAGATGGGAAATCCAGCTTTATCCGCAGCTCGCTTGCTTAATTTACCATTGCCATCAGGCTTTAAAATAAGAGGTAAGTGTGCAAATTGAGGCATCACATCTGCCCAACCCAAAAACTGATAAAGTAAAACATGCAAAGGTGCTGAAGGAAGCCATTCTTCTCCTCTTATTACATGTGTGATTTTCATTAGATGATCGTCGACAATGTTTGCTAAATGATAAGTAGGCATACCGTCAGATTTCATCAATACTTTGTCATCTAAAACTTCAGTATGGACCATCACCCATCCGCGTACCATATCGTTTAGTCGCACTTCTTCTTTCTTGGGAATTTTAATTCTGATAACGTACGAATCACCATTTTCAATTCTTCGCTTTACCTCATCTTCTGATAGCGTTAGTGAATTTTTCATGGTGGTGCGAGTTATTGTATCATACTGAGGGTTTACGACTCTTGATTCCTTTAACCGCTCACGCATTGCATCTAATTCTTCTGGCGTATCAAAAGCATAATAGGCGTTACCTTCAGCTACTAGCTTATCGGCGTACTGTCGATAAATTTCCTTTCTCTCGGATTGTCGATAAGAACCAAAAGAACCACCTTGATCGGGACCTTCATCTGGGGTGATCCCACACCAATCTAAGGTGTCTTTGATGTACTTCTCAGCACCATTTACAGATCTAGTTTGATCGGTATCTTCAATTCGAAGTATAAACTGACCGTTGTTCTTTTTTGCAAAAAGGTAATTGAATAGGGCAGTTCTTACTCCTCCAATATGTAAACCACCAGTGGGACTGGGAGCGAATCTTACTCTTACGTTTTCCATCTATACTTTTGATTGGAGCGCAAAAATAAGGATCAGTTGATGGAATGTTGAGTAATGCTTAGCTATTCTTAAAAAGTAGCGATACAGGAAATCTCTACATTCACTCCTTTTGGAAGTCCGCTGACCTCTACTGTTTCTCTTGCCGGCGGATTTTCCAGAAAATACTTTCCGTAAACAGTATTGATTCTGGCAAAGTCATTCATACTAGAAACGAAAATAGAGCACTTTAATACATGTGGGAATGACAATCCTGCTTCTTCCAATATGTATCCAATATTTTTCATCACTTGCTCTGTCTCTTCTTCAATGGAACCCTCAATTAAGATATCATTTTCTTGATCGATGGGTATTTGTCCAGATATATACAGCGTATTGCCCGATTTTACCGCTTGAGAATATGGCCCTATCGGTGCCGGAGCTTTTGATGAGTTAATAATTTCCTTCATAACTACAAGTTATTCTACTGTAACAGATTTTGCCAAATTTCTCGGTTGATCAACGTTAGCACCACGCATTACTGCAATATGATAACTAAGAAGTTGAAGTGGGATAACAGAAACAAGCGGCATTAGTGATTCATGAGTAGCTGGCACTTCTATCGTGAAGTCGGCCATGGTAGGAATTAAAGCATCACCTTCAGTCACAATTGCGATTACTATACCTTTTCTTGCTTTCACCTCTTGTATGTTCGAGACAATTTTATCGTAGCTGCTATCACGGGTAGCGATTACTACTACAGGCATATTTTCATCAATTAACGCAATGGGACCATGCTTCATTTCTGCTGCAGGATATCCTTCTGCATGGATGTAAGAAATTTCCTTAAGTTTTAATGCCCCCTCAAGTGCAACTGGAAAATTATATCCTCTGCCGAGGTAGAGGAAGTTTTTAGCATTTTTGAACATATCAGAGATATGTTCAATCTTTTCATTTGACTTTAAGGCTAGTTCTACTTTGTTTGGAATTAGACTTAGTTCAGTTAGGTGCTCACGAAATTTATTATCAGTTATGGTTCCTTTATTGAAAGCAGCTTTTAAAGCGATCATATAAAGGACAGTAAGTTGAGCGGTAAATGCCTTAGTGGAAGCTACTCCAATTTCTGGACCTGCATGAAGATAAGCCCCTTCATGAGAGACTCTAGAAATTGATGAACCGACGGTATTTACAACACCTAAAACAATTGCTCCTTTGTTCTTTGCTAATTCAATTGCAGCAAGTGTATCAGCAGTCTCACCTGACTGAGAGATGGCGATTACGATATCACCCTCCTTTATCACTGGATTTCTGTATCTAAATTCTGAAGCATATTCTACTTCAACTGGAATTCTGCATAAATCTTCAAAAACATATTCTGCTACAAGTCCAGCATGCCATGAAGTTCCACAAGCTATGATTATAATTCGCTCTGCATTCTGGAGTGCTTTTGCATGGTTCCTTATTCCACCCAAAACTAATTCTCCCTTTTCTGCATTGAGTCGTCCTCTCATGCAGTCTGCTATTGATATGGGTTGCTCAAAAATTTCTTTTTGCATGAAATGTTCATGACCACCTTTCTCTATTGCTTCTAATTCTAATTCTAACGTTTGGATATAAGGAGTTTGTGGTACGTCTTTAGCATCTTTAATCAGGTATTCTCCATTCTCAATAACAACTATCTCTTCATCATTCAAATAGATTACCTCATTTGTATATTCAATGATTGGCGTTGCATCAGACGCTAAGAAAAATTCATCCTTGCCTAGTCCTAGTACAAGAGGGCTTCCTTTTCGGGCAGCCACCAATTTATTGGGAGTTTCACTAGAAATTATTGCGATTGCATAAGCTCCAATTACTTTAGATAATGCTACTCTCAGCGCATCTTCAAGAGAAAGTTTTTCATTTATTTTTATGTCTTCTATGAAGTTGACAAATACCTCGGTATCAGTTTGACTCTGAAAAGTGTATCCCTTCTTTATCAAATCTTCTTTAATAGAACCATAGTTTTCAATGATACCATTGTGAATTAATGCAAGCTCTCCACTGTTTGAGACGTGTGGATGGGCGTTTACGTCATTTGGTTCACCGTGAGTTGCCCATCTTGTATGGCCGATTCCAATTTTACTTTCAAAATTGTCTTTTGAAATAATTTGCTCGAGATCGTGGACTTTCCCTTTTTTCTTAAAAACAGAGATTTCACCATTTTCCAGGAGAGCTACTCCTGTACTATCGTAACCTCGATATTCTAATCTTTTTAGCCCATTAATAAGAATAGGATAGCTGGGTCTATTACCCAAATAACCGACAATACCACACATGAAAATTTATTTATCGTTCTACTTCAGTATAATAAAGTCTCAATTTAATTCCGTTATTTTTAAAAATTGTCCGTTGCAACGTGACATCTGCGGTACTAATTGTAACTAAATCATCAATTGGGATGAGGGTTCCTCTTGTTGGATTTTGGTATACCAAACTATCCCTCTCTAAAAATTCTTGATAGAATTGCTGATAGAACAGTGTTGAGGAAAGAATAATTTTATTCTTAGTATCATTCAAGGAAGATGTTGCTGGATCAGATTGAGCGGACAGGTAACCATTATCTGACATTATTATATTCCCAAACGGATTATCTGCTGTGGCTGGCCCGAAAATTCTCCCATCTTGTTTTCTGAAGAAATTCATAAAACGAGTGAGCGTGTCTCTCTCAGTTTCAGACTCAAAATCCATCGATAACGTAGCATTATTAATTAGAATGTTTCTATTCTGATCGAAAAAATCTTCTATTCCCGCTATTGAAATTGCTGTTTTTATTCCAGCGATTGGGTCAATGATGGTCTCTCCAGAGGTAAGATCAAAATCTTCAAACTCATTAATTGCAGCAAACTCTGAACCAGATCTGTCTCGATTTAAATATGAATAATGTTTACCATTAAATCTAAAATAAGTTAGATAAGTTGTATCCTTTGCTCCAGGAGATACCGGAGAAGTATACATGATGATTCTGGTTGTATCGCTAGCGAGATTAATAGACGCAATACTTTCGGCAGATGATCCGGGTATAAATCCCATTGATCTAAAGACCGTTGTTGCGATTGATTTATCAGGATCTCCTGCAATGTTGCTCACATTATTGAAAAATGATTGTGCATAGCCGTTTTCCAGTTTAATTCTGTAAAGTGTATCGACTTCTGTATTAATGGAACCACTAAATGATCCAGCCAGCGTTCTTGGAGTCTGCTGAAGGCTTGCTAGGTAGATCGCACTATTTATGAGACTGTCTTCTAAATCATACACGGAAAATTCTTGAAACGATGTTCCTTGCTGAGGAACTATTGCATTTGTTTCAAGCACTACTACTATTGAGTCGAGCTTTAATGTGTCAAGAAAAATTTGATCATCTTCATCTCTCTGCCTAGGCATTGGACCTTTTTCATAGAAATACTGCAAATAACCCTCGGCAGACACAGTTCCTGTAATTGGATTTGAATAATTACCAACAAGAACTCTTGTCTCTCCGTCAGTTCTTAAGCTGTCAATATAAAGGTTTGTTGCAGGCAGCGTGAATTCTTGGAATTTGACAGATGCATCTGTTCCAAGATCATATTTTATACCAATATCTTCACTTGTTTCACAACCGAAAAAAACCGGGATTAAAATCATTAATCCCGGTTTAATCATATTTTTAAGTGAGAATTTCTTAGCCAATAAGTTCATTATATAAGTTATAGTAAGACTCCTCAAAATTTTCATCCTTTTCAATCGTATCTGTTTTCTTATGACCAAGGTCTGCAATTAGCTTTTTGAAACTGGCTGTATTTTCTTCTTTTGCATTAATTACAGCATCTGCATATTGCATGCCAAGCTTTACAAACCCATCATAATCTGCTGTTTTTAATGGATCAAGCATTTGGTCGTCAATATCGATCATTTTCACTTTTTCTAACAGGTCTTCTCCAAATTTATGCTGGAATCGATTGTTATAAATTGTGAAAACGGTCTTTGAGTCCTTATAGATAGGGTCGTTTTTATAAGTCGTTTTGGTATAAAGCGGGATTAAGCTTGTCATCCAATCATTACAGTGAATGATGTCTGGAGACCACCCAAGCTTCTTAACGGTTTCAAGAACTCCTTTACAGAAAAAGATTGCTCTCTCGTCATTATCTTCAAAGAAATTATCTTCCTTGTCAAAAAAGACAGACTTTCTATAAAAGTAATCTTCATTATCAATGAAGTAGACTTGAAGTTTTGCATTAGGGATGGATGCTACCTTTATAACTAATGGTTTTTCTTCATCTCCAACCGCAATGTTTATTCCAGAAAGTCTTACAACCTCATGCAAACGATTCTTTCTTTCGTTGATAAGCCCAAATCTTGGAACTAAAATCCTAATTTCCATTCCCCTTTCTTGCATCGCTTGGGGAAGCCTTCTCACAAACTCCGCTACTTCTGTGGTTTTGAGAAATGGATTGATCTCGCTTGCCACATAGAGGATTCTAATGTTTTCCATAAGTGCTTTTAATTAAATTCTTGATGGGACCTTTTAAAATGAGCACAAATTTACCATTTTTTTGATTTATTATCAACGCTTTCAATAAGTTAGCCAATTAAATAAACGCATAGTATGCACATTATTGGCGCCCTTGACGCCCTCTCTCAGACAGTTTCTGCCTTTGTTAAAAATGGCAAAACAATAGGTTTTGTCCCCACAATGGGCGCTCTTCATGATGGTCATCTGGCGTTGATTGAGCAGTCGGCTAAGGATAATGATGTTACTGTGGTTAGTATTTTTGTTAATCCTCTACAATTCAATAATCTTAATGACCTTGAGAAGTACCCTCGCGTTTTAGAAGATGACATTAGATTATTAGAGAACCAAAATGTTGATGTGTTATTCACGCCTACTGAAAACGAACTCTATGCAACCAAACCTTTAGTGTCAATAAATTTTGGCGTACTGGCAAATGGATTGGAGGGCGAGTTTAGATCTGGCCATTTTGAAGGGGTAGGAGTTGTCGTTAGCAAACTTCTACATATTGTTAGTCCCGATCGTACGTATTTTGGCTTAAAGGACTTACAACAATTTATTCTTATTAAGAGAATGTGTGAAGATCTAAGTTTTGCTTGTGAAGTAATAGGAGTGGAAACGGTAAGAGAACCATCAGGACTGGCTATGTCTTCCAGGAATAGCCTTCTGTCAGAGACTGGAAGAAACAATGCTTCAGTTCTGTACAAAGGACTGCAGATTTTGAAAGAAGGTGTAATGAAAGGCCAATCACTAAAAGCTTTACTCAAAAATACCAGAGTCATTTATGACAAAGCGGAAAATTTTAAACTGGAATACCTGGAAGCAATTGATCCAAAGGATTTCTCAAAAGTGGTAAAATATGAAGATCTTGATGAACTTGCAGTATGTGTTGCTGGTTATGTAGAGGGTATAAGACTAATTGATAATTTATATTTGCGGCTCAAATAGAAGGGCATGTACATAGAGGTACTAAAATCAAAGATTCATAGAGTTAAAATCACTGAAGCAGAGCTTCATTACGTTGGATCAATTACCATCGATGAGGATTTAATGGATGCAGCCAACTTGGTGGAGAATGAGAAAGTTCAGATTGTAAATATCAATAATGGCGAGCGTCTGGAAACTTATGTAATAAAGGGCGTGAGGGGCTCAGGTCAGATATGTCTAAACGGTCCTGCAGCAAGAAAGGCACAAGTAGGAGATATTGTAATTATTATCTCATATTGTACCATTGACCCATCAGAGGCAAAATCTCATGCTCCAGTAGTTGTGTTTCCAGATGAAAAGAATAGGCTCGGTTCTTAATTAATGTCAAAATCGCTAATTAATTTTTTAAAGGTCCTGGTCAGTATTGGCTTGGCTGGTATACTCCTCTACGTGGTATTTAGAAATGTAGCGTGGGAAGAATTCTGGCAACGAGCAAAATCCGTGGATTACACATGGGTTGTAGTTTCTATTTTATTGTCAATTATTGCATATGTGGCTCGAGCGTATCGCTGGAACATTCTTCTTGAACCACTGGGCTATAATTTAAAGACTTCCCGAACTACTCTAGCGGTTTTAATTGGTTATTTAGCTAACCTGGCTCTGCCTCGACTTGGAGAAATAACACGCTGTGGTGTGCTCAACAGAAATGATAAAGTAGCGATTCCTGCTGCTCTTGGAAGTGTTGTTACTGAGCGAATAATTGATGTGGTCACATTGTTGATTCTAATTTTGGTTAGTCTTATGGTGGAGTCAGCTAGACTTATGGCATTTTTAGATTCTGCATATAGGGACTTGAACATACCATCGTATATTATTTGGATTGTCTTTTTTACTGGAATTCTGGGGGCGATTTTGGTGATTGTCTTTATTCGAAAACAAGACCAGCTCAAAGGAAAGTTTGCAGACTTGATAAAAGGATTTATTTCAGGATTTTTATCCCTAAAGGACATTAAGCGACCGATCGGATTCATTCTTTCTACGATTGTCATATGGGTAGTATATTTTATGATGTCGTACATCATTGTATTCTCGCTTCCGGAGACATCCCAATTAGGAATAGGAGCAGGTCTAATGCTATTAATAACTGGTGGAATTGCACTTTCAATTCCGGTTCAAAGTGGATTTGGCACCTACCATGGCATGATTGCGGGAATGCTGGTATTGTACTCAATAGAAGAAACGACTGGCATTTTTCTAGCCACACTGCTACATACATCCCAGATTGCAGCGGTAGCTTTATTTGGTAGTATATCGTTAATAATTTCTTTTTTAATAAGAAGGAGAGCGGCCAAATAAGCGCCAATTTGGCAGGTAATAAAATTGGCTTGAATTTGGCAGCAACATCTCAAAGAAATTGACGTATTCTTGATTCAGAATTGGATCAAATTATTTTAGATTGAAATAGAGAAATAGAAAATATGCTAATCGTAATAATTGTAGTGTTCATGATTGCCAGTTGGGTGGTTAGTTCACGATTGAAGAGTAAATTCAAAAAATATTCGCAAGTATCATTGGGTTCAGGTTTGTCTGGAAAAGAGATCGCTGAATTGATGCTACGAGATAATGGAATCCATGATGTTACTGTTACTTCTGTACAGGGTAAACTAACTGACCATTATAACCCTGCTAATAAAACAGTAAATCTTAGTCCTGACGTATTTAGCGGAAGATCGGCTGCCGCTGCAGCCGTTGCTGCACACGAATGCGGTCATGCGGTTCAGCATGCAAAAGCTTATAGGTGGCTAGAGTTTAGATCAGCGATGGTGCCTGTTCAGAATATAAGTGCACGAGTGATGAATATTATATTCATGGCGATGCTCTTTGGGGCATTTGCACTTCCGGGAATTATTAACCCACAGCTTGCTTTGTTGGTTATCATCGCATGTTATAGTGTATTTACATTATTCGCATTTGTTACTCTTCCCGTAGAATATGACGCAAGTAACCGAGCGCTGGCATGGATTAAGGATCGAAATATTGTGGATGATCGAGAGCATGATATGGCCAAAGACGCACTCAATACTGCTGCATCAACCTATTTAGTTGCTGCTTTAGGAGCGCTTGCTACACTATTATATTACGTGATGATATTCCTTGGAAGCCGAGATTGATAGATAGAAATTTTGATTTTAAAAAGCCCCAAACAAAGGGGCTTTTTTATTGGTTGATAGTCAGCATGCATAACAATGAATATATTTGCGGCCATTCAATAATTTTTAATCTAAGATCGAGATGAATTTCAACTTTACCGAGGAGCAATTAGCAGTAAGGGACGCGGCAAGAGATTTCGCGCAAAAAGAACTTTTACCTGGAGTAATTGAACGTGATGAAAAGCAGCAGTTTCCTGTTGAACAGATCAAGCAATTAGGTGAGCTTGGATTTATGGGAATGATGGTAGACCCAAAATACGGTGGTAGCGGTATGGATACGGTATCATATGTCTTAGCCATGGAAGAAATATCTAAAGTTGATGCTTCTACATCTGTTTGTATGTCCGTAAATAACTCTTTGGTATGCTGGGGGCTCGAAAAATACGGAAATGAAGAGCAAAAGGAAAAATATTTAAAGCCGCTTGCAAGTGGGCAAAAGATTGGTGCTTTCTGCCTTTCCGAACCAGAGGCAGGATCTGATGCTACATCTCAAAGAACTACGGCCGAAGATAAAGGTGATTATTATTTATTGAACGGAACCAAAAACTGGATAACCAATGGAAATTCTGCTTCTTACTACATTGTAATGGCACAAACAGATCCAGAAAAGAAGCATAAAGGCATTAATGCTTTGATTGTTGAGAAAGGAATGGAAGGTTTTGTGGTTGGCAAGAAAGAAGACAAACTCGGTATCAGAGGAAGTGATACTCATTCATTGATGTTTCAGGATGTAAAAGTTCCGAAAGCCAATAGAATTGGTGATAATGGATTTGGATTCAGCTTTGCGATGAATGTACTGAACGGTGGAAGAATCGGAATTGCATCTCAAGCTCTTGGAATTGCCTCTGGTGCAATGGAATTGGCACTTAAATATTCTCAGGAGCGAAAGGCATTTGGAGTAGAAATATGCAAGCACCAGGCGATTCAATTCAAGCTTGCAGATATGGCTACTGAAATTGAAGCGGCTCGATTACTTTGTTTACAAGCGGCCCAAAAAAAGGACGCTGGAGAAGACTTTTCACAAGAAGGGGCTATGGCAAAATTGTTTGCTTCTGAAGTAGCTATGAAACAAACAGTAGAGGCTGTTCAGATACATGGAGGCTATGGGTTTGTCAAGGAATTTCATGTGGAGCGATTAATGCGGGACGCCAAAATCACACAGATATATGAAGGCACTTCGGAAATACAGCGTATAGTGATTTCCAGAGGTTTATTGAAATAGTTCAATAGTAGCAAGCTTACCCACCCTTTGTTTATTAGGTTTTAAAGGCGAATATTATTAGATTCGTCCTATTATTTTACTATTTATTGATAGATTAACCTGCTATATTCATAAATGGAGGACTATAACAAGATTATCGAATCCTTAGAAATAAGATTCGTAAAGGCTAAAAATATTAATATTTTAAAGCCGGTTACAATTGATAATAACTATGAAGTAGAGAACTATCTACTCCTAGTTACTAGTGGTGAGATTAAGTTTGGTAGGGACAAAGAGACTGCCACAGAAGGGGATGTGATTTTCGCGCCAGGTGGTCGTCCAATATCGATGAGTTATGGAGCAGGGACACCAACAATCTTATCAAAAGATGATTTTTTGACCAATAAAGATCAATTTCTAAAGTCATATGGTGAACATTCAATCAGTGATGAACATTACAGTTATGTGGCTTTCGATGCGAAAGCATTCGATTCTGTAAATTTCTTCTCTTCACTAGACATCCCACCATTTAAGATTGAGGAAAACTACAAGCTGGCTGGACTCATTAAGCAAATAAATGATGAAGTAAAGGCGAGTATGCCTGGTAGAGATCGAATCGTGAAGGTTCTTACAGAGAACATGACTATTGAATTGATTCGATATATTTTAAATAACAGTCTTTTCGTTGAAAAACTAGCGACAAATAGCACTTATTTTAAAGATCCACGCTTAATAGATATTTTCACTTTTATAAAGGAGCATCTGTCAGAAGATCTATCAAATAAGGTGTTGGCAAACGTGGCGAATGTATCAGAGGATTATGTAGGTCAGTACTTCAAGATGCTTACAGGCATTAACCCTCAAGACTATATTGAATATCAAAGAATGGAAGCTGCTGTAAATCTGCTCCGAACAAGTAAGAAGAGCATTCGGGATATTGGCAAAGAAGTTGGCTATAAAGACACTGCTTATTTCTGTAGAAGATTTAAAATGATGTTTGGAATTCCAGCAGGTAAGATGAGGAGACGAGAATCTTTAATGAACGTTTAATCTTCCTCTATTTCTCTTTCTTCTGGTTCTTTCTTTTTCAATTCATCATCATCAAGAATTCCATCTAAGACCTTGTTTAAATAAGGCATTGCTAGTGCAGTCACTCTTTGGCTAAATCCTTTAGATTCAACGTTTTTCTTTTTTCTTTTCTTTTTAGGGTTTTCATCAGTTTCATCATCTTGAAAAATTATATTGAATATCCAATAACCTAAAATTCCTACAGCCCCAGCAATGAGTGCGATTTTACCGATTCTCATTGCATTGCCTTTCATCTCATCGGAATCACTATCTATTTGAAGCTTTATCTTTTTTTCTCTCGCTTCAAGTGATTTGACTCTGTCTTCAATTGTCTCTTTTTTGCTCATACTTGGCTTCTTCTAGTCTAACAATTAAATTTTCAATCCACTTTTGCATTTTCCCAGTTTTCAATAATAAGATCACTATCAAAATAATGAGAAAAAATCCACCCGAAACAATTAAATAACCTAGATAGCTGCTATCCAGGTTCATATTTATCATTTCTGCAAACGCAAAACTCAAGAAGAATAGAAAAAACATTGAGAATAATGCAAGCATGGAAATAGCAATTACTCCTGAGAGCATTCGCGCTATTCTGGTAATGATCTTGAGTTTGATTTGCTCAGTCTTTACTTCTATAAATTCAACAATGTTATCAATCACCTTTCTAGCGGATGATGCCATATTTAGCTGTGGTTTGTTCGCAAAGCTAATCCTCTGTTCGCACTTCTACAGGGTCTGTTGATTTTTCAGTGGATTGAGAAATATATATCAAAGTAAATGGTAGTAAAAAAAAGGCTAAAAATATGTAGGCGAACCCCACGAGTCTTACACGAGTTGTTAGCGTTCCCATTTTTTTTGCTAAATAAACGGGAACCTTGGATAGATATGGAACAGTAAAGAAAACGAGCACGCCAGTCAGATTGAATAGTAAGTGAACTATTGCCAGACTTATTGCCGCTTCCGACTGAAAGATGGCCGCCAATAGTGCGGTTATAGTTGTGCCAATGTTAGCTCCTAAGATGAATTGAAATGCTTTCTTGATTTTAACTTTCCCTGTTGCTACCAAGGGTACTATTAAAGAAGTAGTGAGAGAGCTTGACTGAGCAACCGAAGTAATAACTAAGCCCCACCCAAATGCACGGTATTTATTCTTAAATACAACATTTTCAAATTGATCTTTTGTTCGGCCAATTAAACTTTTGTAAAGCCATTTGGAAATGAATTTAATGCATGCAAAAAGTAAAATTATTCCTAACAGAAGAGTCAATAACGGTCCAAATACTGAAACGATCCATTCGGAAAAGCTCTCAAAAATGGATGTTATACCAAATGATTTCCACGTTGCTGTGTATTCTGTGGAAATATGAATACTTGAAGAAATGTGAGCACTTATGCGTTCAAGAAAATGATATTTGATTTCAAATGGGAAAAGCAATAGAACAGTAAGAATGTTGAAAAAGTCGTGAGAAGTACCTGCTGCAACTGCCCTTCTAAATTCTTTGTGTTTAGAGATATAGCTCATAGAAATAATGGTGCTGGTAATCGTGGTGCCTATGTTAGCTCCAAGCACAATTGGAATTGCATTTTGAAGGCTTAATGCACCGGAAGCGACTGTTGCAACAGTAATTGAAGTAGTGGTAGAACTACTTTGCAATAGTGCAGTGGAAAGCAAGCCGATAAAAAGCCCAATAAATGGATTCGCCGTGACGGTTGAAATACTTTCAACCATTCCTCCTGTCATCTCATTTATTGAAATTCCCATTAGCTCTATGGAGAGAAGGAACACGAGAATTGAGGTGACAATGACAATTGTCCTTGATAATATGGTTTGATGATTACTATTTTCCATGTCCGTTGACAGGAGCAGGTCACTTATCATCCAGCTTCCAATTCTTCCTTTAACTCACGCTCTTTTTCACCAGTCATTGCTTCAGACACATTGATTGCATGATCTCCGACTTTTTCGCATAAGTGAAAGAGATCTTTATACCACCCGTCTCGTTGAGGATCGTACTTATCCTTCTTGATGTCCTTGGTTAAGTCTTTTCTCAAGGCATTTCGCAGCGAGTCTATTTTTTCCTCAACTACCATTGCTGGTTCAAGCGAATTAATTCTTTCAGTTGAGTCAAGATTTGCATTCATGATTTTAAGCGCTTCATCAATCAGTTCCATCATTTCTTGAAGGTTCTTTACTTGCTTACTCTTAAATTTCTTTTCACTCTTGAGGATACGCTCAACATCTCTGGACATTTGGAAAAAGATATCTCCAATTCTTTCCAAATCATTCACAGCACTTAAAAGACTTGTCATCTTTACGGCACTAGTGTTACTTAATGTACCATCAGACGAAACCTTCATTAGATACTCTCCTATTTCTTGCTCCATTCGATCAGTGATTATTTCGTAATCCCTAATTTTTTTCAAAAGCTTCTTCTGTTTTTTAGACTTTTCTTCAACAATGAGATTTTGGAAATGCTTGGACATTTTCTGAGTCATTTCACCCATTCGCACTGTTTCTTTTCGAGCTTCTTCTATTGATAACTCAGAAGTATTCATCAAACCAGTACTGATGTACTCCAGTGAAAATTCATCTTCACCAGTAGATTTAATCACTTTTGTAACTGTCTTGGCTATAAAGTTGACAAACCAGATTAGTAGGAGCGTGTTGAGAATATTAAATGTTGAATGGAATATCGAGAGTGCTATTGGAATACCGGTCGCGGATACAAATGGAGATGTGGAACCAGTAGAAACCAAATACCAATCAACTAAGTTGAGTGCTGGTCTTATTAGGATTAGAATCCAAATCACACCAAATAGATTGAATATTAGATGTGATAAAGCTGCTCGCTTAGCATGGACGTTACCCACTAATGCTGCAAGGTTTGCAGTGATTGTTGTACCAATATTTTCACCAAGTACCATTGCAGCGGCAAGTTCGAATGGAATCCATCCATTGTTAGCCATTACCAAGGTAAGTGCCATTGCAGCACTTGAAGACTGAACAACTACCGTAAGTAGCGTTCCTATGAGGACGAAAAGTAATATCGATAGATAGCCTAAATCTGTATATCGACTAAGAAATTCCAGTATTTCAGGGTTTGCCTTGAGATCCGGAACTGAGTCTTTAAGTAGGGCAAGACCCATGAAAAGAAGTGCGAATCCCACAAGTACTTCACCCCAAAATTTTAATCGTTCACGGTTAAAGAACATTAACGGGAATCCAATGGCTATAATTGGAAGTGCATAGCTTGCAATCTTAACTTTAAAACCAACGATTGAGATTAACCATGCTGTGATTGTCGTACCAATATTGGCACCCATAATTACACCAATAGATTCGGTCAGAGAAAGCAGGCCTGCATTTACAAAGCTTACTACAAGCACTGTAGTCGCAGAAGATGACTGCACTAAGCTCGTTATTGTAAAACCAGTAAAAGCTCCTTTGAATCTATTGGAAGTCATTGAGCTGAGAATGTTTCTCATTTTAGCTCCAGCTACTTTCTGGATACCCTCACTCATGACTTTCATTCCGTAAATGAAAAAGCCGAGAGCACCGATAAGATTTAATAATTCGAATATTCCGTATTGCATTGCAAATATTTTATGACGCAAAGGTATCCGCTCAATGTTTCGTATATGTTAAGAAATCGTGTATTCTAAATGTTGATTTAATGACGGATCAATTGCACGACAATCTGCATTTCTCTTTTTATCGTACTTAAAGACCTATTGCGTATTTAATACACAGAAAACATTTAAGTAACATGAAGGTGCTAACATTGCGCTTTCTTAAAAACATCATTAATTATTTATGAAATTTTTCAAAAAGGCACTCTTTGCATTGATTTTAATCACATGTGTACAGATTGTTAAGGCACAGGATTCTGTTTCAAGTTCATGGGGAAAGAGATTAAGTCTTGTTGCCAAAGATTCAACTTTCGCTCTAAAGTTCGGGTTCAGGTTTCAGACGCTTTATGATGGAAGGTATAACTTAGATACTGATGAATACGAAGACGCATTACTTGTAAGAAGGACACGATTGAAGTTTGATGGATGGGCAATTGACCCGAGCATTGTTTATAAACTTGAGCTGGCAGTCTCAAACCGAGATCAGAGTAGCGGTCACGCGGATGAATTCGGCAATACAGCCAATATCGTTCTTGATGCAGTTGTGAAATGGTCGTTTGCTGATAATTGGCAGGTATGGTGGGGACAAACAAAACTACCAGGTAATAGGGAACGGGTTATTTCTTCACAAAATTTACAATTTGTAGATCGAAGCTTGGTAAACTCAAGATATAATCTCGATCGTGACTTAGGAGTTCAACTAAGACATAAAAGCCCAAGTGACAAATTCAGGCAAATATTAGCAATTTCAATGGGCCAAGGACGTAATGTAATTGATAGAAATCCGGGAGGAGGTCACCAGATTACAGGTAGACTTGAATTCTTACCAATGGGTAGTTTTACAGGAAAGGGTGACTATTTTGGATCTGATCTAAAAAGAGAGTCTTCCCCCAAGCTGGCAATAGGTATTACTGGAGATTTAAATATCAATGCTTCGCGTTCTAGGGGTAATCTCGGGGGCTTTATTGTAGACAGTGTGGGTGAGTATGTGTCGAGCGACCTGAAGTCATTCATGGCTGACATGATGTTTAAATATAATGGCATATCAGCTATGTCCGAATTTGTGAAACGCACATCTGATAATGAAACTGGCATCTACGGAACGGGCACTGGATTTGTATTTCAAGCGGGTTACTTGTTTCCGTCTAATTGGGAGATTGCAGGGAGATTCACAAATATCGATGCAGATGATGTTCAGTCAGTATTTGCAGATCAGAGAGAATATACTTTGGGATTATCCAGATATATATCAGGGCATGATTTGAAATTCCAAACGGACATCAGTTATCAAACATTTCCTGGACAAACCACGGAGTATTTGATCTTCAGGTTTCAGACGGAAATCGCACTATAAATATTAGCTGTTTAACTCATTTATGGCAAGGTAAGCCATCAGGCCCATGCCCGTTTTCAATGCGTTTTCGTCGATATTGAAAGTGGGTGTGTGTACACCTGATACGATTCCTTTTGCTTCGTTTCTTGTTCCTAACCGATAAAAACAGCCAGGGATTTTATGGGTGTAGAAAGCGAAATCTTCTGCAGCCATCCATAGATCCAGCTCCACTACATTCTCTTCTCCCATGTAGTCCTTTGCAGCAGCAATGTTTTTTTGGGTGTAAGTCTCGTCATTCACAAGAAACGGATATCCGGGAGCAAAATCAACTTCACACGACCCACCCATTGACGTTGCAAGTGCAGTAGAAATGTCCTTTATCTTTTGCAAAGCCTTCTTGCGCCATTCTTCATCGAAGGTTCTGAAGGTACCATCAATTTTCACTTCATCCGGGATGACATTGTTGGCATTACCCCCAGCAATTTTACCAAATGAGAGGACAGAAGGAGTCTTTGGATTAGCGATTCTGCTGACCACTTGCTGGAGTGATACAATTATTTGACTCGCGATAGCAATAGGATCTACAAATGTTTCTGGCATGGCTGCATGTCCACCTTTTCCTTTTACTGTTAAGTACACCTCATCGGCACTTGCCATGTATTTACCTGGTCTGAATCCAACCTTTCCTTCAGGAATCAAGGGCATGACATGCTGTCCTAATATCTTTTCTGGTGCAGGCTCCTTAAGAATCCCTTCTTTAATTAGAATTGAAGCTCCTCCAGGAGACTTTTCCTCAGCTGGCTGAAAGATGAATTTGATAGTGCCACTAAAGTGATCTGTGAGTTGTGAAAGTATTTTAGCTACGCCCAATAGATTGGAGGTGTGCACATCGTGACCACAGGCATGCATCACACCTTCATTAGTTGACTTATAATCTACATTGTTCGCTTCATGAATAGGTAGTGCGTCAATATCTGCGCGTAATGCAATTGTTTTGCCTTTTCTTTTCCCATCTAAGCAGAAAGTTACGCCTGTATCTGCAATTCTTTGGGTAGTTGTGATGCCAAATTCACTTAGCTTCTTTTCTATAAATTCGGCGGTATGGTGTTCCTGAAAAGAAAGCTCAGGATTGGCATGTATGTGGCGTCTTATTTCAAGAATTTCTTCGAAATAGTCTTCAGATAGAGATTTTATTTTCTGGATTAAGTTATTCATACTTAATCAGGAATCTTTCAGGTAGTAATAATGCTCGAGGGAATTCCTGCTTCACTTGTTGATGAATTCTATTGGCTTTCAGTCGATCAGTGAATTTTCCAGCTTTAACTCTAAAATTGGGTTGATGATAAGAAACTTTTGGTTCCAGTTCTGCAAAGAATTCATACATTTTAGATCGTGCTTGATTTGCTTCACCTCTGCTATTCCCCGAATATACCTGAATAACGTATCCATCTACATACCGACCCTTTATATTTTCTGCATAGGCCACTTTTGAGATGCTGTCTAGTTCTTGTTTTATGTGACCTGTAAGTGGAGTATATGGTTCTGTTTGGACCTCTTGCGTATCAGGCTCTTCAGATTCATTTTCCGTGGGCATTATCACGGGGCGATGAATACTTAGATCCTCAACGTAAGAGCCTGTGGATGAAGTGGGTGCAGTAGCCTTACATCCCACGAGAAGTAGCAATATGATTAGTCTATGAGCACGCATTTATTATTTTTAATGTCATCTTCTACCGTTTTATATTTTACATCTTTCTTCACCAGTCCATCTACATACTGCACATTTACGCGTTGATTTCTACTGGCGATCTTTTGCGATTGCACAGGTTGAGTTTGTTGCTGCACTGGAGGTCTGTTCCCGCCTTCAGGTCCAGCAAGGGCTGATCTGCTTTCGTCTTTCTGCTCCCTGTAATTTCTGGATGTTTGTTGCTTTTGAGCTGCTTGAACATCGTCGGCTTGCTCCACCGGAATTTCAGCTTTCATCAGGAATGAAATGGTTTCTTCATTCACTTTACCAATGAAGCGTTTGAACATTTCGAATCCTTCAAACTTGTAGATAAGAAGTGGATCTTTTTGCTCATATTGAGCATTTCGCACGCTTTGACGAAGGTCGTCCATATCTCTCAAATGTTCTTTCCAAAGTAGATCAATGGTAGCTAATGCGATCATTTTCTCCATTTCAAGAATTACTTCTCTACCATCAGTTTCTACTGCTTTTTTGAGATTTACAGACGTGCCAATTTGCTTTTTGCTGTCTGTAAAAGGAACCAATACATTTTCAAGAGTAGCTCCTCTAGTCAGTTCAAGTTGTTTAAGAATTGGTAATGCTTTATCCTTTATCAACTGATTTTTCTGGCTATAATTTTTTAAAGCTTCACTGTAAAGCTTTTCTGAAAGTATATTTTCATCACTCTTTTCGAGTTCTTCCTTAGTAATATGAAAATCAAGCCCAAGAATTGAAATCGCATTTAGCTTTAAGCTATCTAGATCATTTTGGCCTTTAGCGTTGAAAATAATGTCTTCGCATGTTTCGAGTAACATGTTGAGGATATCAAGCTCTAGCCGCTCACCATAAAGTGCATTTCTTCTACGCTTATAGATTACCTCTCGCTGACTGTTCATTACATCGTCGTACTCAAGAAGGTTTTTCCTAATGGCAAAGTTGTTTTCCTCTACTTTTCGTTGTGCCCGCTCAATTGATTTTGTAATCATTGAATGCTGAATAACCTCACCTTCCTGAAGCCCAAGCCTATCCATGATCTTAGCTACTCGATCTGACATGAAGAGTCTCATAAGATTGTCTTCCAAAGAAACATAGAATTGTGACGATCCTGGATCTCCCTGACGGCCGGATCGACCTCTCAGCTGTCGGTCAACTCTTCGGGATTCGTGACGTTCTGTGCCAATAATCGCAAGCCCACCAGCTTCTTTCACTTCATCTGAAAGCTTGATGTCAGTACCACGACCGGCCATGTTGGTAGCAATGGTTACTGCTCCTGGCTTTCCAGCTTCAGCCACAACATCGGCTTCTTTAGCATGTTGCTTGGCATTTAATACTTGATGCTTAATGTTTCGCATTTGTAACATCCTGCTAAGCAATTCTGAAATTTCTACAGATGTTGTACCAACAAGTACAGGTCTACCAGCTTGGGTTAGCTCTACCACTTCCTCTGCGACAGCATTAAACTTTTCACGAATGGTTTTATAGACCTTGTCGTTGACATCTTTTCTGGCAATTGGCCTATTTGTAGGAATAACTACAACGTCCAATTCATAAATATCCCAAAATTCACCTGCTTCTGTTTCTGCTGTTCCTGTCATACCAGCAAGCTTGTGGTACATTCGGAAATAGTTTTGAAGGGTTATTGTAGCGTAGGTTTGAGTTGCATCTTCAACCTTTACATTTTCTTTTGCTTCAATCGCCTGGTGAAGTCCGTCAGAGTAGCGACGGCCTTCCATGATTCGGCCTGTTTGCTCATCTACGATCTTTACTTTCGCATCCATTACTACATATTCGGTATCTTTTTCATACATGCAGTATGCTTTTAGGAGTTGATTCACAGAGTGAATACGCTGACCTTTTATATTATAGTCTCGAATGATTGATTCTTTTTTCTGAAGCTTATCTGGTTCAGAAACTTCTCCGTCTTTTTCCAGCTTCGCTATTTCATCTCCAATATCTGGAAGGATGAAAAAGCTAGTGTCTTCTCCTTCACCTGTAATAAGATCAATGCCTTTTTCAGTAAGGTCGATGCTATTGATTTTTTCATCAATAGTGAAGAAAAGTGGTTCATCAGCTTCTGGCATACGTTTTTGATTGTCTGCCAGATAAATATTTTCAGTCTTTTGAAGGATTTGCTTGATTCCGGTCTCACTCATAAACTTGATGAGTGGCTTACTCTTCGGTAAGCCACGAAATGCTCGGAACAACGGTAGGCCTGCTTCTGCTTCTTTCCCTTCCTTAATCAGCCTTTTTGCTTCGTTTAAATAGTCACTAACAAGTTTTCTTTGAGCATCTACCAAACGTTGTATACGAGGTTTCAGATCATAGAATTCGTGTTCATCACCTTTTGGAATAGGTCCAGATATGATTAATGGTGTTCGGGCATCATCTATCAATACAGAATCAACCTCATCGACCATTGCGTAGTGATGCTTTTTTTGTACTAACTCTTCTGGACTTCTGGACATGTTGTCCCTGAGGTAATCAAAACCAAATTCGTTGTTGGTGCCATAGGTGATATCGGCCATGTAGGCATTTCTTCTTTCAGTCGAATTGGGTTGATGATTATCTATACAGTCAATTCTCAATCCATGAAATTCAAAAATTGGCGCGTTCCATTCAGCATCTCTTTTGGCGAGGTAGTCATTGACGGTTACAATGTGAACACCACGCTCAGCTAAGGCATTCAAGTATGCCGGAAGTGTAGCGACCAATGTTTTACCCTCTCCTGTCTGCATCTCAGCAATTTTACCTTGATGAAGTACTACGCCGCCGATTAACTGTACATCGTAGTGAACCATGTTCCAGATAACTTCATTACCAGCTGCTAGCCACTTATTTCTCCACGTGGCTGTTTCACCACTTATTTCGACATTATTCTTTTTCGATGCAA
The DNA here is from genome assembly GCF_039960695.1 of Ekhidna sp. GTDB lineage: Bacteria > Bacteroidota > Bacteroidia > Cytophagales > Cyclobacteriaceae > Ekhidna. The sequence continues at coordinate 255,833 of NZ_JBDVKP010000020.1, read as the reverse complement.
TTTCTTTGTCATGCTGTGTGGCCTGTACTGTCAGTTTCTCATTTTCGGCAAATCTTCTAGCGGTCTCCTTCACCACTGCGAAGCCAGTGGGCAAAATATCCATCAAAACCTTTTCGAGCTCTACATCACGATCACTTTCTAGCGTATCTATCTGTGCAAAAAACTCTTCCTTCTGATGAACATCTAGTGATTGATCTTCTTCTACTTGCTTGTGAAGAGCTTCAATCTGATCATCTATACTTTTTAGATGACCTTTTATAACACCTTTAAGCTCTGAGGTCTTTCCTCTAAGTTCGTCATCGCTGATATTTCTGAGTTTATCATACTCAGCATTGATGAGTCCAACATATGGGGTAAGTTCTTTTAGATCTTTCTCCGTCTTCGTGCCAAAAATCTTGGCAAATCCCTTCGTAATCGAATGTAGCATTGAAAAATTTTATTTACAGGTCTTAATCTCTTTTAAGTTTCGACCGTCAGTTTTTTAAAATTTAGCCTTTGTTATAAGGCCTTAAAGTTATAATGGTTTAATGTAAGAGCGATTAGATTGTCACACTTCCTTCAAAGACTTTTTCTGCTGGACCTGCCAGCCAAATGTCAGTAAACAAATCTCCGTCTTGCTTGAAAAATACGCTCAGTTCACCTCCCATTGTTTGAATATGAATTGGGCTTTCAAAACCAAGTTTGCCTGCCATCACACCAACAGCGGTCGCGCCAGTGCCACAGCTCAGCGTTTCATCTTCTACGCCTCTTTCATAAGTTCTAATTTTCACTTTGTCTTGCAAAAGCTGTGCAAAGTTGACATTAGTGCCATTATGGCCGGAATATGTTGGTAGATTACGAATTTGCCTGCCCTTAGATACAACATTTTCTTCATTCAGGTCATTAGAAATTACAATGTGGTGTGGTGATCCAGTATTTATGAACCATTCTTTCTCATTGATTTTTTCAAGTTGACGGATATCAAAGAGTTGGAAATGAATTTTTTCGTTCTTTAATTTGATCTTGTGAATACCGTCGGTAGTTTCGAAAGTTGCCTCTTGATCTACCAGACCCAAGGATTTCGCAAATGCGAATCCACATCGTGAACCATTCCCACATAAGCTTTGAGAGCCATCTGAATTAAAATAAACCATCCGGTAGTCCAAATCCTGATGATTCTGAATTAGAATTAAACCATCTGCACCAATTCCGAAACGTCGGTCACAGAGCTTTTTAATAAGTGGATTACTGACAGGAAAAGATTCATTTCTATCATCGATGAGGATGAAGTCATTACCTGTTCCTTGATATTTGGTGAAGTGTTGCTCCATTAGTGCTAAATTAATGCGGAGCGAGGGGTAGAAACAAAAATCCCTCGCCATTTGGCAAGGGATTTAAATTTATTTTTTGATAAGTTTTTCCTTGATTCGAGCAGCTTTTCCTTTCCTTCCTCTTAGGTAGTAAAGTTTTGCTCTTCTTACTTTTCCTCTTCTAAGCACTTCGATTTTTTCGATGTTTGGAGTAAGGATAGGGAAAATTCTTTCTACAGCGATATCACCAGAAACTTTTCTTACAGTGAAAGTCTCACCGTTTGTATTTCGGTTATTAATTGTCATTACAGTTCCTTGGAACTGCTGCACACGCTCTTTGTTACCTTCTTTAATTTTGTAGTGAACATTAATGGTATCACCAGGTCCAAATGAAGGATGATTAGACTTTATGTCTTTGTATTCTTCCGCTACTATGTTCAATAATTCTGTGCTCATTTCTGTACTCTTTTGCTGAGTGTTTTGAAAAAGGAGTGCAAATATAGAAATAACTATTGGAAAAAAAGATAAGGAATTAAATAATTCCATTGTTTAAGGCATATTGAATTAGCTCGGAACTACTATGCAGATCTAGCTTCTTCAAAATGTTCTTTCTGTGTGTTTTTACTGTGTGTTCTGAGATAAATAATGCATCTGAAATTTGTGAGCTTGTCATGCCATCACCTAATTTTCTAATGATTTCTAATTCACGCTCACTCAATGGATATTCTTTCGTCTCTGAATCATCTTTATTAAAATTCTGAATTTGATCGTAGTATGACTTTCCACTATGAACTCTCGCAATCGCGTCTGAAAGCTCTTTGCCTGTATTGTTTTTCAGTAAACAACCATCTATTCCTATTTTGATAATCTCTTCGACAAAAGATTTTTGAGCATACATAGTGAGAATTATCACTTTTGTTTTTGGGTGTAATTCTTTTATCTTCTTGGCACACTTAATTCCATCCATTTCTGGCATATTGATATCTAGCACTACGATATCAACGGAATTCTTAGACAAAAAATCCAGCACCTCTAATCCGTTTGCAGCTTCACCGACGACCTCAAAATCTTCTCTGGAACTTAAAACAAGATTTAAGCCATCAATTACGATTTTATGATCATCTGCTAATAATATTTTCACATGGCTCATACGTGTGTAATTTCAATAATAAATGTGCTCCCCTTTCCTGGCGATGAGTCTATAGTTAATTCGCCATCAAGCTTCTTCACGCGGTTCTCGATATTTTTTAGCCCCATTCCAGCGACTATTTCTGCTTTATTGAAGCCAATGCCATTATCTTCATAGATGATACTTAATGAATGACCTAATTGATCAAAAGCTAAATGGACTTTAGTGCATTGGGAATGTTTCAATGTATTATTTACCAGCTCTTGTATGATTCTGTATATCTCTAAACCAGTCTCTGATGATATTTTCTCAATCTGTAGAGACAGCTGAAATTGAATTCCCCTTGCGGTGGATACAGCCTCTGTCAACTGGCGGATGGCAGCTTCAAGTCCGAAGTGTTTGAGAAGTCCAGAGTCTAAGCTGTGGGAAATTTTGCGTGTCTCTTCATTGGCTAGTTGTGATACTTCAGAGATTTTCTTTGCAAGTGATTGTATTTCCTTGGGATTCTTATTCTGTAATGTATCTGCATACATATTTAAAGTAACAAGAATGCTACCCAAATTATCGTGAAGCTCTGCAGCAATCCTTTTCCGTTCCTTATCCTGACCGTCCAATAAAGCATAGGTAGCTTTCATTTCCTGCTCCTGAAGGATGTCTCTTATTTGTTTATTTGAAGCTTCTTTAAGTCTTTTTCTTCTTTGATTGAAGAATAAATAAGTAGCAATGGATGCTAAAATGAGCAAAAATGAAAATAGATAGAGTATGAGAAGTTGTCTTCTACTTTCTTCTATTTCGGCTTGCTTCAAAGCATTGTCACGCTCCACTTCTGCTGTTTTGAATTTTGTTTCTAGTTCAAGGATTTTGTCCTGATAATCTGTATGATACAGATCGTGACCAATTGAGTCATAATTGTAAAAATAATTGGAGGCACTGTCTGAGAGTCCCATTTTATGATAGGTAATTCCAAGCCATCTTAAAGTTTCTGAAAACCCTTTTATATAATCTACAGCAGCATATTCATTCATGCTAAGGGAGTAAAATTTTACAGCGTCTGAAAGCTTTCCTTGTTCTCGTGCTATTAATCCGAGATTGGAATAGCTAGCCCCAGCACCATATTTATCTCCAATGATTAATTGTATTTCAAGGGCTAAATCGGAATAATTTTTACTTTTATCAAGGTTACCCTGATCATAATGAAGTAGGCTTAGATTGCTGTACAGGTAGCTTAACGTGAGAGAATCCTTTGCCTCTGAGAAGTATCTAACTGATTTCTGATAATAATTTAAGGATGAATCGTATTGGTTTAGTGATTGAAAGGCTGATGCAATACCGTATATGCTTAAGGCTTCCTGCCTAGGATCCTTTCTCATCGTTGCTTGTTCGAGTGCTTTTTTGTAATAATTTATTCCAATGTCTAATTTTTCCACATCTGAATAGGCACTCCCAAGCTTGATGTTTATAAGGGTTGATAATGAATCTAGACTGGCTTGTTCGGTTTCCAATAGTAATTCATGTAGAAGACTGATAGCCCGATCATATCTCAGGCTATCAGTCATTTCTTTCGCTCTTTCTAACCGATCAGAAATGCCTTGACAGAAGACGTCTCCGAATAGAAAAAGAGTGAAAAGTACAATGAGGTTTCTCAATGAATTAATGTTTATTATTCTGTAATTCCTCCTCCATCTCCGCCAACTCCTGGTCTGTGAATAGTTCCTTGATGCAATGGAACTGGATGTGTGTGCGGGTGATTAATCGGTGGGTCGTATACAACTGCTCTAAATTTGAGCTCTTCGGCTTTGTCTTTGGGTGTCATCCCATTAGTTGTTGTAGTGTCTCTAAGGGCCTTTAGCATAGCGGTCTCAATTGGATATTTATATATTCTAAGCTCGTAATCGTTATTAATTTGATAACTCTTTATTTCTTCTAGAAGCGTTCCTTTGCCAGGCTTAAAATAAAATTCTACATCATAATAGTTGCTTGTGCTATTGTTTCTTTTCTCATAGACATCAGAGTCATTTTTGACAATCAACATCACGCTATAGTAGTGGTCAGCTGAATCTTCAGCATTGTGTATTACTGTGATGTGGGGTTCATAATAATGAGATAGATTGAAATCATCGTCTTCACAGTTGCATTTGTTGCACCCTGCCAGAGCTAATAATGCAATAGCGGGAATAATCAGTTTCAAATTTTTCATTTTTTTAGAATTTTGGTTAGTTATTTGGTTTTACATAAAAATAGATAAAATGAGGCTGTGTTTGATTAATATGCTTTTGTATAAAGGTCGAGTAAAAACAGTATCCGTAAAATACCTATGCAGGGGTATTGTTCATTATTAGACATAAAAAAAGCCCTTTGATAAAAGGGCTTTTGCTTAAGCTAGATAATTTTATCTTGAGTAAGTGAACGTAGAAGAGTTACTATTACCACTGACCGTCCCAGATTTAGTATCTACAATCCGGCCTCCATCAAAAACTCGAATTGTGTACGACTCACTATTGGAGCTTAGGTTGTTTACATAGTATGAGTAGCTCCCTGAAGGACCACCATTCACCCAAGTAATGTTTTCGTTAGTACACGAGCTGATACAGTCTACATCTAACTCCCCTCCCGAGGCGCTTGTGGTATTCGTATAAGAAATAGTTTCGCCTGATGGATCTGTTACATATAGATCAAGGTCTACACCAGTAGTGTTCCAGGTAAGGTTAAATCTTGGACTACCATCTTGACCAGATGCACCACATCCTGGTCCTAGAAGAGCCACACACTGGGGTTCATCACAGCCACCGCAAGCGGAAGCTAGTTGGTTGATATTTGCTCGTGAAACTTGGAAATTTCCTCCTGTACCATCGTCGACAACAGCATATTCATAACAGCGGATATCATGACATATGTCATTTAAGTTGTTGCAAATGTCTGATGGAATCCCAAATGAAAAATCCAATGTACCGCTGGTCGCTGAACCGCTAATAGGTATGATTATAAAATCACCGGTATCTCCAAACCGAAGTGCAGCAGCGTTTACTGCGGCTCCGCTGGATGTAAATGGAATACTAACATTTACCGATTGGCCTGCTGCAACCTGTGTCGTAGCGCTTGATCCTGTGCTTGTGATTGAAATATCATTTGTTTCTGTTACTTGATCTGCACTCACTCGAATACTTCCTGGAGGTAGAATCACATTATCATTAAGGTATGCATTAGCGTCATCAGGTTGTGCAGGGCTGTCACTATCACCTCCACAGCTGACAATAAAAAGTAAGGTTGAAAAACCGAGCATTAAGCTCAAAAGTCTGGTTGATTTGTAAAGAGTCTTCATGGCAGTATTGTTTTTTATACAAATACACCATGTATATAGGTCAATTGAAATACCTACTTAGGGGTATTTTAATATAGCTGATGACGTTTTAATCCAGTAGATCTGGTCTAAGTTGCTGCGTGCGTTTCAGTGCTTGATCATTTCTCCAAGCTTCAATTTTTGATTCGTGACCGGAGGTAAGAACCTCAGGAACTTTCCATCCTTTATATTCAGCGGGGCGTGTATATACAGGTGGTGCCAATAGGTTGTCTTGAAAAGAATCCGATAGTGCAGAGGTTTCATCATTTAAAACTCCAGGAACTAATCTTATCAATGAATCTGCTAATACCATAGCTGCTAATTCACCACCAGAAAGGACGTAATCACCAATGCTTATTTCCTTGGTGATTAGATGGTCCCTTACGCGCTGATCCACGCCCTTATAATGCCCACAGAGGAAAATGAAGTTTTGCTTAAGAGATAGATGGTTAGCAATTCCTTGATTATAGGTTACGCCATCCGGAGTTAAATAAATCACTTCATCATATGATCTTTCAGCTCGCAGCCCGGAAATGCATTTATCGATTGGTTCGATCATAAGAACCATTCCAGCGCCTCCACCAAAAGCATAATCATCTACGTTTAGATGCTTGCTGGTAGAATAATCTCTGAGATTGTGTATTTCCAGCTCAACCAAGCCTTTATCCATTGAACGTTTCACGATACTTTGCGTGAGTGGACCTTCAAATAGATCAGGAAGACAAGTGATGATATCTATCCGCATGAGATGAAGTTAATCATTATATACATCCAAAAGCCCATCAGGAAGTGACACAGTAACCTTTTTTGCTTGGATATCAACTACTGTTAGAATCTCATCCTTTAGTGGAATCAGTATTTCTTTTCCATTAGAATCAATGACGAGGAGCTGATTTCCATTCAAGTCAATGACTTCTTTGACGACTCCCAGTTTTGAATCTTCTTCAAAAACTTCGCAATCAACCAAATCATGAAAATAGTACTGGCCATTTTCTAGTTCAGGAAGTGTACTCAATGGAAGATATAGTTTTGACTTAACTATACTCTTAGCTTCATCAATAGAATCAATGTCCTCGAATTTGACTAATGCCTTGTCCTTATTGATTTGGATTGTATCAATAAAAAAAGGAATCAGCTTTCCTTGTTGTTCAAGAAAAACTGATTCCAAGTTTTGATATTCATCCGGAAAGTCTACTTCTAGTGAAATATTAACCTCTCCGCTAAGACCATGGGTCTTGATCACTTCCCCTAGTTGGTAGCAATCATCCTGCCTCATTGCAGATTAACCCTCTTTTTTGTCGTCTTCTTTGGCTTCTTCGGCAGCCTCTTCCTTAACCTCAGCTTTTGGCTCTTCTTTCACTTCTTCAGCAGGAGCTTTTTCTGTAGCTTCAGCCTTAGGTTCTTCTTTCACTTCTTCAGCAGGAGCTTCTTCTGTGGCTTCAGCCTTAGGTTCTTCTTTCGCTTCTTCAGCAGGAGCTTCTTCTTTAACTTCAGCCTTAGGTTCTTCTTTTGTCTCCCCTTCAGGTGCTTCAGTTTTAGTTTCAACAGCTTGAGTTTCTTCTACCTCAGCTACATCTTCTTCAACGTCTTCGTTTCCTTCCGCCCCACCTTCTTTGATTTCTTCAACCAAAGCGGCTTCAGCTTCCTGAGCTTTTTTCTTCAACCCTTCAGCTCTAGCATCACTTACCTTCTTCTCAGCTTCAAGAGCAGCTTTCTTTTGCTCAGCTTTTGTTTTAGCAAGCTTGTCAACTTTACCCTGAATCTTGGACTCCTTGTCTTTGATCCATGCTTCAAGCTTTTTATCAGCATCTTCTTGTGTGATTGCTCCTTTATTTACACCTATTTGAAGGTGTTTTCTCATCATGATACCTCTGTATGAAAGCATAGCACGTACAGTATCTGTAGGTTGAGCTCCTTTCATTACCCAATCAAAAGCCTTGCTGTCATCCAAATTAATGGAAGCAGGATCTGTGTTTGGATTGTAGGTACCAAGTTTTTCGATAAAGCGACCATCTCGTGGTGCTCTAGCGTCTGCCACAACTACATCGTACATGGCTTGTTTTTTGCGTCCTCGACGCGCTAGTCTAATTTTTACTGACATAATTCTTTTTGTTTATGGAACTCGTCCATCAAAAGTTTTAAAAATGGAGCGCAAATGTAGTTTATTTTTATCGATGTGAGAAGGTAATTGCGAAACAATTAAAACGTGCATTTAGTCGTAAGGAAAACACTTCTATACATAAAACCTTAACCTTAAGAAGGGAACCTGCTTTTTTGCGCCTAAAATCGGCTTTTCATGCAAAAATATTCTAGCTAAGTTTATTATGTATTTGTATAAACGACTTTACGATTTTTAAAGAAACTTTATTCAATCTACCTTTGTTTCAGAACACAAATGAATATGGATAAATATTCCTACATCGCCAATGCTCATGGTAATTATCTCGATGAGCTATTTAAAGCATACAAAGATAACCCTGAAAGTATTGACGAATCCTGGAAGAAGTTTTTCGAAGGATTTGAATTTGCTCAAGAGAAATATGGTGAAGCAGGTGAAAGCGCGTCAGTCACGACTCCAAAGGAAACTGCAGTTAGAAACCTAATTTACAACTACAGATCTTGGGCGCATCTTGTTTCTGACACGAATCCTGTACGAGAGCGTAGGCCACATTCAGCAAAGTTAGAGCTGTCCGATTTTGGCCTGTCAGAAAAAGATCTAGATACTGAGTTTGAAGTTGGAGCTGAAGTTGGCTTGGGCAAAACCTCTCTTCGAAAGATTTTAGAGAAGCTTAAGAAAGTTTATGCTGGGCATATAGGGTTCGAGTACAACCACATTAGGGATTCCAATATCAGCGAATGGTTAAAGACTAAGATTGAGTCTGAAGGAGCAGCTATCAATCCATCAAAAGAGGAGAAGAATCGAATTCTTTCAAAATTGAATGAAGCTAGTGGGTTTGAGAATTTCTTACATACCAAGTTTTTAGGCCAGAAGAGATTTTCTCTAGAAGGTGGCGAGAATATGATTCCCGCACTGGACAAGATTATCAACAAAGGTGCGGAGCTAGACGCAGAAGAAGTCATCATTGGAATGGCTCATCGTGGACGGTTGAACGTCTTGGCTAATATTATGGGTAAAACCTATGAAGAGATTTTCAGTGAATTTGAAGGAAATCAAGAAGTAGATTTGACAATGGGAGATGGTGATGTGAAATATCATCTTGGGTATGCATCGCATCTTGAAACTACTGCTGACAAGAAGATTTATGTTAAGTTGGCACCGAATCCATCTCACCTGGAAGCTGTAGATCCAGTAGTGCTTGGGTATAGTCGTGCTCAAATTGATGATGAATATTCTGGCAATATGGGAAAAGCAATTCCTGTATTGATACATGGTGATGCTGCGGTGGCTGGACAAGGAATCGTTTATGAGTGTATTCAAATGTCCTTATTGGAAGGATATAAAACTGGCGGAACAATCCACTTTGTTATAAATAACCAAGTTGGTTTTACTACCGACTTTGCAGATGCACGATCGAGTATATACTGCACTGACTTAGCCAAAATCGTTGATGCGCCAATTCTTCATGTAAATGGAGATGATGCTGAAGCAGTACAATTCTGTGCAAATCTTGCAATTGAGTATAGACAAAAATTCAACAAGGATATCTTCATTGATATGCTGTGCTACAGACGACATGGACACAATGAAAGTGATGAGCCTAAATTCACCCAGCCAAAGCTTTACAATGCTATTGGTAAGCACCCAAATCCTCGCGAAGTATATGTAAAGAAACTGACTGAGCAGGGAGATTTGAGTGACAGTGAAATAAAAAAACTTGAAAAAGAATTTAAGGATAAGCTCCAAGATCGATTAAATGAGATAAAGGAACATCCTCTTCCCTATAAGCCACAAAAAATTGAGGAAGAATGGGATCACTTAAGAAGATCAAAAGAGAAAGATTTTGATAAATCTCCTGACACAAGCATCACAGAAGTGATGATCAAAAAAGTAGGGGAGGCAATTAGTCAGGTTCCTAAAGGATTTAAGCCACTTCGTCAAATTGAGAAGCTACTTAAAGATCGGAAAGCAAACTTCTTTGAGAAGAAAGAACTTGGATGGGCTGACGCCGAATTATTAGCGTATGGCTCTCTTTTAGCTGATGGGACAATTGTGAGAATGTCCGGGCAAGATGTGAAGCGAGGTACATTTTCTCATCGACATGCCTATTTCTTCGATTCAAATACAAATGAACCGTATTGCGGATTGAATCAAATTCAGGAAAAACAGCAACCTTTAAGAATATACAATTCATTACTCTCTGAATACGGCGTTTTAGGATTTGAGTATGGTTATGCTATGGCCACTCCAAATGCGTTGGTAATTTGGGAAGCTCAGTTTGGCGATTTTGCTAATGGAGCACAAATCATGATTGATCAGTTTATTGCCAGCGCAGAGAGCAAGTGGCAACGAATGAATGGACTGGTTATGCTTTTACCTCACGGTTATGAAGGGCAAGGTCCTGAACATTCAAGTGCTCGCATGGAGCGATTCTTACAAATGTGTTCAAATGAAAACATAGTGATTGCGAATCTTACCACTTCATCAAATATTTTTCATTTGATGAGAAGACAAGTGACATGGGAGTTTAGAAAGCCAGCAATTGTGTTCTCACCAAAGTCATTGCTGAGGCACCCTGGTGTGGTTTCCCCTTTAAAAGATTTCACTTCAGGAAGTTTTAAGGAGGTAATAGGAGATGATTTTGTTACCAACAAAAATGTGAAGAAGGTTCTTTTCTGTTCAGGTAAGATATATTTTGATCTTTTGGAAGAGCAAAAAAAGAAGAAGGCAAAGGACGTGGCTATTGTTAGAATAGAACAGATATATCCATGGCCTCAAAAGCAGATTGACGCAATTCTTAAAAAGTACAATAATCCTAAATTGGTGTGGGTACAGGAAGAGCCTAGAAATATGGGAGCATGGAGCTTTATCAAAACCAGGATAGAAATGGATTTTGAAATAGTAGGAAGGAAGATAGGGGCGTCACCAGCAACTGGATATTCTAAAATCCATAAGGAAGAACAATCCAATTTGGTGAAAAAAGCATTTGAAATATAAAACTCGGAACTGTCCGAATAGAAATACAAAAAATTAAACAAGAAGAAAATGAGTCTTGAAATGAAAGTTCCTGCGGTAGGTGAGTCGATCACCGAAGTGACCGTAGCATCATGGACAAAGAGCGACGGAGACATTGTAGAGATGGACGAGGTGATTTGCGAGCTTGAGTCTGACAAAGCCACTTTTGAAGTAACTGCCGAAGCTGCGGGAAAGCTCAGCATCAAAGCTCAAGAAGGTGATACACTAGAAATAGGTGCAGTACTTTGTGAGATAGATGAGAGCGCCTCAGATGGAGGTGGTTCTACTTCAGAATCAAAACCGACTGCAAAAAGTGAGTCTTCTAACAGCCCCACTTCAGAAGCAAAAGCAACCGGAGAAGTCTTGGAAATGAAAGTTCCAGCCGTAGGAGAATCTATAACGGAAGTAACGATCTCCAATTGGGCTAAGGGTGATGGTGATTTTGTTGAGCTAGACGAAGTGATTGCTGAAATTGAATCAGATAAAGCAACTTTTGATCTTACTGCTGAAGCGCAGGGTAAACTACAGATTGTAGCTCAGGAAGGAGATACACTGGAAATAGGAGCACTTATCTGCAAGATAGAAGTCATGGAAGGAGGAGCACCATCCTCGGGTTCATCATCTACTTCGGAAAGTACAGGTTCTAGCACTAGCTCTAACACAGACAAAGAAACATACGCCACTGGACATGCTTCTCCAGCAGCGGCTAAGATTCTAGATGAAAAAGGAATCTCAGCTTCAGATGTGAAAGGAACAGGAAAAGACGGGCGCATAACCAAAGAAGATGCGATGAGTGCTCAGAAATCCTCATCCAAGAATGTTTCTAAATCTGATGATAAACCTTCTAAACCTCAATTTGAAGCTCCAACTTTTGGAGGAGGTGTGAGTAGAGAACAACGAAGAGAGAAAATGTCTTCATTGAGAAAGACAGTAGCTCGCCGATTGGTTTCTGTAAAGAATGAAACCGCCATGTTGACCACCTTCAATGAGGTAAACATGAAACCAATCATGGATTTGAGAAAGAAATACAAAGAAGAATTTAAAGAGAAACACGAAGTAGGTTTAGGCTTTATGTCATTCTTCACCAAAGCTGTATGTGTTGCTTTACAAGAATGGCCAGCGGTGAATGCTCAGATTGATGGTAGCGAGATGATTTTCAATGAATATTGTGATATTTCTATTGCTGTATCTGCTCCGAAAGGATTGGTGGTTCCAGTGATCAGAAATGCCGAGTCAATGAACTTTGTGCAAATAGAGAAAGAGGTAATAAGATTGGCAACAAAAGCGAGAGACAACAAGTTGAGCATCGAAGAGATGGAAGGGGGGACTTTCACGCTTACCAATGGGGGAGTTTTTGGTTCGATGATGTCTACACCAATCATTAACGCTCCACAGTCTGCCATTTTAGGAATGCACAATATCGTGGAACGAGCAGTAGTTGAAAACGGCGAAGTTGTCGTTAGACCCATGATGTATGTGGCTCTTTCTTATGATCATCGAATCATTGATGGCCGAGAGTCTGTGAGCTTCCTTGTACGAGTTAAGCAACTGTTGGAAGATCCAACTCGCCTTCTGTTAGGTGTCTAAAATTCTCCCATCTAAAATCTAAAAAGAATGGATTATCAAGTAGTAGTAATAGGTTCAGGTCCCGGCGGATATGTCGCGGCAATCCGATGTGCTCAATTAGGATTGAAAACAGCGATCATCGAAAAGTATAATACACTAGGTGGGACGTGCTTGAATGTAGGATGTATTCCTTCAAAAGCACTGTTGGATTCGTCTGAGCACTTTCACAATGCTGAGCATACCTTCAAAACGCATGGTATCGACATCAATAAGCCAAAGGTGAATCTGAAACAAATGATTGACCGCAAGGCAGATGTGGTAAAGCAGAATGTGGAAGGTATTGACTATCTGATGAACAAAAATAAAATTGATGTTTTTCATGGAATGGGCAGCTTTCTTGATAAGAATACCATCCAAATTGATGGAAAGGATAAGAAGAAAATTACTGCTGAAAAAGTGATCATAGCTACGGGATCTAAACCAGCCAACTTACCATTTATCAAGCTGGATAAAGACAGAGTTATCACAAGTACTGAGGCGCTCGAACTTAAAGAAGTGCCAAAGCATATGATAGTCATAGGTGGTGGAGTTATAGGAGTTGAGCTTGGATCTGTATATGCCAGACTGGGAACAAAAGTTTCTGTAGTAGAATACTTGGACAGCCTCATACCAACCATGGACTCAACAATGGGGAAAGAGCTTCAAAAATCACTCAAAGGTCTGGGTTTTGAATTTTACCTGGGACATAAGGTTACCGGTGTCGAAAAGAAAGGTAAGAATGTGACCGTAAAGGCAGAAACTAAAAAGGGTGAAGAGGTCCAGATAAAAGGAGATTATTGCCTTGTATCTATTGGTAGAAGACCATATACTGACAATCTTGGGTTGGATAAAGCGGGTGTGAAAATGGACGATCGGGGCAGAGTAGAGGTCGATGATCATCTGAGAACTAACGTAGAGAATATTTATGCGATAGGTGACGTGGTGAAGGGAGCAATGTTGGCCCATAAAGCGGAAGAGGAAGGAGTTTTTGTTGCAGAGTCAATAGTTGGTCAAAAACCACATATCAACTATAACTTGATTCCTGGTGTTGTTTACACTTGGCCAGAAGTTGCATCAGTTGGGTTTACTGAAGAGCAGTTAAAAGCGCAAGGTCGAAAATATAAGACTGGAAAATTCCCGTATAAAGCCCTGGGTAGAGCTCGAGCTAGCATGGACACTGAGGGCCTAGTAAAGATTTTGGCTGATAAGGAAACTGATGAGGTGTTGGGTGTACATATTATTGGCGCAAGAGCTGCAGATATGATTGCCGCCGGTGTAACCGCTATGGAATACCGAGCTTCAGCTGAAGACATTGCTCGAATGTCGCATGCCCATCCTACTTATATGGAGGCATTCAAAGAGGCTGCACTTGTAGCAACTGAGAACCGTCCGATACACATGTAGAAATTACTTGGGAAGGACTACCGTAAATGTAGTTCCTTCTCCTAATTTACTTTTTGCGGATATTTCACCATTGAGTCGCTCAATGGCCCTTTTCAAGATGTGAAGACCAAGCCCGGTGCCTTCTATTTTACGATTGGCTCTGAAAAACATAACAAAGATGTTATCTATCGTTTTTTCGTCCATTCCAATTCCATTGTCAGTTGCTGTAATTTTAATTACGTCTCCTTCTTGGTTTATTGATATGGAAATGTAAGGCTTATTGCCATCTTCAATTCTTGCATACTTGATCCCATTTTCAATTAGATTTTGGATAATTGTATTAACAAGTGCCCACTCAGCTTCATAAACGATTTTGGAATCAATATTAATTTTGAACTCAACAAGCTCATAGTTTGCTAAGAATTTATAAGAAGCGATGCAATCGTAAATGATCTTCTCAAAATCTATTTCTTGTTTTGAATCTTCATTGAACGACATTTTGGTAAGCCTTAAAAGTCCATCCAAGATGTTGTTAAGTCGATTTGCTTGTGCGTCGTATTCTGAAAGAAACTTTAAAGCCGCCTCATCTTTAACCTCTAGTTTGGCTACATAATTGAGACTCATCAAGGAGGTAATGGGGCCTTTTAGATCGTGTGAAATTCTATAGAAGAATGAATCAAGTTCAATCTTCTTTTTCTCAATGATGTCAGCTTTTTCGCGTTGAGCGTTGGCCTCAAGCTCTAGTGCTTGCATCTTTGAAATCACGTCGTACCCTTCAATTACTTTTGCAGTCCGATCATTGATTACACTCTCTTTTTCCTCAACGTACTGTGTCAAATACTTAAGTGCCAGCTCGTAATTCTTTTCCTTCTTGGCAATTTCGTGAAGTAGCAGATTTGCCTTGAACTTTATGAGGATAATTTTATTCTTATTGCTGTATTCTAGTGCTCTCACAAGTATCTCTCTGGCCTCCTCTAGCCGATTCATCTTTATGTATAAGGCACCTAGTTTATGATGGCTCATTGCCCATCCGAGCTTTTCGCCCATTTCTTCATGAATCTTAATCGATTGCAAAAAGTCCTGCTCAGCCTGCTCAAACTGCTTGGTCTGTGTATACACTTTTCCTCGACCGTATAATGCGAACGCTAAACCTCTTATATCTTCAGTTTTCTCTTTTATCACTATCGATTCTTCAATGATAGCAAGAGCCTTAGGTATTTTATTCTGATTTAAGTAAAGTCCCGAAAGTGGATTAAATGCATTTGATTGCAAATTCAAATCACCTGCCTTCTTGCCGGAATCTATGGCTTCCTCATAGCTCTGAGTCGCACTTTTAATGTCACCGAAGAATTCATAAATCGTGCCGATTGATTTTTGAACTCTGGCCAAATTATGGTAATCTTCAAGCTTTTTATAAGTAGCTAAACAATCAATTAGATGGGTTAGACCTTTACTAAAGTCATTTGTCTTATAGAGTGCCCCAGCAATTGTGTACTTCGCATCAGCTATCCCTTTTGCATCATCCAGATCTTCAAAATTTTCTATTGCTTCATTGGCCATATTTATCGATAGATCAAAGTCACCTATGATCATATGGAAAAGAGATAAATGTGATAGTGACTTACCAATAAAAGATTTATCAGCACTTTCTTTACTTAAGCTTAATGCTTCTTCAGCTAATCCAATACTTCTGCTTAGATTATTGATACGACTTTCATAAGCCTCATCCAGAAGCGATTGAATTTTAGAACGGGTGATTTTTTCTGAGATCTCCAAAAACTGAAAATGATTGTTCAAGAAAGATACAGGAGGGTGAATATATTTTTTAGAAATTCGGAGAGCCATCTAATTTTTGTATCAAAAATTAGGGGATTTTACGGACCTATTTCTTAAGTAATTTGCTTATTCAGAAATTTATTCAAGTGTTATAGAGCTGATCTAAGATCAGCGCTTCTTGAATGATCTCATCAATAGACCGATCCGGAATTGACTGAACGTCAAAAAGTTCTATGCCAGAGATTCTTTTTCTTCCTTTGGATTTTAACATCCCCTGATCATTAGATAATCTATGCCCTTTTGTGAAAGCAAGTTCAATACCCCCGTTCTTGATTGGGTTTAAATAGCAAACCCATTTTCTCTTATAGTACATAGGAATGTTAAAACTGATCTTGGCCATTAAATCATGATGCTGAGTTAGGTGTTGGTGTAAATAAGAAACGATAGCCTTTTGTTGACTATCGAGTTCTAAAATGAAATTTTCAACAGTTTTCACGAAACCTTAAAATGTGGATTATAAATCAAGCCAATAACATTATTCCAAGGATCAAGCAAGGTTGCAACTTCAATCCCGCCGCCAACTTCCTTGATCTCGGTGTGCATTTTTGCACCTAATTGGATAAAGCGAGCATGTTCGGCACGGATATCCTTGACGCCCCAATATGCCTCCACACTATCTCCTCTTTTTTGATTCTGATTTTCAGGATGCAATCCAAGTTCGTATCCACCTATTTCAAAGCCAACATAAAAGGGCTCATCAAAGTATGGATCCTTGCCAAAAGCTTTTGAATACCATTGTTTCGCTTCTGTAATGTCTGGAACCATGTAAATCACAGTTCTCAAACCAAGTATATTCTTATTCATTTTTTGCTCTTTTTACCGCATAGCGCAGAATAGTTTTAAGCTTCTCTTCGGGTGTTCTACGTGGGTCACTAAGATAGATCTCATGGTGATACCCATTTGGTTGTAATCCGTTTTCCTGTATGAAGTCCATGATACGGGCAATAGTAGGCTCTTCCTCATAAAAGCTACCGATATGAAGTCCTTGTACGCTTAGTCCTTCATTTATAAGTTCAAACTTCACTTCATCATTTTCTAGAAGTTCTGGATTCTTAGCCCTTACTTTTTGAATACCTCTGTAATAATGATCGCCTTCCACGAAATCGGGCATCCGAATGACGATCTTCCAATTCCATTGATCTGGAGACGTTTGGGCAAATTTCTGCTGTTCTTCAAGTCCACCATCTACCCACCAAAAACCTTCCATTTTCGGTACTACAAAATCCATATCATCTGCTTTGCAAATGAACTTAATTGCATACACAACTGCGTATAATTTATCAATGGCGGCAAGAAATTCATCAGCTTGTGGATCACATCTTCCTGAGAGTGACAGGTAATAATAGCTATCCAAGTCACGAAGTTCAGGGTTTTTCTTTGCTGAATAGTAGTTCGGATCTTCTTTTGTTAGGTCTAGTTTTTCAATAATTGCTTCCATAATTGTGTGAATTTTAGATTATGAAACAAAGAAATAGGAGTCAGTGACAGCCCTATGTCACTCAAAAAAAATGATAAAGAAAAAATTATTGAAAGTGAGTGAATTCTCTGTTACTTAGGCTTTCTGCCGTCAGTTTCACTCCATTGATTTCACCAGTATCCCAATCCTGTGTTATTTTCCAAGCACCATCTATCTTCCTTAATGCCACATGAAATCTGCCTACAAAATATTGCGCACCACTATCTGCTTTTCTTGTGATGCGATAGTAACCTACCTCATATGCATTGGTTCCATTTGAAGTCCGCGTTTCGAATGAAAATTCGATAATGCTGTTACTTATTTGCCCTTGCATTCGATCCGTATTTCTTTTCTTGTATTCATCTCCAACTAGTAGCCTACCTGGATTGATTCTCCAGACATCATCAGAATGTATTGCGTTATATCCTGCTCCATCATTTGATTCCCATGCTTTGGTGAAGGGTATCCAGATTTGATTATCTATTTCTGCTTGTGTTTCCTGGCTGAAAGTAATTGTAGAGATAAGAGTAATTATGGATAATATGATCGCTTTCATTTTTTTTATGATTTGGCTAAAAATGGAGTACTGTGATGATCTAGTAGCTCTTTGGATAAAGTAGCTGTATGGCCTTGCAATTCCGATGGTGAGATAATCTCCACTTCCTTGCCATACATAAGGAGCCATCTGGCAAAATAATCATAATATGGAGGTACAAATTTCATTTCATACCTCCCATCTTCGAGCTTCTTTTCATCTACAAAACCTTGGAAATATTTTTGCTCTCCCATAAATCGAATGATTGATGAAGAACAAATAATTGTTGCTTCCTTGGCATCCGTTCCTATCAAAGCTTCGTTTAGAAAATCCATATAATTTGGATGAAGAGAAGGGTCGATGGTTTGTGGGAGCAATTTTACTTTTTGTATTCTATCAGCCCTAAAGTCTCTCAAGTCCTCGCGCAACCTGCAATAAGCGATGAGGTGCCATCTTCCAGAGTAAAAAACCATTCCAAGAGGCTCTACATCTCGTCGCGTTGTAGAATCGTTGTACTGAGAATAGTAAGTAATATCTATTAACCTGTTGGTGGCAATGGCCAACTGGATTTCAGCAATGTGAGAATCTGGTGTTGGATTAGGAGATGGGCTTGGGCGAATGGCAATTCTATCCTCTAGGTTATCCAGAAATTCTTTATCAGAGTACTTTAGTACGGCTTTGATTTTGTACATCGCTTTTTCAAACGTATGGATCGTGTGCGGATCGGCGCTTTGTTCTATAAACTTAGCACCCAACAAAATGGCACTTGCTTCTTCCTTACTGAAAACAACAGGAGGAAGATGGTATCCTTCAACGATGAAATATCCTTCACCTGCATCACCACCGATTGGAACCCCTGAGTCAATCAGTGATCGGATGTCTCTGAAAATTGTTCTTCGTCCGACCTCAAATCGATCCTCCAACTCCTTGATAGGTACACGAGGTTTACCTTGCAAGTGAATAAGTAAAGCATTGAGTCGGTCTATTCGATTCATGGAAGAAAATTAGGATTTTTGACTTCAATGATCAAGAATGCTACCAAATTGTTAGATGCATCTTTTTTTAGATCGGCTAAAAAGTGTTGATCGCTGCCGCTTATAAATCGTGAGCCCATA
The DNA here is from genome assembly GCF_039960695.1 of Ekhidna sp. Classification (GTDB taxonomy): domain Bacteria; phylum Bacteroidota; class Bacteroidia; order Cytophagales; family Cyclobacteriaceae; genus Ekhidna. The sequence continues at coordinate 237,014 of NZ_JBDVKP010000020.1, read as the reverse complement.
AATCCCGTAAATTGTTTGAAGTGAATATCATATGCTTCCGGTTTGGCTTTAAAAACCGTGGTGTGTATGTGTCGATTATCAGCAGAACTCCCATAGTCACCTGGGAGAGTCGTCCGTAGAAAAATCCTTCCATTTTGGTCAGTAGTGGCTTCACCATTTAATCGTGCAGTGGTTTCATCACCGGGAATAACCGGCCGATATTCCCCGTCATTATCGGCATGATAAAAATGAACGCGTTGATTGGCTAGAGGCTTTTTTGAAGAAAGGTCAACGAATAAAAGGCAAAGTACTAGTGATTCACCAGGTTCATTGTCACTCCCGATTTGAACATGGCTCTCAATGCCTAATTGCTCATATTCTTGGAGCGTGCTAAGATTGTCCTTTGAAAGCCCTGAAATTTCTCGATCGATACCACAGGCAACTAGAAAAAGGAGAGGTAGGTACTTACTCATGAATTCTCATACGCGAATTCACCCTAGCAGTTTTTAGTTTTTAGATAAGAATTGAGGCTCAGAGTCTAGCGAGCGTTTGAGGAAATCGTATCCTTCCCAAAAACTTTCAGTAAACTCATCGTCTGCCTTTTCAAAAAGAGATACATTTTCAGGTAAGAATAATTCATTTTGTGGCATTTGACTCAACACCTCCAGTTGATCCATGACAAGAATAGCATCGTATTGAAAATTGTTTTCAATGCTGATGCCATGAAATTCCACATTAGAAAGTTCATAAGCACCATTTTTGAATTTAAACTCCTCTGTCCATGAGACTTTACTCCAATATTTAGAATGATGCACGATTGGATTGTAGTCAATTTTTAAAATCGCAAAACTGGATTTATCCACATAAATTTTTCCTGCAGCTTTACCATTGGCTTTTGCAGGAGTAAAGGCAATTATTGAAACTTCACTTTTATCTAAAATGGAATCCCCATCAAGACTAAATCTATAATGATCTCTATTTTTTTCACTCAAGAAAGAATTTGGCCTCCATACAGAGGATCTAGCCATATCACTGGCATTTCCAAAAAGTAGATTCTCTTCATTGATCTCTTTAAATGCTTTCTTTCTTGTCTTTCTAGGACTGATGGAAGCATTTTCAATCTGATTCAGATTTGAAGGAATGTATATGTCTACAATTCCATCCGCTAGATAGTAGATGGATTGACTGTCAGACATTGATTCTTTGTAGTATCCGATTTTATGAGTACGACTCATTTCATAATTAATATGAAAACGATCGAATACCATTTCCATGATGGATTGTCCGGCAATAGCTTTGGCTTCGGCGGAATCATTTTGCTTACCATCGGTCATCTCTTGTGGAGAAAACAGTGAAAGCGCGGTGTTCAGTATTAGTGTGTATAGTAACATAAGCTTGGTGGCTTTAGTACGATACAAACATAGGCGGGCATTTTCCTTGTTTTACCTATTAAATTCACTCATTTATATATAAGTAATGTGCCTATTGCATAGTAGATGCTTCTACTTAAAGTGTTACTTCAACTCTAAATGTGCAATTAAAGTCATTTCCACCTTTCGTCACAAATCGATTCAAATTCATCGATTGTATTACTACCTTGATCCAAACTTTGATCCATGAGACAATTCATACTAATTCTGTCAATTCTTTTGATTGGTTCTTGTAATGCACAGGAATCAGCCTTAAATCAATATGCTAAAACAACTATCATTCGAAATGTGAAGATCATAAATGTGCGAGATGGCAGCATTGCGGAAAGGATGCAGGTTTTAGTGAAAGATGGAAAGATTGAGGCAATTGACAAGAATCTAAAAGCAAGTGACGCCTCTATAATAGAGGGAGAGGGGAGATACCTAATGCCTGGATTAGCAGAAATGCATGCACATATTCCATCGCCGCAATGGGGAAGAAATAGAACGGATGAAACACTTTTTTTATACTTATCGAATGGTGTAACTACGATAAGAGGTATGCTAGGGCATCCTTCACACCTAAAACTCCGGTCAGAGGCAGCGAATAATGAGATACTAAGTCCTCGAATTTTTACATCCAGCCCTTCTGTGAATGGTAACTCAGTGCAAACAAAGGCAGAGGCTAGGGAGAAAATATCTCAATATAAAGCGGATGGATATGATTTTTTGAAAATCCATCCAGGACTTAAACTAGAAGTTTTCAATGAAGTAGTGAAAATCGCCAATGAGGTAGGAATTGGGTTTAGCGGACATGTGCCAGTAGATGTTGGAGTACGGCGTGCAATTGCAAGTGGCTATTCATCTATTGATCATGTTGACGGATTTTTGGAAGGCTTGGTACCGCAGAGTATTGATATTGTTCCTGATCAAAATGGCTTCTTTGGTTATAATTTCACACACTTGGCGGATAGATCGCAAATCAATGAATTGGTTGAAATGACAAAAAGAAATAAGGTTTGGGTAGTACCAACTCAAAGTCTTTTCAGCAGATGGTTTTCTCCGGTGGATCCTGAAGTGATGGCATTGAATAACGCAGATTTGAAATATATGCCTAAGTCTACAGTGGCCCAATGGATCTCTAGCAAGAAAAATCTCATAAACAATCCGGAGTACACGATTGAGAAATATGTTCTGTTTACTGACATAAGGTATAAACTGATAAAATCGTTGCATGAAGATGGACATGGCCTTTTACTTGGTTCAGACGCTCCTCAAGTATTTAATGTGCCGGGCTTTTCAATTCATCATGAACTGGCAGCAATAATTGATGTCGGCCTCACGCCATTGGAAGCTATTCAAACAGGAACAATTAATCCTGCGATCTTTTTTGGCAAAGAAGGTGAATTTGGAGAAGTAAAAGTTGGAGCCAGCGCTGATCTTATTTTGCTAGAGAGTAATCCACTAGAAGACATTAAAAATTTGCAAAAGCCAGTCGGAGTGATGGTGAGAGGTCGCTGGTTAGATCGGAAAATGATCGATATGAAACTAGCAGAAATAGCAGAGCGAGCTAAAGATATTTAGCTCGCTCTGTTTTTGCTCAAAGGTTTTTAAGATAGCTGAGATTTAAGTTCATCAATCACATTTTTACTGTTTCCAACAAAAATTTGAGTTTCAACCAGAAATACCGGTCGCTTCAGAAAAGTGTATTCTTCCTGAATAAGCGTGCGATAATCGTCTTCTGAAAGATTCTTGTCTCCCAATTCCATGGAGCGATACTTCATTGCTTTCCTTGAGAAAAGTGATTCATATGACCCACTTCTTTTTTGCATTTCATCGATTTGATCAAAGGTCATCTGATCAGTTTTGATATCCTGCTTTTCAAAGTCGGCAATTAAATCTCCGAGATCATCCATAATCCGTTTACATGTGCTGCATGTAGATAGGTAATAAATTTTTTTCATTGCGCGTGTCCGAATGATTATTGATTGGATTTTTTAGATGCCATCCAGTTTTCAACTTTATTTTCAAGTACTGTTAGTGGAACGCATCCAGATTCGAGAACGATATTGTGGAACTCCCGAATCTCAAAATCGTCTTGCAAAGTTTCTTGTGCACGCTTTCGAAGCTCAAGGATTTTCAATTGCCCCACTTTGTATGAAAGCGCTTGACCTGGTCCTGCCATATAACGCTCTATTTCGGAGGTAATGCTTGCCTCAGACTCTGCTTCATTAGCTAATGAATATTGGATCGCGTCTTCTCTCGTCCATCCTTTGGAGTGTATGCCGGCATCTACTACAAGCCTGATGGCTCGGTGCATTTCTGCACTTAACATTCCAAAATACTGATATGGATCAGTGTACAATCCCAGCTCTTTTCCAAGCGACTCGCTGTATAACGCCCAACCTTCTCCATAGCTACTGTACCAAAGTGACCTTCTGAATGATGGTAGTTGCTCGTTTTCTTGTGCTAAAGAGATCTGATAGTGATGTCCAGGTATAGCTTCGTGTAAGAATAGACTTTCGTCAGAGTACATGTTATAGCCTTTCACATTTGGAATTGGTACATAAAAAATCCCCGGACGCGTACCGTCAATTGATCCTGGATTGTACTCAGCACTTGCTGAAGCCTCTCTAAATGCTTCTGTTCTCCTCACTTCAAAAGAGGTCTTTGGAGTAAGATCAAATAATGCTTTCAAGTTTGGTTTCATACGTTCATGTATCGCATTGAAATTATCAATGACTTGCTGCGGTCCACTGAATGGCATAAGATCAGGATTAGATCTGACGTGAGCGAAGAATTCGTTAAGCGTTCCTTCAAACTCTACTTCCGTCATCACTTTTTCCATTTCAGCTCTGATGCGTGCTACCTCTGATTTCCCAAGTTCAAACACTTCATCAGCAGTCATATCTGTGGTTGTATATAGTTTGATTCTGTGCTGATACCACTCATCTCCTCTTGGCAATGCACCAATACCGGACGATTCTCTCCCTGCCGGGAGGTATTCTTCTTTGAAAAATTCATGCAATCTATTTACAACAGGAATGATTTTATTTTCAACCATATCACTATATGTCGCTTTGATATCCTCTTCATCTACCATTGCAATTTCTTCAGGAATGTTTTTTGCGGGAAGGTAAAAGTGGTGAGACTCTGCAGCGCCATCTTTCCATGCAGCTAGCTGTGGAATTACCTTAGCAGACAATGATTTTGGAAGCACAATCCCTTGTGACATACCTTCTCTCATCCGCACAATAGCCGTATCGCACCATTCCACAAAGACATCAACACGATTCAACCAATTGTCATAATCTTCCTTCGTCTTGAATGGTTGGGCACTTGAGCCAGAAGCAAGCTGACCAATCATTAACTGAGTAGTCCAGAACTGATCAATGGGTAGCAAGCCTGCATGATACTTCATTTCGGCAAGGGCAATTTCGCATTCCCATGTTAGGATATCATAACTGATTTGTTCTTCTGCAGTGAGCGATGCACGATCAAATGTTTCAAGCTTCTGTAGATAGCTGTTATAATATAATAGCAATTCTTGGTTGAAACTTTTAGATAGATCATTTCTGAGCTTATCGTTGTATCTATTGTCACCTTGAAAGGTAGCATTGAGTGGGAAAAGCTTAAGTCCATCCTGATAGTAGTTTTCCAGCATGGTCGCGAATGCGTCATTTGATAATGACTTTTCTTCTTCTTGCGTTTTTTGGGCACAAAAAGTTAATAGTCCGAATATGAATAGTAAGGCCAGATTTTTCATAGGTTGTGTTTTATCCTAAAATTAAGTCGCTCGCAAAACTATTAAAGTATTGTTTACATAATTAGGATTAGCAACCGGTCCTAAATACACAATCTTTCGTGTTTACCCATCTAATCGTTACTTTGTTAGCCTTAAGCAAGATAGATATTGACCACACCAGAGCTTTTTGAATTTAATACAACAGTTATTTTTTCCTCAATTTTTGGGATTTTGGGATTAAATAGTCTCTTGCTATACTTCGTGCTCAGGCATAAGGTATTTATTCATTTTTGTGTTTTTGTATTTGCTTTGGCTACGCATATTTCACTGCCACTTTGGGGTGAGAATTATTTCAGTTTTGTAAGTAAATTTTCTGTAATTACAGCCTTATCTACAGCTGTTGGCGCACTTTACTTCACCCAGTCCTTCATCGGAATTACCAGAGATAAGTATCGAATCTGGTGGATAATGTATCGGGTTTTGATTGTTGCAGCACTGATAATTATTGTGTGTCAGCTGCTTAATATGATTCTTTTAAGTAGCGACGCATTAAGTACTAGCCTTTCTTATTTGGCTGCTATCACAACTTTTCTCACGGTGCTCATCAATTTCACAGTATGCTTCTCCTTGTGGAGGAGAGAAAAACTTGCCAGCCTCTATTTATATACAAATCTGCCAATGATAGCAGCTTCTGCAGCCTATATCATAATTTGGTTTTCAATACAGGACGGTGGGACTGTGGATATTCCATATATAAGATTGATCATCTATAGTGGGATGGCGACTCAAATGGTACTTTTTTCGGTCTTTGTAGGATACAAAATCAAGAACATTGAGAAAGAAAAGCTTGTGCTTGAACGGAATATTAACCAGAAGCTGAAAAAGGAAGTAGATCTTCAAACAAGTTCTTTGAAAGAGGCAATGAAAGAAGTAGAGAAACAGAGAAATGAGCTTCAAAAACTCAATGACTTAAAGAATAAATTGTTCACCCTGGTGGCACATGATTTAAGAAATCCTCTACAAAATCTTTCGAGCTTAATAGAGTTGCTTGAGCAGAATTTGTTAGATCCTGAAAAAATGATCGCCTTTACACACAAGACCAAGGTAGGTTTATCTGAGAGCTTGGTAATCATGGAGCGATTGCTTCACTGGAGTTATAAGCAACTGGATGGAATTCATGTCCAGAAAGAACACATAGACCTTGACAGATTAGTGAATGACGTGAAATCTGAATTGAAATCTTTAGCAAACAACAAGAACATAAACATTGAAAATAACATCGGTAAAAACCATGTTTTCTTTGACAGAGATATGCTAAGAGTCATTCTTAGAAATCTCCTTTCAAATGCGATTAAGTTTAGTCATGAAGGCGGCGTTATAAGCGTTTCTGCTTATGCTGCAAATGATAAAATATCAGTAAGTATTCAGGATTATGGAATAGGAATGAATCCAGTATGGTATGATGAGTTGGTGAAAACCGGTAAGCCTGCGGTGAAAGCCGGTACAAAAGGTGAAAAAGGGAATGGCTTTGGTTTGTTGATTACGAAAGATTTTGTAGAGATGAATGGTGGTTCACTTTTATGCGAAAGTGAGGAAGAGAAAGGAACCAAATTCACCTTTAGCATACCAATTGAAAAGCAAGCTAGATAGACCAAAAGGTCACAAAAAAGAGAAGGGCTCTGTAAAGGAATAGCACAATAATAATACTCAACAGGCTCAAAATAGCATTTACGACGAGTCTTAAACCTCTGAATCCATAAAACTTATACTCTACTTTAATAAAGAAAAATAGTAGCATAAGACAGCTAATCGTTGAAATGGTGACATCAGAAAAAAGATTCACTCCTAAATAAGAAACAACTAAAAACAACCCACCTACCAGTTGTAAACAGTAAATCAGCAAAAAAGTCATTACCTCCTGTCCTATCGTCATCTGATCTGCTAGTAGGTTGCGCTTGCTACCTATGTGGATAGGCCATAGAAAAAATCCGATTAAGGTGGCCATCACAGTCAAAAGAAGTTTTGAGAGCTCAGTGGTCTTAGTGTTATATGCTTTTTCATAAACTTCAAACGCAACATCACGTTGGGTCACTTCCTCTGCTACCCATTGTTCCACGATCACACTATAGGGTAATCCATTCATCTGTATTTGTAGATTGGTAGTAAACGTATCGATAACAGGAAAAAGGAAGTAAATAAGGTTAGCTAGAAAAAATATGGAGACGGGCTTCATATAATTTTTGCGTCGGCCTTCAACGAACTCCTCAGAAAGCTTGCCTGGAGAAATGAGAATTGTTCTTAAGGTTCGCCAAAGCTTATTGTCTGCAAAAGTCAAGGCATTTATGAATTCACCAAGATAATGTTTGAGCTTTCTATCTTCCTGACGGATCACCTTCTCCCCACAATTATTGCAGTAGTTTCCGGAGAATTCAGTTTCACATGTTTTGCAAATACGTGTTTTCAAAGCCAACCGGTTGGTCATTTCAAAACTACTTAATCTTTCAATTCATTAAATTACTAAATCACTAATTTGAGAAAATCATGAGCATCAATAGACGTCAATGGCTTCAGCAAAGCCTGTTAGCTTCCACTTCCGTTTTGCTAGCAGGTGCTCCAATAGCCCAAGGATGTGCCAGTGAGCGACCAAAAGAAATCCTTGAGAAGGATGATCTGATACTTTTGAATTGGAATGAAAATCCTTACGGACCATCTGAGTCGGCTGTTAAAGCAGTGAATGATGCAATGAAATTTGCCAATCGATATCCTGATGAAGTGGCTGCAGAATTGAAAGAAAAGCTGGCGAAGAAGAATAACCTGAGGACGCGCAATTTTTTACTTACGGCTGGATCGACTGAGGTTTTATCCTTGCTGGGTCAGCATGTGGCACTTCAAAAAGGAGAGATACTGACGCCATTCCCTACTTTTCCGACAGCTTTAAGGTTTGGCGAACGTACAGGTGCAACAGTAAAAAAAGTGGACCTGGACTCCAATGATCGCATTGATCTGGATAAAGTACTGTCTGCTATTTCCAGTAAAACCACTATGGTATTTATCTGCAATCCCAATAATCCTACAGGAACAGAGGTGGTTACAGAAGACTTAAAGAGCTTTTGTAGAAATGTACCTGAAAATGTTTTGATCTGCGTCGACGAAGCTTATGTTGAATATTCGAATGCAGGATTGAAAGGAAGCATGATTGGGTTGGTGGATGAATTACCTAACCTGGTAATTTGTCGCACTTTTTCAAAAGCATATGGCTTGGCGGGGTTGCGAATGGGGTACGCAGTATCTCATAAGAAAAATATCGATGCATTAAGTAGAAGACACCTGGGAGCAGAAATCTCGACCGGATGGCCACCATTAGTAGCTGCCAGCGCTACCATGGATGATCCAGAGTTCCTAAATCAGTGCATTGAGAGAAATGCTGAAGGGAAAAAGATTGTCTATAATGCCTACGATTCCTGGGGAGTAAAATACAATCCTTCATCTACCAACTTTATTTATGCACGAGACGAGCGGTTTGAAGGAAACCTGATTGCAAAAATGAAAGAGCGAGGTATACTTATCACCAAGTGGCCCACCATGACCAATCATATTCGAGTGAGTATCGGAAAGCCTGAACACATGAAACTATTCGTTGAGACGATAAAGGGATTTTTGGTTTAGCGATAAGTCGTGTAGCCAACCATTCATTGCTTATAGTCTATTTCTGAAAACTTTTGAGGCCAGAAGAGTGTATCCATTCAAATCATAATTCAATGGATATAAAGAATATCATCGCCAATTCACTAAATCAATCACATTCAGCGGATGAGTATCAGGTTATTTTGAACAGCTTCGCTACGGAGGGAAAAACTTCCGGTGAGCAAAAAGAAGATTTAATCTACTATACCAAACTGAATGCTCAGCGATCCAGGCGAATTGGGAAGACCTCTATAATCGGTCCTAATTTGGTTGAACAAATACAAGCTATGCCCAAGCAGACTTGGTTATTGATAACAGAAACCTGGTGTGGGGATGCTGCCAACAGTGTTCCGATTATTTCAAAGCTAGCTGAGCTAAATCCATCCATTGAATTGCGCATTGTGCTGAGAGATGAGAATCTGGAGCTTATGGATCAGTTTTTGACCAAAGGCGGAAGGTCCATTCCAAAATTGATAGCACTTGATGAAGAGCTGAATGTCCTCTTTGACTGGGGTCCGAGACCAAAAGAGGCCCAAGACTTGTACTGGGGATGGAGAGCGCGTGATGATCGAGAACCTTATAAAGAATTTCAGGTGACCTTGCAGAAGTGGTACAATGAGAATAAGTCGGTAGCAATACAACAAGAATTATCTGAATTGGTAATGGCTAAAATGTCATCATCAATTTGAATTGATCCTGAAACAAGTGCGAGCTCTAATACGCCACAATTTCCTTCATCTTCTCACTGATGCGCTCCACATTAGGTACCACAGATTCCATCAATGGTACATTGTGAGGAAGTGGAATGTCTGGCATGGCTATTCGTTCCACAGGAGCATCGAGGTAACTGAATCCTTCGGAGACAAGAACGGCAGCAATCTCAGCTCCAAAACCAGCGGTAAACGCATCCTCATGCACGATCAGACATCTGTTTGTTTTCTTTATTGAATTCAGAATAGCCTCTTTGTCCCATGGCATAATAGTGCGTAAGTCGATCACCTCAGCAGAAATGCCGGTCACATCCACAGCCTCTTCACACGCTTCGCACATCGCTCCCCAGGTTACAATTGTTATATCAGACCCCTCTCTAAGGAGGCTGGCTTTACCAAACGGTACAACAAACTCATCTCCAGGATAAGGTCTACGGGCATATCGGTTATCGTTCAGGTTTCTATGCTCAAAGAACATGGTTGGATTGTCAGAGCGCATGGCCGATCGAATTAAACCCACTGCATCTTGTGCATTGCTAGGGAAAGCCACTTGCCACCCAATAGCATGCGCAAACATCACTTCATTTGTTACGGAGTGCCAAGGATCACCCACCTTGGCAAATCCTCCGGGCATACGTACAACGATAGGTGCGGCAAATCGGTTGGCTGTTCTCCATCGAGTAGTACCGCAGTTGTTGAGCTGTTCCATTGCAGGATCGGCATATTTACGGAATTGAATTTCCGCTACCGGCATTAATCCACCGTAAGCCATGCCTACTGCACGACCAATGATTCCTTCTTCCGAAAGTGAGGTGTCAAACACACGATCTTCTCCATACTTGGTCTGTAAGCCCATTGTCACGGCATGAACGCCTCCTTTCATTCCCACGTCTTCTCCAAAGACCAACACCTTAGGATTTGTTTTTAATTCGTAATCCAGCGCCAGATTGATTGCTTCACCAATGTTGATTCTTCGTTTATCTGGCTTCGACTCTTCACTGCTTGCAGGAAATGATTGATTTGACGGGCGTAAGCCACCAATTTCTTGAACTTGATCTGCTTCTGAGAATACAAACTTTTTAACCTTGCTGGTGTCTGGAGCCGGACGGTTAAGTGCAGCTTCAGCAGCTTGATCTACTATTTGTTGGGCTTCCTTCTGTAGGGCTTTCCAGTCCTTAGTCGAAAATAGATGTTCCATTGCTTTCAAAGGATCATTGGCTTGCTCTTTTTTCAGCAACTTTTCATCTTTATAGGCCTGGTTATCCTGATAAGAGTGACCATTCAGTCTTGGTACAGTAAGTCTTACAAGCGCTGGTCCTTTTCTGGATCGTACATGATCTGTACCTGCTTTCAATAGTTTGAACGCCTCTTCCGGGTTGGTTCCACTTCCATCCCAAATATCAAGGTTCTTAAATGATGCCAGATTCTCGGCAATGTTTTTTCCGGGTGTTTGATATTCACTGGTCACCGAGATACCATAGCCATTGTCTTCAATATAGAATAGTACGGGTAGCTTTTGTGTGGTGGCAATAGTCAGTGCTGACCAAAATCCATTTGTAGCAACAGATGCGTCTCCACCAAGAATAGCAGACATGGAATCTGCATAGGTTTTATCTTTTAATGTCTTTGCATGGTATTCTATGCTTTGTGCCCAACCTATCGCAGGTGTGTATTGTGCACCAACATCCCCGGCCATAGGTAGCACTACACATCCTCTGTCAGAACTTGGCATGTTACATACCACTCCAATGTCACGCCCGTCACTATATCCTCCTGATCGTGTAAGCGGTGCAGCAAGTGCGTCCTCAACAGAAAGCCCCAGCCCAATCATGAGCGGACGAGACCTGTAATATGCGCTAGCGGAATCTTTTGATCTGTCGAGTAAGTGAGCCAGTATCAACTGACCAAGCTCATGTCCTCGAGCGGAGAATTGGTACAATACCTTTTTCTCGGGAACGAGCTTATTCTCCTCCAGATCGTCCATAGCGCGTGAGATGAGCATCTTCAAGGCAATCTCTTTCCAGTCTATCGCGGAATCTTTTTTTTTCTTAGGTGCTATTGCTGTTTTAGACATATTCTTTTATTGGGTGCGCTAAGTTACAAAACGGATTAAAAGTCATTCTGAATTTATTTCAGAATCTGGCTATGGTCAGTTGGTTGGATTCTGAAAACACGTTTAGGGCCACTTCTGTTTTAGTGTCTGATTAAATAGTAAACACTAAAAAATAATAAAAATAATGTTTACTATCGTTGTGGACATCAAAATAAAAGCCTACTTTCGAATAGACATCAAAACACAATCGAATTGATGTTTACTAAAAAGTAGACACTAAAATGTCATGAAAGAACCCTTATTCAACATAAACCCTGACAGGAATGCACCCTGGAATGATCTTCCAGATTTACCCATTCACCCTGATTTGTATCGAACAGTGGACATCATGGAGCAATTGGGCAATGCTAAATCTGCCTTAGGGCGATTGCATGGAAGATCAGTAGCCATTCCCAACCAAGGTATTTTGATCAATACGATCAGTTTACAGGAAGCCAAGGCATCTAGTGAAATTGAAAATATCTTCACTACAGATGATGAACTCTATCAGGCGTATAGTGAGGAGGGGGAAGATGCAAATATCAAAGGTGCTCCTAAGGAAGTACTGCGCTACCGGGAAGCGCTTTGGGTAGGTCATGACCACTTGATGAAGCACCAGATGTTTGATATGGACTACTTCATTAAGATTTACCGAATGGTGAAGCAGACTAATGATGGCCTACGTCCACCAAGTGCACGAATATACATCAAGCAAGGAGGCACAGGACCAAATGCAGGAACTGCTATCTATACACCTCCAAGAGGTAAGGAAATCCTCGAAAATAAACTTCAAAACCTCCTGGACTTTGTAAACGATGACGTGAAATATCCCATTGATCCATTGATCAAAATGGCGATTGCACATTATCAATTTGAAGTAATACATCCTTTCAGAGATGGCAATGGACGTGCTGGACGAATTTTTAACATTAACATTCTGACGCAAAAAGGCTTATTAGATCTTCCCATCCTGTTTTTGAGCAAATACATCATAGACAATAAAAATGACTACTATTCGCACCTGGCGAGCGTGACACAGAGAGCCATGTGGGAACGATGGATCTTGTTTATGCTGAAAGCTGTAGAGGTGACAGCTAACCTTACCTTCAACAAAATCAATGATATTCTATCTGCTAAAGAAGGGATCATGGAGGAAATCGAAGCGGAAACGAAGATTCGCAAACCAGAACTGCTGGTACAGATGGTCTTTACTCAACCTTTGACCAAGGTCAGCCATTTGACAGATGCGAAGATTTATGCAGAGGCAACTGCCCGAAATTATTTAAATGAGCTGGTAGAATTGGGGATTCTTGAAAAGCGAACAATTTCCGGACATCATTACTATCTTAATTTAGAACTTTACCGAATTTTATCCGAATAATACGTTATGAGAAAATTTGTTTATGCGTTTGCCCTTCTTTCTTTTTCACTCGCCTCCGCTCAAGTAAACGAGAAGGTGCTTACAGATACCGTTGAATTTATTACCATCAAAGTAAAAGCCCTTGAAAGCCTAAACTATGGTCAAAATATCTATCGGTTGAATTATGAAGATTGTAATCTGGAATATGAAAGATCCTTTAAAAGTGAGGAGGGCAAGTGGCTCATTTACGATTTTTGGTTGGCTGATATCGATGAAGAAAAAATGAGTCTAGAATTTGATGAAGGGGGATGGAAAATGACACTTGTTTCGACAGGAGATAAAATCGAGTTTGATTCCAATAACGGATCAGGGTGGGTTTCAGAAGTCCATATGTATAGTGCAGATCAAGCACCCCTTGTCGAAATAGGAAGAGCCCTTTACTATGCAATAAAGAGTTGTAAAGGATTCGATAGATTTAAATAATAGTCTTACAATTTCTCCATGATGAACTTAGTCATCATCTGGTAGAGGTGTCCTCTTCTGCCACCTAAACCATGGGTTTTATCAGGATAGTAGAAGGAATCAAATTGCTTTCCTGCATTTAATAATTCTTCCTGAAGTGCAACCGAATTTTGAAAATGCACATTGTCATCGCCAGTTCCATGAACCAGCAGAAAATTTCCTTTCAGCTTGTCTGCGTGTGTATTTGGACTATTGTCATCATAGCCACCAGGGTTGTCCTGTGGGCGTTGTAGGTAGCGCTCGGTATAGATTGTGTCATAATATCTCCAGGTAGTTACTGGAGCAATAGCAATGGCAGTTTTAAACACATCATTTCCTTTTAAAATGCAGAGTGAAGACATATAGCCTCCATAGCTCCAACCCCAAATTCCCATTCTATTTTTATCGATATAGGGATAAGAACCCAGTGTGTTTGCTGCGGATATCAAGTCCTCAGTTTCATATTTGCCAAGTTGCTTATAGGTAACTTTTTTGAACGCCTCTCCTCTGTAGCCGGTTCCTCGGGTATCTATAACCGCAACGATGTATCCATTTTGAGCCAAGTACTGATGCCAAACAAAATGACCACCGCCCCAGCTATTGGATACATTTTGTGAGCCAGGGCCACTGTATTGAAAGATAAGCAATGGATATTCCTGATTTTCATCAAAATCTTCGGGCTTTAGGAAGAAACCATTCAGTTGATCTCCATTGTCATTAGTTACCTGAAAAAATTCTTTTTCAGCAAATCCATAAGCGTTCACATTCGCTTCGAGCTTGGAATTGTCTTCCATCACTTTTACTACCTGGTTGCCTTTTGTTTGATATAATGAAACACTCAAAGGCTTTGCTGCAGAGGAATGATAATCCATGTAATAGCTACAATCATCACTCATGTTTGTAAAATGTCTACCACTATCATTGGTAAGTTTTTTCTTTCCTTTTCCGGCGAATGAAACGGAGTATAGGTGTAGTTCTAGTGGTGAGTCTTCAGTACTTGAGTAGTATAATACTTTCTTCTTTTGATCGAGTCCAACAAGACTTCTTGCTTCATAATTTCCTCTAGTTATTTGATTGACTAGACTTCCATCCATATTGTACAAATAGAAATGCTTGAAGCCGCTTCGTTCACTGCTGAAAATAAATTGCTTCTCATTTTCCAGGTAAGTCAGATCATCACAAAAGGTGAAATCAATAAAGGTGTCAGATTTATCCGTAAGTACCACTTTGGAGCTCCCATCTTTTGCATCTACGTGCAAAATATCTAACTGATTTTGTAATCGATTCAATCTTTGAATCGCCAGTAGTTCTCCATTTTTTGTCCAATATATGCGAGGAATATAGACATCTGTTTCAGAACCAATGTCTGCTTTCACTTTCTTTCCATTAGACAGTTCGTAGGTGTATATCTCCACTATTGAGTTTTTCTCACCAGCTTTAGGATACTTATATCTATAGTCTTCCGGATAGTTGGCACCATCTTTCCATAATTGGAGATTGTATTCCCTAACCCCGGACTCATCCATGCGATAGTATGCGAGTCTTTTACTATCTGGAGACCATGCGAAGGCTTGAGTCAGAGAAAGTTCTTCTTCATAGACCCAATCTGTACTGCCATTGATAATGAAGTTGAACTTACCATCATTAGTTACTGCTACTTCATCGCCCGATGACAAGTCTAAATAAAAGAGGTTATTGTCTCTGGTGAAAGCTACTTTTGAATTATCTGGTGAGAGTGTAGCATATGATTGTCGTCCATCTGAGAGCTTGAGAACTGACTTTGAATTACGGTCATATAAGTAGAATACTGCAGTATAAGACCTCCGATAAATAGATGTTCGGTCTGTCATTATTAGAACTAAAGATTCATCATCACTGAAGCTATAAGAGGCAATTTTGAGGTCGAGAGCATCACCGTCAGCTATTGTTTCCACTTCATCACCTGTGCGCACACTGTACTTAATGATCTTATTGTCGGATAATGCACTGTAATATTGGCCATCGTTCATCCAATTGAGACTTCTAACTGAACGGGGCGAAAAAGTTCCGTCCGTTGCTTGCTCTACAGTTATTTTATTTTGGGCGTACCCCGCAATTACACTTGCGGCTAAAAGCAGGTAGGTAAATATTTTGACTCTCATGGTTGTAGTTGGTTATTCAGTTAAATGGTAGATAAAGCTAGCCATTTATTCACTTTGTGTTGAATCAGACTGATTAGCTTGCTGATACAGTTCACGTATTTCTCCTTCTGAGAAGTTTGGAAAAAATTGCTTAGCAATGAAAACAGCTTCTTGTTCATTTCTAGCGATATCCATATTTTCCATTAGAAGTTGCTTTTCAATGGCTCGACTTTTCTTTTGGCCAAGTCTCTCATTAATAAGCGGCAATGCACCTGCAGAAGCCTCTGCTACTCTGGCTGAAATCCCGCTTCTATCCGTTATCAGTGTGACAAACCGATCAAAATTGTCGTAGTTTTCTGTCCAGGTCATTTTATACTGTATGGTCTCTTTGTTGACGTTTGAGGGAATCGTTCGATACCTCCTGGAAGTTTCTGTGATGAGCCTTTCTACGTGTTCTATTTTCTTAATTTCTACAAAAAGTGATTGCAGCAAATTATACAATTCGAAATCTATAATTTCTGAGCTTTGTAAGCTAAGTGCGTACTGAATGGTCTGATAGTCGTATTGTGGTTCGATGAATCTGTAATCAGAAAAATTTTCATAATTGCCTTGCTGTAATACACTGGATAATCTTTTTGAGTAGTTACCCATTCCTTGTGAGATCCCAGACATTTGAAACCTAAAAGCCTCAAGTTCATATTTCAAAGCTGTAACCACTCGATCTTTCTCTTTTGCATTCTTAGCATCTTCTGCTTCGCTTTGAATAAGAAAGGCACAGTAAACCCCGATGATTACGATCAGGAGATCTATGAGAACCCAGGTGAATTTGTTTTCCGAGTTGAAAAGCTTTCGTAGGAACATATATTAGGTTTTGGTAAAAATATAAATTTATCCCATGAAGCAATTAATGCTAATTCATGGAGCTCTGGGTGGAGCAGATCAACTGATTCCACTCAAAGATTTGTTAAAAGAGGATTTCAAGATTCATCTTTTGGAATTTGAAGGGCATGGAAAGAAAGCTGCAGCCGGCTCATCATTTTCCCTCGAAAGTTTTGAACAACAATTCAGTAAAGCTTTATCTAAAATAGATGAACCCGTACACATCTTTGGTTATAGCATGGGAGGATTTATTGCTTTGCTCCATACAGCAAATGATAATAAACAAATCTATTCAATTACAACCCTTGGAACGAAAATGAAGTGGAGTCAGGTAATAGCTGAGAAGGAGACCAAGAATTTAAATGCTGCGGTAATCGCGGAGAAAGTGCCATGGTTTGCAGAAGCCCTGAAGAAAAGGCATGGTGATTATTGGCAAGATGTCATGAAAAGAACCGCGGATTTCATGAAAGAACTTGGAGAGATCCAGCCAGTACAGGAGTCAGCTATGAAAAAAATTGAAATTCCCGTTCAGTCGTGTCTTGCAGAAAATGACGCAATGGTTTCCATAGCAGAAACACAACAAGTACAAAAATGGATGACTAACTGCACATTAGAAATAATCCCAGAAAGCAAGCACCCGATTGAGCAAGTAGATCTAATGGCGCTTGCAAACACCATCAGGTCTTTTGTTCAATCACTAGACTAATTATTTGTTTTTAAACTGTTGAATAAAGTTTCTTGTGAAGTCAGAAAGCACCAACCTACCACTTGTTTCTGCTCTTTCAGCAAGAAGCTCATCCCAGTGGTCCGTTCCTTTCCAGAAAACTTTCTTCAATTCCGCCATTGCCTCGGGATTGTAAGCAGCAAGTTTTTGAGCTAATTCGTTCACGGCCTTATCTAAAGAAGCTACATCATCATAGAGCTTCCCGAAAAGACCTTTTTGGTGTGCCCATTTTGGATCGTAAAACTCATCGGGATTTATACCCATTTGAGACATAGCCGAAAGCCCCATTTTTCGTTCAATGGCTGGTCCCACTACGAATGGACCAATGCCTAATGCGAGTTCACTAAGCTTGATGGCTGAATGCTTAGAAGCAAAGCAGTAGTCTACAGATGCCGCAAGCCCGATACCACCACCAACGGCTTTTCCTTGTAATCGCCCAATTACAAACTTTGGCGCTTTTCGCAGGGCATTGATGACATTGGCGAAACCCATAAAAAATTCTTTACCTCTTTCGGCACTATCTATTGCGATAAGTTCATCAAAACTGGCTCCGGCGCAGAAAGTTCGATTTCCACCACTTTTCAATACAATGACTTTCACATCAGGATTATCTCCGGCTTCTGTTATTGTTTCAGCGAGCTTTTTGAGAATTTCTCCTGGCAGGGAATTGCTTTGTTCGGTGAAGAATTCAACGGTACCTATTCCGTCCTGTATGTCAAGTTTTACATAGTTCATGAAGGCAAAATAACCGAGATTAATTTTAACCTGCCAGAGGCTTTCATGTTTTTGTTCGTAACCAATAAAAGGGAAGCCGGTTTCCAGCTTCCCTCCATATATGAAATTGAAGAGCTACTTAGTGAGCTACTGTTATGGATCGCAAGACTAAATCATTGAAATCATTATCAACCCAATCTTCGGATAGGATGGTGGCAACCTCTATGCCATGATCGTTAAAAGGGATTGTAGTGAACACTTTATTAGGCGCATTGTTTTCAAAAGATCCATTTGGATCATAGGCGAAAGTTGCTTCTAATGTCAGAGGTAATTTTGCATTTGTATATTGAAGTACATTCCCACCTGACGGCTGCAATGGTGCTGGAGTATTGTTTTCCCCTTTACCTTGAAATGTTCCTTGTGCTACTACTTTCTGATCTGCATCCTTTACGATTACTTCTGCTCGCTGCGTAAATCCTGCATTTGTAACACAGGAAATATGACCTGTGGCTACCTGATTAGTGGCACCACTTGGATTAATACTTTGAACTACTGGATTCGACATTTTAATTGAATTTTAATTATTTCCTACTCTTTGGCTTTTCGGAAAACGCCCCTGCATTGTTATGGTATACAGAACCCATCATCTGATATCAGTGATGTAAAATTGACAAAACCAGTATATGTAAATAAGAGGTAAAACATTCGTTTTACGAATCAGGTATTTCTACCGGGTACGGGCGGTAAGACCTTTGGATGAACTGTCACAAAAAAAGAAAGCCCTCCAAAATTTGGAGAGCTTTTCCCAACCAGCTACCCCTTCGGAATTTCCGAAGAGTATTGAGTCTCTTAAGTTGATTAATCTTTCATGCAAGGTTACCGCCACGTTCAAAATCAATGGTCTGGCCTTCCATGCATGCGAAATGATACACTCCGTCTTTTCTTTGAACCTGCGCACCAAATTGTTTAGTATATCCAAGACATGGGTCGCCTCCCAGGTATGAATTAGATATGGTGACCACTCCGTTATTTTGATTGATTAGATTTTGTAAGATGAACTTGACATCCATGGCACGTCCGTTGTTTTCGTTTCCGTCTTTCAAAGCACCATAAACGGCAAAGTCTACTTTAATTCGAGACATGTTTTCTACAGATTTGGTGGTTCCTACTCTTAAGGCTTTTCAGAATGACTCCCCCGATTGAAAGAACTTTTTCATGAATCGGTGATGTAAAGTTGAGTGATGAAATACACGTTTAATAGAGGGGAATTATCCCTTTTTGAAAACAGGTAGATATACCTGTTTCCTATTTAAAGACGGTTAGAATTACTTGAATTTCATTTATAACTCCTTTAATAGGCTGAAGAATGATTAGAATTGTCAAAAAAAGTAACTATGAAAAACCTACTAAGAGCAATTTTTCTATTATCAATCATTTCATGTCAGCCTACAGCTACTGATGAAACCTCCGAAGGATCCGATTACGAAATAGGTGACACTGAGCCTTCTATGTATGCGGTTTCTTTGGCAGAAGCGCAACGAAACATCAAGTTTTATGATTCACTGTCAAAGGTAGCTTTGGGAGTTGATCCCATACGCGCATTTACTATTCGTTCAATAGATTTTGCGGAAGCAATAGGCTTACCTGAAAAAAATCTAAAGAAAGCTGAATACACCCATTTGAGAATCTACCTGGGACTGGATAGTGCCACAAGAGAATTTAAGATTTACCTGACTCCTGTAGACAGTGCAAAAATGAGTAAAGGTATCCCCGGTAAAGATGTAATTCTAAATGGTCCATATAAAGGAAATGGCAAGGGCCTTAGCGATGAAGATGGTCCGTACGTTTTGGATTTCTCACAGCCATGTCCCAATGCGTGCGACGATGGTAGCCCATTAAACGAATAACTAATGTTTGAATCGATCGCCAAGAGCGTAATCGACTATTCGAATATTCCTACGTTTATCGTTGGGATATATACGATGGCGATCTACAAAAGACTACCAAGGGAAATGAAGTATTTCTCTTGGTTTGTTTTTGTTTCGTTTGTCGTCCAGGTGATTGCGTCAATCTTGTTTTACAATAGTGAAAATAATTTGCCGCTACTCCATATTTACACGGTCGTAGGATTTGTTTGTCTGATAATTTTTTACAATCAGATCTTTGACGGACTTATAAAGCCATTAATTCTTTGGGTATTAGCTGCCGTATTTGTGGTCTACTCAGTGATCAATTCAATTTTCATACAAGATATCTATACTTTCAATTCATATGCTTTGAGTGTAGAAGCTGTAATCATCATCATACTATCACTTACCACGTTTGTCTTTTTGATGAATGACATTGTAAAGGAGAGGAGACTTGCTATTATTAAAAGCATCAGTTGGATCAATGCAGGACTGTTCATTTACTATTCATCCAGTCTTCTTGTTTTTTATTTCGGAAACATGATTATTTCTTTCGCGCAATCACCATTGGTTAGATATACATGGTTTATCTACGCATTATTTTCGATAATTATGTACTTCTGCTTTTTTGTCGGACTATGGAAGCGACCCAGGAAATCAATTTCTTAAGTATTCTACTGCCACTGGTTTTAGTGGTTTTCGTCATTGCCATTGGTGTTTTTTTGCTAAATCAACATTTTCAAAAAAATCTGATTCGCCAACAGCTTGAAAGAGAAGAACTCAGGAATAAGCATCAAAAGGAATTACTACAGTCAAATATTGAGGTTCAAGAGGCTGAGCGCAAGCGTATCGCCAAAGATTTGCACGATGAACTAGGTGCAACACTATCCATAGCTAAAATGCACCTGATGCGATTGGAACAAATGCATCCTTCATTGGAATCTAAAGGATTGTCGATAAGAAACGTCCGAAATATCATTGAAACATCAATTGCATCCGTTCGACAAATTAGCCATCACCTAATGCCAAATCAACTAGAGACTTTTGGTTTGATTCGTTCACTAGAAGGTATGGTGGATCAAATCAATGAATCGAAGCAGGTTGAAATTGATTTTGAAATACCACAAAACCCAAGCAAACTTTCGTGGGAAAAGGAATTGGGATTGTATAGAATTTTTATGGAACTGATACAGAATACCTTGAAGCATTCACAAGCAAAAAATGTGGAAATTTCCTGTCATGAAGATGATGGATTTGTGACAATGAGGTATAAGGATGATGGTGTCGGATTGCCTGAAAAAATGGTCCATGGTCTTGGGTTGAAAAGTATGGAAGCACGGATAAAGGCCGTTGGAGGGAGTTTGGAATTTATTCGAGGTGATGGATTTGCGGCTCGACTAACTGTTCCAATTAAGGATGATTAGCATGGAAAACATTATAAATATTGGATTGATAGAAGATCAGTTTCTATTCAGAGAGGGGATGAAGGCTATTCTTTCATCTTATGACGAATTTGAGGTTGTGATGGAATCTGAAGATGGATTTTCTGTTTTGGATAAACTGGAGAATTGTGAGGTAAAGCCAGACGTTCTTCTTGTGGATCTTTCACTACCTAAAGATGGTGACAATGACTTTGATGGCATAGCTGTAACAGATGCTGTTGTTGAAGATTACCCTCAGATTAAAATTTTGATTCTTTCTGTACATGACGATGATGCATTTGTCGCAGAACTTATTGAGCGTGGAGCTCATGGTTATCTGATTAAAGACTCAGACCCGAATGAGGTAACAGAGGCCATTAAGGCAGTCTACCACAAAGGTTCATATATCAATCAAAAGACCCTTTTGGCCATTCAAAAGAAGATGAATCAAAAGCATAAGACCAGTACAAGGAAGAGTCAGGATGAAGCACTTACTAAAAGAGAAATCGATGTGCTTCGATTGGTTTGTCAGCAAAAGACTACTGGTGAAATCGCTGAAGAGCTTTTTATAAGCTCAAAAACTGTGGATGGGCATAGAAATAACCTGCTACAAAAGACACATTCAAGAAATGTAGCAGGTTTGGTGCTTTATGCGATTAAAAAGGGGTTGATTGAAACTTGAAATCAGCTCTGATCCTTCTTCTTGATCATCGTCAAAATCGTTGCGATAGTGACAGTTTCACCAGTCTCATCATATACATCCACCAGGAACTTCACGATTCCTTTTGCGATATCATCTTTCTTTTCCTGGTCTACTTTTTCCTTAGCTGTGCATCGCACGCCTATTGTCATTCCAGGATAAACCGGCTTAGTAAATCGACATTCTTCTAAACCGTAGTTTAAAAGGACCGGGCCTTTTTTGGCCTGAACAAAAAGACCAGCCGCGGCTGACAATATAAAGTAGCCGTGCGCTACACGACCTTCAAATGTGGTCCCTTCCAGTGATGTCACATCGGTGTGCGCATAAAAATGATCCCAGCTGACATTCGCAAAAGTCACTATATCAGATTCTGTCACTGTACGTTTTGCGGTTATTACTGTATCTCCAATTTCGATTTCCTCGAAGTATTTTGAGAAAGGATGTTTTTCAGTATCCTTATATTCTCCACCATACTGGTATTGCTGTGTGATTTCTGTTAGAGTTGTAGGAGATCCTTGAATGGCTGTGCGCTGCAAGTAGTGCATTACACCTCTTTTACCGCCCATTTCTTCACCACCTCCGGCGCGACCTGGTCCGCCATGTACCAGCATTGGCATGGGCGAGCCATGACCTGTAGATTCCTTGGCACAAGCTTCGTTTAGTACAAGAATACGTCCGTGATGCGTCGCTGCGCCAACTACATATTCAGTGGCAATCTTATCGTCTCCTGTGGTGATTGATGTGCAAAGCGAACCTTTCCCTTTTTTAGAAATAGCAATTGCTTCGTCCATGGTTTTGTATGGGAGGATAGTGCTTACAGGACCGAAGGCCTCAATGGTGTGCACATCTTCAGCATCAAGGGGTTTTTGATTGACAAATAGAAGAGGTGACATAAAGGCACCTTTCTTCCAGTCAGCACCCATTGCTTCGCCGGTATTCTCTAGCGAGCCGTAAACAAGTTCAGAAGTCTTTGCGAGTTCTGCTACACGCTTGGTTACTTCTTCCAGTTGTTCCTTTCCTGCGAGTGCTCCCATGCGGACACCTTCTACATCTGGATCTCCGATGGCAGTTTTTTCAAAAGCTTTACCTAAGGCAATCTGCACATCTTCAACAAGCTTCTCAGGTACAATAATTCGCCTTACCGCCGTACATTTCTGACCGCACTTTACAGTAATTTCTTTTCGTACTTCTTTGATGAATAAGTCAAACTCTGGAGTGCCCGGAACCGCGTCTTCTCCCAAAACCGCACAGTTTAATGAATCAGCTTCCAAATTGAATGGGACAGAGTTTTCAACAATCTGTGGAAGCGTTTTAAGTTTTTTCCCTGTTTCGAATGAACCAGTAAATGTCACAACATCTTGAGAGTCTACATGATCCAGGATTCCATTTCCATACCCTGCTACTAACTGTAAGGATCCTTCAGGAAGGATTCCAGAATCAACAATTTCTTTTACCATAGCCTCGGTGACGTAACAGGTTTGTTCCGCCGGTTTCACGATGCAGGGCATTCCGGCAAGCCAGTTTACTGCTGCTTTTTCCAACATTCCCCAGATGGGGAAGTTGAACGCATTGATGTGCACAGCTACGCCTTCTTTTGGAACCATGATGTGATGCCCAACGAATGAACCGCCTTTCGATAATCCAACAGTCTCTCCGTCTACGTGATACGGCAAATCTGGAAATTGTCTACGAAGACTCGCATTAGAAAAAACATTCCCAATTCCACCTTCAATATCAATCCAACTATCTATTCGTGTGGCACCTGTTGCTTTGCTTGCTTCATAAAACTTCTCCTTGGCGTCCATTAAATGAAAAGCCAATGCTTTTAGCATGAGTCCACGTTCTTGAAAAGTCATTTTCCTCAATGCTGCATTTCCTACATTTCTAGCATGATCGTAGGCATCTTTAAAGTCAATACCTTCGATGGTGTGGGTAGCAACTGGTTCTCCGGTTATTGCATGATGAAGAATTTCCCCATCACCGGATCCTTCCATCCATTGTCCTGCTATGTAATGTTTTATTTTAGGTATTGCCATTTTTTCTATTTTGTCTCGTTCCAGGTTTTATAAGCTGCCGACGCTACAGGTCGGTCGGGTTCAATCTTTGCAAGTGGTTCACATTCCTTAAGTGTATCATAGCATTCTTTTGGAAGTTGCTGATATAACTTGGTTCCTTCCGTTTTCCATGCGATCATCTCATCACTTACGTCTTTTATTTTTTTGGCCGGATTTCCAACAATCAAACTGCGTGATTCAAACTTGGAATCTGCCTTCACAAAACTAAGTGCTCCAACTATACTTTCATTTCCAATTTCTGAATTATCCATAATCACCGCATTCATCCCGACAAGCACATTTTTTCCAATGTTTGCCCCATGAACAATTGCTCCATGTCCTATATGTGCGCTTTCCTCTAGTGTTATGGTTATTCCTGGAAACATATGAATTGTGCAATTCTCCTGCACATTACATCCATCTTTAATTACAATTCGACCCCAGTCTCCACGAATAGCCGCACCTGGCCCAACATAAACATCTTTTCCTATGATTACATCTCCCGTGACCGTTGCTTGCGGATGCACAAAAGCAGTTGGGTGAATGACGGGTTTTAAGTTGTTGAATTCGTAAATCATTGATACAGAGCTTTATAAGTCAATCTTTTAGTCAAAATACCATATTTATGGTATTTGTATTGACTAACAATGTCTTTAGTTTTGATATGTAAATTTCACTAACTAACTACCATTATGAAAAAAGTATTGTTAAGTATCTGTACGGTATTATTATTTACCTACACCGCAAGCGCTCAATTCCACATCGAACTTGGGCCAAATTTCAATATGCCGCAAGGTGATTTTGGCGATGCCTATGATCTGGGAATCGGCTTTTATATTGAACCAAAATATGCGATGAGTGATAACATTGACATAGGCCTTGTGATTGGATCCAATGGGTTTGCTGGAGCAGATTTTGGAGGAGCATCATACGGAGCAACATCAGCACTTGTTATCCTTCCAACTGCTACTTACAGATTTTCAACAAACAGCGTGACTCCATATGCTGGACTCGGACTGGGGCTTTATAGCTTTAAAGGAGCAGAGGTGACTTCTGGAACGGTTACATTGGAAGGAGAGAGCGAATCTAAGTTTGGTTTTGCACCAAGAGCTGGAGTTTACATTGGGCGTCTAAATTTGGGTGCAGCTTACAATATTGTAAGTGATGCAAATTATATCCAGTTTAATCTGGGAGTAAGAATTTTAAGTAGAGATTAAAATCCTCAATTATATCAAGAAAAAAAGCTGTGAGATTCACAGCTTTTTTTTATTTAAACCCTTTCTAAAATCACTGCATATCCTTGCCCAACTCCAATGCACATGGTGCAAAGTGCATACTTCTTATTTGTTTTTTGAAGTTGTAAGGCGGCAGAATAAGTAATTCTTGCGCCAGTCATTCCTAGTGGATGTCCTATAGCTATAGCTCCGCCATTTGGATTGATTCGCTCATCATCGTC
This sequence comes from Ekhidna sp., assembly GCF_039960695.1. Taxonomy (GTDB): domain Bacteria; phylum Bacteroidota; class Bacteroidia; order Cytophagales; family Cyclobacteriaceae; genus Ekhidna. Next base: position 211,559 of record NZ_JBDVKP010000020.1, on the reverse strand, counting down.
GGCCATGCCAAGTGTTCGGGTACATGCAAGAGATTGCGCTGCAAAAGCCTCATTGAGTTCAATGATGTCTATTTGATCCAATGAGAGTCCAGCTTTTTTTAAAGCCATTTTTGATGCTTCTACAGGGCCAATACCCATGATTCTTGGCTCAACACCAACAACACCAGAGGATACGATTCTTGCCAGAGGTTTCAGGTTGTGATTTTTGACGCCATCCTCTGAGGATACAAGCACTGCTGCTGCACCATCATTTAGTCCTGAAGAATTTCCTGCAGTTACCGATCCATCTTTTTTGAAGGCAGCTCTAAGTTTATTTAATATCTCTAAAGATGAATTAGGCTTGATAAACTCATCCTTGTCAAAAATGATTGAATCTGCTTTTCGCTGTGGAATTTCCACAGCCACAATTTCTTCAGCTAACCTTCCATTCGTTTGGGCATTGCTTGCTTTCATTTGAGACCGGTATGCAAATGCATCTTGGTCGTCTCTGCTGATTTTATGAATTTCAGCCAGGTTTTCTGCAGTTTGTCCCATCCCATCGGTACCATAAAGCTCTTCCATTTTCGGATTGATAAACCGCCACCCGAAGCTTGAGTCATACATTTTCGCATCGGTTCCAAATGGTTTGGAAGATTTTGAAATAACCCAAGGGCCTCTGGTCATGTTTTCTACACCACCTGAAATAAACAAATCACCATCTCCGGTTTTAATTGCTCGGTTTGCATGAACGATAGCAGACATTCCTGAGGCACACAGTCTATTTACCGTTTCCCCCGGGACTGAAAAAGGAAGTCCAGCTAATAGAAGTGACATACGTGCAACATTCCTATTGTCCTCTCCGGCTTGATTGGCACAACCCATTATCACCTCGTCTATGGCTGCAGGATCAAGGGTTGAATTTCTGGCCATAAGTTCTTTGATCACAATTCCACCCAAATCATCAGTTCTTACCGGACCTAAAGAACCACCAAAATTTCCAATTGGTGTCCTAATACCATCTACAATGTATGCTTCTTTCATTTTATTCTGTTTTAAAAATCGAGCCTTGTCAGCCTGCAAATATTCAGTCAATTCGCTAACCTACCAATTAACCACATTACTAATTAAGAAATTCCTTTGTGGCCGATGTTCCATACTTTAATTTTGCCCGAATTTGTTTTAACCTGATTAACTAACAGGAACCACATTCATCCTATGCCTAAAAATCAAAACATCAAGTCAGTATTAATTATCGGAAGTGGACCCATCATTATTGGTCAAGCTTGCGAATTCGATTACTCAGGGTCACAAGCATCGAGATCTCTTCGTGAAGAAGGAATTGAAGTGACTTTGATCAATTCGAATCCAGCAACGATCATGACAGATCCGGTAACTGCTGACAACATCTACCTGAAGCCATTAACAAAGCAATCTATTCGTGAGATTCTGGAGGAGCATCCGCAAATTGATGCAGTACTTCCAACTATGGGAGGACAGACAGCTCTTAATCTGGCGATTGATTGTGAGAAGGCCGACATCTGGAAAAAATACAATGTACAGATGATCGGGGTAAACATAGATGCAATTGAAACGACGGAGGATCGTGAAAAATTCCGACACAAAATGATCGAGCTTGGGGTTGGTGTTTGCAAAGGAGAAACAGCCACGTCATTCTTAAAAGGTAAAGAGATAGCTCAGGAAATAGGATTTCCTCTGGTTATCAGACCTTCCTATACGCTTGGAGGATATGGCGGAGGATTTGTGAATACTCCTGAGGAGTTTGATAGTGCACTTAATGCGGGACTTCAAGCATCTCCAATTCATGAAGTACTTGTAGAGCAAAGCATTTTGGGATGGAAAGAATACGAGCTTGAGCTTTTAAGGGATAACCTTGGCAACATTATCATCATCTGCTCAATAGAAAACTTCGATCCTATGGGTGTACATACTGGAGATTCAATTACAGTAGCACCAGCCATGACGCTTTCAGATACCGTCTATCAAAAGATGAGAGATCTGGCAAAGATGATGATGAATGGGATTGGTCATTTTGCTGGTGGTTGTAATGTTCAATTCTCAGTAAATCCAGATTCGGAGGATATTATAGGCATTGAGATTAACCCAAGAGTCTCTCGATCATCCGCTTTGGCTTCAAAAGCAACTGGGTATCCAATAGCAAAGATTGCAGCGAAGCTTGCAATTGGTTACAATCTTGATGAACTAAAAAATCAAATCACAAAGACTACCTCTGCTTTCTTTGAACCAGCAATAGACTACACCATTGTAAAAGTCCCTAGATGGAACTTCGATAAATTCAAAGGCTCGGATAGAAAACTAGGACTTCAAATGAAGTCGGTAGGAGAGGCGATGGGAATTGGGCGAAACTTTCAGGAGGCCTTGCAAAAAGCCTGTCAATCTCTTGAGATTAAAAGAAATGGACTAGGTGCTGATGGCCGAGAACTCAAAGATCAGGACGCAATATTGTACAGCCTAGAGCATCCCAGTTGGAATAGACTTTTTCATATCTATGATGCATTTAAGTTGGGAATACCTTTCAAAACCATACATAAGCTAACCAAGATCGATCCTTGGTTCTTAAATCAGATAGAGGAACTTATCACGCTGGAAAAGGAAATTGAAAAGTACTCTGTGGAGGACATTCCTAAGGGGCTTCTCATGGAATCGAAGCAGAAAGGTTATGCCGACCGGCAAGTAGCACATTTGCTTGGATGTCTTGAAAGTGAAGTCTATACCAAGCGGAATGATCTTGGAATTAAACGAGTCTATAAACTAGTAGATACTTGTGCGGCCGAGTTTGAAGCTCAGACTCCTTATTATTATTCTACTTTCGAAGAAGAAAATGAATCGGAAGTTTCTGATAAAAAGAAAATCATTGTTTTAGGATCAGGACCAAATCGAATTGGACAAGGCATAGAATTCGACTACTCATGTGTACATGGTGTACTTGCTGCTAAAGAATGCGGCTATGAAACTATTATGATCAACTGTAATCCGGAAACAGTATCCACCGATTTCGATGTTGCAGACAAACTCTACTTTGAACCAGTTTTCTGGGAGCATATTTATGATATAATCCTTCATGAAAAGCCCGAAGGTGTGATAGTACAGCTAGGTGGTCAGACCGCATTAAAACTTGCAGAAAAACTTGAACGCTATGGTATCAAAATTATAGGGACCAGTTTCGAAGCTCTGGATTTAGCAGAAGCAAGAGGTAGATTCTCTGACCTATTGAAAGAACAAAATATTCCATATCCACTGTACGGAACAATTGAAAATGCTGAAGACGCAGTTGAGCTTTCCAAAAAGTTAGGATTTCCACTACTCGTTCGCCCGAGCTATGTGCTTGGTGGGCAGAGTATGAAAATTGTGATCAATGAAACTGAACTCGAGCAGCATGTGGTAGAAATATTAAAGGATAAGCCGGATGGTGAAATTCTGCTGGATCATTTCCTTGAAGGCGCAATAGAAGCCGAAGCAGATGCCATTTGTGACGGAGTGAATGTGCATATTATAGGCATTATGCAGCACATCGAACCGGCAGGAATTCACTCTGGAGATTCATATGCAGTCCTACCTCCTTACAATTTAGGAGACTTTGTAATGAGGCAAATCGAAGATTATACACAAAAGATTGCAATAGCCTTAAAAACAGTAGGATTGATCAATATACAGTTTGCAATAAAAGACGATAAGGTGTTCATCATAGAGGCGAATCCACGGGCATCGAGAACCGTGCCTTTCATTTGCAAAGCGTATAGGGAGCCTTACGTCAATTACGCAACAAAGGTGATGCTTGGTGTGAATAAAGTAACAGACTTTGAATTCAAACCCTATAAAAAAGGCTATGCCATAAAAGAACCAGTTTTCTCATTCCATAAATTCCCAAATGTAAATAAGGAATTAGGTCCTGAAATGAAATCGACAGGAGAAGCTATCTACTTTATTGATGATCTCATGGATGATTATTTCATGGAAATTTACGCTGAACGAAACTTGTATCTAAGTCGATAGGTTTATAAGGATATGATTAAAATACTGATCGTCCTAATCTTGGTAGGATACGTCTTTCATAAAATTGCCTCATTTTTCTTGCGAGGGATGTTTAAAGGCTTTAGCAGCAAAGATCAATTTGGTAATCAATACTCCACGAATTCTAGAAGAGCGCCAAACGGCAATCTGAATATAGACAAGGTTCCAAATAGAGGGTCAAAAAAAGGAGAAAATTTTGATGGTGGAGAGTATGTGGACTATGAAGAAATAAAGTAAAATACAGCGAAGCGGCTGGCTAAATTGATTCCCAAATTTCACAATTCATTTTGGCAATTATCACTTAGCTTTGCTCATTCACTGAGATAGAATTCGAATGGCGTGGTTTAAGCGACAAGACAAAGGGATACTCACAAAGACAGAAGATAAGAAGGAAGTGCCAGATGGACTCTGGTATAAGACTCCTAGTGGTTCAATCATTCATATGCGAGAGTTGAAAAATAACTCTTACGTATGTCCTGATGATGATTATCACGTTCGTATCGGCTCAAAAGAGTATTTCGAAATATTATTTGACAATAACAAGTTTACAGAATTAGATGAGGACATGACTTCTGGCGACCCTCTAAAATTCGAAGACACTAAGAAATACCCTGCTCGTATTGCAGCCACCCAGAAAAAGACTTCTTTGAAAGATGCGGTGCGGAGCGCTGCTGGGAAAATGAATGGAATCAATATTGTGGTAGCCTGCATGGACTTTTCCTTCATTGGAGGATCTATGGGTTCTGTTGTGGGAGAGAAAATCGCTAGAGCTATTGAGTATTCATTGCAAAAGAAGATTCCATTTTTGATGATTTCCAAATCAGGAGGAGCGCGGATGATGGAAGCTGGATTTTCATTGATGCAAATGGCTAAAACTTCAGCCAAACTCGCACTCCTTTCGGAAGCAAACATTCCATACATTTCATTACTTACAGACCCAACGACTGGAGGAGTGACTGCATCATATGCGATGCTCGGTGATTTTAATATTGCTGAACCAGGCGCACTAATCGGATTTGCGGGACCTAGAGTAATTAGAGAAACAATAGGGAAAGATTTGCCGAAAGGGTTTCAAAGTGCAGAATTTGTTTTAGATCATGGTTTCCTTGATTTTATTGTAGATAGACGACAATTAAAGTCCAGATTAACCATGTTGTTAAAAATGCTTGATTAAGGCAACAATTTTAGCTTTCCAAGTGTTAGAGAGCTAACAACAAAAAAAGGTTCGAATATCCGGCAAATATGGAGTTTCAGATCAACTATATTTGCCCCAATTTTTAAATAAAAAGATTTTAGACATATGTCTTCAATTGTAATTACTTCCATCATTGCCTTCACGGTCTTAATTCTACTTCTAGTCTTAATTCTGCTTTTGGCACAATCCAAGTTGGTTCAGTCGGGGCCAGTCAAGATCACTGTGAATGGTGATTCAGACAATCCAATGGTAACCACAGCAGGCTCTACCCTTCTATCCACCCTCTCTCAAAAGAGTGTCTTTCTACCTTCAGCATGTGGAGGTGGAGGAACATGTGCTATGTGCAAGTGCACGGTAGTTGAAGGTGGAGGTGATGTTCTACCTACAGAAGTGGGTCATTTGAGCAGGACTGAGCAGAAAGAAAATGTGAGGCTGGCGTGTCAGGTTAAAGTAAAGAATGACATGAAGATTGAAATTCCGGAAGAGATCTTCGGAATTAAAAAATGGGAAGCAACAGTTGTAAGAAATTGGAACGTGGCTTCATTTATTAAAGAGTTTGTAGTTGAGCTTCCAGAGGAAATGGATTATGAAGCTGGTGGGTACATTCAAATTGAAGTTCCAAAATGTGAAGTTGACTTTAAGGACATGGAAATTGCGGCGCACCCTGAGGAGCACGATGATCCAAATAAGTTCCAAATGGAGTGGGATAAGTTTGGCTTATGGGATCTGAAAATGAAGAATGATGAGACTATTGAGCGTGCGTATTCAATGGCGTCATACCCAGCTGAAGGACGCGAAATTATGCTAAATGTTCGTATAGCGACTCCTCCTTGGGACCGGGCTAAGAATGGTTGGATGAATGTCAATCCAGGGATTGCTTCATCATACATCTTTGGTCTAAAGAAAGGAGACAAAGTAACAATCTCGGGACCTTATGGTGAATTTTTCATCAATCCATCAGACGCAGAAATGCTCTACGTTGGTGGTGGTGCCGGTATGGCTCCAATGCGATCACATCTATATCACTTATTTAAGACCTTAAAAACTGGAAGAAAAGTAAGTTATTGGTACGGAGGAAGATCCAAGAGAGAGCTTTTCTATCTTGACCACTTCCTTGACCTAGAGAAAAGTTTCCCAAATTTTTCTTTCCATGTGGTACTTTCAGAACCACTGGAAGAGGATAATTGGAAAGCTAAAAACAGTATGGAAGACAATGGAGATGGATTTACAGGGTTTGTGCATCAGGCAGTAATTGATCACTACCTAAGCAAACATGATAACCCAGAAGAAATTGAACTTTACTTTTGTGGCCCACCATTGATGAACCAGGCAGTTCAGAAAATGGGTGAGGATTTTGGAATTCCTGATGAAAATATTCGTTTTGATGATTTCGGTGGATAAAATCAACACTGAAAAAGATTTAAGCCTCACAGTAATGTGGGGCTTTTTTGTTTGATGGTGAATAGGTGTTTTTACTAGATTAAATTCAGTAAAAGACGACTGTGCATTGAAAAGGTTGATTTGCAACTTTGTGTAACCAATTAAACACCCGTTGAAATGATACAATTTGCATTAATACTATCACTTGCCTTATTTGGAACCTCTTTTGAGAGTTCAAAAAGCATGTCAACCTTGCCAAGTATTGAATTCTCTAAACCAATTTTAGAATTTGAAAGTGGTCAGCCTGTTTATCCGAAAGGAACAAAGGCATTCTTAAGAAATTTACCTTCAGATAAATCAAGAGTTGTAATCAATGACAAAGTTGATAAAGTTTTGAAGACTAGACGCGTGGAGGTTTCTAAACTTGTAGAGCTTTCCGAAGGAACCTATACAGTAATGATAGAAACGCGAAACGGCGCTATTGAGACTTTTGGATTTACCATCAAGTAAGATCAGTTATGATTAGAAAAGGCCTCGCAGAAATGTGAGGTTTTTTTTTGCCTCAGAGCAAGGTATTTGTGTATCTTGAAATTACACACCATCAAATATGTCGAAGATTAAAATCCACGCTATTATCTGCAATGTTCCTGATGAATCTGGAACAGATGAAATCTTTTTAAAGGTCGAGAATCTAAAAATCTGGCCAGTAAATTCTAAGTTTCTAAAAATCGGAGTCGATGAAGTGCTTGATGTCAATGTGAGCAGGAATGTTGATGGAGACTGGCTTGAACTGGAGCTTTGGGATTTTGACTATACGAGTCGCAACGACCACTTAGGTTCTTTTCACTTAGACTTAAAACAGGAGCAAGGTCACTATGGAACGATTCTCTCCAATAATACTGAAGTATCCGAACACGCAGATTATATGATTAATTGGGAGCTCTTTCCAGAATAGTAGATTGACATGGTTTTAAATGGAAAATACAACCGTGGAAATTTTATTATCTAGCTGCTTATCTTAGCCCCATGGACTTAAAACTTTTCTTTGATCCTGTTGAAGTAGATATTGATCAAGCACCGGATTCATTCCAGTCTTCAATTTATATCAATAGACATAAAATGCCGGATCATGATGGTTTGGATATTGCCTTGATAGGAATGTGTGAGTTTAGAGGGTCAAACAAAGACATCAATCCTAAATCTGCAGATGAAATAAGGAAACAGATATATCAATTAAAGAAGGGGTATGGAGACTATGGAATAGTGGACCTTGGAAACTTTCGCAATGGCCCAAAATTGGAAGACACCTATTTACGACTTAAAGAAGTTTGTGGATACTTGATGGAAAAAAGCATCATGCCAATCATATTTGGCGGCAGCCATGATTTAGATTTAGGACAATACTATGCTTATGAAACCGCAGAAAAATTGATCTCGGTTTTAAATGTCGATAGTGAGATCGATTTAGATGACGATCAAGCGTTAGAAAAAGAACACATTGGAAAAATGTTTAGACATAGTCCAAATTATCTCTTTAGCTACTATCACCTCGCATTTCAAAGTTATTTAACCAACCAGAAATCTATCGAATTAATAGAAAAGCTATCATTTGAAGCGATTCGGCTCGGCGTAGTAAAAGAGAACATTAAAGATATTGAACCCGTTGTTAGAGATGCTGATATGATGACGTTTGATATGTCTGCATTGCAAGCAATTTATGCACCCGGTGCTTTTAATTCTAAAGTGTACGGTTTAACTGGAGAGGAGGCATGTCAGTTGTGTTGGTATGCGGGACAAAATGAAAAGATGAGTTCTATTGGCCTATACAACTACGACGCATCCAAAGATTCAGATGATCGAAAGACGGCCTTCGTCATGGCCACCATGATATGGTATTTTATAGAAGGATACTATCACCGAAAAGGTGATAAAAATTTCAAATCGAATGATTACCTAATGTATGAAGTCCATCTAGGAGGTGAGCCTGATACCATTCGATTTTATAAAAGTAAGCTTTCAGAGCGCTGGTGGATGGAAGTGCCAAATCCAGATGCTGGAGGTCTTTTCAATAGAAATAGAATGGTAGCCTGCAACTACAGCGATTATGATTTAGCCTTAAAGGGAGAGCTACCAGATAGATGGATGAATTTCTACAACAAAGCCTAATACCTTGGTGGAATTATTATCCAGAGGATAAGGTATACTAGTAATCCGGGGAAAGCGGCACTTACAATAGATAGCACAATATATGCGATTCTCACAAGGGTCGGATCCCAGCCAATGTATTCGGCAATGCCTGCACAAACACCACCGAGCATTCGATCGTTAGATCTGAATAATCTCTTTGTCATTTCCATTCTTCTTTAGTTTAAAGATGAGATTTTTTTAGAAAAATTCCTCAAACTGATGGTTCCAATTTTATCTATCAAGGTTTCGGGAGATTGAGTGTCTACCATAGGGATATTGGTCGGTTCACTTAATAAGTCAGCAGAGTATAGTGACTTTGCATTAAGCGTTAGCAGACACGCTAATAAAATGCCCAATAGAATGAGCAGTGTACGGCTTACTTTAATATTTGTTCGGTTGGTTGCCATTTGACAATCAAATCACAAAACGTATGCCAAAATATGTAAGTAATTGATATATAGTTAATTATGAAATGTCTCAATAACGCATTTGTACAATTATGAACAACTTGATATGGTGAACGAACACTTACTTGAAAATTTGCACCAATTCTTCGGGTACTTTCAAATAAATAGTTTCACCTACCTCATGCATACACCTTTCTGTTTCTAACGATATATATTCATTTGAGTTTTCACTCCCTATCCGTAAGACATCATGAGGGCCTTTAAACTCTTTTTTCAGAATTCTTCCACTTAGATTGTAATCATTTAAAGTGGTAATCTTGATGTTTTCAGGCCGCACAAAAAGTTGCAAATCATCAACACGATCATTTGCGATCTTTAATGTGCCAAAGGATGTATGAATTGAATTATCGTTTACATTTTTTCCTGTTAGGATAACGCTCGCACCAAAAAAGTCTGAAACATAGGGAGAAATTGGGTTCTGATAAACATCGGCAGGCCTACCAACTTGCTGAATTTTCCCCTGTCGCATAACGATCAATTTATTCGCAATGAGAAATGCATCTGACGCTTGGTGACTTACCAAGATCGTTGTGATTTCTAAAGTACGTAGAAGGTCAAAAATCTCTTCACGAATCTTTGCTTTCAATAATTCATCAAGACTGCTGAAAGGCTCATCAAGAATAAGAAGCTGCGGATTTATTGCAAGGGCTCTTGCAAGAGCAACACGCTGCTGTTGACCACCTGAAAGCTCATGTGGATACCTAGTGGCAAGACCTTTGAGTCCAGTCATATCAGTAAGCTTAGTCAGCTTGCTATTGGATTGATCCTTCTTTCGAATCGCGTAAAAAATATTGTCTCTTACGGTCAGATGCGGGAATAATGATAGATTTTGGAAAACAAATCCGAATTTTCTTTTTTCCGGACTCCAGTTAGTAATTTCCTCATCGTTAAGAATAATGCGTCCACTATCAGGCATTTCCAATCCGGATATGATCCTGAGCAACGTGCTTTTACCACACCCACTCTCGCCGGTAAGGGATAATATTTCTCCTTTTTGAATATCTAAGGTGACATCATCCAACACTCTAGTATTTTCAAAGCTTTTGTTGATATGTTCTACACTTAGGTTCACTTTCTATGTAATATTCTATTCAAATAATAAACAGGGACCGCACTCGCAAAAATAATCAGTAGACTAGAGGATGCTGCCCTGGGTGCCATTTCATCTTTAGCATATTGAAAAGCATTAGTCGCTAGTGTTTCATAGTTAAATGGGCGCAAAATCAGAGTTATAGGAAGCTCTTTGGCTACGTCAACAAATACCATAATTAATGAACCCATGAGCACTGGCTTTAAGATAGGAATGTGAATTCGAATCAAATTTCTCAATGAATTACTTCCAAGCGATATAGCTGCATCATCAATTTGGCGTGAAATTTTATCAAAGCCAGATTGAATTGATCCGTAGCCAACAGCAAAAAACCGTACTGTATAGCCAAAAACCAGCGCTGAAATTCCTGAATAGATTAGACTAGGATTGATGATTAAAACCAATGCTATAATTCCTACAGCAATGACTGCACCAGGCATTGCATACCCTAACATCGGCAGTTTACTTATGGTCTTTTTAAATCCTCTTTTATCCACCAACCTAAACGTATAGGCAAGGACAATAGATAGCAACAAGATGATTATACTAGAGAGTGATCCAAGCAATGCGGTGTTTCTAGCCAAGGTTAGCAAATGAGACCATACATCATGTGAATATGCAAGGATGAACCACCACATCAATTGGCAAACTGGGACAATAAATCCAACAAGAAACGGAAAAAAACAAATGGCAAAGGCAACCCATTTTTTTTTTGGTTTAAGCCTTTTGAAAGAACGCTCTGCTTTGTCAATGGAGAATCTCTTCTTCTGATTAGCCCTGAATTCAATGACCAAGAGAACGATCACAAAAATGAGTACAATCATGGAAAGAAATACAGCTGTGGAAAGATCTCCCAAAGCTAGCCAGGATCTAAATATGCCGACTGTAAACGTGGGAATGCCAAAATATGATACTACACCATAGTCATTAAGCACCTCCATGATTACTAAAATAAGTCCGGCAAAAATGGCAGGCCATGCAAGTGGTAAAACCACCTTTCTAAACGTTTTTTTCATTGGTTGGCCCAACGAGCGAGAAACTTCTATTAGGGAAGCGGATTGGAGTAAGAAAGCAGATCTAGATGTAATATATACATACGGATAAAGGACAAGACTCATCACCAGTATGGCTCCTGTATGATTCATGATGTCTAAATAAATATCCACATTGAGCCACCTCAGAAAAATGCGTATCGGACCTGCGTAATCGGTGAGCCCGACGTAGGCAATGGCATTGATAAATGTTGGTATTGAAAGAGGTAGGATGAGTAACCACTCAAACTTACGCCTGAATGGAAAATCGTACACAGTAACAATCCATGCTGTAGCTACACCAATAATCAAAGTGATGGCAGAGGTTCCAATTACCAATATGGATGTATTCCAAAGGTAGAGGGGTAGTAAGTTACTGGTAATGTGCCTCAGGTTTGAGGTATCTAACATAAATGAGCGACTCGCAACCAGCACCAATGGAAGCAAAATTGCAACCAGAATTATGTTAGCAGCGAGTCGCCATGAAAGGTATCTGGGTTGTTTAATTCCAGCCAGCTTCATCAAATATTTTTATAGCCTGATCCAGTAAGTCTGGATTGGTAGCATAATCCAGGTCATCTATTTTGAACTCTCCCCATGCAGCAACTGTAGAATCAGGAGATACGTCTTTGTGGACCGGATATTCAAAAGAGGTAGCTGCATAAAATTTTTGTATTTCTTCACTTGTCAAAAATTCAATAAATCTAACAGCATTAGCCTTGTTTGGCGCATTTTTAGTTACACCAACACCACTTATGTTGATATGTCCACCACGTCCATCTTGGTTAGGAAAGTAGATGCCTACTCTTTGTCCAGCTTTTACTTCTTCAGAATTATCAGAGTTAAGTAGTAACCCCACGTAGTAAGTATTAACCACAGCCAAATCTCCTATGCCCGATGCAATAGCTTTTATTTGATCCCGGTCACCACCTTTAGGTTCACGAGCCATGTTTTCAACAATTCCCTTAGCCCATGCGCTAGCTGCTTCTTCGCCATTTTCGTAAATGATAGATGAGAGTAAAGATTGATTGTATGAACTACCCGATGATCTGATCAAAATTCGATCATTCCATTTCTCATCAGCTAAGTCTTCGTAAGTCGAAAGCTCTGCAACGGTTACATCTTCTTTGTCATAAGCTATGACTCTTGCGCGATAAGTAATGGCATACCAGTTTTTGTCCAGGTCAATAAAGCCTTCCTTATTGTTGGTATTGGCATCTACTGACTGCAACAAACCCATAGCTTTAGCTCTGTTTAGTTTTGCTGCATCTACAGTGATCAATACGTCAGCTGGAGAATTTTCACCTTCCATCTCTAAGCGGTTTATAAGTTCATCAGCACCCGCTTTTACCAGATTTATTTTGATACCTGTTTCTTTAGTGAATCGCTCAAAAGCTTGTTTGTCTGCATCATAATGTCTGTGGGAATAAACATTTAATACTTGATCTTCTGATGCCGTACTTTCCTCTTTATTTTCTGATTTGCCTGAACAGGCGATAGTTAATGTGAGTAGTAATAGCTTTATATATCGCATTGTGTTTGTTTTTAGGCAAATGTAATTATTTAGAATCAATCTAAATAGAGTTTTTGGGCACAAAAATAGGCACCCCTCCCGAGGCACCTAATCACCTAATCACACTGCTGAACGCATTGTATTCTTAATTACAAGATTCTATACTAATCGAACCTCTGACTTCTTCATTTTAGAAGTTTGAATTTCTTTCTCGCAAAGAGATATAATGAGTGGAAAATTGCTACCTCGTGGTTACGATGAAATTGATTTAGTCAAAATGACTATCAATGGAAATCAATTGAAATTTGACGGTTGGCTTTCATGTTATTCTAATAAATTTATCGTTACTGAAAAGTAATAAATCAGCCACCTTTTGGATACTCAAATAGATATACTACACAAGAATGTGCTCGAGAGCATGCCTCACGGCGTGTTGCAAGTGGACTTAAAAGGCGTGATAGTCTATGCCAACAACGCGGCGTTCAAGTTGTTAAATATTGATAATCGATCAAATTTAATTGGAACACACTATTCTAGTTTTGAGGTTGCCCGATATGAAGATGGTGAATCCTTTACTGATCAAGAGCACGCATTATATACAGTCTTGACTAAAAAAAAGCCTGTTACTTCTTCATTACAGGGTATAATTATTGACGATAAATTAAAATGGCTTTCAGTTGATGCCACACTATTGTTTGATGAAAATAAGGAGCCAATAGGCGCAATATGCAACCTGGCAGACATTACTGAGAAGATCATTAAAGATGAACAGCAGAAACACGAGGAAGGTCGATACAAAATTCTTGTTGAAAATCTTAATGCAGTTGTTTGGGAAACGAAGATCGGCACCCAAACCTTTTCATACATTAGTCCAAAAGCAAGTGAATTATTAGGATTCCCAATAAAAAAATGGCTAGAGGAAGGCTTTTGGCAATCAAGAATTTATAAAGAAGATCGAGAACGGGTAGTTGGCTATGAAAGGCACAAAGCGCCAGATACCAATAGCTATCAGCTGGAGTATCGCCTGGTCCATAAAAATGGAGATATAAAGTGGGTGCAGGATATGGTTGAAGTGGTGAAGGTGGGTGGAAAGCCAGAACTACTGCGAGGGTTGATGCTTGATATCACAGACAAGAAAAATTCTCGTCTGAAGCTGCGAGAAAGTGAATCCCGGTATAGGCAGATGATTAATGAGGCACCCTATGCCATTACTATTTATGACAGAGAAGGGACTTTGGTTGCAGCCAACTCAAAATCTGAAAAATATTGGCTCATTAATCTTGATGAGTATATAGGGAAGTTTAATATTTTCAATAATGAGCTATTCATAAAGAATTCCCAGGTAGACGAGATTAAGAAGGCTTTTGATGGGGAGATGGGAGAGATTATAGCAGAAATTCCGCTTACTCATGCTGACTCTTCAAAAACATATCGCATCAAATATTATCCTCTTTTTGATACAGAAGGACAACTTGATAATGTGGTCTATTTTACTGAGGACATTACTAACTATCAAGAAGCTGATAAAAAAATAAAGAGAGAGGAATCTTTAAAACAGGGCGTTTTGGATGCTTTAGATGAGGCCATCTTAGTTGTAGATGAGCATGGGATCATATTGAGTGTAAATAGAAACCTTAGACTCTATATTAAAAATCAACCCTATGCTGGGCTACAAATTGGTAAGTCCGTTTTCGGTTTTATGGATTTTTTTGGTGAAGGTGAATACCTTAAAAAAGGACTAAAATCGATTCTGGATCAAAAGACGAAATCGCTAGATCATGAAATGAAGCTAGCAGATGGTAAATGGTATAACCTACGGGCAACCAGGCTCAATGAACCGTTCGGTGCTGTTATTTCCTTACAAAATATCAACACTCGAAAGGAAATTGAGATGGCATTGGAAAAATCCCTTAAGAAGTATCGAAGTATCTACAATAAGGCTCCGGTAATGATGCACTCAATTAACGAGCGTTTGGAAATAATTAGTGTCAGCGATTTCTGGTTGGATAAGATGGGATATGAAAGAAATGAAGTCATAGGTAAATCTCCCTATGATTTTATGGTTGAAGAAAAAGGAGGCGTCGTACAAAGTAATCTAGATAAGCTGTTTAATGACGGATTTATTAGGAATATAGAATATCGGTATGTGAAGAAATCAGGAGAGATAATGAATGTGCTTCTGTCTGCTGTTGCAGAATATGACGAAGAAGGTAATTTTGAACGATCTATCACTGGTATGCTTGACGTTACAGACTTGAAAGCGGCTGAAACAAGACTTCAAGACAGTCAGGCTAAACTACTAGAAGCCCAACGTATTTCTAAAATTGCAAACTATGAATATGACGTTGTAAGTGGATCTTTTACTCCCTCAGAAGAAATGATTGCTATGATGGGATTTTCAGATTCTCAGCGTCATGTCTCCGTAATTGAGCAATTAATTCATCCAGATGACCTTGCTGAGTTCAAGGAAAAATTGAATAAGTGCATTAATGAAGGGAAAGACTTTTTTCATTTTTATCGAATTCATCATCTAAAGTCTGGGAAAATTAAATGGATCTCAGGGCGAGGTAAGATGATCAAAGATGTCAAAGACAATGTCATCCGAATGATCGGTACAATCCAGGATATTTCGGAGCAAAAGCAGGCAGAGCAAAAAATACGACGATTATCCGATCGTATCCTCCTCGCGACAGAGATCGCGAATCTTGGAGTATGGGAATACGATAGGGAAACCGACGAAATTTTCTGGGAAGATCAAATGTATTCTATTTTCACCATGGTAGATAGCCCAGTGCCTATCAAAAAGCTAGAATCTTATCTTGTAGATGATGATAAGACTATTGTAGAGAGAAGTCTGAAGTTAGTCAAACAAGGTATTAACTTTTTGGAATCTGACTTTCGAGTAAAAATTGAGGCGGAGGAAAAGTATTTGCGGGCATTTACAAGAATCATTAGAGATCGTAATGGTAAAATAAAAGGGATGGTTGGTGTCATCTATGATATTACCGCGGATAAACGACTGCAAATGCGCTTAGAATCTTCGCTAGAAGAAAAAAATATACTCATAAAAGAGGTGCATCACCGAGTGAAAAACAATATGCAATTAATCTCCTCAATTTTAGCTCTCAAATCTTATGATCTTGATGATGATAAATCGAAGGCCATATTTAATGAGGTAAATGATCGCATTAAGGCCATGTCAGTCATTCATGACAAGCTGTATACTTTCAATAATGTTTCGGAAATTAATATAGGTGAATACTTACAGCATATTGCCCAAGAGTTACAAATACTTCAAGGTTCATCTTCCATCAGTATCGAGGTAGAATCTGAAAAAATAATCCTTGATGTAGAAAAGGCCCTGCTAATAGGGTTGATGGTGAGTGAGATGGTGGGAAATGCACTAAAGCATGGATTCAAGGTTGGCCAACAAGGGAAAATATCTATTCTCTTCAGCAAGGAGCCCGGACATTTTTTACTGAGAGTTCTGAATGATGGCGAAAAGATGCAAGAACAATTACTTGAAAGCAGCACAGGTCTTGGCGTTTCTTTAGTGAAAACTTTTGTAAAACAACTTGGAGGGAAGGTTGAAGTTGATAGTGAAAATGGTCTTAGAGCGAGTTTCTAAAGTCCGCCGAATAATCAAGTAAAGTCTGGATCAGACCGCTAGTGGTTTTTGATCCAATCTTTCGCATGATATTCCCTTTATGTGCATTGACTGTACGAACACTGAGATTAAGATTTTGAGCAATCTCTTCGTTAGTCAAATCTTTCATCATTAAGATCAGAATTTCATTTTCTCGGTCAGTTAGCGATTTTATCTTTTCAGCAATCCTATTTGCTTTATTTGAAAAAAGCATCCCAATCATCACTTCATTGTAGTAGATATCATTTTCTAAGGCAACCTGCAGTGTTTTAAGAATATCTGAGGCCTCCATCGAAAGAGAAATAATACCATTGATATCGAACCGTGAAGTGTATTGGATCAATAGCGGACGTAATTCAAAGCAAAAAAGCACTTTTGGAATCTCCTGTTTATATTTCTCAATTTCAGCAGGCGATATATTTTCAGAATCAACAACAATTAAGTCAACACCCTCAGAATATTCATTAGCAAGGGAAAAAGTCGTTGGACATATTTCATCTAATATGAGGTATAGATAATTAGATAATGAAGCATTTTTAGACGCGATAAAAATCTCTTTCATATTGTAAACCCTTTCTGAGCACTTTCAATTGTAATATCTCACAAAATCTTATAAATTGATAGTATTCGAATGCACCTATGGGAAAAATTTTAGTCGCTGAAGACTCGCTAATTGTAAACCAACACATCAAACACGCGCTTGAATCCGGGGGACATGAGGTCATATCTGTATACTCCGGAAAAGAGGCAGTAAAAGTTGCCTCCGAAGAGGTTCCAAACCTAATACTCATGGACATCATGATGGAGACAAACTCCGACGGAATTGATGCTGCA
The DNA here is from genome assembly GCF_039960695.1 of Ekhidna sp. Taxonomy (GTDB): domain Bacteria; phylum Bacteroidota; class Bacteroidia; order Cytophagales; family Cyclobacteriaceae; genus Ekhidna. Next base: position 194,187 of record NZ_JBDVKP010000020.1, on the reverse strand, counting down.
TTTGAAATAAAACAAGATCTAGACATTCCTATCATCTTTCTCACGGCTTTAACAGATGAACCAACCATCGAAAAAGCGAAGTTTAGCTTACCGTATGGATATGTAGTTAAGCCATTTAATGAAGCAGAGCTTTTATCAAACATTGATGTGGCTTTGTATAAAGCACAGGCCGAAAAAAAAATAAAGGAAAACAGTGAGCTTTTCCAAGCCATTATTAACTCCATTGATAAAGCTATATTTCTATTGGATTCTCGTGGAATTATAAAATATACCAACACAGTAATAGAGCAAATCACCTCCCGCTCCTTTGATCAACTGATGGATAGAGACATTAATGAAGTCTTAACCTTTACCGATATAAATGGTGAAAAATATCCAGAAATTGTAGGGTTGGAGGAAGCTACTGAAGTGGAGTTGATACTTGATGATTCAGATCGTGTTTATGGCGATTTTTATTCTCACAATGTTTCGTTAGATGAAGAATACACACTTTTCTTTTTCAAGGACATCACCGAAAGAGTTAGAATAAGAGAAGCCAATGAAGATATTAAAAACAGACGATTACTTTCATTCATTGAAGGTCAAGAAAAGGAGCGTGAACGAATAGCACGAGACCTTCATGATGGCGTAGGACAAATAGCTAATATGATTAAGTTGGCTGTAAAGAAAGGAGACACACAGGATGTTTTAGTAGATATGGTAGATCAGTTCCTTGATGAAATGAGAAAAGTTACCGATGGATTACTTCCCACATTACTTAGCGATTTTCCTATTGATGTTTGTTTAAAGAAAATTGTGGATCAAGCAAATAAAAGTTCCAATATTAAATTTGAATTACGCGCGGAGGATTTGCCCGAGTTAGATATGAAACTCAAAGTCAATATTTATCGCATTTCGCAAGAAAATATTTCCAATATCATTAAGCATTCCAATTCATCCACAGCTTCTATTCAGTTATACGGATTTGATGATCATATTCAGATGACCGTTGAAGATGACGGAGAAGGCTTTGAAATAGGCGATTACAAAGACGATACATCGCATCATGGTTTGCAGAATATTCTATTTAGAGCTGAAGTGTTAAATGCAGAGTGTAATATTGATACCAAGAAAGGCTCCGGTACCTTTATAAGTTTAAAAATTCCATATGAAAAAGACTAAACTATTTCTCGTTGAAGACCATGAATTGGTTAGAAAGGGAGTTCGCAGTATCATTGATATGGATCAGACGATCGAAATCATTGGAGAGTATGATCGTGCAAACAAAGCGATAACATCATTAGATGAAGGGAACATACCGGATATCATACTTATGGACATTTCAATGCCAGAGATGACAGGATTGGAAGCTTCTAAGCTAATTGGAGAAAAATATCCTGACATAAAAATCATCATTTTAAGTATGTATAAAGATGAAGAATATGTGATGGAAGGCTTAAACTTCAACATTGCTGGATATGTGGTGAAAGACAGTGTGGCAGACGAAATTTTAGTAGCCATTGAGAAAGTTTTGAGCGGAGGAAAGTTTTTTAGTAGAGAAGTAATAGATACTGCTCTCAACTCCTACAAAGAAATAAAGCGAGAGAAGAAAAAAGCAGAAAGCGTTCAATTAACAAAACGAGAAATTGAGGTTTTAAACGATATTTCTAATGGGTTGAAAAGTCAGGAAATAGCCGATAAGCTATTTATATCCGAAAGAACTGTCGAGGCACATAGAGGAAATATCATGAAAAAACTTCACGCAAAAAACATGGCTGAACTCATCAAAAAAGCCATGAATCTAGGACTCATAGAGACCTGAATGATAGTTATAATGACTATCAAAAGAGTCGTATTTTCCTGCTAGCTATACTATTTATCAAATAGTACATTTGATAGTATTTGTATCATTCTGCTTATAAGCCACCACATGTAGGACAGTTTGATTTTACAGCTATGATTATATCTAACACACATCAAATAATTAACGCACTAAAAAAAATGGTGCCCGGTGGCTTTGTCTTTGTCATGGATACCACGGATAGATCTTTCGTCTATAAATGCTCAAGCAACCCAACATATGAGCAGCAAGTAATTTCATTAGACAAAATTCATGGCATTGATACGCTCACGAAATTTACCGACTTCTATTCTCATGAAGATGAAAAGTCAATTGTAAAACTTAAGCGAATAGGTCAAAATACTTTTATGGGACTCTGTGCTTCTAAACACAAGTTTTCTGAAGACCAATGGAATGCTGCAGATAGCTTTCTTCAAGTAAATCACTTAGTATCTTAAAAGAAGATCAGCATTAAGCCCAGTCTCCGTGAACTCCAAGGAATTCACGGATCGCACTTACCAACTACATATAAGTCCGAAACCGGTATTGAGACTATTTGTCCTTATCGATACTTTGAATAAGCTAAACTCACGACCTCAGATAGCCCAGTAGCATTGCGTTTGTTTTTATATTTTTTGCGCAAGTGATTGTTTGCGTATATATTTGCAAGCGATTACTTGCATATAATTATGAGACGAGATCCATTTCATGCGATAGCAGACCCCACTAGAAGAGCAATATTGGTATTGATTGCCGCTCAGGCATTAACTCCTAATGCGATTGCTGAACATTTCGACACTACGCGTCAGGCTGTATCAAATCACATCAGGATTTTAAGTGAATGCGATCTGCTCAAGCAGGAAAAGAGTGGTAGGGAAATTCACTATCACATAAACCATGATAAAATGAAAGAGATCGACAATTGGTTGGAACAGTTCCGGAAAATTTGGGACGATCGTTTCAGTCAGCTGGACAACTTATTATCAACAATGAAAAAGAAGTAAAAAAATGAATCTACAATTCGACTTCCTTGTAGACAAGGAGAAAAACACCATAACAGTAAAAAGAGAGTTTGCCGCAGAACGGCACTTGGTATGGGATTGCTACACCAAAAGTGAACTGATCGACCAATGGTTTGCACCCAAGCCATTCACTACTAAGACCAAATCCATGGACTTCAGCGAAGGAGGACATTGGCATTATGTGATGGTTGATCCCGAAGGAAAGGAATATTGGGGCTGGACCGAATACACCAAAATCAAACCTATTGATTTTTACGATACGCTAGATGCCTTTAGTGACGCTGATGGTAATCTAAATACTGACCTGCCTAAAGCAGAGTGGCATGTTCATTTTTCGGATAAAGGAGCCAATGCGCTAGTACAAACTACAGTAACCTATAACTCACTTGCAGATTTGGAAGCAGTGATAAACATGGGCATGAAAGAAGGCCTGTCATCAACATTGGAAAGGCTAGATGAGCTATTGCTAACCCTCAACAAATAAGAACTAGATATGCAATTAATTTCCTTTGGGATACAAAAGAAAGCCCCTCATACATTTAATACGAGGGGTTATCAAGAAATTGATGCTCTTAAGTGAACTCGCAGCGAAATACCTTAGATCCCCTCTTATCTAATTTTACTTTCCTGCAATACGAAATTCAATAACCTGAAACTAGATTTACTTTCATTTGCGCTATTTGCTATAAATGAAAGCCTCGTGAATCAGAGATTGTCGATATTTCAAAACATCCGATTCATCTTTATAAGTCTATAAACACAAGGAATTACAATCAAATTCAACAAAGTAGCTGACAGTAAACCACCAAGAATCACTACCGCCATCGGACTTTGAATTTCATTACCTGGTTCTCCTCCCTTCAAAGCAAGCGGAATCAGTGCAAGTCCTGTCGTGAATGCTGTCATTAAAATAGGATTCAAACGATCCAATGCACCCACTTGTAACAGTTCTAAACCAGCCTTTCCTTCTTTCCTCAAATCCTCATATCTTGACACCAACAAGATGCCGTTCCTTGTAGCGATACCAAACAAGCTGATAAAGCCGATAGTGGCCGCAATACTGATAATACCAGAGGTAAAATAAACGATCAAAATCCCACCAATCAGAGCTAGAGGAAGATTGATCAATACGATGAAAGAGAGTTTGACATCCTGAAACTCATAATAGAGCAAAAGGAAAATAACCAAGATCGCAAGTACGGCTGTGATCAGCAGTAATTGAGAAGCCTTAGCTTCACTTTCAAATTGCCCACCGTAAACCACCCGGTACCCTTCAGGTAATTCAACTGAACTTTCGATGATTGTTTGTATTTCATTGACCACACTTCTCAAATCCCGTCCTTGAACATTAGCCGCCACAACTATCTTACGCTGTACATCTTCTCTGCTGATTGTATTGGGTGTGCTGACAGAAGAAACAGAGGCCAACTGATTAAGGGAAGTTTGACCACCATTCGGTAGACTAATCAGAGCAGATTCAATCACCGAAATACTGTTTCTGAATTCGGGCTGAAATCGGACGATCAGGTCAAAATATTTCTGTCCTTCATACATTTCCCCTGCTTTCTCGCCGGCAAATGCTACGTCCACTTGTTCCATCAAATTGCCAACGGTCATGCCGTATGCAGCTAGCATTTGTCTCTTAGGAGTAATTCGCAACTGCGGAACTTCTACTTGCTGATCCACAGCCACGTCTGCAATTCCGTCTATGTTTTTGATATTGTTTTCAATCTGTTTACCAATTTCAAACAGTCGTTGCAAATCTGAACCGAACACCTTAATGGCAATGTTGGCTCGCGTACCCGAAAGCATGTGATCAATCCGGTGTGCAATTGGCTGTCCCAGGGTGATATTTGCACCCGGCACCACACTCAGCTTGCTCCGAACTTCTTCGAAGAATGCTTCCTTGCTTTTGTCTGTCAACGTAAATGGCACGTCAATCTCCGCAGCGTTCACACCTTGTGCATGTTCGTCAAGTTCAGCTCTTCCCGTTCTTCGTGTCACCACTTCTACCTCCGGCATTTCAAGTAGTAGCTCTTCTACCAGAGTGCCCGTTTTGTTACTTTCCTCCAGTGACATACCTGGTAGACCGACAACACTAATGACTAACGAGCCTTCATTAAATTCTGGCAAGAAACTTCTGCCAAGCTGCGTTAAGAAAACCAAACTAATCAAGAATGCTCCGATGGTCAATCCGATGACTATTTTTGGTACTCGAAGTGCACCCCCCAACATTTTGGAGTAGCCTTTTTGTAGCCATCTTTCTACTCTTGTACCATCCGCTTGCTTTGATAACACTTTGTCACTCTTTAGTAGATACGAACATAGGACAGGAGTAACTGTAACAGCCACCACCAGTGAAGTAAGAACCGAGGTGATAAATGCGATCCCTAGCGGTTGCAATAAGCGACCCTCCATTCCACTAAGGAAAAAGAGCGGAATGAACGAAACAATGATAATCAGCGTGGCAATAATGATGGAACTTCTGATTTCCACTGACGCATCTTTCACAACCGTAAGGATCGGCAATCGTTCTTCTTTTGGTTTACGGATATTTTCACGCAAGCGCTTAAAGACATTCTCCACGTCAATAATCGCATCATCCACCAATGCACCAATGGCTATGGCCATTCCTCCCAAACTCATCGTATTGATCGTATAACCTAACATCTTCAACACGATTATGGAAACCAACAATGAAATAGGAATTGCTACCAAAGAGATAACTGTCGTTCGCCAATTCATCAAGAAAATGATCAAGACGATGACTACAAAAAATGCTCCTTCTAAAAGTGTCTGATTCAGATTAGCGATAGATGCCTCAATAAAATTGGCCTGTCGGAAAATGTGACTTTTGATTCCCACACCCTCAGGAAGCGTCTTTTGCATTTCAGCAATTGCTTCATCCAAACTCTCTGTTAATTCTAGTGTATTGACATCCGGCTGCTTGGAAATGGTCAAAATAACTGCCGGAGATGCATTCAACGAAGCGTCTCCAATCTTGTCAGCAGCACCAACCTGAACAGTGGCCACATCTTTGATTTTGATCGTCTGTTGATTGACTTGCTTCAATACAGCCTCTTGTAAATGTTCGACCGTATTAGCGCGTCCATTCCCTTTCACAAGGTATTGATTACTATGCTGATTGATTACTCCTCCGGGTGCATTCATATTGGACTCTTCCACCTTTTTGAGGAGTTCGTCCAGCGTGACATTGTAATACTTCAGTTTTTCGGGATGTGCAAAAACCTGATACTGCTTGTAGTCTCCACCTATTACAATCACATTGGCGATTCCTCCAATGGATTTAATTCTAGGTCGGATCGTCCAGTCAGATAAGGTTCTGAGTTCCATCGGTGATAAGTTATCGGAGGTGACTGCTAGCAACATGATTTCTCCCATAATGGATGAAATAGGTGCCATAGTTGGCGTCCCCACTCCATCGGGTAGGTTCTCACGAACCATAGGAATACGTTCACTTACAATTTGCCGAGCACGGTAAATATCCGTTCCCCATTCAAACTCAATCCAGACAATGGAAATACCCGCTGCAGATGACGAACGAATCCGCCGTACATTGGGAGACCCATTCATGGCCGTTTCCAATTGATAAGTGACCAATTTTTCCACCTCTTCCGATTCCATTCCGTGCGCTTCTGTCAGTATAGTAACTGTTGGAGCTGTGAGGTCAGGAAATACATCCACATTCATGTTTCGGGCTATATAAATCCCCGAGACACTCAGTAGCATGGCTGCCAAAAGCACCATCAGGCGATTTTGGAGCGATATTGATAATATTTTATTTAGCATGCTACTTTATTTAATGATCGTGTCCATGTGCTGGAACGGCGCCTGACATAGCCGCCATTTTTACCTGATAGGCTCCTATGCTCACCACCATTTCTCCAACTTCAAGTCCAGATGTTATTTCTACCGAATTGCCGTTTTTACGACCGATGGTAACCGGCCTTCTTTCGAAGCTCTCTCCAGACAATTCCACAATAACTGAATAACTTCCATAATCTTCTAGCAATGAGGACGTAGGAATCACAGTTGATTTTCTAGGTTTTCCTACAGAAATCTGCACCTCTGTGAAACTACCTTCCGGCATTTCTACAGCATCGTTAATCTGCGAATAGATGGACAGTAGAGGTCTGTCGCTTTTCACTACTTTTCCAACCGAAAGAATTTTTCCTCCGGTTGCATTTAAGCTAGACCATTTTCCTTCTTTAGGTTGATACCAAACATCGAAAATGTTATTCAGTTTTGATGCATTGGCCGAACTGACTTGCGCTTCCAACAAACTGGATTGATGGCTGGAAATGGTCAATAACGATACACCTTCTTCTACAAATGCACCATTTTTAACAACCACACCTTTGATATAGCCATCAAACGGAACAATGATCTGCTTGCCATTGGCACCATACCCCGCGCTCAGGGTCTCGAACTTTAATTTGGCAACCAGGTATTTTTGCTCTTCTTGCTCGAATTCCGCTTTGGAAACAATCTTTGATTCGTACAGCTTCTGCTTACGTTCATATGCAGACTTGGCCTGATCGAAATTGGCTTTAGCCATTTTTATCTGCGCATCCATATTGTTGGAGGTAAGACTGGCACTGCTCACTGTCATCAATACTTGTCCTTTCCTCACCTTGCTCCCTTCATTGAGGCTATTGCCAAGAAAAGTGACCGTACCACTCACAGGAGCAGGAAGCGTCTGATAACCTGAAGATGAAACTTTCCAAATGCCTGAAGTTGGAATCATTTCGTAGACTTCACCCAATTCAGCCAAAGCAGTTTGAAAGTCAATCTTCCAAGCTTGCTCTTTCAAGAAAGTAATGGAACCGTCATCGGACTCTTCACCTCCTAATACCTCTATGGCTTCCTCAATAGAAGCAAATACCCGAACATCCTTCATAACAATTCTGTCTGAAAGTGTTGGCGTTTTTAAATCAAATATCAGCTGGTAAATGCCTGCTTCTTTTGGATGCAGTACAGGTCTGAAAATCCCAGGAGAGGATGGTGCATCCATCGTGTGGCGAATTCCATTATCCCCCTTGATTAAACTTACCGTTACACTTCCTTCACGCACAGGCTTGTGCTTTTCCATAAACGTGAAGTGTGCTGCAAAGCGACTCGAACTTCCGACAACAAGAGCTGGAAACTCTACGAATAACTCCGTTTTCTCCGTCCAGTTAGTGGCGTTAAGTGTAGGTGTTTTAATACCTTCAGTAACGTGACTGCCATCCGGTGCATGAGCATGTCCATCTTCATTTGCTGACTTGCAGGACATTGCAATCAGTACAATCAATACAATTAAAAATCTCATTTTTTAGTTGTTTATTACTTCAATCCAATTACTTTGTATTTTCCTTCTGTGATGAGTGTAACCACTACATCATTAGCCGAATTATTCTTCCAGTACCATCCATGTGAACCTGCAAACGGCATGGTAGCCGTGCCTTTCATCTTGGTTGCACGTGAGATCACATAGCTTTCAAAGTATTTAGTCTGTTCGTAATCCAAAGGCTCACCATGAAAGTCAGAATGCAATGAAACATTGGCTGACCATTCATATATTAGCTTTTCATATTGATCTAGATAGAATTTGTATTCCACTCCTTTTCCAGCGGGCACTGTCACTTCTACCTGGCCTTTTTGATTTTCAATTGCTTCTATTTTGGCTTCTGTAGTCAATGCAAGTTCAGCACTAGCATCACCATCTACCTTAAATTCCTCTTGATCAGCATGATCGTGTGTCGCTTCATCGTGTGAATGACCACCTTCAGTACCATGCTCATGGCCATGATCGTCTCCCGATGTTTTAGTATTACATGCTGCTGAAAGCAGAATAACGAGTGCAAAAAGTATGTTTGAAGTTTTCATAATTGTAATGTTTGAGATTTATAATTGATGTTTTAAAAGTTCAGCCTGAAGCTGATTTAATTGTTTTTCCATATCCAGCATTGCATCAAACGCCTGCCGATAAAATTGAAGCTCGACGTAATAATCCATGAAGGAAATCTGTCCCAGATTGTATGCTTCCAGCAATAAGCTGTCGCTATTCAATCCATTGAGCGTGCTATTGTATTCCTGAAACTTGCCAAGCAAAACCTGATACTCATTGTATCGCTTTTCAAAATCAGCATACGCCATCATGGTTTGGGATTCGCCAAATGATTGCTGGTACTCCAATTTTGATTGAGCAGCTTTCACTTTGTGCCGATTGCTCCAAAGTGGGATAGAGATACCAGCATAGATTCCGGAATAATTGGATCCCGCAATGCCTTGGTAGTTATATCCAGCTGTCAGATTCGGAAGGGACTTATTTTTGGATAGACTTACTTCCAAATTGCTCACTTCCTCTTTGTTGCTGACCATTCGTAGTTTGGGGTCATTAGCATTTATCTCCTGCCACAGACTTTCTTTTTCTGCTAATACTAGATCATTCGCATAGTCAGTTGAAGAAAAATTGATAGGCTCGCCACCATTTAGGTTTTGCAATAAAAGCAACTGATTTTGTCGATCGTTCTGCAACTGTTGGACTTTGAACTGCTCCTTCATCCAGGCTATTTTGGCCTTGTTCAATTCCAGAATTCCGACTTGTTCAGACCTAAAAAGTTCCTGAACCTGATCAAAAAGAGTCTTGGCTTGAGCCACTCGTTGGTGTTCGATGTTTAGTCGCTTATTGAGAGCAATCAAGTCATAAACATATTTCTGAGCAGCCAATAAAACCTCTTGTCGCTTTAATGCATAGTCTAGATTCAGCTTTGCCACTTTAGAATCAATGAGTCTATTTCGAGCTCTATACACCGTAGGGAATTCGAAAGACTGGCTTATCTGAAACTCGGAGTAATCTCCCGTATTATGCTCACCTAATGGTAGATAATAGGCTCCAAGTTGAGGGTCAGGAAGCGTATTTCCAGATTTCAATTCAAGCTCCTTGCTCTCCATCAATGAAGTAAATGCCTGGAGCTCCTTATTATTTTTTTCAACTTCCTGCAAAATGCCTGTCAAATTAGTTTGAGCTATTATTCCCAATGACAACAGGTATACGCAGCAAGCGAATACTATTTTTTTAAACATGTAAATGAAATTTAGGATGAATCAATAATTCAACGGATGTACATCCGCATATCCAAGATGGGTGTCCATCTTTGGTGATTATCCTAGAGAAGGTGGGCCTCTCAGAGAACCCGATGATAAGTACGGAGTTTTGGTGGGGTCTGGGGGATCTTGCCAGAAAATTTGTTCTTCCTGATCCCTAACCTTATTAGATAATCTCCCTGTTTGAACAGTTGCCGCAACCGCAACTATTTTCATGGTTGATTGCTGCTTAGTGATGCTCTTAGCAACTAGTATATTATCAGCTTGAACACTGTGCGCATGAGTTCCGAAGAGAAAGCCCAAAAGGTCGAAATCTTCATTGGCATCTTCATCATGGTGGTGGTGATCTCCATCATGTGAATGCTCTGATTGCGAAACGGTGATATGCTCAGCAGTTTCATGATCATGGTGAACATGAGGCATTACCTGATGCAGCAGGTACATACTGAATATGCTCAAAAATGAAATGGCCGCTATCTTTTTATATCGCTGCATTGAATGACAAAGGAACATCAAATCAATTTGTAATCAAAAGAATCAACTAGACCAAAAGCAGAGGAAGTAGCACTACAGTGTTTCTGTATAGCTCTCTAAGAGGCATTTTCTATATCGAATGCACTGCTTATAGGGATAAAAAAATGCCCTTCCTGAAATCAAGAAAGGCATTTTTAAGAAATATTTCGTGAACTCGGAGGAACATGAACCTTCATTATTAACAATCGAATATCAATTAGTTAGAAACGTTCAGCTCAATTTGGTAACCGAATAGGTAGCCTAAGATTTATTTCCAATTGACTTCATTTTCACTTAAACACTTAATTTTTACTCTTTCGTTATAAAAAAATGACTTATCAATCATTTGGGTAGTGAGAAGCACAACAAATCTATCATGAGAAAGAAGAAGGTTTGTATCTTTCTTTAGTGGAAGACATGTACCTAATTATAAATGCGCTCGCTTCTTATAGTTTGTTGATTTCGATTGCTTTGATTTTTCGAAATAGGCAAAGAATTCAGGGCGCTATGGCCATCATGGTTTTCGTGGCTTGCGCGTTTTTGTATCTTATCATTGACTGGGTTTGGGAAACACCTCTGTTTGAATTTCTCGTTCTGGGTCCGCTGATGCTACCTTTTACATTCTGGTACATGGCCAAATCAATGTTTCGAGATCAGAAGCCTTCGAAATGGATAGAATGGACTTTGGTATTGCTCACCGCCGCTACTTATTACGGACTGTATCTTGCTGGACAATTCGACTACACAGATCTTGCTGCGCTTGCCCTTCGCACCCTATCCATTTTTTTTGTTATCCTGGCCATCATTGAAGCTCAGCATGGAAGCAAATCTGATCTTGACGAAAAGCGAATCAAGCTCAGGAAGTACTTTACTTATTTTATTGGGATTATAGTAATTCTAACAGTGGTTTCGGAATTGGGAATGAGTCCCACGGAGCAGGAAGTCCCCAGATTGGTTCAGCGAACTTCTATTCTGATTTTCAATACCCTGTTTATTGGACTAAATTTTAATATTCGCAACACATTATTTGATGCTCCACGAAAAAGCATTGAAATTAAGAATCCAGATATTGTTGAGAAGATACAATCATCCATGTCTGATCTGGAACTTTTTAAAAAAGACAGTCTCACTATTGGTAAGCTCTCCGAGGAAATAGGCCTTCAGGAATACAAGGTTCGGCGCGTTATTAATCAAGAGCTAGGCTATCGAAATTTCATTGGTTTTATCAATTCTTATCGGATCGCTCTGGCATGTGACATGCTTAAAGATCGAAACAAAACAGACCTGACCATTTTGGAAATTGCCTACCATATTGGCTTCAATTCGATTGGCCCATTCAACCGAGCCTTCAAAAGAGCTACTGGGCTAACTCCAACAGAGTTCAGAAAAAGGAACCTTGAGTAAAAATTTATAGCCAATTTCGAAATCGACCAGCATTGGTCAATAGTAGAGAGAATTTGACTTGATCTGTCTCCAGATTAGCTCAAAATTCTCAAAATGGAAATCAATGAATTTGTAAACATCTTTTTGAAAATACTGCCAATAGATTTTTTTCGGTACTTCATCACGGCAAGTCTTGCTTTTGTTCTGTTCTGGAAGCTATTCAAACGGCAACTAAGTCATAAGTTTATCCAAAGTAAATGGCCAACAAATAGAAAACTACTGTACGAGTTTAAATACTCAATGAGTACGGTATTGATTTTTGCTGCAGTTGGAGTGGGAGTAGTTACTTCTATCAAAAACGGGTGGACCATGATGTATGGTGAGATCAGCGATTACGGCTGGATTTACCTTTTTTTTAGTATCGCAGTTATGATTTTGTTCCACGATTTGTATTTCTATTGGACTCACCGATGGATGCACCACCCCAAAATCTTCAAGTATGTGCACTTAGTTCATCACAAGAGTACAAATCCTTCCCCTTGGGCGGCCTATTCGTTTCATCCCATTGAAGCGGTAGTACAGGCACTGGTTTTTCCTATCCTGCTATTTGTACTCCCGATTCATTCTGTTGCAGCTTTGACTTTCCTGATTTACATGATTGTACGAAATGTTTGGGGTCATTTAGGATTCGAATTATTCCCAATAGGATTCACTCGGAATAAGTGGATCGGCTGGCATACAACCACCACACATCACAACCTTCATCACGAGAAGTTCACCTATAATTTCGGGCTCTATTTTACATGGTGGGATAGATGGTTTAAGACGGAGCACCCGGATTACGAAAAGAACTTCGAAAGGATTGCTTCAAGAAAGAAGGAATCAAAAACGGGGAAAGTTCTTACGACCATTATTATGCTCCTGATGTCAAATGCGATTATGGCACAGTCACCTTATGGGAAATGGATGACCTTTGATGAAGCTTCTGGAACACCGCTTTCCATCGTCGAAATTAAATTCGACAATAAAACCAACCATTGGTACGGACAAGTAGATAGTGTACTTCTTCAGTCAAACCAAGGAACAGATCCCATTTGCTCTAATTGTCAAGGACAGCTTTCTGGAGTTAAGATCATTGGTATTGAATTTTTAAACGGGTTCAAAAAAGATGGAGGAGAATGGACTGATGGAAAAATTTTGGACCCCTCCAGTGGCGAAGTATATGATGGAAAAATTTGGTTTGAATCTGGAGGGACACTTAAAGTGCGTGGATTTGGTGGGCCATTAGGGTTATTTTATCGAACCCAAACGTGGAAGAAAAAAGATGCTTCACCCGGTATTGAAGGTCTCTGGAATACGATCGATGACACCTATGATTTAGTAAAATCTATGGTTGAATTGAGAGTAGTTAATGGAGAACTCAAAGGCTATGTCCGGGAAATTTATTTGTTGCCGCATGAAGGAAATTACCCACTTTGTACGCAGTGTAATGGAAAATGGGAAAATAAACCCATTGTAGGTCTGCGCTTCATGGATGGTTTTATCAAATCACAAGATCAATGGGTAAGCGGAACTATACTTGATCCTGGGAACGGACAAACATACAGCTCACGGTTTTGGCTTGAAGGAAACAATAAGTTAATTGTTCGAGGCTATTTCGGCCCCTTTTACCGGACTCAGACTTGGCGAAGATTTGAGTCTGTTGTGGCCGACAAACTTGATAAGAGAACCGTCAATTAAAACAGCACTGTTATCTAATTAACATCATGTTTCGCCCAACACATTCGATATAGACCAATTGACTCCATTAACATTATTCCATCCGTATTTTTATAATCAGGGAAGACAAAAGGGTCACTAGTCCGATGGCTAAAATCGCCGCATCAACACCAAATTGATCCGCAAGGACGCCAGAAACCATCGCACCAATGGCATAACCAAGATCACGCCACAGCCGGAATGTTCCGATGCTTTTTGGCCGCTGATTTGGGTGGGTGTAATCTGCTATTGCTGCCAAAAAAGTAGGATAAACAATCGCTGTACCCATACCTAATAAGATAGACAAGCTTAGAAATTGCCCAAAATCACTGGCATAGGTGAACCCGATAATAGCAAGCCCTTGAAACAACATCCCCCAAAACAAGAGGCCTTTTTTATTGTAGTGATCCGCCAATTTACCAGTGACGAGTTGTCCAATGCCCCATACCATCGGATAGGCTGCCACCATTAATCCTATGACGGTCAATGAAAATCCCTTGGCGAATAACAGTATGGGAAATAACCCCCAGATCATGCCGTCATTGAGATTGTTGACCAATCCCGCTTGCGTGATCGAGCCGAGGTTTTTATTCGCCCAGGTCGTTTCCCAAAACACCTTTTTCAAAAGTGGGATCTCACTGCTTTTTGATTCCAAATCAACATGGTGTGCCGTGTCTTTGATAAATAGCCAGCTTGTCAGTAATCCAGCGAAAGCGAATGCAATGCCGACGTAAAAAGGATATGGGCGTAAACCATATTCTGCTCCAATCCACCCAGTGAGAAATGCCACTAACCCAACCGCCAAATACCCTGCTGATTCGTTGAGCCCCATGGCCAAGCCTCGATTTTTCTCACCTACGAGATCGATTTTCATTACTACTGTGCTGGACCAGGTAAGCCCCTGATTCATGCCTAGCAATACATTAGCGAAAATGATCCAAGGCCAGCTGGGGGCGTAAATGAGTATAAACGGAACTGGTAGACCTATAACCCAGCCAGCAATTAGTAAGTTTTTTCTTCCAAATCGATGAGAAAGGACTCCCGTGAAATAGTTGGTAGTGGCCTTTGTGATACCGAATACAATGATAAAGGAGAGAATGGCTGCCTTGGCTGCCATACCAAAATCGGCCTCCGCGATTTGCGGCAAGAGCGTGCGCTCCATGCCCACCATGCCGCCAACAAACCCATTGACAAGCACCAGCAGCGTAAACTGTTTCCAGTTTTCCTTAAGACCTAGTTGTGCGGATGACTCCATGATCAAGCAGATTGCAATTCAAGCCAAGCAATTGTTCCTCCTTCCAAAAAGGCTGAAGAGAAGCCATGATCTCTAAGTAGGCTAGCCGCTTTTGAAGACCTTCCACCTCCTTTCGTACAGACAGTTATCATTTTAGTGTCTCCTTTCCAAACCTTTAATTCTTCCTCAAGCTCAGGTAATGGAACATTCCTTGCATTTGGCAGATGAGCCTTTTCAAATTCTTGCACCGACCTGACGTCTATGATGATCAGCTTGGTGTCGGAATGAATAAGGTTGCTTAATTCGGTAACTGAAATACTTTGCATAGTTGTCGATTTTACTGCAAAGCTGATCCGTGAAAAATTAAAAACGATTAACAAATGTTACTAAATCAAGGTCGCGCGAATTCGACTTAGACTCACCCTGTTGATACCTAAGTAAGAAGCAATGTGCTTCATAGCGATCCGTTGTACCACCTCTGGTGCTTCCCGCAACAGGTCGTGATAGCGCTCCTCTGCGGTGTGAAACTGAATACTTTCCAATCTATGGACGGTCTCCACATGTGCTGCCTCGAATATTTTTCTAAACAGCCGTTCAATCTCTGGAAACTGGTCGTAAAGATTGAATAATGGTTGCGCTTTTACCGCAATAAATTCTGTATCCTCAAGTGCTTGAATGGCCTTTTTACTGGGCTGTCCTGTAAATAAACTTTCCACTCTCACAATTAGATGATTTTCAAAAGCAAAGCTCTCCGTGATATCATTGGCGTCTTTGAAGTAGTGAATGCGTGCTGCCCCCTTTTTCACCAAGTAGATGGTCTTGCAGGTGTGACCAATGGGTTGTAAGTCTGTATTCTTCTTGATTAGAACTACTGAGGCAATTGGCTCAATCTCTTTTCTCGCCTGGGTGGATAATCTTCCGAATTGGTCAAAATAAGTAAATAAAGGATCAAGATCGCCAGTTGAGGCCATGGTTAAATTTTCGTTTATTTGGCAAATACTAAGCTACTAAAACATTTTTCATAGCTTGTACGTGGTGTGAGACCCACATCGAACATGAGGTTGGATCACTTCATTGTGTGAATGCTGTGATTGCAGGGATGGGCGCAAGAAGTGCTAATCACACTAACCATTGAAAAACCCTTGAACCCTTTTTTGACCTACTCAGTGAGTTAGTGCATCGATTATTGGAAATAGACAATAGTAATAAATCACTTATCGATAGATGCTTACTCAAAATCACACTTTGCCAGGATCTTACCAAAACACTCAGACACCTTTACTTTCAGGCTTCACTTGAAACAGTGGAGCAACAAATACATTTCTTCAAAACAATAAAGCCAAGGTTCGTTTCTGAGCTTCACTTCAATCTGGAAGTACTCAATTATTATAAAGTGAGCCGGAGAGGAAGTAAGAGACTGAATGTATGTTGCATAATTGAATTGAATAAAATTGAACTTTTTTGAACGTTTCGGTAGGGATTGAAGGTTCATATCCCTTTATAAATATACTCAAAAGCATCAAAATACCTCATTTTGACATTATAGAGGTAACCGAATTGGTCACCAATTATATGAAAATACTTAGATAGTTTGAGAAGGTTGGGCAATAAAAAACCCCTCATACATTTAATATGAGGGGTTATGAACAAATTGATGTTCTAAAAGTGAACTCGGAGGGATTCGAACCCCCAATCTCCTGGGCCGTAACCAGGTGCATTATCCAGTTGTGCTACGAGTCCGTTGGGAGCGCAAAACTAACAATTATGCTTTAAAATTTTCGTTACTGCTCCATGATTCTATCTTTGCCGAAATTTTTCTTATTCAGGCTTTGAATCATTTAACATTCATTAAGAAAGGAAAAACTGAAAAAGCCTCTTCTTTGCAGGAAACATGATAAAAAATATGAAATACGTTTACGGAGTACTACTTACCATTTTAGTATTAAGTGCAAGTGCACAAGATGGGTTGAAGCGACCTGATATTCCAGGGGAGCTTATGGTTGACATTGGATTCAATGTGTGGTCATCTATGCCTGGTGCTCTAGAAAAAAGAACATGGTCATCAAAATCTATTGCTTTATACTATACTAAACGAAAGGCTTTCAGCAGTAAATTATCATTGAACTACGGCGTAGGCTTCGGTTTAGAAAAAATGAGTCTTGGAGATTCTTCGACCTTGTTTAGCAACTTAATGGTAAATGACACATTGCAATCAGTTTTTATAGGACCCAACACGCAAAACTATGATAAGAATAAGCTAGCTACGACTTATCTGGATTTTCCCGTTGAATTCAGATTTCATCCAATGGGTACAGAAGATGGAGAGGGGCTGTTTTTGGGTATTGGAGGTATTGTTGGACTTAGACTCAACGCACACACCAAGTGGAAATATGACAATAATGGAGAAACTGTTCGACAGAAAGTTTCGGGTAAATTCAACCTCAATTCATTTAGGTATGGGTATCAAGTTAGATTGGGCTTCAGAGGAGTACATGTGTTTTATAAGCGATTTGTCTCGCCAGTATTCAAAGATACATTCGAGGATGGTTTCAATCCTGTAATGACAACAGTCGGAATTAACGTGACTGGATTCTAAAAAATTATCAATATGATCAGGAAGCTATATGCAAACCCAAGTATGGCTCCTGACCATACTTCTTGTGGTTTATGATAGCCTAAGTACAGTCTACTCGAGGCTGTAAGACCAGCAGCAATAATTAGTGCGTAAAAGTACCAGCCAATATTTACACCCATAGTTATGGTAAGCGCGCTTACGAAACCAAATCCACTGCATATTGCTGCAGTATGAATGCTTATTTTAAACCAAGTGGTAATGATTAGCAGCAAAATAATCAGCGCTGAAACACCAATCATCACTGCCATAAAAACAGGACCCATTTCTAACTTATCAGCAAATAGGTATGAGGAAGCAGCATAATAAAATGCAATAAAAATGAAAGGCCTTATTCTTTCGCTTCGCTTGGTGAGTTCCAGGTTGGATATAAATGAGAACGTTCGAAGGAGAAAAATGCTCAAAGCGGGCATCAGACAAGTGGTGATAAAGATCACCAAAATGAACTGTGGAATAGCTTGAGGCACCACCCGCGGAAATAGTTCAGGGGACTTAACAAAAAGAACATAGCTCAAATATGTGGCCATGAGTAACGGGTGGAATGCCACCGAAACGATCTTCATTAGTACTCTCAAAGCTCTTTTCTGAGGCGTGCCACAGGTATATTTAGTTGCTCCCTATATTTTGCCACAGTTCTTCTTGCAATGTTGTAGCCACACTCCTTTAGTGCTTTTTCAAGTTTTTCATCCGAGAGAGGTTTCGATTTATCTTCCTCGTCAATGAAGGATTTAAGTTTATTCTTTACTTCACGGCTGCTCACATCCTCACCAGAGTCAGTAGAGATTCCTTCAGAAAAGAAATATTTAAGAGGAAATACACCAAACTCAGTTTGTACAGCTTTGCTACTTGCAACACGTGATACCGTCGAAATATCCATGTTGATTCGCTCAGCTATATCTTTCAAGATCATCGGCTTCAACTTACTCTCATCGCCTTCCAGAAAATAGTCGTACTGAAAATCAATGATAGCTTGCATTGTATTCAATAAAGTTTGCTGCCGCTGACGAATTGCATCAATAAACCATTTTGCTGAGTCAAGTTTTTGCTTGATAAATGAAACGGTCTCTTTTAGTTTTTTGTCTTTTTTATTACTCTTATCATACGTTTGAAGCATTTCGGAATATGAGCGACTCACCTTAAGCTGTGGAGCGTTGCGAGAGTTTAAAGAAAGTTCCAGCTTATCATCATTATTAACCAAAATAAAGTCTGGTATAACATACTGAGTCTTAGCTACATCATCGCCAGTTCCACCTGGTTTAGGATTTAACTTGGTAATGAGGTAGATAGCTTCTCTTAGGAGGTTCTCATCGTCAAGACTGAGCTTTCGCGCGATCTTATCGTAGTGTTTTTTTGAAAATTCATTGAAACATGAGTCAACTATTCGTTTGGCAATTTGAACGGTCTCACTATCCTCATCTTTTCGATCCAACTGAAGTGATAGACATTCCTGTAAATTTCTGGCTCCAATACCCGCAGGATCAAAATTTTGAATTTTATAAAGAAGATCTTCAAGCTCTTCCTCATCAGTTTCTACTCCTTGAGAAAATGCAAGATCATTTACTATAGCTTCAAGCTCCCTTCTGATATATCCATCAGAATCAATACTTCCGATTAATTGACGACCAAGGACTTTTTGCCTATCATCGAGTTTTAAATAACCTAGTTGAGAAATTAAATGCTCATGCAGACTCTTACCAACAGAAATAGGTGATTCTTTGTCCTCCTCATCAGGATTCCGCCCATCGCCCTGCATCTTATATCCTGCATAATCATCTTGAAGATAATCTTCAATACCCTCGGTAGCACTCTCATACTCGTCATCAAAATCTTCTGACTGTTCATCAGCTTCCTTTTCTTCCTTGCCTTCTTCTAGCGCAGGGTTGACCTCCAACTCTTCTTCTACACGCGCCTCCAGCTCAGCTGTGGGCACTTGTAAGAGCTTAATAAACTGAATCTGTTGTGGAGACAGCTTTTGTTGAAGCGATTGTGTTAGAGAGAGTTTTTGCATTTTCTAAGTCCTAATATGTCAAAAATATCACATTCGTTACTTTTGCGGCGCAAATATTTAACGATGGTGGACAAAATTAGAAGAACAAAAATCAGGCAAATTCTTAACGATGGGAAATCGGGAGAAGAATTTTGTGTAAAAGGTTGGGTGCGAACGAAGCGCGAAAGCAAAAATATTGCGTTTGTAGCGTTGAATGATGGCTCTACCATTAACAATTTACAATTGATTCTGGATGTATCAAATGTGGATGAACAAATTTTAAGAAATGTAACTACCGGTGCGAGCATTTCTGTTTTTGGAAAATTGACAGAATCTCAAGGGGCAGGTCAGTCAGTTGAGCTTCTGGTAGAAAATATTGAAGTGTTGGGAGCGGCTCACCCAGATGAATATCCGTTACAACCAAAAAGACATTCACTTGAATTTCTGAGAGAGATTGCTCATCTAAGACCAAGAACAAACACCTTTGGAGCAATTTTACGGGTGAGACATGAAATGGCTTATGCCCTTCATACATTCTTTCATCAGAAAGGCTTCTTGAATTTACACACACCAATATTAACAGCTTCTGACGCTGAAGGAGCAGGGGAAACTTTTAGAGTTACTACGCTGGACCTCAACAATGTCCCTAAAACAGAAGATGGAGAAGTAGACTACAAGCAAGATTTTTTTGAAAAGGAAACTAATCTGACTGTATCGGGGCAACTTGAAGGAGAACTAGCAGCTTTGGCAGTCTCAGAGATATACACCTTCGGGCCAACCTTCAGAGCGGAAAATAGCAATACGACCAGGCATTTAGCTGAATTCTGGATGGTAGAGCCTGAGATGGCTTTCTATGATTTGGATGATACGATGGATCTGGCAGAGGAAATGCTCCGATATGTGGTAAAGCATGCGATCGAGAACTGTCAAGACGATTTAGCGTTTTTGAACAAGCGTGCGGAGGATGAGGAAAAGACTAAGCCTCAGAATCTGAGAAGTGAAATGTCATTATTAGAAAGACTAAAGTTTGTCTCTGAGAATGATTTTGAGCGAGTCTCTTATACAGATGCTATAGAGATTTTGAAAAGATCTAAACCCAATCAGAAAAAGAAGTTTCAGTTTTTAATTGAAGAATGGGGAGCAGACCTACAGTCTGAGCACGAACGCTTTCTTGTAGAGAAGCATTTCAAAAAACCTGTTATTCTTTATAACTATCCGAAAGGTATCAAGGCTTTTTACATGCGTCAAAATGATGACCTTAAGACAGTAGCGGCAATGGATGTACTTTTCCCTGGAATCGGTGAAATAGTCGGCGGATCGCAACGTGAGGAGCGTCAGGATAACCTCGAGACACGTATGGATGAGATGAATATCCCAAAAGAAGAGTTATCATGGTATCTTGATACCCGGAGATTTGGTACGGTTCCACATAGCGGGTATGGTTTAGGGTTTGAACGAATGATTCAATTTGTTACTGGAATGGCCAATATCAGAGACGTGATTCCTTTCCCAAGGACTCCAGGAAACTGCGAATTTTAGTTGTAATACATTTCAATTAATTCCTTGAATCGAGGGTCTTCATACAGGCCCTCGAAATCAGGCTCTCGAAACACGGATTCCTTTTTAATTTTCCCCGATTTGAGAGCGGCTTCCAGATGTTTCAGCGCTTGAGGTGTGTCCCTTTCTACTGCGAATACCCTGGCTTTAAGCCAATGACCATATATCGGGAATCCAGATACAGATTCCCAAATTGTAATTCCGACAAGGGCTTTCTTAGTAAATCCTTGAGATTTCATCTGAAGCGATGTTTCATAGCATGCAGCACTCATGTAATTGAGCAACCTATCTATCATCATTTTTTCCTGAATATTTTCGGATTTAGCTCTTTGAGTTTTTAGTTTTTCTGCTCGTCTGGTCACCCAGTTAATACTTGGATTGTTAAGACTACTAAGGTCAAAAGCGGAGTTTATTGAATCTGATATTATTTTTTTAAGAAGTTGTTCCCTTTTGATAACTTTTGATTCTTCTTTCAATGTTTTTTTTACTTGCTTAGAATCAGTGATGACAAAAGTTTCATTTTTGAGTAACTGATCCAGAGCAATAATATCGGAGAGCGGAATTGAATCACGTTCAGCAATTATTTTAGCTTTTACAGCTTCTTGAAATTTTATCGAATCGCCCTCCATCCATAGCAGTGCAATTCGCAAGTCAATTGGATCTGCCCATTTATGGGTGAAATTGCTAATGAGCAACAAATTATCCATCTCCAGAGTATTCATTTGAGATTGAAAAATTTTATGCTCCAGATAATTCATGTCACGAGCCCCAACCAACCCAGCGTATTTGAAATCTTTTTTCTTTAAGACCATATATGCAGGTACGGCAGGTTGTGCGGCCCCCACACCAATTACTCCATATGCCGCCTTTGAAATAACTGCTATTGATAAGGCCAATCTCGAGCCACCGGAAAAGCCACTTAGGATTACCCTATCGAAATCTATCGAAAGCCTTTTTTCTGTATCTAAAAAAAGTGCATCTGCCGCCTTAAAGCTATTGTCGTAGCTGCCGTTTCTCGAGTTATGAGTACAAGCAAGTATGTATCCGAGCTCCTCGGCAACTTTAGCATAAAGTACAACTGGCAGAGAGCCCCTTGCAGCGGGCTCAAAAAAGTATATAATGGGCCATTTTTTATCTGCAGTATAGTTTGATGGTAGATATACTGCATACGATTGACTTTTATCGTGCTCAGATGCTACTGTATCTATTACTTGACCAGGAGTTTGTGCTATTAGCGTTGAACACATCACAATGAATAGGGTTAAGATGATTGCTTTCATGCCATCACAACAATTAAAATCTATGTGAACCTGAATTTTCAAACAAAAAGTGCTTAGTGTATTTTTACTAGTATGGAGGACTTTGTTGGAATTTTTGAGGATTTACCTGCAATTCAAAAATTAATGTGGGTGATAGCATGTTTGCTTTTTGTATGGATATTAGAAGCAGCCATTCCATTAGTCCATCACAACTACAAAAAATGGAGACATGATGGCATCAACTTGGTGTTTTTCTCCTTTTCATTAATTATCAATGTGATGGTTGGATTAGCCACTGTCGGGGTTTTCTTTTGGATTAGTGAATCTAATATTGGACTCCTTCAACTAGTAGATCTTCCGTTTATAGTGGAGCTCCTACTAGCTGTGATGGCATTAGATTTTATCGCTCAATATGTGGTGCACTATATGCTACATCGTGTCAAGTGGATGTGGAAATTTCACATGGTACATCATAGTGATACCAAAGTAGACGCAACTACCGGCACAAGACACCATCCGGGTGACTATCTGCTGCGAGAGTGTTTTGCTATTGCAACGGTAATAATTTTCGGAATTCCTGTATCATTCTATGTGTTCTACCGAATTTGCACCGTTTTCTTTACCTACACTTCTCACGCCAATATTTCATTACCGAACTGGCTGGACAAGCCGCTGAGCTATATATTCATCACGCCAAATGTCCACAAGTTTCACCATCATTTCGAGCGTCCATGGACGGATACCAACTTCGGGAATATCTTCTCCCTTTGGGATCGGATCTTTGGAACTTACGTGTATGATAATCCACTTAAAATAAAATATGGATTGGATGTGACAGACGAAACCAAAGATGAAAGCATCAAGTACCAGCTTGGCTTGCCATTAAACAAAACCATCAAAACCGATTATTAGTTACTCGCATTTTAGCGTATCCACAGGATTAATGTATGAGGCCTTGAGCGCATGATAAGCAACAGTGATTGACGAAATCAAAAAGGTTAGAATTCCAGCGATGATGAACGGCCAAACTTGAATATCAATTCTAAAAGCAAACCCCTCAAGCCATTGATTCAATGAATAGTATGAAAGAGGAATAGCGACCAAAAAGGCTATACCGATTAGAAGCATAAACTCTCTGGAAAGTAGCACCATAATCTGCGAAGTGTTAATCCCCAACACCTTCCTGACTCCGATCTCTTTTGTGCGCTGTTCCACACTAAAGGTAGCAAGTCCAAACAGACCAAGACAGGCTACTAGTATTGCCAATCCAGAAAAAATAAGTGTGATATCGCTGAGTTTTTGCTCCGTCTTGTATGAGTCGTTAATGCGATCATCAAGAAAGAAGAAATCAAATGGTCGTTCAGGAAGTACTGATACCCACGCCTTTTCCAGATCCGTAATTGCATCTTGCATCTGGTTTCCCTCAATTTTTACTGCAACGTATTTTATGAATAGATTAAATGCTCCCGGATGGCTATTCAAAGTAATGACCAATGGTGCGATCGGGTAGTGCTTAGAAGCAAAGTTGTAATCTTCTACTACTCCAACGACTCTTCCTTTCATTTCTCCACGATAGTTGAATCGTTTACCGATGGCTTCTTCGGAACTTTTCCAGCCCATTGTCTCAACCATTGTTTCATTGATTATGAGTGCTAATGAGTCGTCAGTTTGAATGGTTTGATCATATGCACGCCCTGCAGCGATAGGAATATTCATTGTTGCAATAAAATCATGCCTCACATTGAATCGTGGGAAAGGTTTGGATTGTTCCATGCCTTCAAACTGATAGTTTCCAACCTGGAACTTTGAACCAACTATTTCTTCAACTGCCGTCATTGAAATAATGTGCGGACTCTGTAAAGCAGATGTTTTAAAATTTTCATAATGATTGCCCATTGGTGATTGGATCACCGGGACCATTACGATGTTTTCATCATCAAAACCTGATTCCTGGTTTTGCAGAAAATTGAGTTGTCTCAATACAATGAAGGTACCTATGATCAGCATGATAGAAATGACAAATTGGGAAGTCACCAATATCTTTCTGAAATTCATACCACTGGTCTTAAGGTGACTGCCTTTCAAAACCGATACAGTTTTGAATGACGATAGAACGAAAGCAGGATAGAAGCCAGAAAGCAGCCCTATAGCCAAGCCCGATCCTATAATTCCAAAAAAGAATGTGGGTTCTAGGAGTATAGAAATAGGTACTGATTTTTCCGTCAGTACATTGAAGGCTGGGAGGATGAGCATGACAATAAGCACTCCGATAATTAGAGCGGTGAATGTTAATAAGACTGACTCGAAAATGAATTGCTTAATCAGCTGGGCTTTATCACTACCCAAAGATTTTCGAACACCTACTTCCTTAGCTCTTTTGTTTGCCCTGGCAGTGCTTAGATTGATGAAATTGATAGCTGCTATGATAAGAACAAATACTGCAACAAGACCAAATATATAGACATTTTTAATGTCGCTATTAGCTGCAATTTCATAATCCAACTTACTTTTAAGATGGATATCTTCTATTGGCTGAAGCTGAAGTTCAATATCATCTTTGATGAAATCCGGGAAGTACTTTTGCACAAAATCTGGAAAAAGTCCAGCTAAATCTTCTGCTCTTGTGTTTTCCTCCAAGACAATATAGGTCCAGCATGGATTCCAATACCAGGTAGTAGGATATCCTCCTCCGAAGTTTGTTTTAAGGCTGGAAAAAGACACAATAAAGTCAATTGTGAAATGAGCATTTTTTGGAACGTCCTCAAGAACTCCTGTAACCATTAGATTCTGATTCCCTTGAAATTCAAGAGTTTTACCCATAGGATCTTCACCGATAAAATATTTTTTTGCCATTGAGCGAGTAATTAAAATAGAGTTTGGCTCGTTCAAGGCGGTTTCTTTATCTCCTGCTAATAATTCAAAATCGAAAACATTGAAAAATGTAGAGTCTGCAAAAAAGATATTTGATTCGTTAAAGCCTTTGTCTGCTGCTTTATTGGCGAGCGCTAGTGAAGGTGATTGGAAATTGAAAAACCGTACCGAATGTTCGACTTGTCTGCTAAAATCATTTTTTAATGCCGGTCCAGTTGGGAAGGGAAGGCTGGCTGAGTGTTCACCTACTCCTTCACTCTCAAATTTTTCCAGAACCCGATAAATACGATCAGATTTAGAATGAAATTTATCGTAACTAAGCTCATCATTAATATAGATGAATATCAGAATGGTACATGCCAGCCCTATTGCCAATCCGCTGATGTTGAGTGCCGAATAAACTTTTTGTTTGATGAAGTTTCTATAAGTGACTTTAAAGTAGTTTTTGAACATGGCTATTTGAGTTGAATTTTGACTTTTCTTTTTAAATGCAAATGGTCGACAAAGTCCGACTATGTCAATTAAGAAGAGTATATCTACTTTCCATTTACTCATGGTTTCGAGGCGCTCTTTATAAAGCTCATACACATCTCCTCTTAGTATTTCCAGGTGATCTTCATGACAAAACCAACTGAGGAATTTGTCCGGCCACTTGGGGGGAATCCCAGACTTTACATTGTCACTTCCCTGCATAACTTATTTTGGGTAGCGTGTGATACAATGAAGATCTTAATTCATACGATTGATCTAGAGCTTTTCTGCCAAATGCGGTGATTTGATAGAATCGTTTTCTTCTTCCACCTCTCTCTGCAGTGGCTCCACCTTCATGCGACGTAATAAATCCTTTCTTCTCCAATCTATTGAGAGCGGAGTGCAATGCCCCGATGCTGGGGTTTCTTTTGGTTTTTTCTTTTAGCTCTGCTTTGATTGAAATACTGTAGGCATTGTCATGAAGTGAGCCGACTACAAGCAGGACCAATTCTTCAAATTCACCAAGCTGTGTATGCTTCATAGATGATGATACGAAAGAAATTTATATTAGTTTCCTAATCGTATAACAAATTATGAAAAGAAAAGCCCATCCTTGAGATAGGACGGGCATTGGATGCGTAATGTCAAATGCTAGAAGTCTAGCGCAACATATAGCTGGAGCACAGAATTCTTTGCCGCTTCACCTGCAAATGAACCTGACTTGCCTATTTCTCTTAATCCATAGTTATATCTTAGACCGACCTGACTGGCGTCAAAGTCAATACCAATACCACCAGAGAGCCCATAGTCAAACGTATTGAAATCGTCTCTGTCCAACGAAGTTACTCCATTGACAGATCCATCAGAATTCACATCTTTTACATTAGCTCCTACCAAAAAAGCAGCATACGGACCAGCATGGAAATTGAAATTCCCAACATGACCAACAAACAAGATCGGAAGCTCAATATAGTTTAAGTTGAATCTGTATTTCCCACTACCCAAAGCTCCGCTATATACTACTTCCGCACCTTTACTCGTATATGTCAGTTCCGTTTGGAAAGTACCATCGATATTCTGATGCCATAAACCAAGATTGAGTCCTATTTTCATATTTTCGTTGCTCACATCATCAATGTAAAGATTTGAAAAGTTTGCTCCTCCTTTGATACCACTACGCTGTGCCATCAATAGGCCAGAGGTAAGAAATAGTATGCTTAATAATAGTGCTTTAGTTTTCATGATTTTATGTTTTAGTTTCCTGAAAATTTCTTTTTAAAGAAGGGTCCGCAGAACGCGAACCCTTGAGTCACCACAACCCATAACTGATCCTAGCTTTTTACAGCCACAACCAGGTATTTTGATACTTCCCAGAATTTGTCTGGGTTCTTAATGTCTATGTACTTGATTACGTTACCTTCTTTTACTATTTCATAAGACTCTGAAGGGTGTTCTGTAATCAGGTCTACTTTTTGAGCATCTACAATTACCCTATTAGTAGTTCGAATATCGATTTCACTGAATTTTTCTTTTGATGCATCAGGATCTAGCTCATTGGTTTTGCCAAACCATAGGAATCCTCCTTCTTTAGAGACAAGTCCATCTTCTACAAGTGACTTTTCAGAACCAATAGCAAAAAATGCTTTGTTAAGCTCTTCTTGTTGCATATTGATTTTGGCCATTTGCGTATCCAAAGTAGCTTCCTGAGTATCTACTCTATATTCAAGTGATTTAATGTCTGCTGTCATTTCTTCTATTGCAACATCTTTCTTCTTCAGCTCTTCACGTAGAGCAGCAATTGAGATTTTGCGTTCTTTTAGTTCATTTGAAAGCTGATTTACGCGGTTTTTGAACGAGTTGAGATTGATGTTAGTGTTATCAAGTTTTGCCACTAATCGCGCTACAGTTTCATTGGTCTGAATAATAAGACTATCAATCTTACCCATGTCATTCACCATTTGCTGCTTGTCAGCTTTAGTGAAATCTTTGTTGGTGCTGACATCTGCGATAAGATTTTCGCGCTGCTTAATTCTCTCAATTTTATTCTCAACGCCGTACATGATATCTATGATTTCATTGTAAGCTGAATCGCGTTCCTGTAGTTCTTCTTCAAGCTGAATGGATTGTACTAGGAGCTCTTTTTTTTCTTCTTGCATGCCAGTAAAGGCAATTGCAATTGCTATTGTGATGGTCAGACCAATCACGACAGCAAGTATGTTTTTTGTTTGCGTTTTCATAATGATTTAGTTTAAATTTTTACTTGTTCTATTAATGATTGGATCCACCTTTTAAGAATTGTCAATCTGAATATGACTGGCACATGTTCTTCGTAGGCATCTCCATAAGATTTGATATGAGCCATGCAGCACACTGCAATTCCCATCAGGATGTAGATAAGTCCTACTATTTCTGCGATTGATATTTCCATGATTAAAATGTTACTTTAATACTCAATCCCGGGTCCAGTGCGATAAATGCGTTTCCGTCTGTTGCAACCTCAAAAAATGGCTTGAAATCAAGACTTACTGCGATTGGTACTTCTTGTATTTTATATTCAATACCGAAGATTCCATCAATTCCCAAGCCTACTTCAGAAGTTTCACGTCTATAGAGACCGTCATTTTTTACCACATCTGATTGTGTGGCAACATGACCACCGATACCGTAATACCAATTGAGTCCTGGTTCTGAAAAAGCGGGTGCGTATCGTTCTACCAATAGCGTGGCAGAGAAGGCATTTGGATAAAACCCAACAATTCCTTCTAGCGCTGTATTTGATTTAGTAAAATGCTTAACTGCTAAACCTGATGTTCCTAATCCTCGTACTCCAATAGCCGTTTTGTATGAAGTACCTGTTTGCAGCTGCTGTCCTAAAATGGGCGTTGACAGTAGAGCAGTCATCGAAAGGATTGCTATTGATTTCAGTATTCTCATAGTCGTAATTTTTAATTCGACTAGAGATACCCAATTGGCGTGCCTTTTATCTATTCAATTGAAAATCAATTAGTTATAATTTATTAGGGGAATGATAATTTCTCATTATGAGAAATTATCTCTTACTGAGAGGATTCTTTTTCTTCTTTTAGAAGTCTATAAATGGTTGATTGACCGATTCCCAATTTTTCTGAAACGAGCTTGATATCGTCATTATATCTTTTCAAGTAGAGATGTATTATGCGCATTTGGTAATCTTTCATACTCATCTCTTCCGTGAGAACATCAGCTAAAACATCTTTCTGTGCAAAAGTGATATCATCAGGGCCAATTTCATTTTCATCGGCCATTACTATAGCCAATTCCACAATGGATTTCAATTCTCGAATATTCCCTGGGAAGGAATAATTCATGAGTTTTTGTAATGCCTCTTTAGTAAAAGTTTTTGCCTCCTGATCATTTTCTTTTGCAAACACTAAGGCAAAATGCTTAGCCAGAATAATTACGTCTTTGTCTCTTTCGCGAAGAGGTGGAAGTTCAATAGGAAGACCGAAAAGTCTGTAATAGAGGTCTTCTCTAAAATTGCCATTTTTTACTTCTTGTTGAAGATTCCTATGTGTTGCTGCTACTACTCTACAAGCTATTTTTATTGTAGAAGAGCCACCTACGCGTGTAATTTCTTTTTCTTGCAATGCTCTAAGAAGTTTGGCCTGCAGAGAAATGTCCATTTCTCCAATTTCATCCAGAAATAGCGTACCTCCATTGGCTTGTTCAAACTTCCCAATATGTTTTCCTGTTGCTCCTGTAAATGCTCCTTTCTCATGGCCGAATAACTCACTTTCCGCTAGATCTTTTGGAATTGCACTCATATTTACAGGAACAAATGGTTTTGTCTTTTGCTTCCCATTGTAGTGTATGGACTTGGCAACAACTTCTTTTCCGGTACCAGTTTCGCCATTTATCATTACTGTAATGTTGGTAGATATGGCTTTGTCTATTAGCTTAAATATGCGTTTTATGCTAGCGCTTTGGCCGATGATGTTGTTTTGAAAGTCATATTTCTTTTCTACCTCCTGTTGCAGGTTTTCTACGCGAGCTTCAAGTTCCTTGTTCTTACCCAGTTTATTTAAGACATGAATCAAACGATCCCTAATGTCATCAGTCTTGGTCAAGTAATCATAAGCTCCTTTCTTCAGCAGATTTATGGCGGTTTCTATATCCTGCTGCTCTGATATGATGATTACTTCAATTGAAGGATTGATTGTTTTTATCTTATCGAAAAGCTCTGAGCCGTTATAATCCGGGAGTCTGAAATCAAGGGTTACCAATTGTGGTTTATGTCTCAATTCTTTCAACATCGATTCACCATTTGAGAAAGCCTTGACGGAATGATCTGGATTTAAGCTCAGGGTGTGAACGAGTAGTTTTCGGTACCATTCATCGTCCTCTACAACAAAGATTTTAAAGGATTTCTCACTCATTGTATTCCGTTTTTCTGTAGATGTAATTCAAGTGATTCGACCAAATTTAGCGTTAAGAATTTGATGTTTTTATATGCTTCTTTAGGAATGGGTATTCCTGTTCGAGCACTACGTTCATGTTCCTTCAAAAGTGCGACCAAACTGTCCGCTTTTAGATGCCTGGCTGGTGCTATTATTTTATGAAGTACTTCGCCAACTTCATTCCAATTTTCATTCTCAACAAGTGCATCTAATTGCCTTAAGTTTTCTTTTGTACTTGAAATAAATGTTTCTACCATGTCTGTCACAAAATTATTATCGCCCATCTTTTTCAAACCTTCCAAACTGAATAATTGATTTATAGAGGTTTCATTTTGGGCGTCTTTTTCAGTGTTCATAAGTAGTAAAAGTTCATTTGTGTCAAAAGGTTTTCTTAATACATGCTGTATGCCTGAATTTTTTGCCATTTCCATATCCTGATCAGAGACAGTCGCAGTAAGGCCAATTATTGGTGTATTAGCATTGATTCCATTCTCATTTTTGATTTTTTCAGCAACTTCTGGTCCATCCATTTCGGGCATCCGGAAATCTAGAAGAACAATGTCGTATGCAGTTTTTGATAAATGCTCGTAGGCTTCTGCACCGTCTATAGCAACATCAAATGTTACATCGTGTTCCTTCAGTATAGCAATAAGAAGTTTACGATTAAATTCCTCATCATCTGCAATGAGGACATGCATCTGTTCAAGTCGATGCTCTCTCTCGAATTCGGAGACAGCTTCTGAGACGGCTACATCGGATAGTTGATAAGGGAGCTTTACTGAAAATATTGACCCTTTGCCTGGGGTGCTCTTCACTGCAATCGACCCTTTATGAATAGTTACCAATTTTTTAGTGATAGATAGTCCAAGGCCGGTTCCTTTTCTCTTGTCTTCTCTGTTTATTTGTTCGAATTCATTAAAAATATGCTTCTGTCTATTTTGTGGTATTCCGTGTCCTGTGTCCATTACTTCAAAGATTAATTGCACTCCACTTGAAGTCTTCTTGCCGAGTTTGGCAGTTAGGTAAACCCCACCTTTATCTGTAAACTTTATGCCGTTATGAATAAGATTAAGCAATATTTGACGGAGACGATATGGATCGCCAGAAATAACCTCAGGGAGATCGGGTGCTTCGAAATCCAGGTGTAAATTTTTTTCCTGTGCCTTATCAGCCAATAGTTTAATAGTGTCAGCGATAAGTTCGTATGGCTTAAAGGTTTTTTGCTCCAGCTTTATCTTGCCACTTTGGAGTTTGGAAAAGTCCAAGACATCATTAAGTATATGTGTTAGATGTTCAGTGGATTTATCAATTATTCTGAGGTATTCAACTTGCTCATTGTTCAACTTCCCTTTTAAAAGAATTTTGGCGAAACCACCAATTGCATTCATTGGCGTTCTTATTTCATGGCTCATGTTGGCCAGGAATTGCTCCTTTTCTTTAGCCAGCTTAAGTGCGTTTCTTCTGGATGAATCGAGTGCTTCCTGGTGCTTTTTTGTCCTTAGGATATAGATTATAAGTACAGATAAAGTGATCAGCAGTAAAATTGGTATCACTACACTAAACATTGAGATATACCTACTAGTACTTTCAGCAATGTTTTTAGCCGTAGATGCTCTATTCCTGATACGATCAAGTTCGTTTTTTTCCATCCGAACGAGTAGTGCTGAAATGTTGGCCTGAATGTCCTGATGATCTCGCTGAAGAGTATATTCCTTGAGTTTCTGACTATAGGCCTGTTGCTTGGATTGATTTGCAATTGAATCAAGCCGCGAATTGATAATGCCTTGATATTCCTCTGAAGCGTAAATATCTATGGTGTCTGAGGTAATTACTTCTTCTTTAGGGCCAAAGAGTTTTTGGATGAATCCTCTCTTCTTACGAAGGATTGTATCTTCTAATATTTGTTTAGTTTGAAGATTGTTCAGATTAAGTTTCAGGTTTGCAAATGTTTCCTCCATCGATTCATAGTCAAGATCCGAAACCTGACTAAGGACTGTCCCCTTGTTCAGGATAAGATTTTGTAGCGTATCCAAGCGAGCAATCATCTCTGGATTATTGTTCTGGTCTCTTAATGTATCTAGTGTCCTTATGGAAGATGCGATGAGATCTCTAAATTCATCGAGATTAGACTCTTCATTTGTATAGACGTATCGCTCCATAGCGTACTCTACATTTTGTAATTCTATTGCGATGTTATTTATCAGCAATAGATTGACATTTGGTGTTACTTCATCCTCAAGCGACCCAATAATTTGGTTAAGGTTTTTATAAGCAAAAAAACCCAGGAACGATGCACCAATGGTAAGGACCAAAAGTGATGTACCCAGAATGTAGGGAAATCGACTTCTTTTCAACGATTTTTTTTTGTGCAAAGTTGGAAGAGTTTGTGGTAACAAAAAAAGGGGCACCAAGCCCCTTTTTTGGATGGTATTATAAGTTAAGCACAATGTCTGCTGATACTGTTGTATTTGATGTCACATTAATTGTATTGAATAATGAACCATCAATCATTAGATCCGCATCTACTCTTCCTTCGAACTCAAGATCTTCATCAGCGTCTTGGTTTGAATACTTTGCAACAATTATTTCATACTCACCTTCTTCCATAAAAGCGAGAGTGTATGATCCATCTTCAGCAACAATTGCGGAGTTAATCGATCCTTCATACCTCGTACTACCTTCAGCTGGTTCATTTTCTTCTGAGGCTGAGAAGCTTCCTTTTTCATATGCATAAACTACAATTCTCTCTGATGCGTCTATTTGACCTTCTACTTCCCCTTTTATTTCACCAGTTGCGTCTGATACGACAAGACGTGCAGTTGGTCTTAATTTAAAATCACCGTTTCCTGTCACCACCAGTGCTTTTCTGAGATCTACATCTGCTACAATGTCGGTTGTAGAATTCGCCGCTACATCAAATACTCCATTGATTTTATAACCTGAAGTAGTTCCGCTTGGGATTTCAAGATCTTCTTTAGTGCCATCCTTCATTTCTATATATGCGTCAGAGGCTCCAGAAATGATAAATCTAATGTCAGAATATGTTCCTGCTTCAAGGTCTCCTTCACCAAGGAAATAGGTTTCACCATTCTGATATGCCATCAGGTTAAACTCTTTAGGCGTATCGAATGAAGCTACGGTGCGGGTTTCACCATTTGAAGTGGCTCTAACTTCACTTACTGATAGCATTACTTTGCTAACATTTTCTGCATCGACTGCCGCATCTGTAGCGGAAATTCGAGCTTTCCCATTAGAGCTCACATCTGAGTCTCCTTCACTGCATGCAAGTAAACCTGTTAATAATGCGATGCTTAAAAGTTTTGATGCTATACTTAGTTTTTTCATTACGAGTAAAATTTTAATTCAACATAAATTTTCACTCTTGGATGTGCCAAGGTTGTGCCACGACGATATTAAAACA
Source organism: Ekhidna sp. (assembly GCF_039960695.1). Taxonomy (GTDB): domain Bacteria; phylum Bacteroidota; class Bacteroidia; order Cytophagales; family Cyclobacteriaceae; genus Ekhidna. Next base: position 160,714 of record NZ_JBDVKP010000020.1, on the reverse strand, counting down.
TGTATATATGTGATAATCAGTTAATTATTGAAATCGAAAGCCATATGAAAATTCTCAAAATGAGAAATTTCAAATTTTTCTGAGAATCACTCTTGGATTTTGATGACGATCAGTCTATCAGGCATGAAGTATATGCTTGATCTTTGTTTAGAATCAAAAAAAGCAGAAAATAGTGGCCTCTCCAGGACTCGAACCTGGATCTAGAGTTTAGGAAACTCCTATTCTATCCCTTGAACTAAGAGGCCAAAAAAAAGCTAATTTAAAAAACTTAGTACACCTCTGGATGCATATAATTAGGATAGATCTTCATATGAACTTTTTTTACTTCTTCCGAAAGAAGTTCTCTAAGTTCAGGAATCCCAATACCTGTTTTTGCACTGATCTGAATGGAATTGCCTTTTCCATTCTTAGGTGGAGCTTCTTCAATTTTGTCAATTTTGTTAAAAATTTTAATTGTTGTAATCTCAGCAGCACCTATTTCAGCTAAGGTTTCATCTACAACTCGAATGTGATCTTCATAAGATGGGTTAGAGGCGTCAACTACATGAAGTAAGATATCTGCCTCCATAACTTCTGCCAATGTTGACTTAAAAGATTCGATCAGTGAGTGTGGTAACTTACGAATGAACCCAACCGTATCTGAGAGAAGAAAGGGCAAATTATTCAATACAACTTTTCTGACGGTAGAATCTACTGTTGCAAATAATTCATCTTTAGCGTAGACTTTCTCCTTACTCAAAATTTTCATTAAAGTTGATTTACCAGCATTTGTATAACCTACCAATGCCACACGGACTATACCTCCTCTGGATTTTCTCTGAGTGTTGGATTGCTTTTCTATTTTCTCAAGCTTCTTTTTTAAGACATTGATTTGATCACGAATGATCCTTCTATCAGTCTCTATCTCTTTTTCTCCTGCGCCACCTCGTGTTCCGGTGCCCCCTCTTTGCCGCTCCAGGTGAGTCCACATTCTGGTCAATCTTGGTAAAAGATATTGAAACCGAGCAAGTTCTACCTGGGTTTTGGCTTGAGCTGTTTTTGCACGCTTTAAGAATATGTCTAATATCAATAAGCTTCTGTCATAGATTTTTACTTTTAGTTCCTTTTCCAGGTTTCGTAACTGAGAGGGTGAAAGGTCATCATCGAAAACCACAACATCCACTTTTTCTACTTTACAGAAAGTGTTTATTTCTTCAACTTTTCCTTTACCAACAAATGTTTTCGAATCTGGATGGTCCAATTTCTGAGTAAACTTCCCAATGACATCTATGCTGAGTGTTTGTGAAAGAAATTCTAACTCATCCATCATTTCCTCTAGACGTTCATCTGACTCTGACTTGTTGCCTAAAGCTACAAGTATTCCTCGTTCGTTCTTTTTCGCAGTTTCAATCATATTCTTCGCAAAGTTTGCGAATTAACAATAGCTTACAAAAGTTTGCTACTCAAAGAGTTTACAATGTGAAGATTGCTTTTGTTGCTAATACTTGTTGGAATATCTACAATTTTCGGAAAGGTCTTGTTCACCACTTTCTTACAAATGGTGATGATGTATTAGTTCTTGCTCCAGAGGACGAGTATTCAAGGAAGATTTGTGATTGGGGAGTTCGATGGATTGATACTCCGTTGCAAGGAACTGGAGCTAACCCATTTAGCGATTTAAATTATCTCAGGAAACTTAGTAAAATCTTCAGTTCTGAAAAACCAGAAGTAATACTTGCTTATACCATAAAAGCTAATATCTATTCATCCTTGGCAGGAAAATTCCATCATGTGCCTGTAATATGCAATGTCAGCGGTTTAGGTACTGTATTTCTTGTCGAGGGGGTGAAGGGAAAAATAGCTCTATTGCTTTATAAGCTAGCATTTCGATTTAGTAAGCATATTTTTTTTCAAAATGAGGACGATAAAAAGCTATTTACATCAATTGTAAAAGTAGAAAATGCCAACACAGGAATTCTTCCTGGATCTGGAATTGATTTAGAGCTATATAAACCTGTACCTTTTGAGGAAAAGGCGACGACCAGTTTCGTAATGATATCAAGAGTTATTATTGAGAAAGGAGTGCGTGAATATGCGGAGGCCGCATCATTTTTTAAATCTGATAAAAATGTGACTTTTACTCTCATTGGAAAATTCGATGAGGAACATTCCAGGTCAATTGATAAAAGAGAACTAAATCGCTGGATCGAATCTGGATGGATTAAATACCTGGATCATACCGATGATATAATTCAGGTTATCAATAAGCATGATGCAGTTGTCTTGCCATCTTATAGAGAAGGCATGTCAAGGACTTTATTGGAAGGGGCTGCCTTGGGTAGGCCACTTATCGCTACAAATGTGCCCGGATGTCGTGAGGTAGTAAAGGATGGATATAATGGGTTTTTATGCGATGTAAAAAGTGCCAACAGTCTCTTAGGTAAGCTAAAGTTGTTTCTTTCATTGAGTAAACAAGAAAGAAAAGAACTTGCAGTTAACTCGCGTACATTGGTTGAGAAGACCTATGATGAAAGAATTGTAATTAACATGTACGATGATGTTATACGTCGAATCATCCATTGATCCCAAATTATTTCGTCTATTTTTACGACATATAAACACTTATCTGTGAACCGTTTAGTATTAATTGTTTTAATCGCTGTTTTAAGTAGTTGTAAAGCCTACAAACAGGACATCATGTTTAAGCTTGATGATAAATTTACTGAAGAAGATTTGTCAAAGGTCACTGAAGCCGTGGAAAGTAATTACTCACTTAGGCCAAATGATGCCTTACTCTTGGATGTTTTTACTAATAACGGAGAACGCTTGGTTGACCCAAATCTTGAAATGGTAAGTAATCCAGGTCAGCAGCAGCAGCTCTTTAAAGACAACTTCCAATACATTATTCAATCAGATGGGATGGTCACATTTCCGATGATCGGTGACATGAAACTTGCTGAAATGACTTTGTTTGAAGCAGAAAAAGCGATCGCAAAAAAGTTTGATCAGATTTATAAAGGATCATTCATAAAACTAAGAATTACCAATAGACGCGTCTTTGTTTTGGGTGCTCCTGGTGGAAAAGTAGTTCCGCTTCCAAATGAAAAGACCAGTCTAATAGAGGTGTTGGCATCTTCAGAAGGACTTGATCTAGGAGCTAAAGCACAAAATATTAAAGTTATTCGTGGAGAAAGTGTTTATAGAATCAATCTCAGTACTATCAGTGGTATGAAAGAAACGAATATGTCAGTTGAGCCAGGAGACGTTATTTATGTCGAACCTTGGAGGAGACCGTGGTTAGAAACACTTCGTGATATATCGCCAGCATTAAGTATTGTATCAAGTGTACTTACGCTAATTGTAGTAGTTCAGAATTTGTAATGGAAGAAAACTTACCACCACAACAAAATACGGAAAGTGAAAAAGATTTCTTAGAGTCCTTTGATGTCGAACGATTTTGGTACGTCCTCAAAAGAAGCAAATTCTGGTTGTTTGGATTTGTCATATTATTAACGACCCTATCGTATGTATATGTTAGATATACAAAGCCTGTTTACAACTCTGAATCAATCATAAAGCTAGAGTTTGAAAGTGAAGCCAACGTTTTAGGGCTTGTAGAAGTAGTAAACACTCAAGAGCGTAATGAAATTTCAGGAGAAATTGAACTCATAAAATCCAAACTATTTTTATCCAAAGTAGCTGATGCAGCAAAAATGGATGTGTCATATCATGTTTATGGACGGTATTTGACAGATGAGCGCTACCTTAACTCTCCCTTTATTGTTTCATATAAAGTACTTAATAGTATCTACTATGATGTCCCATTTGATGTGGAATTCGGAGCGGAGGATTCATTTATACTTTCCTATAATAAAGATGGAAATGAGGTGAGAAAGACCTTCAACTTTGGAGAGGAAATAAAAACAGAAGATTTCAATCTGCTTGTAGAGAGGACAACGAATTATTCTCCAGAAGATGAGAATAAATATTTTTTCATTATCAGTAGCCGAGATGCCTTGATAAATGAAATTCAAACCAATTTGGAAGTTGTCCCGGAAAATTTCAATGCAAAAACAATAAAGATCTCATATTTAGATTTTAACAAGTATAAGGCACGTGACTTGGTAAACCTTATAGACTCACTTTACCTCGACTACACACGTGAAGTAAAAAATGTAGCCATAGAGCAAAAGATTAAGTTTTTGGATAATCAGATTCTGAACACGGAAGAAAAATTATCTGAATATGAAGACTATTTTGAGGATTTCACGATAGAAAATAGAACTACAAATCTAAGTGAGGATTTGAATCGCACCATTGAGCAATTAGCAATACTGGATTCGCAACGATACAGTATTAAGAAGAATATCAGTGATCTTGAATTAATTCAAAAGAAAGCGAGCAAAAAGGGAGCAATCGCCATCAATCCACTGTTACTTGAACAACTTCCTAAAGCCTTAAGTGAGTCAATTACAGAATATTCAAAACTTCAGCAGCAGCGCGAATTGAAATTGGTTTCCTACAATGAAACCTCTTACATCATTGAACAATTAGATAACCAGCTTGATAAATCCAAAACATTACTGATTGATTTACTTCAATCATACGAAGCAACGCTCGACGGACAACTGTCGCAAGTAGATAGGAGAAGAAGTATTCTTGAAAACAACCTCTCTCAAATGCCATCCATGGGTACAGAGTATGGCAAAAACAGACGGCTTTATGGATTGCAAGAGGAATTTATGCTTTCACTTCAGACCTCTAAGATGGAATTAGAGATAACCAGAGCCGGAACAGTTACAAAAAATGTAATCCTATCTCCTGCATCATTGCCGAAAAACGCAATTAAGCCACAAAAAGCGTTAATAATGGGAGCTGGTTTTATGGTCGGAATGATTATGAGTATTGCCTTCCTTCTCATAAGATATTTGGCCCATAACAAGATTGCAGGAGTTAGAGAATTGGAAAAACTTGCGACTGTACCCGTACTGGGAGCAATTCCACAGTATAAAAAAGAACCATTGAATCAGACATCTCTGGTGGTTAAAAAAGATTCTAAAAGCTCTTTGAGCGAGGCTTTACGAACCATACGAACCAATATGGATTTTATAAGCTCAAATTCAGATTCTACCATAAGCGTTACATCTACTATTTCTGGAGAGGGAAAAACATTTGTAGCCTCTAATCTTGGTGCCATTATGGCGATGACCGGTCAAAAGGTCTGTGTAGTAGATATAGACATGCGTAAGCCAAAAGTCCACCTGGCATTTGGAGGTGTAAGTAGTACAAATGGAGTAAGCACGATTCTTTCCGGCAAAAGCACCGTTAAGGATAGTATTCAAAAAACTCCTATAGATGGGTTGAACTTTGTAGCAGCCGGACCAACTCCTCCAAATCCATCTGAGCTATTACTGCAAAGTTCCTTTAAGGAAATGCTGGACGACTTGAATAAGAAATTTGACATTGTCATACTAGACACGCCACCGGTCGGATTGGTGACAGATGGAAGACTGGTAATGAAGTATTGTGATATACAGCTTTACATTGTTCGGGCAGACTATTCTAAGAGAAGCTTTATCAAGGTTTTGAATGATCTAAAAACAACGGGTCAATTTTCAAACCTCACCACTATTTTGAACTCCATAGATTCCACTCCAGGTTATGGATATGGATATGGATATGGATATGGATATTATACGGATGATGAATCCAAGGTGCATAAAGTGACTTCATCGATTAAGAACCTTTTCTGAGATGAGCTTTTTTAGTAGGAAGATCACTACACTGGATGTAGACATTCATTCACATCTTATTCCCAATATTGATGACGGCTCTCAATCAATGAAGCAAAGCATTGAGATGATTGAGGAATTGATGGTGCTAGGATTCAGGAAAATCATAACAACCCCTCACATTCATCCAAATTATCCAAACAGGCCTGAAGTAATTTTAGCTGGATTGGAAGGTTTGCAAAAAGAAATAGCGAAAAATAACTTTGAAATCGAAATCGAAGCAGCTGCCGAATACTTTGTGGATGAAGGGTTCCATCAACAAGTAAAAAGCAAACGACTTATCCTTTCATTTGGAGGTAAACATGTTCTTGTCGAATCATCGTTTTTAAATAAGCCTGTGTTCTTCGAGTCAGTCATGTTTGACCTTCAGTCAGCAGGATATATTCCTGTATTGGCTCATCCCGAACGATATAATTTCTTAGAAGGCAGTATTGAGTGGCTTGAGGAACTTAAAAGTATGGGTGTGATGTTGCAAGTGACATTGGGATCAATTGGAGGATACTATGGAAATAAACCAGAGCAAATTGGAAAGCTTCTCTTAAAGAATGAAATGGTTGATTTCTTAGGGTCAGACCTTCATCGAGACACACATTTAACTTTTCTAGAAAAAGGATTAAAATCCAAAGAAGTACAAAAGAGTTTGAATGGAGATAAGATAAAAAATCATCAATTTTTATGAGGGTGTGGAAAACTTTTTAGCTCCTATCCCAAAGGATTTAAATACATTTTCACCTAAATTCCTTTTAGCAATTACCGCCCAAATTAATCTTTCACGATGGCAGAAGAACATAAACGTAAGGAAGAGAGAGAGTTGATTCGAAAGTTTGAAGCATTCCTTAAAAACAGGGAGAATCATTTTTTTGATGAGGAAGCAATGATTCAAATCATATGCTATTATAGCGTTCATGACAAATTGAATCAAGCATTAAAAGCGGCCAATATTGCTTTGGGCCAATTTCCTTATTCCATTGATGTGACGATTGAAAAATCAGATGTGCTGGTGAAGATGGAAAAGTCAGATGAGGCCATAGATCTACTTGATGAGACTTTAAATATTCAACCCAATGATCCAGAACTACTTCTTCAAAAAGGAGCTATTCATTGTCTCCTATCAGAATTTGAAGAAGCTATTGAAGCCTACGCAAATGCATTGATGAATGTAGAGGAGAAAGATGAAGTGTATTTCAGCATGGGCATGGCATATCAAGGCATGGCGAAATACAAAGAAGCAGCAGAGCAATACAAGCTTGCGATTGAGATTAATATGCTTAATGAAAATGCATTATATGAACTGGCTTATTGTTTAGATGTCTCAGGAGAACTTGAAAGTAGTCTTTCATATTATCAGAAATTTATTGACCAGGATCCATATTCAGAATACGCTTGGTATAATCTAGGTATAGTTTACAACAAACTTTCACGGTTTGATGAAGCTATTGATGCCTATGAATATGCAACTGCGATTGACGAAGAATTTAGTAGTGCCTGGTTTAATATGGGTAATGCACTTATGAATCTTGGAAAATATGATCAAGCGCTTGCAGCTTATCTAAAAACGTATGATCAAGAAGGGGCTTCCCCAGAGACCTATTGTCATATAGGAGCTGCGTACGAAAAGCTTCTGCAGCATGAGTTGGCAATTAAATACTATCAGAAAGCAACCAAACTAGATCAACTATATCATGAAGCTTGGTATGGAGTAGGTGTTTGCTTAGCACTTCAGGAAAAGTGGTACGAAGCAATTCATTTTTTAAATAAAGCACTGAAAATTGATGCTGAAAATGTCCTCTACTGGAAAGCAGTAGCAGATGCCGAATATAAAACAGGAAATCTAGTATCTTCAATAGAAGCCTACAGAGAAGCCAGTGAGATGGATTCAGAAGATGCAAAAGTTTGGCTGGATTGGTCAATGGTTTACTATGAGCAAGGTAACTACGAGGAAGCAATTGCAGTTTTGGAGCGAGGATTAGATGAATGTCCAGATAATGCAGAAATGTATTATCGTGGTGTCGTTTACTTAATTGGATCGGGGAGCTATAAAAATGCAATCAATCGACTAGAGACAGCTCTTATACTTGATTTTGACGCTCATGAAGTGCTTTTTGATTTCTTTCCTAACCTACCTACTCAGAAGGCTTTGTATAGAATTATCGATCAGTTTCGTCAGGATAAAAAATAATCTTTGACGGTCTAAGGATAATTTGTGATTTTTGAGGCTTGTTTTTTCAGAGCGACAAAAATCCTAAATGAATTATCATCTAAACAACCTACCCGAACGAACGAATAAGCCAAGGACAGAAGGCTATACCATGGTCATGGACAAAGGACTCAGCTTGCGGGAAGTTGAAGACCTGATTGAATCAAGTGAAGCGTATATCGATATTGTAAAATTCGGTTGGGCTACATCCTTTGTTTATCCAAAGTTGAAAGAAAAAATAGCCTTGTATAAAGAAGCAGGAATACCTACCTACTTTGGTGGAACCCTATTTGAAGCATTTATTGTCAGAGAACAATTTGAAGATTATCGAAAAGTGCTTGACAAGTATGGAATGGAATATGCTGAGGTTTCTGATGGCTCATTAGTAATGGATCATGACACAAAATGCGAATACATTAGGACGTTGGCAGAGCAGGTAACTGTTTTGAGCGAAGTTGGTTCGAAAGATGCTGCAAAGATTATTCCTCCTTATAAGTGGATCGAGCAAATGAGCACTGAGTTGGAAGCAGGCGCATGGAAAGTAATCGGCGAGGCAAGAGAAAGTGGAAATGTTGGTCTTTTTAGAGATTCTGGAGAAGTAAGGCAAGGACTGGTAGAGGAGATTTTAACTCAGATTCCCACAGAAAAGATCTTATGGGAAGCACCACAAAAGGCCCAACAAGTGTGGTTTATTAAGCTTTGCGGATCTAACGTAAACCTTGGAAATATTGCTCCAAATGAAGTAATACCTTTAGAAACTATTAGGTTGGGACTAAGAGGAGATACATTTAGCCACTTTTTGTAGATCTAAATGATCAATTTCAAACTTTTCCTGAAAGGACTGGCTATGGGAGCTGCTAATGTAATCCCTGGCGTTTCTGGAGGAACAGTTGCTTTTATCACAGGAATATACGAGCGCCTGATCAACGCCTTAAAAAATATTGATCTTGCAGCTTTAAAGTTCTTCTTTAGCGGCCGATTCCGTGAATTTGCTAAAAAAGTAGATTTCTATTTTTTGGTTGTCCTCTTTCTCGGAGTTTTTGTAAGTATTTTAAGCTTAGCAAAACTTTTAGAGATTGCATTTGATCAATATGAAACGCTCACACTATCTTTTTTCTTTGGTTTGATAGTCGCATCGGTGTTGGCAGTTTCTCGTCAAATAAGTCAAATCTCCCTGGCTGTAATAATTTCATTCATCGTAGGTTCAGCAATTGCGATAGGAATAGCATTCTTGCCACCAGCACAACCCAATGAGTCATTTGTTTACTTAATATTATGCGGCGTTGCAGCTGTTTGTAGTATGATCCTTCCTGGTTTATCAGGGTCCTATATTTTATTATTAATGGGCAACTATTTACTTGTTTTAAAGGCGATTTCTAGCTTAGAAATAAGAATCATTGCTCCCATTGCCATAGGATGTGTGCTGGGGTTGGTAGTCTTATCCCGGCTTTTATCTTTTCTATTTAGCAAATTTAAAGATGTAACCGTTGCGATTCTTAGTGGATTTGTAGCCGGATCATTATTAATTATTTGGCCATGGAAAGCGACATTGATAGAAGTGTTTGGTGGAGTGGAAAAAGCTGTCGGATATAAATGGAAATTACCTGAACTAAATATAGAATTTCTCTATTCATTGATCTTCATTATTATCGGTTTTTTGTTAGTCATTTGGATGGAACGAAAATCATCAACTTCCGAAAAGTAGTAGGCTGGGTTAAGTACTTGATATAACTTTAATCAATATGACGCGCTTTGGATTAATCGGTTATCCTGTAGGACACAGCTACTCTCAGAATTTCTTCACCAAGAAATTCAAAAAGCTTAAACTCAAGGATCATGTTTATGATTTGTTTGAAATGGAATTCTTGAATGAATTTCCAGCTCTTTGGCTGAAGCACTCAGACCTTCATGGCTTAAATGTGACAGTTCCGCATAAAGAAAAAGTGGTAAAGTATCTAGATAAGCAAGATGCAAGTGCCATCAAGGTGGGAGCTGCGAATGTTATCTACAAAACGGGAGGTCAGCTTATTGGATATAATACAGACTACATGGCCTTCCGAGAATCACTTAAAGCATGGATTGGTGATGGTTTCAAAGGAGAAGCTTTAATCCTAGGGTCTGGAGGAGCATCTAAGGCCGTACAAGCAGGCCTTACTGACTTAGACATCCCTTACAACCAAGTGAGCAGAACAAACAAAGGTGGTGATTATACGTACGATCAAATCAAAGCCAACCCGGAGATCATTACTCGATTCAAACTTATTGTTAACACTACGCCACTTGGTATGTATCCTAATAATGAGTCAATTCCCGATTTACCGTATAATCAAATAAAAAAGGGAACATATTTTTATGATTTGATATATAATCCAGAAGAAACGGCATTCATGAAAGAGGGGAAGAAGTACGGAGCAGAAATAAAAAATGGCCTGGAGATGTTGGAGCTGCAAGCAGAAAGATCCTGGGATATTTGGAATAGCTAGTCAATGGATTTTAAACTCGTTTCAGAATACAGCCCAACAGGCGATCAGCCAGAAGCCATCCGACAAATTGTAGAAGGGATCAATAGTGGCGAAGCTGCTCAAACACTTCTTGGAGTGACGGGTTCGGGAAAGACCTTCACCATGGCTAATGCGGTAGAACAGGTTCAAAAGCCAACACTTGTCTTAAGCCACAACAAAACACTAGCTGCGCAGCTTTACGGCGAGTTTAAACGCTTTTTTCCTGAGAATGCTGTTGAGTATTTCATTTCATATTACGATTACTATCAGCCAGAAGCCTATATACCTACCAGCAATGTGTACATAGAAAAAGATCTTTCAATAAACGATGAAATCGAAAAATTAAGATTGAGTGCGTCATCAGCTTTGCTTTCGGGTAGAAGAGACGTAATTGTTGTAGCTTCTGTCTCGTGCATCTATGGAATAGGCAACCCTGAAGAGTTTGGCAAAAATGTCATTAAGGTCCAGGAAGGAGATGTAGTTTCAAGGAATAAGTTTCTTTTTAACCTGGTCGATATTCTCTACAGCAGGACGGAAGCTGAATTTAAACGAGGCACCTTTCGTGTAAAGGGAGATACGGTCGATGTTTTTGTAGCATATGCCGATTTTGCCTATCGTTTTATTTTCTGGGGCGATGAGATTGAATCGATCCAGCGCATTGATCCGATAACAGGGGAGAAACAATCTGACGAGCGTATTATCTCAATTTTTCCAGCAAACCTATTCGTGACAGACAAGGATCAACTGCAAGTTGCAATCAAGGAAATTCAAGATGATATGGTGGAGCAGGTTCAGTTTTTTGAAGATGAGAGAAGGTTTTTAGAAGCCAAAAGATTGAAAGAACGAACCGAATTCGATATCGAAATGATCCGTGAGATCGGATATTGCTCAGGTGTGGAAAACTATTCCAGGTATTTCGATCGTCGATCTCCCGGAAGCAGACCATTCTGTCTTCTCGACTATTTTCCAGATGATTTCCTGATGATTATTGACGAGAGTCACGTGACAGTCCCGCAGGTCAGAGGCATGTGGGGAGGAGATCGAGCTCGAAAAGTGAATCTGGTAGATTACGGTTTCAGGCTGCCATCTGCTATGGATAATCGTCCATTAACTTTCAATGAGTTTGAGGATATGCTAAATCAGGTAGTGTTTGTGAGTGCAACACCGAGTGATTATGAGTTGAGAAAATCTGAGGGCGTGATTATAGAGCAATTAATCCGGCCAACCGGACTGCTCGATCCTGTGATAGATGTGCGTCCAAGTCAAAATCAAGTCGATGATTTGATGGAGGAAATTCAGCAGCGTATTGAAATGGAAGACCGAATATTGGTGACAACATTGACCAAGCGAATGGCAGAAGAACTCACCAAGTATTTGCTCAATGCCGGAGTAAAGACCAGATATATCCATTCGGAGGTTGATACGCTTGATCGTGTTGAAATTTTAAGGGAACTAAGACTGGGAGTCTTTGACGTATTGGTTGGAGTGAATCTACTCAGAGAGGGACTTGATCTGCCCGAAGTATCATTGGTTGCTATTTTAGATGCAGATAAAGAAGGATTTCTTAGAAACGAACGTTCTTTGGTCCAGACCATTGGTAGAGCTGCTCGAAATGATCATGGTAAAGTAATTATGTATGCCGATAAGGTTACAGGATCAATGAAACTCGCAATTGATGAAACCAACCGCAGAAGAGGTATTCAAATGGAATACAATGAAAAACATGGGATTACACCCGTTTCCTTGAAAAAGAATAGGGAAGAAATCCTGCGTCAGACAGGTGTCGCGGACAAGAAAAAAGGAGCGAAAAAATACTACATCGAGGAGGAACAATCCTTGGCGGCAGATCCTGTGGTTTCGTATATGTCTAATGAGCAACTGGCCAAACTAGCGAATGAAACCAGAAGAAAAATGGAAAAAGCAGCTAAAGACCTGGACTTCATGGAAGCGGCCAGATTGAGAGACGAGCTACAGGAAGTAGAAAAAATGCTGAAAGAAAATAAGTAGCTTCTTTGGATTTACCAATATCCTCATTCAACTTGCTTTTGAAATAGACAATCATCCCAAAAGATTAATCTTTTTCAATAAAATCCCCCCAAATCTTATTATGTCAAAAATTACCGCATTTGGTACTTATGTACCCGAAAAGATCGTCGACAACCATTACTTCGAGGAGTTTATAGATACGAATGACGAGTGGGTTATTTCCCGAACCGGAATTAAAACCAGGCGATTTGCAAAAGATGGCGAGTTTGCAAGTGACCTCTCAGTAAAAGCAGTTGAGAACTTGGTTGCAAATAGTGGCGCAGATATTTCTGATGTTGACTTTATTGTGGTCTGCACCACATCACCAGATCAATTGATGCCAAATACAGCATCACGTGTTCAATATAAGTTAGGTATAGAAAATGCAGGATGCAATGACATCTATGCTGCTTGCGCTGGCTTTGTATATGGGCTTCAGATGGCGCATGGCTTTGTAAACGCGGGAGTTTATAAAAAAGTGTTGGTGATTGGTAGCGAGACCTTAAGTAAAATTATGGACATGGAAGATCGTACTTCCTGCATTTTGTTTGGTGATGCAGCTGGGGCAGCGTTAGTGGAACCTAGCGAAGAAGAACACTTTCTTGCGTTTAATTCAGGCACAAGTGGTGATTTAGGTCATGATTTATACTTAAGCCACAAGAAGAATAGCATCAATGGAGTGGGGATCAACCCACATGGAAAAATTGTGCAGAATGGGCGGTCAGTATTTAAATGGGCAGTGGGAAACATTCCAATCAAGATCCAAGAGCTTGTTGGTAAAGCAGGCATGACATTGGACGATCTGGATTACATCGTACCACATAGTGCAAATCTCCGCATTATTGAGGCAATTGCTAAAAATTTGGACTTCCCAATGACGAAAATCCCAGAAAGTGTAACGGAGTTTGGGAACACGTCTTCTGCCTCTATTCCATTAGCAATTGCTAAGTCTGAAGCTAACGGTGGTATCAAAAAAGGCGATACACTATTATTGATTGGGTTTGGCGGAGGGCTAACTTTTGCAGGTGCAATTGTAAAGTGGTGAAAAATGTCGTTTGCACGATAGCTGTTTTTTTAAAATTTGCTTTGGTGAACCACTATATGTATTACATTTGTGATACTACTAGGCGGTAGTAAGTTTTTTCCCGATGCTAGTCGGGATTGGTGGTGAACAGAGCGGGCTACATTGTCCGCTCTTTTTTTGTTTATTCCAATAAAATTCGAAGTGCCCCATCCTCTTTAAGTGAATGAATTTTCAAATTAAGTTTAGCCGCTTGCTTTTTCATTTTTTTTGAATAATAAATCGAGTTGCTATTGCCGATTATTATCATATCAAAACTGAAATTATTCTTTAGCCATTCCAGACTTTTAACTGCTCCTTTATTGACTATCACATAATCAATAGCAATTCTGTTTTTGAAATCTAAATGGAAAGTTGTTGAGTCTAATATTATGATTTTCTTGTTTCCAATTACCCCTAAGCTAATGACATCCTTTTTTTCAAAGTTTGCGCGCTTCAAGGTCATTATGCCTTCGCTTATTGGTCGTAGGCCCGATGATAACCGATAAGGATTTATTTGATAAGCAAGTAACTCAGCTTCATCCTCTTTTAATGATTCAATATGCAACTTGGCGCTGTAGCCTTGGATGTGGTCAATTGCTAGTTTGCCTTTAATTTCATAGAAAATTAATTCATGCTTTTGGAATTGCGTTTCATTGCGCTTCAGCGTCCACACCAAAAGCAGTAAGATTAGAAATCCAGAAACTTTAAGAGTCCGGAATGCTCCGTAGTGTAAGCCAACGATAAAGGTGAACACAATGCCATAAGTGAACATTAGTTGTATCCTATCCATATAGATCCATTCTATCATGCTATTGGGTAGAATGTGAACATAACTGATCAACTCATTAAGCAGCCATATAGCTTTTTGAAGTAGAAACCCAACAAATCCGCTAATGGTGGTAGAAACAATGTCTGTCAAGAGCATTGTCAATCCTCCCGAAAGCATTAGAAATGAAGCTGGGATTACTATCAAATTCGAAACAAGAAAATAAGTTGGAAACTGATGAAAATAATAAGCGGTTAGCGGAAAAGTTGCTATTTGGGCAGCAATTGAAACACAAGTAATTGACCATGCTTTGTCAAGAATTAGGAATCGAAATTCTAACAATTGGAGGATTTTTGGCTGGAGATAAACAATCCCAATCACAGCGGAAAATGACAATTGGAAACCAACAGAATAAATCAGATATGGGTCAAATAATAGCAGAATGAAAGCAGCAAGCCCCAGTGAATTATAAATATTCGTTTCGCGAACAGATGCTTCACTTAGCGCTACAAGTGAGAACATGGTGGCAGCTCTTAATACTGAGGGACTTAGCCCGGTCACACATGCATAAAGCCAGATGACACTTACACTAAGGGCTCCAAAAAAGAATTTCCCCCATTTCCCCATTTCTTGAAGTCTTCCGAAAATCAGTTTGATAATCAAGAAGACTATTCCGACATGCAAGCCCGAAACTGCAAGTACATGCATGGCTCCCGCCGCAGAGTAGGCCTCCTTCAGATCGTTATCCAGGTGATCCTTGATGCCTAGAAGGAGAGCCTTGGCTATGCCATTTTCACGAGGCTGAGGTATGTGCTTGTCAATGATGGCGTTTGCATTCGCTCTAAGCTTATAAGCCCATTCAAGAATTCTATTGAGAGATGTATTTTGACGGATTTCTAAATCTCTTTTTTTTACAAATGATTGTCCATAAATGTTTTGCCTGGCCAGGTATTGCTTGTAATTGAATTCACCCGGGTTTCCTGGTTTAGGTATGGAATAAAATCTACCGAATACATTTACATGATCACCATAACGTAATGAAGCTTGCAATGTATCTTTTTGCACATATAAATGAATTTTACCTTCGGTAGGTAACAATGAATCATTAGCCACTATTTGAGTTAATTCAAGCTCGTACCTAAAATGATTCGTTCGTTCATTGACGGGGCTAACAATCACTCCTGAAAACCCGCTGATTTTGGCGCTCAAATTTGTATAATGAGATTCCTTTTGGTCATGATATTTGAGTTTTGTCAAATAGCCACCAACAAAAAAGATGATGAGTAAGGCCTGTATCCCGTTTAGGTGGCGAAGCTTATAAAAACTGGAACGCTCCGAAATGATTAAAAAGATGGAGTACAAGATTAGACTGAGGCAGAAGCTCCAAATTGGATAGGTCCACAATTCAGGAAGCTGATCAAAGCAAACAACTCCAAGAATTAGAACGATACTCAAACGCACAAAAGGATATGAATTCCAGAAGAACACCCATGCATTCTAGGTGCTAGTATTGATGTCAAATGGACTTTTAGCTAATTGTTGGTCTCAGTTTACGATTTGTATACCTGTTTGAAAGGGATAACGAATTTTCAGAAAAATATAGAGATGAATTTAAGTGACTAGAAGCTAAAAGTGTAGAATGTTTTTAGAAAAGCAAATACAAGAACAGGCCTATATTAAATTCATGTAGATATTAAAATTTACTACAACTCCCTCCACATCAAATAATGCATAATCCCACACTCATCAAACTGGTCGCCTTTCGCTTGGAAACCAAACTTTAAGTAAAGCGGAACAGCCGATAGCTGCGCATGCATGTAGAGGTAGGTGCCTGGACTGGCCTTTTCGGCAATGTCGTCCAGCACAGCTTGCACAATGGCCGTGCCTAGCCCTTTGCCACGCATGGTTTTCTTCGCAGTGAATCGTTCAAGCTTTATTCCTTTTTCTGTGTATCTCCAGCGTGCAGAGCCAATCGGTACATCGTTTTCATTCAGGGCTACATAGTGGTGAGATTCGTCTTCAAATTCATCAAACTCTTCGTCTGAGGTTACTTCTTGCTCCACCACAAACACTTCCTCACGAATCTGAAAGGCCTTCTTTCTCAGCTCCTCACTTGTTGCCGCCAGTACTCTGTAGGTCATACTTGTTATATGCTTTAATAATTGCTTTCACCAGTTTGTGTCGAACCACGTCGCGCTCGTCCAGGTTTACAAAGCCAATGCCCTTCACACCCTTGAGTACTTGCATGGTCTCTATCAAGCCAGAGATTTGCTTTTTCGGCAAGTCTATCTGCGATTGATCACCAGTGATGATCACTTTGGATTGCGGCCCCATCCGTGTCAGAAACATTTTAATCTGCATAGGTGTGGTATTTTGTGCCTCATCCAAAAGGACGTAAGCATCATTGAGCGTTCGTCCGCGCATGTATGCCAAAGGTGCAATCTCGACAATACCATTCTCCTTGTAATAGCGAAGTTTTTCCGCCGGAATCATATCACTCAGTGCATCGTAGATCGGTCGCAGGTACGGATCAATTTTCTCTTTCAAATCACCCGGAAGGAATCCCAGATTTTCTCCAGCTTCCACGGCTGGTCGGGTGATGATAATCTTTTTTACTTCTTTGTTTTTCAAAGCACGTACGGCAAGAGCAACAGAGATATAGGTTTTACCTGTCCCGGCTGGACCGATGGCAAACACCAGATCATTTTTTTCTACTGCCGTTACAAGTTTCTTCTGGTTGATCGTCTTAGGGACGATGCGATTGCCTCGTGTGCCGTGAACAAGGGCGCTGGCGTTTGGACCTGCATCGATGGTGTTTTCCTCATTGTCCACAAAGTCCTTTACGTTTTCTGCGGTGACCTTTCCATACTCATGGTAGTGCGTCAGCAATGAATTCAGGATTTCATTGATCTTCAGAATCTGTGGTGCAGAACCTTTAATTCTGATCTCATTTCCACGGCTAACAATTTGACTATCAGGGAAGGCCGTAGCGATCGTTTTGATGTTTTGGTTTTCTATTCCAAGGAAGTCAACCAGAGAAACATTTTCGAGTGTAATTATTTTTTCCAGCAATCGATATTTCAGTTAATGCTTAGTAGGTAAAATATATAGCTTTGTAAGAACAAATGTAAGCTGAATTCCCCCAAAATGGCGTTAATCACCTTCATGTCTGATTTCGGGACGGTAGACCATTACGTGGCTGCTGTGAAGGCTGCCATTGTATCGGAAGCTCCCACACAACCCATAACGGATATTTCCCACGATATCAGGCCATTTGATATTTCTCATGCAGCCAATGTTCTTCGTAATGTATACAAGGACTTTCCTGTAAAAACGGTTCATATCGTAGCAGTGGATGCGATGCGAGAAAAGTCAAAAGCACTGGCAATTGAATTGGATGGACATATGTTTGTAGGTTTTGATTCCGGAATCTTCAGCTTGATTACCGAGAAAAAACCAGATCAAATTGTAGTATTGGAGAATGGCAAGTCTACATTTCCAGCAAAAGATGTATTGGCGAAAACTGCTCTGCAGCTTGCAAATGGGAAGCCTTTAAAGGATGTGGGCACCATAGTAGATGGGATGACGGAACTATATGCGCGCCAATTGAAGGTAACTAAGCGTGAGATTGCTGGTAATGTGATCGCGGTGGACCGGTATGGAAACCTAATTACCAATATTCAGAAATTAGAATTTGAGAAGATTTTGGAAATCAACGGAGCGGGTGTTCAATACGCCATTCGATTTGGGCGCGAACAGTTTCAGCAGTTGCATGCTTTCTTTAGCGATGTGGAGTCTGGAGATTGCTATGTTTTGTTCAATTCATCCGGTCAGCTACAAATTGGTATTAATAAAGGAAATGCCTCAGAACTATTGGGTTTGTCGGTTGACTCGCCAGTACTTATAGAATTTATATCCAGATAATTATGTTAATACGCATTGTACGAATGGATTTTGATCCTGGGAAAGTCGAAGACTTTTTAGCACTGTTTGAAACAGTAAAAGAGAAGATTACAACTTTTCCTGGTTGCGCACATTTGGAATTGTGCAAAGACGCCAAGTTGGATCATGTCTATTACACCTTCAGTAAATGGGAGAGTGAGGGCAATCTGGAGGCCTATCGGAATTCAGAACTTTTTAGTGACACCTGGACCAAGACAAAGGTACTTTTCGGTGGAAAGCCGTTGGCTTATTCGTTGCTGCCTCAATAAAAAATCCCCTGCTCGACCAAAAGCAAGGGATACCAAAACCTAAATGACTGAGCCTTTTAGTCAGCTCTGGACCAGTTAGATGTTTTTAATCTTTTTTAACGGAGCTCAATCCGGCACTATTAGATGATACTCTGGCATTACCACGGTAGCGAATTTTGCTCGCTCCTGTAGCAGAAGCTTGTAATTCGTTACTTGCGTAAACTTTTGCGGAAGATGCGCCAACGGCATTGATGTCGGCATCATCAACTTCATAATTAAATGCATTGAGCTCTGAGGCACCTACCAGATCCACCTCCAGATCTTCGCCACTACCTACCAAAACCAATTCAGAAGCACCAGCCAAATCAGCTTGGAGGTACTTTGCGTTTACATTTGCCCACACTTTCGAAGCTCCTTCAATATCCAAAGAGAGATCAGCGCTTCTGAAGTCGCGAATTTCACCATCACATGCTCCTGTAGCTCTCAGGTACTCGAGCTCAGGCATTCGAATAAATACTTTGATTTTATCTCGCCGATTACGCCTTTTCCACCAATCTTTATTTCTACCATATCTAATCTCCAGCTCGTCTCCACTTTGACTTATATAAACATCATCCAGATCATCTTCATCGCCTTCAAGTCTCACTGAGTAGTCATCATCCTGAATAATTTCAAAATCAAAAAGGGAAATAAGTTCTACTTCATCAAAATCTCGAAATTGGTATTCTTGAGTATCGGACCCGTTCGAACTGTTTCTATTATCATACCCTCTATCCGAATCATTACATGTCAAACATTTCAATCCGGTTTTCTCAAATATCCACTCATTGTCTCCAAGGTCTCTTGAGTTGAAGTCATGTATCCAAAGTGTATTTCTTAAGATCTTTCTCAAGTCATAATCCATAGTGAAAACTTTACCATAAGGGATATAGAAAGTGGCAGAGACTTCCTGGAACCGGAAGGGTGCATTTCCAAAGTCAATTTCAGAATCAAAAAGGAAAGTGTTGCCCTCTTGAGTGACCACATAGTCTACCGCTTCACCATTATCTCTTGCATTGCTTCTGGAGTATCCCCGAGAGTCGAAATCCATTTCCAATAAGTAGGCTGTTGAATCTTCATGTCCACGGATTTTCAGATCAACACTATTATACCTGTCCCAATCCAACTCATTGAGTTTGAGTTGAGCAATTCCATCATAAACCTGGTAGGTACGTTCTTCTTTAAATGTACTTTCTGTGCTATAGTCTCTAATAATTGTAGGAACTGAAATTGCCAGTCCTATCATGCCGAGTAACCATAGTCCAAACATGCTCCATGCAACAAATGCACTGGTCACTTTTTTCTTAAGAATGATGACCAAACCAAGCATAAGGACTGCCAGTGAAGGTATCATTGATACGATGTAGCAAGAGATAATAGCGATTGTACTTAAGGAACCAAATATTTCCTCAGCTGGGAACTCACCAAAGTGAACCCAGGTGTCCATTGCCCCACCTACACCAAGTAATACGGCCAGCGTTATTGTGAAGCAGATCATTAGAACAAAGCCAAGGAATACTAAGAATACACCTACAGCTATTCTTAATACTTCTACACCTACTTTCAATAGTGGGCCTAACACCTCTCCAAGTGCCTTGAAGATCATGGCGATGAGTCTGAAAGGGAACAAAAGAATTTTCACAAACACATTTTCTTCCCCTTCTTTCACATTGAGATTCTTTTTCAGATTCTCCTCGATATTGCTAATGGTAACAGGTTCGCCCTGCATTTGCATTTTCTCAGTTATGGATTTGGCTTCAGGCGTGATTATCCAAAGGATTAAATAGACCAGAAGGCCAGCTCCGCCAAGAAAAATAGAGATTACGAATAGCACTCTAATCACTACAGGATCAGTTCCAAAGTAAGACGCGATTCCTCCTGATACACCACCTAAGACCCGATCATCTGTGCTACGGAAGAGTTTTTTCACAGCTTTATCATCATCTAGTTGATCGCTAGCTGGAACGGCTATCCATAGGATGATATATGTAAGGAAGATGAAACCACTTAATCCCCAAAAAAAGATATTGAAAAGGAAAGCTAGCATGAGCAAACGAATCCAGATAGGATCCATATTGAAGTAGTTAGCAATACCAGATGCAACACCACCAATTACTTTTCGCTTCGAATCGCGATAGAGTCTTTTCGACTTTTCATTAGAACTTTTTGGCTCTTCTTCTTTTTTATCATCCTTCTGCTCTTCAGTTTTTTCATGAACCTTTTCCTCACTTTTTTCTTCAGGTTCATTTTCGATGGTCGCTTCAAAATCCTTGGTCGTACCCATAGTAGCGATCAGGTCATTCACGTCCTCATGATTGATGATTTGCTTTCCTTCATCCAATTTAGAAAGGAATATTTCGGCAATTCGTCCTTCTATATCAGCAATGATTTCCTTGCTATCTTCAAAAGAGGAAAAGTATTTATTGACTGAATCGAGGTAGCTTTTCAGTTTATCATATCCATCTTCTTCGATGTGGAATATGATACCGCCAATGTTGATACTTATATTCTTTTTCATGTGTTATGTCTTTTTATTGAGGTCGCATGTAGTTGGTTGTCAGGCCTTTTCATGCTTTCTTCTTCGTGTTTTTATTCGCGATGATTTTTTTAGTTGAGCCTACTAATTCAGTCCAAGTCTGGTTTAATCCTTTGAGGAATTTATCACCATCCTTAGTTAGCGTATAGTATTTGCGTGGTGGTCCTGATTTCGATTCTACCCACTTATAGTCAACCAGGCCAGCTTTTCTTAGTCTGGTTAACAGCGGATATAATGTCCCTTCTACTACCATGATTTTTGCAGAGGTCAGCTCTTCCAGCATATCGGAAGCGTAAACTTCTCCCCTGGAGATTATATGTAAAATACAAAACTCCAAAATCCCCTTTCTCATCTGAACTTGTGTGTTTTCAATATTCATATGTCTTGCTATGTTTTTTGAAGGCCAGATGCAACGTGCATTTGTGCATGCTCATTTTCATTTTAGCTCTCATTTCCGGTCAAACTTTTCATTATAACATGGATAGGTTTCGGTGCTATATACGTAAAGGTACTTGGCATGGCCAAGTACTTTATGAAAAAATGTACTGATAATGCAATATTCTTTAAATAGTTACATTAAATATTAGATTAATCATTTAAATGCAATTATTTACACTTTGTCGTATATAAGCTATTATTCGACGATGTTCGTTATTCCAATCCGTTGGCTATGGCTAAATTGCCTATGATTTATTCTATATGAAGTACATAGTTGTTGGCGTATTAATGTTTGGGGTGAGTATCGGGTTAATGGCTCAGGACGAGTCAGCTTCACGTGACAATACGCCCAAGTATAGCAACGAATTCATGAACATTGGTGTGAGCGCTCGTTCTTTTGGAATGGGATTTACTGCGGTCTCATTTGTGGATGATGTGACAGCAGGATATTGGAATCCAGCGGGCCTTAACAAACTAGGCTCAGATCATCAGCTTGCGCTTATGCACTCATCCTATTTTGGAGGATTAGCAAATTACGACTATGCGGCGTTTGCCACATCGGTGGATGATGAAAGTAAAATAGCCATTTCCATTATTCGATTTGCTGTGGATGACATTCCTGACACTAGGTTTCTTGTGGATGTGAATGGTTCGATTAACTATGATAACATCCAATTTTTCTCCTCAGCAGATTATGGATTTCTAGTTTCGTATGCTCGAAAACTTCCTATTCTTGGCGGAATTGATGCTGGAGGTAATCTTAAAGTTATTCACAGGACTGTGGGTAGCTTTTCAAAGGCCTGGGGCTTTGGATTTGACTTTGGAGCGCAGAAGCAAATCAATAAATGGAAACTTGGTTTGGTGGCTCGAGACATGCTGGGAACGTTCAATGCATGGTCTCACAACACATCAGAAGTGGAGGAGGTTTATGCGCTAACCGGTAATGACGTGCCTGTTAATTCAGTAGAAGTAACACTACCACGATTGATACTTGGTGGATCAAGGGATTTTACGATCACAGAAAAATTTGGCGCTATGGCATCACTTGATCTGGATATGACATTTGATGGAAAAAGAAATACGCTAATCAAAACAAGTTTGATTTCAATAGATCCTAAAGCTGGAGTTGAATTGGATTACAAGAAGCTTGCATTTCTTAGGTTGGGGATAAACCAATTTCAGCAGATCAAAGATTTTGATGGCGCTACTTCGTGGACATTTCAGCCAAATTTCGGTGTGGGCGTCAATATTAAAGAACTTACTGTGGATTACGCGCTTACTGATATTGGAGACCTGGCACCAGGATTGTTTTCGCATGTTTTCTCAATTAAAGTAGATTTCAATGTGGAGGAATAAACTTATTGGCCTTCTAATATTAATCAGCGTTGGCGCATTCGGTCAGGTTGGAAATGAATGGATTGATTTCACCCAATCTTATTACAAAATAAAAGTAGCTGAAGATGGTTTTTATCGCGTAACACAAGATCAGCTTTCTGCCATTGGATTTCCAATAGGTAGTGTACCAGCCAGTAGAATTCAGCTTTTTCGTAGAGGTCAGGAAGTCGCATTAAATGTCAATACGAATGGGGATGGTACGCTTAATTATCTTGAGTTTTATGGGAAAAGAAATAATGGAGAAAGTGATATTCCATTGTACGATGCAGGTGATCAACCGCATACACTATATAATTTATTTTCTGATACAGCCACCTACTTTCTTACGTATAAATTAGGTACTGATACTGTGAAGAGGATGGCTTTTTCTTCCGACAAAAATGCCACCGGGCTGACACCTGAAGCCTATCACATGGCTGATACCATTCAGCTATTTACTACTGATTATGCATCGGGGCGCAGATTTGGAACTGGGTCAGCATTTAGCCTCAGTAAATACGATGATGGAGAAGGATGGACCGGTAGTTTTCAGTCAAAGAATGCTTTCAAGGATTTTGATTTCACGCTTATAGACTTTGAGTCTTCTGCAGTTAATCCTGTCTTAGAAACTGTCATCGTTGGTGGAAATAGCCTGAACCATAAGGCAGCCGTCCAGATTGGACAAAATGTGGGTTCTCTTGGCCTGATGGATAATGTTGAGTTTGATGGATGGGGAAAGCAATTATTCTCAGGATCTTTTACAAGTGCTAATGTAGGAGCTGCCGGAGAATTTGTTGTTCGAATAACTGCTGAAGGATTCCCCGAAACCTCAGAGCGTATTTCAGTGGCGTACGTGAAAGTGGAATACCCACAAACGATCGAGTTAGGTGTGGATGAGAACAAGGTATTTACATTGGACAACCCGGGTGCAGCAAAAGCATGGATGCAGATAGCAACCACAAATGCTACCGGAACTCGAATATTTGATGTCACTGATCCTCTCAATGGGATCAGAATTTCTACTACAAACTTTAGTGATCGAGTTGAAGCAGTGATACCTGATTTTGTAGATGGACACAAGGTCTTAGCTGTAACCAACACCTTAGCTGTAAGTTCAATTGAACAAATCAACTTACCCAATTTCAATCTCAGTGATAAAACCTACCTTATTATATCTCATAGTGATTTAAGAAGCCCGGAAGATCCAGTTGCAGATTATGAGAATTATCGTGAATCTGTAGCGGGAGGTAGCTTTAACGTACAAACGGCAAATATTGATGACCTATACAACCTGTATAGTTACGGTGATCCATCTCCACTGGCTATTAAAAATTTCATTATCGATGCAAACAATCAAAATCCAATAGAGAATGTATTCATTATTGGAAAAGGATTCACGACCAATTTTAATTATTACCGAAGTGTGCAGACTGACATCAATGTACCAACCTATGGTGTCCCTGGGAGTGATTTAGCATTCACTTTTGGGATTGGCTCAGACCCAGAAGTTCCTGGAATTGCAATCGGCAGACTTAACGCTTTTGATACTGATGATGTTACAGCATATTTGAACAAAATCATTGAGATGGAATCTCTGCCATACGATAATTTATTTAGGAAAGATTTTCTACAATTAAGCGGTGGTATCAACAAATCAGAGATTTCAAATTTCATAGGAATCGTTCAAGACTTCACGGAAGTTTTGGAAACGGACTTCATTGGTGGACGAGCATTTAACACCGGAAAGGAAACGGGTGATGCGGTGGAATTTGTAGATGTTACGGATCGGGTGAATCAGGGAGTCGGTTATATTACATTCTTTGGTCACTCCAGTGGTACCGTCACAGACATTGAGATAGGAAGGGTAAGTAATCCTTCATTTGGCTTCTCCAATAAAGGTAAGTATCCCGTGTTTCTGGTGAACGGATGTAAGGCAGGAGAGATTTTTGGAAACAACTTTACTTTTGGGGAAGATTGGCTATCCACACCAAATTTAGGTGCTGTTGGATTTATCGCGCATTCTGATGTGGCACTTTCAACTACCCTTAGAAGATGGAGCGATTTATTTTACGAGTTGGGTTTTGGAGATGATGTTTTCATCGGAGAAACTATTGGAAACGTCATGCTTGAAGTATCCACCAGATACATAAGTCAATATGGTACCAGTGACATTAATTTGACTCAAGTACAGCAAATGACCTTACAAGGTGATCCTGCTTATCGTGTATTTGGCGCTGACAGTCCAGATTATCAAATTGATAATAATTCACTCAGTGCATCTGCTATAGGTGCTGAAGAAATATTGTCAAGTCAGGATTCATTCCGAATAGATGTCATTGTAAAAAACTTTGGAAGAACTGTTCAAGATTCGCTAGTCGTCCAAATAAACAGAACGTATCCTGACGGTGGACAGGAAGTATATACACGAGAGTTTTTAAGGCCTTTAAGGCAAGATACATTGGCATTTTATATACCAAATGATCCAATTCAGAATAATGATGGATTGAACTTGTT
Source organism: Ekhidna sp. (assembly GCF_039960695.1). GTDB lineage: Bacteria > Bacteroidota > Bacteroidia > Cytophagales > Cyclobacteriaceae > Ekhidna. Next base: position 135,300 of record NZ_JBDVKP010000020.1, on the reverse strand, counting down.
TAATGTTATTCTAGATCCGGTCAATTCAACAGCAGAGCTGAATGAAACAAATAATTCTGCAACACTTGAAGTATCCATTTTTAGTGGCAACACAGTCAATTTATACCCGCTAAATAATGCTACAGTTTCAAGCCCGCAAGTTGAATTTATGTGGCAATCGAGTAACCTCTTGGAGGATGAAAGAAATTATACATTGGAGTTAGATACTCAACCAGATTTTGGAGGGCCTAACAACAGACAGTTCACTGTTTCAGCAGAAGTTCTGGGAACGCAATCATTTGATTTTTCGACATTCTCGCTGCCAGATTCATCTACCATCTATTGGCGGACGAGATATTCAAACCCTGAGCCGGATGAAACTAATGAATGGGTTCAAAGCAGCTTCACTATCATTACAAATGTTGGTGACGGATGGGGTCAATACGATCCGGAACAAGTTGAAAATGAAAAAGTAACTGGTGTCCAATACAATCAGCTGACCAATACGTGGGAGTTTATTGAAACAACCACGCCAATTGATATTTTCACTTTTGGTACTGATAATCCAACATTTACATACAGTGATATGGAGGCAATTATAGGTGGGCTCAACTTTTTTGTGACTTCCAATACGATTGATCCAGTCTGTGAGATGGATGTGTTCAACGCCATTGCATTTGATAAAGAAAGCGGAGATCCTTATCGGCCAATAGTAACAACTGAAATAGATGTTTTCAATCGTGAAGTTTGTGGTAGGCTTCCACAGCGGATCTATCAGTTTAGAGAGCAAGATATGATAGGAGTAGATAGGCGATTTCAAGTCTTGGTGGATAATATGCGAGATGGCGATATGATTGTCATGTTCAACATTGGCAATGTTTTGTATTCGAATTGGGACACAGATGTCGAGGCTACCTTGAACTCATTGGGTGTAAGTACAGCAACAATTAATTCCCTAACTGATGGACAACCTATTATTTTCTTTGGAAGAAAAGGAGATGCACCCGGTACTGCCACTACAATTATTAATAATGGGTCGGCTACACCAGTGACTGAGCAGAGCATCGATTTTCAAGATGATGTCATTGGGAAATTTGTAAGCGGAGAACTAAGAAGTAGGCGAATTGGACCAGTAAAAAGTTGGGAAGCATTCTCTTATAATATCACAGAAGAGGTCAATGATAACATTGGAATTGAAGTATTTGGTGTAGACAAGGATGGCAACCTTTCCACTCTTGAATCCCGAGCGCGCGCAGAAACAATTGATGTTACATCAGTAGATCCTGTTTTATATCCTCAAATTGAGCTTTCATTTTCTTTTGATGACGAAACTGATCAGACGCCTGCTCAATTGAATTTCTGGGAACTCAACTATGAATATCCCCCAGAAGGCTTGATTCTTCCAGAAAGCAAATCAGTTACGTCAGTTCTAGAAGGGGCTCAGATTACGAGGAACTATTATTTCTATAATATTTCAGATGTTGATTTCACTGATTCATTGAGCGTAATGACAACTTTGATCAACCAAAGTTTTGGAACAATTTCAGAATCGAGTTTCAAAATTGCACCACCACTAGCAGGAGATACTGCTGTAATTGAGACCTCATTTTCTTCTTTCAATATGGATGGGGCGAATAGCTTGATTATTGAAGTTTCAGCAAATGAAAATGAAGTGTATGCATCAAATAATCGAATAACTCAAACGGGTATTATCAGTGTTCAAGCAGATGAAACGAATCCCATATTGGATGTGACATTTGATGGCTATCATATACTTGATGGAGATATTGTCTCACCAACCCCAAATATCATCGTGAAGATGAGAGATGACAACCCATTTGCATCTAAATCGGATACGACAGGAGTTAATCTTTCATTAAAACTTCCAGGTGAAGAAAGCCAATTTCAGCGAATCAATTTCTCTGACCCTCGTTTGACGTATACTCCTGCTACCGAAAGTCAGGATTTTCAGGTAGAATATCAGCCTGGTCCGCTGGAAGATGGAATACATGCGATACGTGTGCAAGCAGAGGATGAATCTGGCAATGAAGCCGGTTCAGAGCCGTATGAGATCAATTTTGAAGTAATAAATGAATCTACTATTACGCATTTCTATCCATACCCTAATCCTTTCTCAACCAGGTGTCGATTTGTATTTACATTGACTGGCACGGAAATTCCAGATCAGATTAAAATTCAAATTTTGACTGTGTCAGGAAGAGTAGTTAGAGAGATTACCCAAGATGAAATTGGATCCATTCGAATCGGTAATAACATAACCAATTATGCATGGGATGGTAGAGATGAGTATGGAGATCAGTTGGCCAATGGCGTTTACTTCTATAAAGTATTTATCAATTCCAATGGGAATTCAATGCAACAACGGTCAACCTCAGCTGATCGAGCATTCAAAAACGGATTCGGGAAACTGTATATCTTGCGTTAATCCAGCATGATTAATCGTTTAAGGAACACAAGTCTTTTCTTTATTCCCTACCTGTGCCTATTTACGCTTTCGGTAGTATTCTTTTTATATAGAAGCCATGGAGAATTTGTTTTGTGGCTAAATAGCCTACACAATCCAGCTTGGGATTTTTTTTTCAAATATTGGACGCACACAGGTGATGCGATATTTTTTGGGGTTGTTGCAATCATGCTGATCATTTTCAAACGAAGATTTGGTCTTATTCTTGGCATGTCAGGAATTGGCGTAGCAGCGATCTCTCTTTTTTTTAAGTATGTATTGTTTCCTGAAGCACAGCGCCCAATTATCTATTTCAAAGGATACGAAGTTCTGGACTTTGTAGATGGTGTAACTATACTAAGTCAATATTCTTTTCCTTCAGGCCACTCAATGGCAATTTTTGCGTTGACTTCCTTCGTAGCTTTAATGCTACAGAATAACAATTACTCTTCTATTCTCTTTATTGGAGCCACATTCACAGCTATATCACGAGTCTATTTATTACAGCATTTTCTAATCGACATCATGGCAGGCTCATTGATTGGAGTCACAATCGGGACCATATTCTATATGTCATTCGAAAAGTACCTCAATGAAGAATCAACTGGGTCAGTCAATACGCCGGACCAAGATTTGGAAGAAATGAATCTGGAGGAAGATATTGAATGAAAAAGCCTCTACCTAAACAGAAAGAGGCTCTCATTTTGTGAGCAAAATTCTTTTAGAAAAGTGCTGTCAACTTCATTGCTGCACCTTTATCACCTTCAATTTTTAGCTTTCCAGACATAAATGCCATCATCACATTTAAATCACCGGTTAAGATTTTGTTGAAATTGTCAGCAGACATTTTAATAGCAAAAGGCGCCTCGCGCTCTTCGTTTACCACTACCGTTGGCGAAACTGTATCGTCCAAGTGAACGACACCTTCGTCGAATTTGAAATTTGCTTTTCCTGCAAATTGACCACTATGCTTATCAGCAAGCTTTTGAATTTTGCCGGTTATTTCCTCTAAAGTCATTGTTATATAGTTTTTGGTTGAAATGTTACTTCAAATAATTTGGGCCACCATTTACCAGTGATGTAAATGCTGCCAGTTGTCTCATCGTATGCAATGCCATTTAAGACATCAGCTGCTTGAGCTTCCTGCTCAGTGAGTAAGCCAGTACAATCGATTTTTCTCAATACCTCTCCGGTTTCTGGATCAATAACTACAATGTAGTCTTCGAGGTAAACATTTGCATAAATCATCCCATCGATAACCTCTAGCTCATTTAGAGCATCAACCTTTCCATTGTTATCATAGACCTCTATTTCACGTAGAATGGTAAAGCTTGTTGGCTCTACGAAGTAAAGTTTTTCACTCTCATCTGTAAGGACCAAAGTATTGTCAAGAGTGGTTAATCCCCATCCCTGCAGCTGATAGTTGAAGGTGCGCACTTGCTCCATTTGAGCATTATAAACAAAGCCAATTCCTGAAGTCCATGTAAGTTGATAAAACTCATCATTGAACAAGGCTAGTCCTTCACCAAAGAGATCAGCGGACAGATTAACAACTTTTTCGGTTTCTCCGGTTGTAATACTTTTCTTTTTGAGTGTGGATTTGCCTCGTTGACCGCTACTTTCATACATGCTTCCGTCATTTATTAGCAATCCTTGCGTGTAATCATCCGTGTTATGGGGATAAGTGTTTTTAATGTCATAGCCATATGCGATTGGCTCATTTTCAGGTAAAACAATAATAGTCCGATAGTGAGTTTCAGAGTTTTCTCCATCGAAAACTTTAGCAAGCAATCTCCACGAACCCACTCGGCGTGAAGGAATGGTCACATCGAAAGACGATTCATAATATGTGTTGGTTTGATCATCTATGGATAATTGTACCGAGTCTATGGTGAAATCTTCAGATGCCTGGATGGTCACCGATATTTTGGCTCCTCGCACAAAGTTTTGATTCTGAGAAGGATTAGCAATACTCGTTTTCTTCCGAATTCGTGGTGAGGTAGGTTTTTCAGTTTCTTCCTTACTATCTCCGCATGAAACGAGAAGTAGCACGGCGAGAAACACATAGCTTAGTCTAATCATGCCATAAATTTAGCAAGATACCCTTAAAACGAACTGTATTTGAATGTTATGAATCTGACGTACTTGATCTCATCAAGGTAGGCACTGTCAGTCCCTGATATAGCACCGAGCAGACCACTACAATGTATGTCATGGTCACGATCACATCTTTACCGGTAAAGTCTGTGAGCGAAAGCGAAAGAGCAATAGGTAAACCTCCTCTCAACGCACCCCAGGTCAATACGGAAATGGTATTTGGAGCAAAATGATTCTTTACGGACATCATCTTTATTGGTACAAATACACTCATCCATCGGCCAAAGAGTACAATACAGACCGCAAAGAATCCAGCGGAAATAAAATCCAATCTTAGATCAAGTACGAGCATTTCGAGACCGATAAGCACGAATAGCATTGCACTAAAGGTTTCTTCCAGAAGTTTCCAAAATTTAAAAACATAATCACCTGCTGCTCCCGCGACATGTGTACTTTTTCCTTCATTGCCTACGACGAGCCCCATTACAACTGCAGCCTGTTTAGCAGAAACATGAATAAAGTCTGCAAGTTGCGATCCTACAAGGACCAGAGCGAGGGTTATTAAAACCTCAACTTCAACCGCGTCATTGTCTACATATTTCAATAAGCGATAGCCCAGGTAGCCAAGCAATAGACCAATGAAAATACCGCCCCCAATGTCTGCTACTACAATGTATATCGTCTCAAAAAAGGTAAGTGTATGATCTTCACCTGCGTGGGCGATATCCAATAATGTCAGTGCGAGAACTACCGCTATTCCATCATTAAAGAGGGATTCACCAGCAATCTTAATTTCAAGCTCTTTAGAAAGATTAAATCGTTTGATTGTCTTTGTTACTGCAATTGGATCAGTAGGAGAAATGAGGGCACCGAATACTAAGCAGTATAAATACTCGAGATGAATACTCATCAAGTCTAGCATATAGTAGACCCCAGTACCTATGACCAACGTAGAGATGATTACCCCAACAATCGCTAAAACCAAAACAGAACTTCGCTGACTACTTAATTTTCTAAAATCGATATTTAATGCTCCTGAAAAGAGCATAAAGCTCAGTACAATCTGATACAGAACCTCTTCAAATTCATATTCCTTCACATGCTCGGCCAGGTGCAACTCAGGGAAAACATTTCCTATGATTAACACGAAGAAGGAGAGTACAAGTGCCATTATCATCAATCCAATGGATGAGGGCAACTTTAGGTAGAATGTGTTTATGAAAATAAACGCTCCTGAAAGGAAGATAAACAAGGCGATGATGTCAAGAATACTCACTTCAGTGTAATTTAAGGGTGATCTTACGCAATATTAATTTTAAAAACTAACAGTACGAACTAATATTACAAGCGTATGAGAGTGCATTTTTCGTATTTGATCCATTGCCTGAATACATCAGGCTGTTGTGCAAATACTTTATAATTTGGTACCTCTTTAAGTACCTAACCCGTTTTATCGGGTCTAAGTGGTGGGTTATACCTTTATAAAAGGCTGATTTACAGGAACGAAGATAACTTTTTTTATATTTTTTAGCAAAAAATTAATACTGGTGAAAAAGGAGATACTCGAAAAGCTGAAAAGGCTAAAAGCAGACACGCAGGAAATTTATGATTCCCTGGAGGGAATTCCGGTCGAAAAATTGGGTGATCCAAGCTACGGATGGAGTATCATTCAAGTGCTTTCGCATCTAAATTCTGCTGAAACAGCGTCATTGAAATACATGCAAAAGAAAGTACAAGCAGGGGATAAAATGGAGAATTATGGTCCCGTCAATGCGCTACGGATGTACTTATGTAATGGAGCTCTAAAAAGCTCACTGAAGTGGAAAGCTCCTTCTTATATATCAAATCCGGCAACCTTTGAATATGAAGAAATGAAGTCACTTTGGGCAGCCACACGTAACGATATTGAAAAGTTTGTAATGGATTATCCTGAACAATGGCTAAACAAGCTGGTTTATAAACATCCACTTGGTGGACGACAAAATCTTGATCGAGCTGTTGATTCATTTGTGTATGATCAGATTCATCACATCCATCAAATCAATAGAATTAGAAAACAACTGGGAGTTTAATGTTAAACATTAAGGCACTAAGGCATTCCTATGATGGACAGATGACTATAACCTATCCAGACTGGACTGTAGAGAAGGGTAATCATGCAATTATTCTAGGCAATTCGGGCAGCGGCAAAACCACACTTCTGCACCTTATTGGTGGATTGATGGCGCCAAAGGAAGGCATACTTAAAGTTGCAGGCGAAGACTTAAGTGCAAAGAGCAATGCTAAATTGGATCGTTTTCGTGGTGAAAATATAGGAATCGTATTTCAAAAACCACATTTGGTTCGATCACTTACGGTGAAGGAAAATCTTTATTTATCTCAATATCTCAGTCACAAGCAAACAGATAGTAAACGCGTAGATGAGGTTCTTTCACGCCTTGGAATTGAAGAATTGGCGAATCGGAAAGTACATCAAATCAGTCAGGGACAGGCACAGCGAGTATCTATTGCCCGGGCGGTAATTAACTCTCCTAAGCTACTTTTAGCTGATGAGCCTACCGCAAGTTTGGATGATGATAACTGTAAAAAAGTAATTGATTTACTTAAATCTCAAGCAGAAGAAACCGGAGCGACATTAATTGTTGCGACACATGATCATCGGGTAAAAAATGAATTCAAAAACCAGCTAGCACTATGAATTTATTTTCTCTAAGTATCAAAAATGTATTTGCTAAACCACTGAGCTCAATTTTGAGCGTCCTACTATTTGGATTTGGTGTTGCTATTATTGTAGCCATATTACTTACCAGTACATTCCTGAAGGGCGAAATCAGCAAGAACGCTCAGGGAGTTGATTTAGTAGTGGGAGCAAAAGGAAGTCCGCTGCAGATCATTCTGGCTAGTATATTCCATATTGATTTTCCCACAGGGAACATATCCTTGGAAGACGCTAATAATCTGACTAAGAATAGATTAGTGAAGTCGGCAATTCCATTGTCTTTGGGCGACAGTTATCAGGGTTACAGAATAGTAGGTACATCCTCGGGGTATGCAGATCTTTACGGAGCACAATTATTGTCAGGGGAATGGTTTAGTGATGAAATGACTGCAACAGCAGGAGCTACTGTAGCAAAGAACTTAGGGATATCTCTAGGTGATGAACTAGAAAGTGCACATGGTCTTGCTGAAGGTGCAGGTGGCCACGAAGAGCATCCGTTTAAGGTGGTTGGGATCATGGAGCAGACTGGCTCGGTATTAGATCAGCTTATTTTGGTTTCTATCCAAAGCGTGTGGGAGGTTCATGCTGGCCATGAGGAGCACAATCACGATGAAAACAGTGATATGCATGAAACAATCGCTTTGGAGCGCTTGGGTATTGAAGTGACGAAAGAGCAATTGGCTACCGAAGATATCACCTCACTGCTTCTTAAGTATCGCTCGCCAATGGCAGCAGTACAGCTACCTCGCATTGTAAATGGAACGAGCAATCTACAGGCTGCTTCCCCACCCTATGAGACGGCTCGATTATTTAATATTATTGGAGTTGGTGTAGATGTGGTAAACGTATTGGGACTGGTCATCATTATTCTCAGTGCCACTAGTGTATTCATCGCTTTGATTAACTCTTTGAAGGAGCGCAAATATGAACTGGCAATCATGCGATCGATGGGAGCAAGTCAGGTTAAGATTTTCTTGCTAATCATGACAGAGGGAATCGTCTTAACCATCATTGGGAGTATGTGTGGTTTTGGATTGGCGCACATGGGATTTGTAATTTTAGTTGGCACGATGGAACAAATTCAAGCAAGCGGAATGTTTTTTGTGCCTGATGAATATTACGTAATGCTTGGAAGCCTTGCAGTGGGTATTTTTGCCTCAATCATTCCGGCATTTCTTGCGTATAAGTCAGATATTTCGGAAACGCTTTCAAAAGCTTAATAGACATGAAACACACATACGTTCTTCTTGCATTAACACTTTCATTCGGAGCTTCTGCTCAGTTTACAGATTCCGGCAAAAACTGGGAAACCATGGCCGACGTGAAGTATGAAAAATCTCAGGATGAATATGGAGAAATCTACGTTCCTAAGTTTGGAGATGATGTGCAAAAAATGAATGGGAAAGTAGTTTCCCTCAAGGGATTCATAATTCCCTTTGAAGGTATGTTTGAGCCGAAACATATAATCATTTCTTCATTGCCGATTGCTGCATGTTTTTTCTGTGGAGGAAGCGGACCAGAAACGGTGGCTGAAGCTTATCTAAAGGAGGAAGTAAAATATACGGCAAAGCCAGTAACAGTAACGGGACGATTGGAATTGAACGATACCGATTATGATCAGCTCATGTATGTCCTGAAAGATGCTGAGGTAAAAATTGACTAATCCCCTCTGGGGATGTAATTATTGATTATATCTATGAAGAATTTTATTCTATTAACTGGCCTCATTGCTACGCTTTTGGCCTGTGAGCCTTCAAAAAAAGCAGAACTGCAAACACTCAAAGATGAAGTAATCGCAATTCATGATGAGGTTATGCCTAAAATGGGCGAACTGCGTAAAACCCGAATGACCCTGGAAGCACTTGCTGATTCTTTGATGGAATCAGATAGTACACGTGCGACAATGTTCGGTTCATTGGCATCAGATATCTCCAATGCCAATGAAGGCATGAGGCAGTGGATGCGTGCATTTGAACCTGAATTCGAAGGCACTGAGGAAGAGCGCATGAAATACTTTAAAGAACAAAAAGTAGCCGTTCAGAAAGTGAAAGAAGATATGAATGGATCCCTTGCTAAAGGGAAAGAAGCTTTAAAGGATTAATATCCCTCCCCACACTCACTAATCCACTTATCCACGTCTTTCACACCAATAAGACCTGCTTCATTGCCCCAGGCATTACCTATGAAGGTAAGCACTTCAGCAATCTCCAAATTAGTAATGGGGTTGCCAGGCATCATCTGATTATAAGTCACGCCGTTCACAACAATCTCTTTGCTTTGTCCATTTTTTACTATACATGCCGCGCGAGCCATGTCTTCCAAAAGGTAATCTGATTCGGCAAGCGGTGGATAAAGTGAAGCAAGTCCTTTGCCATCCTGCTGGTGACAATTGGCGCAGTAGGTTGCATACACTTTAGCACCTTGCACCTGATATTGCTTCAGCCGGATCTCATCTCGAGAACTCATAGAGGATTCTTCAGTCTGAGACTTTTCACCTGAGCCACTGCTACATGCGACAATAAGAGTAGCAGCAAAGAAGAGATAGGTTAGTTTTTTCATAATTTCTACTTTCCAGCACTTGGCTGATATTCCTTTAATAGTTTTTCAATATCGTTCATCAGCACATCCACTTGTTCTGGGACGGTCCCATCATAAAAGCCTCTGATCCTACGACCTTTATCTACCAATAAAAACGCTCCAGAATGTACAAATCCGCCCGGTGCATTTCCATCTTCATCGGCCAGAGATATGTAGCTTTTCTCGGCCAAGTCATAAATATAATCTTGATCGCCTGTTACGAATTTCCATTTAAAAGATTTTACACCCAAACGGTCCGCATAGTCTTTTAGTAACGCTACCGTATCATAGGTTGGATCAATGGTATGAGACAAAATTGCCACCTGATCGTTATTCTCAAATTTTTCATAGACGCGCAACATCTGTGCTTTCATCTTAGGGCAGATGGTCGGGCAAGAGGTAAAGAAAAAATCAGCGACATATACCTTATCTGCAAATGTCTCATTGGTAACAATGCTACTGTCCTGGTCTACCAACTGAAAGTCTTGAATGGTGTGGTAAGTCGTATCATTTTCTTCATAAATCGTATTGCCCAGAAAGGGCAGTCTTTCTGAAGATTTCTGTTGATCACATGCAATAAAGATCAAAACAGAAAAGAGTAAGGTGAGGTTTTTCATAGTCTAAACTTCAATATTAACACTGCCGCCAATAATCACGTTCAGCGGAGTAGTAATTATCACATTTTTCTAAATTTTTTATAAAGTTTTGTAGCGATCATAAGGATCACGGCAAAGCTAACAAGTCCGATGGTTCCCCATATCCAACTCAGTTCATTCTTTAATACGATTAGAAAAACAATCGCAAAAAGAAGGACTGTTGCCACTTCATTGAACACGCGAAGTTGGATAGAAGAATATTGAGCCTTTCCTTTTTGAAGCTGTCGGAAAATCTTATGACAGCCCACATGATAGAGAAGGAGCAAAACAACAAAACCTAGCTTTATGTGCATAAAAGGCATTTTAAGCCATGATGGCTGGCTTATTAGGAGGGACGTTCCTATCGCGATTGTTATAACCGCCGAGGGCCAGGTGATGATGTACCAAAGTTTCTTACTCATTACAGCAAGTTGGCTTGAAAGAATGGTCCGCTCTGGCTCAGTTTTTTCCAACGCTTCAGTATGATAAATAAAAAGTCTTACGATATAAAACAATCCGGCAAACCAGGTAATTACGAATATGATATGTAGAGCTTTCAGATATAAATAATCCATGAAGGAGCTTTTTAGTTATAATTGTTGTTAACCGTGGTTGTTTGCAAATTTGCATTAAATCCATACATCCTAAGATCATGAGCGAAGAAAGAAATTTATGGTACTTTGAAGACACAGATCTCTTCGAAGTATTATGTCCCAAAAAGACTCCTTATTTAGAAGAGAGACACTTGCCTGGAGTATATAAGAAAGATGACTTTATCTATTTCAAAGATCAGTCCTCCGAGAATATTTATATGGTCTCCAGTGGTCGAGTGAAAATTGGAACGTACGGTCCGGATGGCAAAGAGATTGTAAAAGCAATCCTTACACGCGGTGAAATATTTGGTGAGCTAGCTCTGGCAGGTGAAGAAAAACGCCAGGATTTTGCTCAAGCTATGGACAATGATACGCATGTATGCTCTATGACGATTGAGGATCTTCAAAACCTAATGGTGGATAATAAAGATCTTAATTTGAAAATATTGAAGATCGTTGGGTTTCGTTTGAGAAAAACTGAGCGAAAGATTGAATCACTGGTTTTTAAAGATGCTCGTACGCGCATCGTAGACTTTCTGAGAGAGATGGCAGAAGAGAAAGGACAGAAAGTAGGATTTGAAATGATGATAAAAAATCACCTCACTCACAAGGATATCGCCTCGCTGACTGGCACATCCAGACAGACAGTGACTACTGTAATGAATGAACTGAGAGAAAAGAACCTAATCAATTTTGACAGACGGAGAATTTTGATTCGAGATTTGGATAAACTGGCCTGATTTATCACGAGGAGTTAATCAATTTATCACAAAATCTAAATTGTCTCTTGATTGACCGTCATTTGATGATTGATCTGCGTTCTTTGATGAAAATGAAAAACATGAGGATCGTAGTATTTACCATATTTGTTTCAGCTTTTTTCTTAAGCTCAGCACAAAACAATCTCCAGAACTACACACCATCTATTCTCTTTGGAAAAGGTGACTGGGAGATTAAAAGTTTTCAAAATTTATATACCCAAACAAAATCGTTTGATGGGAGTGGAGGAAAAGTAGACAATGGAAGGAGGGAAAACTATTTCACTTCCATTAATCAATTCCTCTTTGGACTAAACGATAAGATCAATGTTGGGGCAGATGTATGGATAAAAAATGTAAACACGAGTGATGATCAAGGATCACGGACAGCTGTAGTTGGATTTGGACCGAAAATAAAGATTGCCCCCTTCAATGATTTGAAAAAGCTTTCTATTCAGTCTACATTTCTTTTTCCACTTGCAGAAGATTTAGAAAATCAAACATCGTCAGACGCCTTTCTGCATCCGGATGGCAGCCTGTGGCTGAATCAAATCTTTTATGACCTTCCATTATCTGAAAAAACGCAACTATTCTTCCAGCAAGCATTTTGGTATAATCTGACACGCGATTCCTTTCGCGAAAACAATTACCTCCAAACGCAAACCAGTATATTCTTTAGCTACTTTCCGAATACAAGATGGACCATATATGGGATGTCGGAATATTTCCCAACTCATTACAATGATCAGCGTCAAACAGGAGAAGCATTTTTCTCTTACTTCGTGCAATCTGGTATTGGAACTAAATATCAGCTGATACCCAACTTCATCGAACTCGAGTTTCTCTATACCAACTTTTGGTTAGGTAGTGAAGGAGCAGGAGCAGGAGAAACCATAAATTTGGGTATCCGAGTGATTCGCCAGAAGTGAAAAAAAATCTATTGATCATATGCACCTTATGCCTAGCCGTCCAGTGTTTTTCACAGGAAATTGTTGCAATAAACTATGAAGGATTAAATAAAACAAAGACAGTATTTGTCGATCAATTTCTCTCTTTCAGGATTGGTGATAGACTAGATTCCGTAAAACTCGAAGCTACCCGTCAGCAACTGGTAAATCTGGAAATGTTTTCAGATGTACAATTTAGTATCAGTAATGTTGGAAGCGGTGTTGAAGTGACTTTTGTATTTCAAGAGCTATTCACGCTCTTGCCGATCTTTAGTTTTGGAGGAATAGAGGAAAATTTTTGGATTCAGATAGGAGCATCAGAAGCAAATCTTGCAGGGAAGGGAAATAAGCTTACTTCTTACTATCAATACTATGATCGTAGCTCTTTTGCCGCGCATCTAACTTTTGATCGCATCAAGCAATCCAATTGGGGAGTCAATGTAAACCTGATCAAATGGTCTACCCTAGAGCCACTTTTCTTTGGTGGACAAACTGTAGAGTACGAGTATGATAATTACACGTTTGGCGCCGACGTGATACGGCATTTTAATTTTAAAGATCGGGTGGAAATTGGCGGTGCATTTTTCACCGAAGATTATCGAAAATTCACCAACGGAAGTTTTGAAGGAGCTCCTGAAAAAGTCAGCAAGAAGAAACTTCTAGGCAAGGCAACATTTGTCTGGAATAGAGTCAACTATTTTTTCTTTTATCAAGAGGGATTGCACAATCAGCTAAACATTCAAACTGTGCAATCTCTGAATGATGATCCGGCATTTTACATTGTCTTCAATGATCTAAAAAAATTTTGGAGAAGTGGCGACAAGGGAAACTTCGCTACCCGATTGCGTTTGGGCCTAAGTTCCAATGAGGTAAGCCCATTTGCACCATTCGTGCTAGACAGCTACCTCAACATTCGTGGCGTAGGAAATAGAGTGGATCGTGGCACAGGGGCTATCATTTTTAATGCAGAATATCGTCATTCTTTTATCCACTTAGAAAAAGTAGCTGTACAAGGTGTTTTGTTCTCTGATTCCGGATCTTGGAGAAATCCTGGAGGAGATTTTTCTGATTTTGCTGAAAAGAGTAACGCCGTAATTTTTGCCGGCGGAGGATTGAGATTCATTCACAAAAGAATCTATAATGCCATTCTAAGAATAGATTATGGAGTTAATCTACAAGAGCCATCAATTAGTGGATTTGTGCTTGGTATAGGCCAGTATTTCTAAAAAAAAGTAAAGATTTTGTAACCAAAATTTACTTTTCGGGTATAATACTTACATTTACGAAATTAATATTTCAAAAAATGAAGGGAACCAATCTTGGAGAGTTTGAAGAGCTGGTATTGTTGACAGTTGGCATCTTGTATGACAATGCCTACAGTGTTGCTATTCAGCGTGAATTAAATAAGCAAACTGATCGTAAGGTTAGCATAAGTTCGGTTCATGCTGCGGTCTATCGTCTGGAGGAAAAGGGACTATTGAAATCCAGAATGGGTGAAATGTCGAGTGAACGAGGAGGTAAACGAAAACGCCTGTTTAGCATTTCCCATGCAGGAAAGGTTGCGCTAGAAACGGCAAATGAGCTCCGAAATAGAATGAGAAATCAAATACCAAAAATCGCGTTTGAGAATCTGGGATGAGTCCAAAACAACCACCGAAACTTCCTTTGAGAATCTTTCAATTTTATTGCTCAGATGAGCGATTGGAAGAGCTGGAGGGCGATCTCCATGAAGTTTATGCCGAGTTTGTACAGGATCGAGGCGTAAGATTTGCTAATCTCTTCTATTGGTGGCTGGTTATCAGAAGCTTTAGATCATATGCACTTAAAAGGACTAAAATGAAAAACAACAGGGTTAACACGTCACTTACTTTTTTAAGACACAATCTGGTTATCGCCTGGCGGAACCTGCTTAAAAACAAAACTACGGCTGCAATTAATATACTTGGTTTAGCCATTGGTGTAGGCGCTTTTCTTGCTATTCTTAGCATTGTAAGGTTTGAACTCAGCTTCAACACCGAGATTCCCGAGAAAGAAAATATCCATCGAATCTTTACATCATTTACGGGCTCTTTTACACAGACCAACAAGGGAGTAGCAACTCCAATTGGACCCTATGTAAAGGAGAATTTTTCAGGCGTAGATGCTGTTGCCTATTTTTATACATATTCTGCTGCTGTGGAAGTAGAAGGTGATGAAGGAAAGAAGGATTTTGAGCGACAGAGTAATTTATTATTGGCAGGTAACACCTATTTCCAATTGGTGGGTCAATATAAGTGGCTGGCGGGCAATGCTGAAAATGCATTGACTGAGCCAAACAAAGTGGTCTTGACCAGTGATCAGGCGTTAAAATATTTCGGGAACGAAGATTGGCTGGACATGATCAATCGAACGATTGTTTATCAAGACTCACTTAAAGTTTCAGTTTCTGGGATTGTCAGACAGCCGGATTATAATACAGATTTTGATTTCACTGATTTCATTTCTTACGCTACCATTGAAAATTCATGGCTAAAGGATCGATTTAGTGATGATTGGGGCAGTACCAACAGCTCTTCGCAGCTGTGGATTAAAACTTCTGACAAGGTAAATAGGGCAGATATTTTGCTTCAGTTGGAAGCACTGGATGAGCATGTAGCTGAGCAAACTGAGGATGCTGATTGGATTCAAAGTTATCAACTGCAACCGTTATCAGCTGTTCATTTCAGCCCGGATATCGGAATATTTGACAATGGCAGGAATCCTGCTCACGCACCTACTCTAACCATTTTGGGTATTGTCGCCCTGGCTATTTTATTAATCGCCATTTTTAACTTCGTAAATCTGGAAACAGCACAATCCACTACAAAATCTAAAGAAGTTGGTGTACGGAAAGTACTGGGAAGTCCTAAAAGACATCTGGTTGGTAGATTCTTGACTGAGAGTGTTCTCATTTCTTTTTTTGCAGTTTTGTTGGCGATTCCTATCGCTCATTATGGATTTGTCTTCTTTGAAGAATTTATCCCAGCGGGTGTCGCTCTGGAATATGATAGTCCAATATTTTGGATGGTTATTATAGGCCTTACCTTGATCGTTGGAGTGATTGCAGGTATCTATCCTTCTTGGGTTATATCTTCATTTCGACCCATTAAAGCCTTAAGTCCAGGAGCAAGTTCAAACAATCCGGGAGGTTCATTTATTAGAAAAACACTCATTCTTTTTCAATTTTTGTTCTCTCAACTGCTTATTGTGGGAACAATTGCGATTGCATGGCAGATTTCCTTTATGCTGGATAAAGATCTGGGATTCAAAGAAGATGGTATTATCTACTTCTATACCCCATATTATGAGCAATACAGTAAGTCTGAATTGATCAAAAATTATTTGAATGAAATGCCTGAAGTAATGGAGTATGCACTTCAAAATACACCTCCGGCACAAAGAGGTTACTCCACATCAACGGTAAAGTATCAATCAGAAAAGGGTGAGGTAGTAACCAGCGCACACAATAAATCTGGGGATACGACTTACTTGCGATTTTATGATATTAAGCTCCTGGCAGGGCGAAATCTACTCCCAAATGATACACTCACTGAGCTTTTGATTAATGAAACATTCATGAAAGATCTTGGTTTTGATGACCCTAGAGAAGCTTTAGGAGCCTCCTTCGATTTCAATTCGGATGATCATACAGTTGTTGGGGTCATTAAGGACTTTCACTTTAGATCTTTGCATCATCCGATCGAACCGATGCTTTATCGGTATCAGGAAAATTCAAGATGTTTTGCGCTGAAAGTAGAAGGCGGACACCTAGAGCAAACCATTGATAAGCTGACAGACAAGTGGACGGAAATCTATCCAGACTATCCATTGACGGTATACTTCATGGATGAAACGATTGAGCAATTTTATAAAACAGAACGTCAAGCCTCAAAGCTGGCCTCAACTGCGACAGGCATAGCAATTCTGATTTCATGTCTTGGACTATTTGGCCTGATTTCATTTACTATCGTTCAAAAGTCCAAAGAACTGGGGATAAGAAAAGTGCTGGGAGCATCCATTCTCCAAATAGGAACTATCCTAAGCAAAGAGTTCATCTTATTGATAGTGATAGCGTTCCTGGTTTCAACACCGATCTCTTATTACATCATTAGTAAATGGATGGAGGACTTTGCCTATCAAACCAATATTTCATGGTGGATATACGCCCTGGGAGGATGTGTATCAGTTATCATAGCACTTGCTTCTATTGGAGCCAAAGTGTGGAAAGCTTCGGGTGCCAATCCGATTGAGTCTTTGAGATATGAATGAATGATGAGGGAGAGGATTTAT
Source organism: Ekhidna sp. (assembly GCF_039960695.1). Lineage (GTDB taxonomy): Bacteria > Bacteroidota > Bacteroidia > Cytophagales > Cyclobacteriaceae > Ekhidna. The sequence continues at coordinate 118,223 of NZ_JBDVKP010000020.1, read as the reverse complement.
TACACTTCTCCCTCATCATCTTCTGCTGCATCCGCTCCTAGATTTTCCCAGTCCATATCTGTTTCTTTCAAATCATCAACGGTATCGATATCATTGAGAGTAGGCAATTGATGTACAGATAGTTCAAGCTCCTCAGCTTCGGCAAGGAGCTCTTTCAAAACAGAATCAGTACTGTAAACTTTGTCTTGAAAAAGTTGAGGAAGGTATTCTTTCATGCCGAGCAAGTAATATCCACCGTCTTTAGCTGGCCCTACCACAACATCATTCTCCTCAAGCATTTCAAAAGCGGATAGGATAATCTTGGAATTCAAATCATAGCAGTCGCTTCCGATGATTACTACCTTATTGTATGAGTCAAAAGCTTCATCAAAGGCGTTGGACATTTTCTCCCCAAGTGAAAATCCTTTTTGGGAGGTGAGCTTGTAATCACCATTGTCCCAGATGTCTTCGATTTCTACATATTCTGAATAGTAGACTGCTTTATCTACTTCAATTTTTTTGGTGATTTTGTGTGTATGATGCACCAATTCCTGATACACATCCAAAGCCTTATCTATTCCGATATCAGCAGCCAAACGGGTCTTGACCATACCTGGAATCAGGTTTTTCACAAAGATCATTAATAAACTGTCACTCATTCTATTCTATACTTTTTTAATAAACTTTTATTCCTTTTACCAGCCATTTACCCCACGACTTATTGTACGTATGCACACTGTCAGTTGGGATATTTTTATGGCTTACTACATCGTAGCCTTCATTCTTCCAGCTGAAAATTCCTCCATAAAGATTCTTCACGTTGGTGTATCCAGCCTTCTTTAGTTTCTCTCCAACCCGCTCGCTACGGTATCCTACAGAGCAGTAAACGATCACTTCCTTATCCTTAGGAATGTCCTTAACTTGAAAAATTTCAAATTCATCATAATTTATAAACCGTGCGCCACGGATGTGACTTACGTCAAATTCTTCCCTTGCACGTGTATCTAAAATAACCACCTCAGACATCCGAGGTTTCAAAGAATCCGCTTTAATAAGAGGGACTGTTTTTCGATACAGACTTTCAAGCTTTTCATCGAATGATTTTTGCCCACACGATGTGAGCGTAGATACCAAAAGCAAGATGACCGGCGGTATGAGTTTTTTCATTTTTTCTTCGATCTCATTTCTACCAGCAAAACTAAGCCAGTAAAGACATATTCGATAACAATAATGAACACCGGAAGTTCAAATCCGCTGCGCATGTATCCTAGGTAAGTCAGGAAGATTAAAAATGACCAGATCAGTGGATACCAATAACCTGATAATAAGCCAAGTGCTATCAGCGGAATAATGTACCATGGGTGTACAGTAGTAGCGAATACGAGATAAATAGTTAGGATGAATAATAATGTCTTAGAAATGGACCAATTTTTTCGAACCCCAACGGCCGAAACGACAAGGATTGAAACGATTGAGAAAACAGATAGAAGGGGACCTATCAAAGCAATGTTATTATAACCGTAAATCCAGTAGCCGATAGCGCGGGCTATAAAATAAGTGCTGGCGTTGAACTCAAAAGATCTGAAGTAAAGATCGAGACTTTCACTCATGGCACTGATGAATGTCTCATTGAGTAATGGAAGTAGCGTGATGAGACCAATGATCCCAGCTAGGATAGAGATGACCCACTTCCTTTCTTTTAATCCTTTTAAGAAAAGGAATGGCAGGTAAATCAGAGGTAATAATTTAGTTCCTATAGCGAGCCCAAACCCAGCCGCGGAAAACCATTTTTTATTTTTCTCATAATAGTAAATACCAGCCAACACAAAGAAGATCACAAGACCTTCGAAATGAAGATTGCCTGTGAATTCTAGGATAACGAGTGGGTTTAACCAATACCAATAGGCCAGGTTTGGCGATTTGTCATAATGGATAAGTAATCGTCTGAGAAAGAAAAACGATCCTACATCAGCACCATACAGGATTAGACGAATAGTGTTTGCAGAAACCAACCAATCGCCTTGACCTACAGTGACGCTTACCCAAAAAATGAACTGGTTAAGCGGTGGATAAATGGTAAAATAATTCCGTGAATTGAGGCGCTCGTAAAGCTCATGATTAATGCCTTCAATGTGCTGATTTAAATATGTTCCAGGTAATTCTTCGAATGGATGGATGCCGTTTTTGAGCAAGGTCCCGTCCCAGATAAAACGATACAGATCATCAGATAAGAGTGGTAAGCTTAGAAAAAGTAGTATTCTTATTATTAAACCAGTATTGAAAAGTAGCCGTAAGTTTTCTTGTTTTTGGAGAAGAAATAGGTAGCCTAAAAATGCACTGCAATATGCCAGTAATAGTGCAAGAGTTTCGTGTCGTTCAATCCAATTACCTATAGAGAAAATGGCAAGTATATATACAGCCAGAAAGGTGTAGTAACCTGTTTTGTGCTGATTAGGCATTTTTAGTGGTTCTATTTATAAGCTGCTTTAGCTTGGATATTTCATTGGTTTCACTGACAAGATAAAAACGTATGCAAAACCTATGGCCAACATTCCGTGGAAAAGCATTAATCCATAATCTTCCAGCTTAAAGCCAGAAAAAATTCCATAAATGAAATAGATGGACAACAAACCTTCCATGAATGTGACTGGAGTTAGGACTTGGCTCAGGTACTGATTGCCTTTCCAGGAATCTCCTTTTGATTGCACATTGAACTTAGGTGTTCGAACAAAAGGGGTTTTTATGCCTAAATATCCTTCCACTACTGCAATGGAATTGTGCAACGCCATACCCATAGAAAAGGCTAGAAATATTGGAAAGTTTTTAATAAAATATCTAAAAGTATACTCAGGATGCGTGGCTTTAGCGGCCACCCAATAGAAAAAGCCCATTGCCAGAAAGCCTATAATGAAAATGCTACCTAAGTCGAAAACAAGCGCCAAATCAGGATTATATTCCTTGATATAAAGCATTGGAATGCTTAGAACTGCAGCGATCAATAGTAGTAGAAAGACAGAGCTATTTAACAAGTGAAAAATGGCTCTGATTTTATGGTTCCATCCGATATTGGAAGTCAGCACTTTCCCCAAAGTTTTTCTTGCGGTTTCAGCCGCACCCTTATTCCAACGATATTGCTGTGATTTTACTGCAGGAATCAAGACGGGAAGCTCAGCAGGTGATTCTATTTCTTCGCGGTAGACAAATTTCCAGCCTTTGAGCTGTGCTCGATAGCTCAGATCTAGATCTTCGGTGATCGTATCGTATTGCCAACCTCCGGCATCTTTGATACATACTTTACGCCATACACCAGCGGTACCATTAAAGTTGATGAAACTGCCTGCATGCTCTCTTCCTTTTTGCTCTACGGTGAAGTGTGCATCAAGCCAAAATGCCTGAATTTTGGTAAGAGAACCATAATCTGTGTTCAGATGGCTCCATTTGGTTTGTACCATCCCTACCTTTTCATTTCTGAACTTTGGAAGCGTACGAATTAAAAACTCTGGATTAGGAACAAAATCGGCATCAAAAATGGCAATAAACTCTCCTTTTGCTCGCTCCATTCCATACGCAAGAGCTCCGGCTTTGTAACCTACCCGATCCGGTCTGCGCATCTGCTGAATATTCCACCTATTGGCGGCATATTCATTTACTTTCTTCTCAATGATCTGAACTGTTTCATCGTTGGAATCGTCGAGAATTTGTATTTCCAACTTATCCTTGGGGTATTGAATTTTTATAACGGCATCAATGAGTCGCTCTACCACATATCGCTCGTTGTAAACAGGAAGCTGAATCGTAACGAGCGGATATTCAAAAAGCTCTTCTGAAGTTTCCTCTATCTGTTTTTTGGCTTTCAGGTAATGCCAGGTAAGATTGAACTGACCTAAGCTAAAAAGGCAAATGATCAACAATGTGACCCCATATAGTACGATGACTAACCATTCCACCTTTATAGATATTTAAAGATTGTGTATAAGATTTTATAACCCGCTCCCAGTGTTCCTTTAATTGTGCCACTCACTTTTGAAACACCAATTCTTTGTCTGTAATTCACCGGAATATCTCTTGTACGCAAATTTAGCTTAGCTGCCTTTAATTGCATCTCTACAGTCCATCCATACGTGCGATCTTTCATGCCAATTGTCATGAGGCTTCCATACCGGACAGCTCTAAATGGACCCAAGTCGGTGTATTTCTTCCTATAAAACAACCTAATAAGGGTTGTCGCCAGCCAGTTACCAAAGATCTGTTGGGGTGTCATACTTCCTTTTTCAGTCTTTCCCAGCGACCGGGAGCCTATAACTAAATCAACTTCATTATCGATAATTGGTTTTACCAGATCAATTAATTGTTCCGGATAATCAGAGTGATCTCCATCTAGAAAAACAACGATATCTGGGAGAGAGTTAGATTGAGCGATGTGCTCCATGCCTTTGAGGCAAGCATTTCCATAGCCACGTGTAGGTTCTTTGAGAGTGGTGGCTCCTCTTGATTGTGCTTGAGCAAATGTGTCATCTGTTGAGCCATTATCTACTACAATGACTTCAGATACCCACTCTTTGGGAATTTCATCGATGACAAGACCAACTGCGTTTTGCTCATTGAACGCAGGAATAATGACACGAATATCGGGCTTGCTCAAAGGGCGCTTCTTTAATGAGGCGCAAAGGTAGGTTTATCCAGCCATTAAAAATGACTTTGCTGTGACACAAGCCACTGCTTCTGTGTATAGTTTTAGGGCAATGAATCACTATGTAGCTCTTGAAATTCAATCATCTGCTCCGCAGGGTCAAATAAAAGCAGCCTATCGCAAGCAGGTCAAGCGATTTCATCCAGATATCAATCCTGATCCCGCTGCTGCATCCAGGATGATATTAATTAATGAGGCTTATGAAGTATTGTCGGATTCTACAACAAGAAATCTTTATAATCTATTCCTTTCTGGAGTTCCGGTAAAGACCGTACTAAAGGAAACGACACCTGAGCAAAGATATCGTGCCGAGTACATCAGGAACAGGATACGAAAGCAGCGGACCAAAATGGAACAGCAGTTTCGTTATAAGCAGCGATTTTACCGCTATTTAAGGTTTGCAAACATGTTTTTCTTTGGCTTGGCACTGGTGCTCACATTTGACTACTATTATTCATTTAATGAGCACACATACTCAACAGATCAGGTGATACTCGGAAGGTATGAGACATATATTCTTGGCAAGAATGGAACAAAAATTTCGACCGACCGATCTTTTTATAGAGACTATATGTCTAGCTCTGCTCCGAATGTAGTTATCAGGTATACCTCGATTTTAGAACTTCCCCAAAAAGTTAGAGCGATTAATGATGAAACAGAATATTTTATTCATGGCACCATCTATTCATTCAGAAATGCATTTTCTATCATCATTTTTATTTTTTCATTGGTGGTGATTGGAAATAAGCGATACACGGACTTTCGTCTGAGTTGTGGGCTACTATCTTCAATGTGTTTCCTCTACATTGTTCTCATGCTGGCTTCAATCTAAATACTGCTATTCCATTCTCACAAAAACAAAACCCATGGCTTTCTCACCTGCTGAGATCACAACAGTCATCTTATTTCCTTCAAGTGAATATTCAATTTTCTTCGGAAAATCATGCTGAGGATTTTCACTGACAAAGCCATTTTTAGAAATTGAAGTGATTTTAAAATAAGTGGGCTCAGGATTACTTTTTACATCAGCCACATAGTAAAAATCAGAATCTTTCTCAACTATCCAAAGCTTCTCTACAAAGGTGGTATCATTCCCTTTCAGCGATACTCCCAAGCCTTCAAACCCTTGATCTATCTTTTTCCAAACTTCATAAGCAGTAGTGCCTGGATTTACATTCTGTCGCTCCCAAGTAACTTCTAACCACTTAAAATCTTTCATAGATTGGCCAATAGCCAACTGAAATGCAAACAGACTAACGAATATAAGTATTGGCTTTTTCATGTTTTTAATGACAATGATAGGAAGCAGAATCCTGTCGGTATTGTAAAAATCCGACACCTACTTTTTTAAGAAAAAATTGGCCAGGTTCACATCGTCAAAACCGTAATTGGATGGCTCTTCTCCGGTAAATTCTTTAAAATTTTTGATGAAATGCGATTGGTCAAAGAAGCCAGATTGCAAAGCTGTTCTAATCCATGAATCCTTTTGCTCTTTCATTACCTCGAAGATGTAATTGAATCTGATGATGCGGCAGTAAAACTTAGGTGAGAGTCCAATCACTTTTTTGAAGAGGCGCTCCAGTTGACGTGTGCTTAATTGCACGTCTTCTGCCATTTGATCGATATCAATCATGCCATGCGATGCAAAAATGCTTTCTACGCAATGTTTAACTTTTGATTGTGGTTGTAAGTTTTGCAATTGACCCTCAAGCCAATTTTCCGCTAGTTGAACTCGCTGATTGATTGAAATATCATGCTGTTTAAGTGTACGAAGATCATAAACCTTACCATGCAGGGTTTCATCCAGCGCTACTACCCGATCTGTATAATCCGCTACATCCTTTTGAAATAATTCATAAAATGCGGTTGGATGGAGTTTAATGCCAATTATTCCAGACCGTCCGGTATTCTCCAAAAAGAAGAACTTGCTGATCTGACTTGAAAAGAGCATAGAAGCTTGTGGCTCCCACCGGCCTGAAAGGTTAATGCGGTAAGATTCACCGTAGTGTATTATGATCTCGCTGAAACCATCAGGAATGATTTTCTGAGCCTGAATAGTAGGATCTTCATTTTCGAATATCCAATACTCTTTTACCAGTTTTTTGAGCGAATCAGTTGGCGCAAAACTTTCATAATGCATGCTGTAAACTAGGAATTTTTGTGGTGTGTAGGTGATAGATCAATTAAAAATCCTTGACAGAAGTAAACATTTCATTGTGTTTATACGTAATGTTGATATATCAATAATTAATAAATCAATTCAAATGATTAAATCTATCTTTTTCTTTTTAGGAATGAGTCTGTTTGCAGTAGCTGCAGCACAGACAGAAAATGAACTTAAGAAAGTCGTATCTAGCTATGCAAGAGCCGGAGATAAGCAAGATGTGGCTGTTTTGAAATCTTTGCTTCATGATCAGCATAGATTGGTGTGGCATGATGGGACAAAAGCACCATTTATTTTGGATAAAACAGCCTATATCTCAAAAATAGAAACGAAAGAGTGGGGTGGGGATGAACGGAAAATTACGATTGAAGCAGTCGAAAATTTTGATGGTGTCAACGCGACAGTAAAGGTGGTGTTTGATGGCAAGAAATCTCAGATGAGATCCATTTTTTCATTAATCAAAGTAGAAGGAGAATGGAAAATAATAGAAGAACTTGTGAATGCAACGTTTAAAGGTTGATGCCTAACTTGTAAAAAATTAATGGCAATGAGTGAAATTGATAAGCCGATAAATGAAGTCTATTTCTTTTGGATGGATCGAACCATGAAAGCATGGAAAAAAGCCTCCAATAAGTTGTTCAGAGATCTTGGTATCAATATCACATCCGATCAATGGATCATATTGAAAAGACTCAGCGAAGACTCAGGATTGACTCAGCGCGAACTTGCAAAATCTATATCCAAAGATCCGGCATCAGTTACAAGAATTCTTGATCTTCTGGAGAAAGAAAAGCTTATAGAGCGAGTAAAAGCCGATAGACGATCATTCACAATCAATTTAACCACAGCTGGAGAAGACCTGGTGAAAAAGGTACTGCCAGAAGCAGTTAAATACCGTGAAAAAGGAACTGAAGGAGTATCAGCGGATGAGTTGAAAATTTTTCGCAACGTATTGGATAAAATAAGGGACAATTTCAGTTCATAATTTTTTACCCAGTAAATGATATATCAATAATTGATATGAAATATTTAATTCTATTTTCATTAATGTTTATGGTTCCTTCAACAAAAAAATTGGAGACTGAAGGTTTTGTGTTGGAATGGACTCACGCTACTGAGCATATTCAAATAAGTATCTCGGCCCCATCTACTGGATGGGTTGCCGTGGGCTTTACCACTGGGTCGAGCATTGTTAATACGAACCTCATTCAGGGGCATGTTTCAGATGGAGAAGTTTTCATTCAAGATCAATTTGTTACCGACTTGGGAGAGCATCCACCAGTAGAAGCGTTGGCAGTAGCAGCTCGCATTTTTGACTTGTGTGGGGAGGAGAGAAATGGAACAACCACTTTGAAATTCAGCATCTACAAAACCAAAGTGGACAACCTCCATTGCGACCTTGCCGAGGGGAACACCATCAATGTTTGGCTTGCCTATAGTCTATCAGACGATTTTGACCATCATTCGAGAAAGAGAATACTTCGACGGATTATACTTTAGCTATTTAGAGCAATCGATTTTTTCACCCAGTCTATCAATTCGTCAGATTGAAAAATGTTTTCTGGTACAGAATAATAGGGCATTTTACCATGTTTGGAGCTACCTATTTTCAAATACTCCTGTTCAAGATCGCCAGTTGCCTTAAGCGCAATTTTTCCCTTTGAATCGACCATGCCAAACATTTGACCTTCATGGAAAAAACCATGACCTCCAAACATCTTTTTGGAAGTAACGCCCTGAATTAAACTTAGTTTTTCAAGAAATAGCTCAGCGGTAAGTTGAGCTTCATTGGAATGTTTATCACCTTTCTGTCCCATAGTGTTTTCAATTTGACGATCAAGGTAAATAGAAATGGACTACTTCAAGTCAACAAAAACTCCCAGTGAATAGGATGGAGCCGCAAAAATATTTGAAGCACTAAATACACTTGCTGTAGATGCAGATACACCTATCTTTTCGGTGATGTAACCGGCGATTTCAGTCGTGTATGCAGCGTATTCGGTGTTGTTTGCGAAAATGGTAGCACCATCACTAAGTGCAGTTGATTCTGTTCCATTTCCAAATGATTCCACCACGTCAAGCCGCAGTATTGCCCATATTTTGTTATTCAGGAATCCACCTCCCACTTCAGCCCCAATTCTCATTTCATCGGAGAAGTTTTCAGTTCTGTTATTGTATGCTGTATAAACATTAGCATATGCGTTGACCGATCCTATTTGGAAAGATCTACTCAAGTCCAACCGCATCATTTGGTTAAACTCACCATCTCCTGTTTGAAGACTTCCATCACTTCCGCCAGCTTCTTCACCTAGAGGGAGTCCCAATAGTAGTGTTCCTGCAAGAACGAATTTGCTACTTGGCTTGGTGAGGCGATATTTAAAAGCAACATCAGTATCACCAATTCCTGTAACTGATTCATTCGCATTGGCAGACTTACTATATGGAAGATTTACGATAGCAGTGAAGCGATCTGTGACACCATATTCTGCAAAAATTGACGTATTAAAAATTCCTTCTTTTACTGATGCTGCTGTATTGCCATCGAAGGTGTAATACTTGGCAGCACTTACCCACCAGTGAGAAACTTTATAGTAGCCAGTTCCTTTCTGTTTTGTCCAGCCACCACCGGCTAGGGCATATGTCGAAGCAAAAGCAAAGATTGCAAGTAATAGATAAAATCGTTTCATAGTTTATATTTAGATGCTATCGTTTCCAATTAATATCGGCTGGTTGAATCGGCCGTCTTCATCTCGGTTTTCCAGATTTAGAACGCCTCTTGGGCAAACTGCGGAGCAAACTCCACAACCCACACACGAAGATCGGACAATATTTTGACCTTTTTGTGCATAGGCTCTTACATCAATGCCCATTTCACAATAGGTAGAACAGTTTCCGCATGAAATGCATTGACCGCCATTTGTTGTAATTCTAAACCTGGATTTGAATCGCTGTACTAAGCCAAGATAGGCAGCAAGCGGACAACCAAATCGGCACCATACTCTATTGCCCATGAGCGGATAAAATCCTGTACCCACAACACCTGAGAAGATGGAGCCAATCATAAAACCATATACTGTTCGGATGTTTACGCTGGAAAAGCTGAAATTATTTCCATCCACTGGCATATACTTTGCAAAAACTGAAATCTCACTGAATATAATGCCCAATGCAAAGAATCCAGAAATGGCGATAACTGTGTTTCGTACCTTCTTTCCAGACATGGAAGGATATTTTTTTCTATGATAAAAATAGAGACCTGCACCTAATAGAGCAACTACACTCATTACAATCCATTTGCTAAATGAGATGTAAAAGTCTCCGCCAAAGAAATTGTAGAGAACCAGCCCTGTCATGATGAGCGCAAAGATTAAAACGCCATGAATAATCAGGCGTTCGATTTGCCATGCCTCAGTTGATTTATCAGATAATTGTCTGAATGGATCTCCAGCAGTTTCAGCTAAGCCACCGCATCCACAAACCCAAGAGCAATACCAGCGTTTTCCAAAGATGTAAACGAATAAAGGCACACCTATTGCAAAAAGTGTGACCCCCCAAACAAACATAAATATGCCTAAACCGCCCGACTGGGTCAATGTATTTATATGCCAGGCATCAAAGAAGTCGTAATCCAACGGCCACATGTTTTTGAAATCAAAATAGGGTTGATTCAATCGCACCAGGATTTCCGGGATAAGGAAGGCGAATGCCAACTGAAAGAACATAACTGAACAGGTTCTAAAGATCTGGTATCTGCTGTGACGGTATTTTAAAATCATGCGCACACCCATTACCAAAACAGCGAATGTGTAAAGGAATCCATATAAAAACCACTGGCTGGAAGAAGCTGATGGATTGATGAGTTTTTGAAGAGGATCTACAATAATGATCCAGTTCGTGATATAGGCAGGATAGAAATAGAGCAATATATAAAACCCGATGAGCAGCACACCAGTGAGTATACCCATCCACCCACGATTATTGAGAGCATTATGGAATATGTGATTGTTTTTTATGCCAGGAGGACCATGTAGTTTTATTTGCGGTAGCAGGAACATTAAAGCACCAATCGCTCCAACCACATAGATTAATATGAATACTAAAAGTTTATTATCTGGAACAAATCCGGTGGCTGATGCACGAGCCAACGATCCAGCATAATCGTCATAAATCACCTGATCCCACTTTTGCTCGATCCGTGCCCGCACGTTAGCATCTTCTACAATGCCGTTTATTGTATTTACAAAGGGAACGCTTGATGCGTATTCTATGCCAAAAACTTCTTGAAATGCTGGTTTTAAACTTTCCTGATGTTCTGTTTTCACAATCGAACTAAATGTGTCTTCTTTGAGAGTGAAACTGGACATAAAAAAACTACCCAGGAAAAGTCCAAGAGAGAATAAGAACAGTATAAGCCCCGTATATCTAATTGCTTTCATTTTATGCGAATAGTTTTTCTATGAATCCTTTTTTTCTAACATGGACTTGCAGCTCTGGAAATTCACCATTGAATTTTTTCTGAATTTCTCCTTCCCAATGGGTGTAAAACTCTGGATCGAAATTGGCTTCAGGTAGGTTAGAAATGATAAAATCCAATGTTCTTTTTTCTGAAAGCCACTTATTCCAAACTTCATGTCTGTTACGAATACCAAAAAGATTGACACCCTGAACTTCTAGCGTATCTTTCTTATAAATAATTTTGATGCATTTTTCCTTATCATCACATTCCCAATAAAATGAGCCTGAGTCTTTTGGACATTCAGGCAGAACAATGCCATAATTTTGATATTCGATATCAAAGAATTTAGCTGAGTTGAACCAAACGCCAGGTCGATACTGGGTTTCTTTTCCAGTAATGGTCCTAGCCACTGTTTCGCCCATCATTCTGCCTACATACCATACTGCTTCTATGGGTCTTCTATGGGATGGTGGATTTTTGAGCTGAGCACAATCGCCAATAGCATACACGTTAGTTATGTTAGTTTGAAGATTTTCATCAACCAATATTCCTCTGTCAGTAGCCACTTTTGAATCTTTTACTAAGTCAATATTGGGATGCACACCGACAGTAAGTCCAACAAATTGACAGTCTATTATCTCTCCAGATTTAGTTTTCACGCCGCTCACTCGTCCATTTCCATCATCAAGAATTTCGTCAAGTTCAGTTTCCTGCCTCAAGTCAATTCCTTGTTTGGTCAGATGATTATCTATGAGAGTGGATTCTTCCTCTGGGAGCATGTTTCCCCAGAAGTGTTCTTCTCTGATGAGATAGGTAACCGGGATATGTCGTGAATGAAGCATTTCAGCCATTTCCACACCAATGAGACCTCCTCCTAGAATTAATGCATGTTTCACATCTTTTGTATTCTGCTCCATGAGTTCCAGGTCTTGGTAAGAGTAAAGCCCTTGTACTCCTTTCAAATCCTGACCAGGCCATCCAAAAAAATTAGATTGGCTTCCAGTAGCCAGAATAAGCTTGTCATAGGCCATAGATTCGGATTCTTCAAACTGAATTTCTTTTTTATCAAAATCAATCGACTTAACCCATGCCCTCTTAAGATCTATTCTGTTTTTATCCCAAAACCAATCTTCATAAGGCTTTGTGTTTTCGTACTTCATATGACCCATGTAGATATACATGAGCGCGGTTCGCGAGAAGAAATGATCCGTTTCAGCTGAGATGACTGTGATCTCATCATCAGAAAGCTTTCGAATATGACGTGCTGCCGTAATACCCGCAACGCCATTTCCTATTATGACAATTTTTTGCATTTGATAGATTGAAAGTCAATAATACGTTGATGTACGAATGGTAGCTTTGAAGTTACTAAGAACCAACCTCGATTGTCAAGTCATTGACATACTTTGAAGAAATAGTATTTATACTTTTTCAACCACAAGTAATAGCTCTTTCGCAGCATCTAAGAACACAACTCTTTACGAGAATAGCTATAGAGCGATAGTTGACACATCCTCTATTAATGGCCCTGCCGGATACAGCAGGGCTTTTTTAGATTAAATGATGTTTGTCATTTAGTTGACAAAAAAATCTTTAAACCTTCCTGATCTTATTTCGGTTATTTACGTACCACATATTGGTGATTAGGTGAAATGGGTGGGTTAGCGTGCAAAGGCACGTTTCTATTCGGTTAGGTTAGGTTACGATTATCCCACTCATACTAGAGGGACCCTCCACGGGTCCCTTCTTTTTTTACTTAAGAATCCCTTTTGGGATATGAAGGTAGTGCTGTAGAGCTCCTTCATCAATCAGAGTCTTAGGATGTCCAATAAGCATTTCTTTTCCAAAGTCCATGCACCAAAATAAATCACAGGCTTTGGAGGACAGCTGGATTTCATGTGTGGAAATTAAGACTCCCTTGCCCCTGGTGGCAATCTTCCTCAGAAGGTCCAATACTTCAATTTTGTTTTTTAAGTCCAGGTGAGAAGTGGGCTCATCCAGAATGATGAGGTCTGTATCTTGCGCCAGTGCACGGGCGATCATAACCTTTTGCAGTTGACCATCGCTAAGCTCAAAAAGCCTTTTTTTAGCCAGGTAATTAATCTCCATTTGGGTGATAGCCTGGTCAATTTTCTCTTTATCCTCTTTTTTTAATTTGCCAAACCAACCCGAATACGGATGCCGACCAAGTGCAATAAGTTCAATAACTGAAAGATTTAATGAATCTGGCCGCCCCGTTAGAACCACGCTTATTTGAGTCGCAATTGACTTAGGATTTTGTGAGTCTATTTCTTTTCCTAAGAGCAAAATTTCACCGCTTATCCTAGCCTGAAGACCACAAATTGTACGGATAAATGTGGATTTACCAACACCATTCTGGCCGACTAAACCTACCAATTGACCTGACTCGATGGAAAGATTGATATTTTTAGAGAGAATCTTGTCGCCTCCATACCCTATAGCAAGATCATCTATTTCCAACAGCATCATCAGAATGAATAATTAAGATTAGACTTTCTTAAAATCAACCAGATCACAAATGGAGCTCCAAAAAGTGAAGTAACAGCATTAATTGGAAGCGTTTCTTGCATGCCCGGTAGTTGGGCAAAAATGTCAAAGACTATGAGGAGGATACTTCCAAGCAAAATCACTAGTGGAGTGAGTAGAAGATGATTTCCAGTATTGAAAAGCATCCGTGCAATATGTGGGACAGCAAGCCCTATAAATGCAATTGGACCACAAAAGGCTGTAACTGTGCCAGCAAGCAAACTTGTATTAATGATGATAAGCATCCGAGCCCTCTTCAAGTTGAGACCAAGAGATTCTGCATAATTTTCACCTAACAGCAAAGCGTTTAATGATTTGGATAAGAGAAACGAAAATATCAGTGAAACCATAATGACGGGCATCATTACATTGAGTTCTCCCCATGAAAGACTACCCAGGCTTCCGAAAGTCCAAATAACATACGCCTGAATGTTTTCTGCCTGACTGAAATATTGAAGAATGCTTACTAAAGCGCTTACTGCAGATCCAAACATCAGACCTATAATTAGTAGTGATACTCCAGACCTGATTCGGAATGAAGCAATCAACACGACTGACAAAACAATAAATGAACCAAGTCCAGCCGCACCAACCAGAAGCCAGTTTCTTCCTATTCCAGTCATTTCGATGAATCCACCTAGCCAGAACCCTAAAAAAATCACAAGAGCAACTCCTAGTCCAGCACCGGAGCTGATACCTAAAATGAAAGGTCCGGCGAGCGGATTACGGAATAGTGTCTGCATTTGGAGCCCACTTATTGCCAGAGCACTGCCCGCTAGTATTGAAGTCAAAGTTTTAGGAATACGAAAATTTTGGATAATGTTCGACCAAACTTCATTATCGGATGAGCCTATGAAGTGATTTACGATAAAACTGAATGGAATCTGAACGGAACCTAAAGAGATACTTAGAATAAAGCTCGTCAGCAATACAAGAATAAGAAGAAGAAACACCTTTTTCCACTTCTTTTTAGACTCGTCTAGTTGAGATTCTATCATTTTATGTTTTGAAAATAGACCGTTTCATATTCCGGCAAAAGTTCAGGGTGCAAGGTTTTAATCAAATCTGAAAGTACCAAATCAGGTCGCGAATAGCCAGATTCAAAGAAGTCATAGCCACCATTAGGTCCAATTTTTTTGTTGTAATTATAAACCTCTCCATTTTTGAATGCTCGAAAGGTTGCGTAGCGCTCATCTTGCCCTTCCATCTCAACCATCGTATTTAAAGTAGATGTCCCAATCCAGAATTCCGCATCATTTCCTTTTTCGTACACAGCTTCAAAGCTAAGTTCCAGCCAGCCAGAGGTAGTATCAGCATCCCATAGGTACGCTCCTCCAGCGTTTTTAAAGAATGTAGCTGCCCAGTTGTTACCTCCTGGTAAAAACCAAGTGTCACCATAAACAACACCGCTTAATATGGTGGGCTTGTTTTTGACAGCACCAGCCAATTCTTTTAGGCGATTGTATTCTTTTGCGATTTCGCTAAAGATGGAATCTGCTTTTTTTTCTTTGTTTAATAGCGCTCCAAAAAACTTGATCCATTCTGCTCTACCGAGTGGTGATTGTTCCAGAAAGTCAGAATTATAATATACAGGAATCCCTGCTTCTTCGATTTTAGCCAATGTTTTAGATTCTCCTCCCATGTCAAATGCGACGACAGCATCTGGGTTAATCCCCAGTAATAGCTCCATATTCATACTTCCGTCGGGCCCAAGGTCGGTAAGTAATCCAGCATTTGCTCTTTCAATAAAAACTGCCGAACTGATGTAATTAAGGTTTGGAAATCCAATGACAGATTCTTCAGCATCAAGCATTTCAAAAAAGGGAAGGTGAGAAGTAGAGGTACATACTATCCTCTTAGGGACTCCGTTCAAAAGATATTTTTTTGATTTTGTTGCTTTTGGCCAAGGTTCGTCAACAACTAGATATCTTTGATCTCCTTCTGATTCAAAATGGAAGCCCTTAGCATACTGTACCTCCTCAATAGTAGAAACAGTAGATTTTTCTCTCTGAGGGCCCGAACAGGCACCGATTAGAATGATTATTCCGAAAATAAGTCTATTCATAGTTCAAAAGTAGCGTATCAACATGGTAAGTTGTTTAGTTTTGTCCTCGACTTGGTTTCGATTTCACTTCAGTGGAAGAGAATTAAAACGGGAATCTCGTAACTAGCCTTGGTTGGAATTCGAGAGCTGTCCCCGCAACTGTAAGTCTGAAGAATGTTTTGGCCACATCATAATCCACTATCCGAATAGGACGGGAAGGAAGCTAAAACCAGACAAGCCAGGAGACCTGCCCAGTCATTTTATTCTGCATTCCGGAGGAGAATGTCGAGATGTTAAACACTTAGGAATACTAAGATGTATCGGTTTATTTGGATGTGCCTTCAGGCGATTGCTTGCTGCGTATCTTTCATCTGCTTTGCTCAAGACTCAACTCGTGTGTTAGACGAAGTAGAGATTGTAGGTATAGACTTGTCCCTATTTTCTTCGGGCACAAGCATAAGAGCAGTTAAAAAGAACAGCAGTGTATCACTCGCAGCAATAGGAGATCAATCCACTATATATTTTAAGAATTATGGATCTCAGCAGCTCTCAACCATCAGCTTAAGAGGCACATCCTCTTCTCATACCAGTGTGATTTGGAACGGTATTCCAGTCAATTCACCAACACTGGGTCAAACAGATTTTTCTGTATGGCCCATGTTCCTTTCAGATCAAGTATTTGTTCAAAAAGGAGGAGCGAGCTCTTTATTTGGAAGCGGAGCTATAGGTGGCGCTGTGATACTAGACAACTCAAATTTTCAAAAAGACTCATTGATGAGCATTTATCTGGGATATGGTTCTTTTGGGCAGCGCGACGTTGGTTTGCGATTGCAGTTTCATCAAAAACAGATTATTAACGAAACTACAATTTTTGGAAGCTTATTGGACAATGACTTCAAACTTGTGAGTGGCGATAGACAGAAGCATGCTTCCGTCAATCGCCTGGGTGTTTCAAATAAGCTGAGTTATAGGCATAAAAGAGGGACTTTGTTTTCTGAAGTAGCATACGCTAAAAATGAAAGAGAAATTCAGCCAACAAAAACAAGCTCGTCACAAAACACTTTGGAGAGCGAGAATATTCGTGTAGTTCTCAATAATGAGTCGGTGGGCATAGCTACTCATCATTCAACAATTGGATTCATTTCGGATCAAACTATATTCAATGATACCTCCATCACTACTTCTTATCGCGTAGCTGCAACTCATGCGATTGAAAGGTCGATCAAAGCTTTAATCTTTCTCCGGTTTGGAGGAACTGGAATACATGAGTGGGCTGAGTCTGGAAATTTTAATGAGGTAGAAAAGCAAACGCAAGGGCACCTTTTCGTGTCAGGCACATTTCTAAATAAGCTGGGAAACGTTACCATAAATCTGCGTCAGGCCTTTTACAGAAATGCAGAAGAATTTATTCCATCCATTGGAATAGAATCATCAATTATCGGTGATGATAAGATCCAAATCAGATTTAGATCACAGCTCAGCAGAGATTACAGAGCTCCGACATTCAATGATTTGTACTGGCGACCTGGTGGGAATGCAAATCTAAAATCAGAAAAAAGCCTGAATTATGAATTAGGAGCAGACCTCAAGTTTTCAAACTTAAATGTTGGTCTTACAGGATTTGCCTCTCATATTTCTAATTGGATTCAGTGGACACCAACTGATGGAATTTGGTCTCCACAAAACATTAGGGAGGTAAAAACAAAAGGAATTGAAACCTATTCCAACGCCAATTTCAGCATTGGTCAAACAAAAATTTTTCTTGAAGCAGAATACAGCTATACACTCTCTACTGATAAGGGTTTAGTTGAGGAAAATCAGCTTCCGTACGTTCCTAAACATTCAGCTATGGCCTCAGCGGGCCTTATTTCTAATCATTCAAGCATTCAGCTAATTGGAAATTATACTGGAAGAAGATTCACTACACTTTCTAATTCCAGAGCCAACCGGATTGATGCTTTCTCCCTCATAGACGTACAATTAAAGCACAGATTTCTTTTTGGATCTACATCGATTCAAACCACATTCAATATCCAAAATATAGCAGATACTAATTACGAAAACTTAAAAAATACAGCAATGCCCGGGCGGGCATTCTCAATGGAATTAACAATTAAATTTTAAACAATGAATAGATTTTTACTTAAAACGGTAGTATTAGCTCTTATAATTGGAATATTATGCGCTTGTAGCGACGATGACGCTCCACTCCCATTAGGTGAATATGACAATGGAGTTGTCATTATCAATGAGGGTAATTTTTTGGAGGGAGATGCTTCTATTTCCTTTTATGGACGTTCTGCAACTGATGCAGAACTTAATGTTTTTGAAGGAATAAATGGAATTTCACTTGGTGATGTAGCACAATCTGGATATGTGTATGATACACTACTTTTTGTTGTTGTAAACAACAGCAATAGGGTAGAGGTATTGCACAGATATTCCATGGAAAGCCTCTACACAATCGAAGCTGCTTTACCGCGGCATATAACAGTTGCCAACGGGAAAGGATATCTGACAGAGTGGGTCAGTTTTTCTGATGCCGGAAGACTTTCGATAGTAGATTTAGCTACCGGGGATCTGGATGGTTCTGTTTCCGTTGGTTTTGGTGCAGAAGATGTTGAGGTTGTTGGCAACAAAGCATACGTTTCGAATAGTTTTGAAAGCACTATTTCAGTGATAGATTTGACACGTAATGAAGTGACAGAAACTATTGGGTTGGGATCGCCAGGTCCAACTCAAATGGAGGTTGATGCTAACGGAGATCTTTGGGTAGCATGTAAAGGTGGTTTTGATGCAAATTTCAACCCAACGAATGATGGCGCCATTTTCACCTATGATCTTTCAGCTAATACGCTTGAAGGAATTATTGCTTTTGAGGTAAATATTCCTGGTAAACTAGCTTTTAATGCCACTAAGGATGAAATTTATTTCTATGTGGACAATACCGTTTTTACAAGAAATGTAAATAGTTCTTCAGTTTCAATTGAGCCATTTATTGACGGAGAAGAATTCACCTCACTCTACGGAATTGGAGTCGATCCTGTAACAGGGGAGATCTATCTGGCAGATTCTAAAAACTTTATCGAAGACGGTATTGTCTATAAATATAACACAAGTGGAGCCTTAGTTTCGTCCTTTGCAGTTGGAAGAGGACCGAACGGTTTTGTTTTTAACTAAATAATTCTTCTACTGCCTTACGTACTGAAATTTTCTGGGAGGAGATAAGCTCCTCCTTTTTTTTAATTTCGTTCTTTACAGCAGGTTTCGAAAAGAAACTTTCCTCAAGGCGGTCATGAATACGCTCGTGGAACCACTTAATGGCCTGCCTTTTTCTATTCTCTGTAAACCAGCCTGAAGTTATAACCTGCTTTTCATACTTCTCAATTTCTTTCCAGGTAGCTTCAATGCCCAATTTTTCTAAAGCTGAGCATAATCCCACAGGCACAACCCATTCAGCCTCATTAGGTGGGAAAAGGTGTACAGCATTTTTATAATCTTCTTTCGCTTTTTTTGCGGCCTTAAGATTCTGTCTGTCTGCCTTGTTTATTAGGATGTGATCTGCCATCTCCATGATTCCTCGTTTGATACCCTGAAGCTCATCTCCTCCACCAGCAAGCATCAATAGTAGAAAATAATCTACCATGTCTTTCACGACAGTTTCACTTTGCCCAACACCAACTGTTTCAATAATAATGATGTCAAAGCCCGCAGCTTCACATAAAAGAATCGCCTCCCTTGTGCTTGAAGCTACTCCTCCAAGATTGGAACCAGAAGCCGATGGTCGTATAAATGCATTGGGATCTCTAGACAATTCATCCATCCGTGTTTTATCCCCTAGAATGCTGCCTTTGGTACGGTTGCTGCTAGGGTCTATTGATAGAACAGCTACCTTCTTATCTATATCTGTTAGCATCTTTCCAAATGCTTCTATAAAGGTACTTTTACCAACACCTGGAACCCCAGTAATCCCGATTCTGAGAGATTTACGGCCAGGCTGAACGATCCGCTCAATCAATTCGGCGCTCATCTTCCGGTCTTCGACTCTTTTACTTTCTATCAATGTGATTGCCCTACTTAGAAAAACCCTGTTTCCTTGCAATAGGCCGTTTATTAAGTCTTGTAGATGAATATCAGGTGTTCGCCGAAAAGTTGAATCCATAAGACGAGTATTAAAGTTTTTATTGCGTAATTTGAAGAAAAAATTGAACTCTTCTAATACACTAATTGTGATCGTTAGTGATAAATGTTTTAATTGCATATATAATCTTAACTAACTAACCTACCAACACAATTAGATAATGTTTAGAAGATTCTGGCGGGATGTAATCCTGGGAACAATTTTTATTTTCGCGCTGATGGGACTTTTCGGAAGTCTAACCGCGTTTAAGGTCTTTGACATAATGGATCCAATAGGAGAAGCATTCGCTGACATGGAGTTTACGGATGTTTATTTCTCTCAATTACTGGACGACCCTGTAGCTGATCAGAATGTGGTGCTAGTGAACGTTGGTCTTGAGCCTCGTGCTGGGATAGCCGTTTTATTAGACTCTATTAGTAAGTATGATCCTGCTGTGATCGGAGTGGATTTATTTTTTGATTATCCAAAAGAAGATACACTGGGAGATTTGATGCTAATGGAGGCACTTGGTCGTGTTGAGAATTTGGTGCTTGTAAACAAGCTTTCTCAGACAATGGGAAATTTAGATCCTGATTCATACGATTCGTTGGAATGGTCTGATCCCATGTTTACCTGGAATGCTACACCTGCCTTTGCCAACCTACTTACAGGCGCAAACGTTCAAGAAGACTTAAAAATGTGTCGCAGGTTTGTGCCACAATTAGAGCTTGATAATGGTGAAAACCAAGTAGCTTTTTCTGTGAAAATGGCTAGTTTCTTTGACTCAGAAAAAGCAGAAAAGTTCCTAGCAAGAGGAAATGAGGTTGAGGTAATTAATTATAGAGGCAATGTGCTGGATTACGGGGCTACCAAGTTTGGAAATAAGTATTTTGCCCTAGATGTTTGGGACGTTTACTCTGGAAATTTTGTATCAGAAATCATAAAAGATAAGGTTGTTATATTTTGTTTTTTAGGTGAAGAGTTGGGAGATCGGGAAAATTTTGAAGATAAATTCTTCACTCCTTTGAATGAAATATATGTAGGAAGAGCATTTCCTGATATGTATGGAGGAGTTATTCATGCAAACATTGTTTCGATGGTTTTAAATGAGGATTACATTTATTACTTATCAGATTTCCAAAGCTGGACACTGACTGTAGTCATGTTATTCTTCACCATTATGGTCTTCTCTTGGATCTACAAAAAATTACCAAAATGGTATGACGGAATCACAAAGGTGATTCAGGTTATTTTGTTAGTTGGGATTCCTTACATAATGATTTATGCAATGGATCTCTATAGTATTAAGTTAGAATTGAATATTCTGCTTATTGCAATAGCACTTTCAGGCGATGGTCTGGAGGTATTCTATGGAGTAGTGAAAAACTCACTATCCAAAGAAGGAAGAAAGGAATTATTTAAAGTATCACGATTATAAATTATTTGAAAACGCCAAATATTACTGGAACTATTATGAGAAAGTTTGTTTCTATTGCCATCACGACAATGCTTGTTTTCGCAGTTGGAGTTGCCAACGGACAAGGATATACGTTTAGAGTATTGGCCAATAAAGGTCAAAATAAAGTAAAAAAAGAGGGTGCAGCAACACCAGTTGCACTAAAAACCGGAGCCACACTGAGCGACGGTGATCAACTGATCGCATCGCAAGGTGCATACATTGGTCTGATGCACAAGTCAGGGAAAACCTTGGAAGTACGTACGCCAGGAACTAAGAAAGTATCTGATTTAGCCAAAATGGTCAATACTAAGTCTGCAAGTGTATCTAGTAGGTATGCTAAGTTCTTAGCTAGCAAAATGAATGAAAAAGAGCAGCCGAACTACAGACAAAGATTGAATGCTACTGGAGCAGCTAAAAGAGCACTTGCTGGAGACGAGCAAATTAAAGCGTTGATTCCTGCTGAGGATGCAAGTGTATTGGGAGACAAAGCCATTGTAACATGGGATGTCCTTGATGATATGGAAGAAAACGTGTTCATTGTTACAGTGAAAAATATCTTCGATGAGGAGATCATGAAAGAAGAAGTAACTGGTAACTCTGTAGTGCTTGATTTTACTTCTGAGCAAATGCAAAACGAAGAGGGTCTGTGGATCATTAACGTTAGAGCTAAAGAAAACCAAGATGTATCTTCAGGAGATATAGCAATCAAGCGACCTGAAAATCCTTCACAGTACGCTGAAGGCCTGAGTAGCCTGAAAGCAGAAGTAGATGAGGATAGCCCACTTAACAAAGTGATCTATGCTTCATTCTACGAAGAAAACGGTCTGATTGTCGATGCACTTACTGCTATTGAAGAAGCAATTCAGATGAATCCAGATGTGGAAGATTTCAAAATCTTGAAAAAGGACATCATCGAAAGAAACGGAATTAAAGTCTACGAAGAGACGGAATAAGCTCTTATAAATAGAAACAATTTTCTAACCCTGATCTGGATAGATCAGGGTTTTTGTTTGTCTCATAGTCACTGATTGGCTTTTGAAGCAAAGAGGAGAAGATATTAAAAGATTAACAACTAGGATAAATCTGGTAGAAGCATGCCAAGTTACGATGATGTCGATGTTTGGATGTATTACATTTTTTTATTCAATGGGATAAGCTGATACCCTAAAAGGGTGCAGGCTTTGCATCCAGATTTAAGGGCGGTACATGATGAAGATGCAAAATTAATTAAGCTTCTTAAAAGAATAACTTCGGATCAAAGCAATGAAACTTGTAGGAATTAATCTTTGGCTGTCTGAAAGAAAAAAAGGACACCTTCCAGTGCCCTCTTCTTTAGATTTCCTTGGCTTAATCTAAACCAATCATCACGAATGGCCCCCAGTAGATTGGGTCACTATATTCGTTACGAATTTCTTTCTTAGCATCGATAAACGCTTGACGCTTGTTTCCAGTTTCTATCCATTTACGGTAGAATTTTACCATAAGTTGTTGTGTTGCATCATCACTTACCTTAAAAAGTGACATGATAATAGTTCTTGCTCCTGCCACTAAAAAGGCTCGTTGTAAACCATACACACCTTCACCGGCTTGTACTTCACCCAGCCCTGTCTCACATGCGGAAAGTACTACTAGATCTGTCTGGTCTAAGTTTAGGTTCATGGCTTCATAAGCAGTAAGAATGCCATTGTCCACGTTGTAGTTGAACTGAGTCTGGTTTAAGATATCACCAGCGCCGGCAAGCAATAGCCCGGTCTTAAGGAGCGGATTATCATACGCGGCTGTCTCGTTATATTCCTGATCAATTTTACTAGTTTTCGGAGCCTCCTTGAAGAATCCGTGAGTGGCCACATGAAAAACTCGAGGGTTAGTTACTTTCTTGATAGTGGACTCGCTAGCTTCCTTTTCAGTGAATTTATCTGTAGACCATCCTTTACGATCCAAAAGATCATTCAGCTCGTCAATCTCTTCCTTGGTTCCTGGAAGTGGATTTACTACTTCTGCTGTGGACCGGGTGAGGCCTGATGTTGCCAGCGGTTTACCTGGTTGTGTTTCAAGGTAGAATTCTGGGTTACCAAACAACATTGCATACTCTTTTTCCGCAACTACTTTGGTCTTAATCTTATTCATGAATAGATCCTTGGTGTTGCTTACTAACAGAATATTAGAGTTATCAAGTACATACTTGCCATCGGGAGTTGGAATAGCCTCCAGGTTGATCTGATTGTATACACCATCTGGTGATAGATAAAGTGTGGCTACAGCCCCCATCTCGTCTTCAATAGGCTGCCAAAACTGCTCATATGAATACTTATCGTCTATTTTGTATTTAATACTGTTTCGGTAGGTTTTGAGGTACCTGCTTTCAAGTTCTTCACCATTGTCAAGCAGGATCATTTTAGGCTCTGATCGTTTATCACCTTTTACATAGAGTAATGCATACATTACAGAATCAGTAAATATGTGATCGAAGACCCGAAAGCGGACCATTTCAATTGCGACCTCATTTTCTCCGAGCGAATTTTTGATATCTTCCCAAACTACCTGCCGACTATCAGCACTTTGTGAGAATAGCTCTGATTTCAAACTGATACTTTTCTCCAACAACTCGACATTGTTGGAAAGTTGAACCGGATCAATGCCTCCTTCCTGAAGATCTTGCAAACTCATGGACAGGGCTGCGGTGAGTAGCTCTTTATCTTCTACCCACTTAGTATACATGTCTATCAGTTCCTGATCATTACTACTCATTATCCGCTGACGCACCTTTATAGATGAGTTGAGAAGTAAAGCTTTAGTCAAAAGTGCATTGTTATACAACTCTCCAATATATTTCACGCTTCTATTCCGGCTGACAATCAGTGTATTATAAAATTCATAGTCACCCTTGATAGTGTTCCAGAACTTTGCCTTTTCTCTCTCACTTAGGGCAGGGAAATACTCTTTAATAAAGTTTTTGTAGTTGGCTAGCACGCCTTCCATTTCATCCTGTGAATCTTTATATCTGGCTTGCATGAAGTATGTCTTACTGAGTTTTGACTGTACTTTAACAAATTCAGGGTGAGTGTTGCTAAACACCCGTTGATATTGTCTCTGAGCATCTTCGTAGTATTTCTCAGCTTCCGGATAATTCTTTTGTTTATAAAATATGTCTCCCTTAAGTACAAGAGCTGTTGCTGCGTTGATGTTATTACGCTTACCAATTTTATTTTTCCAGATACTTTCTGCTTGATTCAAATATGTAAACGCAAGTGAATAATTACCCGATGCAATATTTGCTATCGCCATATTTTTTAGAATTTCCGCATAAGTCGGGTTGTTCGAACCGAGCTTCTTTCCTATGATTTTTTCAGCCTCTTGGAAGAGTGATTGTATTTGTGTTAAAGGTTTGTCTTGATAAAAGTACACAAGTGCAAGCGTGGAAGTTGATTTTCCTACATCAACGTGATCTGGTCCAAACTTCTCTTTTTGAACGCGAATGGCACTTTTTAATAGTGTCTCAGCCTTGTCATAATCTCCAATAGTAGTATAAACATCAGCTAGTTGAAGTATGGATGGAACCACCTTAGATGAATTTTCTCCAAAAATGCTGATCGCGATAGTATTGGCTCTTCGTGCTTGTTGTTCTGCTTGTGTATAGTCTCCTTTAATCAAATTAAGACGTGCATTTAGCACGAGTGTCCGATTCAAATGCCTGCTACTATTTCCAAATTGATTAGTCTTCTCTTTAAGTGATTCGGTCAAAAGATCTGTCGCATCCGAATACCTTCCGATGTTAGTAAATAATCCACCAAGGTCATCTTGATAGCTTAAGCCGGTCACATCAATGATTAGTGCACCATGTTCTTTTAGATCTTCAGAGTCATAGATATGATCTTCGGCATCATCATATTCCCCTTTTATTGATAATAGTTTGGCTTTCGTAATAAAAGCTGAAGCGAGATAACTTTTTGATTCATCTGTTTTAACAGCTTTCATGATTCGGATGGCTTCTTCCAGATTTTTGGTAGCTTTTTCATACTCACCAATATTGATTTGAAGCCCCGCTATTTTTTCAAGTTCCTTACCGTATTCAATGTCTTCATTGTCATACTTTACTCTGGCTGCAAGTAGTGCATCATCCAATATATCCGATGCTTTCGCATAGTTGTCTGTTTCCTCATAAAACTTGGCCAGATGATTCATGATGTCCAGGTAGTCTACATGACCTTTCGTGATTTGAGGTTCTACAATGGCGTGGAAGCTTTCATCATAGATTTGCTTTGCCTCTGCGAACTTATCCGTAAAATCAACATAGTAGTTGGCAAGTTTTACTTTAGTCAAATGATATTCAGGAGCTTCCGGCCCAAGCAAAAATTCCTTTATCTTCAAAATTTCGGTATCATAGGCTTCTGTGTTTTTATGTCTGCCCGCGTAGAGTGCTACCATTTTTGCAAGCTCTAGTAAATCGATACGCTCACTGTGGTATTTAGGAATAGCGGGGTTTGTAAGCATTTCGTTAATCTTATCTTCGATCTTCTTGATGTTTTGATCGTCAAGGTCAAAAGTTAGATCCATCTTATCTTCAGCAAGATTGAAAATACTAGTCTTTTTAAACTCTCTCAATGATTTTTTGAAGTCCTCACTAACGATTTTGAAACGAGCACTCTGGCCAGTTCTATATAATGCGCGCATTAGACTTGCTTGCATGGTCATTACTGTATTGTGCGATAAATCGTATTTTCTAATGGCTTGGATGTAGGCATCTTCATATAATTTAGCTTGAGCTTCTACTGCCAACCCGTTTTCCTCAAGAAGCTTTGCATTTAAAAAAGCATTTGCTGCCCACATAAGGTGGGTTTTTTTCATGTTGTCTTCAACCCAATTTAAGTTCGTGATGAATGCTGAATCAGCAGATTGATAGTCGCCCATTTTGCGTAGCGAATTGGCTTTTACAATCATCATCTTAGCGAATTCCTCCTTACGATCTTCTTGATCGTCTTTATCACCTTCTGAAGACAGAGCACGTCCTAAATAGTAATCTGTTTGATCATCGACTAGTTTGATAGCTCTACTATAAAATCCTTTTCCAGACAGCACTTGAGCTCTTTGCACATCAAGTGCTGATTTAATATCTTCAATAAGTGAGTTAGACGCCTCAAACGCTTGGGTCGCTTTTTCAATGTATTCACTTGCTAAAAGAAAATTCCCGAATGAAATAAGTACCTCAGAAGCTTCCATTAAGATAAAAGCATGCTCCGCACTTTGGGCATCATTCACCTGCTCACTCATTGCGATTGCTTCATCAAGAGGTTTCATCACATCAACCAACTCTCCTAGGCCAACATTGATTTTCGCTTCTTTTACCAGCGCAATGGCATTGTACGGGTTATTGTAACTCAGACTTTTTGTAGCCTTTTTCTTTAACGCTGCAATTTGATTTCTTGCAGATGAATAGTCACCAGACTTATATTTTTCATCTGCCTTTTCAATCATTTTTTCATATTGAGCATTGGCAACACTGACACATAGCATCAGAATTACAACCATGGCGGATTGGAAGTATTTCATATTGAATTGGATTTTTCGGGTGAATAAAGTTATGTAATTGCCGGTACTATCAGGCCATCAGCTTGTTAAGAATTTTAATTGCTGCCTTTGAGATAATGGTACCTGGACCAAAAATGTCCGTTACGCCTTTAGAAAGCAGTTCTTTGTGATCATTTTCAGGTATAATTCCTCCAGCGACAACCAAGATATCTCCGCGACCAAATTTCCTTAATTCTTCAATTAGCTCAGGAATTAGTGTTTTATGACCTCCGGCAAGAGATGAAGCACCAACAATGTGTACATCGTTTTCAATGGCTTGCTTTGCAACTTCTTCTGGTGTTTGGAATAGAGGCCCAATATCTACATCAAATCCTAAATCAGCAAAAGAGGTGGCAATAACCTTCGCACCACGATCGTGACCATCTTGTCCCATTTTAGCGATCATAATTCTAGGCCTTCGACCATCTAATTCTTCGAATTTATCTGAAAGAACTAGCGCTTTCTTAAAGTCTTCATTGTTTTTAATAGCTGAAGAATACACACCTGATATTGTTCTGTTTGTTGCCTGAAATCTACCAAAAACTTTCTCCATCGCAAGTGAGATTTCCCCTAATGTTGCTCTTTCTCTTGCAGCATCTATTGCCAATTCTAGCAAGTTCCCACCTGTTTTTGCTCCAGCCACAATATTTTCAAGAGTGTGGTGAACTTTCCTT
Organism: Ekhidna sp.; assembly: GCF_039960695.1. Taxonomy (GTDB): domain Bacteria; phylum Bacteroidota; class Bacteroidia; order Cytophagales; family Cyclobacteriaceae; genus Ekhidna. The sequence goes on along the minus strand of NZ_JBDVKP010000020.1, from coordinate 90,525 downwards.
TCATCGCGATTTGATTTGATTTGATTTATCCGATCAATCTGCTTTATTCGAACTTGATTATTATCTACTTCAAGTAGGTCAATATCCGTTTTTTCGTCTGTTAAAAACTTATTTACCCCGATAATGGATTCTTCACCAGAATCGATTCGAGCCTGCTTTTGCGCGGCAGCCTCTTCTATTTTCATTTTTGGATATCCCTCTTCTATTGCCTTGGACATCCCACCCATATCTTCTACTTCCTGGATAATTTCCCAACTTCTCTTAATCAGGTCATGCGTTAGTTTTTCAATATGACGAGATCCACCCATTGGGTCAACAACCTTAGTTACATTAGGCTCTTCCTGAAGGTATATTTGAGTATTTCGGGCAATTTTTGCGGAAAAATCTGTTGGTAGTGCAATAGCCTCATCTAGCGCATTGGTGTGAAGAGATTGGGTGTGTCCAAGGACTGCTGCTAAGGCTTCAATGGTGGTTCTTGCTACATTATTGAATGGATCTTGAGCTGTAAGACTGTAACCTGAAGTTTGGCTATGTGTCCGTAAGGCCATGGACTTTTCGTTCTTTGGATCGAATTTTTTAATGATTCTTGCCCAAACAACACGAGCAGCTCTCATCTTAGCAATCTCAGTGAAGAAATTCATTCCAATGCCCCAGAAAAAGGAAAGTCTTGGTGCAAATAAATCAATGTCAATTCCAGCATTAATTCCGGTACGGACATATTCAAGGCCATCCGCTAGCGTAAATGCCATTTCTAATTCAGCAGTAGCCCCTGCTTCATGCATATGATAGCCACTAATGCTTATTGAGTTGAATTTTGGCATCTTTTTAGAAGTGAATTTGAAGATGTCAGCGATGATTCTCATAGATTGAGCTGGAGGATAGATATAGGTATTCCTCACCATAAACTCCTTCAGAATGTCGTTTTGTATAGTCCCTGTCAGGTGCTCAGCTGTGACTCCCTGCTCTTCTGCTGCTACAATATAAAAGGCCATTATTGGAATCACCGCACCATTCATTGTCATGGACACCGACATCTGATCCAATGGAATTTGATCGAAGAGAATTTTCATATCTTCAACTGAATCGATTGCTACCCCTGCCTTTCCCACATCTCCCTTTACTCTAGGGTTGTCACTGTCGTACCCGCGATGAGTCGCAAGGTCAAAAGCTATGGATAACCCTTTTTGACCTGCCGCTAAATTTCTTCTATAAAAGGCGTTTGATTCCTCTGCGGTACTAAACCCAGCGTATTGACGGATAGTCCATGGTCGTGAAGTATACATGGTGGCATAGGGCCCTCGCAAGAATGGAGGAGCGCCTGCTGAAAATCCTTCGTGTAAAAAATTACCGTTACTCATTATTTCAGCTTTTCTGTTACCTGCTTTATGATTTTGTCAGTAAGCACTTCAATGTAATAGGAACCTCCACATTGGTCGCTGTAAGTTTCAATTCCACTCTCCTCACGGATCAAATTCCCAATATTTCTGCTTATTCGAGAGTCATGCGTAGCTGTCGACAAATTAATGGAATGACTGCCACCTAGAATGCTTGCTAACCCTGCGGTTGTATTTAGAAACAATTGGTGCTCTTCGGAACCATGTAAAGGTATTTCAGAGTGGATGTGTATTTTTTTTAAACTCATTTGATCAAGCAAATACCTGAGAGCTCTGACCGTGGCGATTTCAAGAAAAAAATCTGAGAGAGCAATTCGGTGAATGCAGGATTTGCCATTTATATTATTGAGTAGTTCAGTCAGCTGACTGATTGAGTTTTTCTTTTCATATGAGCTTGAGCAATCCCCATTGGGGTATTTATGAAAACCGGTGAACTTTGGTCCAATTCCTAAATCTGTGTCAGCCAGAATGTTAATGTCACAAATTTCTTGATTTACGTCACGGAGAATTATATTGAGTTCATTTGGATTTGGATTCTCTAAAATGACACCATCACAACCTCCCATTAGCGCCATCAATGCTTTTTTATTGGCAATCTCAGATTCGCTTGCTTCAATGCTCTCGTAAAGTTTCCACTGATGAGGACTAAGTGTAGTGAAAAAATCTTCCAAGTATTTTAGATTAGCAATGTCTGACTGATCGTAATACCCTTCGAGTGCAAGATTTGCATCATTTTCCCAAGCTAATTGGTTGATAGGATTTGCACCTTTAAGTTGCTTTTGAGCTAGTTGAAGCCATTGTTTCTTATCTATTGTGGGAAAAGTATTGAGGTCTAGGTTTTTCAAAATTATATTTTGTTGCGATGATCTTTTTACGAAATTAGGCTAGAAAAACTATGTTAAGAAAAATTGTATTTTTCAAAGTTTTTTTTAGTGAAATGTGCCTTAGTTTAACATATGAATCTTTTTGAAAAAATCAAGAACAAAGTCCATTTTTTTAAGAAAAAAAAATGAAACATATTTGATGCCCTTTCGAGAAATCGATAGGTCACCTAAGCCAAAATAAACCACTTCTAACTCTAATCAGAGATGCATGAATTAATTTGGAAAAACTGCCTTGAATACATAAAAGAGCGCATTCCTAACCAAAGTTTTAGTACGTGGTTTGATCCCATAAACCCCTTAAAGACAGAGAGTAACGTTCTTACAATTCAAGTTCCCAGTCAGTTTTTCTATGAGTGGCTAGAAGAGCACTACGTCCATATTCTCAAAGAAGCTATTGCAAAGGAAATGGGTGATGATGCTAGATTGGAATATTCTGTTGTAGTAGAAAATCAAGAAACGAAGAAATCTGGAGCCACTCCGCTGAAAATCAACAACCTAGCTGATAGGAATGGAAGTGTTAGTAAGGGTATAAATACTGCATTTATCGATGATCTTAAGAGTGAAAATAACTTAAATCCCACATACACCTTTGATAATTTCATTGAAGGCGATTGTAATAGACTCGGCCGTTCTGCAGGATATGCGGTCGCTAAGAAACCAGGTATTACTTCATTCAATCCATTAATGATTTATGGAGGAGTTGGTCTTGGAAAAACACATTTGGTGCAGGGAATAGGTAACTACATAAAGAAAGAAGATCCGTCGAAGAAAATCATTTATGTAGCATCGGAGAAATTTACCAATCAGTTTATTGATTCTTTAAAGAATAATAATGTTCAGAGCTTCATCTCTTATTATAGAGAAGTGGATATTCTGGTTCTTGATGATGTTCAGTTTCTAAGGGATAAGGAAAAAACTCAAGAGATTTTTTTCCACATCTTCAATCATTTACATCAGTCTGGTAAGCAGATTGTAATGACCAGTGATTGTGCACCAAAGGATTTAAAGGGTCTTCAGGAACGGTTGGTTTCACGTTTTAAGTGGGGGTTGACTGCTGATTTGCAACAGCCTGCATTTGAAACAAGAATGGCGATCATCCAACGCAAAATTCAGGAAGACGGTATCCATATCCCAGAAGAAGTGGTCGAATATATCGCTTATACAGTCGATACAAACATTCGAGAACTGGAAGGTGTCGTAGTTTCATTAATTGCTCATGCATCTCTGATGCGTGCTGAGGTTAATTTAGAACTTGCGAAGAAGGTTCTAAAAAACATTGTTAAAGAAATTGACTCGGAGGTTGGTATAGACTACATCCAGAAAACAGTTTCTGACTATTTCCATGTGGGGCAAGATGATTTAAAAGCAAAGACCCGCAAGAAGGAAATTGTAATAGCACGCCAGGTAGCTATGTATTTCTCAAAAGATTATACCAACCATTCATTGAAATCTATAGGTTATCATTTTGGAGGACGGGATCACAGTACAGTCATTCATGCATTACAGTCTGTAAACGACATGATTGATACTGACGCAAAGTTCAGATACTCTGTTGACGAATTGAAGAAGAAATTAAAAATGCGTACCGCCTAACGTCTGAACGGGTAGTACACTTTTCTTCCTCTTTTATCGATACCGATTACATCGAATCTACCACGAACATTTTCGAGCGCTTTGGCTAACTCTTCTGGTTTATTTATTGCTCTACTGTTGATCTGAGTAATGATGAACCCTTTTGGTATTCCGAGGTTAGCAAAAAATCCATTGCTTTTGTAGTCTACAACTTTAACGCCACTAGCAATACCCAAAAGGTCACGCTCCACTTTAGAAACGCTTTCGAAACTAGCTTCTAGATCTTCGGCATAGTATATATTCCGTTTCAGGATACTTGTTGTTCCTTCACGATTAGTGAGTACAAGCTCTCTATTGATCATTTCTTTATCTCTTTCCACTAAGATGGTTAATTTATCTCCTGGATAACTTTTCGCAATCAGTTCTTCAAGGATTGCCTTACTTCTAATTTGAGAATTGTTAATTTTTCTAATAACATCCCTTTTCTTCAAACCTGCTCTGTCAGCTGCTCCATCTTCTTTTACCTCTGCGACGATCACTCCATCCAAGTCTTCAACGCCCATTCTGTCTGCAAGCTCACTATCAATTTCGATGAATTCAGCACCAGTAAAGGCTTTCTGGACTTCCCCATATTTTATCAAGTCGTTAAAAACCTTTTTGACAATATTTACGGGGATTGCGAATCCATATCCAGCATAAGATCCTGTCCGTGAAAGAATTGCCGTATTGATACCGATCAACTCACCATTGGCATTTACTAATGCACCACCACTGTTACCAGGATTGATTGCAGCATCTGTCTGTATAAAGCTTTCTATTGGAAATTTGTCTCTTAGGATGTTTATGTTTCTGCCCTTTGCACTGACGATACCAGCAGTTACAGTAGATGTTAGATTGAAAGGGTTACCTACGGCAAGAACCCATTCTCCAACCTGGACTTGCTCAGAATTTCCTTTAGCTATTGCTGGAAGTTCATTTGAATTAATTTTGATTACGGCTAAATCAGAACTTGGATCTCTGCCAACTAATTCTGCTCGATAACTTCTTTTCCCTGCTATTACGGTGATCTCGTCTGCATCCATGATTACATGGTTGTTCGTCACTATGTAGCCATCTTCTGCGAAAACCACCCCCGATCCACTCCCAATTTGCTGTGAAGAGCGAGGTTCAAAAAACCAATCCATCCAGCCTCCTGTTCGGTAGTCAACTTCACTTAAGGTTTGAATAAAGACCACACTACCCGTACTTTTTTTAGAAGCATCAACAAAATTTTCATTTGGGATGCTAGCAGAGTATGCCACGTTGCTGACTTGCGAGGGTGGCAATTCAGGAACAACATATTTTGCTGAATTATCCACTTCCTTATTGGAAATTTGATTAACAAATAGTGCTCCGAGCGCTCCTGAAATCAACGCTAACAAAATGGTTTTGACTTGGTCCATAACGTGCTATTTTATCAATAGAATTTAAACTTAAATCAATCAAAAATTATTCAATCTGATTGTTAAAAAATGCAAACTCTTACCTTTGCCGACTGTTCTTTTTAAAAAGAAGGCAGAATCGACCTAAATGAAGAAAAGAAATATAGCCATTCTTGGCTCCACAGGTTCTATTGGAACACAAGCACTTGATGTAATTAAGCGACATCCTGACAGTTTTGAAGTAGAGGTATTGACCGCTCAAAACAGCGCTGATTTACTCATCACCCAAGCCCTTGAATTTAAACCAAATAGTGTAGTCATTGTTAATGAAGAGTATTATCAACAAGTTTTTGATGCTTTGAATCCACATGATATCAAGGTATACGCTGGTGAAAATGCACTTGCAGCAGTGGTTGAAATGGAATCTATTGACATGGTATTAACTGCCTTGGTTGGATATTCTGGACTGCTACCTACAATAAGAGCGATAAATGCGGGAAAAGCTATTGCCTTAGCAAATAAGGAAACCTTAGTTGTTGCCGGAGAGCTTATTACAAAACTTGCACAGGAGAAGGGAGTCAATATTCTTCCAGTCGATTCGGAACATTCAGCGATTTTTCAATGTATTGTCGGAGAATTCCACAATCCGATTGAAAAACTAATTCTAACAGCTTCGGGAGGTCCATTTAGAGGCAAAGACAGAAAGTTGCTGGCATCTGCGACTAAAGAGCAAGCACTAAAACATCCGAACTGGGATATGGGAGCTAAAATCACCATTGATTCTGCTACTATGATGAATAAAGGACTTGAGGTTATAGAGGCTAAGTGGCTATTTGGTGTCCAATTAGATCAAGTAGAAGTGATCGTTCATCCTCAATCTATTGTTCATTCCATAGTTCAATTTGAAGATGGATCCATGAAGGCACAGATGGGACTACCAGACATGCGAGTACCCATTCAGTTTGCGATGACCTATCCCCAACGTTTAAAAGCAGATTATCCAAGATTTGACTTTTTAGATTATCCTGAGCTAACCTTTGAAAAGCCAGATGTGGAAACTTTTCGTAACCTTGGGTTAGCTTTTGAAGTTGCAAAGGAGGGGGGAAATCAACCGTGTATTTTGAACGCAGCAAATGAAATTGCTGTTCAAGCTTTTCTAGAAGATAAAGTTGGATTCCTCGAGATTTCGGATGTGATTGAAAATTGCCTAAAAAAGGTGAGCTATATTCGCAATCCTGAAATAGAAGATTTTATTCAAACGGACAAAGAAACAAGGGCCAAAGCGCTCGAATTGATAAAATAAATGGAGACTTTAATAATGGTAGGACAGCTTCTTTTAGGGCTGTCGATTTTGGTAGGCGTTCACGAATGGGGGCATCTTATTGCTGCAAAGGCATTTGGAATGCGGGTTGAAAAATATTCGATTGGTTTTCCTCCGAAAATTTGGGGTAAGAAATTTGGTGAAACAGAATATTCTATTGGAGCAATTCCTTTAGGTGGTTTTGTGAAGATTTCAGGTATGATTGATGAATCTTTGGATACAAAATCTCTGAATGAAGAACCGGAACCTTGGGAATTCAGAGCCAAGCCAGCATGGCAAAGATTGATTGTAATGATGGGTGGAATCATTGTAAATGTGGTCACCGGTATCATAATCTTTATCGGACTAGCCATGGCTAATGGAGAAGCATATCTTCCCAAAGAAGCTTTGAATGAAAATGGAATTGTTGCATACGACCTTGGAGAACAATTAGGTTTTAAAACTGGCGATAAGATATTGGCCATTAATGGTCAGAACTATGAGAGATTTTCTGACTTATTGAGTCCAGACTTATTATTGGGTTCAGATAATTATTACACGGTGCTCAGAGATGGAAGAGAGGTTCGTGTAGACATGCCAAATGACTTCATTGATAAATTTGCTGATAAGAAAAACAGGGTGAGAGTAATTGATCCCAGAATCCCTTTTTCTGTTCAGTCCGTAGTGCCGGGCTCGCTGGCTGCTAAGGCAGGGATTAAGGCTGGAGACATATTTGTTTCTATAAACGGAAGTGAGATTAATTATTTTGATCAATTGAGTTCAATGTTGGACGAACTGAAAGGTCAAGAAATAACTCTGCAGACAAAGCGAGAGGGGGAAACCATTGATATGAAAACAAAAGTTGATAATGATGGAACACTTGGATTTATTGCTCAATACGAACTTAACTATGTAAGCAGAGAATTTACATTTGGAGAGGCAATCGGCGAAGGAACCTATAATGCTTTTGCTGTGGTTTGGCTTAATATCAAAGGATTTAAGAAAATGTTTGCTGGTGACGTAGACGTAAGAAAATCACTCTCTGGACCAATTCGAATTGCTACATTTTTTGGTGGAACCTGGGATTGGAATAATTTCTGGAGAATTGTCGGACTCCTATCAATGGTTCTTGCATTCATGAATTTTTTGCCAATTCCAGCATTGGACGGGGGTCATGTTATGTTCCTCACATGGGAAATTGTAACTGGCAGAAGGCCATCGGATAGATTCCTGGAAAATTCTCAGAAAGTAGGTATGGTAATCCTTTTGTCGCTTATGGCATTCGTAATTATCAACGATACCATTAGCTTATTTTAGAAGTCATTATCAGCTCCTTCCGATTCTTCTATCGGAGGAGCTTCTCTATAAATTTCAAACTCTACACGCCGATTTAGCTTTCTGTCCGCTTCGGTTACTTCATTTTCAATGATGGGCTTGGTGTCGCCATACCCTTCAGCCTGTACTCGTTCCTTGATTATGCCGGCAAAGATGACAATGTAATCTCTAATGTTTTGAGCACGCTCTTTTGATAGCTGCAGGTTCTTCTCAGAATCACCCACTGAGTCGGTATGACCAGAAATTCGAAGCTTAAAGTCTGCATTGTCATAAAGAAAATTAACCACCTTATTGAGGTCTGCATACATTTCAGTTTTAAGCTCGGCCTTACCGACATCAAACTCGATGGACTCAAACTTCATTTTTGATGCAAGAGGTTGAGTGACGGTATTCATTTCCATAGGCCCATCCAAATAAAACACTTCTTCTATACGGAAGAAATCATCGCCTTGCAAAATGAGTAGATAGTTTCGCTGGTTTATCAGGTCAAATTGGAAGGAACCGTCAGCATTGAGAAACTTAGGAGCAACCTCATTTCCTTTATCTAAATCAATGATGGATACAATACCCTGAAAAGGAGCTCCTGTCAATGAATCAGAGAGCGTGCCGGATACTGATGTTGTTGCCTCTGGCTGTGCCTCCATTGGAAGTGGGAAAGAGTATATATCTTGTTTGTTCAGATCTCTGGTGGAGGATCTTGCATAAAATAATAGCTCAGATTCTGAATCTATTGTGAAGTAAAATTCACTACCTCTTCCATTAACAAGTGGTCCGATATTTTGTGGTTCTGTCCAATATCCATCTTTATGATAGGCCTTATAGATGTCAAACTCACCAAAGTTGTATAGTTGTCCCTGAGAGCTAAAGTAGAGAACGTCATAGACAGGATGGTAAAATGGACTTACATCATTTTGACGAGTGTTGATCACAGGACCCAGGTTGAGTGCCGCAGACCATCTTCCCCTCTCATCCCTGGTGGTGTAATAGATATCTGATAGTCCGAAGCCTCCTAAGCGATCTGAAGCGAAATAGAGGGTATCACCCGAGTGTGAAAGTGCCGGATGTGAATCCCATGCCAAGCTATTTATACTTACACCCAGATTTTCCGGCCGGGTCCAGGTACTATCATTTTGTAGAGTTGCTATAAATAGATCACAATCTCCGTAAGAATCCGGTGAATCGCATCTTGAAAATACAAGCGTCTTTCCATCTCCACTAAGACATGGAGAGCCTTCATTATAATGAGAATTGAGCTTATCAATAGGTTTAGCCTTAGACCATGTACCATATGGATCCTTGTGACTAAAAAACAGATCTTCATCTTCTCTGAAGCGGATGGTTTCATCCACTTTTTTTCTTTTAGAGGTGAAGACTAAAATATTGTTGTGAATATTTAAGGAAGGGCCATAATCAGCGCTCGAACTATTGACGAGCATGCCCATATTCAAAAGCACACCTCGTGGAGGCTGCAAAGTGTCAATCAATTTTCTATGTTCGACCAATTCATAGTAGTAATCTATTGGGACAAATTGTTCCGCTGCTTGTCTGTTTAACGAGTCGTAATAGAGCTCAATTTCTTTGATATTGATGCCTTGATAATGATGCCGCAAGACCATTCTGTAGAGTGTCTTAGCTTCATCTGGATCACCGAATAATTCGGTCATCTTTGCTAATTTCCAGATGAGTCGAGTGTCCTTATAGAAGTTACGTATTCCAAATCGACTAACATAGTCTTTGAGGGCTACATAAAGCTCTTCCCACTTTTCAGCTTTATCCAACTCGATGATACGCTCAAGTTTTTGCTTATTGAAGTATTCCGGATACTTATTAATTCCATTGAATTCATACGCATTAAATACAACATCTTTTGGAATAGAGTCTGTAACGATTTGCACTTCTTTCCTGCCTCTTTGTGCAGAGGCACAAAGTGTTATCAGAACTAAAAAAAGTCCAATATGGCGATGGAAATTACGGCGCATGCTGTCGATTCGTCAGTAAAAATTAAAATTAATTTAAAGTTAGCACTATTTGCCATGTGCTTCTACTTTGGCATAGCGATTGACAATTATGTACCTTTCCCACAATCGTGGGGACGTGTACGTTTTATCTGACACATTGGCATTTATGAGTGAAGCTAATTTGAAATCATATTTTATACCAGAGTTTGTAGACGAAGATTCAGAAGAACTGATTCAAATTATATCTCCTGAGGATAGTCAAATGGAGGAATCTGATCTACCTGAAGATCTACCGATTCTTCCAATAAGAAATACAGTCCTTTTTCCTGGAGTGGTGTTGCCTATCACTGTAGGCAGAACTAAGTCTATTCGGTTGGTTAAGAAAGCGTATCGAGGCGATCGCATTATTGGAGTGCTCGCACAGAAGAATGTAAAGACTGAAGAGCCAACATTCAAGGATCTTTATGAGATAGGTACAATTGCTAAAATCTTGAAAATGATCGTTTTGCCAGATGGCAATACCACAATCATCATTCAAGGACAAAAACGCTTTCGCATTACAGCGCAAGTGCAGGAAGATCCTCATCATATTGTGAAATATGAAACTGTGCCTGATAAGTCAAATGCGCTTTCTAAAAAAGAGCAAAAAGCGATCATTCAATCGCTAAAGGATACAGCAACCAAAATAATGGGTCTAAGTCCGGAAATTCCAAAGGAAGCCAGAATTGCTGTTGACAATATTGATAGCTTCAACTTCCTCACTCATTTCCTTTCATCGAATGTAAATGCAGAGGTTGGGGATAAGCAGTCGCTACTAGAAATAGATGATCCGAAAGCAAGATCCGAAAAATTACTTCAGTTCATGCTGAAGGATTTGCAAATGCTTGAATTGAAACAAGAAATTCAAGACAAGGTTCATACAGACATTGACCAGCAACAACGAGATTACTTTCTGCGTCAGCAGATCAGAATACTTCAAGACGAATTAGGTCAGGATGGGCCTGATCAGGAAGTAGAAGCACTGCGCAAGAGTGGAGATAAGAAGGATTGGCCGGAAGAAGTAAAAGAACACTTCAACAAGGAGCTGGATAAAATCTTACGAATGAACCCTGCTGCGGCAGAATTTCCAGTGGCCATGAGTTATGCTGAGCTTTTGATTGATTTGCCATGGAATGAAGTAACGGAAGACAACTTTGATCTGAAAAATGCTCGCAAAGTATTGGATCGAGATCACTTTGGATTAGAAAAGGTTAAAGATAGAATCATTGAATACCTAGCTGTAAGAAAGCTAAAAAAAGATTTAAAGGGACCCATTTTATGTTTATACGGACCCCCAGGAGTAGGAAAGACCTCTTTAGGAAAGTCCATCGCTGACGCTCTAAATCGAAAATATGTACGAATGTCTTTAGGTGGCGTGCACGATGAAGCAGAGGTAAGGGGTCATCGCAAGACATACATTGGTGCGATGCCAGGAAAGATCATACAAAACCTGAATCGGGCAAAATCCTCCAATCCTGTGTTTATACTTGACGAAATTGATAAAGTCAGTTCTGATTATAGAGGAGATCCATCTTCGGCACTGCTTGAAGTGTTAGACCCTGAACAGAACTCTACTTTTAAGGATAATTATCTTGAAGTAGATTATGATCTATCAAAGGTATTGTTCATAGCCACAGCAAATTCTTTGGATACGATTCAACCTGCCCTGAGGGATCGAATGGAAATGATAGATGTCAGTGGGTATACATTGGAGGAGAAGGTAGAGATCGCTAAAAAGCACCTTATTCCAAAACAAAGGAAAGAACATGGTCTTAAAGCTTTAGATATTTCTTTTGATAAGTCCGCGATTACAAAACTTGTAAATGACTATACCAGAGAATCTGGTGTTCGTAGCCTGGAAAGGAAAGTAGCAGCAGTAATCCGCTCGATTGCCAAATCAGTGGCTATGGAAGAAGGGTATGATGCTAAAATCACCGATCAAAGAGTTCGAGAAATTTTGGGACCCGAAATTTTTGATAAGGACAATTATGAAGATAATTCTGTTCCTGGCGTTGTCACCGGACTTGCTTGGACTCCATCAGGAGGTGATATTCTATTTATTGAGTCTTCTTTAAGTCGTGGGAAAGGTAAATTGACATTATCTGGACAGCTAGGAGATGTCATGAAAGAATCAGCAGTAGCTGCCTTAAGCTATCTAAGGTCTCACTCTGAGATTTTGGGTATTGATCATCGCGTATTTGATAATTACGATTTGCATGTACATGTGCCTGCAGGTGCTATTCCCAAAGATGGTCCATCAGCCGGTATCACAATGCTTACTTCGTTGGCTTCTGTTTTTACTCAACGGAAGGTGAAAAAGCAGCTAGCAATGACAGGTGAAATCACACTTCGAGGCAAAGTTTTGCCAGTTGGGGGCATCAAAGAAAAAATCCTAGCTGCTCGGAGAGCAGGGATTAAGGAAATAATCATGTGCAATAGGAATGAGAAAGACCTAGAAGAAATCAATCCGAAATATCTAAAAGGTTTAAAAATTCATTTTGTTGCACATGTACCCGAAGTGTTGGAAATAGCGTTAACAAAACAAAAAGCAAGCAACGCGGTTGAATTTATCCTTCCCGAAGAAAAGAAAGATTGAGAGTTTTTATCCTAATAGCATGTTTCATCCCATTACTGGGTTGGTCACAGATTGGTGGTCAGCTAGGCTATCAGTCGTTGAATTTGACAACAAACCCTAGAGCAGCTGCTCTTGGAGGAACTGCTATTTCATTTGGCGATGGAGATATTTCACAGTTTTTTGAGAATCCTGCCACGCTTGATTCGGTTAGAGCCAAGAATATTTTCTTCCAGATCAATCCATATTTTGCAGATGTATTCGTCTATTCAGGAGCGTATACTTTCAACGTAGCTTCTATGGGGACTTTTTCGGCAGGATTGACATATGTGAACTTTGGGTCATTCAATATGACCGATGAGTCTGGCAATCAATTAGGTACATTCCAAGCTCAGGATTATACTGTTCAAATAGGTAAAGCTCACCAGCTTGGTCTATTTACCTTAGGAGCTAGTGTAAAACTCTCACATTCATCAATAGAAAGCTACGGCTCTACTGCTATTTTAATGGATGTAGGAGGTATCTTCCGAGTAAATAAAAACTGGACCGTGGCTATGGTTTTTAAGAATATCGGTGCAAAAATTACAGAGTATTCGTCCTTCTCTTCGCCTCAGGTTCCATTTGATGTAAAACTTGGAAGTACTTTTAAGCCACAATACATGCCATTACGCTTTACTCTAACAACAACAAATCTTGCTAATAATAATATTTCGCTTGCTCAAAATGATGCCGGTAGGTCTAGTAAAACGTTAGATAAAATATGGAAGAGAGTAAACCTCGGTGCAGAAGTTTTGTTGAGTGAAAACTTTCAATTATTAGTAGGCTATAGCCATAAGCGAAAACAAGAATTGCGATTGGATGATTCAGGAGCTGGTGCTGGCTTTTCTTATGGGTTAATGGTAAGAATAAAAAGAATTGAGCTGCGATTTTCAAGAGCGACGTACCATGCAGCAGGCGGGAGTAGTTTCATTAGCCTGAGAACAGATTTGAACGATTTTAAGAAGATTTTATGAGCGGAATAAAGAACGATTTGACACCAAGACAGATAGTTGAAGAACTTGATAAGTACATCATTGGACAGAAAGATGCCAAGCGAAATGTAGCAATTGCACTAAGAAACCGATGGAGAAGGATGAATGTAAAGGAGGAAATACAAGGAGAGATAGTCCCCAACAACATTCTGTTAATAGGATCTACTGGTGTTGGAAAAACAGAGATAGCTAGAAGACTCGCAAAAATCGCTGATGCACCATTCACTAAAGTGGAGGCTTCAAAATTTACTGAGGTAGGTTATGTGGGACGAGATGTTGAAAGCATGGTAAGAGATTTAGTGGAGCAAGCTGTAAATATGGTTAAGGTGGCTAAGAAGGAAGAAGTAAAAGAGAAGGCTGCCGAAGTTGTTGAAGGCATTATCCTAGACGCACTTATTCCGCCTCTAAAGGGCACACCAAATGCCTACGCTACTAAAATTGGGAGTGATGAGCCCGAAAACGAAATAGAACTCAATGAGCAGACAAGAGCTCGTTTCCGAGAAAAGATAAGAAACGGTGAGTTGGATGACAGAAAAATTGAAATTGACGTAACCGCAAATCCGTCTGGCAATGTTGGGATGGTAGGTGGAGGTATGGATGAAGCCTCAATGATCAACATCCAAGAGATGATCGGCAATATGATGCCAAAGAAAAAGAAGAAACGCAAGGTGACTATTGCCGAGGCACGTAAAATCTTGCTAGAAGATGAAGCTGCTAAGATGATAGATATGGACGAGGTAAAAGATGAAGCAATATTCAAGGCTGAAAATACTGGGATCATCTTCATAGATGAGGTAGACAAGATTGCCAAAGGAGGAGATGGAGGTAAAGGGCCAGATGTAAGTAGAGAAGGAGTTCAGAGAGATTTATTGCCTATTGTTGAAGGTAGCGCCGTAAATACCAAATATGGTATTATCAACACTGACCATGTATTATTTGTAGCAGCAGGAGCCTTTCATTTCAGTAAACCTTCCGATTTAATTCCAGAACTTCAAGGTCGATTCCCCATTCGCGTAGAATTGGACAATCTGACAAAAGAAGATTTTCTAAGAATTCTTACTGAACCAAAAAATGCACTTACAAAACAGTATGAAGCATTGGTGGCCGCTGAAGAAGTGAAATTAACATTTCAGGCGGAAGCGCTAGAAGAGATAGCAGAAATGGCATTTCAAATCAACGAAGAAGTAGAAAACATTGGAGCCAGAAGACTCCACACAGTTATGAGTAAACTTTTGAATGAAATCCTATTTGACATTCCGGATACGATAGGTCCCAATGCCCAGATTGTAATTGACAAGCAGACAGTAGAAGAGAAACTAGCTGGTCTTGTTAAGGATAAAGATCTAAGCAGGTATATACTTTAGATCTCTTTAGGGAAGTAAAAGAAGGCAAGCATACCTCCACCAAACTCTACGTCTTTCCAGTATTTGACATTGAAGTTGATCCCAACTATTCCACAGGTTGGGATGTTATCAAAGTTGAGATTAGCTAGTGCATTGACGGCACTAGTAAATCCTGGATTGTGACCAAATAAAGAAAGTTTTTCGCAGTTGGGAGCCTGTTTGATTACACTTAATATTTCTGAAGCACCCGCATGATATAGCTTTTTATTTAGCCTAATCTGACCCTCATCAATATCCATCTTGTCACAAATGTGAAGAGCTGTATAAAATGCGCGACTTGCGGTGCTTGAGATCAAAACCTCAGGTCGGGGTTGATGTTCTTTCAAATGTTGGCCCATTTTTATTACATCTTTTCTACCACGCTTACCCAATGGTCTGTCATGGTCATTCAGATCAAATGCCCAGGAAGATTTTGCATGCCGTATTAAATAAAGTGTCTTCATTACTCAGGTAAATAGAAGTCAAAACTTAAGTCATTCATACATTTAAAATGTCCTTTCGGACAATTATTGAAACCGGTTTTAGAACATGGTCTGCAGCTCAATTTATTATTCTCAAAAACAGTAAACTGTGTGCGATACGGATATGTTCCGAAATAAGGAGTTGTATTCCCCCAAATCGAATAGATATTTTTTTTAAATACAGCCGCTATGTGCATCATCACATTGTCGTATGTAAAAACCCAATTCGCATTTTTAATGAGCGAGGCACTTTGATTAAAATTAAATTTCCCGCAGGCATTAAAAATGATTGTTTTTTTATTGAGCTCCTCAATCGCTTCTTCTTCTGCGAGCGTTCCTTGCCTAAAGAATTTTTCGACTTCACAGGCAATCTTCAAATCTGCTCGGTCTCCAATAAGTACTATGGGCTTATTGATTCGATCACAAAGCTCAATAAGCCTATTGATCGGTAGTTTTTTTGTATGATGTGAAGCACTTAGAGCAATAGCTACATATCCATTTTGATGAGATTTAGGTAGCCATTCATTTTCAACTTTATCCTTTTCAGGAATAAAAAAGTCAAGACCTAAATTATCTCCTGTAATCCCCAGTGGCTTTAGCAAGCCAATAAGTTGATCTGCTAAATGGGCTCTTGGTAATCGATTAATCTTGGTTTTTACATATAGCCAATCAAAAAAAGGCTTTTTATCAAAAGCGATCAAGTTTTTGAATAGACCAAGCCTTAAAAATTTGGATCTCGCATTATTTCTTAAATCAATAACCCAATCAAATCCTTGTTTAGCAAAATTTGCTCGAAGCTCAACTATTGGTAAATCATAATCATATTTTCTATTGATGTATGGATTATGCTGTAATAGATCGTCGAATACTTTCTTAATAACCACGTGAACTTCCGCATCTAATTCTGTCTTAAGTAGACGGATTACAGGTGTGGCTAATAGCACTTTTTCGCTGGAAACTGCACCAATAATTAGTATCTTCATAAAGGTAAAAATGTTATAAACGCAAATTGTTTGAAAGCGAATACAATTTAGCCTTTGAGACATACAAGAATAATTCTTCAAACAAATCAAAACGATGAACTACTGGTTAATAAAAAGCGAGCCCAATACATATTCCTGGGATGATTTTGTACAATTGGGACGAGACCATTGGGATGGGGTAAGAAATTTTAAAGCTCGAAACAACATCAAACAAATGAAGGTTGGAGATTTATGCCTCTTTTATCACAGTGTGAAAGAAAAATCAGTAGTTGGTATTGCGGAGGTTGTGAAGGAGTATTACAAAGATCCAACTACAGATGATCATCGCTGGTATGTTATGGATATTGTTCCTCTGAGGAAGCTTAAGAGGCCCGTCACATTGGCGGAAGTGAAGGCAGATGACCGTTTGAGTGAGATGCAACTGGTCAGGTATTCTCGACTCTCCGTGCAGGGCGTGAAAAAAGAAGAGTTTGATATTATTTTGGAAATGAGCGAACGATAGGGAAAATAAAGACGTAAGTGTTTATATCATATGAAGAAAATTTTACTTGTACTCCTCCTACTTCCATTATTTACTTTTTCTCAACGAAAAAAAGACAGAGACACAAGTGCGGTGATTTTACAACCCAATCGGATAGAGTTTGAAAAGGTAAGTGAACACTCAGAATTTTACGTGGTTCCGGGGAATACGGATGGAATTTTGGTTGCAGAAGAAACAGTGGAAGTAGCCAAAGGAGGTGGAGATATTTGGAAGATAAATCTTATAGATACCGCACTTCAAATAAAATGGTCGCAAAATTTAATTATTCCAGTTGGAGGTGGAATACTTGGACATGAATACTTCGATGGAAGATTCTACTTACTTTTTAGTAAGAATAAATTTAGAAGCGAAGATTTAATTGTTTATCAATTTATTGCCAAAACCCAGGAATATGTAGCCTATGAAATAACCACTGTTTTCCCCATTGAAATTACTCATTTCGAATCTGTGGGTGAAACGCTGCTTATAGCTGGATATGCCAATTATCGCCCTGTTGTTATTACTTACAACATCAACGATCGGATTCCTCGGGTCGTTCCTGGATTTTACGACAATAAGAATAACATACTTGACTTGGTTGTTGATGAAAGATCTAAGCTTTTCACTGTTATTCTGGCAGAGAAAATGAGAAATAAAAAATATACGGTCCGAGTAAGGACTTTCACTGATAAGGGAGATATAATTCAAGACAACCTCTTAAATCCAGGTGAAAAAAGAAGTTTACTAGATGCTGCAAGCACCACCTTTGCTGGTGGACTTCAATATTTAGCCGGCACTCAGTCACGAAAATCAAGTCAATACAGTCAGGGCTTTTATTTGAGTAAGTTCATCAACGGCCAGCAGCAGTTTAACAAGTACTTTCCATTTGCAGACCTCAATAACTTCTTTGGCCACCTTAAACCAAAGCGAGAAGAGCGTATAATGAATAGAATAGAACGTAAAAAGGAAAGAGGAAAAATCAAGAAATTCAATTATCGACTCTTAGTTCATAAAATTCTTGAGCGAGATGGAGAGTATATAATGATAGCTGAAGCATACTATCCAAGGTACAGTTATGCATCTACTTCAACGGCTGGGTCCTATGGAGGCTATGGATATACGCCACCTGTAGGTGGAAGAAATCCCTATTTTTTAGGATATAAGTATACACATGCAGTAGTTGTCGGATTTGATCAAAATTGTAACGTCCTCTGGGATCAGACTTTCAAAATAGAGGATATTCAAACCTATTCAGTGGAAGAAAATGTAATCGTTAGCGCATCTGGTGACCGAGTGATCTTAATGTATCTTGAGGAAAATGAGATTCGTTCTAAAGTGGTTCAAAGGAATGAAATAGTTGAAGGAAGGACGTTTAACCCTGTAAAGCTTTCTTTCGAAACCGATGAATTAAAGTCTAAAGACCCTAGTGTTGAAGGGCTTAAAAGATGGTACGATGAAACTTTATTTGCTTATGGAGAACAATCCATAAAGAACCTCACTGCAATCCCCGGAAAGACTACTCGGAAAGTTTTTTACATTAATAAGATTCAATACGATCTAGATAGGCAGCCGAATTAATAGTTACATATTACTTTTGCAGGAATAATTACCCATGCAAAAGCGCCTGCTTTTCGATAGTCCACTACTCAAGGTCACAATCAGCAGATTGTGCCAGCAACTCATTGAAGTTCATGGAGATTTTTCTCAATCTGTTATTATTGGCATGCAGCCTAGAGGGATTTATCTCGCTGAGCGTATAAGGGAAGAACTGAAGAGCCTTATTCACAATGATATTCACATGGGATATTTGGACACGACGTTCCATCGCGACGATTTTCGAAGAAGAGACGAACCAATTACGCCCAGTCAAACAAAAATCCCATTCCTTATTGAAAATAAAAATGTCGTATTGGTAGATGATGTGCTATTTACAGGACGCTCTGTGAGAGCAGCTTTAGATGCCATGAATACCTTCGGTAGGCCAGCTAAAGTTGAATTACTCGTCTTAATAGATAGGCTGTACAGTAGGCATATTCCTGTAGAAGCAAACTATGTAGGGAGAAAGGTAAATACCATACAATCTCAAAAGGTGCTGGTGGAATTGGATGAAAAACAAAAAGAAGACCATATTTGGTTAATCACGAAAGAAGAATGAGCCAACTCAAAACCAAACACCTCTTAGGTATCAAGAACCTCGACAGAGAGGACATAGAACTCATTTTTCAAACAGCAACCAATTTCAAAGAAGTAATAAATAGACCAATCAAGAAGGTTCCATCACTTAGAGATGTAACTGTTGCGAATGTCTTCTTTGAAAACTCCACACGGACGAAGCTTTCATTCGAGCTTGCGGAAAAAAGACTATCAGCTGATGTAATCAACTTCTCTGCTTCAGGAAGCTCAGTCAAGAAGGGGGAAACATTACTTGATACTGTCAATAATATTTTAGCTATGAAAGTGGATATTGTTGTCATGCGACACTCAAGCCCAGGAGCGCCACACTTTCTAGCCAAGCATATCGACGCCAACATTATTAACGCCGGGGATGGTACTCATGAACATCCTACGCAAGCATTGTTAGATACCTTTTCAATCCAGGAAACCTACGGACACGTAGAAGGTAAAAAGGTCGTCATTGTAGGAGATATTCTCCATTCACGAGTAGCACTTTCTAACATATTCGCCTTACAAACATTGGGTGCCGAAGTAATGGTATGTGGACCAGCAACTTTACTACCTAAACACATAGGAGCGCTTGGTGTGAAAGTAGAGACAGACATACGCAAAGCGTTACAATGGTGTGATGTGGCAAATATTCTTCGGATTCAGTTGGAAAGACAGCAAATGAGGTACTTCCCATCACTTAGAGAGTATTCACAGTATTTTGGTGTAAATAAGCAACTACTGGATTCGCTAAACAAAGAAATCACAATAATGCACCCAGGTCCAATTAATCGGGGAGTTGAAATCACTAGTGATGTAGCAGATTCTGATCACTCGATCATTCTTCGACAAGTTGAGAATGGTGTAGCAGTCAGGATGGCGGTATTATACCTACTAGCTGGAGTAGCTTAAACTATCTGCCTGTATAGTTATATGGAGTGATTGTCTTCAATTCAGATTTGATTTCATCAGAAACATTAAGTCCATCTATAAATACTTGAATGGATACTTCAGTAATAGCTTCATTGGTTCTTGTAAGGGCTTTTAACGCTTCATATGGCTTGGGGTAACCCTCTCGCCTCAGAATGGTTTGAATGGCCTCAGCAACCACTGCCCAGTTATCATTCAAATCGGCACGAATGACCCCCTCGTTAGCATTTATTTTGGAAAGACCTTTTTCCAAAGAAAGAAGTGCGATAAATGTATGAGCAATGGGAACGCCAATGTTTCGCAAAACTGTCGAATCTGTTAAGTCTCGTTGCAAACGAGAAATTGGAAGCTTTGCACTTAGATGCTCAAAAAGCGCATTAGCAATTCCTAGATTACCTTCAGCATTTTCAAAGTCAATTGGATTCACTTTGTGGGGCATTGCTGAAGATCCAACCTCATTTTTAGCAATGGTTTGTGTGAAATAATTCATCGAGATGTATTGCCAAACATCTCTACTAAAATCGATGAGGATTGCGTTGATACGTTTTAAACCATCAAAAAGTGCAGCTAAATGATCGTAATGCTCTATTTGAGTGGTAGGATGACTTCTTTTAAGGCCTAGTTTCTCAGACACAAATTTATTCCCGAAAGCATGCCAATCCTGATTTGGATAAGCCACATTGTGTGCATTAAAGTTACCTGTAGCTCCTCCGAATTTTGCTGCATACGGGATATGTTTAAGTAGCTGAAGTTGCTCTTTTAACCTTTCAACAAACACCATGATTTCTTTTCCAAGTTTGGTTGGAGATGCAGGTTGGCCGTGTGTTTTGGCAAGCATTGGTATAGCATCCCAGTTAGATGCTTTGCCTTCAAGGTCTAAAATCAACGCTTCTAATTTTGGTAAAAAAGAGTGTTCTAGTGCCTCTTTTAAAGAAAGAGGAATAGATGTGTTATTTATGTCCTGCGAAGTGAGACCAAAATGAATGAATTCTTTGAAGTCTTTTAACCCCAATTGGTCAAATTTTTCTTTAATAAAGTATTCAACCGCTTTTACATCATGGTTGGTCGTCTTTTCAATTTCCTTTATTGACTCAGCGTCTTCAAGTGAAAAAGACTCATAGATGTTCTCAAGATCTTGATTGTTGGTAGGGTTATAATTTTTCAATTGCGGAATACCACTTTCATACAAAGCGATGAAATAAAGCACTTCTACCTTTACACGATATTGTATGAGGGCTTTTTCAGAGAAGAAGTCTGCTAGTTGAGATACTTTAGATCTGTATCTTCCGTCAATTGGCGAAATGCCTTCTAGTGGATTGAAATTCATGAATTTATGTTCGATAAAAGGAACACAAAAGTACCTCATCATGTTTACTTGCCTGACCTGATAAGGAGAATTATCTTTGCGCCCTTAAAATTGACAATATGGCATTTTCATTATTCAAGAAAAACAAGAAAAAGAAAGACGACAGATATCAAACTCTTACGATCAAGGAGGTGGTCAATGTTGCACAAGATGCTGTTAACCTCGTTTTTGAAAAACCTGAAGCATTCGCTTACGAACCTGGTCAATTTATTACTATCATCAAAGAAGTAAACGGAAAGAAAATCCGTAGAGCTTATTCTTTGTGTACGACCCCATTCGAAGATGAAAATCCGGCGGTAACTGTAAAGAGAGTTGAGGGTGGCGCTATGTCCAATGATCTGAATGATAATGCAAAGGCTGGCGATCAGTTAGAGATTATGGAGCCAATGGGCATGTTCACAACAGAATATAATCCATCAAATAAAAGAAACGCGATCTTTTTTGGTGGAGGAAGTGGTATTACACCCTTAATGTCAATCATTAGAACTGTATTGCTAAAAGAGCCTGAGAGTACAACTACTTTGGTTTATGGTAATCGAACTAAGAAATTTGTAATCTTTAAAGAACTAATTTCTAAGTTGGAGGAGGAGTATCCTGAGCGATTCAAAGCGATTCACATACTTGAGGAGGGTGAAGCAGATTATAATGGAAGACCTACTACTGAAATGGTTGGCGAAATATGCAAACAAGTTTCAGCCGATTCCAAATCAGAATTTTACATTTGTGGTCCTCAGCCGATGATGGATATCATTTCTTCAGGACTGGAGAAATTTGGTATTGCGAAAGAGTCCATTCGAATGGAGAGCTTTGAAGCTGGTAAAACTTCTCCTTCTGAAATCATTGATAAAGGCGTTGGATCAGAAAGTGAAGTAACCATATTGTTAGATGGTGAAGAATATTCCATTACTGTAAAGAAGAATGCCTCAGTTTTAGATACAGCTTTAGATAATGACTTGGACATGCCATACTCATGCCAAAGCGGACTTTGTACTGCCTGTAGAGGTAAATGTGTTGAAGGTAAAATTAGCATCGATGAAGCCGAAGGTCTTTCCCAGGAAGAACTGGATGAAGGTTATGTGCTTACTTGTGTTGGGAAGCCGCTCACAGATCGAATTAAGGTGGAAATGGGTTAGTCTGCTCTTTCAAAAATCAAATTAAAGGAGGTGCCATTGCCTGGTTTGCTATGGCACTCAATTTTTCCACCCATTGCTTCTATAAACTTGTAGGCAATAGACAATCCAAGACCAGTAGATTTCTCCTGATCCGTCGGTTTATTGCTGAGCGTGGTGTACGCTTGAAATAGACTTTTTTGCTCTTCTTCACTTATTCCAGGACCTTGGTCTTTTACCACGATTTCATGATGATTGTTTTCAGAAATGAGGGAAACTTCAATGCGCTTTCCTCTATCAGAAAATTTAATGGCATTGGAAAGTAAATTATCAATAACCTGAACTAGATAATTAGGATCTACCTCTGCAAAACACTCTTTCAATTTATCAATATTGTCAATGATTTTAATCTCCTTTTGGGAGGCTATGATGTCAAAATTGTGAATAGATTCATAGGTGAGTGAGGTCAGATTGGTTTTTTCGAGCTTCAGGTTAACCTTCATATTCTCTATCGCACTAATATCCAATACCCGATCTATCATATTCCGCATACGCTCAGAAGATGCGCCTAGCAGCTCAACGTATTTTTTCAAGTTTTTGTCTGGGTGATTTTTGGCAACATCTTGAAATAAAGTCATCAATCCGATGATCATGTTTAGTGGATTTCGTAGGTCATGTGCCACTATTCCCATCAGCTTATTTTTCTCATCATTGAGCCATTTTAATTTTTTATTTTGTTTTTGAATGAAAAAATAGGACCTGGCCAATGTAGTGGCTAACAAAATGAATAGTGCCAATGCAAGTAAAACCAGCCTGTTTTCTCGCGATTTTGCTTCAATTTCTTCTGTAAACTTCTTTTCCGACTCTAAACGTTCCTGTTCCATAGCCGCTACTTGTTTTCGAAACTCGTATTCCGCAGCTAATTGAGTAGCTTTTTCAACATTACTTTCCTTATAAATTGAGTCAGTTAGGGATTGATATTCTTCCAGGTATTTGATGGCTTCACCTTGATTTCCATAATTTTTGTGAAATTCATAAAATGCATAAAGCCCATCTTTGATTTCTGTTCTTAAGCTGGCGTCCTTACTTATTTTCAATGCTTCTTGAAGCTCAACTTGTGCTTCTGCATGTTTTCCTTGCTTAGAATAGAGGATTCCTAAATCTTTTTTTACTGATGCGAGTACCGCCACATCTTCACAGATGGTTGCAGTTTTTAATGCCCGATTTAAATAGTACTCAGCAGAATCTAATTTCGTCAGAGCTATGTATATAGCTCCCATTCCTTCCAATGGGTAACTCTCAAAGCATGGGTAGGTTTCAGACAAATCAATAGCGAGAGATTGCTTTAAGAGACTAATTGACTTAATGGTATCACCGTTAGTCAAATGAATATATGAAAGGTTATTGAGCAGTGTAGCTTCATTGCCTATCATATTATGAATACGTGCTTTCTCAAGCGCATCACTGTAATACTGCATGGCCATTTCGGAGTTATTCATGTTATCATAAATGACTCCCAAATTGTTATTTATGAGTATTTCTCCATCAATGTCACCTGACTTGATTGATAAGTCTCTAGCTTCAAGATAGCTGTCCAGTGCTTCAGAATACAGCCCTTTTTGATCGTAAATAATACCTATTTGATTCAAGACCTGACCGATCTCTTTTGTTAACCCACCTTCTTCAAACGATTTTTTGGCCATTTGTGCCCATTTCAAGGCATCTACGTTTTTTCCTCTTATGTTATAAATGTTTGCTAAAGCATAAGCGGAATTACCTCCTTCCTTATGCACTTTATTTTCTGAAGCTATTTCATAAGATCTTTTGTATGCTGAAATAGCGGAGTCTATTACATTCTCGATTTCATAAGCAATGCCAATAAAATAATGTGCGTTTGCAGCGTGACTCATCATTTCATTATCCAAATATCGTACTGCACCACGATTCATAAGCACAATTGCAGAATCTAAATCTGTACTCGAGTAATATATGCCCGTTAGTAATTCAGATCTACTTTTATGCTTTATTGATGTTACCTTCTTCCCAATTTCAAAAGCTTGCCTGGCATATTCTAGTTGCTGTTCTGAATCATCGACAGTGTTGTAAGCTAGTTGGATGAGAATATTAATCTTTGTTGTATCAACTGTTGCCTCTTGTAGTGCATTCTTTAAACTATCCGCAGCAACGTTTTGTCCAAAGACTGGACAAAAAGCCAGCAAAAGCAAAAAGAACAGATGGTTGATTTTGATCATGATATAATTAGCCGGTATTTCAAATATAATCTTTTGATTACCTCAAAAGAAGAGACCGCCCAACACTTTTCGGTTTGTTGGCATACTTTATCGATTTAATTTGGTGACTTTATAAATATAAGACTATATGAAGACACTTCTAAGCATCCTCTCATTTTTACCGGTAGTGCTATTTGCTCAAATACAGAGTCCGAAAGACTTTTTAGGCTATGGCTTAGGAGAGAAATTTTCACGTCATCATCAAGTTGTGGATTACTACAAGCATGTATCTACGAACTCAGAAAAAGTAACCCTTCAGCAATATGGAATGACCTATGAAAACAGGCCCCTTTTATTGGCATACGTGTCTTCGCAGAAAAATTTAGAAAATCTTGAAAACATCAGGTTGGACAATCTAAAACGAGCAGGTATTGTTGAGGGCACTCCTTCAACCAATATTCCGATTATATGGCTTAGTTACAATGTGCATGGCAATGAATCCTCTTCGACAGAGGCATCTATGGCTACTATTTATGAACTAATTAGGGATGGATCGGATAAAAATGATTGGTTGGAGAAAGCTGTTATTGTAATCGATCCATGTATAAACCCTGATGGAAGAGATAGATATGTGAATTTCTTCTGGCAAAACGGGAGTCAGCCGTATAATCCGGATCCAAATGCACTAGAACATAATGAACCATGGCCGGGAGGTAGGGCAAATCATTATTTATTTGATTTAAATAGAGATTGGGCATGGCAAACACAAATAGAATCACAAAGCAGAATCAAAGTGTACAATCAGTGGCTTCCTCAGATTCATGTGGATTTTCATGAACAAGGGATAAACTCACCTTACTACTTTGCTCCGGCAGCTCAACCATATCATGAATTGCTCACACAATTTCAACGAGATTTTCAGGAGGAGATTGGTCGGAACCACGCTAAGTATTTTGATGAAAACAATTGGTTCTATTTCACAAAGCAGTTTTTTGATTTGCTATATCCTAGTTATGGAGATACCTATCCGAGCTATAATGGAGCTATCGGGATGACTTATGAGCAAGCAGGACATGGCAGGGCTGGCTTAGGGATCATCAAACAGGAAGGAGACAGTTTGACACTCAAGGATCGAATTGCTCATCATTACACGACAGGCTTGTCAACCATAGAAATAGCAGTAGACAATTCAGATCGTTTATTGAATCAGTTTGGTAGATTCTTTGGGGATAATACCTCATTGAAGTACAAGACATTTGTATTGAAGTATGATGGCAATATGGATAAATTTCGTGCGCTAAAGTCTTGGTTGGACGATCAGGGAATTGAATATGGAAGTGCTACTGGCCGAGGTGTAAAAGGATATGATTATAAAACTGGTAGAGAAACAAGCTTTTCTATAAGCTCCAATGATTTGGTCATTAATATGAATCAGCCAAAAGCGACGCTTGCTCAAATTTTAATGGAGCCACAGACTAAATTGGTAGATTCAGTAACTTATGATATCACAGCCTGGGGAGTTCCATATGCATATGGAATTCAGGCGTACGCATCACAGCAAATGATTACTGTGAAGGAATCAAATCCCAAAGCTTTTAATCCTGCAGTGCGACCTAATAAAGCCTACGCCTTTGTTAGTAAATGGAGCAGCATGGATGATGCTCGATTTCTTGCTACTCTTCTCAAGGCAGATATTAAGGTTCGCTTTAGTCAGAAACCCATGACGAATAAAGGTCAGTTTTTTGACCGTGGAAGTTTGATCATAGCTAAGCGTGACAATAAGGCTGTGTCTGATTTTGAATCTACTATTATTGAACTTAGCAATAAGCACAAGCGATCACTTTCTGTCATTCAGACAGGGTTTATGGATGCCGGGCCAGACATTGGTTCTTCGGAAGTTCGATACCTAAAGCGACCAAAAATTGCCTTGTTGGGAGGAAATGGTACTTCGTCTCTAGCTTTTGGTGCTACCTGGCATTTTATGGAGCAAGAATTGGAGTATCCTGTGACCATTTTAGGAACAGACTATTTCAGCCGTGTGAATCTTTCCGATTATGGTGTGGTGATTATGCAAAGTGGCTGGTATGGCAGCTTCGGTGAGCGAGAGATGAAAAAGTTGATGGATTGGGTTTCAGCTGGCGGCAAGCTAATAGCGGTGGATGGTGCCCTCAACAAGCTGAAGGACACTGATTATTCTTCCCTTTCAGCACATGTGAATGATGCAGCAAAGAAAGCTGCGGAAAAAGAAGATACAGAGCGGGATGAGAAAGCGCGATTAGTAGCTTTTGAAAATCAGGAAAGAGAATTCATCAAAGGATTTTCACCGGGAGCTATTTACAAAGTGAAAATGGATAAGACCCATCCGTTAGCTTTCGGGTATGGCGATTTGTACTATACGTTGAAAACAGGATCGCGACGTGTGGCATATCTAGATGGAAATAACGTTGGTATTGTGGTGGCCAAAGAAGATCTTCTTAGTGGATTTGCCGGGCAATATGCAAAGGAAGATATGGCAGAATCACTTGTATTTGGTGTGGAAAATAAGGGAAGAGGTCAGATTGTACACATTGTAGATAATCCACTCTTTAGATCATTTTGGCAAAACGGAAAGCTGCTAATGGTGAATGCGATGTTCTTTGTGGGGCAGTAAAAACAAATAAGCCGATCATTGATCGGCTTTACTTTTCTTTTAACCTTCCATTTTCTTTCAACGCTTTGTGGATGATCCACTCAATCTGTCCGTTGGTTGAGCGAAATTCGTCTCCAGCCCATTTTTCCAGAGCCTTCATTGTGTCTTCGTTTAGACGAAGTGCAAAAGGTTTTTTCTTAGCCATCTAGTCCCCAGTTTTCCTTCAATCTCCTCACGGCAAGTCTCATTTCATTTGGTTTTTGCGTTCCAATGAGCAATCTTTTATTGTTTTGCATGCGCAGTTGCAATCCATTGTCTCCTGCCACATTCAATGCCCTGCCAGATTTAAAACGGAAGCGATAGCCCCATCCACCATACTCTGCAATAGGCTTGTACTTCCTAACGTATATTTCTTTCACATCATCTTTGGAGACCTTCTTTTCGCTATTGACAAAAGGTGGGTATCGGTAGTAAAGATGATTCTGATCAATGGTTACATAAAGTTTAGAAGTATAAAATAATACCAGGATTCCCCCAGTCACTACCGCTGCGATAATTAACCCTGCAATACCTTCTGAGTCATTGTTAAACATCAAGCCTATTGCAGTACCTCCAATAGAAACAAGCAAAATACCTATTACTAAATACCACATCCAGGTCCCAACAAAGCTCTGTTCTTCCTTAAATAGCAGTTTCCCTTTCATGATTGTTTCAGGTTTATCTTTCTCTTTCCAGCATGACTGTGATTGAGCCATGATCACTTGAAAAGCTATTTACTTTCCATCCTTGACTGGTGCTATCATTCACTCTTTTTTCAAACTTATCAATCTTTTCAAAAGTCTTTTGCTTTATGAATTTGTAGTTGTTCATAACTTCTAGTGATTAAGAGTTCCCGAATTAACAACAGGTGCAACATCTTTATCTGCACAAAGAACAACCATAAGATTACTCACCATGGCGGCTTTTCGTTCTTCATCCAGCTCGATAACTTCTTTTTCTTTGAGTTGCTCCAAAGCCATTTCAACCATGCTTACTGCACCTTCCACAATTTTGTGTCTGGCCGCTACGATAGCGGTTGCTTGCTGCCGTCGGAGCATCGCGCTGGCAATTTCCTGAGCATAAGCCAAGTATCCTATTCGCGCTTCTAGAATCTCAATTCCTGCTATGGCCAATCTTTCATCAAGTTCTTTTTCCAAGTCTTCATTTACTTCTTTGATTCCTGATCGAAGCGTTACATCTGCTTGTTCATCGTCAAAGTTGTCATATGGATAACTCCCCGCAAGTTTCCTGACAGCAGCATCAGTTTGTACGCGTACAAAGTTTTCATAGTCATCTACCTCGAATGCCGCCGAAAAGGTGTCCTTTACTCGCCATACCAGAATAACCGAAATCATGATCGGGTTACCGATGCTGTCGTTAACTTTAATACGCTCACTGTCGAAGTTGCGCGCACGTAGGCTTATTCTTTTCTTCACATAAAAAGGATTTACCCAATAGAAACCGTTTGAACGCACGGTACCTATGTACTTACCAAAGAGTACTAAAACACGTGATCCATTGGGATTTACATAGAAGAAGCCAGGCATCATAATCAACCATGGTAGAAGCAATAATAACCAGAGTGGCTGTTGAGTTAGGGCCACCATTGTGATAAATGTCCCAAGCAGCGCGAGATTTATGAGTAAAGCAAGATAGCCTGAAGCTGGTGAATGATTTTTTTCATGTGATTGCATAGTAGTTGATTTTAAAGTTTGTCAATGAATTGAAGTATCCCAGTAATTAGTCCGTCACTCAGTGGTAATTCAGGATTATTGTACGTTGCTGCATTAGCAGCCAAATCATTTTCTGGTGCGTCTTTTAGCACATGATTCATACCATCAATAATTAGTAATTTCCCAGATGAATAAGCTTCTTTTAAACTATTGGCTTGGTTTTGATCAACTTGTAGATCTGTTGTGCCATTTATAATTAATACTGGGATGTCTAGTTTTTTAAGCTCTTCTGCTGGTGTGTATGCTATGTATGACCTCAGAAATGGCTGAATAACTGGGCCAAAAATTGAAATCAGATATGGATTAAATTTAGTAATGGTGTATCCGGCTTTCATAGAATCTATATTGATTCTTGCATCTTCTGCCCATACCGGAGATTGGATACCTAATTGTCTCACAATTGCTTCACCAGCATCTTCCCCTAGTCCGGCTAATGAGACGAATGCTTTTACATTTTTATTGTCTTGTGCAGCAAGAATACCTACCAATGATCCCTGGCTGTGACCAACAATGATCAAATTTCCATAGCCTTCGTTGGAGAGGAGGGTCAACCAACTTTTTGCATCGTTTACAAAATGATTGAACCTGATGGCTACTGGGTCAACTACGGCGGCTTTACTGGCAGCAATGCCACGCTTGTCGTAGCGCAATACAGCATATCCAGCTTCAGTAAGCTGATGAGCCACCATTTTCAATGAGTTATTGTTCAGGCCCAAGGCACTGTTCCCATTTCTATCAGTTGGCCCCGATCCTGCAATTAATAGAATAGCTGTGTTTGTTTCTCCAGCAGGAACACTTAATGTCCCTTTGAGAGCTCCAATTTCAACCGGATTTTCAGTGAATGACTGTCCATGAATTTGCAACTGGAAAATCATCAAGAGAAGTGAAATAGTCGCTTTCATATTTTAAATAGTAAGTGATATTAAAATGATATCATTGTAATATACGTCAATATTCTGAAAATGGTTGTGATTAAGATTTTTGGTTCATTTGTAGAATGGAAGTGAAACCCAATGACTGGAAGGATTATCATCATCAGATTTATCAGATTTATCATGGCATTATTGCCATTACTCTCATCCCATTTGCATTACTTTTTCTTGAGTGGGATTCAGGTGAGCGTAAGGCTGATGCCTCAATTGAAGGCCTCTCATTTATTTTGTTTGCTCAATTGATTTGGGTGATTGGCTATGCGTGCTGGTATGCATGGAAAGGAGAGAAGGTGCAATATCTGATTAGCGATGAAATGCTATTGAGTGAGAAGATGCAGGAATTTAAAAAAAGGAACTTGAGGAAATATGGGATCTTATCGCTTGGAGGGCTTATCGCGGCTGGCGCCATGTGGATTCAACCATCTTTTATATTTGTGATAGGATATTTTGCGGTGCTCGTTCAATATTCCTTCTTGAGGCCATCAGAAGATAAGTTTGTTCGCGATATGAGGTTGACCAAAGAAGAGCGGGACGCTTTGCATGATCAGACACAAAAAAAGCGTCACCTTTTTTGATGACGCTCTTGCTGGTTCTAAATGGTTATTTTCTAAAGAGTAATTCCAAAGCTCATTGCTGTCAGATGTGCATTTTGACCATTTGTATTTATTGGACCTCTGTTAGAAGAGAACACATCGTTTAAGTCAAAATTTGCAAATAGTTCTACACCTTTCCAGCCGATTTGCGCTCTAAGGCCATATCGGAAGTTTTCTAAGAAGAAATTATCACTTTCCTTGTCTTTATCTCTATTGCCGTCTTCTTTGAAGACAAACTTGGTATGGCTTCCAATTCTATAGCCCGCATAGCCGCCTAAGCCGAATCTGAATCCTTTTCGAGAGTATTTCTTGATTTTTAGGCCACCGGATTCTATGCTAGTAATTTTTCGTCTTCCTCTGGAAAAGTCAAACATAGGTACCACAGTGGCATTGATGTAAGAAGCTGTAAGCTTACTTTTCTGTCCACTTTGTGTTGCAGGTGCTAGATTGAATTCAATTTCATTTGCACCTTCCTGAATGATGTAGTCAGGGTCTTCTAATTTCCAGTTATACCAGTTTATTCCTAATCCCCATTCCAGGAAGAGCGGGCCACCTATCCAGGTTCTGTTGGTACTGTTTAGTCCAACGTACCATGATCCGAATGATTTTATGGAATATGGAGAGTTACCTTCAGGGAAACTTCCATTTTCTAGCCAATTATTTAGTCCTATGTCTACATTAAAATGATGTGTGGTTTTGTCCACTCTGTCAGCTTCATAAGTTACCTTCTTGCGATCTTCCCAATCGTTATCATCCCAATCGTCCATTTCATCTGGATCTACATCTACTTCTACGCCCCCAAGTTTAATACGCACCTCATCGTCATTGATCTTCCAATCTTTCATCTCAACCTCGCTATCATCATTCACATATGCTTTTCCATCTTGGATTTCCATATACTCCACACTATCTGAGAGTTGAGCGTTTAAATCTTTGACCATCTGGTTTATATCATAGTTTTCTAGAGCGGCTAAATCTGCTCTGCTCTTAGTGATGATCACAATTTTACTATTGTTATTCAATTCTATGATTACGGTATCCTGACTTGCCTTTACAGGATCTGTATTTGCAGCAGTAGCTGGAAGTATTAATATAACTGTTAAAAGGCTTAATAATAATTTCATCCTTCTATATTTATTATATGTTGTTTTCATGTTCTTAGTCTTTTATAATGAGCTTCTGTCCTTTTTACTTTTCAATCCACCATTTAGCAGATTGTCTTTTGCTGTTTTGATGTCAGCCAACATATTTCCCGGGTCAATCTTTTCCGTGAAAGCAATGAATTTCTTCAATACTCCTGTGGAATCATTTTTTTGAATTTCTTCTTTGGTGCTTTTACCTGCAGAGGCGATGTAGGTAATTTTCACTGCTCTAAAAGCTGGTTTTTCAATTTTAGCTTCCACCTCTTTTAATATCGCTGGCTCTTCCACTTCAGCAACTGCAGTTTTTACATCAATTTCCTCAATTTGAGGAACCACATCTTTTACGATTTCAGGCTTTTTATCATTTGCTTCATTCACAGCAAACTGAGGCTGTGGATCAGATTTCTTTTGAACCTTTTGAGCTGGTCGCACCGGCATTTTCTCTTCTTCCCTTGTTTCAATTACTGGAAGTTCGAAATCAGGTAATTCTTGATTTACCGGATGATTCACCTCCGATGCTATAGGGGTAAAATTTTGCTGAGAAGCTTCTGGCCACATTATCCACGAAATAAACAATATGGATACCGAAGCAGCCACCCAATATATGATAGGGGTTTTCTTAGGTCGAATCTGTTTTTCGACCTGAGACCATGATTTTGTGGAAGGTGTGACTTCCAGCTGGTCTAGTTTTTCCCTAAATAGCCGATCAATGTTTTGTTGATCCATTTGTGATATTATTTTCAAGTTCACTTTCCAATTCCGCCAGTTTGGTCTGTAACCATTTCCTAGCTCTGCTCAGCTGAGATTTCGAAGTATTTTCGCTGATATCCAGCTGCTTCGCTATCTCTGCATGACTATATCCCTCTATCGCATAGAGGTTAAAAACAGTCCTGTATCCTACAGGTAGTTCTCCTATCAGTTTGAGTAAGTCTTCTTTTTCTAGTGCGTCATCTATGACACTTAAGTTGGGACTATCTACTGCTGTTTCAATGTCCGTCTGCAGAGACATGTTTCTATTCTTTCGAATGTACATGAGGCAGTCATTGACAATGATTCGTCGTACCCAGCCTTCAAAGCTTCCCTCACTTTTAAACTGATCCATTTTTTCAAAAACCTTTACAATACCTCCGATCATCACATGTTCTGCTTCTTCACGGTCTTTTATGTATCTGAGGCACACTCCCAACATTTTGGGAGCCAGGCGATCGTATAAGCCACGCTGCGAGGAAGCTTTGCCTTTTCGGCAGCCTTCCAGCAGTTCTTCTTCGGTTAGTGACTTATTAATTCGCAGCATGGTTTTGACCTTCATGGGGTAGATGCAGCTATAAAGCTAATGGTTGCGTGGGGTGAAATTATTTAAAACAAAAAAAAGTCGGCAATAGCCGACTTTTTATTTAATTCTTTTAATCAATGATTTATTCATCATGATGCACATGATGCCTGTGGAACCTATTTTGTCTTTTCAGCAAAAACTGCCACATGCTTCTCCACATGTCATCAAACGCGTAATGTATTATGTTTTTGAAATTGAGCCAGTTGTCTCTTTTCTTCTTTACCATGATTTATGAATATAGCTGATGGTATTCCAAATGTACACTTTTCAACGAAAAAATAATATTTCCGGTTGCGCCGATTAAAATAACCTCTGAATTGTGAAACTGTATTCTTAGAATAGTTCAATATCTGTAATTGATGGAATAAAAAAAAGAGGGGTCAGATAGCAACCTGAAACCCCTCTGTTAAGTATGAAGAGGAATACAAGGATAGAGCGGAGCCTTTTTTGATAATTGTAAAAAAGGTTGAAACCACATAACTGTAAAAAAGAAGATTTTTCTCACGAATGAGGGTTGTTAGCTTTAATGCTTGTTTTAATAACAACTACACCAACTGAAAGTGAATTGGATAATGATTGCAATAGGTTTAACCCTAGTAGGTATTGCGCTAATATGGTATACAAAATATCGACCGAAAAAATCATTTGAAAATATCGATGAGAATGAAGAGGAAGAGTTGAATGAAATATTTAATAAAACTATTGATTTAATTACCTCCGAAAAGTACTTCCTAAATAAAAGTCTAAAGCTTTCAGATCTCGCAAGCGAGCTTTCCTATAACGAGAGGCAGCTTTCACGCTCTATTAACAAATTCAGCAACGGAAACTTTAATAAGTTCATCAACTCCTTTAGAATAGAGCATTCCAAAGAATTGTTAATTGGTGGCAATTTTGATCACTACACAATTGAGGCGATAGCCGATGATAGTGGCTTTTCCAATAAAGTTTCTTTCTACAATGCTTTTAAAAGTGAGACAGGAATGTCTCCGACGCAATTTCGCGCTTCAAAACAGTCGAAATAATCAATACCCTATGCCAATTTTGCGAAAATGTAAAAAAGCACGATCCTTTATATAAAGAATCACGATTCTTAACATATGTAGCTGAAAATCAATAAGTAGAGGGCCACCTAAATACGTTTTGGTTGAAATAAAATTCACCAAAATGTATACTCAAATAGGACTAAAAGAAAAGATTGCTATTGTAGAAGAAATCATACAGATAGCTGGAGAGGACAAAAAAAGGCCTCAGGTGCTTGTGCCAAATAATATGGCAGAGGTTTTCATTCCGTTAAGAACGGATATCACAATTAAATCTATCGGGAGTGTGAGGCCTCTCCTGCTCAGAGAAGGTGTCGGATACTTTTGTATGCCAAGAAGGAGGGGAGTAGAAATTGCTCTGGAGCCTAACGCCAGCTTAATGGTGATTAAAATCAATCCCATTTATGCAAATAAAATGGCCAGAGAGCTTAAAGAGGTTTCAAGTAGTGTTTTTGCACTTAACCTTTCATTAAGTCATAGAAAGGAATTAATAAAGGCCTGGGAAGGATCTAATACATATGTAGCGAGTGATATTGTAGAAGAAGCCTTGGAGACATCCCTGGACCTGTACGAATACAATGACACAATACTTAATTCGATTGAGCAAATAAGGGAGTCGTTTGGAAGGACTTCAGTTAAAGAGATTTACTCTTCTCTTAACGTGAGCAAATCTAAGCTAGAACAACACTTTAATAGAGAAGTAGGATTGACACCTAAGGAGTTTTGCAAAATTGAAAAAATAAATTTCTTTATTAATTCATATTTAGAGGAGCCTGGTCAAAGCTTAACCGAGCTCACTTATCAATGTGGATACTATGACCAATCCCACTTAATCAAAGACTTTAAATATTTTTTGAATACAAGCCCGAAGAGGTTCTTTCATTCACAATTCGCTATTTAATGGCGACTTTGTATTCACTCGATGAATAAGTTGAATAGTTAATCTTTTTGAGCTAGACAGTTGTTCTCCATCTACATTAGCGTAGAGCGGTAATTCAGCTCCAAGATTAAGTAAGACACTTGGGCTGAAGTTAAAGGTGAGTGCGGGCTTTATAAATAACCAATGACCGCCAGTATTAGGAATGAGTTGGTTGTCTACATGATCTGCCCAGTTTTTACGTGGAATGAATTCCATAGAAAGTGTTGTTATATAGTTTGCGACTATAAAATTTCTATTCAAGCCTAATCGAGCAACGAGTGAATTACCCGTCTTATACTCTTGAGATCCATTGTAATTAGTAAAAGTGCCTGTTTGCTGAAACAACGCAGATAGAAATAATGAAGTCTTATTGGAGAACTGATTGCTGTAGAAGAACCAGTAAAATTGATCAATAGAGCCTGTTCCTGGCTGCATATCAAGACTTAGAGTGATCCCATCAGAATCTTGTTGATCAGTGCTCCCAGAAGGTACTTTTATACCAGCACCCAGAGAGAATGAGGAGGCAGTTAACTGCGGGTCGGTGAGCTGATACTTGAGGAGTATAGATATATCTCCTATTCCTGAAGAATTTTCTTTAAAGATGGCATTGTTTGCTCCTTCTGTTTTGCGAATTTGCGAAACCCATGGCATGGTCAAATCTGCTGAAATCCTATTGCTAAATGAATAATTTAAGAGTAATAGAGTGGACGCAGTTGTTCTTTCTCTAGAATCGTTATTTATCTTATTTGGACCTCTTAAAAGCTGATCTAGAAAGTTCACATCACCGATAAGAATAGTTTGCCAGGTATTTTTGCTTGCTGGAGCTACACCGATATTAGAGCTGATTGGAACGCCACCCGAGCAACAATTCTGAGAAAGTACTGACTGTGAAATTAAAAGCATCAATAATATGAAGCTAATCCTGATCATGCGGATTGTATATTTCAATATTTGGAAACATAGCAGCTGCAGAAAACCAATAAGCCATGTAGCCTTGCGGTTTTGTAAGATTTGAATCGGCACCACTGACCAGGCTACCAAAGATGTTCCACCTATTATTTTCTTGCATCAGCATAAGCTCTGCACCTTCACGTATTGAGTAGTTAAGACCCTTGACATTATAATATGCCGTAATAAGTTCATGTTTTTTGTTAGAAATAATGATTATTTCCTTTCCAAGAATCGCATCTCTAATGACTTTGATTTCTTCATCAAACAAGTTTAATGGATAGGCTTTTGGAAATCCATCAACGAAAAGAACATAAACTTTTTCAAAGTTTTTTAATCGATTGTCTTTTGGTGAATATGGCCACAAAGGCGTGTTATGCTCCAGAATTGCCGCACTGAAAGCGTCTGAATAATCTTTGTCAAAGCCAGTATTAATATCGAGCACAACAAAGTCTGCAACAGACTTTTGCCATCCTTCCCATGTCATCTCTACTGTTCCTAGTGGAATGACCGATTCGCAAACATTCTCACCTTTGATTGAGGACAATTTCATTTGAGACCAAAAGTTATTTGTGGCACGGTTGTAATAAATCAAGTTTGAGTTGTGTAATAACCCTGACACGCCAAAAGAGTCATCATCATTTCTGCTTATTGCAACGGTACTGCCCGTCAAAGGACAAAATGTAAGGCTGTACTTAGCAGCACCTACTTGATCATTCGCCACCTCATGTCGATCCATTATTCTGTGAGGAAATAGACGGACTTGACCATTAATTTCAACTCCGATCAGTAAATCATCTCCGGAAAGAAAATTAGTTGCAGATTTATGGAGAAAATCTGGATTTTCAAGCGATGGTATTCCTTCTTTGCCAATACCCCCTCCAACTATTTCTGATGGCGGCAAAGACCAACCATCTGTTAGTGTACATTCAGTATCCGTTGGTGCTGGAGGGGTGTTTAATATATCCTCAAATTCAAGATCCTTCCCTCCACAGCGTACTAAAAATCCAATAATCAAAATTGAATAGAAGAATCTCATAATCAATAAGTTATAGTTATATAATTTACTGATCTCATCTCTCTTTTCCTCCCCAATGGGACCTTAAGAACTGATATTGTTAGCCTAACGACATTACTCAAAGACTAATTAATGATGCACGACAATAATTCTTTCTATCGTGCCGGTCTCAGTCTTCGCCCTTACGAGATAAACACCAGAGTTGAGACCTGAAATATTCATAGAAATTTCACCCTTGAATGCTGGTTGTTTCTTTAAAATACGACCAGTCAGATCTACTATTTCGATAGCTGTAGGCTTAGATACTTTCACTTTTAAATAGTCGGTTGCAGGATTTGGATATAAAACCATGCGATCCGACTCTGAAGTTGAATCTAGAATTATGAAAATATCTGAAATGTTTTCACAGCCTATTTCGTTTCTGACAATGACCTGATAATTTCCATTGCCATTGAATGGTATTTTAGTTGTGCCACTGTCATCAATAAGTTCACCATTGTAATACCACTCTATGATGAAAGCACTCGATAACAGTCTTAACTCGTTATCAGAGAAAACAATTTGTGGTTTAGCGGGTTTTTGGCTTGTTGTTGCTACGGTAGCATCTATCAATTCTGTCTCTTCACCACTTTTTATAGTGACTTGATACGCGCCACCGCTGAGGTTAGGGAATAGTCCATTCGTTTGAAAATTTTCACTATCAATACTGTACGTAATATCATTGCTGTTAAAGCTGGCGCTGACTTCAATTGCACCATTAGCGTCGCCAGCACACATTTCATTTGTTATTGCCACATCTCTAATGACAATACCTGTGGCGTAGCTTACCGCTACATTATCGATGAAAAAATTATTTCCCGTGTTCCCTGTTGCTTGTATTGCAAGCTGAATAAAATCAGAACTCTCCTCAACCGGTATATATTTTTCCACATGAACCCAATCTTGATCAGTTGGATTGAATGCTGACGCTTTTGGATCAACTGTGGCATCTATTTTACCATTTGCTGACCAGACATTTGACCATTGTCCGCATCCTTTAGCCAGAATCTGGATGTCATCAATTCTTTCAGAAGATCCATCAGAAAAGTAGGTGAACGCGTAATCAAAACTTAAAACATAGTCCATAGCTCCTGGATTTTCAATTGGATCTAACAATACATAATCAGCATTTTGATTGTTCGTATGGCTAAAAAATTGATAGGAGAGTGATTGATTACTTTCTAAACCAACTGATTCAATAGAAAATGTATACGTATCTGATGGTGAGTGAAGCACAAAATCTCCTATGACGCTAGATTCAAAATTTTCATCCATGCTTGATGTATTGACACTACCATACTCGAGTACCTTTATTGCGTCTTCGATGATCTTGATATCAGTCCCTCCATCTGTTCCATAAACTGTTAGTTGCACATCGTACGATCCCGCGGCAGTATACGATGTATTAGGATTCTCTTCCGTAGATGTGGTGGGAGACCCGTCGGTAAAAGCCCATTCTATATTGTCATATTCCCCCAATGACAAATTGCTGAAATTGACTTCATCACCTACACACACCACACTTTGCTCTGAAATGAAATCCGCATTATAAGGTTTGGAAATGAGGTAATTTCTAAAACTAAGGTATCCTGATAGGGATCGATCAAATTGGCCAGTAGTAAAAAGTCGTCTGCAACTTTGCGTGGAATATGACATAATATTTTCCGCATTTGGCTGATATAAATCTCCATTGGCGTCTCTTAAGGTGCCTGTATATTGACAACTACTGTTGACTTTTCCTGATAGGTTAGGATCAGCTGGCGTGTCGCAAATTTCATCTC
Source organism: Ekhidna sp. (assembly GCF_039960695.1). GTDB lineage: Bacteria > Bacteroidota > Bacteroidia > Cytophagales > Cyclobacteriaceae > Ekhidna. Next base: position 51,707 of record NZ_JBDVKP010000020.1, on the reverse strand, counting down.
CGGCAGTTGTACAGTTACTTCCATCTACCAGCTCGTCTGTGGTACCATTGTTAGTTTTTCCATGGGTATGATAAAGGGTAAGGTAATGGCCAATTTCATGGGACAATGTGGTTCCATTTATCGTACAACCGTTGTCCATAAGAATTCTATCCGGATTGCCTGGGAAGTAGGCATATCCGCATAAGGCGGATCCTCCTGAAGTCACACTATTTGCAAAATAGATATTGATGGTGTTTGCTACATCACGTGTGCCTGCAAGAACACTTTCATCACCCGCGTCATAGTCGAAGAACTTATCGCTGTCCACAAAGTCAATGTCTCCAAAAATGAAGAATTCCAGATTTGCAGCTCCATAGAAACTATTAACAGTTTCAATCGCAGTTTCTAGTTGTGCCACTGATAATCCGCCTGTACCATCCTCTCTTCTGATAATATGCGCGGTTATGGCTAATTTATATGAATCAGCTGCAGAAGTTCTTAATCTGTCCAATGGTATTAATCCATCTTTTATCATTTCGACTGTTCTTGAGTCTATGGTGGTACCACAGTTCTTCTCCTGAGCATGTGATACAAAAAAGGCCATCATCAAAGTGATGATGGCCAATTGTTTAATTTTTAATGCTTTCATAATATTTTAATACTAATCCCAAATCTTGCTCCTCTTTTACATTAAGAGATTCTCTTTTAATGTAGTCTTTGATTTCTTCCTTTTTATCAGCTAAAAGTTTAAGAATCGCCCCTTTACTGTTATTAATAGATGTCAAACCACTTTCTCCTCTTTCAATGAAGAACTCTTCTTTATAAACATATTTATCGTAGGCAACCCCACTGCCGTAGGCTTGATTTCCAGCATCTTTTTCTTCCAAACGTACGCTGTGTTGTTTGTATAGATTGATTGAAGTTCCTGTATAGATTATTTGAAGAAATAACATTCTGTCATTATGATAAACTGTTTGAAAATGAAGCTTTTTCCCATTATCAATCACTGTGAAGTTTCGAATATTTTCTTTTCGAAGAGTAGTCATACTGCCACGAATTTTTCCGATTAGGGCGTCAAATAGCAGGTCATATTTCAATTCTATTTTATCCACTTTGAGACTGTCTGTGGTTTCCACTGATCCTGTTTTCCATTCTTCATAGAGAAAACGATCCCCAAGAGTATCGTCGTTTTCATTAAAGGATCTAAGCTTATTTCTTTCCAGCCAAGTTTCAATATCATGTTGTCTTCCCGCTCCTGTGAGGCTTGGAAGACCTTGAGAGTTTGACCATAACGGCAGTAGTAATAGTGCAAATGCGAAATATCTCGATAACTGTTTCATGTAATTTTTAAGATGTAAAAAAACGAGCACCGAAATTTCGGTGCTCGCTTAAATTAGAATTTATAAAGATTTAGTCTCTAGTAAGCACAATTTCATATGGTCCAAAGCTGCCCAGTGGTCCACTAAGAGTAATGACTCCACCTGAAAATGAGCTAGACTCGATTGTAAGGTTTGCGAATAGAGCTATCTGAGGTGCACTGCCAAAAGAAACTTCACTCGTACAAGGAAGGAAAGTTATTGGTGTCCCTTCATTAAAGAATGTATCATTTCCAGCAACATTGCTCCAAGTCGCAACCGTACCTGATGGATCAGTTGCATCAGCAGTTAATTCAACAGCATATGTTTCGCCGAAAGCACTTGCAAGAGTTAACCCTTCATTGGTGCCGCTTGTAAAGACCTCAGCTACAGAATATGTGCCAGCATAGTCAGCTACGAGATCAAATGCGCAATCGTCATCTGAAATTGTAATTGCAACTGTCTTATTATTTTCATCAGGACCGGGTAATCCAATTGTAAGATCCTCACTTACCGAAGTAATTGTGAGTTCTATCAATTTGTCACCATCCTCATCAAAATTGTTTACTGGAGAAAAATCCACAGTTGCGGAAACTTCACCTGCTGGAATAACCAAGGTCCCTGAGTTATCAGAGAGTGTAAAATTTCCAGCAGTACCTGTCACCGCTGTTGCTGTATATTCAACAGTAAGGTCATTGCTTAAAAGTGGTCCTGCCATGTTTACTTCAAGTGTCAAACTCGACGCGCTACCTTCTAAGATAGAAGTTTCACTGACGGTAAACGCTACAAAACTCCCATCAAAAACTGCTTGAGTTTCTGTCTCTGTACAACTGACTGCTACCATAAGGATGGCTGCAATCAATAATGTATATAGCTTATTTATGTATTTCATTTTTAGTTATTTAAAATTGAAAGAATTATCCACCAAGGAATGCAGTCCACAACGCATCCTGAACCATGTTAGGATTTGCATCTGTTTCTTCCTGTGGAATTGGCCATGCAAATAATTTATCCCCATAAGGGATGTTGCAATTACCATTAGTAAGTGTGCATCCGCTGCCTCGATCCATATCAATCTGAAGACGCTTAATGTCACCGTATCTATGACCCTCAAATGCAAGCTCTCTTCTTCTTTCCGCGAGGATATCGTCAATTAAAGCAGCACCTGAACTATTAATTGCCGGAGCATTAGCTCTAGCAGTTATCAGGTTAATTGCGTTTTGTGCAGGAGTTGTCTGTCCATCTCTTGCTAAGCACTCTGCCTGAATAAGTATCATTTCACTCAATCGCAGGATAGGGTAGTTGAAAAGACGGGCATTGCCATCATTCCCTGGAAACTTATTCACAAAGTTGATTCCACCAATATTTCTATACCAAAGGTTTCGAAGATCGGCTGGATCATACTGAGCAACAATATCATCACTTGGACCAAGGTCACCATATCCGTCTACTCTATTGTAAATTGCTCCTAAACCTTCCAGACCATTATAGTTTGAATCATTAGTGCTATTTTGATAGATAACTAGAATATCCTCTGATCTAGCCGTTGCAGTAGCCCATTCGACCATGATGTTGTTAGTGTTATTATCACCATCTAAAACTGTGCCCGCGGTATATGTACTTAAAGTATATCCACCAGTGTTGATCACTTCATTAGCATCGGCAAGTGCATTGGTGTAATCACCCATGTAAAGATTTACTCTCGCTCTCAGTGCAACAACTGCCATTTGACTTGCTCTTCTACCTCCAGCGGAAGTTGCATTCGTCATTAGGCCTTCAGCAGCATTTAGGTCATTCATGATATTTGTAAAAACCGTACCCGTATTATCCCTTGCAGGAGTTCCGATTTCATTGGTTATCACATATGGAATTCCTAAGTGTGATTGGTCAGCAGTAAAGTTGTAGTCCTGAGCATAAATTCTCATGACGTCAAAATGAGCCAATGCACGTACAAAATATGCTTCTGCTTTCAGTTGATCTTTAATACTCTGATCTCCGGTTACATCATCAATTCTATTGATAACCTGATTCGCTCTTCCAATTACGTTATATGCTTGAGTCCAATTACTTACCGTAGTGTTCGTTGGGTTTAACTCAAGTGTATAGTAAACAGTCAAGCGCGCGCCTGCTCCATCAGGGATGTTACCATTATCGGAAGAAGCATCCATTAGTGCTGGAAAATTTCTGCCGTAGTAACTTCCACTCTGAAGTCCAGAGTATAAGCCTATTATAGCATTTTGAAAATCACCAAGTGATTCAAATGCCGCATCAGTGGAAACAGATTGTTGTGGTTCCACCTCTAATTGATCTGAACAGCTAATGCCCATTATTACTAATAGAGCTAAGCTGATTTTATATAATTTATTATAAGATTTCATACTTCAATTTTTTAATTAAAATCCAATGTCGATACCTACAGTATAAGATCTAGGTTGTGGGTACAATCCAAAATCAACTCCGGTAATCCCTACTTCAGGATCAAGACCAGGATACTTAGTCCATGTCTTAATATTTTGACCCTGTGCGTAGATTCTCACACTTGTAAGCTTCATCTTGGAAGCCAAATCTGATGGTAGATTGTACGCTACTGTCACATTTCTCAATCTCAAGAATGATCCATCATGTAGCTGTCGTGTTGAACTATTGTTTCCACCGTCAGTATTTCCTTGCTTGATTATTGGTACGTCTGTTACGTCGCCAGGCTGTTGCCATCTTCTCAATTGCTCATCACTCTGGTTTCTTCCGAAACGTGAACCATCACTATTGATGAATCTAGATACACTCCTGAATACATCATTTCCTTGGCTCAAGAATAAAAAGGCTGATACAGAGAAACCTTTGTAAGTGAATGTATTGGTAAGCCCTGAAAGGATATTTGCTACTGGACTTCCAACAATCTGACGATCAGCTTGACCATATGAGGTTACTATGTTGCCATCTTCATCAAACCATAGTGGTGCACCATTGGCAGGATTTACACCAGCATATACTGGAAGATACCAAGCATTTACAGACTCTCCTACACGTTGAATGGTGTTACCGCTCACGATATCTGCACCATCAGGTAAGCTGGTAATCTCATTCTGGTTTCTGGAGAAATTAACATCAGTTGCCCATGAGAAGTCTCCCATTTCAAGGTTTAAAGAACTCAGTGTTACCTCAAATCCTTTATTCACCATAGTCCCCAAGTTCTGATCTAATTGCGTAAAGCCAGTAGTTCTCGAAATTGGCACTTGTAATAGCATGTCAGATGTTTCTTTATTGTAGTAATCAACTGAACCGCTTAGTTTACCTTGAAATAAACTGAAATCGACTCCAATATCTACCTGAGAGCTTTGCTCCCACGTTAAGTCTGGGTTATCAAGCTGAGATGGGAAGCTCACAGAGATTCCATCGTATGCACCAAACTGATAAAGACCTCTGGAATCGAAGTTTCCAATGGATTGGTTACCCGAGGTACCGAAACTACCACGAAGCTTTAATTGATCAACAAAACTTGCATTGAAAAATGATTCATCTGATATATTCCATCCTGCTCCCACGGAGTAGAAAACTGCAAAACGGTTGTTTGCTCCAAACCTTGAAGAACCATCTCGTCTTACACTGATGTCTAAGAAATATCGCTCATCGAAGTTATAATTTACCCGAGAGAAAATACCCCAGATAGCCCATTCTGTACCGAATGCACCATAGCTAAAGTTATTCGCACCCGAATTAATAGTTCTCAACTTATCAGATGGGAAATTATTAGCGGTTACATCAATTGATTCTCTATTAGCATTTTGGTATTCGTTACCAATAAGAACAGATACATTATGAGAGTCATTAAAAGTGGTATTGTAATTCAATGTACTTGTAATAACATAATCACGGTTAAATGTAGAAACAGCCGTTACAAAACCTCCATCATTTACACCATCCGGGTGATTTTGAGAAGTCCAGCTGTCTTCATTGATTCTTACCATATCCATTCCGACGCTCTGGTTGAACGTCAATCCTTCCATGATATCATAATTCACGAAAACCTTACCAGTAGTACGGAAGGAGTTAGCCACATTGCTAGAAAGCGCTTGAGTAGCTACGTGATTTTGATTTGAGAATCCGGGAGTATTGAAGTTGAATCCAGTTCCTCGATCGTCACCATTATCAATCTGCTCTTGTGTAGCAAATACTGGATAAAGTGGAGACATGTACATTCCACCATAAATCGGATCTCCAAAAGAAGTTCCTCCACCATATCTACCATTTTGCTTAGCATTGGATATCGTCAGGTTTACACCGAATGTAAGTTTTTCGGTAGCAGAATGGTCAATGTTAAAACGTGAAGAAAATCTTTCTAACTTCGTTTGAACAGCTATACCTTCCTGATCTAAGAATGATCCTGAGATAAAGAATCTTGTTTTTTCATCTCCACCACTTGCTGATAATTCATAGCTTTTAAGCGAACCATCTTGGAAAGCTAAATCTAACCAAGGAGTATCTACTGTATCAGGGACTATTGGGAAATATGTTGAAGCAGAACCTGCATCATCAGGGTCTCCGCCTGTATTCGTCACGGCCTCCCGCATATACTCAGTAAACTGAGCTGAGTTCATTACATCAAATGGATCATCTCTTCTTTGAGAAACACCTTGCTGAACTCTTAAGGTGAACTTAGTTTTTCCTGGTTTACCCTTTTTAGTTGTGATGATTATTACACCATTAGCAGCTCTGGAACCATATATAGCAGCAGCGGACGCATCTTTTAATACAGTTACATTCTCAATATCATTTGGATTGAGTGATGCAAGCGCATTTGCGGTTTGCTGATCTCTACTTAAATCTCCAATATTTATTGGAACTCCGTCTAACACATATAAAGGTGCGCTGCCAGCGTTAATTGATCCAATTCCTCTCAGTCGAACGTTTGTTGCTCCGCCAGGCATACCACTCGTTCCTTGAACGTTTAGGCCGGCAACATTTCCCTGAAGAATATTATCAAAACTTGGAAGAGGTACTTGCTCGAATTTTTTGCCATCAACTTTGTCAATTGACCCTGTCAATTTTTTAGTTGTTGACTCTCCATATCCTACTACGATTACCTCTTGTAGTTCTGTTGCTCCTCCCAGGGTTACATCAATGACTGATCTGGTGCCAACATTTATCTCCTGAGCTTCGAAACCGACATAAGAGAAGACGAGAATATCTCCATCATTTACTTGAAGGCGATAGTTTCCGTCAATGTCAGTCGTTACTCCTGTAGTGGTACCTTTTATTACCACATTCACTCCGGGCAGGCCTTCACCAACATCGTCAGTGACCTTTCCAGATACCGATCTCTGGGCTTGTACTTGTGACAAAGCCAAGAGACACACAATCAATGAAAAGAAAAACTTTTTCATAAGCATGATTTGTTTGTTAAAAAATGATTTAAACCTGTAAGAGTAGCTTTGAAAAAGTCTAAATAATTGTAAAAAAGAAGGCCTCAAACCATAGGGGATTTGAAGGTTACAGTAGTTTTTAATTCTATTTTACAATTTTTGGAAAGCGCTTCTAATTAAAGAAGTCAAAAAAGCTGCGGCGTTTTTCTAGCTTTAAATCCTGAAGTATAGATGACTTCACACGGATAGAAAGAAAGTATGATTGGAATCTCCCAAAAGGCACCCAATCGAAGTTCATTGTCCAGCAGTGAAGATCCCTTGAAACACCCACGCGTGTGGTGGTAAAATCTTTGGCTTCAAAATCATAACCGGAGTTAAATGTGATTTGAGTTTTATCCGTTAGTCCCAATGTTCCGCTGAATTGAAAACTCTGACGAATTGAGGCGTCCTCAAATCCCCTCTTGGTTCTATTGATCGAATATTGCATTCTTAAAGACCAGGGCACATTGAAATCCACATACATTTCGGGGTTATTTTGAATGTGGTTTACCTGCTGTCGTTCCAGATCGGAATATCCATCAAAACCAACTTGTTCATCTGGCGGAGATACTCCATCTAAACCAAAGTCATCTCTACCGCTATTGGTGTTGGATGTGGACGTATTGTTTCTATTCGAACTATTGGGTGATAGGTTAAGACTTATTGCTGTATTTAAGCTTGAAAGTCTACCAAGCCCATTTCCATTGTTCCAGGTATATCTATCCAATTTTCTTTGACTCACCACTCGTTCACCGCGAGAATTTATAGTTTCTGAGAGGAGTAAATATTCATATGGATCTAGTGATCCAGTTACGTTTAGGCTGATTTTTCCATCAAAAAAACTGGTTCGGGCGTTGATGTTTATGTTACTCAGTTTAAATGAGTCAGCTGCCAGGTTATAACCGGTACTTATTCCCAGGTTGTCAAATAATTTGACTTTTTTGAAGCCATTCACTGTATCCTTTTTACTCGCTACTTTCATCTCAAGGTTGTTAGAAAGCGCAAATCCAAGTGTCTTACTTTCACCGCCAGGAGGTGATCCGTAAGCAAAGCCCTCATATTTACTTACTCGCTGTGTGTTCCCCAATGAGTCGATTTGGACATCACTATAGACACCATATTTCGTATCGGAGAAGTCTGGACTGTAATTAAATGAGACACTCGGAGTCATCACATGTCTGATAGCCTGAATTTTACCTTTGGTAAAAAATACAGTTCCATATACTCGGGTATTTAGCGAAGCTCCAGTAGACCAACTACCAGCTCTGCTAAATCCGCTTACAGTGTCAATTCGTACACCATTTTCTTCTTCTACATACTCATATTGAAGTTCTTTGGTGTACCAGAGTTCCTGATAATTAAATGTTGGGTTTAAAGTGAAATACTTGAAGACATTCATCGATGTAGATATTGGAACTGCGTGCTTGAATCCAAGCTGAGATCTTCTGAAGATCTCATTAAAATTGTCACTGTTGAAGGTGATTACAGAGTCAGACCTTGCACTTCTGTTAATTACATTAAAATTGGAGCTTCTAATTCGATCATTTGAAAGTTCATTCTTAGCAACAAGATTATGACTAAAGCTCAATTTTGATATCGGTGAGTTGCTCGAGTTCACTACGTTCTTGAATGGGTAAATACGATTCATATTTACTGTTAGGTCTGGTAGTGTAAGGTTGACAATCCCAGATTGTAAATTTTGACTATGCCTGAGGTTACTGGACATATTAAAGGGTGTTCCCGCAAATATTTTCCGATAGCTTATACTTGAAGCTAGTTGCGAGTTGATACTTCGGTCAAAATCCTGAACAACAAGGTTGTTGTTTTGTGTATAAGTCCTGGTCGCAGCATTTACAGATGCTGAAAATGAAGAGTTGCCTTTAGATTCCGGTGTATGATTCCATCGGATACTATAATCATTGGTTTCAATCGGGTTTTCTACATCATCGGTTACAGAGTTGGCGTAGGAGAAATTGAATGTTCCTCGAAATGAATATCGTTTGTAGTAGTTAGATACAGCATTTACACCGCTTCCGCCTTTGGAGTAAATATCGCCTGTCAGCCTTAAGTCCATGTAATCGCTAATTGCGAAGTAGTAGCCGCCATTTCGAAGGAAAAAGCCCCTTCTTTGTTCTTCTCCATAGGAAGGGACGATAATTCCGGAGGATTTTTCCTTAGGCTGAGGGAACATTCCAAAAGGGAAAAATAAAGGTGTTGGTACATCTCTAAATCGCATGTTAAATGGACCAGACACAACCTTATTATTAGGTATTACTTTGAGTTTGGATGATTGAATTGAAAAGTGTGGATCCTCAAGATTGCACGTAGTATAGGCCGCACCACGAATAAAAAGCTCATCTTCAGCATTTTTCTTCACATCTTCTCCATGCATGAAACCACCTTGTTTTTCGGTAATTACACCTTTGATCAAGGCTCTTTCGGTCTTGAAATTATAAACAATATCATCGGTGACGTAAGTGTCTGGTCCCTCTGTAAATACTGGTTTTCCAATTTTCCTTCCAGTAGAATCTGTAACATACTTTGCTTTTAATGTCCGCTTATTCCAGTCTACATCTGTACGCTCAGCATCTAGGGATACTCTTCCATAATCAATATGAGTTTCTCCATATAGGAAAAGCTCTCGACTCTTTACATTAAAGAATAGTGAATCTTTTGCGTTGTAATTAATAGTAGTCTGAATGTCACTTTGATTCTGGGTAGGTGCTTGAATGGCCGTGGAATCGTTCTTGGTTGTATCTGATGGTGGCAATTCGATCAGGCGGTCACCAATAGAAATTTCCTCTTCTGCGTTGTTATAGACAGAGTCTATTTCCTGTGAAAATCCACAGAAAGAAATAATGAAACAGAAAAGTATAATGAGACACCTCAATCCAACTCGTTTTTTTGAAAATGAACAATGACCAAACTATCTTTGAGATGTTTAATTATCGGCACAATTGGCAGATTATTTGCAATAAACAGCAAAGGAAAATGACTGCCTTGGCCGGTTTTTCTAACTTTTGCGTAAAAGTATTTCATTTTAGACAATAAAGGGAGTGAGAAATCTAGTTCTACCCATCGGATTGACATTATTTTTAGTATTAGCATCATTTCAACCTGTAGGTAAAAGGAATTTTGCTGTGACCAAGATTGTAATTGATCCGGGACATGGTGGAAAAGATCCAGGTACACTTGGGTCTTATACCAAAGAGAAAGATGTTGCACTTCAGGTAGCTCTCAAGGTTGGTGATTATGTGAAAAAATACATCTCTGACGTGGAGATTATTTTCACTCGTAAGGACGATACCTTCATCGAGCTTGAAAAGCGATCTGAAATGGCCAATAATCATAATGCAGACTTGTTTGTTTCGATCCATGCAAACTCCTTACCAAAAACCACTCCCCTCACCAGGAAGAAATCCATAAAAGGTTCTGAGGTTTATGTAATGGGAGCTCAAAATACAGATAGAGCCTTGGAAGTTGCCCAAAGAGAGAATTCAGTAATCCTGCTTGAAGAAGATTATCAGAAGAATTACGACTTTGACCCACAATCAGAAGAATCCTATATTCTATACAATCTAACGCAATCGGCGTATCAAGATAATAGCCTTATGCTGGCAAGCTTGATTGATGGTCAGCTCAAGAATAGAGCAGGTAGAAGAAGCTATGGAGTTAAACAGTCAAGTCTTTATGTAATGTGGAGTACAGCTATGCCAAGCGTGTTAGTGGAAATTGGCTACCTTTCCAATCCGATGGAAGAGAAGGAACTAAATAACCCTGAAGTTCAATCTTATATTGCCTCAGGAATTTACCGTGCCATTAAAGAATATAAGGAAGCATTTGATGCTCAGAATTAAAAATTAAGAACTGTGTCAAAAGAATTTAAGATTGGTTTAATCACCATTATTTCAGGAGCTCTCTTGTACTATGGGTTCAATTTCCTCAGAGGATCTGATTTGTTTTCACCCTCCAATAGATTCTACGCAACTTACTCCAATGTTGCAGGTCTCAACGTCTCTAACCCAATCTATTTCAATGGATTACCTGTCGGAAGAGTAAGCGGTTTTGAACTGGTTCAAAAGAAAGGATACATTGTTGTTTCGCTTGATATTGATGAAGGATTAATGATTAGTAGGAATGCGTCAGCAACCCTTGCGAATGATGGACTTTTTGGAGGAAAGGCAATTGTACTTGATGTAGGGACTTCTCAAGAAATTGCTCAACCAGGAGATACCTTAGCCTCCGATATGGATGCAGGTATGCTATCACAATTTGAGCCAGTTGCAGACAACTTAAACACAACTATAACCAAACTCAATAGTCTTTTAGATGAATTGAATAAAACAGATATAAGGGGAACCGTGGATACATTAAAATATTCTATTGGAACCATCACAAATAAGGTAAATAGACTACAGGTAGAGAAAGTAATTGCCTCTACAGATTCCCTTCTCATAAGTATAAAAGATCGTTCAGATCAATTAGATGAAGTTTTAGCAAGTTCAAAATCATTGATTGACTCACTAAGGAATGTTCCGTTGACTCAGACATTAGAAAAAGTAAACGAGTCACTGGATCACGTGAATAAGCTTTTATTAGCAGTTCAGTCTGAAGAAGGAACAGTTGGAAAACTTCTTAAAAATGATTCCATTTATAATAATTTGAATAAGCTTTTGGTAGATATGGATGAGCTCATTATTCACTTTAATAACTACCCGAAAGATTTTATGGCTCCTCTTGGAAAAAAGAACAAAAAGCTCAAAGGAATTTCACAGGAAGGTAAGTAGCGAAAATTCATGGACATTCAATTCAACAAAAATGAAGATGCCAACAAGCAGCTGGTATACAAGCTAAACGAGCGTCTGAAAAAAGTAAAACTTGGAGGAGGTGAAAAGAAAATAGCCTCACATCACAAGAAAGGGAAACTCACCGCACGTGAGCGTATCGAATACCTCCTTGACGATCCGCATGCTTTTCTTGAAGTTGGTGCATTTGCTGCTGATGGAATGTATCAGGAAGTAGGTGGTTGCCCATCAGCAGGAGTAGTTACTGGTATTGGGAAAGTGTCCGGGAAGCAATGCATGATAGTGGCTAACGACGCAACTGTGAAGGCAGGAGCATGGTTTCCAATGACGGCCAAAAAAAATCTTCGCGCCCAGGAAATCTCCATTGAAAATAACCTGCCAATCATTTATCTAGTGGACAGTGCCGGCGTTTTTCTACCCATGCAGGATGAAATTTTCCCAGATAAAGAGCATTTTGGGCGTCAGTTCAGGAATAATGCAGTTATGTCCTCTAAGGGAATCGTGCAGATTGCAGCGATTATGGGAAGCTGTGTTGCCGGCGGAGCCTATCTCCCAATAATGGCAGATGAGGCATTGATTGTTGATGGCACTGGATCGGTTTTCCTAGCAGGCAGCTATCTCGTAAAATCCGCTGTTGGTGAGGATATTGATAATGAGACCCTAGGTGGTGCTACTACACACTGTGAAATTTCAGGTGTCACTGACAATAAATTCGCTGACGATAAAGCTGCCCTGGATGCCATTAAAAAGATTTTTGACAAAATCGGAGACCCCGACACTGCAGGATTTAATCGAGCTGAAAGCCAGGCTCCCAAGAAGAAAATTGAAGATATCTACGGTGAATTCCCCTCAAATCGAGGAATTCAATATGATATGGTAGAGGTGATCAAGTGCCTGGTAGATGACTCAGATTTTGATCAATACAAAGAATTGTATGGTAAGTCAATTGTATGTGGATACGGAAGAATTGATGGATGGAGTGTAGGTATCGTGGCCAATCAAAGAAAAGTAGTAAAAACAAAAAAGGGAGAAATGCAGATGGGCGGGGTGATTTACTCAGACTCTGCAGACAAGGCTGCGAGATTCATCATGAATTGTAATCAACGTAAGATTCCATTAGTATTCCTACATGATGTGAATGGATTCATGGTTGGTTCACGTTCTGAACATGGCGGTATCATAAAAGATGGAGCTAAGATGGTGAATGCGGTTTCTAACTCTGTGGTTCCTAAATTCAGCATCGTGATGGGCAGCTCCTATGGAGCTGGTAACTACGCCATGTGTGGAAAGGCGTACGATCCACGATTGATTTATGCATGGCCTACAGCAGAAATAGCCGTAATGAGTGGTGGTTCTGCAGCAAAGACACTTCTTCAAATTGAAATTGCATCAGCTAAGGCAAAAGGCAAGGAGCTTACTGATGAAGAAAAACAAGCACAGCTAAAGAAAATTGAAGATTCATATAAAGAGAAGTTAAGCCCCTACTATGCCGCTTCACGACTTTGGGTGGATGGTATTATTGATCCAAAAGAAACCAGAGATGTAATTTCAAAAGGCATAGAAATGGCGAATCATGCACCAATTGAAGAACGCATGAATGTAGGAGTCATTCAAACTTGATAACTTTATTACTTGCTCAAAGAATCTGAAATAAAAGCCCTTGTTGTTCTCCTGGATGACGAAGACCATGAGGTGGTTTCTCATGTTGAGGAGAAGATCATGTCTATTGGAACTAGCATAATCCCTTTGCTGGAACTAGAGTGGGAGAGCACGTTTAATCCGATCATTCAAGGGAAGATTGAAGATTTAGTCCATGAGCTTCAATTTGAATTATTAAAAGAGCGTTTTTTGGAATGGAAGGAACGAGAATCTGAAGATTTACTGGAAGGACTTTGGATTGTTGCAACTTATCTTTATCCAGATCTGGAGTTAGAAGAATTACGGAAAGAAACTGATCAATTATATCATGAGCTATGGCGTCATATGGAAGATGAAATGATTCCATATGACCGCATTAAGATTTTTAATGAGATTTTTTTCAACAAATTCAGATTCAGAGCAAATACTAAGAATTTCCATTCTCCCGCCAATTCCATGATCAATGCAGTGTTGGAAACAAAAAAAGGGAACCCGATCTCTTTGTGCTCGATCTACTTACTATTGGCTAAAAAAATGGAGCTACCCATCTATGGAGTAAACCTGCCAAATTTATTTATTCTGACATATCAGATTGGGGATGAATCTTTTTATATCAATGTATTCAATAGAGGGTTAGTTTTTACACGTGATGATATTGATAATTATTTAGAAAGTCTTCAACTTGAGAAACAGGATATTTTCTACAATCCATGTTCTAATCTTGACATAGTGCTAAGAGCACTTCGAAATCTCATTGTTTCGTTTGAAAAACTCGGAGATTACCACAAAGCAGATGAGATTAAATTGATCCTTCAGAAAATGGATGATCAATATTTCTCTCTATGAAGACCCTCGATCATATTTTAAAGGACCTAAATGATATGGCAGATCCTGAATACATCTCCACAATGGAGTATTTTGGGATTAAGGGAGCACCTAAAACTCTCCTCGGTATAAAAAATGCTTTTTTAAAACCATACGCGAAAGAATTAGGCAAGAGTCAAGAACTAGCGTGTAAGCTGTGGGATCAAAATTTGCACGAATGCAAACTGCTTGCAATTCACGTATCAGAACCTAAGAAATTTACGCGGGAAAAAGCCGAAAAATGGATTTCTGAGTGTTATTCGTGGGATTTAGTAGATGGACTAGGGATGAGAATTATATCCAAAACAGATTTTGCTTATGACAAAGTGAAAGAGTGGAGTAGTAGGCAGCCTGAATATGAAAAACGAATGGCCTTTGCAGTCATGGTTGGCCTTTCTCTTGCGAGTAGTAAACTGTCGAACGAAAATATTGAGCGATTCTTCCCAATAATAGAAAAAGAATCATGGGATGACCGAAACTTCGTAAAAAAAGCGGTGAATTGGGCACTTAGACAAATAGGCAAGCGAAATCTGGCCCTAAATGCTAAAGCGATTGAAGTTGCGGAACAAATTAAACTTCAAAACACAAAACCTGCCAGATGGATAGCTGCTGATGCACTTAGAGAGCTGAAAAGTGATAAGATCCAGAGTAGGCTGAAATCCAAGAAATCCTAATTCGAAAAGCGAGTCTTTGTAACCTTTATTCTTTACAGGAGTATTAAGATTACATTTAAGACTTAAATATTTTGACTACTTTTAGGATTTAAATATATAATCTATGAATAAGTATTCGATAGGGGAATTTGAGGAAGTGGTAATGCTGACAGTTGCTGTCTTGTATGAAAATGCATATGGCATATCTATTAAAGAAGAAATAGAGAGTCGCCTTGAGCGCAAAGTCAGTGTGGGGGCTATGCGTACGGCTTTGAATCGGCTGGAGAAAAAAGGCTACCTCGATTCAGAATTCGGAGAGGCGACAGCAGTTCGAGGAGGAAAACGCAAGAGGTATTTCAAAGTAACTCCATTAGGTAAAAAAGTACTACAACAAGTGATGGAGACTAGAAAGCAGTTATGGGATTCTATTCCTTCGGTTGCGTTTGATTTCAAATTTGGATGAGTGAAAACATTCAAATATCGCCTCCAAAATTACCAACACGCTTTTTAAAGTGGTTTTGCAATCCACTACTGATTGAGGATCTAGAAGGTGACTTGTCTGAGCTTTTTGTTGAACGGGCAAACAAAAATCATTTCAAGGCCAAACTCAAATACATATTGGATGTACTGCTGCTATTTCGGCCAGGCATCATCAGAAGCTTCGATATTAAAAACAGACTAATCAACACATCTATGCTCAGAAATTACCTAAAGTCATCAATCAGAAATCTCTTAAAATACAAGAGCTTCTCTTCCATCAATATTTTCAGCCTCACAATAGGTATGGCTGCATGCATGGTCATTTTCCTCTTCATAAGAGACGAGAAATCATTCGACGCATTTCATGAAAAGAATATGTATAGACTCTGCGAAATTCAAAGTTTTCCAGGTACCAATACTCAAAAAGTAGCTCTCTCAATGCCGGGAATGGGACCAACCATGACTGATCAATTTCCTGAAATCGAGAGATATACTCGATTTTGGAGCTGGGGAAGTCAGGTTATTAGGAGGGATGATAAATCTTTGATAGCAGAGCGAGTAGTAGGTGTAGATAGCACCTTTTTCGAGATGTTTAATTTCAATCTTATACATGGTGATAGAAGAGAAGTCATAGGCGGACCACTTGATGCTGTTATATCAAAGGATATTGCACTTCGCCTTTTTGACAATATTGATGTTGTTGGAGAAAGATTTGATGTAGATGATAATGAGTATGTAGTAAGAGGTGTAATGGAAAATGTTCCGAAAAATTCACATCTACAGTTTGATATTGCACTATCTGTGTTTGCTTCAGGGAATGAAGTAGAGGCCTTCAATAATAGATTCGGAAGCAATTTCCTCAACACATATTTGATCCTAAATAAGGAAGCCGACATTGAAGCTTTAACCGACAAGTTTCCTGCTTATTTAAGCAGAGCGATGGATAATCCGGACATCAATGAGATTTATAAACTCTTTCTCCAGCCTCTTCCAGAAGTTCATTTGGCATCAATGGATATTGAGCATGATTACAACAATTACAGAAAATTCAATGGTCAATACCTGGATGTATTTGTACTGGTTGGCATTTTCATCTTGATCATAGCATCAGTAAATTTCACGAATTTGACGACCGCTCGCGCCAGTTATAGAAGCAAGGAGGTAGGAGTAAGAAAGACCATCGGAGCAATGCGTAGACAGCTCTTCAATCAATTTATTTTTGAGTCTGTTTTGTTGGCGCTTATCGCCTTGGTTTTTGCCATCATTTTAGTCACGGTATCGCTTCCATTTCTCAATAACCTGATCGATCGGCAGCTTTCCATATTTCCGTTTCTAATGGATATAGAGTTTATCCCAATTGCGATTGGAATCACTCTGATCTTAGGTATAATAGCGGGCCTTTACCCTTCGCTCTACCTGTCATCTTTCAAGCCAATAGTCGTTTTGAAAGGCCTTAAGAATCAGGAAAAGAAATCCATTTTTAGAAGCTCATTGATTGTATTACAATTCAGTCTGGCACTCGGCATGATAGTATGTACACTGATTGTTGTTGAGCAGCTCTTTTACATTAAGAACAAGGATATTGGGTTTAGCAAAGACCACATCGTACTCATAGAAATGAACGGTGAGATGCAAGAAAGCTTTAATGAAATGAAAGAAGAGCTTTTGAATCAATCCAATATTTTGGGAGTAACAGCCTCTGGACAGAGACTAGGAAATAACTTCCATCAATGGGGATTTAAGGTTCGACAAGATACCGGTATGCTCAATCTTACGCCATCCAATGTTCATGTAGACTATGACTATCTAGATGTATATGGAATAGAACTAAAGGAAGGTAGGACTTTCTCTAAGGAATTTGCAACAGACGATGGCCTGGCATTTATCATCAACGAGTCTTTTGCTAAGGAACTGGGATTTGATAAACCAGTTGGTGAGAAAGCAGGTCATGGATGGTACCCAAATGACTCATTAGGTACGATAATCGGTGTTACCGAAGATTTCAATTTCAACTCACTTCATTACAAAGTGAATACACTGTCTATGGTAGTACATACAGCGTGGGGATATAGTGAGATGTCTGTAAAAATCAATGGCAAGAATGTGGAAGCTGCTCTCAATGAAATTGAAAACATCTATTCAAAGTTTGTAACAGACTACCCTTTGCAATACGAATTCCTTGACGATCATTTTAATGAACTCTATAAGTCTGATCAGCAGATGGGATCTGTCATTACAATTATAGCTGTACTATCTATTTTCATAGGATGTATGGGGCTTTTTGGTTTGGCATCTATATCGATCCAGCGAAGAATTAAAGAGATAGGAATCAGAAAAGTGATGGGAGCCTCCCTGCAAGAACTCATGATCTTATTGTCAAAAGGCTTTGCGACCATGATTTTTATATCTTTTGTAATTGCATCACCAGTCACATATGTTTTCATGTCAGGATGGCTAGAAAATTTTGCATACCGAATAGATATCAACCCATTTTTATTCCTCATTGGAGGAGCGGTCGCACTACTCATTGCGCTTGCTACCATCAGTTTCCATGTGATAAAGGCGGTAAGAGCAAACCCTGTGAGCTCATTAAGGTATGAATAAAAGGAATACCATAATACCTCCAAAGATTGCAACTCGATTTTTAAGATGGTTTTGCAGTCCAATATTGATAGAGGATGTAGAAGGTGACCTTTCTGAGTTATATGTTGAACGTGCAAGTGAGAGCCTTTTCAAGGCCAAATTCAAATATGTCCTGGATGTAGTGCTGTTATTTCGTCCAGGGATCATCAAAAATCTTGAAATCAAAAACGGACTAATTAATACTGCTATGATTAAAAATTATCTAAAAATCGCACTCAGAAATGCCCTGAGATACAAAGGATTTACCGCGCTTAATCTTCTTGGATTAGTCGTTGGACTCGTTTCTAGTATGCTCATTCTCTTGTGGGTCAACGATGAAATTCAAGTAGATAAGTTTCATGAAAATGGTGATAGAATCTACGAAGTTTTCAGAAATATGAAGCAGTCTGGTGGAATGGTCAACACTACGTGGAGCGTACCCAAGCCAGTTGCTGATTTGATGCGTGAGGAATATCCCGAAATAGAAGAAGTCGCACAGCTTAGCTGGCCAATTGACATGACTTTTGAAAAAGGAGATGAACGCTCCATTGAAGAAGGCTTCTTTGCTTCTTCAAATTTTCTTTCGCTATTCTCATTTGATCTCTTGGAAGGTGATTCAAAAACTGCTCTGCAAGATTTGGGGGCCATTGTTATTTCCAGATCTATTGCCGAAAAGCAATTTGGTTCTGATTGGAGAGATAAAGCGATCGGCTCTTCTGTGGTGATTGATGATGGACGAGAAGCCATCGTAAGTGCGGTTTTTGAAAATATTAAGCAAAATTCCAGTCTTCAGTTTGATTGGTTATTGCCAGCACAATATTTCTTCAATCAAAATGATTGGGTTGATGATTGGGGAAATGGTAGTTTCAAAATATACTTTACGCTTAGGAATGAAGAGGACCTATCGGTAGTTGCTGAGCGTATGTATGATGAAATCATCACTCATGCTGCTGGGCAAAGTAATTCAGGCGAAGAATACCTAGTCGCGCACAAATTTCAAGACTATTATCTCTACTCAAATTTTGAAAATGGAGTCGTTTCCGGAGGTCGCATAGATTATGTGCAAATAATGTCGATTGTAGCAATTTTTATTCTCCTGATAGCATGTATTAACTTCATGAACCTTGCCACAGCAAGGTCGGGAAGGAGATCAAAAGAGATAGGCTTAAGAAAAGTAATGGGAGCGCACAAGTCTTCGATAAGCGCTCAATTTTTTATAGAATCTCTTTTGCTATCATTGATGAGTGTAGTTCTGTCCGTTTTAATTGTCTGGCTGCTGCTACCATACTACAATCAGCTTGTAGGGCGACAGTTAACAATAGAACTCGGCCAACCAATAACCTGGTATTTCCTACTCAGCATTACTATTGGCGTTGGATTTCTTTCAGGCCTATACCCGGCTGTTCTGCTGCCAACATTTAACATCATTCGCTCATTAAAAGGGGCAGTAAAACAGTCGTCAGGAGCCGCATATTTTAGAAAAGGTCTAGTCGTATTTCAGTTTTCAATCTCTACACTTCTGATTGTTGGCACGGCAGTTATCTATGCTCAGCTTGAGTACGTTTTAAGCAAGAACCTTGGATTGGATAAGGAGAACCTTGTAGCTGTTCAAATGGGAGGAAATTTTGGTGAAAGATTAAATACTTATCGAACCGAAATTGAAAAAATCCCTGAGGTTAAAGCAATGACTGCCTCTTCAGGAAATCCGATCTCCTATGGTAGATCCACAAGTTCAGTTCGGTGGGAGGGAATGAGTGAAGAAGGCTATGAAATAAACATCATGCTGACAGATGAATATTTCATTGAAGTGATGGGGATGGAAATTTCCACTGGAAGAGCATTTGACGATCAATTGGCCGATTCAACCAACTTCATAATCAATGAGGTGATGGCTGAACTAATGGGATTCGACGATCCTATCAACAAGGATTTGTCCTTTTGGGGCATTGATGGCAAAGTTGTAGGTGTTGTTAAAAATTTTCACATGCGAAACCTACACGAACCTATCGCACCCTTAATTATATCATGTATCGTTCCTTCCAGAACCAATATCGCTTTAGTTAAAATTCAGGGAGATCCCAACAAAGCTATTGAGTCCATCGCCTCCGTTAATGAGGAACTTGATCCGGATCAAGAACTCAATTATGAATTTGTAGATGAGGTATATGCATCAAGCTACGATAGTGAGATGACAGTAAGCTCACTGGTGAAGATATTTGCAATCATTTCAATCTTTATTTCCTGCCTTGGACTTTTTGGACTTTCTGCATTTACCGCCGAGCAGCGATCTAAGGAAATAGGTGTTCGCAAAGTACATGGTGCCAGCATTAAGCAATTGGTTCTGTTGCTCTCAAAAGACTACTCCATCCTCATGATCTTTGCGTTCATAGTAGCAACACCATTTGGCTACTATTTTGGAAATTCGTGGCTAGAGGGATTTGAGTTTAGAACTTCGCTAAATCCTTTATTATTCATCATTGCTGGCTTGAGCACATTTTTGATCGGCGCGCTTACTGTTGGTATCAAATCGCTACAGGCCGCTAAGGTAAATCCCGTTAAAATTCTAAAAGATGAGTAAGAGGAAAAGGCTCATGAATGCATGAGCCTTTTTGCTTTACTATACTCTTTTGGCGTACATCCCATCTTTTTCTTAAACGCTCTGTTAAAAGTGCTCTTGCTATTGAAGCCAGCTTCATAGGCCACTCCTACAAGCGTAAGTGTGTCAAGATCTCCATCTTTAATTTTCTGTGATGCAAATTCAATTCGAAAATCATTGATGAAGTTGAAGAAATTTTTATTGTATTCTTGATTGATCAGCTGAGAAAGGATATAGGCGGGGACTTCAAGTTTTTTGGCAAGCTGATTTAAATTCAATTCTGGAGTTTTGAAAACTTTCTCTTGCTTTACAAGCCGGTCTAGCTTCTCCTTTAGCACGGTAGATTCTGAAGAAGAAAGCGGAGAATTTTTGTATTTACTCTCCTCTTGATAAATTCCTGAAGCGACTTCAGGTTGGCGCCAAGAAGTCACTACAATTCGGATGACTATCAAACCTACGGCTAAAAGAAACACCAGGTCGGCATTGTTGTTGATTGAATAATAGCCACCTGAAAGAATTAAAAAATACATAGCTAAAATCAATAAAGAGAATAAGGAAATAATTCGAATCAATCCTTTCATCCATCGGAGATTTATGCGTGAAGTAGCAGTATGATACTGGCCATATTTTGCCTCATAATGGACGATCTCTTTTCTGGAGATAAATAGATATACCATCAGGTGTCCAACTTGAAAAGAAACAAAACTGAATAATATGATTTTCAAAGCTGATGAACGATTGATATTGAGTAGCTCTTCTCGATAGTTGAAAACTGCCAATAGAGCAAGTGTCAGCACAATAGAAAAGCCATAATGCTGAAGGATATGCTTTGTAGTTATTTGCTTCTTTGCGAGACTCTGGAAATGAAAGAGAATAGATGGACCGATTAAAAACAATACTCCTTGAGATAGAAAATAGAGAAGGCGAGCTGCTGAATTATCTAAGCCAAAATTTGAAGAATGTCTGATTATCAAAATGGCAAGTGCCAATAATAGAATAGCCACAAACCTATTTGCAGCTACATTTCCTCTTTTATGGGTTGCAAGAAAGTAGGCCCAAAAAAGTCCCAAAGAGGCGCAGAAAATCAAAATCATCCACCAGTTTAATTGTACTGCAGTTAAAATCATCAGCATTTATGTGTCATTCTATAAAGTGATCCTAAAAAGAGCCAATCAATACTTAGATTCATACCAAAACTCATAAAACATGAAAAATAAATTTAAACGAATTCTGACTTGGACTCTTCAAGTCCTTATGGGCCTGGAGTTCCTTATTGCTGGACAAGCAAAGTTTACGGCTGCACAAGCGTGGTTTCAGAAATTCAATGACTGGGGATTTCCAGATCATTTTTACCAAATCATTGGTGGGTTGGAAATCATTGGAGCAATCCTCATTTTTATTCCGAAATTCGCGTCGAAAGCTGCATTAGGTTTAGGAGCCATTATGCTTGGTGCCACTATAACGCATGCAGTTCATGGTGAGTGGAACAGGATCATATTTACTTTGATAATAGCTGGAATTTTGGGTGCGGTATTTCTACTCCGCAAGAACGATTAAGTCCCAAAAGCTAGCAAATACTCCTTCACCCATTCATAGTAGATGATGTGGGTCTCTTCATGACCTTTTTTGAGTATCTCGCCTTTCATGATGCTATCAGATTCAAATGAAACCTGGATTTCATCTTTAAGGCTGAGAAACTTACGCCCAAATATTTTGTAAATCACTTCCTTGGCACACCAAATGGTACAGAGCCTTTGAAGGTCATCTTTGTACTGCATTTCTGAAGAGTGTAGGTATTTCATTTTCACATATTCATGTTTGTCTCGTGGACGCTCCATATCTATACCGCAGGGTTTTTCCAGATGAATCATAGCAGCGGCTATTGGAAATGAATGAGAAATGGAAATATGCACCTTGCTACCATTGAGGTATGGTTTACCATTTTCCTCTTTGTTAATGCCCTTAAATTCAATACCGAATTTCTTACATAATGACTTCACCAAAATTCTCCCCACAATCCACTCTGCTTGCCTTACTGGATTTAAATCAGCTGGAAATGGCTCTGGAGATAGGTATGGAAGCTCTAGAAACGTTTCTTGAATGTTCCAAACAGCATATGCAGACTGGTCATCAATCTCTTTGTTTAATAGCAATGGCATAAAGCAATTGTAATACTTTTGCTTACCAAATGGGCAAGATCGACGTAAAAAAACTCCATACTTTTCTTGGTCACAATGACAGCATTTATACCCTTTATCGCATAGATGATTATAGATTCGTTTCAGCAGGAGGTGAAGGCATGGTTGTATTGTGGGATCTGAGATCACCGAACGAGGGAGAGGTCATTGTTAAAATCAAAGGCTCTGTCTATGCGATCACATTTGATTCGAAAGAAGGTTTTCTTTATGTAGCGCAAAACAACGAGGGCCTGCACAAGATTGATCTCAATTTAAAAAAGGAAGTTGCCTCTATCCAGCTTGGAGATCACCAGATTTTTGATTTGAAAATTATCAATGATCAGGTTTGGACTGGTCTTTCCAACGGAGAAGTAGTCGTACTGTCAAAGAATCTGGAAATCAAAAATCGAATAAAATACGCAAATGATCGGGTAAGAAGCTTCGATAGGTATGCAAATCAGGTAGCGGTTGCTTTCAGTGACAATACAATACGAATCATCGACAGCCAATCCATGGAGGTATTAAATGAACTGAAAGGACATAAAAACTCTGTTTTTGCATCAAAATTTCATCCCTCTGGCAAATATTTGATATCTGGTGGTCGGGATGCTCAGCTAAAAGTATGGGACAGTCAGGCAGATTATGTGCTGAGAGAATCAATCGCAGCGCATCTATATACCATCAATGACGTAATCTTTAGAGCAGACGGGCGCTACTTTGTTACAGCTAGTATGGACAAGGCAATTAAACTATGGGATGCACATAGTTTTCGCCTGTTAAAAGTATTAGATAAACATAGGCACGCAGGACATGGAAATAGCGTTAATAAGCTGCTTTGGATGAATTATCACGACTTGTTAGTAACTTGTAGCGATGATCGTTCGATCTCCGTTTGGGAAATTAAATTTGCAGAATGAAGATAACACCGCTGGAAATTCGTCAAAAAGACTTTGAGAAGAAGCTAAGAGGGTACGATAAAGATGAAGTCAACGCTTTTTTACAGTCGCTATCCAATGAGTGGGAACGAATGCTTGAAGAAAACAAGGAGCTAAACCTAAAGCTCCAGCAAGCAGAGAAGGAAGTTGCCAAACTTCGCGAAGTAGAAACATCTCTATATAAAACTCTTAAGACAGCAGAAGATACAGGTGCTAATGTGATCGATCAGGCAAACAAAGCTGCAGAACTTCACATGAAGGAAACCAAAATGAACGCAGAGGGGCTTTTGAGTGAATCGAAAAATAAAGCCAGAGCCATGATCGAGCAAGCTGAGATGGAAGCTCGTCAGATTATAGAAGAATTACAGGATGCTGTAAAAAGCATTGAGCAGAATCATCGTGATATTGAAAATCACAGACAAAATGCACTTCAGGAACTGAAAAACCTTTCAGTCACACTCATTGAAAAAGTTGAACGAAATACGGGCGAGAACAAAGAATTTAAGTTTGACGACTATGTGAAACGAGTAAAAAAACTTGCGCGTGAAAGTGAAGAGCGGATCAAATCTGAAAAAATTGAGGTTCAAATAGATACTAAGACCATCGAACCTCCAGCAAAAGAAGCAGTAGCCCCAAGAGTTGAGATTCAGGAACCTAAAGTCCAAGAAATAAAGGAACCTCCGAAAACAGAGGAATTACGCGAACGAATCATTCAAAAGACCTCTCCAGATCCCAAACCAGAAGTAAGGATTGAGCCTGTAAAGCAAAAGGAAGAAGTAGAAGCAAAAGATGAATCCAAAGAGGAATTAAACGTCAAGCAACCAGAGGAACCTCCTGTACTGAAAGAAGAGGAAGAAGTTACAATTGAGAAGAAGGAAAAGCCTGCCGAAAAAGATACAGTTGTGGCAAACAAGGATGAAGAAACTGAAGAGAAAAAAGGGCCTCGTATATCCAAAACAGTTTCTTTCTTTGACGAACTAGATACCGATTAATATCATGGGAAAAGTCTCTTTGGAGGGAATGGAGTTCTATGCACGCCATGGCTACTATGAAGAGGAGCGTGTCATCGGAAATAAGTACAGTGTTGACGTAACACTTGATTTAGATTTTACGGAAGCAGCATTGGATGATAAGCTGGAAGGCACGGTGAACTACGAAAAAGTATATGAAATCGTGCAGGATGTAATGAGCATAGATGCTAATTTATTAGAGCATTTAGCTGGAAAGATGATCAAAGCCCTGAAAGAAAATTTCTCCGAAATTAAGCATGTTAAAGTGACAGTGAGTAAGTACAATCCACCAATTAAAGGATTGTGTAAGAAGGCGACTGTGGAGCTACAGGGTTAAACAAACACAAACCCCCTTGCATCAGCTTCATCATAGAATTCGATCTTTTTTCCAACCAAAAACATCATTTCCTTTTTCTGAACCAGAATCTGAACACCATCTACAAAATACTCATCGTCCGTCTCTTTCTTTTTGTCAAAGCCTAGCTTGAAGCCAACACCACATCCCATCCCTTTGGTAGCAATTCGTAAGCCGTATCCTTCTGGTATCCCTTTGTTCTTCAGGATGTTTTTTACCTCCTCCAAGGCTCTTTCACTAATCTCAACCGGCAGCTTCATACGTGTTGAATTGAATTATTTGTATTTATTAAAGCACAACATTAATTAATCCTCAAAAATGGATAAGTAAAAATAATTTTTCCTAATCGATCGTTTTCTGAGTCTGAACCTTTGCGATGAACAAATCCCGAATTTTTCGGGTTATTTTTGACGTTTATCAAACACTAAACAATCCAATACATGGAAATGGTTTACGACCTACTGAAAATTACAATTCCTGCCGGCCTGGTTCTATACCTGGCTTACCTTCTGGTTCGTTCCTTTTTACAAAAACAGCTGGACGAGATCGCGTTCACCGTACGTCAAAAAAATCAGGAGATCGTAGTGCCAATAAGATTGCAAGCTTACGAACGAATTGTACTGCTTCTGGAGCGAATCACACCTTCTAATCTTATTTCAAGATTGAGCAGCTCGGACTATACCGCAGAAGAATTTCAGCAAATTCTCATTCATGAGATTAGAAATGAATTCAATCACAACCTTTCTCAGCAGGTATATATGTCAGATAGTGCATGGACCTACGTTACTACTGCAGTGGAGCAAACCATTTCTATTATAAACTCATCTACAAACGCCTTAACGGAAAAAGCAAAAGGATTCGATCTTGCCCGAGCCATATTGGAAAATACTGCAGGGGAAGAAATGGATACGCCAAAGCAGGCAATTAAATACATCAAAGAAGAAATTCAAGACGTATTCTAAGAAATGGAGAAGACAAAAAAAATATGGGAGAAGGCAAAAAAAACTGCTATAGACAAAGATCAAATAAAATCAACGCTAACTACAGCAGGCAACAAGCTAAAACGTTTGGCTGAAAACTCAAATGAATGGCAGGAACTCAAGTCCAAGCTTGAAATCCTGATGCGCATGATACAGGCACACCTATCAGGTGAATACAGATCATTTCCCGTTTCTTCAATTATATTGATTGTCTTCGCTCTGGTATACTTTATAACACCAATGGACCTGATCCCAGATGTTATCCCAGCTCTGGGTTTCACCGATGATGCATCCGTCGTTTTTCTTATCGTGAAAAAGCTTAATCGAGATATTAAGAAGTTTCGTCTATGGGAGGAGGAAGAGTGGGAACAAGCTGACTAATTTTTTTGTATTACATGCTCAAAACCAATAAGCATGTCAGGTAAGAAAGCGGTAGTAATAGGTGCAACAGGACTAGTTGGAAGGCAACTCATACGCCTTATGATCAAAGATGATAGGTATGAAACAATCACCATCATTACACGAAGACCACATGAAATCAAAGATCCGAAGCTGGTAGAATTAATTGTTGAAGATTTTGACAAACTTCAAGAGTATCAATCCAGCATGAATGCTCATGATTTTTACTGTACACTCGGTACTACTCGCAAGAAAGCTGGATCAAAAGAAGCCTTTTTAAAAGTCGATGTAGAATATCCAATTGAATTTGCCAAGATTGCGAAATCACAATTAAAATTTCAGCAGTTATCCGTAGTTACAGCAGTCGGAGCCAATAGTTCTTCACCACTGTTTTATAATATGGCAAAAGGAGAATTAGAAGATAAGCTACAGGGACTCAACCTGAAGGCACTTAAAATATTTCAACCCTCCCTTTTGCTTGGCAAAAGAAAGGAAAGTCGCTTTATTGAGGAAGTAGCAAAGATTTTCAGTGCAATTGCATCTTTCTTCACGATTGCTTCGAAAAAAAGAGTCGGAGCTATCCGAGATGTAGAAGTAGCCAAGGCCATGATTGAAGTGGCAAAGAAAGAAGAAGAGGGATTCTGCAGGTACAAACCAGGGCAAATGGTAGATATAGCATATTCAGTATGAGGGTTGTTATCCAACGTACGACTTCTGCTTCCGTCAAAATTGATGGAGTTATAAATTCAGAAATTGGAACGGGCGTAGTGATTTTATTAGGTATCGAAGAATCTGATGGTAAAGAAGATATCGCGTGGCTTTGTAAGAAAATAAGCAATATGCGAATTTTCCCAGATGATGTCGGTGTTATGAACAAAAGCCTTTTAGAAGTAGACGGAGAAGCCTTGGTCGTAAGTCAATTCACTTTACATGCAAGTACAAAAAAAGGCAACCGACCTTCTTACATTCAGGCTGCAAAACCGGATATAGCCATACCGCTCTATGAATCATTTGTATCTGAACTTCGGCGCTTGCTAGGAAGAGAAGTGCAAACAGGTAAGTTTGGTGCAGATATGGAGGTTTCCCTTGTTAATAATGGCCCGGTCACCATTTTGATAGACACCAAAAACAAACAATAATTTTTTTGAATGAATAGGTAAAAGGATTGCTACCTTTGCGGCTAATTTTCAAAGGATTGAGGAGATTGAAAGTCACAATCCGATGACTTACGTATATGGAGAACATTCGAAATTTCTGCATCATTGCCCACATAGATCATGGGAAAAGCACGCTGGCTGACAGACTCCTGGAGTTTACTCAGACAGTATCTAAGCGGGATATGCAGGCTCAGTTGCTGGATAGTATGGATCTAGAGCGAGAGCGCGGTATAACAATCAAAAGCCACGCGATCCAAATGGATTACGAACTCAACGGAGAAAAGTACACACTCAATTTAATTGATACACCCGGACACGTCGATTTCTCCTATGAGGTATCAAGGTCTATTGCAGCATGTGAGGGTGCATTATTGGTAGTTGATGCAGCTCAGGGTATCGAAGCACAAACAATTTCAAATTTATATTTAGCATTAGAGCATGACCTGGAAATTATACCAGTCTTAAATAAAATTGATCTTCCAGGAGCTATGCCGGAGGAAGTGTCCGACCAGATCATTGATTTAATAGGTTGTGAAAAAGAATCAATCCTACACGCAAGCGCGAAAGAAGGCATAGGAATAACAGATATTCTGGAAGCGATCGTTGATAGGGTACCAGCACCTAAAGGCGATCCAAATGAGCCGCTTCAGGCCATGATTTTTGATTCAGTCTTCAATCCATATCGAGGAATTGAAGTATTCTTCAGAGTCTTTAATGGTTCTTTTAACAAAGGAGACAAGGTAAAATTTGTCAACACTGGAAAGACATATGAAGCAGACGAAATTGGTGTTTTAAGGTTAGATCACGAGCCAAGAAAAACCATTTCTGCCGGAAATGTAGGCTATTTGATCTCAGGTATAAAAATAGCTAAAGAAGTAAAAGTAGGAGATACAATCACGCATGTGGAGAGGCCTACTCAGCGACAGGTGAAAGGGTTTGAAGATGTGAAGCCGATGGTTTTTGCAGGAATTTATCCAGTGGAAACAAGTGAATTTGAAGAGCTGAGAGCTTCAATGGAAAAGCTGCAACTTAATGATGCCTCACTCATATGGGAACCAGAGACTTCTGCTGCATTGGGATTTGGTTTTAGGTGTGGTTTCTTAGGGATGTTACATATGGAAATCGTCCAAGAAAGACTAGAACGAGAGTTCGATATGACGGTTATCACCACAGTACCATCAGTTCGCTTTCATGCCATAGAAAGCGATGGAAATATTCTTAAAGTAAGTGCACCATCCGAGCTCCCGGAACCGAACGTAATCAGCCATATAGAGGAACCATTTATCCGAGCTCAGATCATTTCGAAGGCGGAATTTATAGGGCCTATTATCGCCCTCTGCATGGATAAACGCGGAGAAATAAAAAATCAGGTGTATCTCACTTCTGACCGTGTAGAACTGACATTTGAGATTCCATTGGCAGAGATCGTTTTCGACTTTTTTGATAAGCTAAAAACCATTTCTCGTGGATATGCTTCTCTAGATTATGAACTGATCGGCTACAGAAGGTCAGACATGGTGAAGTTAGATATTATGCTAAATGGGGATAAAGTAGATGCCCTTTCTGCCATTGTTCACCGAGATAAAGCATATGAATGGGGAAAGCGACTTTGCGAAAAACTGAAGGAGTTAATCCCAAGACAAATGTTCGAGATAGCGGTACAGGCAGCAATCGGAACAAAAATTATTGCGAGAGAATCTGTAAGAGCGATGCGTAAGAATGTATTGGCGAAGTGCTACGGAGGAGACATTTCTCGAAAAAGAAAACTTCTCGAAAAACAGAAAAAAGGAAAGAAACGAATGCGACAAGTTGGTAATGTGGAAATTCCGCAAGAAGCATTCATGGCGGTACTGAAATTAGATTGAAGTTGGAAGTAAGGTGATGGAAGTAAAGACTGTCAAGTTTAAATTTGAGAAACTAAGAATATGGAAAGATGCAATGGATTTAGGTGAAGATATTTTTAAGATCAGTTCCGCATTTCCGAAAGAAGAAATATACAACCTTACTTCTCAAATTAGGAGAGCATCAGATTCGATTGCCTTAAATATTTCAGAAGGATCCATTTTACAATCAAACCCTGAATATCAAAGATTTTTAGGTTACTCTATTCGATCAATCGCAGAGGTAGTGACTTGCCACTATAAAGCAGAGAAAAGGAACTATATTAGATCTGATGAATTTGATCTGCTATATCAGAGATGCTTTGACTTGATGAATATGACAATAGCATTTAGAAAAACACTTAACTCCTAACTCTAATCTCCCAACTCCAAACTCAATTCATATGCACACCATCATTGACGGA
Source organism: Ekhidna sp. (assembly GCF_039960695.1). Classification (GTDB taxonomy): domain Bacteria; phylum Bacteroidota; class Bacteroidia; order Cytophagales; family Cyclobacteriaceae; genus Ekhidna. The sequence continues at coordinate 21,998 of NZ_JBDVKP010000020.1, read as the reverse complement.
CGGAAAATCTCAAAGGACATAAAAAGCGAAATAGCTGCTAAGGTTGAGCAGATAAAAGCTGATGGGCAGCGAGTGCCGCACCTGGCTATTATAATCGTCGGCGATGATGGAGCTAGCCACACATACGTCAATGGTAAAATCAATGCATGCAAAGCAGTGGGGTTTGATTATACGCTCATGCAATTTGCAGGCACGATTTCGGAGGAAAAGTTGATCAAGCAAATTGAATTATTGAATGATGACTCGGATATCGATGGATTTATTGTTCAAATTCCATTGCCAGAGCATATTTCAGTTGAACATATTACCGAGAGAATTGTGCCAAGAAAGGATGTAGATGGATTTACCAACCAAAACTTTGGAAGTATCATGTCTCATCACCAACTACTTCTTCCAGCCACTCCATACGGTGTGATGGAACTGTTAGATAGATATGATATTGAAACTGAAGGAAAACATTGTGTAATTGTTGGTGCTTCTCGAATTGCAGGAGCTCCACTTAGTTTAATGATGCTTCAAGAAGGTAAAGCTACCGTGACAGTATGTCACAAAGCCACCACAGATTTAAAAGCGCATACAAAAGAAGCGGACATTCTGGTCGTTGCGGTAGGAAAACCTGGCTTAATCACCAAAGACATGGTAAAAGAAGGAGCCGTAGTAATTGATGTAGGTACAACAAGAGTTGAAGATTCATCCAAAAAGTCCGGGTTTAGATTGTCCGGAGATGTTGTGTATGATGAAGTAGCACCAATTGCAAGTTACATCACTCCAGTCCCTGGTGGTGTTGGGCCAATGACGATCGCATCACTCCTCCTAAATACCCTAAAAGCTTATGAGCTCAATCACTGATCCGAAACACTTGCCGGTGATGGAGTCTTTCTACACAATTCAAGGTGAAGGCTTCTACACCGGAACGCCCGCTTACTTTATCCGGCTTGGAGGATGTGATGTTGGATGTGTTTGGTGCGATGTGAAAGAATCTTGGGATGTGAGACAATTTGACTGGATCAGTGTTCAAGATATAGTCATTGACGCCAAAAAATCAGGAGCAAAGATGGTCGTGGTTACAGGTGGAGAGCCATTAATGTACAATCTTGCAAACTTGACCTCTGCGCTCAAAGAATCAGGATTGCAAACAAATATCGAAACCTCAGGAGCCTATCCACTTACAGGTGATTGGGATTGGATATGCTTCTCACCAAAGAAGTTTAAAGCACCTCTCGATCAATTTTACAGAAGCTCACATGAGCTAAAGGTGATTGCATTTAATAAAAGTGATTTCAATTGGGCAATTGCACATGCTGATAAATTAAACGCTAAAGCTCAATTGTTTCTCCAACCAGAGTGGTCAAAAGAAAAAGAAATGACACCTTTGATCGTTGATTTTGTTAAGCGAAATCCCAGATGGAAGATATCATTGCAGACACACAAGTACATGGACATCCCTTAAGAAGGATCGTACTCTTTTCGTTCCTATCATTATTCTCATTTTTGACGTTTGCTCAAGGTGGACTTTCTACTAATAACAAAAAAGCCCAAAAACTTTACGAAAAAGCAGATAAACAGTACAGGGCGCGTAATTTCCCTTCAGCAATATCTTATTTGGAAGAAGCAGTTACTGAAGACCCCAGCTTTCATGAGGCATTTATCAGAATGGGAAGTTTATACAATGCCATGGGGCAGGAAGACTCTGTTTATTCGAAATTCAGTTCTTATGTAAATACAGCCCCAACTCCAATTGCCTCAGTAGTTGAAAGGCTGGCTTTTATGGCTTTCGATAGAGGGCATTATCTAACATCCCAAACATATTTGAACGACTTTCTCAAGCAAGTTCCTGAGAGAGCTTCTAGCCCCGAAATTGATCTATTAGTTAAAAGTTTGAAATTTGCTCAAGATCAGATATCAAACTCAAAGGATAGCATTGAAATCACGAATCTTCCGGATGAGATCAACCGATTTAAACTACAATATTTACCAGCTATCACTATTGATAATGCGACAATGTTCTACACAAAGCGAGATTTCGTGAAAGGAGATGAGGATATTGTAGTAAGCTATTTTAAGAATAATAGCTGGTCACCAGCAGAATCTGTATCGAGCAGAATTAATTCACCATTAAATGAAGGAGCTTGTACAGTTTCAGCCGATGGACGCATGATGATATTTACTTCCTGTGATGGGGCGAACTCTCTAGGAAGTTGTGACCTCTATATCACCAAAAAATCAGGAGACGTCTGGTCCAGACCTAAAAATCTAGGGAAGCCAATCAATTCTATTTACTGGGAATCACAGCCGTCGTTGTCTGCCGATGGAAAGACATTATACTTTTCGTCTAATAGGACGGGTGGATTTGGAGGAAGAGATATTTGGGTTTCTTATCATACAGATGGCAAATGGAGTACGCCTAAAAATTTAGGTCAAAGTATTAATACACGAAGCGACGAAACAACACCATTTATTCATCCGAATGGAGTCTCCTTATATCTTTCAGCCAATGGATATCCAGGAATGGGAGGATATGACCTCTATGTTGCTTCGAAAAATGATACTGTTTGGAGCGCACCAAAAAACTTAGGTTATCCTATTAATACACACAAGGATGAAGTAGCTATTGTAATAGGAGCAGATGGAGAAACTGCCTATTTTGCCAAGGAAGAACAAAAGAATTTTGAAATATTAGATAGTAAACTAGTCACGATAAATCTACCTACCCAAGTTAAGTCAACACCAGCCTCATACATTATAGGTCGTGTCTTTGAAGAAAATATCTTGAATCCCTTGAAAGCAGATATTGAAGTAATCGATCTGTCAACAAATCAGGTAGTATATAAAAGCAAGTCTGATTCAATAACCGGTGAATACTATATGGTATTACCAGTAGGACTTGATTTAGCTTCATACGTTAAGAAAAAAGGGTATTTGTATACTGATTTCCATTTTCAAACAACTCTCAATAGCGCACAGGAACCAGATACTATAGATATTAATTTAACCCCAATCTCGGAAGGTCAGACGCTTGTATTAAAGAATATATACTTTGAGACAGATTCCTATAGGATAGATAAAAAGTCTGTATCAGAAATCGAAAACGCCTACCAATTAATGATCGAGAATCCAGAGATAATCGTTGAAATATCCGGACATACTGATGATGTAGGATCAAATGCTTATAATAAGGAGTTATCAGAAGCTAGAGCAAAGGAAGTTTATATTAGTCTAATCTCGAAAGGGATTGATGCAGACAGGCTGTCGTATAAAGGCTATGCAGAAACCCATCCGTTGATGCCAAATGATACAGACATCAATCGTCAATCCAACCGCAGGATAGAATTCCGTGTCCTACGGACGAAGCAGTGAAAATGTTGCGGAAAAGACAAAATTTAACATTGGAAAGAAATCAGAATTTTATTGAACATTTACTTTAAGTAGTAGGTGAAAATTTGGAAATTTAAGTATTTCCCATTTTTTCAATCAATTTTAATTTTTCTGAGACAAAAACGCATTCTTACAATTCTAGGAGCGTTCTTTTATTTTGTTAAATAATCTTAAAAAGGCATATCTTTCGGGCTTCAAATAATTAATGTTTAACGATTAACTAGTTAGTATGAAGAGGAATTTACTACTAAGTTTTGCGTTCTTCATTGCTATTGCCTTTGTTGCAATGGCACAAAGAACGGTTTCTGGAAAGGTCACCGATGACACGGGTGAGACTTTACCAGGAGTGAACGTTGTGATTAAAGGCACAACGACAGGTGTTACTACTGATCTAGACGGAAGTTTCCGTATTTCAGTAGATGATGGCGCTACTCTAATCTTTTCTTATGTTGGTTTTGAAACTCAAGAAATTGAAGTTGGAGCCCGTACAACCATTGATGTAACACTAGGAGGTGCTACAGAACTTCAAGAAGTTGTTGTGACAGGTTACCAAAACCAACTTAAGAGAGAGGTTACTGGTGCTGTAGCTTCAGTAAAAGCTGATGAAATTGAGAATTTACCAATGCAGTCCTTCGATAGAGCGATTCAGGGACGAGCTGCTGGTACTCAAATTGCAGCTGCTTCTGGACAACCAGGAGGAGCTCTAAATATCAGAATTAGAGGTATTGGTTCCATTAACTCTGGAAATGATCCACTAATCATTATTGATGGTGTTCAGGTTGCTTCTGCTGGCGGTTCTACGCAAGCGAGTTCAAACCCATTAGCATCCATTAACCCAAATGATATTGAGTCAATTGATATTTTGAAAGATGCATCAGCAGCAGCAATCTACGGAGCGCAGGCAGCAAATGGTGTTATTGTTGTTACTACCAAGTCTGGTAAGGCAGGTGGAACTTCCAATATTAATATTTCATATCAAGAAGGTGTGGTTCAGCCGATCAATCTTTACGATGTGCTTGATGGAAGTCAGTACGCAACTATTCGGGCTGAGCAAGAAGTAAATAGCGGATTAGATCCAGCAGCACCGGGTGGTGCATACGAACTTTTTGGTAACCCAGAAACAGAAACAGTTAATAATCAGGATTGGGTAGATCTCATGTTCCAAAACGCAAGATTTAGAACTATTGATTTCTCAATGAATGGTGGTGATGAGAAAACTACTTTCTTCTTTGGAAGTTCGTACAATTTTCAGGAAGCACAGATTATTAAGTCTGAGTTTGAGCGATATACAGGAAGATTGAATATTACTCATAGACCTACAGACAAATTGACTGTGAATGCTAAGATTGGTGTAACTCATGTGAAGCAGTTTGGTACGATTGCAAACGGTAACTTTGTAAATGGACCATTCGTTGCCACTTTCTCATCAATCCCTACTTCATGGGCAACAGAGGCTGATGGCACTTACAATCCGTATCCAACTAACGGTCTAAGCCACCTTTTTAACTACAATATTTACGAAGGTGTGAATGAAGAAGTGAGACTAGGAAGAACGCTACAAACTGTTTCGAGTGCTTCTGCTACCTATCAAATTATTCCAGAGTTGTCAATTTCAGGATTAATTGGAGTTGACATGTCTATGAATAAGGATATTAACAATAGACCAGGTTCAATTCCTGTATTTGCACCAGGTGGATCTGTGTTCCATAGAAATAGACGTTCTATTAACTGGAATACTAACGTTAATATGAACTTCAACAAAACTTTCAATGATGTTCACACTATTAAAGGTATTGTTGGATATGAGTATAAAGCTGAAAGAAGAGAAGCTTCTGACTTGACGGCAAATACCTTCGCAGATCCATTTTTCAGAGTTCCTGCTGATGGACAGCCATTTGCAGTTGGAGGTTTCGATGTTGAGTATAAGAGACTGGGAATCTTTGGTAAGGTAGATTATTCATATGATGATCGATACCTTGCAAGTGCTACCGTGAGAAGAGATGGACACTCCAGATTCGGATCTAAATCTAAGTATGGTACATTCTATGCTGGATCAGTAGGGTGGAGAATTTCTCAAGAATCTTTCCTTTCAGGAGTCACAATCATAGATGACTTGAAACTAAGAGCTAGTTATGGTGTATTGGGTAACGCTGAAATAGGTGATTATCTTACGCAAACTCAGTTTGGAGCATCTTCAGGACAGTATGCTGGAGCTTCTCCTTTGACCATTACTCAAATTGGTAATGATGAGATCACATGGGAGGAAGAAGAATCAGTCAACATTGGAATAGACTTCTCTGTTTTGAGTAACAGAATCTATGGTAGTGTTGATTTCTGGAGAACAAATAATGATGATCTCCTATTTAACGTTCCTTTCCTTCAGTCTGGTGGTATCAATACCAACAACGTAACAGCAAATATCGGTTCGGTTCAAAACCAAGGTATTGACCTTGAACTTGGCGGTATTATTATGGATAACAATGGTTTCCGATGGGATTCAAAAATGAATATTTCATGGTTGAAAAACGAGGTTACTGCTTTGGTAGATACGGATACCATTTTTTCAGGTAATATTCCAAACTTAATCGTTGGTCAACCGGTTGACTTCTTCTACTTACTACAGTATGCAGGAGTAAATCCAGCTAATGGTAGAGCAATGGTTGTTGGAGCTGATGGAAATCTTACCTACAGCCCAGGCTTTGAGGATGGTGGTGTGAGAGGTTCTGGTATCCCAAGTAGTTATGGAGGATGGACAAATACCTTCTCCTACAAGGGACTTACGTTAGATGTATTCTTCCAGTTCCAACTTGGTTCTGAGGCATTCAACGGAGATCTTTATAACCTTATGGATACCGGAGGTAACGACAATAGGTTAACTGATATCTTGAATAGATGGCAACAACCAGGTGATATCACCAACGTACCTCAGTTAACAAACAATGGTACAATTGATGGTATAGATCAAAGCTTTGGTTTTATTGGAACTACACAGTTCATGTCTGACGCATCTTACATTCGACTGAAGACTGTTACACTATCCTACAATCTTCCGCAGAGTATGTTGAATTCGATTGGGTTTAAGAGCTTGAATGTATTCGTTCAAGGAGTGAACCTAGCGACATTTACAAACTACTACGGTATTGATCCAGAGGTGGTTACCAACAATAATACTACTGGAGCGTCATCATTCGGAGCATATCCATTGGGGCGACAGTTTTCTGCTGGTGTGAGCATTGGACTTTAAAATAGAATTTAATTATGAAAAGAATAATATATATCCTATTCGCAGGGTCCTTACTTACAAATTGTAGCGACCTTGAAACAGTAAACCCTAGAGCACTACCTCAGGGAGAAGTGTTGGGAAGTGTTACTGGTTATAACGCGTTCTTAACTGCGGCATATGAGTCGGTAAATGACTTTGGCTATTATGGACAAACGATGATGATTGGGCCAGAGATATTGGCTGATAACATGCACTTGACTCAGTTGACTGGTCGATATGAACTTGAATATGTGAATGCAGAAAATTCTGGAATTGGCATTTGGTTCAACCGATATACAGCAATTCAGGAATGTAATGTGATCATTGGCTCTGTATACGACGAAGGAGTCGAAGGCACAGATGCTGAAAAAGATGCATTGTACGGACAGGCTCTATTTTTAAGAGCACTGTTTTATCATGATCTTGCTAGAGTAAACGGATACGAGCCAGGCCAAGAAGTAAATGGCTTTAATCTATCGGTTGTATTAAAGACAAGCCCTACCTTCGGTTTGAGTGATGTTGTGGATTTACCCAGATCAACCAATACCGAAGTTTATGCTCAAATTGAGGCAGACTTATTAGCTGCTATTCCATTATTACCGACTGCTTCAGCAGGTAGTACTGATGTGATTTTCGCAAATGCCGATGCTGCTAGGTTGCTATTGGCTAGAGCGTATCTGTACGCTGGTAATATGACTGGTGCAGCAAACTATGCGCAGCAAGTAATCACTGGTGATGGTTCGGATTTGGTGCAACCTGCAAACTATGATGCCTCTTGGGATGATTTAGCTAACGCATTGCACCCTGAATCATTGTTTGAGTCTGAATTACGTACTACAGATTGGAGTACAGTAGATGGAGCTAACAATAGCCTTCATTCACTGCTAATGAACGACGGTCCTGGATCGCAGTTCATAATTACAGCAAGTGATGAGTTATTGGCTGAAATAGCTTCTGAGGCTGGTGATGTGAGAGCAGGTCTATTCAATACAGAAACGCTCGGAGAAGAATTCACTAAGTGGAGAGCTTCAGATCCAAGTAGACTTGCGTTGCAGGAAAACATTCCTATTCTTCGCCTTTCAGAAGCATATTTAATTGCTGCTGAAGCCCTTGGTGCTGGAGCTGGTGATGCTATTTTCAATGCATTCAGAGCAGCTAGAGGTCTTGGAGCAAGTACAGCAACTGTAGATAATGTTCTTCGTGAAAGAAGAATCGAATTTATGGCTGAGGGACACAGATGGTTCGACCTGAAGCGTTTAGGCAGAGATATCACCAAGCCGGCAGCTGCGGGTTCTGGTACTCTTCCGTACACAAACTTCAAGGTACTTCCAAGACTCCCACAATCAGAATTGGAGTTAAGTGATGTTTTGGTAAATAACCCTGGTTATAACTAATAAGAATTATGAAAAATATATTTAGAATAATTACAATTTTAGCACTCGTGCCTTTGATGACCGGGTGTTTTGATGACCCTGGTACTGACGTAACACTTGCCGAAGTATTTGTTTCGGCATCCGTTGGGAGCTTCACAATAGCTGAAGGTGGATCTGGTGAGATATTGCTGGAAGTTTCCCAAGCACAATCTTCTGATTTAGTTATTGATTATAGTATCACAGACAATAATACAACTAATGGAGTTGATTATACATTGTCTGGGACTTCTGTAACAATACCTGCAGGAGAGTATAATGTTTCAATACCTTTTGATATTGAGCAAAATATAATTTTTGAAGGGGTATCTCGGACAGTAACTGTTGAATTCACCAGTAGTGTAAGTGTTAATGGCAACTCTGAAGTTGTTATTACTCTCGTGGATGATGATTGTGAATTTATCATTGCTGATTGGTCTGGGACCTACACCGTTGAGGAAGTATTCACCAGCGGGACCAATGAAGGACTTAGTCTAGCTGCTGCTTTTGGTGAATCTTACGAGGTTGTATTAACAGCGGATGCTTCGGATCCTGCTGGATTGACAGGGACATGGTCAAATACTCCTGGAATGAATACATATTTCGATGAGGGCACTGTTATGACGTTTGATCCATGTAATGTTTTAGTGGCTTTCCCAGGTGGAGACCCACAAATAGCTGAATTTGCAAATCTTACTGCAATAGTAAGTTCATTTGATGAATCGGCTAAAACAATTAGAGTTGATGGAACCCTAGGAGCGTTTGGCCCATATGGGTTTACTCTTACACTTCAATAGAAGTTATTGAATGGACTAAAAATGACCGGGGGGATGCGTTCTCTCGGTCTTTTTTTCTACTAACATTTTTTTCTCACCTATTGAATACAAAAACAGTTAAAATGAAAGTATTACTTACCTTCTTATATCTAATTATTACACTTCATCTACAAAGTCAGATTGTTAATGCCAATGATGCAACTGGTGCACCAATAAGAACTAGCAGCTACGATAAAGTAGAGGGCTCGCCATATTTGAATGATGGGAATTGGAGCTCAGGGACAATTGTTACACAAACGGATCAATATCTATCTAATCTGAAAATCAGATATAATGCCTATGAGGACGAATTGCAATATCTAAATAAAGGGAATCCTTTTTATTATGAAAATCAAGATGTTAAATCATTCGAATATTCAATTGTAGATCAATTAGGCAATACAGAGCGCTTTTACTTTAAAAACGGTTTTGAACATTCTAATAAGATTGAAAAGAAAAATTTTATCAGAGTGTTGTATGACGGAAAGTTTGTGAAAGCTCTGGACAAAATAGAGTCAAGGAAACAGATGGTGACACCAGCGGCATATGGAGAAAGTGATTACGAGAAATTTATAACTATAAATAACACATACGTTTGGTTGAACGGTGAAATAATCGAATTGGGTTTTAAAAAAGGAAAGCTTCTTAAATTATTTTCATCACTAAAAGGAAAGATTCAATCCTATTTAAAAGAAAACATCGTTGATTTCAATAATTCAAAAGACATTTCTGGCTTGTTTCAGTTTATTGATAGGGAGCTTGAAGATATTGATTCGTAAATTTGAAGCTATGAGGAGATTAAAGTGCTTTGTAATTCTGTTTATTTGTTTGGTCGCTTTCGGCTTTAGCCAAAATGAACCTGGATGTGGGACAACTATATCTAGAAAAGATATTTTTTTCATAAATGCCAAATTAAATAAGACTCTTACACCAAATTCAAGATTAACTACTGCTACTGACGAAAAATTTATCGCTATTACAGCCCATATTGTTCGACAATCTGATGGAACAGGAGGCTTAGCTGAAGCTCAACTTTTAGATGCAATAGAATACTTAAATGAGACGTACGAAGTAATGAAATTGAATTTCTTTTTGGTAGGAGAAATTAATTACATAGACTCGGATATATTCTATGATTTTGATTCTTCCCAGGAATCGCAAATAACTACACTTCATAATGTAGATAATACCATTAATATTTATTTCTACAATACATTATCTAGTGGGAATAGTTCTTTATGCGGCTATGCGTACTTTCCTTCCACAGGAAGAGATCATGTGATGATGGCCAATGGATGTACCGTAAACAGAGGTTCGACCTTACCGCATGAATTAGGACATTACTTTAACTTATATCATACACATGGGAAGTCGAATACAGGTACTACAGATGAATTAGTAGATGGATCCAATTGTGCCACAGCAGGAGATGATCTATGTGATACTCCAGCAGATCCAAATCTATCTGGTAAAGTTGATGGAGGTTGCTCCTATACAGGTAGCAATAGAGATACGAATGGCCAATTATATTCGCCTAACCCACGTAATTTCATGTCTTATGCTCCTGGTCAATGCAGAGAGTTATTTTCAGCAGATCAAGGTGAAAGGATTGTAAATGCTTACGAAAATTTTAAGACGTATTTATTAGATAAGTATTATGTAGCAGACTTCTCTGCATTAGGTAGAAGGATATGTGAAGGTGAGAATATTGTATTTGTTGATGAGTCAATAGCCGCAGCAACATTGGCTTGGGAATTTCCAGGAGGAACACCATCTACTTCATCTGATGAATTTCCTTTGGTAACTTATTCAACTGCAGGAGTTTACGATGTGACTCTTTCAATCGAGACTGAAAGTGGTGATATTGAGACTAAGATTTTGGCTGATTATGTTACAGTTCTTGATAATAGTGATGGAATAACTGTCGCCTCAGGATCATTTGAGACTGAAACTTTAGAAGAGGAATTAATAAATGAGGATTTAGATATCACATTTGAACAAACAGATGAGGCATCATCAGAAGGGATAAAAAGTGTAAAAATTAACTTTGCTGACTACCCTAACATTGGAGCAGAAGATTATCTGCTTGCTGATAAGTTATTAACCTCTTTTAATAAACAATTTCAAATCTCTTTCGACTATGCCTATGCAAGATACGATGATGAGTACTTTGATGGACTTGCTGTAGTAATAAAAGGTGATTGTGGAGAATGGAGTACGATTTGGGAAAAATCAGGAGTTGACCTTGCAACTGCACCAGATGAGTCTAATCTATTCATACCCACAGCTGACGAATGGCAAAATGTCTCGCTTATTGTACAAATACCAGATGAATACAACAATACGGAAGTGGCATTTAAGGCTACGAATGGTTTTGGTAACAATTTGTATATAGATAATTATGAAATTAGTCCTGTGAGTGCAGGTTTTTCTATCGCAGACATAGACGTTTCTAATGCAACGTGCGCTTCTGATGCTGATGGAGTCCTTGCAATTATAGCATCAGGATCTGGTAGTTATGAATATAGTTTAGATGGAGGTGATTTTCAATCTTCAAATACTTTCAATTCCATTACACCTGGTGATTACATACTTTCTGTTAAAGACACGGATTTAGATCAAACGATTAGCTCATTTGCGTCAGTAGGTCCTGATCCTATTGCATACACTTTAAGTCAAACAGATCCATCATGTGGCGGTGATGAAACTGGCACGATTGAATTTTCAGCATCTGGAGGTACTGGCAACTTAGAAATTAACTTTAACGAAGGCGGATTTGGTTCTAATTTTTTATTCGAAAATCTTGTAAGCGGTCTATACTCTTTCCAATTTCGTGATGAAAATAGTTGTTTATTGGAAGGAACAGTCAGACTCAAAGCAGTAAACAGCAATCCGTCAAAGCCATTAATTAGATTGTTTTCCAATATACTTTCCGTCCAAGTGGATGCTAATATTACAGCAATTCAATGGCATCTCGATGGCGAAGCAATTGATGGTGCAACTAGATCCACCCTTGCGAATCCAGCCACTGGAGCATTTACCGTGGAAGTATTTAACGAGTTCTGTTCTTCTATATCTGATCCGTATATTGTGCTAGCAACTGATGAAATAAAGTCAAAACTGATTGTTGCACCTAATCCAGTCGAAGACATTTTGACGCTTCAACTTCCAACTGATTTATATGAATCTGTAGAGAATGTTAAGATTTTAGACCTTTCAGGAAGGATAATAAAGCATGATATTTTTACTGAAAAAATTGATGTTATCGGTCTTGATCCAGGTATTTATGTGATAAGTTTATCCACAAAAGACGGAATTGTAAACAAACGGTTTATTAAACAATAGCTAAAAAAGCCCTTTAAAGAAGGGCTTTTTTATTTCCTTTCAATCCTATCTTTGCCCTATGGTTACGGTCTATCGAAAGGAACATTTTAACGCAGCACATAAACTCTATAACCCTGACTGGTCAAAAGAGAAGAATGTGGAAATCTTCGGGCCATGCGCAAACGACAATTGGCATGGACATAACTTCGAATTGATTGTAGGAGTAAAAGGTATCCCAGACGCTAGCACCGGATTTGTGATCGATCTTAAAAGACTAAGCAACTTAATTAAAACTGAAATTCTCGATAAAGTAGATCATAAAAATCTAAATCTAGATGTATCATTCATGAACAATAAAATGGCAAGTTGTGAGAATTTGATTCTTGAATTTTGGAAGCTACTTGAACCCCGGATTAATGAGATAGCACCAAAAGCAATGTTGCATCACCTTCGACTTTATGAAACTCCTCGCAACTTCGTAGATTATTACGGAGATAAATGAAATACCTGATTGTCACAAACTCTCCAGAATCGAACAATTATGCCAAGCTACTAGCTGCAGAGCTGCGACGTTACGACATTAGAGCAGAGATTTTTACTAACGTCAATGGAAGAGTTGAACAATCAAACGAGAATTTTGAGTTTCCTGTCAAATCCAAGCCAATCAAATCCAAGCACTTAAAGAATAGTGGTTTCGATTTGTTGATAGTAATAGGAGAAACATTTGATAAAAGATTAGTACAAAAAGTCACATCACGCGGAGCATTCACTTGTTTCTTTCAGCTTACATTAAACTATAAGGATGCAAATTCGATTTACCAAAGTGCTTTGACTTTATTCGATAAGGTTTTTGTTGATCTACCTATTCATAACCCAGAAGCTAATAGCAATCAGATTGGACATTTTCTAAATGATATAATCAGAAAGCATCATTTTTCAGAAAACTATTCTGATCAATTAAGGATAGGAGCACTGTTGAGTGACGAAAAGAACATTGGTAAACTAAAAAAGATAATTCGTGAGTTTCAGAAAAAGTCGAAAGAATGTCAGTGGATAGTCTACGTGAATATGCCAACTGAAATTTCCAAGTCAAGATTTAGATCACTTGAAAATGTAAAAGTTGTAGACAGTGAATTAAATCTATTGAAGTACGCGAATGCGGTTATTGTTGATTCTGAATTAGATTCAATAGCAGCAGCATTTCTAAATTGCCCACAGATTTCAATTTCAGGTAAGTATGGAATTTTCGGATTCACTAAAACAAAAAAACCTTTAATAAATGAATGTCTAAAGACAGATATAATCAAGAATCTCATTCCTAATGAACATGAACTGATAGTAGGTGAACTATCCTCACTATTAAATGATCATGAGCATTGTGCTTCGATGATGGCTAGTTATCAGAAATTCAAAGATAAGGTGGGTACTCAGCCTGTTGCCAGAACAGCAGCACAAATGATTACTGAATGGTTGGAGGAAATGGAGAGTTAAGCAGCTCTTAGCTTATTAAACTTCGATTTCTCAAATTTTTCAGTTGCGTAGGCTCTATCTATCACTATCTCTTTAATGCTCGTGTTAGATGGCAATTCAAACATCGCATCTGTTACGATTGCTTCACAAATAGATCTCAGCCCTCGTGCTCCAAGCTTAAATTCCATTGCCTTCTCAACGATGTAATCAAGAGCATCATCCTGAAGATCGAGTTTTACATCTTCCATATCAAATAGCTTGGTGTACTGTTTTACAAGCGCATTTTTTGGCTCTGTTAAAATCTGCTTCAAAGCATCATTATTCAGCGGGTCAAGATGTGTTAAGACTGGCAGACGACCGATCAATTCAGGGATTAATCCAAAGCTTTTAATGTCTTGAGCTGTGATATACTGCAGCAGATTATCCTTGTCAATGACACCTGAGTTGAATTCATTATCATTTGCAAAACCTATCGGCCGTGTATTTAACCTGTTGGCAATATGTCTTTCTATTCCATCAAAGGCACCACCACATATAAACAAGATATTTTCTGTGTTTACATTGATCATTTTCTGATCTGGATGTTTTCTTCCTCCTTGTGGTGGCACATTCACAGTCGTGCCTTCTAGCAACTTTAATAGAGCTTGCTGCACACCTTCGCCACTTACATCACGAGTGATAGACGGATTATCAGACTTGCGAGCTATTTTGTCAATTTCATCAATGTAGACAATGCCACGTTCAGCTGCTTCGACATCATAATTTGCCGATTGGAGCAATCTTGTGAGAATGCTTTCTACATCTTCCCCAACATATCCTGCTTCTGTTAGAACTGTAGCATCAGCTATGCAGAAAGGAACTTGCAAAATCTTAGCAAGAGTTCTTGCGAGGTAAGTTTTCCCGGTCCCAGTTTGACCGACCATTATGATATTAGACTTTTCAATCACAACATCATCTTTATCTACAGCTTGCATCAACCGTTTATAATGATTGTAGACAGCTACTGAGATGTATTTTTTTGCTTCATCTTGGCCAATCACAAACTCATCAAGATGCGATTTCATATCAGCAGGCTTGATGAGTTTGAAATTTGGACTCTCATTTTCGGAGGTAGTTTTTAGCTCTTCATTTAAAATCTGCTGAGCTTGAGCTATACACTTATCACATATGTGTGCATGTATGCCTGAGATCATCAGATCTACGTCTTTCTTATTTCTACCACAAAAACTACAAGTTACCTGAGCCATGATTCTTATTTTTTCTCTAATACCTCATCAATGAGGCCATATTCCTTTGCTTCTCCTGCTCGCATCCAATAATCGCGATCAGAATCTTTTTCAATATCCTTATATGATTTCCCTGAGTGCTTAGCTAAGATGTTGTAAAGATCTTTCCTCAGCTCTTGCATTTGTTTCAAAGTAATCTCCATATCTCTTGATTGACCCTGCATACCCCCACTTGGTTGGTGAATCATAATTCTTGCATGAGGTAGGGCGGATCTTTTACCTGCTGCACCACCGGCCAACAATACGGCTCCCATTGATGCAGCCATTCCGGTGCAAATCGTAGCAACATCCGGATTTACATATTGCATGGTGTCATACATTCCAAGCCCTGCATAAACAGACCCACCTGGACTATTTACATATAGGAGTATATCTTTTTTGGAATCGACAGACTCGAGGAAAAGTAGTTGAGCTGTGATGATATTGGCGATGTTTTCCTCCACTTGCATTCCAAGAAAAATGATTCGATCCATAATTAGACGAGAAAACACATCAATTTCACGAAAATTCGTAGGACGCTCTTCAATTACTGCTCTAGTCATGTTTTCCACATGGTGAACATAGTCGTCAACAGCGGTTCCGCTTATATTTTGGCCTTTTACAGCAAATTTTCTGAATTCCTCAGTATTTATCATTTCTATAAGTTAAAGTATAAGGTGTAAAAATAAAAAAGTCCTGGATACAGGACTTCTTCAAAACCTAAAATGATAGCATTTGGTTCAAAATCATAGTTTTCTGAATTCATCAAGAGATACAGTTTTTTCCTTTACTGTGACCTCATTTTTAACATGATCCAATACCTTGTTTGATTGAACTTGATTAAAAACTTTCATGTAGTTTTCGCCATTTTCTCCTTGCAGATAATTATCCGCAAACGTGTCAAGTTGGTCATCCATCTGATTTCCCATTCCCGAACCAGCAAATTGCTTTTTAATGAGCTCTTTAGCCTCATTAGTAACATCTTCGTGCTCAACCTTAATGTCATTATTTTTCACCAATTGATTTCTTATCAATGACCATTTCAACTCTTTTGCGTACGATTCATACTCCAATTCCATAAGCTCAGGAGTTATATTATCATTCGTTCTAATCAACCATTTTTTTAAAAACTCATCCGGAAGATTGATTTTCGCTGATTCAGTTAATTTTTCTCTTACCTGATGATCAAAAAACTTATCAGATTCTGCTGAGTAGTTTTGAGATACTATCTCTTTTACCCGATCCCTAAAACCAGCCTCGTCCTTAATCGTATCTTTGCCAAATGTCTTATCAAATAAATCTTGGTCAATTGAAGCCAGATTGTAATGATTGATAGCTTTTAGATTAAATGTCAGCTTCTTCAATTTCTTGAATTCCTCATCATTTAACCTAAGTTGATTCTTTAGCGCATTTTCATGTTTAAAGCTCTTTTTAGGATCAATCTCTACTTCAGCATCATTCTCAATTCCAACTAACTTCTTGAGCGCACCTTTTTCAACATCTCTTAAATCTATGCTAATCTCTTGATCAATCTCTCCATCTTTTGACTTTACTTGACCGTAAAGTGTATCCTTTTCAGTTGAAATTTCAGGATTTTCCATCTCACCAAATTGACGTTGAAGATTCTCAATTGTTTCATCAATTACCTTATCATCAACATTGATGAAATACTTTTCAAGCTTCACCTTTTTATCCACTTTCAAATCAAATGGTTCAGCAAAACCTATTTCATACCTAAATTCAAATGAATCCTGATTCTCCCAATCAAACTCTTGATCAGTTTCTGCTGGCATGGGCTCACCTAAAAATTGAGTTTCACCTTCTCTCAAATAAGCATTAAGTTTTTCAGAAACCAGCTTATTGATTTCATCCACAACCAAGGCATTCCCATACATTTTTTTGATCATGCCAGTAGGAACTTTTCCCTGACGGAATCCTTTGATATTGGCAGTCTTGCTATACTCTTTGATTTTTTGATCTACACCTGGTTGAAAATCAGCTCGGTTTACGCTAATTTTAATTACGCCTTGTGTTTTTTCTGTTTTGTCAAAAGTTATATCCAACGTACTATTGTTTGATGTTTATAAAATAAAAACCCTCTTACTCGTCCCGTTTATCGGGTCTCGGAAAGAGGGTTGTTTTTCAGTGCGGATGGAGGGACTCGAACCCCCATGCCTCGCGGCGCTAGATCCTAAGTCTAGTGCGTCTACCAATTTCGCCACATCCGCAGATTTCATTGCTCGAACTTTTTCTTGCGCTGAAAATCGGATGGCAAAAGTAGGTAATATTTTTGATTCAACAAGGGTTTAATTTTGTAAAATTATTATGGTTGTAGAGGAAGATTTAGAATCAGAAAAAAAGGAAATCATCAGACGTTATAGGCGTCTGCTTCGAAAAGCGAAACCAGTGCTAAAGGATGGAGATGCTAAGCTGATAAAAAAGGCATTCTATACTTCTATGGAAGCACACAGTGGGATGCGAAGAAGATCTGGTGAACCATACATATTCCATCCATTGGAGGTGGCAGAAATTTGCATCTCTGAAATCGGTTTGGGCACAACTTCAATCATAGCCGCCCTTTTGCATGATGTAGTAGAAGATACTGATTATGAACTTGATGATATCGAAAGACTTTTTGGGAAAAAAGTTGCCGTAATCATCGATGGACTGACTAAAATTTCTGGAGTATTTGATCAAGGAAGCTCTCAGCAAGCTGAGAATTTCAGAAAAATGCTATTGACGCTTTCTGATGATGTGCGAGTAATTCTTATAAAACTTGCAGATCGTCTTCACAATATGAGGACATTGGAAAGTATGCCTAGGAATAAGCAACTTAAGATCGCCAATGAGACTATCTATCTATATGCTCCGCTGGCGCACAGGTTAGGACTTTATTCTTTTAAATCAGAATTAGAAGATTTATATCTGAAATATTCTGAGCCTGAGGTATATAATGATATCTCCGGTAAAATTAATGAGACTAAAGATTCAAGGAACAAGTTTATCCGGAATTTCATAAGGCCAATTAAGGATAAGCTAAATTCTCTAAATGTAGATTATGAGATCAAAGGAAGGCCAAAGTCAATCTATTCCGTCTGGAATAAAATGAAAAAACAAAGCGTTCCCTTTGATGAAGTCTATGATCTATTTGCAGTTAGAATCATACTCAATGTTCCATATAAAGATGAAAAAGGATTTTGTTGGCAAGTCTATTCATTAGTTACAGATTATTATCAACCAAATCCAGATAGACTTAGAGATTGGATCAGTATCCCAAAAGCCAATGGATATGAATCATTACATACAACTGTAATGAGTGATACAGGTCAATGGGTTGAGGTTCAGGTACGAACAACTCGTATGGATGAAATTGCTGAGAAGGGCTATGCGGCACATTGGAAATATAAAGACGGCAAATCTTCTGATGAAACAGGACTTGAGATGTGGATCGCAAAAGTTCGTGAAATTCTCGAGCAGAATAACGGCAATGCAATTGAGTTTGTAGATGACTTCAGATCTAACCTTTACAGTGATGAAGTTTTTGTATTCACCCCAAAGGGAGATTTAAAGACGCTTCCGCAAGGTGCCACTGCTCTAGATTTTGCCTTTGATATTCACACTGAAATAGGAGAGCACTGCCTTGGAGCAAAAGTCAATCAGAAACTGGTTCCATTAAACTTCGAACTTAAAAATGGAGATCAGGTAGAAATTCTCACATCGAGCAAGCAAAAACCAAATGAAAGCTGGCTCCAATATGTAGTAAGCTCTAAAGCCAAATCTAAAATCAAGGATGCGCTCAAAGAGGAGCGAAAGGTCTTTATAGATGAAGGGCGTGAAATCGTAAAACGAAAGCTAAAACAGCTGAAAATTGAATATAATCAAACAGTTCTTGAGGATATAGCTCATTACTTTAACGTTAAGTCTCCAGCAGATATGTTGTATTTAGTGGGAACTGGAAAAATAGATCACTCACTCATTAAGTCTTTCGTCAAAGCGGGTAATAAAACTTCAAAATCTGATAGTCGAACCCATGGAGCGAAAGATGTTGAAGAAAAACTTAGTAGAGTAAGAAAAACAGATAGTGACTTATTATTACTAGGTGAAGATTTGGATATTATTGATTACAAGTTTGCGAAGTGCTGTAATCCTATTGCAGGAGACGATGTTTTTGGATTCGTAACGGTTAGTGATGGAATTAAAATTCATAGAACGACCTGTCCCAATGCAGCTGAACTTCTTTCTAATTATGGATATAGAATTATAAAAGCGAAATGGGCCTCTTCCAGAAAGCATTCATTTGAAGCAACACTTTCTATTATAGGTACCGATAGATTGGGATTGGTTAGTGATGTTTCCAACATTATCTCAGAGGAATTGAAAGTAAATATGAGATCACTTTCTATTAATACAGAAGGAGGAATTTTTGAAGGCATTATACGCTTATATGTAGAAGACACCTCGCATCTTGACACATTGGCTAAAAAGCTGGAAAAGGTGAACGGTGTTGTTAAAGTCAGTCGAACCAATTGATCAGACCTTAAATTATATTTGCAGTATGTCGGGACAGAATATAAGGGATGAGGTAAAGAAAATTTTTCAAGCACATCTTGAGAATAAGAATTTGCGTAAGACC
Source organism: Ekhidna sp. (assembly GCF_039960695.1). GTDB lineage: Bacteria > Bacteroidota > Bacteroidia > Cytophagales > Cyclobacteriaceae > Ekhidna. The sequence continues at coordinate 2,445 of NZ_JBDVKP010000020.1, read as the reverse complement.
CCAGAACGTTTTGCAATACTTGAAGAAATATATGATCGAGATGGCCACTTTGATGTCGAGTCCCTATATGTAAGCATGAAGGATAAGAACTACAGGGTGAGTAGAGCAACTGTGTATAACACACTTGACCTACTAGTAGATTGTGATCTGGTAACAAAACATCAGTTTGGTAAAAATTTGGCGCAATTTGAAAAAGCATACGGATTTAGACAGCACGATCACCTAATTTGCACAGATTGTAATAAAGTACATGAGTTTTGTGATCCGAGAATTCAAAACATTCAAACTACCGTTGGTCAACTATTACAATTCAAAGTGATGCATCACTCGTTGATATTATACGCTAGCTGCCAAAAAGAAAATTGTCAAAACAAAGTAGTCTCATAAGTTAAGTAAATGAAGTACACCCAGGAGATAAATAATAAAGTACTAAAACTCCATTTCGAAGGAGACCTTATTGGAGAGAATAACGGGCCTGAAGTAGTCGAGCTAGCCAACGATGCTATAGCCAATGGAGTAACTCATTGCATGCTGAATATATCTGATGTCAGATACATAAATAGTAGCGGTATTGGCGTATTGATTACGCTATTGACCAAATTTAGAAATAAGAATGGTGATCTCTATATAATTAAGCCTTCAGACCATGTTAATAAGCTTCTTATAATGACAAAACTTCAAGCAATATTTAATATTGCACAATCAGAAGAAGAAGCACTCCAAAAAATCAGATAAAGTAATGTCAAAAGTAGATGTACTCTTAGGTCTTCAATGGGGAGATGAGGGTAAGGGTAAAGCGGTTGATTTTCTCGCACCTAAGTATGATATAGTGGCTCGTTTCCAAGGCGGGCCAAATGCAGGTCACACGTTGGAGTTTGATGGTAAGAAGCATGTGCTACACCAAATACCATCAGGAATATTCCATCCAGACATACTAAATATTATAGGAAATGGAGTAGTAATTGATCCAATTGTATTTGCAAGAGAAATAAGAGACCTAGAACCTTTTGGTGTAGATGCCACAAAAACGTTAGTGCTTTCCAATAAAGCACAACTTATATTGCCAACCCATAAATTAATTGATAAAGCACTTGAATTAGCAAAAGGCGAGGAAAAGATAGGTTCTACATTAAGAGGCATTGGACCAACCTATCAAGATAAGATTGGAAGGCATGGCTTAAGAATTGGAGATATAGTAGAGAAGGATTTTGATGCAAAGTATCAAAAGCTAAAAAAACAACACTTGTCCCTTCTTTCTTCACTTGAATTAGATGATGACTTTCAAGCTCAAGAAGCTCAATTCTTTCAAAGTCTTGATCTTATGAGAAAATTTAGGATATTAAGCACCGAGTATCTTATTAATGACTCACTTACTTCAGGAAAGAAGATCCTTGCAGAAGGAGCACAAGGAACATTACTTGATATTGATTTTGGTAGTTATCCATTTGTTACAAGTTCAAATACGACAACAGCCGGCGCATGTACAGGATTGGGTATTGCACCAAATCAGATCAACGAAGTATTCGGAATCTTCAAAGCTTATTGCACACGAGTAGGCAGTGGGCCATTCCCAACAGAACTTTTTAATGAAGAAGGAGAAGAATTAAGAAAGCTTGGTAATGAATTCGGCGCAACTACAGGAAGGCCAAGGAGGTGTGGCTGGTTAGACATTCCAGCATTAAACTATTCTTGCATGCTCAATGGGGTCACACAACTCTTTATGATGAAAGCTGATGTACTTTCAGGTATTCAGCCTGTTAAGGTTTGCGATTCATATAACTCAAGTGATGGTGTAACTACAGAATTCCCTTACGCCTACAATGATTCGTATTCTCCAATCCTAAACGAGATGTCAGGGTGGAAGCTTGATGGAATTTCAGATTACAAAGCATTGCCAGAGAATTTGCATGCATTTATTAGCTCCATTGAGCAATCAGTAAGCGTTCCAATAACCCTAATCTCCTTAGGACCAGACCGTAAGGAAACAGTCCTGAAAAAAAGTTAGAAAAAAGTAATTTTCGACTTTGTGAAATCGATCCTTTAGTTATCTTTGCATCCCGCTACGGAGGAAAGCCTCTAAGCATATCGCTTCCTGAAAACATTTCGAAAATTTTTTAAAATATTTTTTTGAAATCCTTGCTCGGTTAAAAAAGATGTTCTTATCTTTGCATCCGCTTTCGCAGGGAGGCAAGACACAGAGTAATGAAAATCAGTCTTTAAATGCTCTCTAAGCTTGAAAAGTCAAGCAAAAGTTCTTTGAACGGATGTTGTTATGTAGCAATTTAGTTCCAACTTAAGTTTTAATATTTGAGTAATAAGTAGCTAGGTTTAAACAGTACATTAAGATTTATATACAATGGAGAGTTTGATCCTGGCTCAGGATGAACGCTAGCGGCAGGCCTAATACATGCAAGTCGAGGGGCAGCACGGTTTTCGGACTGGTGG
>NZ_JBDVKP010000019.1:0-529316 GCF_039960695.1 Ekhidna sp. | reverse complement strand
ATGAGTGAAATAAAGCAACTGGTTTTTCAGGTGGGTAGTTATTCGCCAGCCTGAGATTCGAGATTAAAAGAATAACTAAGCATGTAGAAGGTCTATGGTTTCCTTAGCTGGACGAGGGTTCGAATCCCTCCGACTCCACTTTAAAGGCTCACCTATCGGTGGGCCTTTATCATTTCGTCGTTGGGGCTCCCCCTCTAGTAGGTTGTAGCTACGCCTTCCTATATTAAGTCAATCTCCCCTCTAGGCGTAGGTTGTAGCTACGCCTTCCCATTCCTATATTAAGTCAATCTCTAATTAACCGCCCCCTCTAATCGTAGTTTACAACCCCTCTAATCGTAGTTTACAACCCCTCTAATCGTAGTTTACAACTACGATTCTATAGGTAATTCGGCAACCAATGAATATGAAAGCCGAGCGGATGCGTAGAGTTCGTTTTATCCCCACAAATAAATAGTCAGGCAGCTGTAGAGCATATCCATGTTTTTTGAATACGCAATAGTTCTTCTCGACAACCGCTTCAGATGTGTTCTCAAATTTAGATTGAACCGCTCAATTTTATTGGTTCCATATCTTTCTAATCGATGCATCCTTTTATTGATGAGTCCTTTATAGTGTAGCAGACCATCGGTATGGATGGTTTTCACGCTGGATGCAAGTAGGGTGTTGACTACCATGCGTAAACTTCTCTGAGTTCTTGGTCCAATATAGAAGTCTACAACTCGATTGGTTTCTCTCTCAAATGCCAACACGATCCAAACTCCTTTCTGCTTACTTCTCACGAACGTATATAGCTCATCCACTTCGTAGGATTTACGAAGCGAAATGGGAGGTTTTCGAATTTCGTGTGCAATTATTCTGATTCTTCTTAGCACTGTTGTAGTCGAAATACCCAGCAACCGGCTCGTACTTCTGATACCCAACCCTTCTTTGACACTTGCAATAACAAGGGTATTGGAAATCTTATATGACTTGTATTTATATTCTTCTCTCTGGTATTTACCACATGCTGGACACCAATACTGCTGGATGCCATTTCTTATTCCTTTCTTTATGCATGAGGATGTGCAAAATCTACATTTCATATAAGCATTGATCAATGAATGATGAAGTTAGGAAAATGAAATTGTTCTTAGCTTCCTATATCAGGTCTACTTCTAATTGCCCCGGTAATTCACAATAGTTTCTCGCACTGCTATATAAATAATCTTCTGGCCGCTCTACCCATCCCGCACGTACGGGATTGTTATGTATGTAATTCACGCGGCTGTCGATCATGTCATTGCTTGTTAGTTCTACGGCATGATTTTCATGCGTCCAAAATTGTCTCTGCTGCACTCTAGTATTGAATTTGGCATAATACTGAAAGACCATTTCCATCCATGACTTTCTGCTTTCCTGAACATTTTCAGATATCTCGTTCATGATGCTATTGGATGTGTACCGCTTAAAATCTCGCAATGTATCTGATAATTTTCCTATCCCACTTTGCGCTATTATATGTAGGTGATTTGTCATAATGACGTATGCATATATTTTAAGTTCTTTGTGCTTTTGGCAAAAGCCTAAACTATCAATGATTATGCTTCGATAAATCTCCCTGCTAAATACATCTACCCATCCTACTACCTGGCATGTGAGGAAATAAAGTCCTTCCTGATCTTTGATTTGATAACTGTCTCCCATCTTATGTTTGCTAAGAAGCAAACAGAATAAAAAAGGCGTAGCTGATGCGTACGCCTAGTGTCTACTTCTTGTGGACATTTAGTTCTTCTGATGATTAATTGTCAATATATGTATGTCATTTTATGAAAAGTGACATTCTGATACATGAGGTCTATACTTAGGCCATTTTAAGACGACCTAAGCGATTTTGTTGCTTGGAACATACCCATGCGTTATGATCACTAACGCGATAATCATGCTTCTCGCATGCTAAAACTGCATAAGTGACATTCTGATACATGACCGTAAAAGTGACATTCTGATACATGACCAAAGCCTAAACTATCAATGATCATGAACTCGATAAGGAAGATTCCCTTCAGAAAATAACTCAAAAGAAATATCATCTTCATCTTCTATTAAAAAAATCTCCTTTAAAAGTCTAACTATAAAATAGCTGCTATATTTTATTCTCTTTCCAAAATCAACAACGTAATAATCAAATGGAATCTCCTCATACGAAAAATAGTCCGCCTCCTCTTTCATAATGTTTAAAATTCTTTTTTTTTGCTCTGAATTAAGCTTATTTATAGGCAAATAAAGTGCTAGTCCAAATGCCATGTCATCTTGATTCTTTAGGATTTCGGGGTAATGAAATCTATGAGTAATCTGAAAAAGCGTCACTTCATTTAAAAAAACATTCAGCAAAAAATCATTATTCTTTCGTCGTATACTGTACTCAACTACAATATGTCTAATAGTCCCTTTTAGCTTGTTAAAGGCCTTACTTTTCAAGTATTCAGGATTTTTAATTTCAGATCTTTCAGCCTTCAGATTGCTTAGATAACCCTTAAAATATATGGCGATCACGCCTAAAACTATTCCGAATAATATTAGTAGAATTTCATTCATCTTATCAGCTTCCTGCTTGGCCTAATATCGCAATTATATCTCTAACCTTGCCCCAAAAAGTTTTTGGTCCCGCATTATTTGGAACGCCACTTATTGTTTTGTCCAAATTCTGAGGCGCCAATGGTTTGCCCCTTGAAGTTATCAAACTCGGTTTTGTTAGTCCTAACCTTTTCAAAGTAGCCTCAGATGCTACTCTACCATTTTTAATCCACTTATAAATACCGTCTTTTGATTTGTACAAAAATTTGCTAGCCCTTAATGCTTTCCCTACTCCTGGGGCTGGTCCCGTTCCTGTTGTTGGCTTTATGTAATATCCATTTTCATCTTTTTCATAAAATTTTTTATTCAATAAACCATTTTCAACTTCTTCTTCGGTGTAGTATTTCCTGCCTCCACAACAATTACCACCGTTCCCTTTTGGATCGGTTGAAACTACAATCTCATTGCTTGTTTTCTCATTCTCAGTGTTATCACCTGGGTCACCGCTCCCACCATCAGCATAAGATGAAGATGCAGCACTATTTGCTTTTTCTGCATCAGCCTTCTTATTGCCGAATAATCCTCCATTCTTCTGATCATGGTTCTGGGTTTTCCATTGACTATCTGAGTAATCATAATGTGTAACAGATCCCGTACTGTTGTTATCAGCAGTCATACCATACCCCATCTGTATAGAAGATGGTGCCCTTCCATCTGGATCAATAAATCTTATCGGATTATTGAATGCATAATTGTACGGACTATTACTTCTCATAAGGTCTGCCAAAGGATCCACACTAAACCATCGTCCTAAATCTGCCTGATACATCCGTGCGCCATAGTCGTACCACTGGGTGTTTTCATCCAGCTCTTTGCCATTATACTTAAATCTATTCTCTCTCGCACTCTCCTCCTGATAGCTATTAAACGTTAAACCGTACGGATAGTAATCGTCTGACCCAATTACATTCGTTTGCTGCTGATGTACTGTAAAATCATCAAAGTGAACGTCTGCTGCCTCCTGGTTTTCATTGGTCAGGTAAATCAAAATATATCCACTTGAATCAGCAATAATTTCATTAATTGCGATCGTTTCGTGTACTCCTACCCCATAGGCTGCTGCGCTTACTTGTGCAAAACCTGCTTTGAGGTAATTCATTACGGTATCAAAAACAATGTAATTTAAGAAGGCTCGTGGCGCAATGCTTTGGGCATCTTTTCCGCTCATGCCTGCTCCACTGAGCGCATCGTCAAATTCGCTAGCTGTGGCTGTCACTCCTTCATTGTCATCCAGTGGAGTATTCGTAAAGTCGTTAAACAAGGTATGGTATGCGATCTCAGCGAAGGTGTTGTTAGACGGGTTGTCTGTGTAGTTTGCATTGACACTCATGTTTATTTCATCGCCTTTCTTCAACTTTAAAAAGAGCATGGCTCCTGTTTGCCCTTCTGCGAGCAACTCTACTTCATTTCCTCCAACAGTAGTGTTAGCAGAAGTGTTTACTTGCCTGTGCAGATTGGCAAAGCCATTGTCTTCGCCCGTTTCAAAGGTCTCCGTCATGAAGTAATCCAGTGCCTCAAACGTCACGCGCACGTTGCCCAGATGAGCTCAAGGCAGTGTTGCGGGTCATGAGTGAAATAAAGCAACTGGTTTTTCAGGTGGGGACCATATGTGACCGACCATATCATTCAATCCATGGTTGGTACGTAATCTTTTCTCTATCCTTCTTTTTCCATGGAAGTATTTGTCCCAAAACATTACTATAAACGTACGGTCTTGACTTCCCGTCTATTGTTTGGTACACTGTATAAGTCACTTTTCTAATTGATCCTTCAATTTTTAGTACTTCCTCAATAATTTCATTTCTCAGGATATCACTTACAGCATTTCTTAATTTCAACCCATCTGATATGTTTTGAATAGGTTGGAGATATAAATACTCGCCCCCTTGATTTAATTGAATGTCAATCTCGTTCTGATTTAGCATTTCAAAAAAAATTGGGCAACATGAATTTTCCTTAGGAAATAGCTTTATTAAGTAGGAATCTTCCTTTATTATGAATTTAGATTCTCTCAAACATATTTTTTTCTTACTAATCTGTGTAAGTAAGGAAAGAACAATACTTAATATATAACCTATACCTTCTTCATCAGACTTAATCTTTGCATAGTAATTTTCAAATTCATCCTTATCAATCATATTTTAAAATTTTGCTGGCACAGAGAAGATGTTTATATGCTTATGAACAGGAGTTCCAAGTATTTTAGTTGCTGGATAAAACCTTGGATTATTTCCAATTCCAATTCTGAATACATGACTATTGCTCTTTTGAATATATCCCCACCCAATTCGATATTGTCCAGAATTCAAAACTCCTTTCGGAAGTCCATTTCTGCCGATGCCAAATAGTCGGCTTCCAACACCAAATGTAGAAGAATTATATAGGCCAAATTTCAATCCACTTATTCCAGCACCTACTAATTCAGGAGCTGCCATAGAGACTGCAAATTGACTATATATTCCAGCATAAGTTCCCCAAGCACCTGCATTGCCATCTAAAGCTGCATTATATAAACTCAACTTTGCTGCGTTTCCAGCAGGGTCAAAATCGATTCCTGAAGTATTTAAATTTAGAATAGAACGCTCAATACCTTCAAACGTATTCGTAAAACCTTCTACACTACTAAAAGTTGTTGCGATAGAACTAAAGAAATTAGACCATGACTCAGTGAAACTCTCCAAAAATCCACTCTCAGCTTTAGAATTTGATTGACCTACGCTTCCACTTGACCCAAACAGATAGCTAAATTTCTTTTTACTCTCTTCAGTCTTCTTCTGAAGTTTAGCTACACCATTAGTGCTTCCTCCACCAGACGGATTATCCCAACCTGGAGGATGATCCTTATTGTACTGCGCATTACCCGTGAAGTCACTTCCGCCCCCATAATCATAGTGTGTGACAGCACCCGTGTTATTTTGATCCATAACTTGTCCATATCCTCCCATGATCTCACTCCTTCCATCTGGATCAATAAACAAGATCGGGTTATTCATACCGTACTTATAGGTAGTCATATCCATGAACTTCTCACCCAAAGGATCCACACTAAACCACCTGCCCAAATCAGCCTGATACATCCTGGCTCCATAGTCGTACCACTGTGTGTTTTCGTCGTACTCTTTGCCATTGTACTTAAACGCATTCATCACACTCGGGCTTCTCTGTGTAGAGTTGAACGTCAGCCCAAAAGGATAGTAATCGTCTGTTTGTACGATGTTGGTTTTACCGTGATAGATAGTGAAGTCATCGAAGTACACGTAATCTGAAGTGTTGCTTTCATTACTTAGATACACTACCAGGTAGCCATCCCTATCCATGATCCTGTCATTGAGTGAGATAGTTTCCTCAGCTCCATTCGCAGCACTACTGATCTGCGTAAATCCAGCCACGTTTTGATAGCTCATATTCATATCAAATAATAGATAATTCAAATATGCACCTGGCACATTGTCATTGGAACTACCTCCCACACCGAGTATACCGATAGCTGCTGCTACTCCAAATTCAACCTGATTGTACGTGACTCCTGCTTCTGAGAGCACATTGGAACTTCCAAAAGCAGTGGCTAAAGCCGCAACCATGGAAGCGGAATCCAATGAGTTGGTATATCCGGAACCTCCATTATAATAGGCATTTACACTCATGCTTACCGTATCTCCTTTATTCACTCTGAGAACCGCATACGGACCAGCAGGAGCTACATTGTTCACGCGAGCAGCCTTACCTGTATTGGAAACCAGTGGATGATTTACCCGATTAGGTGTATCTACATTTCCAAAGTAAATCGTATCCTGCTCCATCGTGGCATCTTCGAAGTATGCCGTAGCTTCATAGTTGTCCGGCTCGGTGCTAAACGTCACACGTACGTTACCCAGGTGGTCTTTCAGGTTGTACTGATAGTCCCAGGTAGATTCATAGTCCATGTAGACCAATCGTCCTTCTTCGTGCTGTATTTGCTTGATGTTGGAGCCATTGGTATCGTGCAGATCCTCATAAATAAATTCACCTACGTAATCCGTGGTTTTCACTGCACTACCTCCTTCATAGACGGTTTGTCGCAGTTTGATTCCTGCAGCATCGTACACATATCGCATACTGTCTCCTGGTATTTCAAAGTCTACTATGATTGGTAAGTTTAAGTGGTTGTAATAAATGGAGTCGATGCCTTTGTTGCGATCTTTGACCATGTTGCCATTGGCATCATAGGTGTAGTCAGTGGCTGTGCCTGTACCATTGTTGTCAAAGCCCAGTGCATCAGCGGACAAGTCATCCACATATTGCAATTGATTGCTTTGGCTCAATCCTGTTCCATAATCATACGTCAGGCTATCCATGTTCGCGCCGGAATCACCTTTCCTTATCAGCGATTCTATATTTCCATTTTCATCGTAGCCAATACTGGATACACTGAACTGGTCCACGCTGGAAGCTCCTTCATAGTGCTGTGCAGCCGTCAATCGGCTGAGCTTGTCATAGTTGTAGGTATAGGCACGCGTATCAGGTCCGCTTCCTGTCACGTCATAGTTACTCCAGCGCATGGCCGAGATGTTGCCGTTGTATTGGTTACCACCCAGTCCGCTCACGGCCTGATCATAGGCCAGCTCCATGCCAAACAGGTCTCCTATCGGGTCGTTGGAGGAAAGGTCTGAATCATTGACAGCTGTCAGCCATCTGCGGATGTTGTAGGTATAATCTACATACTGCTCAAAGTCGGTACCATCGGTGCTGTGCAGGCACTTTTCAGCCACTTCATCCAGCTCATTGTATTCATTTTCTGCCAGCAATATTGCAGGTGCACCATCTACCGCGTGCCATGTTTTGAGTAGCCTGCCCCTGTGATCGTATTCAAAGTCACGGGTGATGGTGGTCGTGGTAGTTCCATCGCTGTGTTCGGTAATGGTCTGTGTGACCTCATTGGCAAAGTTGTAGTAGTTCGTCACCACATCTACACCACCGAGGTGGTTGGTGCTACGCGCCTGGATCAGACGTCCTTTATCGTCGTAGTGGCTGGTGCTGTAGATCCATGTTCCATCACTCACTTTGGTCTTGGTACCCGTCACGGTACCTAAAGGAGCTGTCATTGGGGTTCGCTGTGGAGTAGCTTCGCTAAATCCCAGGTCTAAACTCGCCCACTCAGTGTGTAGCAGAAAATCATAATTGTCGTAAAACGTAACTGTCAACAGCTCCACATTTGTACTTGTGGACGGATACATATTGTCTGAGTAGGTATGTGTGGTGGTGCTGTAGGACTCAAACATGCTCGTGTCTCCTTCTACGTTGGCAGTCATATCCCCCTGATCTTCAAGTGAAGGATCACTCGTACGAATGCCCGTAATGATTGGCCTATTCAGTACATCGTACTTGATAAAAGACCACTCTTTGTTTTCTGATTGTACACTATCACTTGTCATCCGCACCCGATCCCAGGCGTCATATACCGTGTACATGCGGCCTGCTCCCGGCACTTGTTTCCATATCTGTCGGTTTTGTGCATCGTACCCGTATTGGAAAGCCCAGGCCGCAAGGAAGTCTTCTTTTTCTTGCGTTGTTGCACTGTCGTATGTGCTGATATTTTTTACCCCTTCTGGTTGGAGTACCACGCGCAGTCTGTTGCGCTGGTCATAGATGTAGTAGGTTTTTGCCCATTTAGTGGCATCTATCTGTTTTCTGATGAGGATTGGGTCTTTTCTGAAGTTGGTATAGGTAATGGTCTGTGCGCCATTTTCGTCCGTGGTGATGCTCTTGAATAGTTTGCCGTCCGGGTAATAATCGTTGGTTGTAAACTCCGGAAGACTATTTACCATGCGCCAGATCCTGATGTTTTCGTTTGCTTCGTTCACCAGGTATTGCATCTTCACTGAATGATCAGATCCAATGGCCCATTTTTCGCCCGGAAGACCTTGCTCTACGACTCTGTTGAGTGGGCTCGCTTCAAACTTGTTTTCGCTAAATGCTGTGTCGCTTGAATATATCGCATCGTAAAACGCCTTTTGCTTTGAGGTTGCTCCCAGCGCGTCCGGCTTATAGAGCTGTCCATTGTCCGAAGTGGGATATGGGAGGTAAGATTTCTTGTTCCTGCCGAACTCATCGTATTCTACCGGTGCTACCAGGTCACTGCCATTTGGTGAACCTTCCATATTGATTTTCTGTATGGGTCTTCCCAATCCATCATATACATCGGCTGTGATACTCATGTTTTCCATCGGAATACCAAATAGGTCAGAGTTTGCCGTATAGCCTGCTTCCCGGAAATCGTACACCATCACATAGGTTTGATCTTCATCCAGCTGTGATCCAATCGTTGCATTTCCCGTTTCGAAGGTGGCTCCACCGCCTGAAGTGATCTTAACCCGGTATTTGGCCGGATGTGTGATTTGCAGTTCATTAGAAGATCCACTCTGCACGCTTACTTCATCCTTAAACCATTGGTAATTGGAATATCCCGCATCGACGGAAATGGTGGTACCCGAACCAGGTCTGACGCTTGTGCGTAGGCCAAAATCCAATCCGGGCTCCGGAAAGACGTTGACAAACACTTCATTGCTGTAGCCCGTAGCGCAGGTGCCGTTCTTCACCTCTACTCTGTAGTAGGTAGGTACCGTTACATTGATTTCATTGTGGGTGTCTGTCGTGTTGGCTATATCCACCCAATCGCCAGTAGTCTTGTATTGCCATTTGATGATGTTGCCTACTTCTCCTGTCAGCGCAAGATTTACATCAGTCGTACCAAATACTTCAACATTACTGGAGTTGAAGACCGTTTCTTCCAGGCTTCCACCATTCGTCGTTGCATCGACTGTGACTTTCACGCTGGAGGTATATTCGATGGAGCAATCATTGGTGGATGCCCCTCTCCTGTACCACCGATCAGCGGTAAGTATCCCTGGTTGATACGTGGCACTTGTCCCGCTGATATTGGTAAAGGAAATACCGTTGGTAGATTCTTGCCACTGATACGTTAAACCACTGCCCCCGCCTGTTGCTGAGGTAGTATTGCCTAGCGTGGATGGCGCATTATTGTAACATATGCTCTGTGCACCTGAAATAGCTCCCGGATTCAGATCGGGATGAATCGTAATCTTTACTGAGTTGGTGTATTTCGTTTCACCACAAGAGATCACTCTTCTTCGATACCATCGACTTTGAGTCAGTGCTGGAGGGTTGTAAGTGGTGCCTGTCTGTCCGCTGAGGTTCGTCCAGCCTGTAGATCCATTTAACGAGTACTGCCACTGATAGCTTAGGTTTCCATCGCCTCCACTGGCTGAGCCCGTGCTAGTCAATGCTGCTGGATTTCCATTGTAGCAAAGTGTTTGGGCATTGCTGATGCTCCCCGCACTTAAGCTCGGATGTACGGTAATCTTGATGGAGTTGGTATAGACAGTCATGTTACAAGAGATGGCTCTTCTGCGGTACCATCTATTGCTGGTCAGTGCAGGTGGATTGTATGTAGTGCCTGTCTGTCCATTCAGGTTGGTCCAGCCGTTGGTTCCGTTGGTGGAGTATTGCCACTGGTAGCTGATGCTGCCATTTCCACCACTTGCTGAAGTTGTGTTGGTCAGTGTGGATGGATTGCCGTTGTAGCAGACGGTCTGCGCATTGCCAATGCTACCACTGGAAAGATTGGGGTGCATATTCACCGTCATTGTATTGGTGTAGGCAACACCGCACTGTGTGTCAATCACTTTTCTTTTAAATTGTGTGGCTTGGGTAAGTGCTCCAATCTCTGACGAAGAAAGGCTTATTCCACCCCCAATATTAGTCCAACTCCCCCCTGATGCCGGTTTCTTCTCCCAACTATAGGTATAATTTCCCGCGCCTCCTGAGGCAGATGTGGCAGTAATAGAGGATGGGGTTTCACCACTACACACAGATTGATTGCTAACACTCCCTCCATTTAGCGGATTGGCGAGTGTGACAGTAATTGTATTTGAATATTGTGCGGCACATGTCGTTTGAGTACGGACTCTGTAACTATAGGTCGTTCCGACTGTTACGTTTTCATCCAACAACGGGTCAGGAAATCCCAAGGCATAATCACCCCATGGTCCGGATCCGGTTTTCTTTTGCCATTTCACGTTTCCCGAATAGCCAGATGCATCCAGTGTTAGGTCATTTCCTCCGCAAGCGGCAGTTGGTCCACCGCTGAGGATAATCGACCCTGGATCTGCCCCTATAGAATAAACTGTAAGAGAGACATTGATGCCTTGCATGAGATTAGTTGCTCTTACAAGAAATGAAGATCCTGATGAAGGAAAATCAATTTGATTTGAGTAACTAGTCCCTGGCACACTTTGTCCATCAACTGACCAGTAAAACTTTCCAAAAGGTATTCCGCCACCGCTAGACTGAACCGAGTACGAAACATTTTGCTGTCCCGGACAAACGGAGGTAGGTCCAACAAGTTCCCATGTTTGGGCGTTCGCAAAAAATGAAGCCACAACTAAGACCAGGGTTATGTATATATTCTTTCTCATGGCGCTTAGTTGTTTTTGAATTTGTATGAAATCTTTCTCACCAGGTCGTTGTTTTGGTCGAAGACCATGGACAGCCGTCCAAAGTCGTCGTATTTATACCTGGTTTGTATCCCACTGGGGTCTATGATCCGTGTGGGGCCATGTTTACCCCCGTCATCATCGTCATACAGGTAGAGTGTCATGAGTTGATGAGGTTCCAATTCTGCTTTGATGGCATTCATCGCAACTTCAACAGATGCTGAATCTGCAAGCTGTTCCAAGTCGTTAGCTGTGTATGTCGTGTTGGCTAACGCTGCATCAAATTGTGTTTTTGTAATTCCTGTAATTTCAGCCACTACACGACTAAGTGAATCGTAGGCCCGAATGTAGATGGAACTGATTTCGTCATCGTAAGTGGTAGTCAATGGGTTGCTGATGACTTGCTCAATTTCACCACTTGACTTGCGAATGATGTGCTGCTTTTTGATAAAAGCCCCATCCATAGGTTCATTTAAACCTGATACTCCGTCCCAGGTTTTGTACGCAACTGGTAGGTTGGTGGAATAATCTACTTTTTCAGCGCGAACCAATACACTATCGCGTTCCTCTGTTAGCATGCTGATTAAACCAGGAACTGTTGAAATTCTTGTAAACGTAAATTCTACGGTCTCACCCAGACTATTTGTGGTTTCCATTGATTCGGTCTGATGATGCGACCATCCACTCTGGTAGGCGTCGTATGTAAACGTAGTAGATTTGGATAGCTCCTTATTTTCAATGCTTTTCTCCACTTTGGTGAGCAACCTGTTCCACCGGCGATAGATCTTGTATGATGCGTATATTGTATTTGCTGGAATGCATGAATAGCATGTTCTATTGGCGGCTTTACGGAACATATAAGCAGTAACTGATGGTGAGGTAATTGCTTCAGTATCATGTGCATCTTCATAGGTGTTCACTTCTTCCATGATTTGCTCCAATGCATTAGAGGCGTTAAGTCTGTAGTCTTCCTTGATCTTAAGCTTGCCATTCTTATAGTCCAGATCTTCCAAGGGTACAGGTGGGTAAACCAACTGACTTGTATGCGTATCATTTTTATAGGTATAGATGGTCTCTCCATTCACCTTCACGGAATCTGCAAAGCCATTCACAGGCTTTATCCCCGAATCCATTTTGTAGGTAACCACCCGGTCGTAACCCACAGGACTGCCTTGAGAAACTCCCAATGGGATCTGACTGACCTGGCTGAGGTTTACAAAAGACGTGATGCTTCCATTGTCTTCAATACAGGTTTGACCAACATTGCCAGTCGTGGCTGAAGTGATGTATCCGCCAATGCGTGGATCAGTGTATAGCTTCCCACTGGATGTTTTTGCTAAACCAGAACCCGAGGTGTACTCATAGAACCGGTATTCATTTTTATTGGTGACCGGATCATGAAACGTCATCTTTTTGATACGAAGGCCCCCGGCTGTTACAAACTTCTCTGTATCGACCTGTTCGAACTCGATTTCAGCGATAAACTCATTTGAAGATTCGGAGGCAGTATATAACCTGTAATCTCCTGCATCCAGATTGACGCGATTGCCTATGGTAGCACTGGGTGTATGAGGCATGTAGGTCGTCCCGTTGTGTTTTTGCAATTGCGCACCACCATCCAGTCCACCTTGAGGTAGGGTATATGTCAGTGTGGCTGTGCAGGCACTCCCCACGGTAAAATATTCATAGTCTTCTACCGGATTTCCTTCTGTTCCTCCAGATGCGGATGAGACGTAGTTGTAGGTGAAGGCATAGTTTTCGTTGTAAAAGTCATTGAGTTCATAATCAAAAAGCGTGTATCCACTCGTTGGGTAGGTGATCTTGCTTAATGTTCCAACCTTGGCAAACAGAATGTTGGGTTCTCTATCCGCGCTTGTGCTGGAATTCACATGATAGTTGGCATCCTTCCATTCCGGAATCATGGAACTGTTGCCCGAACCATTGTAGTAGCCCCAATAGTCCTGGCTCTTGGAGTCTATCGCAGGAAAGCTTCCCGAAAAATAGTCCAAGGTATATTTATTGAGAACCTCAGTATCTTCTTCAGGGTTCACAATCTGAACTTCGTCTAATCTGAGTTTGTCATTGCTGCCAAAATAGGACTGGATTAAACGGTAGTGCTTGATTACCTCGCCATTCAACTTGACTATGATCTCTTTGATTTGGTGGCTTCCTTCCAAATCGTCCCGATCTGAGGTGTCAGCCACAAAGATCACCTCATAACCGTTAGTGGTTGTTATACTGCTTATGCGCTTAGCAATTACGGTCATGTCATTCATGCAGGTGCTGCCTTTGGCTTCTACGGTACCTGTAGTACCAGGTACTTTGAATTGTTGCGTCTCGTAGTAATTATTTTCGTGTAAAATCGTTTCAGTATCATAGTTGAAACTGATCGCCCTGGAACCAATGGACATGGTGCTCAAATACCAGGCTGATTGTCGGTTGCTTACCCCATTATTATCATCAGGGTCATTGGGGAAACAGCCGGACACTGCCGTGGTTCGCTCTACATCACCATAGGTATATGAGATCCCATTTTGATCATTTATGCCAAATGAATAATCAGTATTGGTTGGGTCCGAATTAGCGGTTATCGCCGGACAGCCCACGCATCGCTTACTAGCGTTCGAAGTGAAAGGATATTTATTGAAAACTATATCATCTTCCATCAGTTCGAATAAGCTACCATCGCGCTCGAAGATGAATTTAGAAGATCCGCCCGGGTAGCTCAGGTGATACATGTCGGGTTCTAAATCCCAGTTGCCTCCTGCTAAATGATCAAGTGGATCTACTGGCCTTGAGGTAGTACCATCGGAAAGAACCGGGTAGTACACGTCACAGCTGTTGATGTAGGTCCAATCAAGGGCACCCCCATTGGTATAAAGTGAATCGTTGGAATTATTCGGAGAGACAATAAAGGAAGTTTGAAACAACCCTCGTTGCTCACCAGAATTGAAAGTACCCGCATTGTACACTTCATCTGGCAACCCATGAATGCTGCGTGTAATCACACCGCCGGCATTCAAGCGCCAGCCGGCACCTACATTTGAAGCCTTCTCTTCTACTTTCAAGCCTGAAGCATGATAGTCCAAAGAGATGGGTAGCGATATTCCTTCTACCTGTAGGGTAAATAAAGGAATTGTGATGTTGGGAGTGCCTGTATAAAAGCTGACCGGAACATCCACAAACTTATTTATCGCCGCTGCATTGGGTGAAGGTGGGATTACAGATATTTCTGGTCTAATGGTCTCTTGTGCAAAAACAAGAAGTGATACAATAGTCAGGTGACAAATCAATAGCAGCCTTTTCATACTGATTAGAATTTGGTTGAGTCGAGAAATTCAAACGCATTCATCTATGGAGGGTGATGGTGATATAAATGCGTTATCAATTATCAAATGATAATGCCGGCAATTATAATTAATAATTTTAAAAGTGCCTATACCTAATTTTGGGGATATTAAAAAAATGACGGGGTGGAGACTATTCTGTTTCGAGAATTGTTGAGGGTGGTTGGTTGTTAATTAAATATGAAGGCGTAGCGGATGCATACGCCTAGCTGGGGATTAATAGGAAGGCGTAGCGGATGCATACGCCTAGTGGGTTCCAAATCCGATACTAAATGTTGTTCTTAAAATAATTAAATATGAAGGCGTAGCTGATGCGTACGCCTAGTGGGGGATTAATAGGAAGGCGTAGCGGATGCATACGCCTAGTGGGGGCAGTTAACCACTACTATTATTTGATCGCATTACTAAATATTTTAGCAAAATGAGATTGTATGAGAACACCAGACCTTCCCAGGGAGTTTCGTATAGACCGTGGGCTGAAAGAGTAAAAGAACTACTGGATGAACATGATCTTGAAATGCCACCAAACCATTACCTTCATAGCTATTACCATCAAAATTTCTCTTATGAGGAAGTACTATTTAAACAGCAGTTTAAAACAAGAAAGAATGTATGGATGGAAGTTCACGTAAGACATGAGAATGGTAAATACTCAAATACCTTTAATACTTCAGATCAAGCAAAAGAATTCTTCAAGCGATTTCCTGAATTAAGGGAGGATTTAAATAGCCTATAACTCCGAATGTGAGTTGTTTCTTAAAGCAATCCATAAGAAGGCGTAGCTGATGCGTACGCCTAGTGGGATAATTAAATATGAAGGCGTAGCGGATGCATACGCCTAGTGGGGTTGTTCTTAAAATAATTAAATATGAAGGCGTAGCTGATTCGTACGCCTAGCTGGGGAGAAGTAACAACCTTATAAATAAATTTCTTCCAGCACTTCTTTCCTTTTGCTCAATCTCATTCCGCGTTTTGAACCAATTGGTCCAGCTTTCTATTCATCAACAAAAACCAAAAAGGTTGCAATACTGCCAATACCATCATCCCTGGATACCCTGTAGGCATTTGGGGGCTGTCCGAATGAGACAGTAATATTTGATATTTTTTGCCCCCATTGTAATGATGATCTGAATGTCTGGAAAGATTGAATAACAACATTCTTCCCAGCTGATGATCCGAATTCCATGAATGGCAGTGTCGCACTCTTTCATAGTCTCCTTCTTCGCTTCTTTTCCTCAAAAGCCCATAGTGTTCGATGTAATTGACTGTCTCCAACAGGATAATTCCAATAATGGCTGCAGCAATGAAGGCTAGTAAAACTATCAGGTTAAAAAAGTGATAAATAGTAACGAGCAAAAAGATATTCGCTATTGAGTACACTATCATTCGATTGTTTAATGATAAAACTGACTTATTCGCTTTTTTCATTCTGTGGTTCTCTATTTTCCAGGCTTTAATGTAGCTGCCAAAATGAGACGTTATCCAAAATAGGTATAGAAGCTGATCTCTTTTTGCTGTTGCCGGATCACGTGGCGTGGCTACATCCCGATGATGCATCTCATTGTGATATATGTGAAAATGTGTATCCAGTGAGGTGAGTAACAGTATCTCGCCTAGAAACTTTTCCACCTTATTTCTCCTGTGACCCAATTCATGTCCAATGTTAATACCTAAAACCCCACACATAAATCCCATAGATGAGATTTTACCTAAAAATTCAACTGAGTTTACTGGAGAATTATCAATTACATGTAGAAAATAGATGAATACAAATAATTGAACAGGTACCGCAAGGAAGACGATCCAATCATACATTTTGTTTGAGCCTTCAATGCGCTCCGTCTTTTCATCAAAATTTTTAGTGTCCGGTTTTATAAACAGCTCGATTATTGGCAGTATCACAAAAAATAGGATGACAGGAGAAAAAGTCCATAGTCCGCTTTCGCTAAAGGAGAAACAAACAGTGATTGGTAAAATGTACACCAATAGATATTTTAATCGCATTTATTTTTCATTTGATGAGGGCTTCTGATATTTGTATATCACACACGCTAATTCGAAAGTGAATTCGTTTCTTTTTAAACATTTGCAATTGACGTACCAATCAGTTTAAGTCACTTGTTTACAGCTGGTTGAATGAAATATGAAAAATCAATTCTTTATTTTATTTCAGGGATTTATGATATAAAAGAATTGTATGTAATAATATTCATACCCACTACACTGTTTTTAATCAGTTTCTTCACCGGTGTATTACGGGCATCAAAAAGCAACCTTTTTATAAAATATGAATCTATTAGAGCGTAGCTCTATTCGATCTTTAGAATAGAAATCAACCATTTCAGGACTAAAAAGGAAACCTAATGTTCAAAAACTACCTCAAAACCTCACTTAGAAGCTTATTAAAAAACCCACTCAGCTCATTTATTAATTTATTTGGTTTAGCTGTGGCCATTGGCGTCTGCTTAATTGTGTATTCATTTATGGAATTTGATTATACCATCGATGACTTTCATGAGAATAAAAATGAAGTTTATCTAACCACATTTTTTGTGGATAGAGATGGTACAGAACGTCACCTGGGTTTGTCGCCAACACCACTCGGGGCGATGCTAAAAGAAGATTTTACACATATAAAGAAGGTGTGCAGAGTGGAAGACTTTGGCGTGGTTGTCAAGTATGAGGACAAGGTATTTAACGAGGGGGTTCGATTTGCAGATCCGGAGTTCTTAGAAATGTTCACATTCCCTCTAAAATGGGGACAGGCTAGTTCGCTGGCCGATATGAACAGCATCATTTTTAGCGAAGAAATGTCTATTAAATACTTCGGAAAGGAAAATCCCGTAGGCAAAAATGTGCTTCTGAAATTTGGAGACATACGCAAAACGTTCACCATAGCTGGGGTTGCTCAACCATTCCCTTTGGCACATGCGATTGATTTTGACTTCCTTGTCAATTTTGAAAATATCAATACCACCTACCCTGAGTATGATTTGAACAACTGGCGTGGGTTCGTCCATGCTACCTTAATACAAGTGGAGCAGCCTTCGGATCTGGCCATCATCGAGAATGGTATGGAAAAGTATCGTACGCTTCAGAATAGCGTGCGAGAAGACTGGGCCATCTCAAAGTTTGAGTTTATTAAACTTGCAGATTTACATAATAGATCTGGAGATATAAGCAGTGATATTTCTTCTGGAGTGGAGGATGAGGCAAGATTAATTCTCCCAATCATCGGTTTGTTCATGCTTTTGCTGGCATGCTTTAATTACATCAATATAGCCATCGTCTCTGCATCCAAGAGGCTGAAAGAAATTGGTGTAAGAAAGGTAATCGGTGCCAACAGACGTCTGGTAATTATCCAATTCATCGCAGAAAACATCTTTGTGACACTCTTTGCATTATTCTTTGGACTCCTTCTTGGTGCTTTTGTTTTCCTTCCATGGTTCAATAACCTTTTCACCATCAATCTTACCCTTCGTCTTACTGATGGTAACCTGTGGATATTTCTTGGTTCAATACTTCTATTTACCGGTGTAGCTTCAGGTATCTATCCTGCCTTTTATATCGCCAAATTTGAAGTGGTTAGGATATTTAAAGGGTCTGTTCAGTTTGGAAAGAAAAATCCACTTACCAAAATATTCCTGGGCTTTCAATTGATTCTTGCGTGTATAACGATCACTTGCGGGGTGATTTTTACTCAAAACACCACCTATCAGGCTAGTCGAAGTTGGGGATACGATCCACTAAAATCAATGTACGTGAGAGTGCCGGATCAATCTGCATATGAAAAAATGAGTGCGGCCATGGCACAAAATCCTAATGTGCAACAGATACTTGGATCTCAAAATCATTTGGGTAGAGGCTCTTTGACCAGAGTAATAGAAACCCCAGAACGCCAATACGAGGTGACTGAGTTGGCCGTAGATGCCAACTATGTTGAATCAATGGGTTTAGAGTTGCTGGAAGGTAGGTTTTTCAAAGACCGATTTGAAAGTGATAAAAGAGCTGTGGTAGCAAATGAGCTTATGGTCGAGAGTATGTCGCTCAAAGATCCTATAGGTAAGTTCTTTAAAATCGATAGCGTCCAATATGAGATTATTGGCGTGGTGAAAGACTTTCACATGTACAGTTTTTTCAATGAAATCAGACCGACGATGTTTCGGGTGGCAGACAAGGAAGATTATCGCTATTTATCCATGAAAGTAATGGCTGGTACTGAGGAAGAGACGTATGAAGCCCTTCAGGAAGAGTGGACTGAACTATTCCCAGAAACTCCCTTCAATGGTGGGCATCAAGAAGATGTATTTGGCAATTACTTTGAGGAAATTGGCAATCACGCAAAATTCATGAAGGCTGTGGCTTTCATCGCAGTGATGTTAGCTGCTCTTGGTTTATATGGGTTAGTTACGCTCAATGTAACGGGAAGAGTGAGGGAATTTAGCATCCGAAAAGTACTTGGTGCCGAACTAAAGAACATCGCAACCAATATCACTAAGCAATATGTACTACTGTTTGCTATTTCGCTGACAATCGGGGGGCCAATTAGCTATTTTCTAATGGGAGCACTCATGGATGAAGTGTATGAATATCACATTCCAATGACTGTTTCTGGTGTGATGATAGCCGTTGTACTTTTGATATTCGTATTACTTGCTACCGTTTCAACACAGGTCAGAAAAGTCTCTAAAGCAAACCCAGTGATCGGATTGAAGGTGGAGTAGTTTGCAGATGACCCAATGGTGTCTAAAGCTGATGGAGCAGCTTTTTTTATGTAAAAAGGATGCTCATGTAACAAAAATGCCAGCTACTCAATCACTATATCATGAACATCAGAAAAATATTGAAAATATCCTTATTCAGTTTGCTAATTCTCATAGTAGCAATCATTGGATTTGGTTATTGGTTTATCGGACTTATCAGATCAGATATTCCACGGGAAGATGTATCTCAAGTACAATTTACGGATCTTCCATACCTGGCCGAAGACTCCACATCTTATCGAGGAAAAATACTAGCAGTGGTTACAAGCACGGCTCAAATTGGAGAAAGCACAAAATCAACCGGATATGAGTTAACTGAGCTTTCTCGAGCCTATTATGTCTTCCATGCAAATGGCTTTGAAGTGGACATTGCGAGCCCGAAAGGTGGTAAGCCTCCTGTTGTAATCGACGATGATGATATCGGGATTTATGATTATGCGTTTATGAATGATCCAGTTGCAAACCATAAAACGCAAAACACCATTAGATTAGAAGATGTAGCATTTGCAGACTATAGTGCCGTCTACTTTGTAGGTGGTAAAGGTGCCATGTTCGACTTTCCTAACAATCTGATAATACAATCGCTGGTTCGGGAATATTATGAATCAGATAAAGTGATAGGAGCCGTATGCCATGGACCTGCAGCTTTGGTAAACGTGAGTCTAAGCAATGGACAATCGCTTCTTGAAAACAAAGAGGTGAGCAGCTTTACAAACGAGGAAGAGCTATTCCTGATACCTGATGCCGGTGATCTATTTCCATTTCTTTTGCAAGATGAACTGGTTGGAAAAGGAGCTCGGTTTAAAAAGGGAACTATGTACCTAAAAAACGTAGTGAAAGACGGTAAATTGATCACCGGCCAAAATCCCTGGTCTACCTGGAAGCTTGCAGAGGAGATGGTAGAAGCATTGGGATATGTTCCAAAATACAGGCCTCAAACTTCAGAGGAATCTGCTATTGAAATTCTACTGAGTTATGAAAATAATGGGTATCAGGAAGCGAAAAGTCAGGCTAGTGAAATGCTTACCTCAGGTATGGCTATAAACAAGGAATTAATTGCAGTCCATAGTATTACGTCGGTCATGCAAGGGAATATTGGGAGAGCAATAAGTCTTATTAAACTGCTCAACTTTATAAGTGAATAACCTCTAGTATTTGAATCATTCTAGAAGAAGTGAAAATCAAACGTCACATAAGTAAACCCGGTGACAAGATTGAACGTGTGATTTACAAATGGTCTTCTGCTACATTATTCACTTGGTGCTGGCGTGCGCCAATCCCAAATGCCCACATTGTACCACCTGTCAAGGCTGGAATTACAACTAAAATGACGAGGGCAACATGGATGATATTATTCGACAAGGAATTATATACAATAGCAATTCCCTCTACTTGCAAGAATGATTTGATCAGTGTAATCAACCAGTTGGCATAATTGGAAATTATGAACATGAGAATCATAGCCCTTTTATAACCGTGACCATATTTTATACCGGGTAGGATGAGGATCAGGCTTAATAAAATCATAGCTCCGATGATTCCGTTGAGATGAGCAGCCAGACTGGCACCAATGTTACCCTCAATTTTTCCGGTTGCAACCATGGTAACATAAATGCCGGTAAGTAACCCAAGCAGGAATAAGATAGCTGCTGATCTGGTGACTATTACATTATATCTATTGGCGTCTTTTATTGTCATTTTTATACGTTCTTGTGGTTCAATTCTGTGTATTGATGTGGCGTTATTTTCGTACATGTATAATCCCCTCCTTCATGACCAGGTAAATGCTCTTGGTATTTTGAATCTTTTCAAGTGGGTTCTTATTTAGTACCACCAGATTTGCCTTTTTTCCAACCTCGATAGAACCAATTTCATGGTCCATATTCAACGCCAAGGCGCCGTTGATAGTAGCTGTTTTCAAGGCATCAATCATCGAAAAACCGGACTTTTCTACATAAAGGGCTATCTCATCATGTAAGAATGGATATTGTTCATCTTGATATGCGCTAATAGTGTCCGTTCCGGCTGTAACCATAACTCCAGCTTTATATGCTTCTTCAATGATCTTACTGCTAGCTTCAGACAGCTTATTTAGACGTTCGACTTTTTCATAAATAAATTGAGTAGGATCCAAGAATACTTCATTCGCTTTCATTTCTTGAAACAGTTTCTGCATTAACTGATCATTTTCAGGATATGACGAACCACCGACCTCTTCTGGCAGAACATCAAGCAAGAGAGAAGAATGAGATAAAGAATGGACGCCACTATCCACCAACTCAAAAGGATTGCTATATTGAGTACTTCCATGCGCCAATACCATAAGACCTCTTTTTCTGGCTTCTGTACTTATTTTTTCGACTAATTCTGGTTTTAAGAAAGCATACAACTTGATGCCGTCACTACCATTTCCTATGGCTTCAATTACTGCTTCAGAAATATCAGTACTGTCAGCAATCGTTTTGAACCAAGACACTCGACCTGGCAACTCACCTCTGGTAGCTGCTGCAGCCCTGGGGTCTTCAAAGAATTCCGGGCCTGCAAAGAGTGAAGTGAATACGATATCCGGAGATTGTATTGTTCCCAGTTTTGCTGCTCTGCTGAGTTCACTGACTACTCTTACATCTGATGCCATTTCCCGTATAGTGGTAATACCTCCATCCAATGCATGCTCTAGAAGTGCTACTAAATTTTCTCTTGAGGGATTGTATTTGCGAGCAGGCTCCCAATACGCACTGTGTTCGATGTGTGTATGACTATCGATTAATCCTGGGATCACATATTTCCCTGATAAATCAATGACTTTATCATTTTCAAATGTTTCGGGCGGAGCATTGTGAATATTCACAATTTTCCCATCACGTATTTCAATCGCTTGGTTCTCGAGTATTCCTCCATTAATCACATCAACAATATTGACATTTTTAAGAACTATGGATTGACCAAAAACTGCCGAATGGCTTATTAAAAAGAATAAAATGGGTGTAAGCCTGGTTACAATTTGTTTGTGAGTTCTATTGGTTTTCTTTCTCATTCTACTGGGGAATTATTTTACTAATTAAGGAATTATTCATTTAATCAAATGTTCCTGATGTGAAACAGCTTTAATGGCTTTTTCTCTGTCCATTCAAGGCATGTCACAAACAGGATAATGCATAATGGTTTAACTAGAAGCCACATATAAATTATTTCCCAAATCCATATCAAGGCAAGTGTCAGGGATATGGTTAAAACAGACCAAATGGATCGTTTCAGTAAGTCAATTCTCTTCTTTCTTAAAAGCACCGATTGAAGCTGACTTTCGATCAAATATTTAATCTCAAAAATAGCTTTCAGTAGATACGAGTCTAAGTCCAACTGCGTGCGGCTGTTAACCAAATCAATCCACCGGTTTATTTTAAGAATGTGCTCTTCCTCAAGTTTTTTAGTGTCAATGACATTAAGAATTTTTATCAGGTATTTAAGTTTTAGTTCTTGTGCATCGCTTAGTTCTTTATGCTGCAAGGCAACATTCTTCAGTTCGGTCATTCAAATCGATTCTCAAAGTTTGATTCCTATATCCAGAGAAAACAAATTGGTAGCAAGCGATGAACGGGTGATTGAGGGCACTGCCTGACCACCGTCCGCTGTTGGAAGTATAAAAGGTCCCTCGATTTTACTTTCAAAGCCATGGTGATATCCAATACTCACATCAATGACATCAGAAAAAGCATAGGACGCACCAACTCCTACTGTATGCTGAACTGCAGCAGGTGCTACCGTGCTGAAAAATGAAGCATCATCATCTATGGGATTTGTGCTGTATGAGTAGCCACTTCTAACAATCAATTCTTTGCATATCGATCGTTCAATCCCAATTCCATAAAAGTAGGAATTGGCCCAGCCAAAGCCTCGCACGGAAAAATCGGCAGCATACCCGGTTTCGTTAAATCCTTCCGTCGATGCATAATCAATGTATCTGAAGTCAAATGCTAAAGAGGTTTTACTGAATCCTCTGTAAGAAATACCACCGGCTAGTATCATAGGGTAGTCCAGGGATGTAGTTGACGGGCTTCCTTGACCATTTAATTGATCGTATTCAAAATCTTCAAATTTCTGTTTGCTCTTATAAAGAACACCAACACTAAGCGACTCATTGACTGCATACGTCATCCCCAGATGTATTCCATAACCCAGCGCTTTGGCTTTATCTCGTGATGGGAATAAGATACCCCCTGCTCCTACAAACGGTGTAGCTGTTACAATTGGGCCTAGTTCAAGGGAAGCAATATTAAACGTGGGTGATATCGCTATTGCCAATTTATCTGTAAGTTGATATGCCGCAGTAATTGATAACTGAAACAACTGGTAATTAGAGAAAACATCACCAAAGAGCAGCGAAATAGGACTCGTAGCTGCCTGTGGAAAGTCTACTCCAAAGCCTCCTATCCCTGCTGCGGTAAAACCGAAACTCCATTCACTTTTGGGATTGTAAATGAACGAGATGGTTGGCAGAATGGTGTTGCCTGTTTCATCGTTGAGCGGTCCTGCAATGATCGATCCCTGCGGCAAACTTGGATCTAAAAAAGAAAGATCCAATTCTGAATAGTTTTCGGTATTCAAGGAGATAATAGAAGAACTAAATTCAATTGAAGTAGGGATTTGGGTAATACTGGACGGACTCCACTGAAGAGCTGAGGTTGGATTCATTGCATAGGCAGTTCCCACGCCGGCCATTCCAAAACTTCTTGCTCCTGCTCCATTCAAAATATGCCCGGTTTGAGCGTTTGCGGTGATATTGATCCATCCCATAACGAAACAGATAATTAAAATTCTATTCATATTTATAGTTTGTTTTAGCTTATTGATATTTTCTTTTGAGTACTAGTCGGTTAGAAATTTGAGGGCTAGTTCCTCATTGTCAAAAGGCACAAATTTGTTTTTTGATACTGCATTAAATCCATTTAATAGAACTTTTTTAATTCCTATAATTCCAATCAAGGCTGCCTTTTCAACCTTATGATCAAAGGTTCTTTTTGCTACCTCTTTTACTGCCTTCATAAACTCTGTACTCCCATGTGTATTTGAAAGATCAGCCAGGTACAAGACTGTGCCAGGTTGCCGCTGCATCAGTTGTTCAACTACATAGAGTTTTTCAATCATTTTCTCCTTTTTGTTGCATTCTTTAAAGTCACCGTAAACAATTTTTTTTCCGTTATGTGTTATTAATTCTACAGACATGGTTATCAATTTATAATTCTAATAATGAGAAAGGGATGATTTATTTAAAAAGAGTGGTTTAGCTGTTTAAAACTGAACTTATTCAGTAGCCAGATTTGGAACCGCCAGGTTACTACCATATGCACTTGATTTTCCCATGAGGTTTTCCAGTCTTATGATATAGCTGTTCAACTCAATGTTGTCTTGATTACGAGCAACTAGATTGGCTTTCGAGACGTATTTTTCGGCAAGTTTTCGATTGTTGCTTCTATAATAAGCCATACTGAGTCCGGCATATAGCAGTCCTAAATATTCTACATTTTGAAACTCCTTTACACCAATGAGAAAATGATTTATTGCATTCTCGATATCACCGTATTTTAGATAGAAGTGACCAATGCGATTTTGCCACAATGATGTTGCATATTTCTCCTCTGAGAGGTTGTTGCTAAATTCTGTCATGAAGAACTTGAATGCTGGGAAATTATTTTCCTTCCATGCGAGCCAAATCAATATATCCTTGGTCTTGGTATCTAAATCCGGTGATAATCGGAACTTTTCTGCATAGCTGTCAAAAAAGTGATCGAAGTATTCCTGGCCCTTAAAATCTGTTATTGTTTTTTGAATCATTCACTTGACTCCACACGCATCATTACCGGATGGAGCTAATTCAATTTCTTTCATTTGTTTTAATTATCAATTATGTTGAATACTGTTTTTCCCAGGTTTACTGAAGGTTTTGAATTCCTATTGATCGGCAGGCAAAAAATAAACTTTGAGCCCCTTCCGGGTTTAGACTCAATCACAAGCTCACCGTTGTTTTTCTTGACAAAATCCACACACAATTGAACGCCAAGTCCTGTTCCCATTTCTTTGGCAGTACCAGGTTTTGTGAAGTGAACATTAGGATTCATCAGATTATTGATTTCGGTGTGATTCATACCAACTCCAAAATCAACAACTTTTACATTCAGAAATTTGTCTTCTCGTTCAAACTCAATTTTTATTCTGCTCTTTTCATAGCTGAATTTTATCGCATTTGCCAAGAGGTTTCTTATGACAAATTCGATTGTTTGCTTGTCTCCAAATACCCTGGTTGATACTTTCTGCTCTAGAATAACCTCAATCTCTTTTCTTCTCAGGTCTTCTGAAAACAGTCGCGTGCATTGATTAGCAATTTCTCTTATGTCAAAAAATTCGGGTCTCAGTTTTAAAGTACCCATTTGGGATCTCGCCCAGTTCAGAAGGTTGTCTATTAGCATTTCTACATTCTGTAGAGACTCTTCCAGGCGATCCAAAATTTCAGACTCCTTGTCTTTGCCTAATTCAATGGTATTATCATTGAGTATTTTGATGAAACTGCTGACTGTTCCAATAGGTGAGCGCAGATCATGCGAGATTATTGAAAAGAATTTATCCTTAATTAGTGATGCTTCCTTTTGTTTTTTCTCAGAACTTTTCAGTCTGGTGTTTAACTTTTTTAGCTCTTCATTTTGATTGGATAGCGTGGTGTTAGATTCTTGCAACCGTCTTTTGAATCGTTGCTCTTTCAAATAAAATCGATGACGAAAGTCTGTGAGCCAGATACTCGCAAAGCCAATAGAAAATAACAGTAGCCCCCCTTTTTCAACAAAGTATTCCAATGAGAGTCGACCTTCGACTAAAGCAAATAAGATATAAGACACAAGCGCCACCCCAACAGCAATGAGGGTATCATACCATCGCCAAAGTAGGAAGAGTGCCGATATTAGAAATACCGCTGAATAATTAAGATTATATACTAAAACATTGCTGATAGGCACCTGAGAGGTGGCATAAGAAAGGAATAATACTAGTGCAATTAGACACGAATGTGCTAAAAATCTAGGAGATACTTTGCCTAATACATATGCGTATTGCGCCAATACAAAGTACATAACTATTCCTATTCTAATTGCAAATAAGACCATCCAGCTATCATCCTCAAAAAACAGCGCATCTGGAAATATAGGAAGCAACACAATCGCAATCCACACAAGTTTACGATGGAGTTTACCAGACTCTTTTTTCAATGACATGTTGTCTTCCAGACTTGCATTGTCTGAGGGAATATTCTCAATCAGAGGTGTACTTGGAAGCTCTCTCAAGAAGGCCTGATATTTTCTAGATTGTACATCAAATAGAATAATCACCGAACAGTAGCACATGAATGTAATCGCAAAGACCAAGACCAAAGTCTCATGCCATGCCATGTCATATTGAATTGGAATGTTGTTAATGTGATTATCAAAAGCAAAAAGTGTCACGAACTCCGTAAAAGTCAGAAGTATCCAAAAGGCACTGTTCCTGTTAACTTCATAATCAGAAAAAATAAGTGCGAAGAATGGTGAACACATCAGCCAATATAACGCTGGAGATGAAATACCTCCACTATATATTACTTCAACCAAAAACATCAGGTTGGCATATAAAGCGAGTAAGTTGATGGCACTGATTAGCTTTTTTCTTCTTCTAAATAGAATACCTACGTGAAGAACACCAAGCGTACCAAAGAGGCCCATCCATCCACCTACTGTAAACCCAATGGCGAAAAATGAAATGCTTGTAATAAATAGAAAGAGAAGCGAAAGCACCAAACAATTAACCAATACTCTTCGCTTTGGCCAATCGTCATATGTGTGGTTGAGTGCTCCCCTAAAAAAATGATATACACTAGTCATATTGCATTTGATTGAAAATCATGTCTTTTAAAGTATTTTTCAATATTGGCTTGTTAAATACTCCAGTCACATAATTGAGATTTCTCAGATAGTCCTCCTCAAGCAAACATGAGGTGACGATGAATATAGATGGGACTTTGCTCAAGAGTGGAGCTATCGTGTTGAATTGGTGAAGAAACTCAACTCCATCCATGATGGGCATATTGATATCCAATATGATAAGGTCAGGCAAGTCGAATCCATCCGAATGATGATCTTCAAAATACTTGATGGCATCATACCCATTAAAAAATGATTCCATCCGATAGCCACTCATTAAGTCATTTAAATAGAGACCATAGAGTTTGTGAATCAGTTCATCATCGTCAATCGTAAAAAGTTTCATTGGTTGTTTGGTTTAGTTTGATTTACACCCTCCATTCAAAAAAGAATGTGGTCCCTTGATCAGGTTCAGATTCATACCATATATCACATCCTCTTTGCATCAAAATGGTTTTTACGGTGTACAGACCTATGCCATTACCATCTTTCAATTCTGATTTTTCTATTCGCTCAAAAGGATCGAAAATTCTATCACCTACATCTTGAGAGATGCCGGGACCATTGTCCTTCACAAAGAAGGTGATAGGGTCTTCACTGGAAACTCCCACTTCTATGGTGGTGAACTCACAGTTGCAATACTTGATTGAATTAGAAATTAGGTTTTGAAAGATTATCTCAAGAAGTACTCCTTCCGTTTTAATCACTGGCATATCATCTGCCATTGAAAAAGAAACTTCCCTTACGTTGAGCCTTTCCATGAGGGACTTTAGGAGAAGCTCGGTACTGATTTTTTCCTTTCGAAGCGACTTTAGGTTATTGCGAGAAAATGCCAAAAGTCCGTCTATCATTTGACCCATTCGATCGAGGTACGAGAACATCTTCTCTTTGTATTGCTTCGCATTTTCTTCATCATGTCTCATTAGCTCGTATAAGGACTTTATACTCTGCAATGGGCTCTTTAAATCATGAGCAATCATTTTAGCGAATTGGTAAAGTCTGGCGTTGACTTCAGCCAGTTCTTTATTCTTCCTGCGAACGATTTCCCTATTTTTATCCAGTTCGAAATGCGACACCACCGAATTGGCTAGCGTTCGAAGCGCTTGTTTCTGAGATGCATTTAGCTGCATTGGCCATCGCTCGACTACACACAGGGTACCTAACTTATATCCATTTGGGCTTACTAATGGGTATCCTGCATAATATCTAATGTTCTTTTCGGTAACAATTGGATTATCCTTCCATAGGATGTCTTTTGCTGTGTCTTTAACTTCATACAAATCATCACCTTGAATGGTGACCTTGCAAAATGATATATCACGAGGGATCTCCCTGGAGGACAGACCTGTTTCCCCTTTGATTGATTTGTACCAATTCCTTTCCGAATCCATTAAGGTAATGAGTGATACATCAGTCCCGCAGATGTAGGAAGCTAGCCTGGTAATGTCATCATACTTATTATCGGGAAGGGTATCTAGAATTTGATAGCTATCTAATTCCTTTATTCTCTCGGCTTCTTTTTTACTGTCTGCTACAGGAATGCTATATAATGACATAATACTCAGTTGATTGATTTAGCTTTTGAACCATAGGCTAAATCAATGCCAAAGTATGTAAGTGCCTGAATAACTGTTATTTGTAGTTACATAATGGAAACTAATGATGCTTATTTATCAGTAATTTCTTTTATTTAATCATTGATGAAGATCCCTCTTATCTATCTGCAGTTTCCTGATTTTAGACTCCAGCGTTTTAGCGTTAATTCCAAGAAGTTCCGCTGCGCCACCAGCACCGCTCACCTTCCCGTTGGTTTTGACCAGTGCTTCGATAATTAAGGCTCGTTCTTTGTCTAAAAATTTACTCCCTGAATGGTCGGGAAGTCGAACAGGCAGCCACTCTCCAAGTTCAAGAATACGCTCTGAGGTAATCATGGCCCGCTCTATTACATTCTCTAATTCTCTAATGTTTCCCGGCCAGTCATAATTCATGAGCTTTTCCATTGTCTCCTCAGATATTGAATCGATAGTCTTGCTCATCCGCTTTTCAAATTTTTTGAGAAAGTGGCTGACAAGCGCAGGAATATCAGATTTTCTCTGTCTTAATGGAATGGGGTTAAGTGGAAATACATTTAATCTGTAGTAGAGGTCTTCTCTAAATTCTCTGTTTGAAATAGCTTCCTCTAAGTTTTTGTTTGTGGCTGCTATAATCCTGGCGTCTACACGGATGATTTCGTTGCCTCCTACTCGTTCAAATTCTCCCTCTTGAAGAACTCGTAGCAACTTTGCTTGTATATCCAATGGCATCTCACCTACTTCGTCCAAAAAGAGTGTGCTTTTATCTGCAAGCTCAAATTTTCCTATGCGGCGATTAGTTGCGCCCGTAAAAGCGCCTTTTTCATGTCCGAATAGTTCACTTTCTACAAGCTGCGGTGGTAGTGCAGCACAGTTTATTTTGATTAATGTATTATCTTTTCTATCGCTGAGATTATGAATGGCCCGAGCGAAAAGTTCTTTTCCTGTTCCTGTTTCTCCAACAATTAATACAGTACTTGAAGTCCTGCTCACTTGTTCCAATCGTTTCAGAAGCTGCTTGCATTTCTTATTATCAGCAATGATTTCATCAAAATTATATTGAACCTTTATCTCTTCTCTTAAGTAGCTGTTTTGTTTCTCTAGCTTATTTTTTAAACTTTCTATTTCATTGTAAGCTTTCAGGAGCTTCAATTCGTTATTTCTCCGCTCTGTGATATCTCTGACTACACTGCATTTAAATTCTTTGCCTTCCCAGAGGATTATATTATTTGTGATCTCAACAGGCAATTCCGTACCATCTTTTCGTAAATGGATGGTATTAAAAGTCAAACTTCCCTTAGCTTTTGTTTCTAACCACAACGCCCGGGACTTTTCAAAAGAGAAAGAAGGATTGATATCCAATCCTCTTTTTCCCATCAATTCTTCCTTGGTATATCCCAATAAATCCGCAGCGGCCTGATTTACTCGAATGAACCTTAACTTATCATCAAACCAGTAAATTCCTTCAGATATGCGCTCAATCGTTAAATCCGTGAAAAGCAGTTGCTTCTGCTTTTCCTGATGATCTGAAAGGTCACATATAGTACCAAAAAGTCGCCTTACAGCTCCACTTTCGTCCTTGGTTGCCGCGCCCGTTGCTCTTATATATTTTCTACATCCTTTGCGATCTTCAATCTCACAAAAGATTGAATATGGAGTCCCATTAATCATTGCCATGGTAATAGTGTCATGGATTTGATCCTGCTCTTCTTTGGACGAAAATCTTATAATTTCTTCTAAGTGCGGTGGTGTAGAATTCTGACTGAGTCCATAAATTTTATATACTTCGGGAGACCACTTTATTTCTCTTGACGCTGTGTCATATTCCCATATACCTGTTTTAGTCTGTTGAAACGCCCGTTCTAGTTCAGACACTCTTGATTGAGCATCTTTGAGTTTTTCAACTTTATATTTTTCAATACCCTCCGCCTTCACTTTCTATCGGTTTGCTTTCTTTAATATACTACAATACGTAAAAAATACCCCGACTTTTCGGGGCATTCTATCACCGAATAACTAATCCAACGTTCACACACCAATGGCATCAATGCATTACTAATTGGCTAATTATCCTACCACCGTTAACTAATCTTAATTTTTTACTTCAGAAGCCTTTCCACGATAGTCTACAAAAAATTGTTGATTTCACATTAACTGTTGGGTCAAACAACATGTAAAAAGGGAACGGAGATAGCTCCATTCCCTAACCCATAGCACTTATATTAATGAGAAGAAGCTATGTATGGAAAAGAATTTGAATGCGGTTTATCATTGCCGTCTACACAGTCAGTAGACAAACCAGCTTTGACCGTATTGTCGCCAGCCTCTAACTGGTCGTTAAACACCAAAGCTATCGTTACATCATTGATATCGTCATCAAGCGTTCGGCCATTAAGTGTAGCGTATGACGAAAGAGAACTTACCCCCACCAACAAGTACAAAATTTTTCTCATTACAATTAATTATTAAAAGAGTATCCTTAAATTCTCATTGTGGATTTACAAAGGGTATGCCATACAGTATAAATAACTGGTTAACAGTTATTTATACCATTTCTCTACTCTGAAAAATTTATCTCATTTAAGGAATTTCTGAGATTAAGGAAATAATGATTGCGGAAATTATATACCCGGGTTAACGGATGGACTTGTGTCGTTTTTAAAAATGGGAGTGTCTACTAGCCGTAGTTTTAGATTTCAATACCAGATATTATCTAACAGCATTGCGCACATTCAATTCTGTTTGAATAGTATTTCGCACCTCCATTTGGAACTCTTTTAAGGTTTCAGTCTGGTACTTGGAAGGGTCTATCGGTTCATGAATGATTACCCTACTTTTTCTCTTCCATTTAATCAAGAAACTTCCATCATCGGGAAGAATATGCCAATTATCGGCTAGTGTGATTGGGACCAGGTGTACACCCGTTTTTAGTGCCATTTTGAAAGGACCCTCCTTAAATTCACTCAACTCTGTGGTATCACCTACGTTGATGCCTCCTTCGGGAAACACCGTAAGTGAAAAGTTTTTTTGCAGCGAAGTAATGCTCTCTTTGAATGCAGCGTAGCTACTTCTTAGACTTTCACGATCCACCATGATATGAAATTTTCGAAAATAATACCCAAAACCAGGAATTTTTGAAAGTGACTCTTTACCAACAAATTGAACAGCTACTGGGACCTGAGTCATGATTGGGATATCTAAATAGGAAAAATGATTGGGGCAGAATATATAGGTTGATTTCTTATCCAGCAGGTGTTCATTTTCAACCACTATTTTTATTCCAATAAGAAAATAAAACATTGTGGTCCAATATTTTGTAAGGATCAATCCAAAACGCTTTTTCTTAAACAGCACTGCAAGGAAAAAGATTGGAAGAAGTGAAAAGAATAACAGAAAAAAAATAACTCCGATATAGACTAATAAACATCTATTTAAAAATTTTGAAAGACCAGTGGTTTGATGTTTCTGCATATGCAAATTGCTTTCTTTGTTCTTTCTGGCAAAACTAATGATCGCTCAATGTACTTTTTGTATATGACCGCTTAAATCGCGCTATTTAATGGGGGTTATGCCCTATTTTCATTCATGCTGGAAAGTTCGACCAGAAACTACTTTATCATCAATAATTAGTTTTACCTCGCCTCTTTTCAGTCTCATTTTATCATCACGAAAAACTTCCATTATACCATTCTTCTTGCAAGTGATTGGTAATGTTTGGCTCTGCTTTTCACCATACTCGTTATAAAGTGTCAATTCCATTACAGCTCGAACTTCTTCTAAGGAATCATTCACGATAGAAATAATAAGGTGGTCATCTTCCCAATATGGGATTAACACAACAGGAGCAAATAGCTCGTATAATTCTTCAAATAGAATTTTCTTTCTACCAAAGACGTCTACCGCACTCCAACTTGGTCCTGGCCAGCAATCATTGAGTTGCCAAAATAGACTTCCCCAACAGTGACCTTTTTGCAATCGGTGTGCATCAATAGCCATCTGTATAGCCTTTGCTTGTGTTTGCTGACTTTTCATCACAAAATCGTCAAAGTCGGTTGCGTCATTGAAGTATTTTCCAAGCTGTTCAGTGATCATGTCATTACCTACATAGCTTTTTTGATGATGCTTCATCACATTCGATGCTAAATTCCATTCAGTGGAATCAGCAAAATATGCAACGGTTTCCATGTCTGGGAATGATTGAAAACCGTACTCGCCCATGAAGCGACCGACGTTATTTTTATAATCCTCAAAATCATCATCTCCATGCCATACACCCCAATAGTGCATGCTTGAAAAATTGAAATTTTCAGGTGTCCCCCAGTTGCTCAAAGGAGAGGTAGTAGTATATGATCGATCATCCAGCTGCCTTAGTAAGGAAGGTATTCGATTATGGAATAGGTCTAAATAGTCTTTCCAAATTTTCAAAGAGTCTTGTGATGAATAGCTGTACTGCTTCTGCCATCCCCAGTTCTTCCAGGCTACCTCGATTTCGTTATTTCCATTCCAATGGACAATTGACGTATGGTTTCTCAGCCGCTTTACATTATCTACAACTTCCTCTTCTACGTTCATTACAAAGATGGAATCTCCTGGATACATGCTGCCAGCAAACATGAAGTCTTGCCATACCAGGATCCCATTTTCATCACATAAGTCATAGAAAAGATCATCCTCATATATGCCTCCTCCCCAGACTCGAAGCATGTTCATCCCGGTCGCTTTCACATCCTCAATCAATTTTTTATAGTCTTCATCTTTTACTGACGGAATGAAGTGGCTTTGAGGTATATAGTTGGCACCTCTTGCAAAAAGTGGCTCACCATTAATTCTGAAATAGAAACTCTTGCCAATGCTGTCTATCTCATGAATTAATTCGACAGTCCTGAGCCCAATTTTTATTGTATCTGCATCTAATAAATGATTGGCAGTATGAATTGAAACTGGAATGGAATATTGGTATTGATTACCCCATCCATTGGGCCACCAAAGCTCTGGCTTCTCGATTTCGAACGGAATACGTAACTCGTTGTGGCCTTTGGTGACTTCAAACTCAATCTCTTGATCCATTACTACCACATCCAATGATTCATCGGACTCAACTTTTACCGATATCACTGCTTCGAGTATTGCCAGACTATCGCTAAGTTCCTTTTGAATAATTTGAATGTTATCGATGCGTGCTAAGTGATAAAATTCTAAATTAACAGGCCTCCAAATTCCCGAAGTAACCAGGCGCGGACCCCAGTCCCATCCGAAATGATAAGGTGCTTTGCGTGTGAAAGGGCTCACTTTTTTATCTACCATTTCACTTCCGGCGGGTAGTTCGTAGCCAAGAGCATCAAGTTTAGGACTGTTGACCGTAATGGGAGATAAAAACCTAACTATTAGTCTATTTTGATCTGCTCGTAGTAAATCTTTCACATCTATTCTCCAGGTGCGAAACATGTTGTCAGCAGTCAGAATCAGTTGATCATTAAGCGTAACCTCAGCATAGGTGTCTAATCCTTCAAAAACCAGATCAATCGCTTCTCTTTCTAAATGGGATTGTTGGACATCAAAGATTTTCTGGTATATCCAGTTTTCATTTTCAATCCATTGAACCTCTTTTTCGTTGGTTCCTTTCCATGGATGGGATATTATTCCATTGATTATGAGATCTGTGTGAATAACACCCGGCACTTCTGCCATTTTCCAACTTTTGGAACCTTCCTGCTTGAATTCCCAGCCATCATGTAACTGATAACTGATTATTTTTTTTGGTTCTTCACAATTAATCAAAGTGATGACTAAACCAAGGTATAACCATCTATACCTTTTCATCTAATATTTTTTTTACTTCCAAAATTTTCCTCGAATCAGAAACCTGGATTGAATCTTCCGAAATGTCTGGGGAGCCATTCATTCGCACCTTCGCCTGTTGCTCAGCTAATCCTGGCATTAATGTTTTTGCAGAAAAGTGAAACTCTCTGCATCCTATATCATACAGCTGAGTCACATTTTTCTTATTAATCCCTCCACCTGCTAAAATTGTGATGCGATCAGCAGCTAGAGCCAACATCTTTTCAATGTTTGCTATCCCATGTATCGCTTTTTCCTTTTGACCTGATGTCAATACTCTTTGTATACCACATTGAATTAAGTCTTCTATTCCTGATATAAAATCGGGTACCTGATCAAATGCCCGGTGGAAAGTGAATGAAAGTGGAGATGAAAGTGCTACCAACTCTCGCGTGCGTTTGATGTCTATTTTACCGTCTGGCAACAATACGCCTGAAACTACTCCATTTACTCCAGCTTCTTTGGCTGCAATGAGGTCTTCTTTAATTATTTCAAATTCCATATCACTATAGACAAAATCACCACCTCTGGGTCTTATTAATACAAACGCAGGAATGTTCAACTGTTTTTTTGTCAGTCGTATAGTCGCTATACTTGGTGTGGTTCCTCCCTCCCACAGATTGTCGCACAATTCCACCCTATCAGCACCTCCTTGTTCAGCATTTATTGCTGACTGGACCGAATTTGCACATATCTCGATTTTGTAACTCACAAGGCTATTTTACACTAATTTCATCAATAAATAGCCACGCTTTACTTCCTGCAGCATCGTGCCATTCAGGACAAAAGCCCAAGTTTTTGGCTTTAATCCGGATGTATCGAGCCATAATTTTATCTTGTAGCACTAAGGTGTATTCCTGCGTCTTTTGCTCCTTGTTGCGAGGTGAATCGCTATTCAATACTGTTCCTAGAGAGGAGAAGTTTATCCCATCTGAAGAAATCTCATAAGTGACTTCTACCGGGAAGAATATCCAGGCATTGTTATATTGAAGGAAGCCTGATGAAAGTTGCTGAATTGATATCAACTCTCCTAAGTCTAATGTTGCCGTTACATCATCGCCCCAGTACCCTTGCCAATTGCCATCCCTAAACTGGTTGGTGCCCTTGGTGCCATTTGTAAGTCCATATGCACCTCCGGCAGTGTAGTTTGAATGGTATTCAGCTTCAACTTTAGGTTTTAATCCATTGGCAAGGTGTGGTTCAAAACGCTGATAAATAGTGTCTTTGAAAATTGAAGTACCTTTTCCGAACGTGATCGCCCATGACGTTGATTCAAGAATTTTTTGAGGATTTGTATAGGTGTAATTCTTTAGGCCATCGTGATAGTAAATGATGAGAGTGGAATCATAAGAGACTAGCGAGACTTTCAAGTTATTATTTTCTGACTGAGTCTCAATTTTAACCGGAACAGTCTCAAAGCCATAATTCACGTTCAGTTTATCAAGCATTGGATAATGCTGGGACAGTCTGCTTCTAAATTCATTAAAATTCTTTTGACCTTGGCCACTCCAGAGTACTTCAGACATGGCAATCAATCTAGGGAAAACTTTCGAATCAATTTTTGTTTGTGGTGCACGCTCACTCCACATGTTACATTCGCCGCCAAGAATGAACTCTTTTTCTTGTTTGGTTAAGCCTTCTGGTATTGGATTAAAGTGGTAGACTTTCTCCAAATCAATATCGTTCAATCCGTAATCAAAATAGGCGTGTGAGGTAGGTGATACGATAGCCTTATGACCCAATTTAACTGCAGTTTTTGCACCTTCAAATCCACGCCAGCTTTGCACGGTGGCTCCCTCGGGTAAGCCTCCTTCAAGAATCTCGTCCCAGCCAATTATTTTCTTACCTTTCGAAGCAAGAAAACTTCCAATTCTACTTATGAAATAGCTTTGTAGCTCATGCTCATCATGAAGTCCTTCAGCCTGAATTCTTCTTTGGCACTTTACACAATGTTCCCATCGATATTTTGGAACTTCATCACCACCGATGTGAATGTATTCTGAAGGAAATAACTCAATGACTTCTGATAGTATGTCTTCCAGAAACGAAAAGGTGGAATCATTACCTGCACAGTATATTTCTTTAAAAACGCCCCATTCTGTTTCTACTTCAAACGGTCCGCCCGTACAGGAATATTCAGGATAAGCTGCTAAAGCTGCTTGTGAATGACCCGGTAATTCAATTTCGGGAACTATGGTAACACCACGTGCCAGTGCATAATCTACAATCTCTCTGATATCTTCTTTGGTATAAAATCCACCATACTTCCCTCCTTTCCCATCGTCTCGCCAAGCTCCTAATTCTGTCAGCTTGGGGTATTTATCTATCTCAATACGCCACCCCTGATCTTCGGTCAGATGCCAATGAAGAACGTTCATTTTATATAAAGCGAGAAGATCAATGTATTTCTTTACGAAATGCTTTTCCATGAAGTGCCTGGAGCAGTCTAGTAAAAGCCCACGCCAAGCGAACTCAGGTCTATCTATTATTTCCAATATGGGGACAGAATATCCTCCATTCATTAAAAGAATCTGTCTTAGAGATTGAAATCCGTAGAGAAGAGCCTGATTGCTTCCCCCAATCAATTCAATTCTATCTTCATTTACACTTAAATGGTATTCATTTGAAGGCAAATCTCCGATCTTGAATGAGATCATATTTTTTTTCTCTTCGTCTACAATCTCTAAATCAAACGAAGTTATATTCTTTAGATATTTTCGAACTACTTCAGCATTGGTAAATGATTCACTATCAAAGTATAGTTGGGTTTCATCATTGATCTTGAATGTTCGATTACTTACAGATATTTCCGTAGGTTTTGGGATCAGTGCGATCGATGAATTTTCACTCGGATTACAGCCCGTAGAACCAATAACCATCGACAAGACATAAATCCGATAATAAGAATTTAGCTTAAAAATCACGCACTAAAATACTCAGAAATCACAGAGATATGCCGCCATCAATAGTCAGTGTCTGTCCAGTAATGAAAGTCGTTTGATCTGAACATAACCAATAAATTGTATCAGCGATTTCATCAACTTTAGCCAGGCGCTTCATTGGGGTTGCTCGAAGCAGACGCTCTTTTAGTTCTGGTTTTGATTCATGCAATTGATCAAAGTGATTAGTATCTGTGTATCCGGGGCAAACTGCATTCACTCGGATATTTTTTTTACCATATTCAAGTGCTACAGTTTTAGTCATATTTATTACAGCTGCTTTGCTGGCTGCATAAGCTACATTATTAGGAGCTGCTACCAATCCTGCTAGTGAGGCAACATTTACTACTGTTCCATGTCCTTGTTCCAGCATGTAAGGAATGGCATATTTCATCCCATAATAGACTCCACTTTGGTTAACTGCAATTACTTTATCCCAATCCTCCAAAGAAGAATCTGCCGTTTTGGCAACCTTTGATTGACTAATACCGGCATTGTTGATCAGAATATCCAGCCTACCAAAGCGATCAAAAGCAGCTTTCATTAGCTGAGATACTTGCTTCGAATCCGAGACATCTGTGGTAAAAGCAATGGATGATTTAGGAC
This sequence comes from Ekhidna sp., assembly GCF_039960695.1. GTDB lineage: Bacteria > Bacteroidota > Bacteroidia > Cytophagales > Cyclobacteriaceae > Ekhidna. The sequence continues at coordinate 491,210 of NZ_JBDVKP010000019.1, read as the reverse complement.
GAATGGTATTGAGGTGATTCATAAGCGAATCGGCTCCTTCTTTGTCCCTATCTGATAAAACAACGTTCATCATTCCGTGCAGGCTCATTAATCTGGCGGTAGCTGCACCAATTCCATGAGCAGCGCCGGTGATTACGCATACCCTGTTTGATGTTTCCATAATCTTAAGTTAGCTCATAATTTTATCTTTTGATAATAGTTTAATGTGTTTTCTATCCTGAAAATATCTACTCATAGATTATGACTGTTAATCAATTGATCGCTTAAATGGAACTACTTTTGCGACCTTATATAAACATTAAAAATCCTTTTGATGAGGTTGTCCATTATTTTTCTTTTAACAATTGCAGCAAGTAAGCTAAGCGCTCAGGTCATTTTTCCGGGATATCATTTGAATGAATATTATGATCTTCTTCGAATGAAAAATCCGGAGTTGATAGATCCAATCTCTTACCACCCTTCTATCATCAATGATTACGCTGCTGATTCAGCCTTGACGTGGGATATATGGGAAGGAAAATTTGACTTATCAAAGAAAGATGGTGATTACATAGAAGTACTAAACCCCTTTGCCAAAATAGGATATTCAAGTGCATTCCCTGATAACTACAATGATGGTGCAGTTTGGGAAGGGAAAGGATTTAATAGCTCATTGAATTTTGGCTTTACAGGTAGAAAAGGAATACTATCATTCACTTTTGCTCCAGTTGTGTATACTTCACAAAACAAAGATTTCTACATTGCCTCTTCTCCATTCACCAAAAATCCTTTTTCATATCCATTTGAAAGAAAGATAGATTGGATCGTAAGATATGGGGATCAATCGGTAAATAAATTCAACTTGGGTCAGTCAGAGGTTAGGTTTCACTACAAGAAAGTGACCCTTGGGGTATCTACTCAATCAATGATTTGGGGACCTGCTCAGGTTGCCCCCATAGTCATGTCAAACAATGCCGCAGGAGTTCCACATCTGGATATTGGCACAGCAAAGCCAATCGAAACAAAAATTGGAAAAATTGAATTCAAGACTTTTTGGGGTCTGATGGATGAATCCGACTACTTCGATGCGGATGACACTAATGATCAACGTTATTTAACTGGAGCTGTATTTGGATATGAACCAAACTTTATCGAAGGTCTGAGTCTGGGGATCAATCGTGTTTTATATCGCGATATGTTCGATGGAGACTTTAAACCATTAGATTTGATCGCTGCTGTCTGGGGCAACATTAGCAACCCTAACCTTCCCAATGATGACTATGACCAAATGATGTCATTGATGGTCAGGTGGAAATTCAAAGAATACGGATTCGATTCTTATTTAGAATTTGCTCGAAATGATTACCCCGGAGTGATTGTTGATTTTTTTGAAAACCCAGAGCGAACAAGAGGTGTTACTATGGGATTTGTAAAAACATTTGATCTCAACAATGGTAACTTAATAAGGATCCTTTTTGAACATACTAAGCTGAATAAAATAAAGTTATCGGCAGTAACAACAGGGCATCCTACCTACTACGTTCATTCTGTAGTAGAGAATGGTTATACCAATAATGGACAAATAATGGGAGCTTATGTAGGGCCCGGATCTAATGCCAACCACGTTAAGATTCAATACTTTACACCCAAAGGAAGAATGGCATTTACCATAGACAGGGTTCGATTCAATGACGACTATTTTATTGCAAATTTTGGCGGGACGCAAACCATATCAAATGATACACGCTTCCGCATGGGCCTGGATTATCTTCGCTTTATCGGGAATTTTAGTTTGGATGCCACTATTAATGCTGGGTACCGTCGCAATTGGTATTATGAACCTGGCTTAGACACTAGAAACCTTACGGTATCCCTAAAGATTGGATACCTGTTGGATCAAAGAAGCAATTAAGTATTTCTTATTAATGGGTTGTCTACGTACTTTTGAGTGCTAGTCAAGAATTACCATATACCTACTTAACCGATTATGTCCTTTCTGAAAAACTTGGGTGAAAAGCTAATTGATACCAAAGATCCTATTCATCAATCGGTCAAGCAACTTTCTATTGATGAGTTAAAAAAAACGCCCTCAAGGACAGAGGTTATTAACTTCCTCCTAGGAAAAATTGAAGGTAAGACTACCTACTTGGAGATTGGTGTGAGAAATCCGGATGACAATTTTAATCACATAAATGCGACTAGTAAATACAGTGTGGATCCTGGTGTTGAGTTTGAATCCAATCCTGTGGATTTTAAAATGACAAGTGACGAATTTTTCACAGCTTTGAGGAACGGTGAGGTATTGAAAGATGTCAAATTTGATATAATATTTGTTGATGGTCTTCATCTGGCTGATCAGGTAGATCGTGACATTCAGAATTCACTGGAGTTTATTAATACTGACGGATATGTACTCTTGCATGACTGTAATCCCCTATCAGTTTGGCATGCCAGAGAATTCTATAATTACAAGCTATCTCCAGCTGGGGGACACTGGAATGGAACTACGTGGAAAGCCTTTGCCAAGGCTCGGCAACGAAGCGATCTTTCTTCTTGCTGCCTCGACACAGATTGGGGAATTGGTATTATTACACAATCAAAGACACTTGGAAAGCCTAATCAGGTAGAAAATCCTTACTACGAGTATTTTGTTTTAGAAGAAAATCGTAAAGAGACACTAAATCTTATGTCGTTTGAAGAGTTTAAGCTTTTGCTTAAACAATAAACGTCAACTGTTGTCAATTACTTCTTAAAAAGCTTTAAGGTTTCTATTCCCGATTCTGAATAAACATTCAATAAATACACTCCGCTCTTTAATTTGGCTAGATCTTCAGAGGTGGGTTTATTAGGAAATTTATAGTCATATATAACCTTACCATTTAAGTCATTCAACTGTATGGATAGAAATTTATTGATGCCTTCAATTTTCAATTCATAGCTAAATGGATTAGGATAAGCTTGAATACTTCCCCTTGTTTTAGAATCAATAGCTGTAATAAGACCAGCGAAAATAGCTTTAGAATAATCAAACGCTCTGATACCAATTTTCTCACCAATTAGTCTCCCTGGAATATCGTCAAAAGACGGATGTATTCCTCCCCAAATTCTAGAAAGAGAGCATTGATCGGAAGCATCTCTATAGGTGGCCCACTGTAAAACTACATCCTGACTTGGTCCTTCTTCAAAAACCAAAAATTCATTTTGTGGTGCTAAGAACTCTCCCATTCCGCCAGGAAAAAACTCACTACCAGTTAGCATAGTTAACACTTCGGCTGCAGCTCTCGAATATGTGCTATGCCCCGAAACATAGCCGGCAAAAGGTGGCGTCACAAAAGTAGGACGCTGATACGGCCACCAGTTTTCTGCTAAAATCCAATCAACACCGGCGTAATCAATGCTTGGATTGTCAATATAATCCGGACCTCTCCAGGCTTTAAGCTTCAGCTTGTTTAAGTGTTCCATCTTACTACCGACCAAAGGATCAGTTTCTCCAACAAGTTCTATATATCCATCAATCAGTGGCAATCCATCAGGGTCATAATTAGGTAATTCCGAATCTGATGATTGACCTAAACCTGCCATATACCTAATAGCGGAAATCGGCCTAACAAAATCATAATAGCCTTTGATACTCCACGATGAAATAGCTACATCATGCATCGTGCCACCTAGGATGAAATAAGATTTCACATCCCACTCCAAATCATCCAATACATCTCCGGCGCCCTCAAATTTCTTTACCAGGTCAGGATGATCACTTACATAGTTTAAAATGGTAAACCAATGTCCAGGTGGAGTCTCAGAATCTGGGCCATCCGCCCAGAATTCAGCCAACACCCGTGCATAGTCACCCAATTTTACCACTTGAGGATCATAAGCCAAACCAGTAATTGGGTTCAATGCTCTTCCGGTAGAAACATCACCTCCTTCCAGAAAATCGTAAAACTCATCGTATAATTCAAAAGAGGTTGGCATCTGGTCAATGTCAATATTGCCCAAATTTCCAGGCGAAATATCAAGCATGGTTTCACTATCCGGATCTAAATGACTGGACCATGTAGCTACCATTGCAAAACCCCATTGAAACAAGGTGTCTGTCGTACTATCAAAATCTAACAGTGGCGGTAAGCCAGGATCATGAAAAACCCTATAATCGAATCCATCCCTGGAATAAATCTCAGACTCTGATAAACTAAGTGAAAACGGATAGACATTGCCCCATTCCGGACTTAAAAATTCAGGAACTGCCCCAGGTATTTCGTTGCCACTTTGATCAACAAAAACATCAAAACCAAGGGGTTGCCATCTGTTTGGGTCAGTCATGTTTGGATTTCCGGCAGCTTCAGGGCTCAAAAACTCATTAACAGGTTCATAATATTGATTGACATACTCATTTTGTTCGTTTGAGCCATCAAGTAGGCCGTAATCAATATACTGCTCAGCAACGTAATTGCCCAATGCAGCTGCTGACCCAGTTGAATAATCAACTGAAGTAAACGAAGCATCTAATCCCAGATCGCTAAATAAAGAATCAATGTAAAATTTAGTTTCATTCCAATCTGGGGAATCAGCAAATCTGTGACTAATGAGCCTATAAGATGCATAGCTAATTGATTTTTCAAACAGTGCGGATTGCTCTTGTGCTCCCGCATTAAATCCATCAAAGTTGGTGGTAAAAGCTCTTACATTTTTGCCGATAAGGTAAGGTGATGAAGAACCGTCTATGATTGCCCATGCATCATACATGGCCGCTGAAACATGAAAAAGATTCCTCGCATGCACTGTAGGTCTTGCAAAATCATTTCTAACAGCTTCCAATAAGGCCTCATTCCATATTCTTGCTGTCGACTTTTCTTGAGCAAACGATGAAAAAAAATGTAAAACAACAATTGCTAGTGTCAATCCCCTTACCATACTTATTAATTATCGTGTTTTTGCGTGAAATTAAACACCAGAAATTTTTGCATTATTATCAGGTTGATTTATCAAAATCAATGTTAATAATAAAATCACATCAAATAAATACCCCTTAAGGGGTAAAGTCCATTTCTCTTGCAGAGAAAGGAATCTTTGTTCTCAGATTTTATAATGACCAAAAACTCATTCAGAGCGTTAAGATTACAATACAATAATCTTTTATCTAGTTAATTTTTTCATTGTAGTATTTAACTATTTCTTTCAAATCGCTTTCGTTATTAAATTTTAGGTTGGAGTCATTTATATATCTAGTGAGCTCTTTCGAATCAAAAATTTTCAAACTCTTTCGTTTTCCACCAGACAGCTCTACTGCATTACCACCCCTTACAAGATAATACTCCTCAATGCTTTGAATATCAGTATCTGTATCATTGACAAGAGTCGGTGAGGTAGCTTCTCTTGGGGCATACATTCGTTTGCATTTTAAAAGTTTGGTGTTACCATCTTCCAACAACTGTAAAAACCCCGTTACTTCTTTACCTGGATCAAACTTAAAATCATTTCTTAGTACAAATTTTTCGGGTCTTAATCGCTCCACGCTAAACCATTCAAATCTTTTAATAAACGATCCATTTATTGCCTTAATATCATTATCAAAAATGACTTCCAGTTGATTTCGAATCAAATCGTAACGCATATAGTAGGCGACTAAAGAGTCGCCATTATTCAGGTATATATTGCCTGCATTCCACTTCTCATCAAAATGGTAGCGACCTATAGAAGTAAGACTAACCGTAAACACTTTACTTTCTTCGGGCTTATTTCCAAAAAAGAATGGATTGAAAGTTGGTGCCTGTGCCTGGATAGAAATGCTACTTAATGAGACAAAACAACATATTGCAGTAAACGTGATAAATTTCATAGCATTTGATACGATAATGGATGAAACTCGTTTGGTATTGATACTGAAAAGATGATTTTTTATGCGAGTTGACATTGTATTTTGTCTCACCTCGATTTCCAAATCAATTACCTTTGCCACTTATGAATACAAAAGATGAAATAGTAGAAAACTGGCTACCGAGATATACAGGTACCGAGTTGGATGAGTTTGGTCAGTACATCCTTCTTACGAATTTTAAAAATTATGTAGAATTATTCGCAAAGCGTTTTGACGTTCCCATTAAAGGTAAAAACGGCGCAATGCAGACCGCTACAAATGGGGAAATCACCATTATCAATTTTGGCATGGGGAGTGCAATGGCGGCTACTGTCATGGATTTGCTATCTGCAATCATGCCAAAGGCTGTCCTCTTTTTAGGCAAGTGTGGTGGACTAAAAGCCCAAAATCAATTAGGGGATTTAATCCTGCCAATTGCAGCAATTCGAGGTGAAGGAGCATCTGATGATTACATGCCATCTGAAGTACCTGCCTTACCATCATTTCGCCTCCAACGTGCTATCTCCCATGTTATAAAAGCAAAAGGTCTTGATTATTGGACTGGAACTGTCTTTACAACCAATAGGCGTGTCTGGGAACATGATGAGGAATTCAAAGATTATCTGAGAGCTATCCGTGCTTCCGCCATTGATATGGAAACAGCAACATTATTTACCGTTGGGTTCTCCAATAAAATACCAAGAGGTGCGCTACTATTAGTTTCAGATAATCCAATGGTTCCAGAAGGGGTGAAAACTTCGAAAAGTGATCGAAAAGTGACTACACAATATGTAGAGAATCATTTGGATATAGGAATAGATGCTCTTTCTGAATTAATCAACTCCGGTGAATCCGTAAAGCATATGAGATTTGAGTAAGTTTCTTCTCGAGGCATTAAACCATTATCAATTTTTGGTATCTAAGCAGAAACAAAATATATAAGATGAGAAAACTTGCATTAATTATTGGACTAATGGTGGCAGGAAATATTCTTTTTGCTCAAGAAGAAAAAGAGCAAAAAGAAAAACCGCCGGTAAAAATCGAAGAATATAAAGAGCGACTTAAACTTACCGAAAGTCAAATAGCGGAATTAAAAAAATTAAGAGAATCGATGAAGCCCGAATTAGAGGCCATTCGAAAGGATGAATCCAAATCCAGGAGTGAGCGGATGCAGGCACGCACGGATGTTATGAAAAAGCAAGAAGAGCGCGTAGCCGAGATTCTGGATGATAAGCAAGAAGCCGAACTCAAGGAGATTCATCGCGAAATCCGTGACAATGTTAGGGAAAGACGTCAACGCAAAAGAGAACGAAGAAAAGGATGAAATTGAACCCTTCAAATGAAGGTTTTTTAGCTAGACTATTCCTGGCCTACAGGAATAGTCAAATTCAGACCAAATTCTTTGTTCAACTTTTGAGTAAAGTGTGCTGAAAGTACAGGAGATTCTTTTTCTAGGTTTTGATGAACAAAAAAGTAAAGGTTTTCCATTCCTGCATCTGCCCATTTCTTTAAGCGATCAAGCCAAGTATCCAGACGTGAATAGTCGCTTTCATGATTAGCGCCAACATATCTGATAAAGACAGACGGAGAAGTTAGCCGCATATGCAAAAGATCTCTTCTACCTGCAGTATCTGTGATGATATTGGAAACATTATTTTCCTCAAAAAGTGCATAAACTTCGTTTGCTACTTCAGCATCATTGAACCAATCGGTATTCCTCAATTCAATTGCTAAAGGCACATCTTTGGGCCAAAACTCAACGGCAGTTACCAGTCGCTCTATATTCGCCGGCTTGAAATTGTCATGAAGCTGTAGAAAACACATTCCCAGTTTATCGCCAAAAGCCCTAATATTAGTCACATATCGTTCAATCGGTTCTTCCACATCGTTTAACCGCTTGATGTGGCTCACCATCTGATGAACCTTAGGGAAAAACTTGAAATTATCAGGCGTTTTACTTACCCACTTTTCAATTTGTTCCGTGCGGAAATGATTGTAAAAGGTCGCATTCAATTCAATGGAATTGAATTGTGTGGAATAGTATTCCAGTTCATCTTTTGTGCCTCGAGGATAGAATTTCTTTAATTCCTGACGATTCCATTTTGCGCAACCTACAAATACTTCATTCAGTCCTTTGCCTTTCTTCAAGACACGTTCCGTATCGTGATGATCGTCAGGTAAACTGAAATCAATCTCTTCTGGGTTTTCTACACTTCCGAATTTCATTTTTTGGGTCTTAGCTTCAAATTCTTACGTACGAATTTATCTAAAGCTTTACTTGGAAGCAATCTGGGCAGTATCCAGTTTTTAAAACGCTGTGGTACGAGAGCATATCTAGCTTTTGGGTTTTTTTCTTCAAAAGCTCCAAAGATGATCCTTGCCGCCTTCTCTGATGTCCATCCATTCTTAATCGCATCCTTGACAAAAGAGTTTTGAAAAATATTGATGGATTCTTCATAAAAAGAATCTTTGAATCTGGTATTTGCTTCTTCAGATACTCCTTTATTCCAAATGGGTGTTTTAATCGGGCCCGGACCGATGACAATCACCTTGATTCCGAATAATTGCAATTCTCTACGGAGGCTCTCTGATAATCCTTCCACAGCGTGCTTTGACCCAACATATGGAGACATGAAAGGCATGCCTATTTTACCCGCAACAGATGATATTTGCACAATACGGCCTGGTTCTGAATGGTGATCACTCCTAGCACCTAACAGTGGTAAAAAAGCTTTGGTTACCTTAATCAATCCAATCACATTGACTTCAAATTGCTGTCTGTAATCATCTAGGGAAAGATCCAACATTGGTCCACCAATGGCTATTCCCGCATTGTTGATTAAACCACCAAGCCCTTCTCTCCCAATCTTTTCATACATCTTCTCAGCCTCATTATCTACTGCTGCATGATCTGTGACATCAAATAAGACGGCATTAAACTTTTCTCCAAGCTCCTGGGAAAGCCTATCTGCATCAGCTTGCTTTCTTACACTGCCATATACGGTATAACCGTTCTCAACAAATACCTTTGCCAGATCATATCCAATTCCGGTGGATGCTCCGGTGATTAATATGTTTTTAGATTTAGCCATTCTTAAACTAGAAAAAAGTGAGTTTAATAAACGAGACAATCAGGAAGAGACGGTCTGTCTATCCAATGCAATATATCAATAAGCCTATCCCAAAAGAAATACTGGCTGAGTTGATGATAAATGCCAATCATGCTCCTACTCATAAACTTACGGAACCCTGGCGATTCAGGATTTTTACTGGAAACGGAAAAAAAAGACTTGGTGAATTTTTAGCAAAAAAATACGAAGAAATTACGCCAGATTTTACAACCGCTAAATTTGAAAAAATCAAAGTTAACCCACAAAAAGCAGGCGCTGTTCTAGCCATCATTCTTCACCGTGATCCGGCAGAAAGAGTTCCTGAGTGGGAAGAAATCGCATCGGTGGCATGTGCTGTACAAAACATTTGGCTAGCTCTTGAGCAATATGAATTGGGTGGATACTGGAGTAGTCCTCCTCTTTGCAAATTTCTCGGTGAGCATATAAAATTAGCTCAGAATGAATCGTGTATAGGTTTTTTCTATATTGGCTACTGTGGATCAACAGAACGTATCATAGCAAAGAAACCCATTGAAGAAAAAATAGAATGGATTGAAGAATGAAACTAGAAAGAGAATCAATAACACTACTCACCAAAGCATTGCAAAGACTGGAATCCGGTTTTGACTTACCGGATGTAAATCAATCGTTGGATACCAAAACAATGGAGGAGGTGATCTTGAAAACTGCGGAGAAAATGCAGGATAACTATCCCTATTTCCATCCACTATTTGCCGGGCAAATGCTCAAGCCTCCACACCCAATAGCAAAAGCTGCGTACATGCTTGCCATGTGGGTCAATCCAAACAATCATGCAATGGATGGCAGCAAAGCCAGCTCTCCGATGGAGAAAGAAGTAGTAGCAGATTTAGCAAGCATGTTTGGATGGAAAAAGCATCTTGGTCATTTGACTAGTGGTGGTACTATGGCCAATCTAGAAGCATTGTGGGTAGCTGGCAACATTCATCCAGATAAGGCAATTATCGCTTCGGATCAGGCGCATTATACGCATGAGCGTATATCCGAAGTGCTCAAGTTAAATTTTGATAAGGTAGCTACAGATCAACAAGGAAGACTTGATCTGGAAGCCCTTGAAGAAAAGTTAAAGCTAGGGAATGTTGGAACCGTAGTTTGCACCATGGGGACAACCGGGCTCGGAGCAGTCGATCCTTTAAAAGAAGTACTCGAGCTACAGGAAAAGTATCCGTTTAGAATTCATGCAGATGCTGCTTATGGTGGGTATTTTAGATTGGTTGAAAACCTAGCCTTAGAGACAATTCAAAAGTATGCCTTGTTAGATCAAGTAGATAGTCTTGTCATAGATCCACACAAACAAGGTCTTCAACCGTATGGATGTGGATGCGTACTTTTTCAAAATTCCGAAGTAGCTAAATACTATATCCACGATTCACCTTACACCTACTTTACTTCAGATGAAATTCATTTGGGAGAAATTAGTCTTGAATGCTCTCGTGCCGGAGCGTCTGCTGTAGGACTTTGGGCAACACATCAATTACTTCCCCCTATACCTAAAGGTGAGTTTTCAAAGGATCTTCAAAAATCCAGAAATGCTGCCATCAAGCTCTATAAAAAGTTGTTGAGTAGCGATCATTTTTTACCTATTGTGGCGCCAGAAACGGATATTGTGGCCTGGACTCTTAAAGGGGCAAGCACAAATGAAATGAGTGAAAAAGCACAGTCTTTTTTCAAAAGAGCCGAAAAAAATCACCTTTACTTGTCTCTATATAAATACCCAACTGCAAAATTTGAAGATGTCGATTTCGAAATAAATACAGAGTACCTGATTTGTTTGAGGTCTTCACTGATGAAACCAGAACATGAAGATTGGCTGGATCAAATCTGGGACAGGCTAGAACAAAGTCTTTAAGAATGCGGGCAGGGTGTCTGCCCGCAATTTCTTTAAACATGATCTGAAAGCTTGTAGAGTACAAAGGCTCCCAAGGCCATCATTAAATCTCTGACTGCCACATCCACGTAGCTCCAACTTACAATTAATGTCAAAGCGATAAGCGTCAGCCATAGCGCAACGATTAATGCTCCAATTTTGGTTTTCGTAAGAACGAGAATACCTGCAACGATTTCTACTACACCCACGATCATCATAAATACTCCAGCGTCTATGGGAATCATTCCCTCAGTGAGGTACTGTCCCCAATCGGTCAGGATGTTCGTGAATTTATCTGCTCCAGCCACAATTGGAATTATTCCGTATGCGTACTTAAGCAGGTTGAATACATTCTTTACTGTTGTTTCCATTTTCTGTTTGTTAGTTTTTGAGGTTGGATAAGAAAAATGGAAAAAGGTTACACTAGTTGTAACTTTCATCTGGAACAGTGATCTAATGTTTAAAATGATTATTCATGAACATGATTCCAATTACCGAAACGAAGAACAACAAGCTTTCAGAAAAAGAAATCGTTCAAAAAGTTCTTGCGGGAGAAAAGGGCCTGTATGAAATCTTGCTAAGGCGTAATAATCAAAAACTATATCGTGTACTACGTGGTTATCTGCCGGATCACACAGACATTGAAGACGTCATGCAGGATACCTACATGACTGCTTACGAAAAGTTATGGCAATACCGTCTGGATTCAGCATTTTCTACTTGGCTCATACGAATTGGCATCAACAAAGCACTATATACTCTGAAGAAGACTAAGCAAACTGTTTATTTAGCTTCGGAAAAGGAGCGGTCAGTAGACATCAAAGACAAAAGTCATACACCTGAAAATAAACTCATTCAAATGGAGGCAAAGCAAATGCTGGAGGCGGCAATTGGACAGCTAGATCGGAAATATAGAAGTGCATACATCATGAAAGAAATTGAAGGAATGTCAATTGCTGAAATCAGCGACTGTCTTGATTTATCAATTTCGAATGTGAAGGTGCGAATCCATCGCGCAAAAACCATGATCAAGGAAAACCTATATGATCAATCACAGGCTACAACACTATTCGAATTTGGATTCAGTAAGTGTGATAACCTGGTGGAAAAGGTGATGGCTGAAATCTTATAATTTCTCCCTTTTATTGTCTTTCAAGCGCTAGTTCCCACATATAGTTCCCCCAGGTAAAAACTACATTCACTCCATTAGAAGCTTCCACAGCTTCAATTGTAAACTGCTCGACGTGCTCAGTCCGTGATATAGGAACTACTACGGTAGCTAGATCTTGTGAGTAATCAGGTTCAGTATATCCCCAAAACCGTAAATCTGAATTCAATCTGATTTCCATTTCACCTTTTCGAGGAAAAGCATAAATCACGTACTTTCCTGCTGGAAAAGCTGTTTCTCCAAACATAAAGTCTTCGGAAATTTCCATTATGGTTGGCTCATTCGCTCCTAATCGCCAATAAACTCCATATGGCTGCAATGCGCCTTCTTCTTCTTCTCCAAAAATCATTCGATCACGCACAGATGGACGAGAATAACTCACGTTTACTGTTATTCCATTTCCCTGAGCACTTGTTTCTCCTGGAGGGCTCAGCGTCCGGTTGCGATTGTTCGCATAGACCAAAAACGCAATTATCAATACTACAAGTATTCCAAAGCCAATGAGTAGTTTCTTTTTCATAATATGAATATCTAAATATGAAGTTCTTGCTTATTCTTTTTCAAAACATCTATGATAAAGTTAATATGTTCCGTCATATCTACGCCTAGCATTTCTACTCCTTTTGATATTTCATCGCGCTCTACTTTAGCTGCAAAACTGGCTTGCTTTAGTTTCTTCTTCACTGACTTGGCTGTCAATGTGGAAATTCCTTCCGGTCTTACCTGGGAACAGGCAACTATAAATCCTGTTAATTCATCACATGCCAAAAGGGCTTTGTCTAGTTTGTTTTCATAAGACACATTCCATTTGGTGTAGTGTGCTGAGATAGCGTGAGCGATCTTTTCTTCGTCTTTGTCCCTCAGTATGGCTACAATCCGATTAGGATGCTCTTCCGGATATTTTTCATAATCTGCATCATGAAGCATTCCAGTGATCGCCCATTCTTCGGGATCTTCTCCGAATTTAGGCGCATAGGCTTCCATCACTAACTCGACCGTGCGTGCGTGTCTTAGCAGGCTGTCACCTTCGGTCATCGAGGTAAGAATTTCCTTCGCTTCCTTTCTGTTCATAACAGAAAAATAGCAAGATCAGTCCAAACTATTCATCCCTAAGCATATCTGCTGGGTTAGCTCTTGCTGCCCTACCGGTCTGCCATCCAATGGTTAAAATTCCGATAGTGAACACAATAAATACGCCAGATAATAGCTCGATCGGGCCTATAATTATTCGATTCACAAAATCTGCCATTACCATCTCGTTAAAGAAAAGGTAGCTAAGTGGCATCGCGATAGCGGCTGAAATTAACAGCATTACAATAAATCCTTTTGACAGAATAAACATTAAGTTCTTTTTACTGGCACCAAGAACCTTTCTAACGCTTATTTCTTTCTGTCTGGTTTCAGTTGTGAATACAGCCATTCCAAGCAGTCCCATTGTAGCAATAGATATAGCTAGAAAAGCTAAAAAACCAAAAATCTTAAACAAAATTGCTTGATCATTATATGCCTCCTGGATAAGTTCATTGTAAAATCTAGCCTCAAAAGGGTGGATGCGATCGACATCTGACCAGATTTCTTCAAGTTTATTCATAAACGCTACTACATCGTCTGTTTTGACAACAAGGTTAAGGTGCATATAATCAACTGGTGTCCCTTGAATCAACGCTACTGGTTCTGATTCACTATGGATTTTAGCATATTGAAATTCACTTACCACTCCAATTATTTCGAGCTTCAAATCTTCAAGTCTTCTATCCACTGTTATTACCTCGCCAATAGCACTTTGTGGATCTTCAAAATGGAATCTTTTGAGTAGTAATTCATCCACAACAACAAACTTTGCAACTCCCTCCTCTTGATCGTATGGAAAAGAACCTCCGGCTAGAAAAGTGAATTCGTGCGTGGAAAAATAATTTTTATCTACATAGTTTACAAACACATCGGCTGAGTCAAGCGGGTCCTTATATTTGATTTCTTCGCTCCAAACCTCACCCGTATTGGGTATCATTCCTGATCTCGATATTTTACTTACCTCTGGCAGCTTTTCTATCTCAGGAATCAACAATTGAGAATCATTCTCCTGAAGCGCCACATTAAGCACATTCTCGGTAGTGAATCCCATGTCAAAGTTTAGTGCAAACTTGTATTGTCTATAGGCTATGGTAGATCCAATAATTAGAAAAATGGAAGTTGTAAATTGGAGGACAATCAGAATTTTTCTTAGACTTAGCCCCTTCATTAACTTAACTGAGGAGGCATCTCTAAAAATAGATATCGCTTTGAGTCTTGCTAAGACAATTGACGGTAAGATGCCCGCAACAATTCCAATAAATAAAGCAAAAGCCACGAAGTACAATGCATGAATCCATTGAAAATCCATGGTAATCAGATCATTGTTATCAATGACTATTTCCAGAAAGAAGGGTTTTATAAGAGAGAATAATCCAAATGACATTATCACCGAAATCAATGAGACAATAATTGCTTCAAACACAAATTGAGTAAATATTTGATTTCTCCCAGCTCCTACAACTTTTCGAACTCCTACTTCTTTTGCTCTTCTTAGCGATCTTGCTATAGAAAGATTAGTGTAATTAAAACATGCCGATACAATTACAAAAAGGGTAAGGAAAACCAACTGATAGATGCCTTTCCAACTCATGCTTGGTCCAATTTGGTTAGATAGCTCCTGGCTAGGGACGAGATTTGCCAGGCTTTCAACTCGATGATTAATCTGATATCTATCAGTTTTTGCATTTTCTGTGACAGCAATATCTCGTAGATATCCGTTTATTAAATCCGGGTCAGCATTCTCCGGGAGAAGGAGATACACATAGTTCATCCATATGCTTCGCCAATCATAAAAAGTAGTCGTTTCACTAGCTGAATATCTATTCTCAAGCGTGATAAAAGACATCAAAGCTTCAAACTGGATGTGTGAATTGGTTGGAAGATTAGCGACTACTCCAGTCACTGTATATGATTCTTCACCTGAAACCACCACCTGCCCTATTGCCTGCTTATCTTTAAATAGCTTTTCTGCAGTTTTTTCGGTTAACACTATCGAATTTGGTTCAGACAAAGCAGTCGATGGGTTACCTGCTGTAAGTTCAAATGAGAAAACATCAAAAAATTCCCGTGAAGCATAATGTCCTCTAACGGGAATCGTGTTTTCACCTTTGCTTATGTCTGCACGGAAGTTTCGTCGCATCAATAAGACCTTCTCAAAACCGGAGTATTCTTCTTTTAGTTTTTTTCCAATAAAAACTGAAGTTGAAGCAAAATCGGATGACGTAGGTGATGACACACTCTTATATGCAGATTGTACTCGATAAATTCGCTCTCCTTTTTCATGAAAAGTATCAAAGCTTAAAAGCTCACTTATATAGGTTATCATCAAAATACCGATGGACATCGATATGGCAAGCCCAAGGATATTGATAGAAGAGAATAGTTTGTTTCGTGCGAGACTTCTGGTTGAAGTCTTGAAGTAATTACCTAGTAGATTAAAAATAGTCATTTGTCCTAGTATTTTGGGTTTTCGGATCGTGTAGAGTCGGCAGAACTTGATCACGTCTAGTAAGAATATAAGATTGGCTTTGAATCGACTCTTTTTTATGTTTCTAGCATAGTATTCATGCAGATCTCCTTGCAGATCTTCCAATAAGTCTTTAGAACAATAAAGCTCCAGCAGCCAATTCATCCAACGAGGCGGTATTTCTCGGTTCTTACTCATCGGATGCCTTGAAAAACTAATTCTGGGATATTACTCCAGAGTCTGTCCCGTTGTTCCTTGGCTTTCATTAATGCTACCTTGCCAGCGTGCGAAATGTGAAAAAATCGTTTCCTTCTACCTCCTCGCTCTTTAGTAGGTTCTCCCAGCTCAGAGGTTATAAATCCTTTTTTTTCCAAACGGTTGAGCACTGCGTGCACCACACCCAATTTGGTTTTTCTTCCGGTTATAGAAGCGATTTCATCTACAATATTTACACTGTATGCTTCCGACATAAGTGAGGCAATTGTGAGTAATACTATTTCCTCAAACTCACCAAGATTAGTTCCTTTCATTTTCTACAAAATCTGATTAATTCATTAAATGTATAAAAAATCAAAACGGCACTCAAATCAAAAGGTTTAATTTTTTCATGTTTTGTATATTAAATACACTCAGAGGAATGATTAATTATGTAATATCTTCACCAAAATTTATCTTATGAAGCACGTATTATCTCTCTTATTAATCAGCTTAACATACTTTGTGGAAGGTCAAGAAGGCTACCTGATAACACTTGATGGAGACTCAACTGTTGGAGAAATAAAGATCACTCAAGGAATGTACTATGATGAGGTAAAGATCAAAACCAACGCCGGTAGAGAGATGCATAAAGCCTTCAAACTAAAATCGATCATGATAGATAATGAAGTGTATGAACCAATAAATTATAACAAAAGAAAAACCATTGCTAAAGTATTGGCAAAAGGTGATTTGAGCTTTTATGCAGTGAGACTTGAAAATAATACTCAGTATACTGAAAGAGTTCTTTACAAAAACAACAATGCCCTGGTGGTGAGTAGTATTGGTTTTCGCGGAAGTGTAGCTGATTTCCTCGACGATTGTGTAATACTTACATTAAAAATAAAGGGAAGAGAACTTGGGTATTCCGATATTGACGAAATCATAGATTTTTATAATAATCGATGTGAACCACAAGCAATCGACCCAGCGATTGAAGCCGACACTAAAGCCATCATCAATTTCTCACAACTTTTGTTTGACATAACCTCCAGACTTGAAAATGGAGAAGATGTTCCAGATTATATGATAGAAGCGTTGGAAAAATACTCCGCTGTTTCGCTTGATGCAGAAATTAAAAATTTACTATCAACGTTAAAGAAAAACTGATTTACAGTTCAATCCCTAAAACAGACAATTCAATAGATTTTAATTCAATCCAGCCTATTTCATAGTAAGAAGCACGTGAAACCACGTGTCATTTGTATATCAAAACCGAAAAATATACTACTATGAAAAAGCACTTCGCTCTACTGTCTATTCTGGTTTTCGTTGCTTCATTAGCCATGGCTCAAAGCTTTGATGCTCCAAAAAAAGGAGCTAAAATTTATGCCCAGGAGTATGTGATCAACATAGATGCAGACAGCAATACTTCTTTTGACCTATGGATCGTTCGCGCAAAAACTGCTAAAAAAGCCAAATTTCTTGCACCTACACTCAATAGTAGCTCTGGCCTTACGTTTGAGATAGCGCAGGATGCAGAAAACCAAGATCATTTTTTAGTTACCGTAGCTGCTAATAAAGTGGCCGTAGGTCAATACACTGTGATCGTTTCATCAAGAAGCAATGGCACACAAAAGGTAACTGGCACTACACTTTCTTTTAATGTTCTTGCAAGCAAAGCTGTTGCTTCGGAAGATGGAGAGTAATTTTAAGGAATGAAGAAGTACCTATTTAGGCTTTCTATAAGCTTTCTGATATTTCTCTTTTTCAGGCTGACGGATGCTGGAGAACATACGATCCTTGAATGGAGCCTCCTAAATTTAATCAGCCTGACCTACACCATCTCTGTCGTATTAATATGCTGGGAAGTTGCAGCTTGGAGTATCTCTTTCTTCT
The DNA here is from genome assembly GCF_039960695.1 of Ekhidna sp. Classification (GTDB taxonomy): domain Bacteria; phylum Bacteroidota; class Bacteroidia; order Cytophagales; family Cyclobacteriaceae; genus Ekhidna. Next base: position 473,558 of record NZ_JBDVKP010000019.1, on the reverse strand, counting down.
ATAAAAAAAGTGGAATCAGATCCAATAGTGATCTTTATAAGATAACAATAAAGGCAGTACTTATAGTGCTGCCTTTTGTACTCTTATTTTCTTATATAAATCACTACTATATTGAGCCATTATGCTATCCAGATTATGTACCTACACTACAGAAGTTTCAAATTGTAAGTGCACAAGGCTTCGTATTGTCCCAAATCATCATCCTATATGAGATCTTCAAACTCTACATCTCCTATGCGGTGAGAACGGCCCGAGAGAAGGAACAAATTCAAAAAGAACTTGTAGCAGCCAAATATGAAGGTCTCAAAAACCAGGTAAACCCACATTTTCTTTTTAATAGTTTCAGTGTGCTTAGCTCACTAGTCGAAAAAGATTCGAAAATAGCTATTGAATTCATTGCCAAACTTTCAGACATCTATCGGTATATTCTTGAGAATGATGAAAAAAGTGTTGTTAGTCTACAGGAAGAATTAGACTTCTTAGATAATTATGTGTTTCTGCTTCAAATGAGACACCAATCAGCAATTGTCGTGGAAAAGGATATTTCACTGGATAAGTTAAATCTGTCTGTTCCTCCAATGTCCATTCAAATACTTGTTGAAAATGCCGTAAAGCATAATGCTTTTTCCATTGATGATCCTCTTCATATTTCCATAAAGAATGAAGGAAACAAGGCGATTGTGGTAGAAAACGAAATAAGAAAAAAAGAGAATTTATCATCCAGCACTAAAATTGGACTAAAAAATCTATCAAGCAGGCTGCTTCTTTCTGTTGGTAAGGCCTTGGAAATTACGGACAATGAAGAAACATTTAAGGTAAGATTACCGCTATCACTTACATGAAAGCACTCATTATAGAGGACGAAAAACTTACCGCTGATCGATTATTAAAATTAGTCAACGAGCACACTTCCATCAATATCCTTAATACTTGCTACTCTGTGAAATCCGCCAGACAATGGATCAATGAAAATGAATGCCCTGAGCTTCTTTTTCTAGACATTCAACTTGGAGATGGGACTGGTTTTGATGTTTTAGAATCATTAGAAACCTTCCCTCATGTGATTTTCACGACAGCTTTTGATAAGTATGTATTGGAGGCATTCAAATACAATAGTGTAGACTACTTACTTAAGCCTGTACAATCAGATAAGCTAGTCCTGGCAATTGAGAAACTGAAAAAAGTACGCGTACAAGGAGACTTATCTGATGTAATCGGAAATCTCAAATCACAACTTAGTTCAGCCTATAAGCAAAAATTTTTAGTGAAAACAGGGCTTAAATATGCGTCTATTCCTGTTCAGGATATTGCATACTTCTACAGTGAATCGAGCACCACATATCTCAAAACCAACCATGAAGAGTCGATGATAGTAGATCATTCATTGGATGAAATAGAAGAGCTGATTGATCCTTCTTGTTTCTTCAGAGTGAACAGATATATGCTGATATGCGATAAAAATATTGTTTCGATAGACAGTTATTTCAACAATCGTCTTTTACTATCAGTAAAGCCGGAATACAAAGAAAATATTATTGTAAGTCGTGAAAAAGTGCGTTCTTTCAAAGATTGGCTCGATAGTTAGCAGCCCATTTTAGATAGGCGGCCATACAGTTACTCCAACGGAATGGGATTAGTTTTGGACAAGTGTCTATGAATAAATACCTAACCATGAAAAACTGTTTCTTAATCGCTCTTACCCTACTCCTTGCTTGTCAACCGTCTGGAAACGAGAATGTATCTGAAAAAAAATGGCTTGGACTCTCAGTAGATCTTGCGAGCATTCAGCCAGAGATCAATACGTATTACATGTTTGATTCCACAAAGGCCAAGATCGGTTCAATGATCTTTGGAACATACTTTGAAAATGGAAAGCTCATATCAAGAGATACGTCATCATTTGATGACGGGAGCGTATATGAAGAAGCAGAATTTATATTTGATACTGGAACATTCAAACTGGAAGAGGTGTCCATCGGCATGCAGATAAATAGCACCAAGTTAAACGTGGATATTATAGCAAGCGAAAACCAAGTAAATGGCCTTTATAGAGTAACCAGAGACACAACTATTAGCGACTATCCGGTAGATTCTTTATACACTTATGATGTTATTCGAAGCGAGCTGTATATGCTCATGCAAACGCTTGACTACAAGACTGAAGACACCATCAAGTTTAAGGCATTGATTCCTACAAGCATGACTGTCTCAAACGCATCTCTTTATTATGTAAAAGACGAAACGGTAACCACACCGGCTGGAACTTTTGACTGCAAAGTCATTCATCTGATGACAGATGGAAAAATGCCGCAAAATCGAATATGGATTACTAAGGAAAAACCAGCTCGGATAGTCACGTTTTATGTCCCAGGCCCGAAGCTTTCGATGGAATTAATAAACTCTAAAAAAAGCAATGGTACTTATTGATCAAGCCACTGCTTCAATGTAGTAGCCTTTTCACTACTAACTAAAATTTGTTCATCCGAGAAATGGCTCATCTCTATCATGAGCTTACCTTTAAAGTGTTTGTGCACAGTAGTGATGTAGTCAGCATTGACTATAAACTGGCGGTTGGCCCGATAAAAGAGTCGTGGATCGAGTTGACTCGAGAGTACATCTAGTGTAAAATCTGATAAATAGGTTTTTTCATTTTTCGTATTGATATGTACAACACCGTGTTTGCTTTGGAAGCAAACTATATCCTCAGAACGAATGGATAACATTTTATCGCCCTGCTTTACAAGAAAACGTGATTTGTATTTTACCTCAGTCAAATTGATCTGGTTCAGTAATGCCGCCATATTTATTCCATTTTGGCTAAAGTTGGCCTTCAGGCTGCGGTATTTCCGAAGAGATTGCTCCAAGTCTTCTTTCTTTATTGGCTTCAATAAATAATCGATGCTATTTACCTTAAATGCCTTTAGCAAATACTCATCAAAAGCAGTAGTAAAAATCACTGGGCATTTGATTTCGATTTGATCAAAAATCTGAAAGCTGATGCCATCGCTAATTTGAATGTCTAGCAACGCCAGATCAGGGCATTCGTGATTATTCATCCACTTCACTGTTTCCTCTACACTATCTAATACCTCTACAATTTCGATGGTAGGATCGATCTCCAGTAGAATCTTTTCCAGTCTTCTAAATGCAGGAGCTTCATCTTCTACAATCAACACTTTCATATTAGCTGAAATTTAAATCGCTTTCTTCAAGTAAATCGATGAGCGGTACTGCAACCATAAAATTGGATGTGCTCGTAATGACATCAATTTCTTTTTTACCTAAAATGTTGTACCTCTTACGGATATTATCAAGCCCGGTTTTCGTTGACTTTTCTAATGACTCTTTGCGCTGCAAATTATTCTTCACAATCACAGATTTGCCATTTTCGATATAAATATCGATGTGCAGCGGCTTAGCTTTAGAAACTACATTATGCTTAATCGCATTCTCTGCCAGCATTTGGAGCGTTAATGGCGGAATGGTCAAATTAAGGTATGACTTTTCAATATTAAAGCTAACTGTCAGGTTATCAGGATATCGCATGCGCAATAAGAAAAGGTATGACTTTACGAAATCAATCTCTTCTTGAAGGCTCACCAACTCTCTGTCTTTATTTTGAAGAATGTAGCGATATACTTCTGAAAGCCGCTCTGTAAATGAAACTGCAGCTTCGGCATTCTCAGGAATAATGGTGGTCAGCGTATTCAGGCTATTAAATAGAAAATGAGGACTCATCTGGTTTTGCAGCACCTCATATTGTGTACGAATTTGTTGATTTTTCAGCTGTTGATTCAGCGTAAATTGCTCCTTCCATTTATCAAAGAAATAAAAGGCCTCATACGAAAGCGTAACTACAGTCGCAATTATAAAGTTGAAAGGAAGGTACCGAAGGTGTTCATTTATTGACAACAATTCCTTCAATTCAACAACGTTGAAGATGATTTTCAATGGGATACCTCCGACAGTCATCCAGATACCAATAAAAAGACCTGACCATAAAACTCTGCGTTTTGTTTTACTGATTTCTGGAAATTTCTTTCTTAAAAAGAATATGACGGCACAAGCACCATTCCAATAAAGTGTCGTAAAACAAAAGGATACAAAATAATGAAACCAAAGAGGTTTATCAATCATATGGTCATCTCCATCATTGAAAGTAGACAATGCGGCTACTAAAAAGATTCCGACCCATCGAATATGTACTTCTCGCAATTTCATTACGCATTAAAGATAAGTAATGGCATTCCAGAAATTTTGATCAAATCCGAGTGAAGCTGGGAAAATGAGCGGTGAAACAGCATTATCCATTCATGAAACAGCAGGCGCAGTTTAACTGGCCCAATTGTAGGTTCAATCACAAAAAATCGCGCTTCAACCTCGTAATCAAGCGTCTGATTATGAAACTCGTTTCTTTCCAAGATCTCCACCAATAGGTTAGCATCGAAAATCAACATTCAAAACGATGAAAAATTCGAAAGCTATTATTACAATTCTGGGAATTCTTGTGTCAATAGCAAGTATTGCTCAAGATCAAACTGTCAAAGGAATTATTCTTGATGCTCAAGCTGAATATCCATTGATTGGAGCAACGATACAGCTGGTTGGGTCCGATCCTATACAAGGTGCCATTGCGGATGTTAATGGAGAATTTAGAATAGAAAAAATCCCTGTTGGCAGACAGACTTTTGCAGTCACCTACATTGGCTACAAGAGCATTTCATTACCCAACATATTAGTAACCTCAGGAAAGGAAGTCATCCTGCGTGTCCTGCTTGAAGAATCCGTTGAAAAGCTCGATGAAGTAGTAATTACTGCCGCTGCTGACAAAGATCTTCCTATAAATGATCTAGCCAAGGTAAGTGCACGTACATTTAGTTTGGAAGAAGTCACTCGTTTTTCCGGTGGAAGAAATGACGTGGCAAAACTAGCCACATCATTTGCTGGAGTAAATGCTACTAACGATGCACGAAACGACATTGTGGTGAGAGGAAACTCGCCGATAGGATTGCTTTGGCGAATTGAAGGGATTCCAATTGCCACCACCAATCACTTTGCCACTCAAGGAACCACAGGTGGACCTGTAAATGCATTAAACACCAACCTATTACGAACATCCGATTTCCTAACCGGGGCTTTCCCAGCAGAATACGGAAATGCTAATTCGGCTGTTTTTGATGTTTTTTTCCGGAATGGAAATACAGATAAGTATGAATTTACAGGGCAACTTTCAGCATTTAGTGGGTTAGAATTTATGGCTGAAGGTCCTATAAGCAAGAAAAACAACTCATCTTTTGTGACATCCTATCGCTATGGAATTGCAAGCCTTGCGGCAACCGGAACTTCAGCAATCCCCTTTTATCAAGATATTTCGTTCAAAGTAAATTTGGGTGAAACTAAAATTGGGAGGTTTGAAATCTTTGGTTTGGGAGGAAAAAGCAGCATTGACTTTTTAGGTGAAGACATAGATGATACAGATCTATTTGCTGATCCTGAGCAAGATGCTTTTGTCCAAAATGAGTTAGGGCTTATTGGCTTAGCTCATACCATACGCATGGGACAAAAGACATATCTCAAAACCTCTTTTGGAGCATCGACCAACTACAATGAATACCTACAAGACAATCGCATGTTAGATGAAAACAATCAATTCATTGGAAAGTATCGAGCTACTAATGTTAGAAACAGGGAAAATAGATATACGATTACGTCCACACTCAATACTAAATTCAATGCAAGATGGAGTATGCGAGCTGGATTCCTTAACGAAACATATGCTCTCGATTTGTTTTCCGAGGATAGAGATGCTCGTGTCACTATCCCTGATGATAATAATGATGGAATCCCTGATTACTTTCTCATTAATACCGAGGTTGACGAAACCTATCATTTACTTCAAGTATTTGGACAAGCTGAATATAAAATCACAGATGACCTATCTACGACCTTTGGTCTTCACAGCCAATACCATGAATTCATGGATGCGTTTATTCTGGAACCTAGAGCAGCTATTAGCTGGCAACAAACACCTGTTCAGCGCTGGAGTCTTGCCTACGGACTTCACGGCCAAGCGGTTCCATCTCCGGTAGTATTCTATCAAGAAGAAGTAAGTCCGGGAAACACCGCACGAACAAATCAGAACCTTGAGTTCATTAAGGCACATCATTTTGTATTGGGCATGGATCGAAATCTGGGCATTGACTGGAGATTAAAAACGGAGGTCTACTATCAAAGCATTTATGATGTTCCTGTGGAGCAAACATCTTCCAGCTATTCAGTCCTCAATGAAGGCAATGATTTCATCTTCGAAGAGAAAGGTTCATTGGTCAGCGAAGGTTCGGGATTTAACTATGGCACTGAAATCACACTCGAGAAATTTTTTAGTCGGAACTATTACATGCTTTTAACGACCTCTCTATTTGAATCCCAATATGAGGGAAGCGATGGAATTCAACGCAATACAGTGTTTAATAACAACTATGTTTTAAATGTGCTCTTTGGCAAAGAATGGAAGTTTGGACCAAACGATCAAAATGCGTGGACATTCGACACTAAGGTGACTACATCTGGCGGTCGCCCATATACTCCTTTAGACATAGATGCAACTCGAAATAATTCTGGAAGAGAAGTACGCCAAGATCAGATCGCTTTTAGCGAACGATATGGTCAATATTTTAGATGGGACGCAAAATTTGGGGTGAGGCTAAATCGGAAGAAGGTGTCTCATCAATTCTTTGTGGACTTCCAGAACCTTACAAATAGAAAAAATGAATTTGTCAGAAGATACAATCAGGTTACCGATCAAATCAACGTAGTTGAGCAAATTGGATTTTTTCCTGATGTGATGTATCGTATTCAATTTTAAACATTATGAAAATACTCACCAGACCTAAAAAAGATCTTAATGTTTTGATTTTAAAAAGCAATATCAAAACCAAAAATGATGTTGAAAAAATCAATCAGGTGTTCAGCCAGATTAAATACATACAACGCTGGACAGTGGACCTAGACGATTGGGAGCATGTGTTGAAAATAGAATCGTCCATTCTTACATGTGAAAACATTGCTGTCATATTGGAAAGGTTTGGATATCAATGCTCAGAATTAACACATTAGCCTAGGAAAATTAGGTAGTGAATGTTGGTGGGAATAGCTCTGCGAAGGCAGGGCTATTTATATTTAGGGCAAGATGAATCAGACCTCATATGATTATGCTATTGTAGGTGCTGGCGCTGCCGGGCTCCAGCTCGCTTTGAAGATGATCAATGATGACTTCTTTAAAGAAAAAAGCATTCTACTTTTAGACAAAGACGATAAGGTTGCCAACGACAGAACCTGGTGTTTTTGGGAAGCAAAAGAATCATTGTGGGATCAATTGGCCATTCAGACATGGGGCAATGGATTATTTTTCAATAAGCAGGAAGCAATTTCATTCAGTCTGTCACCTTATCGGTATAAAATGGTTCGTTCCGCCGATTTCTACGCATATGCAAAAGCTGAGATTGCCAAGGCTAATAATGTCGTTTGGATTAAAGATGAAGTCAAAATCATCGACGAAAAGCAAATGACTGGAACAGAGGGATCCTACAGTGCCAATCACATTTTTGACAGCCGCATCCCTGAAGAATTTAATGAAAAGAAAGATAAATTCCATTCACTCGTTCAGCATTTCAAGGGTTGGTTTATCGAAACCGAAAGTCCAATATTCGATCTGGAAACATTTACCATGATGGACTATCGGCTCAAGTGGAAGGACAGCACCAGCTTTACTTATGTATTGCCCCTCACACCAAACACCGCGTTGGTTGAATTCACACTTTTCAACGATCGATTACTGGCCGATGACACTTACGATGAATATCTCAAAGAATACATTAGCAAATACTTAGAAACAAATAACTACCAAGTCAAAGAAGTGGAGCAAGGCCTGATACCTATGTCAGATTATCCGTTTCATAAACATCACTCAAAGTACATCACTAAGATTGGGACGGCTGGTGGTTGGGTCAGGCCGTCTTCCGGCTATTCATTTAAAAATGCTGATAGATATTCGACCATGATGGTGGAAAACATAAAGAAGGGAAACCGGCCGGAAAAAGGAGTTGCCAACTCTCGTTTCAGGACTTACGACTCCATTTTCCTAAATGTACTAGCTTCAAGAAATGATCTTGGAGAGGATATTTTTACGCGACTTTACACGAAGCCTCCCATTCAATCTGTATTTAGATTTTTAGACGAAGAGAGTTCGTTTGCGGAAGATATACGCGTCATGTTTTCACTGAATCGTCCACAGTTTTGGCGAGCCTTTCTATCTACCTTCTGGCGGAACTAAATTTTGCATCTGATACCTATCCGCAAGAGCAAGGCATTATCGAGTGATGGTTGGAATACAACATCTTTCCCCTGTCTCAATTGTAAATCAGAAAAGACCGTTCTTGAGAAGACTAAATAGGATTCAATGTGTTCAGAAATCTTGTATTCGTACCGGAAACCAACGTTGATTAGGAACACGCGGATTCTATCCGCAATACCAAAATCATTTATTAATAGATCCTCCTGAATATGTGCGTTGAACGCCTCCCCTTCCGCATGGATCTTGAAGCGATGTTTTTCGGTAGCATGAAACTGAAAGTTCGTATAGGGAGCACCGATTGTATATGACCATTTCTGATGAAATTTTCGATAATAATTGATGAATGGAAACGGAATCGGGAATCGGGTAGTCGTAGAGTAGGCCAACCCAAGGATAAGTCTATTTCGCTTTTTGCTTAGCGATCCATCTTTGGTTTTAATAAATGCCATCACGCCATTGACTAAAAAATCACCTGAAGTGATTCCACTTTGAAAGTTGCTATTAAATGAAGGTGACAGCTGAATGCCGAAGCGCCAGTTATTTTGCAATTCGAACGTATACGTGAGATTAAGATCTATGGATTGGAAGTTTTCTGCATGGGTCTTATCGTATGAATCCTCAGCTTCCTGAAATCTGAATAATATTCGGCTATAGTCGAACCCCACAAATAGGTATGCTCCTTCTTTTACTTCAAATGGAATATTTGCTTCGATCTGTTGCCGATGATATTCAAAGTTGCTACTGCTACCCGGTACATATAGGTACTCTGCCTTTGCCAAATCCAATAACTGGCCATGACCTGAGGTTAGCATTAAACAAAAAACACATCCAATTATAAAACGCATAGAATTCGCCAAGATCGGGAAATTTCCTCCACTGCCACTATACATTTTTTCATATTTCGATAAACCAGTGACATAGGGCTGTCACTCTAGCCCATTTCTTTACCTCATGTTCAACTCTAATACATAAATATGACAACAGAAGAAGTAGCAAATCGTTTGGTGGAACTTTGCCGTGAAGGCAAGTTTGAGCAGGTATTTCAAAAGCTCTATTCACCTAATATTGTAAGCAAAGAACCTGAAGGTGCTCCATGGGGTACGGTGCAAGGCTTTGATGCAATCGCTAAAAAAGGTAAAGAATGGAACGAGATGATAACTGAATTTCACTCCAGCGAAATATCAGATCCGATCGTAGCAGAAAATTTCTTTTCTATTACCATGAAATCCAAGGTGACAATGAAAGGAATGGATCAGCCAATTGATATGGATGAGGTATGTGTGTACAAGGTAGAAAATGGCAAGGTTGTCCTTGAGCAGTTTTTCTACACACCTATGCCCGAGCTGGTATGAGTTGAAGCTAATAGAATCATAAGGAGAAAGGCCATCGGGAGATGGTCTTTTTTTGTTAAAAGTCGAATGAATCGGATGGACCTCTAAACTAGGTTACAAGATGTGCGCAGCCATTTTTTCTAAATTGCGTTTTGTATAATTATTGGCAGTTATGAAAAAAAAACATGAGAGAAGTAGAAATTGAATCGGGTGTGGGTGTTATCACTGCTACTATATATGACAGTATCGACCCCAACACCGTTCTTGTAATTGCTTCAGCAACAGGAGTTAAACAATCATTTTATAAAAAATTCGCCGAGTACCTCTCATCACAAAATGTTACTGTAATCACCTTTGATTATTACGGCATAGGTCTTTCCCTAAAAGGGTCTATAAAAAAACTGACTAATGATGCAGAAGGTTGGGGAGCTGAAGATTTAGAAAGTGTTATTGACTATGCTTTGAACAATTTTGTCGGCTATAAAAAATCTCTGCTAGGTCATAGTATTGGCGGCCAATTAGTAGGACTTTCCAAGTCCTCAACTAAAATGGACAAGATTGTTTTAGTTGCGGCTCAATCCGGTTACTGGAAATTATGGGATGGAGTAGGAAGAATAAAATTATGGTTCAATTGGCACATCCTTTTTCCTCTTTTAACCAACCTCTTTGGTTACTTACCATCAAAGAAAATTAGTGGTATGGAGAATCTTCCTAAAAATGTCGCAAATCAGTGGAGCAAATGGGGAAAGAATAAGGATTACCTCCTTAGCGATAAGTCCCTGAAAGAAACTTTTTTTGAAAAATATTACTCAGAAATAGCAGCCTTTAGCATTGATGATGATGATTTCGCTCCCCGGAAAGCCGTTGAATGGATGACAGGAAGATATTCAAATGCTAAAACGAAAACCCGACACCTAATACCAAAGGATTATAACACACAAAAAATTGGACATTTTGGGGTTTTTAAAGAGAGATTTAAAGATACCATATGGAAAGATTTACTCAATGAGATCAAATAAACAAACAGCTAACAATGTATATAACTCATAGCTCCTCTGGTCTCTATGTTTTATATATTGACCGTTATCCCCCCGCCTGGCACGGGTTTGTAACTTGAGCCTTTACATAATGAAGATACCCCCGCTAGCAAGCGTTTGTAACGTATACCCAATTGCAATTTGAGATCTCGTCCTGACAAAAAAAGACTCGAAAATACCTAGATTTCCGAGTCTTAATTGCTCTTCATTCTAACTCTACTCCTACTTACCTATATCTTTCTCTTATAGTAACTACTGGTAATAAGGGCGACGGGTAGGCCAACCAATACCATGTGCCAGACAATACCTACCGCCGCGAGTCCGGCATCAAATGGGCTAGCAGGAACATTGCTTGATGGGATCACCAACAGGTTCATGACAAGCCATACGCCTAAGCCATATACCAATCCAGCAATGACTTTATATTCTCGTAATACCGCAAGTTTCGGATAAGCAACGAAATATAGGATTGCCACAACATAGGCAATTAAAAAGTGGAAAAACAGCCCAATGACAGTCATCAGAGCTCCTCCATCAATAGCTGTCGGTCCATAAATGCCAGTAGCAATGAATTGCAATACCTGAATGGGATTCAGACCGAAGTAGATATAATAGACCACTACTCCAGCGAGGGAGTCCAGGACTCCCGCGACCAATCCCGACCATAGGATCACTTTTGTCGGACTGCCGAACGTCGATGCGTCAAGTATTAACATTTTCTCTTTCATGTTATTCTTTATTTATATGATGAATGACAACATTGTGTTGAATGCAATGCAAAGTTCCGACGGCTCGAGACGAGAATAAATAAGGTATGTTAAGAAAAGAGGTTAAACTAGTTTAATAGCCTACTCAATCCGAATTGGCAAGTTCATTCCTGATCTTGCTCAGAAATTCCTTGGTGATCCCAAGGTACGAGGCAATCATGTACTGAGGTACGCGTTGTTCAATTTCAGGATATTGCTCCCTGAATGTTACATATCGATCTTTCGCTGGATGACTAAAATTCCTGATGATTCGTTTTTCAGAGGCGACAAATGCTTTTTGTATTATAATTCTGAAAAATCTATCCAGCTGTGGGATGAGTGTGTAAAGTTCTTCAAGAGCTTCATAGGAGAATTGGATGACCTCCGTATTTTCGATGCATTGCACATTGTAGTCTGCGGGTGTCCGTGTAATGAAACTACCCATGTCTGCCGTCCACCAGTCTTCTATTGCAAAGCGGATGATGTGCTCCTGACCTTCACTATCGATATGAAAGGTTTTGAGACATCCTTTCACAACAAAACTTTCGTGTTTGCAGACATCTCCTTGCTGAACAATGAATTGCCCCTTTAAATAGTTTCGGTAATTGACTCGCTCAGAAAGAATGGCTATCTCTTCCTTACTTAAGTAAATGTGATGACTTATATGCGCTAGAAGTGGTTCAATATCCATTTGCATAGGAATAACTACACTTAAACCTATACATGCAGAAGTTAGGATTAGTTCTAATTTGTCGGTTTAATGAGGAAGCGTACTTCCAATGAAACGAAATCGTTCTCTTGGACTTGAAAACTTGTTGGTAAAAGGAAAAGCCGAATTGGAAACCAAACTTGAAGAGTGTGAGAATAGCAAAGAATAAAAAACATTCCTACAAATGGGGAAATACTAGAATCGCTCAGTTGTCAAGATTGCAATTCTGCTCTTAATTTTTCTCAATCCGAATATCAAATAGTTCCCAATTTTAATTAACCAAAAAACAGATAATAATCGATCTATTTCCTGTCTCAAAGAGAGTTACTTGAAACTGATAAGCAAAACTGCTAGATTGTAGATACTAATTAAGCCTAGAGACTATTCCATACCTAGGTCGTTAGCAATAAATTGGATTCCATGAAAAGGAAATACGTTTATTTACTTTTTTCATTCATTTCACAAGTTGGAATGGTAAATGCACAGCATATCAGTGAATTTAATTCCCTGCTCCCGGGACCTCAGGAAACGTATTTTAAATTGGCTCAATCTCATTCCTTTCAATATATTATAGAGTGGGGTGATCCGCTTAGCCAAGGAGGGACATTGCCAAATAGATGTGACTTTACCGGATTCGTTCCAATAGATCGTAGTAGCTCGATAGGGTACTTGTCGATAAGCTCTGAAAGTCAATTAGGAGGAGTGACAATTTTAGACGTTCACCTAGAAAAATCAAACACAGAATGGATTGTTGACAGATCAGAATATTTAGATTTCTCTTCAGTAGGAGGTACAGAAGCCAACTGCTCAGGAACTGTTACTCCATGGGGTACCATTGTGACCTGTGAAGAAACAACGGATGAAGATTTGAATGGTGATGGTTATAATGATCTGGGATGGGCTATTGAAGTAGATCCCATCTCAAAAGTTGTAATTGATCAGAATGGAGGGCTAGAAGGGGGTGATAAATTGTGGGCCCTTGGAAATTTTAAACATGAAAACTTAGTAATTCATTCGAATAGAAGAACTGCATATCAAGGTGTGGATGATGCTGAAGGTTACTTATTTAAATTTGTAGCTGATATCCAAGAAGACTTAAGTGCTGGAAAGTTATTTGTTTATAAGGGTTCGAAAAATGGCTCTGGTGAATGGTTAATACTTAACAATTCTACAGTTAGTGAACAAAATAGCACATTAATTCAGTGTGCTGAATTAGGTGCCACACAATTTTTAGGTATTGAGGATGTGGAAATAAACCCAATTGATGGTAGGGTTTATTTGGCCGTAAAAAATGAAGGTCAAGTTTATCGTTTTGAGGATAGTGATCCCATAACGGGAACAACTGTCTCAAATTTTGAAACTTATGTTGGCGATACGACATATGAAATAAGTAATGGTGAAATTACTCTAATTGAACAATGGGGAATTGGTAATGATAATCTTGTTTTTGATGAAAAAGGCAACTTGTGGGTAGCCCAAGATGGAGGCAATAATTATCTATGGATCGTTGAAAATGGACATACCCAAAGCACTCCTAAGGTGAAGATTTTTGCGCAAGCGCCAATAGGTAGCGAACCTACAGGAATGACATTTACCCCAGACTATAAGTACCTTTTCATGTCAATTCAGCATCCGGATAGTGACAATGACTTATCAACGCAACTGGATGCGTTCAACATACCAAGAAAATTTGATAAAGATGTTGCATTAGTAATTGCCTTGAATGAAAATCTAAATCAGACTGTGACATCTATCGCTGAACTTAAAGACCTGGAACCAGTTCTTTACCCTAATCCAAGTAATGAATTTGTAAGACTAAAATTTGTAAAAGAATCGATCCCAACAAATATTCAGCTATTCGATTCTAAAGGCAATAAATTGAATGTTCACTATAAAACAGTCAACCAGGAAATACAGGTTTCAATTGCAAATATCCCTGCTGGGATATACTACTTAAATTTTATTAATAACGGTAATTTGAACTCTAACAAATTAATTATACGGAAATAATTACTGTCAACAAGTGATATAGCATCTGCCTTTAAGGTGTTAGGTGTAACTATGACTTCCCGAAACTTTCATTTAGAAAAATGGCACTTTCATCAGAAGCGAAAAATATTTATTCCCAGATAAATCAAAATACTAAACTTGGTGATCTTCGAAAAATTGCGAAGGACATTAAAAAGGATCAAGAGATTGCGATGGAACTTTGGGCGACAGGGCATTTTTTACCCCGCCAGCTGTCTATTTTGATAATGGATAAAAAGCTCCTTACCCAAAAGGTTATTGACAAACTCTGTAGGGATATACAAAATCATGAACAAGAAGAGCAAAACCAATTAATTGATTGGCTGCTGGCCAATCAGCTTTCGAAGGACAAAAAAACTATTGCACTGATGGAGTCCTGGGAGAATTATCCTTCACCTCTACAAAGAAGACTATTTTGGTATTATCAGGCTCGTTTAAGATGGATGGGAAATACTAACCAATCCAATACGGATTCCTTATTAGCTTCAATCGAAAAGAACCTATTAAATGAAGAACCTGAAGTTCAATGGGCAATGAATTATACGGCTGGCCAAATAGGAAAGTGGCAAGAAGAGTATCGCGACAGATGTATTTCTATTGGAGAAAAAACGGGGTTGTATAAGGATGAGGTTGTTGCTAAAAATTGTACCCCAAGTTATTTACCGAAATTCATTTCTATTGAGGTCGCCAAATTACAAAAGCAATAAAATAATGCGTGACGAAATAGTAAACAAACTACACACAACCAAACCTAAACAAATCAGAGTGCTTCCTGGTCTCAGCACGATTTAGTCAAGATAGAAACAGAATGATAAGGAAAAGCTCCTCAGTTGAGCTGCTTTTGTTATTATTGCAAAAAGCAATTCAAAAGTTTGATTGCTCGTTTGAATATATGCTCTCCTCAAGCATGAGATAAATTACTTCAAGGAACCTACTCAGCCCCACCCTTGAATAATAATTCGAAAACTTAAATAAAGTAAAAGGTGAATGTCACCTTGTAAATTAAAATCGCCAAATGTGGCGTAACTAAAACAATGAAAAATATTATAACAATCTTGCTTCTGACAGTAATGTCAGGACATATCTATTCACAAAATATAAAAAAATCTGAACTCGTTTTCGTTAATGGAAAGAAGCTTTATTACGAAGTTTATGGTGAGGGAACCCCTCTTTTCCTACTCCACGGATATAGTTTGTCTTCTCAGTCGTGGAAACCTTACGTTGAGAAATTTGAAAAAGACTATAAAGTATACCTCGTTGATCTAACCGGGCATGGCAAATCAGATCCATTTAAAGATGATCTATCCATTAAATCTGTTGGAGAAGACATTAATGCTCTAGTAAGCTATTTAAACCTGGAAAAAGTGAAAGCCATTGGGTTTAGCTTCGGTGGAGATGTACTCTTTCAACTCGCCTTAATCAACCCATCACTTATTGAATCCATGATTACAATTGGAGCGGTAGGTACTTGGACAGTCAATGACTTTCCACAGTATCAACAAGTATTCACATTTGAAAATCGAGCTGATTTTCCCTGGCTGGAAAGTTCTCATCAGAGTGACGAACAGGTAAAAGGAATAATGAATCAATTCAAAAATTATACGATATCGCTAAGTGATATAGAACTTCAGCAGATACAAGCTGAAGTCATGATTATGATGGGGGATGATGATGAAGGAATGAATTTTGATGAAGTAGCCAGAGTCAAGAAAAACCTTCGTAATTCTGATGTCTGGATCCTTCCCGATGTATCACACAGTGCGCATGAAGGTGAGCATATGTATGAGTTCATCCTAAAAGCAAAAACCTTTCTATCGAAGACTAGATGACAGATACAATAGTTCGCTAGTTTTATCTTGCCTTGATAGTTGAGATATTGCATCTTAGCTTGACGTCAATTCTGCAGAAATGAACAGTCTAAAATCGTACTTTGAACAAGAGCTACCATTAGTTGATGTCCAACCTTTAGTGGATTGTTTTACTACAAAAAAGATTCTCAAAAAGGGAGAAAAACTTGTAGTGCCAGGCAACCGAGCATCATTCCTTGCTTTTATCAATAAAGGAGCATTTCGAGCCTTTTTCATAAACAACAAGGGTAATGAAATCACTTCCTGGTTTTCATTTGAAGGCATGTTTATCACCGACTTACTTGCTTATTACAAGGGAACTCAAGCAGAACAATTCATTGAGGCAATCGAAGAGAGCGAAATATCAATAACGCAGAAATCACAGTTGGAAAAGCTTTATATGACACAACCTGTGTTTAGAGAATTCGGTAGAAAATTTGCAGAAAAAGGTATGATAATGGTCATGGAGCGTATGCTCTCGTTGCAAACTAAGTCAGCAGAAGAACGATATAGAGATCTTCTTTATAAGCCCCAGTTTTTAGAAAAAATTCCATTGAAGTATCTGGCAACTTACCTAGGCATCACCGATACCTCCCTAAGTAGAATTAGGAAATCCATTGTTTTGTGAAAGTTGTCATTTGACAAGAAAAACTTAGCATTAGCATAACTTGTCATTTGCTAAGAAATAGTACTTTCCCTACTCCCAAATTTGTCTGAGAAATAAAAAAAACTCAGATGAAATACAATGCCGCACTTTATCCATTCGAAAGCAAGTGGATTAAGCTTAACAACGATCAAATTCATTACATTGATGAAGGAACAGGACAAGTAATTCTGTTTAGCCATGCCGCCATTGGATCATCCTTTATGTACCGGAGATTCGTACAAATTTTAGGCAAACATTTCCGATGTATTGCACTTGATTTTCCTGGATTTGGTATATCACAGCATGATTCTCAAAAACAGTATAGCATTGTTAGTCAAGCTGATCTGCTTGGAAAGTTTATTAAGGGTCTTGGTCTTCAAGACATCATCGCTTTTGGTCATGATACAGGTGGCCCATCGATTATCAATGTTGCAGTCAGGTATCCTGATATTTTTAAAGGTTTGATTCTTACGGACACTATTATGTTTCCAACTACTGAATATCAAAAAATACACAAAATGCTACGTGTTGTAGGAAGCACTCCGTTTGAATGGCTAAACAGCCGTACCAATTTCCTCACTAAACTAACCCTCAATAAAGGAGTGACATCAAGGCGATTGCTAAAAGAAGAAAAACATGAATACTTCAAAATGACATTTGATAGTAATAGAAGAAATAATATTACCAGCGTGCTGAGCAGTCTAAGACAAAACCCTGATTTCATGAACGCTATAAAAAACGGACTCGAGAATCAGCTTAACCAAAAACCGACACTACTTATATATGGTGAAAATGATCCTGTTAACATCCTAGGTATTCCCGAGCGAATACACAAGATGATGACCAATTCAGAATTATTTTTGATCAATAGTGAGTCTCATTTTCCGCATGAAGGACAGCCGGAACGTATGTCAGAAATAATATTTGAATGGATCAATAACTTAAATACTTAAAACAGATTAATCCAATCTAAAGCAGCTATTATTGAGCCAACCCGAATTAAATCAGACATTTAGCTACCGCAAGTTTCCATTGAAAAATTAGTCTTATTTTAGCTGATTCCAGAATTGAGAAGAATGTCTTCTAAGCTTTACTGATTGTAGAATTCACCATGAACAAAATTAAAGTAATCAAAAAGTTCAAAGCCAACTTCATCAGGCTTAAACTCCATAAGTTGATTGGCTTTATTGCTGACTATTTGCTTTACCTAGGGTACCTTTTGAAATTGTCCAGATGGATCGATTTAAATAAAACAAAATTTAGGCACAATGATTTTTATAACGCACGTGTAAATCAACAAGATAGATTACAGCTATATAGCGTTTTTGCATCCGAATGTGAATTAAACAAAAGTGCCATCAGCTATTTAGAATTCGGCGTAGCCCGTGGAAACTCTCTCAGATGGTGGGTAGAAAATAACAACAACCCTCAATCATTATTTTGGGCATTTGACACCTACGAGGGATTGCCCGAAAAATACGGCACCTACGAAAAAGGGACCTTTAATCAAGATGGTAATTTTCCAGATATCCCTGATAATCGAATAAACTTCATAAAAGGCCTATTTCAGGATACTCTCCTGGATACAATTCCACAAATTGACTTTGAAAAAAGAACAATAATTCACATAGACGGGGATTTATATTCTTCCGCCCTATATACGCTAAGCATGCTGTATCCATATTTAAAAAAGGGTGATTTTATACTATTTGATGAATTTGGTGTACCGCTACACGAATTCAGAGCCTTTAATGATTTCGTGAGATCATTTTATATAAAATTGGAGCCTGTAGGAGCGATTAATAATTACCTGCAGGTAGTCTTCGAGATCAAGGAAATTAAGAATGGAACGGCCCAGTAAAATCAGCTAGTCTCGATATTCAATCAATACAACTTCTCCAGATCAAATTTTACTTTCAGGTAGCTCTCATCCCAATTGGGATTGAGTTCCCTTAAGAGCAAAGCTTCAGCAAAACCTACATCGTAAACAGTTACTCTGCCTACTTCCTCCAATTTAAGCTTACGAACATTCTCAATGTGTTTTTGAAAAAAGGATTCTTTGTATTCATCAAACGGAACAAAATCAGGTAACTTTTTTACTTCTTCAGAAGCTTCATAATTTTCCAGTTTTTCAAGGAATGCATATTCAGTATACCGTGCAATTCCTTCTTGATACCATTGAAAAGAAATGTATTTGTAATCATCAGGCACAAGTGCTGATTTGAATGCTCTTCTGGCGGAAAAAAATTCCTTTTTTGTTGCTTCCCAATTTTCCTTCCCAATAGATTTCACTGCCTCATAAAGCGCTTGTGTGTAAGTTTCGTAAGCCATTATCACTTTAGCGTCCTTGTACGGAAACGGATAATTGAGTTGCCACATGCCTGATTCATCCCCCTTAGCAAGATTCAATTCATTCGTTTCCAAAAAGTACTTAGGTGAAGAATACTGATACTGATGAAAACGTTCGTGCAGGAGTGTAACGATCCATTCTGTGGAATTCAACCCGGTATTTTCTGGCGTGCCAATGACAATGGTGTTGAGTCCGGCAAAGGGAAATGTAGCTAGAAAGTTCTTATTCATCTGTGCAGGCCTACGATGCAATGTAGAATGAATGATGGTATCGTACTCCAGCCGAGCAAAATCATCTGGCTGGTAATAATGTTCAATCAGATACTCATAATTATCCATGACGAAGAGTATGGCAAATGGGGGTTCATTGTATCCACTCCAGATCAGATCTCCAAACAGATAAGAAATTTGTTTAGCTTCTTTGATCCTGATCTGATCCTCATATCTCAGCTGAGCACCGGACTCTATGAATGTTAGAGCTATCAGGAATACAAATATGAAGGATCGCATGAATGAGAAAGTTGAGTTTCGTTGTAAAACAAACGAAACTCAACATAGATGGATTGTTAAAGCGGGTGAAAGATTGTTAATCAATCTTAAACAGTCTCTACAAATAGGCCTTCGTCAGTCTTTTCTACTTTAGCAAAGCCTCCTTGTGTCAGTTTTTTGATTGCTTTATCCCATTTTTTGTTTGATAAGCCTGATTGCTCCTTTAGGCCATTTAAGTCCATCTTTCCTTCTTTTTCCAGCACTTCGAAGACTACTTTTTCATCACCATTAAGCTCGGCCACTTTGGATTTAACTTCCGGTCGCATTTGAGGGAAGAATAACACATCTTGAATGGAATTAGAATTGGTCATAATCATCGAAAGTCGGTCGATTCCTAAGCCTACACCGGCAGTTGGAGGCATTCCGAATTCAAGTGCTCGTAAAAAATCTTCATCTAGCGTCATTGCCTCATCATCCCCTCTTTTGCCCAACTCAAGCTGCTCCTCAAAGCGCTCTCGCTGATCTACTGGATCATTCAGCTCTGAGTAGGAATTCATAATTTCCTTCCCATTGCAGATTGCTTCAAATCGCTCAACCAATCCTTCCTTCGATCTGTGCTTCTTGGTTAACGGTGACATTTCCACTGGATAGTCAGTAATGAATGTAGGCTGGATTAATAAAGGTTCGCACTTTTCACCAAAGATTTCATCAATAATTTTTCCTTTGGCCATCGTGTCGTCTAATGGCACTTGCAACCTTTTAGCAGTTGCTCTTAGCTCATCTTCGTTCATCTCCGAGATGTCAATTTTCGTGAAATGCTCAATGGCTTCAAACATGGTGAATCGCTTCCAAGGTCGCTGAAAGTTGATCACATGTTCCCCTACCTGCACCTTAGTATCACCATGAAGGTCCATGGCCACTTTCTCAATCATCTCTTCCATGGTATCCATCATCCAGTTGTAATCTTTGTATGCTACATACAGCTCAACCTGAGTAAACTCTGGGTTATGGAATCGGCTCATGCCTTCATTCCTGAAATCTTTGGCAAATTCAAATACACCGTCATATCCACCTACGATTAAGCGCTTCAGATAAAGCTCATTGGCTATGCGCAGGTATAAGGTCATATCCAGTGTATTGTGATGCGTCTTGAAAGGACGAGCCGCTGCTCCACCATATAGTGGCTGCAGGATTGGCGTCTCTACTTCCAGATATCCTTTTCCAGCAAGAAATTCACGAATGGAGTTGACCAGCTTGGTGCGTTGAACGAATGTCTCTCGAATTTCTGGATTCACAATTAAGTCAAGGTAACGTTGACGGTATCGCTGCTCTGGATCAGTGAAAGCATCATGCGTTTTCTTATTTCCTTCCTCGTCTGTAGTTTCCTTCACAATTGGAAGTGGTCGAAGTGATTTAGCAAGCATTTTTAGCTCCGTCACATGTATAGATATCTCCCCAACTTCAGTCTTGAAAACATACCCTTCGATTCCGATGATATCACCAATGTCCATCTTCTTTTTAAAGACTTCATTGTAAAGTGATTTATCATCTCCTTGGCAGATATCATCTCTTCTAATATAAATCTGAATTCGGCCACTTGAATCCTGAATTTCAGCAAACGATGCTGACCCCATAATCCGTCTACTCATCAATCGTCCTGCAATGGAAATATTCGTGTAATCGCCGGGTCTACTATCGAAGTTTTTCTTAATGTGGTTGGCAGTCACATTCACATCAAAAGATTCAGCCGGGTACGGATCTACACCCATTCCCATTAACTCTTCTCGAGATTTTCTTCGTTGGATTTCCTGTTCGCTTAACTGCATGTCGTTGCTCGTATTCTTCTTTTTCTTTTAAATGTATTTTTCTACGCCGACTTTCTCCGACGCAACTCTTTCTTTACTAACGTATATTCTCTTCCGCTCTGTCCTGCAATAGATGTGTTTTCTTCCGCACGTCTGAAAAGATACGGCAGCACTTTTTCTACCGGACCATACGGAACATACTTAGCCACGTTATAACCTAAATCTGCCAACTTAAAAGAGATATTATCACTCATTCCAAGCAGTTGACCAAAAAATATTCGATTGTCTTTATTGGATATTTTCTGCTCTTCCATAAGATTCGTTAAAAGCCTACTTGATTCTTCATTATGTGTTCCTGCACACATACCCATTCGATCAATATATTTCATGCAAAACCTAAGAGATTGATCATAATCTTTATCAACCGCCTCCTTGTTTTTATGAATAGGTGATTCATACCCCATTTCTTCTGCACGATCCCGTTCTTTTTCCATGTATGCCCCACGCACCAACTTAGCTCCCAGATAATATCCATCTACTTCTGCTTGAATCTGTGCACGTTTGAGTCGGTCAAGCATATCATGTCTATACATCTGATATGTATTATATACAACAGGACGATCCTTATTGTATTTCTCCATCATACGATATGCAACACCATCTATGAAGCTCTGAAACCATGATTCTTCAGCATCAATCATCACCATCAAACCTTTGCTACTCGCTTTCTTCACGATTTCATCTACACGTTGTTCTGCATAATAAAGCTTCGTTTTTTCAATTTCGGTCAGTTTTTCTTTTGCTTGTGCCTTAGTCATAAGCGAAGTTGAACCCAAGCCAGAAAGCTTCAAGACGCAAAAAGGGATGTGATCGTTGGTTGAAGCAAAATCGATCACTCGAAGTGCTTCTTCTTTGGTATCGTTGTAGCCATCTTCATTCTTAAGTCCTTCTACCGAGTAGTCTAAAATGGTCTGCACATTATGATCGCCGAGTAAATTGATGGTCTTGGAACAATCTTTTACAGATTCACCTCCACAAAACTGATTGAAAAGTGTTTTTTTGATCATTCCCTTTACGGGTAATTTTAGCTTCAATGCCAAATTTGTCATCACTGTGCCTACCTTCACCATCCATGGTTTACTCATGGTTGTAAACACAAAATGCGAGTTCTTTAATTCTCCATTGGTACGGTAGGCAAAGGCCGTAGCTGTATCATCAAAATTGATTGGCTCTGATTGCATATTTTTGAAAATCGGTGTGCAAAGATAACTAACAGATTCACACCATTATCTGTTTAAACAAATGTCTAATAATCTCCCTAATTACCTAACTATTTCGTCAGTTATAAATGCTGATCTAAATACTTCCATTTCTGCAATTAACGCCGATAAAATCGCGATTCTGGTTGATGATAATACCAAAAAATATTGTCTTCCGAAATTGAAAACTAGTTGGGATTTGGTCATTGAGATAAAAAGTGGAGAGAAAGAAAAAACCTTAACTTCCTGCGAGCATATCTGGTCCGAATTGACAAATGCCGGATTTACCCGAAAAAGTCTTCTTATAAATCTAGGAGGTGGCGTGATTGGAGACATGGGAGGATTTGCTGCTGCTACTTTTAAAAGAGGAATGGCATTTATTAATATCCCAACTACACTTTTGTCTCAGGTAGATGCCAGTATCGGAGGCAAGCTTGGAGTAGATTTCCAAGGCTTGAAAAACCACATAGGCCTTTTTCAGGAACCAAATAGTGTAATAATATATCCGGAATTTTTGAAGACTTTACCTGAAAGAGAATTAAAATCAGGCTTTGCAGAAATCGTGAAACATACACTCATTCGGGACAAGATCCAATGGGAATATCTATTAGAAAAATCTTTTGATTCCCTTGATTGGAAGGAAATTATTCCTAAATCTATTGCCCTGAAAAATGAAATTGTAAGCCAAGATCCGCGAGAAAAAGGGTTAAGGAAAATATTGAACTATGGACATACAATTGGTCACGCAATTGAAACCCATTTCCTTGACACTTCATCACATCTACTACACGGAGAAGCTATTGTATTGGGAATGATACTTGAAAATAAGCTTGGAGTCGAAGCGGGAATATTAGATGAAAACTCAGCGAAGGAGATTGAAAAGTATCTGGAGGGTATCTATACCTTACCGGACGCACTTCCTACGTTAGAACATTTGAAAGCTCATTTAGTGCAGGATAAAAAAAATGACGGAGTGGGGATTCGCTTTTCTTTAATTGACAAAATTGGATCTTGCACATATGACGTGCTGATCGAGAATGAAATCCTCAAGAAAGTTCTTAAATAAATAAATCTTCCTGATCGCTCTTGTTATCATCTTGAGAAGTCTGTGGTTCTTTCTTTCGTTCTACTTTTTTTGGTGTTGTAAGAAAGAACGTAAGCGCTCCCAAAGCGATAGATGCGAATATTGTTCCTATGGTACGTGATCTTGACATATTATAATTTATTGACAACTTAGCAACGGAAAAAGTTGTGATGTAGTTCATCAAAAAATCTGCCAAAAATTGAATTATCGACTAAAAAAGCATAATAAACGATTAAATAATACAATCACTCTTGAATCTTCGAAAAGTGAAAGTAATCGTGCGCTCATCATTAATGCATTAGCAGGTGGTGAAACGTCCAATATTTATAATCTTTCTCATGCCCGAGACACACAAACCATGCTTCGCCTGTTAAGTCAAAATCTAAATGAATATGACGTAAAAGATGCAGGAACAACCATGCGTTTTTTAACTGCTTATTTAGCAATCAAAGGGCAGAATGTGATTATTACTGGAACAGAACGTATGAAACAACGTCCAATTGGTCCACTTGTGGACGCGCTAAGACAACTTGGTGCAGAAATCAGCTACTTGGAAAAGGAAGGTTATCCTCCCCTTAAGATCAACCGAATACAAAGTCAGGGGGCCAATGAGATAGCTATTTCTGGGAATATCAGTAGTCAATACATTAGTGCATTATTGATGATTGCTCCGTGTCTGCCCAAAGGGCTAACCATCACCCTTACAACCGAAGTTTTCAGCCAGCCATATATTCAGATGACTCTGGATCTCATGCATACATTTGGCATTGATACAGACTGGGTAGGTAACGAAATTTCAATCGCTCATCAATCCTATAAGCCAACTAGCTTTACCATTGAAGGGGACTGGTCTGGTGCGAGCTATTGGTATGGATTTGCAGCTCTTGCCTCCGAAGGAAGCTTGTTGACACTTCCAGGCCTACGGAAAAGATCTTCACAAGGTGATCAAGAGATTACAGCTATCATGAATCATTTGGGTATTGGTACTCATTTTGAAAAGAGTCATGTAAGTCTCGAGAGAAGAAATACAGGTTTAGCAGCACTTGAATTAGACTTTAGAAATTGTCCTGATTTAGCACAGACAGTGATGGTTGCGGCAGCTGCATCTGGTGTAAATCTGCAAATGACTGGTTTGGAGAGTTTAAAAATAAAAGAAACAGATCGTGTCTTTGCGATGCAAAATGAGCTTAAGAAAATTGGAGCGAGTCTAGAAGAATCAAATGGGAAGTGGACGCTTTCTCCAAGCAAAAATTTGCCCACATCAGTAGCAATTGATACCTATGAAGACCACCGCATGGCTATGGCTTTTGCACCTCTCTCCTTACTTACGGATGTAATAATCCATGACCCCATGGTAGTTGAGAAATCATATCCAGGATTTTGGGATGAAGTTTTAAAACTGGGAGTTGAGATCGAAACCACTTAAGTTCAATGACTGACCTCTAAGCCTGTAATCTCCAAATCAACAACCATACTTGGATGGAATGTAGAAAACCAGACCCCTTGTTTTTCTACCCAACCTCCCCAACCAATCTTTAATCCCCCTAATGGTACGTTAGATGTCCAAAGTTTCCAGGCTTTTGGAAAACCTTTATCGTCTAGAATCCATAAATAACTATCGCCTGGTGTTACACCTCCAGTAGTATAAGTGACTAATAATCCTCTCCCATCATCAACCTCAACGGAAGATCGTACAACTCCATCATCTCTCACCTTAAAGGGTGCAATCATCCAGAATGAGTCGTTGAGAAAAAATTCGTACCCCTGATATTCCACAACGTTGAAATCTTCTATCGATTTATTCAAGTCAAGCAAAACATCATTCCTCTCCCACTGGACTCTTACCTTATTTTCAGCTTTGTTCCATTCATAACTATGTCCTCCTGGGTAAGTAAACTTGATCATTGTGAGTGTATCAAAAGCTGGTTTATTGAGCACATCAAGCATTTCATCAGCTAGCTGCTCGGCTTCTTGCCCGGCAGTGCCATTGGGCACAGATTCATCAATAAATAGATAAACAAGGATCCCGATTATTAACAGGGTGACAAGTCCTATTCCTAAAAACTTAAAAATTGCTTTAATCATGGTAACTGTAAAGTTGGTAAGAGTTTTGGTGCTATTCTTACTTTAGTTGCTTGCTCAAATGCATAGGCAATGCTAATCAGCTTAGGCTCCTGATATTTACCTCCGAAAATGGACATCCCAACTGGCAAACCATGCACATAACCTGCCGGAACTGTTATGTTTGGGTATCCTGATCTTGCTGCAGGTGTCGAGCTGCCCGTGCCAAAATGATCTCCATTGATTACATCAATTGGCCAGGCCGGACCACCAGTCACTCCGATTATTGCATCCAAATTATTTTCTTTCATCGCATTATCTATCCCATTTCTGGAGACGGATGTTACAGTTTCAAGTACCTCCTTATATTCTTTATCTTCTAACGATCCTTTCATTTCAGCACGTTCCAAAATACCCTGAGGGAAATAAGGCATTTCCACATCAGCATTATCTTTATTGAATTGAATCACATCGGCCAAAGTCCTTACTTTAACATCGGGGCGAGATGCTAAATATTTATTCAAACCATCCTTAAACTCGTATAACATGAGCTCTAATCCAGCATTTCCATAGGCTCCATTTTCACTTACTCTTATGTCTTTTACCAAAGTTGCTCCCTGTGCCTCCATGACCTCAAAAACACGCTCCATGACCTCATCCACTCGTTCGTGATAGCCAATTACGCCATCCAAAACTCCAATTCGCTTACCGTTTAAACCATTATTATCGAGGAACTGGGTGTAGTCTGAATAGAAGTTTTCTTCACTTTCTTTTGTTCTTGGATCAGATTCATCTACTCCAACCAATGCGCCCAAAAGCGCTGCAGCATCTGCTACTGATCGTCCCATCGGACCGGCTGTATCTTGCGTTTCTGAAATGGGGATAATACCATCTCTACTCCATAATCCGACTGTAGGCTTTATTCCGACAACTCCATTAGCTGAAGATGGACAAACAATAGATCCGTTGGTTTCTGTTCCAATGGCTATGGCACACATATTTCCTGAAACTGCCGATCCAGAACCTGCGCTTGACCCGCATGGATTGCGATCTAATGCATATGGATTTCTGGTCTGCCTTCCTCTACCACTCCAACCGCTAGAGGATCGGAATGACCTGAAGTTTGCCCATTCACTTAGATTAGTTTTACCTAAGAGTACGACTCCTGCCTCCCTCAATTTCTTAACTATAAAGGCATCATCAGGAGCAGATGAGCCTGCAAGAGCCATGGACCCTGCAGTTGTCATCATCTTATCTCCAGTATCAATGTTGTCTTTGATCATTACTGGAATACCATGTAAAGGACCCCTTATCTTACCATTGGCACGCTCGTTATCTAGCGCATCGGCAATATCTAGCGCTTCAGGATTAACTTCTATGACACTATTCAATCCATTCTCCGATTGATCTTTTTCGTTGATTCGCTTTAAATATAATTCGCAGATTTGTCGAGAAGTGTATTCGCCTGATTCCATAGCTTCTTGCAATTGGCTCACTTGCCACTCTTCCAGCTCAAATTGCTTTTCTTCTTGTGAGTCGATCACGGCTTCTTGAGAAGGTGAAGCGCAAGCCTTGATTCCTAAGAGCGGAATGGCGCCAGTAATTGCACTCAGCTGAATAAAATTTCTTCTCTTCATAGGTATTTTATTTTATTGGAAGGTTAGTCAAGTCTAAACACTAAATTTAACTTATCGTTTGACCGAATCAAATCAGCTATTTAAACCATTCCAATTACAATGAAGAAACTAGTTTTATTCCTTTTACTTGGCTCACCAACTATCTATCTCCTTTCCCAACCAAATACTGAAGTGTATCTAATGGATCTAAGGAGATCCACCGACGGCCTTGTTATCGAAAAACTTAACAACATATCCAGTAATGAAGGATATGACAATCAGCCGTCGTTTTGGTCGGATGGAGAATCGGTTTTGTACGCTAGAAATGTGGAAGGGCAAACGGAAATAGCGAGGTATTATTTAGGATCTGGAAACACCATGATTATTACGAATACCTTCGGAGGCAGTGAATACTCTCCTACGCTAATGCCTGATGGACGGATTTCAAGCATCAGATTAGATACAACAGGCCTGCAATTGCTTTACGCCTATACGTTCCGAGGCTTGGATGAGGTACTGGTACCGGAACTAAAAATAGGCTATCACGCGTGGATAAATTCGGATGAGATAGTTGCTTTTGTCCTAGGTGAGCCAGCGACTATGCAAATTATAAATACACGGTCTGGCAAGACCAGAATAGTTGGAAAGAATATCGGTCGATCTCTTCACAAGATTCCCGGTTCTTCTTCCTTTAGTTATGTGGATAAAAGTGCTGAGCAGTGGTTGATTAAAAGTATGAACCCTAATACTGGAAAATCTGTGACATTGACTCCAGTAATAGAAGGGTCGGAGGATTATTGCTGGACGCCGAATGAGGAAATTATTATGGGTGCCGGGAGCAAATTATACATTTGGAAACGAGGTTCGGAATGGATTGAATTTGCAAATCTTGAGGCATTTGATGTTACAAATATTACTCGACTATCTATTTCTCCTGAAGGTAAGAAGTTAGTTGTAGTAAGCGATTAATTTTTTTGAATCTCTTCAATAATGCCTAGAATTTTTCTAATCTGCTTTTTGGATCGATTATACTGAGCACTTAGGTTGCTTGTGTCGTTGTATACATAGACTACCCAGTTTCGAAATTGTGTTCCATAGAAAAAGGAAGGATTTTCAACTTTCCCCGTTATCATGTCAATCTCTGTTAAGACCTTGGGATAGTAGTTCTCATCCAAGGCTTTGGTAAAGTTGTTCTGATCGCGTTCAATCATTTCATACAACCATCTGAGCCTGAGAAGCTCTTTCTTTAGCTGATCTGATTTCAATGTTTTAAAATCCCCACTTTGAAGCAACGAATTGATTGTGAAACTTTCGGGGAAGAAAAAGTTGTAATTACCAATAACACCAATACTTTGAAAAAGGCTATCCTGATAATTCATCTCTGCATCTTGTATCAATAGCTGTAGTATACCTTCAACCTTCTCAGTCTTGTGCTGACTGAACTGATAACTAGTATTTAGATTAGTCGAATCTCGAATCAGATCTGATTGGATGTCATTGATGAACTTAGCTTCCAGCTTATTTTCCTTGCTGTCCTCAGCCATATTGTTGAGCCAAAATGCAACAGTAATTCCTATTATTACTATTACCAGCTCGATAAGGTATTCTCTCCAATTACGCTTCATATTGATTTAATAGATTGTCCAGTAGAGTGGAAGGTTGCATCAAATACTTGATAATCTATTATCCAAATCGGAGCGATGTTTAATTTGCACGCTTATAATTAATGCGCCACGAAAGCTGCCAGTTTTCTCCACCATCTGTTGACGCTTCCCAGTCCCATACAAATGAGTTTTCGGTAATATTATAAAACCGCATTCTGGAAATTGATTCGCTTCCATCAGGCAGTTTACGCGGACGAGTCAGTTGAAAGATTCGGGTGTCTCCATCCATAATTCCGATCAGATCTATATACCCTCCCTGGCTATCAGCCCATGCCTGATGCCACTTTCCATCCTGAGGATTAAAGGTGCTAATGCTGGTACCAAGGTATCCTTTGAAATTTCCTTCGGTTGCTTCAAAATTTTCCTGGATCACTCGTTCGTTGAGTTTTTTTTCAATGAGGTTAGTTCCTTTTCCACCCTCCCAGGTCAAATCCCATTTACCGACCCAAAAATCAAGCTTGGAGAGATCCTCTTCAGAAGGTTTAGGAGGTTGCTGCGTATAGGCTGTCATACTCAGAATGATTGTAAGAGTTGCTAAAATTCGTTTCATGTGTCTACAATTTATTTTCAATTATAACCTTCAAATGAAGCATCCCATGTATGACCTGAGATAGTTGAAGTAAATATTAGCTAATATTTATCTATCCCGATGAATTCAGTTTTATCTTCATGGCTACTAAAAGCTAATATCGAGAACGTATGTCATGGGAAATCATCTTGTTTTTAGCAGCCGCTATTAACGGTATAATTATATCCATACTTTTTCTGCTTGATCGACGAAACCTAAGAAAAGTGTTTCTCGGTATTTACTTGCTTTGCTTCTCCATTACCATCCTATATTATGTAAACTACTGGACTCAAGCATTTCAATTACATCCGTTGCTGCTTTGGATAGGTATTGTGTCAAGCTGGCTGATGCCATTTTCCTTCTATTATTATATGAAAGTTGATGAGCAACTTGATCGATTGTGGCTGCACTTAATAGCTCCAGTGGCATTTACCATCTATTGGGCAATCTCAAACAGTATTCCATTATCCAATGAATTGAGGCAGGTGGCAAGGCCTATTGTAATCAATTTACAGCTTGTCTTGTTCGTGGTATATGGATTAGCATTACTTAGATCCAAAGCTTACATAAAGGAAAATGCTATTTTCTATCTTCCCTATGTTTCCTTTATTCTTGGATTGTCTGCATACCATCTTTCTGTAGCGCTTGGGTTTTACACACTCCGGTTAGATTACATCATCTGCAGTGGCTTTGTCATTCTTACCTATGGCATTACTTATTTAAGTGAGTTTAGCTTTTTAAAGGATAAGGTAAAGCCAAAATACTCTTCCAGCAGTCTTACAAAAGAAGACGGTGATTACCTGGTGCAAAAGATAAACGCAGTGCTAGAACAGAATAAATATTACCAAGATCCTGATTTCAACCTTTCAAGCTTTGCAGAAAAATTAGGAGTGCCCAAGTATCGTATTTCACAGGCACTAAATGCATTTTCTGAGAAGTCATTTTCCGAGTTAATCAATGAGTTTAGGGTTGAGGATGCCAAAGCTCGCCTACAACAGGCGTCTTCCAGCCACCTAAAGTTGGAAGCTATTGGTGAGGAAGTTGGTTTTCGCAATAAAGTCTCCTTTTATAAGAACTTTAAAAAACTTGTTGGTTCCTCACCAGGTGAATTTCGGGAAGGCCACATTCATAAAAGTTCATAGTGTAGCTAACATGACAATTATAGTTTGTGATCAACCAGGAATTGCAATGGGTATATGCATAGGTGTTTCAATTGGCGTAGCTACAGATAATCTCGGCACGTGGATTGGAATGGGGGTTGCTATAGGAGCTGGAATTGGAATTATCATATCGCAAAACGGAAAACAGCGAAGATGGACCTTCGGATGAGAAATAAGAAAAGTCAATTCATTAGCCTATTTTTTTGAATAACTGCGTAAAAATTATTTCTCCTTAAATTTCTTTTCAGCCTATAAAGGTGCGGTTTTAAGTACCCTCTGTCTCGCGCTTTTTCGAATCAACTTCCCTTACTCTTTTCAAGCTCCAGCATACAGCAGAAAAATGATCCTCTATGAAGCTTGCTCACCAAGCAGAGTGACCATGTTTAAGTGAATTCCATCTGGATATAAAGTCATATTTAAAACTTACATACATCACTTTTCATGTGACATAAATCACCCAACATTGCTCTACATTTTTTATTATTATACCATGAAAGAAGCAAGAATCATATTTATTCTGCTTGTCATATTGATCTTCCATGATGGCTTATGGGCTCAAAACGGTTCCCCCACCCGGATTGATAATGAAGAGCCTTATTATCATCAGGTCACGATTATGGCTAGTTCAATCACCATTCATGGACAGACGAATGTCAATCGCTTCAAGTGTGGCATGCATCAACCTGCTCTCAATGACTCTATTGTGGTCAAAAACATTTGGTCGAATTTCAAGCTGGATTTTGAAGGGCTTCAATTGGTTTATAAGGTTCAAGATTTTGAATGCGGACTGAAATTGATGAATACGGACTTTCAGGAATTGCTAAAGGCAGAGGAAGAACCTTACTTGTTACTTGAGCTCAATTCTATTACTCTTCACCCTGGCAATGATGCCTTTGAGGAATTGGACGTGGATGCAGAGGTGGGGATTTTTTTAGCAGGAGTTGAGAAGCACATAAAAGTGCCGTGCGTCAAAGTTTACAATCATTCATCAGCTCATATGACACTCCAAGGAAAAAAAGACTTACAAATGACTGAGTTTGAGATCGAGCCACCATCTAAATTTCTTGGAATGGTGAAGGTGAATGATGAGATCGAGATTGAATTTGAGATTTCCATGAAAGTCTCGATACTTTAAATAACAAAAGCCGCTCTAAGGTTGAGTGGCTTTTATCTGAGAAATTTTCGGACTAGAATCCAATTGTGGCTTCAATTACATACCCATCAAACTGAGCGTCTTGAAATTTAGTACCGTTCCAGCCATCTCCTTCATATTTGTTGGTTACATACTCGGTTTTCACTGCAACGTTGTTGGTAAGAAACCAACCAAAACCGAAGTTGGTCCTTTTTATATCCTGAGTAGCTGTGCCATCTGAAACGTTCCCGCTTACACTATTGAATCTACCTCCTACGAATAGCTGTTCTGTAGCTCCAAA
Organism: Ekhidna sp.; assembly: GCF_039960695.1. Classification (GTDB taxonomy): domain Bacteria; phylum Bacteroidota; class Bacteroidia; order Cytophagales; family Cyclobacteriaceae; genus Ekhidna. The sequence continues at coordinate 441,373 of NZ_JBDVKP010000019.1, read as the reverse complement.
TCTGTACAATAACTCTGCACCTATTTGATCAAATCCTCCTCCTACATCTCCGTCCCCATTATTGGCTATTTCATATACTCCAAAGAATTCCAAACCTCCGTATTTCACAAAAGGGTTGATCTGTATGGCTGTGAGGTATCCAAACCCAGGGCTAAATCGAGGGTCAAAGTCACTACCACCATTTGCAATACTCTCTATGACATTGTAGTATCTAGCACCTGCCCGATCACCGGCGTAGAGATAATCTCTGGAACTTCCGCTGGAACTACTATAAAATGAGCCCGTAAGACGTAATCTCAGATCGTCATTCATTTGTTTGTCATATCCTAGTTTTCCATAGAATACGCGTCCTTTATCTGCTGGTGATCCACCAAATCCAGGCTTATTTGTTGGAGATTGATTCAATCTTCCGTTAGTAACCCCTACTACGCCGATTATCCCATTACTTTGAACCGTTACTTCCATGTAAGGTTCAGTAGTGAATGAATCCATGATATAGTTTCCAACGAATGGATTGTAAATAGCTCTTGCATTGTCAGATCGCCTAAAATGAGTGTCGCCGTAATTGATCTCATCCATACCAACTTTGATGGTTGCGATATCCATAAATCCGCCCAAGAATCCGGGGCTAATGAAATCCAACTTATCGAATTGTAGATAGCCACCTTTTACCCATGCTTCTTCATGGTGTCTGGAAGAAAGATAAACACGTAAATGCATCCTCACTCCGTCCTCTAGCTGCGCGTCAAAATTCAAGTTGGCGGTAGGAAGAGCAAAGTTGTTTGCCAGTTCCACCAATGGATCAATGCCCGCAGCATTTTCATGCGAAATACCTTGCAATTGGAAAGCGAAATCACCTCCAACCCTGAGTTTTAGATTATCATATTTCACCGTATCCTTCTTGCTAGTTTCGAATACATTAAGGCCTCTCTTGTCGTTGTACCTGTAGTACTGAATAGAAGGTAACTGAGCATAAACTGCCACCATCCCAAAAAGCATTATTCCTGCTAGTATTAATTTAAAAAATGAAGTTTTCATAATTCAGGTTGTTTGATTGAAAAATTATTTAGTAATAAAAATGTCGTAATGAATGACCACCCCGTCCCCGGTTTTAAGGGTACCAAACATGGCTGTCGGTGGCGTGATGTCAAAGTCTGTCATTTTCAGTGGCACCTCACCTCTCAGCTGCATTGTCCCATTTGCATCGCTAATGATATCCGCTGAAAAATCGATTTCTCTTGATTTACCGGCTATTTCCAATGTCCCCATTCCCCTAATTTTACCTCCATCAAGCTGAAGTGATTCTGCTGAAAATAGAATACTTGGATAATCATCTGCCCGTACCGCATCGTAAGCTTTATTGTCCATAATGGACTTTCCACTTTTCATGGATTTGGCGTTAACGGTTACTTTCAAATTCTTAATTTGAGATTCTGTAACCAAGCCTATCGCGTCGTACTCATCGACAATCATTTCCCAATCATGAAGCGACGATGTTCCGACAATTTTCAAGGAACTATCTTCTTTGTTTAGCTTCAAGTGTCCAATGAAAGTAAAGCCTGTTATAGCGACTAAAATCAATATATATTTCATGATTAATACCCTTTTGATTCATATCTAAATTAGAGCTCAAATCAGGCGTAATCAATGATATCCAACAGGTCGAAAATTGATCTATCTCAAAGAGTAAGATGAGTTTTGAGCGCTGATTTAATGACTTAAATCAGTCATGAATATTGCTTTAATTCAAGATCAAAAAATGACGTCTCGTCGAACAGGAAAAGGACAAATTGATTGATGCAACCGGTGCAAGGAATTATTTCATTTTAATCCGTTTAATGCAGGGTTCACTAAGAGTTAATTCTATTTATAAAAAGTAGCATCTGAATCTCAGATTAGACAGTGCTTATCTCACATCTATTCTAAAAATTGAATTGTAATCAAAAAACTCACTTAAGCTCTAATTTGGAGACATGAACCATCTTCCTGTAACTTATGGGTAACTTATCGTAATGTCCGATGCGTTGGGCATTGCCTAACCACCAGTATTATGGGTAATGAGAACTTCTTTAAAGACTTAGGTAAATCTGTTGTTGTCTATCTTGGAAGTGCCTGGCTCTTCCTTGAATTGACCAATTTCTTAGTCGATCGCTTTGCGTTAAACTCGGCTTTTATTGACATTCTGCTTTGGTTAGTCATATTCGGTTTGCCAGCCTTCATCATTCATCTATTATTTAATCAAAAATTTTCTCGAAAAGCTATTTTTTTCCAGTCAATCAATGGACTCTTTGCACTTTCCGTAATCATCTACCATTTGGTAGATCCGGATAGATTGGATCCGTCTCGATTGCGATTGCTCAACTTCAAAAATCAACAGTCTGAAATTGCTTCATCAATACGTTCGATCGCTATTCTGCCAATCATGAATTATTCAGGTGACGACTCAAAAGATTATCTCTCCGCAGGAATACACGATGCGCTGATTAGTGAGGTAGGTAAACTCGGTGCGATTCGTGTTATTTCACGTACATCTACACTTCCCTATTTTGATTCTAAAAAGAGCATTCAAGAGATTGCCAGTGAGTTAAAGGTGGATGCGATAATGGAAGGATCTCTCCTATCTGCCAGCGAAATGGTACGTGTTCAGGTAAAACTCATAAGTGCTTATCCCGAAGAAATGCAGCTATGGTCACAAACTTATGACAGCAAGCTCACAGATATACTGCAGACCTATGCAAGTATGACCAATAGTATTGCCCGTGAGGTCAACATAACACTTTCTCAAGAGGAGCAGCGCTTGCTTGGAAACAACAGAAAGATTAACCCAGATGCATATGAAGCTTATCTAAAGGGTAAATACAGTTTAGGTATGCTTTCGGAGGAAGGTATTCAAGCCGCAATGGGACATTTTAAGCGTGCCATGGAGATTGATCCTGAATTTGCTCCACCGTATGCTGGAATGGCTGGCATTTGGGCCATTCTAAAGCAAATGGATATAGTAACCACAGAACAAGCCGAAACGCCAATAAAGGAAAATTTGCAAAAGGCTAAAGCGCTGGATAGTACGCTTGCAGAAGTGTATTACTTCGATGCGATCAGCGCCGTTTGGACTGAGTTTGACTGGGCAAGAGGTGAAAAACAGTTTCTAAAAGCATTAGAGATTAACCCGAATCATTCTGAAGCTAGAGGACTTTTGGGCCACTTTTATTGGTGTATGTCCAGGCTAGACAAGGCGGAAGATCAGTTGAATCAGGCGCTAAGACTAGATCCGGAAAATCCTTTTGTGAAAGTCCTCAATGCGACCAGGCTTGGAAATGCTGACATTGATCCTGACTCAGCAATTGTCATATTAGAACCTTTGCAAAAAATGATGCCTACCAACCCGCTGGTCAATTTAGTACTGCTTCTGAGTTACAATAAAGTTGGAGCCAAAGACAAAACCTTCGAGCAAATGAAGATGAAAGTGTCCATGGAAACGGATACAGCCATTCATGACTGGATGGATGAAAAATACGAACAATTGGGACTTGATGGTGTGGCTAGCGAAACTGCCATGTTTTTAGAGGAAAACTATTTCAGCGAGGTATCAGCCCAAACTTTCCAGGTACTATATCATCTCGCCGAAAATGATGAAAAATGCCTGGATTGGCTTGAAAAAGGATACATCAGAAGAGATCCGGATATGCCTTACATGAAGGCTGTTTACTACGCGAATCATTACGCCTCACATCCTCGATTCAAAGAAATTGCTCGAAAAATGAATTTATGACTAGCTTATAGTAACCTTTTGTTTACTGTCCTACGTATACCGTTTCTTCCTTTTTGACAAACTTTGCACCATGAGAATTAAAGATCACTACCAGTACACAGATGACGAGTTTGAAAAGCAGTTCGAAAGCTTTAAACTGAAACCGGGGCTTTTCTCTCATGAAGCGCATCTAAGACTTGCTTATATCCATATTGAAAAGTATGGACGCGAGCAAGCAGAGCGTAACATGTGTGAGCAGATCAAAGGATATGCAGAGTCGCTCGGTGTGTTTGATAAGTTCAACAAAACAGTCACCATCGCCTCTGTAAAAGCCATGGATCATTTTATGCTAAGGGCTACTTCTGATAACTTCCCAGATTTGATAAAAGAGTTTCCAAGACTTCTTACCAACTTCAGAGATTTGCTAAGTAAGCACTATGGTTTCAATGTATTCGCCAGCAAGCGAGCTAAAAAGGAATACGTAGCACCCGATTTGTTGCCGTTTTAAAATGGCGACCTTTTTTGCCACACCATCTGATTTTAGGAAATGGCTTAATGAGAACTATTCAAACGAGAAAGAGCTTTGGGTGGGATACTACAAAAAAGCGACTGGCAAGGCAAGCATCACCTGGCCTGAATCGGTAGATCAAGCATTGTGTTTTGGTTGGATAGATGGCATCCGAAAGAAAATTGACGAAGAGGCTTATCAGGTACGTTTCACTCCTCGCAAAGCCAATAGCCACTGGAGTCATGTCAACATTAAGCGCATTGTAGAATTAAAAAAAGACGGACTGATAACGGAAGCTGGATTGAAAGCTTATCGCAGAAAGAAACCTGAAAACACAGGACGAGCTTCTTTTGAACAAAAGGATGTTAAACTCAGTAGTAAATATGAAAGTAAACTCAAGGCCAATAAAGAAGCCTGGTCATTTTTCAATGGGAAGCTGGCGCCTACTTACCGCAAGCAATCTATCTGGTGGGTAATGAGTGCCAAACGAGAAGAAACAAGAGAAAGGCGCCTAAAAACCTTGATTGAATGCTCCACTCAAGGGAAAAAAATACCGCCTTTAAAATGGACTAAATAACTTATCACTTCCTTTTTGGGTGCAATTCATGAAAAAATATGTCTCCATTTGGGACATCAAATTCAATAGCTTCTACCTCCAGGTTGTTATCTAACTCAAAAGAAACTGTTCCGAAATCAAACCAGGCATGGTCTTCATCCCATTTGATTTCATAAGTATCGTAATGCCAATGTGATAATGTGGCTCCGAGCTTAGGTGCATCTGCAAATTCAATTCTGAGCACGCCTTCTACTCTTTTGACTGTGATATCGCCAAACATAGGATCGTTGTATGTTCCTGTAAACAGCATTGCATCAATAGTAGGTTTTGTTCCTAAAACACGCTTGGCCTTCCGTTCCTCTACATCATCTTTGTGTCCATTTCGCGATCTTGATCTTTTCAGGTATTCTGCAGACCAATCACGCATATCCTTTTTCAAATATTGATTGACTATGTAATAGGCAATTGGAGTTGAGATTCCCTCCATTGTATTCGTAAGTATTACAATCCCTAATTTTATATCAGGAATCATCAATACACGCGAGTACATACCGTCATAGCCTCCTCCGTGGCTTACAGCAAGGTTGCCATGGTAATCCATCAGGCTCCATCCCAAACCATATCCTGCAAAATGTCTGCCTGGAAGTGATTCTTTTGATTCTTCACTTAGCTTGAAATTATTGTGTGGTGTCCAAAGCAGATTTTGCTGTTCTTTGTCGAGGTATTGCCTACCCTTCCACTCACCACTATTCAGGTTCATCATCATCCATTTTGCCATATCAGATGAACTGGAGATAATTCCGCCTGCCGCACTGGAATTGTCCCAACTGGCCCAAACACTTGGTACTGTACCATTTTCCAAAGTTGGCTTATGTGGAGTTGCGGCATTGTTGTTTAAATCTCCAACACTTATTACAGTATTGTTCATTTGCAATGGCTCAAGAAAGTTTTCTTTTACATATTCTTCCCATGGCTTACCTGTTACTACCCGAATCACCTCACCTGCAGCTATAAACATCAAGTTGGTATAGCCATATCCGTCTCTAAATCTATATTTCTCTGGAACGTATGCTGAGCGTTTAATAATTTCCTCGGGTGATTTATCAGATTTATACCAAATCACATCTCCACTGAATGTTCCTAAACCCACACGGTGGCAGAGTAGGTCCTCTACTGTAGCTTCTGCAGAGACATATTCATTTCCATAGAGTGTGAAGTATGGCAGAAAGTCTCTCACTTTATCTTTCCATGAAAGCTTCCCTTCTTCTACCAATTTGCTGATGCATGAAGCAACGAATGCTTTGGAATTTGAGGCTATCGCAAACTGAGTATTCTCATCTACTTTGTCCTTCTTGCCTAGTTCTTTTAGTCCGTATCCTTTACTTAAAACCACTTTCCCATCTTTCACAATTGCTACGGCCATTCCGGGCACTTTCCAGTCTTCCCGTGCTTTTTCAATGTAATTACTTATAGATTTTACATCTACCTGAGCGTTTACAAGACAGGAAACTAAAATCAAGCAGATGGTAATTAGGGGCTTCTTTTTCATAGTGGGTTTGGATTAATGATATATCCACAAAGCGTAGATATTCTAGGTTACATCATTGTGCAACTAAAATAACCAATAAACTCTCAGAATTAAGTGAGCCTTTGATAATTCATGGGAGATGAAAAATAATCACCAAGTAGAACTCTTGGCTTTTAGCACAGCTTTCATCACATCTTTTTGACTAATCTGACCAATCAATTTACCGTCATGTATCACAGGAAATCTTCTTAATCTTTTTTCCAAAAACATCTGAGCTGCTTCGAAGATATTTAGGTCTGGACTTACTGTAATTACATTCTTAGCCATATGCTCTTCAACAAGCCCTGTGAAGATAGGCATGTTGTCATATTTACCTTTTACTACTTCCTTGAGGCAGTCTCCTTCAGATATGACTCCAACTAATTCTCCATCATTATTGACTACAGGTCCACCCGAGATTTTATGCTTCATTAGTGCGTCCACCACCTCGTGCATCGGTTGGTCTGGCTTGAAAGTAATTAGTTTTCTTGCCATGTAATCTTCGACCTTAAGTGCTTGTGGTGCCTGGATTTTTGGAGCCTCGGCTCCTCTGTAGCTCATTACCATATTTAGCTGATTTTAATGTTTTAAGTAGCATAGAATCTACTCAAAAAACACCAAAACACCAAATTAAGTATGCCCGGAATTTAGCTTGAATGATCAGCTACAATCACCCATTCATTGTCTAATCTTCGGAAGATAAGTGAGAAGTGGCCTTTGGGATTATCATTTTCTCTTTTAAGGTTCCATTTTCCAATCACGGACCAAAAGTCATCACTCAAAGGCTCTAGTATGATTAGCTCAAATGACAACATTCCCATGGCAGCTTTGTCTGGATAGCTTTTCTTGTAATTGTCCAATGTTTTCTGCCAACCATATGTCACACCAGACTTGCCTATAAAGACGAGCTGTTCGGATTTCCAGTAGCCTTCCATGAAACATTCAAGATCTCCGTCATTCCAACACTCTTCTTGCTGAGCTAAGACATCTCTTATTGCCCTTTCATCAGGGTTCTGCTGAGCTTGTATTTGAAAAAAGAACGCAATGGAAAAAAGAAGAGAAACAGGTACCCTCATTTTCGCAAATAGGTTTGAATCTTTGCTTTCAACGTTTCTTTATCTGTGGTAATGTGAGGGTCGCTATAAATCTTCAGCATCATTTCCCTCAACACGTCTTCATCATAACCTAGCTTACTTGCTATTTTCGCACAAAACTTGATTTCCTCTTTGTATATCCGACCATCAATTTTCATTAACTGCACCACATTGTAGAGGTAGTCATATCGCTGATCATCCGAAAGTGTCTCCAAACCCTCAATAATCGATGGATCTTCAAAGCACTCACTTATTTCTTCGGCAGACATGCCGTTGGCCTTGCCTATTTGTTTGATAAGGTCTATCTCTTCCTGCACAACCACACCATCAACGCGTGCTAATTGCACAAGCATGTTTAAATGAGACCTGACGATATTTGGAAAATTATTCTCGATGGCTTTAAATAAGTTATTATAGCTTTATACTAAGCTTCACAAAAGTAAGCCCGAGCTGGTTAATCTCAAACTATATTGTGTTATCGTGTAAATAATGACATGAGATGAATTTTTTGGCACATCTATATCTGAGTGGTGACGATGAAGAACTTATGGTAGGAAACTTCATCGGTGATTTTGTCAAAGGATCACAGATGGAGCAATACCCGGATAAAATGCGAAAAGGCATACGATTACACCGTAGTATTGATCATTTCACAGATAATCATGAGGTAGTACTTCTCAGCAAGGTAAGATTGCGAGAAAAGTTTAGCCACTATGCACCTGTAATAGTTGATGTGTATTATGATCATTTCTTAGCTAAAAACTGGGGTGCATTTTCAAAAATCCCACTCAAACAATACACTGAAAATTTCTATCAACTGATGAAAAAGTATGTAGGTATTATACCAAAAGGTGTTACTCACATGCTAAGTTTTATGTCGAGAGATAATTGGCTTTACAACTACCAATTTATTGAGGGAATAGATAGAGCGCTAACCGGAATAAGTAAGCGAACTAAATATGAAAATAAGATGGATGAAGCATCGCTTTCATTAAAGGAGCACTATCATGATTTCCAAGAAGAATTCAATCAGTTTTTTCCAGATCTTCAAGTCCATGTAAGCAATTTTGAAGAATGAAGGATCTTTTAATTGTAGGAATGGGAGGTTTCATTGGTAGCGCCGCAAGGTATGGTATCTATCTAGCGACGATTAAAAACTTTGCAGACAAACCATATACTTCGACTCTAATTGTGAATTTGGTTGGCTGTCTTCTTATTGGATTACTTAGTGGTGGTTTAGTCAAACTCAATAATACGACCTCATTGTTTCTGATTGCTGGTCTTTGTGGCGGCTTTACCACCTTCTCCACTTTTGGCTTAGATGGCCTCAAGCTCATTAAAGATGGCTTCATCTTGCAGTTCTTTTTATATGCCTCCGCAAGTATGGTTGGGGGTTTAGCTCTGTGCTTTGCAGGATTTTATGCTACCAACCGTATCTAGGTTACTGGTAGAAAAAATTTAAAAAAATCTCATTCTTATCGGAAAATCGAACGTGTACACCGCGTGTATACATTGATTTTTTCCATCTAAATCACTCAATATCTATCATTGTTCTGCCTACTCACTTGTGGGTTTACCGCCTATTCGATTAAGATTTTAAACAATGCATTTGATGCCACTAACATGCATTTGTAAAGCACTCAAGATTAATTCCTCTAACAACTAGTTAAAGCATCCGTTCATTGGGCGGATGTTTTTTTACCAATATCTTTTGGGCGATTATCTCGTTAAAAATGTACCTTAATCTTCCAAATGACTAACTACTATCACGTATTAGGGCTTTCTGAGGACGCTACTCCTGATGAGATTAAAGCAGCTTTTAAGCGGCTAGCGGTCAAGTATCACCCGGACAAGCACCCGGATAAGCCGGAGATGGAAGAAAAGTTTAAAGAGGTCAATAGAGCTCATCAGATTCTGTCCGATGAATATGAGAAAGCGAGATTCGATCTCAAACTAAGATACCGACAGTTTTCCCAGAGTGAATCAAGGCCGTACACTTATCAACCGCCACGATCGGATGCTTGGAAGAACCGAAACAGGACACGGTATGCTTCAGGGCAAATTGACTATAGACAAAATGCAATAGCCACAGCATATGCTTTTGGCATCACTTTTCTAATCGCTCTGGTAGTGATGACGGGCGTATGGGTCAAGCAAAGCTATGATTATCATAAGCTTGAAGAACTGCTCGCGGAAAGACGAACAACCTACACGGAAGCAAGGCATTTTTTTGAGGCAGGGGAATACAAGATTGCATTTGAGCTCATGACATCATTAAATTTTTTCCGCAATGAAGAAGTAGATATGAAAAACTTCAAGAGTTCCATGTTGGAAAGGATCATAGCAAAAGGTGATTTACAATACAAAAATGGTAATTATACTGGCGCAATTGTTCTATACGAGATGGTCCAGGAATTTGCACCCAATTTGCCATTCTATGAACTAAGACAAAAACTTGCTGAGGCATACAAAGAGACCAATCAACCAGAAAAAGCCATTGAGATTCTTAAAAACTTTTTAGTGGGCGAGTATGAAATCATAGCCTCGCTTGTGAAAATTGCTGAAATTCAACGTGATGAATTGAATAATCCAGAAGAAGCCCTGGATCACCTTCTTATTGCCCACAGACTGGCAATCAAGCGATATAAAACCTTCTATGGAGAAGGCTACGCGTTGGTCATCAATGAAAAATACGTACCCAAGTCCCACTACTATTTGTATACAAACTTAGCAGACATTTACCTGAAACTGGACGATCCTGATATGGCATTAAAAGCTTCCGACTGGAACAAATATGTCTGGCCAGATAGTGCTGCATCATTTATCACTAGTGCGAATGCATATATCGCCTTAGGTGAGCACAGGAGAGCTTGTCAAGAATTTGATGGAGCATTTGAACGACAGTGGAAAGGCGACGCTCCTAACTTTTGCAACTAATGGCAGGCTACTCAAAAAACCCCTTATGGAAAAAGCTTGGTATCAAAGAAGGATACACTTGCTATCTATACAACTCTCCAGAAAATTATTTTGAGTTGCTGGAAGAAACACCTAAAGACACTGAATGGGATGATGAGCTGAATGCCTCGTTGTATGATTTCCAACATGTATTTACTACTCACATGTCTACTTTAAGTTCCGAATGGACTAAATGGAAAAATACGTTGAAAAAAAACGGTACGCTGTGGATTTCCTGGCCGAAAGGCGGCTCAAAGATTGAGACGGATCTAAACGGAAATATTGTGCGAGAGTTTGGACTCAAAGGTGGACTCGTAGATGTAAAAGTTTGCGCAGTAGATGACGACTGGTCTGGGTTGAAATTTATGTATCGGAAAAAAGATCGTTGAAGTCATCGTCGAGCTTAAATTCTATTTTGCAGCGACGGTCACTCAGCAGCTCCATATCATCAACAGGAATAAACTCACCCTCTTCTTTCTTAATTTTTTCGTTCGCTTCTTTTTTTACTTCCATTCGCTTAATAGCGTCAGCAAAACGTCTCATTTCCGTCATATCTTCTAATATAAGCTCCGGAACTTGACATGGCTTGCCATCATCTCCTTTTGCTACCATTGTGAAGTAACTGTTGTTTGTGTGCTTTACCTCATTAGTTTTTACATTCTCCGAGGTGACTTTTATGCCTACCACTAATGAGCTGTTTCCGACGTAATGGACTGCAGCATCTAAAGTTAACAGCTCCCCTACATCTACGGGTTGCAAAAATTCAACCCCATCTACTGTCACAGTAACACAATATGTACCTGCATGCTTACTCGCCACTGCATAGGCTACTTTGTCCATCAGAGAAAGAATAAGTCCTCCATGAACTTTGCCTCCAAAATTGGCGAAAGATGGAATCATTAGCTCGGTGAGCTTAGTTCGTGAAAACTGAACTGATCGGGGCTCCATTACTAAAAATCTATTTTAATATCCGTGGCCTGTTCTCCATTGAGAACCTTAAGTAAATCAAACTCATATATTACATCTTTACCTTGCTTCTCTACCAATTGATCTTTACTGGCTTTCTTCACATTCTTTGGTAAATGTATGATCAAACGAGACTTTGAACCTTCCAGTAATGTGTTTAGCATCATCATTGTAGAATCATTCATTTCAATTTGCTTATCTATTATTGTGGTTCTAGAAAACGATTTACCATCAAAACTATATTTCACTTGCATATTGGGTAAATCCATTCCCATTCCCCCACTGGTGGCTGATTGATTTTCATTCATGAATTCGAGAAAATCCTCCAGATCATTCACCGCTTCGAACTTGTAACTCATACCTGAGTTGAGATAGCCTTTTTCCTTACTTCCTCTCATAAACATCTCTATTCTTTCCAGGTATTTCTGATTATCAGGGTCGTTTTTGATACTATCCGGCACGCGTGTGGAAAAGTCTATGAGTGAATCCACTTCATCTGGCATATCTGCCCAGATTTGTGCATCAATGACTTGTCTCAAGCTATCTTCAGACGCATCGGGATAAATACTACTCATCATACCCATCATCATACCTCGTGTACTGCTGATAACATCAGTGTAGACAAGATATTCGCCGCTTCCATCATTATTCAAATAGATTTCTTCAGTAATACTAGTACATGAGCACAAGAGGAGTAAAATGAGAAATTTTATCTTTTTCATCGTACAGGGATTAGGTTGAAACTAGAAGATAATAATTATCCTACCAGATCACCACTTAGCACCCTACATTTCTTAATCTTCTTGTTCAATATGATCTTCCAAAAAGGTGAACGGGTAACAACTAATTTGCTTTTAACCCACAGGTTATTCAATAATTTTCCTTTCCAGGTCTTACTGCCTGCAATATTTGTTGGTTCAACCAGGTATTCAAATCCCATCTTGTGAGTTTCTTCTAACACGCATAGATTGCCGTAAAGAATGTTATTGGCATTAGGTACATAGATTAAAGCATATTTCTTACGCTTTGGCTTATTTGCTCGTTTATTCGAGTCTTTTCTCATCTCCAGATTTTCTGTTGGTAATTCTTGTTCTACGGGCTTTTCCTTTTGTGCCAGGCAGCTCAAAGTAATGGTGACTAAGATTACAGAAAAGAGTATGCGCTTCATTCAAAAACCAAAATAGAGAAATTTTAAGCAATGATTGCGGGTCGGGGGACGAATAAATAACTTGCGGCGCAAAATAGACACCAGGTGAAGTTTATTATTTCTTTTTTCTTAAGACACGTCCCGCGTAAGTATCTGCAATTATTTAGCCATATAGCTATGCGGATAATGGCTTTTTTTTATCGAGGCAACAAGGTAGAATGTCCAGTATGTGAATCACACTTTCGTAAGTTTTTGCCCTACGGAAGACTTTCATCAAGAAGCAATGCCCTATGCCCAAAATGCCTTTCGCTTGAGCGTCACAGACTGATATGGCTGTATTTAAGGCGGAAAACGGATTTTTTCTCTAAGGAAGCTAGGATGTTACACGTGGCACCGGAACTATGCTTTATGAATCGCTTTGAGGCACTTGAGAATCTAGATTATATTTCTGCGGATATTGAATCTCCATTGGCTAAAGTAAAAATGGATATTCATGAAATTCCTTTTGAAGACAATTCTATCGATATCATCTTTTGTAATCATGTATTGGAGCACGTGGATGATGACATGAAGGCTCTCAGTGAGATGAAGCGTGTACTGAAGCCCGGAGGATGGGCCATTTTGCAGGTACCTTTCTTCTATCCGCTTCCAGAATCTACCTATGAAGATCAAACGATTATTGATCCGAAAGAGCGAGAGAAAGCATTTGGACAGGATGATCATGTACGTATGTATGGGAAAGATTACGCAAAAAGACTTGCGAGTTCAGGACTTCAAGTGCATGAAGAGCGAATAATTGATGAGTTAAGTGCTGATGAAAAATCTCGTTATGCCTTACCTGATAGTGAAATTATATACCGGGTTGTTAAATAGTTTATTCTGACTTTTCAATTGCTACAGTATCCGTGGGAATTGAATAGGTTTTTCTTGCATAATCATTGAACTCCTTGAGCTCATTTATTAAGCTAAATTCTATTGCTCCGTAATCACTGAAGAGAATTCCACAAACATTTTTCATTCGCGGATCATCAAAGAATGCCGGCTGAAAAATAATATCTCCCAACTTAGTATTGAAGCGATTTACCAATACTTCGTACTTTTCAATTTCAGCCAACCGATTGATGAATTCGTAAGAAACCAGCGTATGCTTGGAGTCCTGAATCAGAAACTTCCAGGTAGTCGATTTCAAATCCGGAGTATAAACCCCTTTGCTTTTTCTAATTATATCTGCTAAAGTGTATTCATCATCATCTAGATATCGCTCCAATGTATCCATAAAAAGCGCCTGACGCCTTAGCGCTTCATTCAGCTCTAGAATATTCCCTTCATTCTCTTTGATTATTGATTTTACCGAGTTTTGAATATAATTTTTCTCTGAGTTTGACTGTTGCCAATTATTAATAAATAATGCCAACAGGATACCTACTAGTACTGGAATTATATCAATTAAGATTTTCTTCAGCTTCATAGACAAATATCAATTAAAACTATATTCCACACCAAAATACACTTCATAGATAAACTTATTCAGTGGAATGATCGGACGATCGTCAAGTAAGAAGTTGGAAGTCATTTTAACCTTGAACTGCTCCGTGAGGGCATTCTTAAATTCCAATTGTCCACTTATCCGATTTCGAAATCGATCTATTGCACCATCTCTTCCTGATTGTAGGTACACGATCGCATTGATGTTGGTCGAAGGTGTTAATTTGATATCTGCACTCACATATGAGTTCATTTTCCAGAGTTCTTTATTGATTTCCATCTCTCCAGCATTCCAGCGCTCCATTTCTCTAAAAATCCCTAACCCTGCATAGAGCGAACTCCTTTTTTGAAGAATATTCCAACGATAGCCTCCTCCGAGCAGCCATCTCAGCTCCATATTTCTTGATTCATCAAATTGAATCTGTCCATAAACTTCTGGAGTTAGCCTGGCTGATCTACGCAATATTTGCCTCAAATGTGCGGTTCCATTATAAATAAGTGGACCGTTTCCAATCTTGAAATAATTGAGGCCACTTAAAAAAACGGTCGCCGATTTCTCTGCTATATAAACGATATCAATATTATTATTTACTCCGACATAAACACTTTGTTCTTCCACAGATGAGCTTCTATTATTGATTGCGAATGTGGCATCTATCACTCCAATAAAGTAGTTGGATGAATCAGAAGATAAAGATCCTTTATCCACTTTTAATATCTGAGCATGCGCTGTGGATAGTAAAAAACTAAAGACTATTGAAATAACTATTTGCCTCATAGGTCCATTTTTCAAACTGCAAATCTTAAACGGATCAAGTGGCCTGACAAGCCTAAAACAAAAAAAGTCCTGTTTTCACAGGACTCTCTGTTCCATTTCAAGATGGTTAATCACATACCGCCTTTAGCAAAGTCTTGGCTAGGTGTACCGGACAAGCATCTAGAGATTACCGGAAAATCATCGGTGATCACATAGAAGTAGTCAAAAGTTTCGGTGCCTTGGGTTTGAGAATTGAAGATGGTAACTGCTCTTGAGATGCCATTGCATGCATCCAAATCGCCAGATCCGGTCACATATTCATAATCATTGGTATACTTACCATTGTACTCACCGCATGGCTCTGAGTTGCCGTCTCCTGGTCGTTCACCATCCTTCAATTGATAGCTTGGAGTAAGTAATTCCACTCCTTCACTACCATCCGGGCCATATTTGTAAAAGATTGGAAATCCATCGACTGCCCAACCTACTTGAACCGGTTGACTAGGGACTGTGCTTCCTGTGCCTAATCCTGCAAGCAGCGCGTCGGCGTATACTGCCATGTCGCCATGGTAGTGGATAAGGCCTGTTCCCGCTTGCATATCAGGCTGTAGGTGTGCATTGTTACAATCTAATCCGACTTCAGATCGGTTGTTCGTAGGTTCAAAAACCCAATCCCAATTGTACTCACCAGTATCAGTATCTTCAAAAATAAACGGTGTACCTGGCGCCGGGTCTATTGGAACTCCGTTCAGCGCTATCCCAAAATCATAGGCTGGCATGTTGTCTGTGTCGATTATGCTAGTCGTATTTGTTGCGAGCTCAGGAGTAGCATCAATTTCATATGTAACCATATTGGAAGTAAGTCCTGAGATTCCAAGGTTAGCCACCTGATTTCCATAATCATGAGCAGGCACTCTGTTGGTTGTTATTTGCCTGTTGCCATTACCAATAAAGGTTTCTGTGTATTCATTGTCAGCAGATGGGGTATTGTTGCACACTGTATTATTCTGATTTGTAGAATTGTCACTGGTACATTCAGTGGTTGCTACTGTTACTGAGAAGTTATCGGTTGCACTACCTCCGTTACCATCTGTTGCCGTTACGGTAATGTCTGCATTTCCATTTGCTACCTCATTTATCGTCAATGTACTCCCTGCTACTGAAACTGTGACCACCGTGGTAGCACTGCTTGTAGCGCTATAGTTCAGGCTGTTTCCATCAGAATCGTTAAATACAGGAGCTAGGTTAACTGTTGTAGACTGGAACCCAGGTGAAAGCGTTATATCATCTAAGGCTGCAACTACTTCCGGACTAGCATTAACATCTTCATCGCCATCGTCTCCACAAGCAATGAAAGTGCTTATAAAAAATGCGACTAAAAGGTATTTTGAGAATTTTATCATCGTAGTGTGTTTGTTCTATTACTTAGATGATATTTTCTGAGAAATACTTGCGCACAAAATAAAAAAGGCTCTTTTCAGAGCCTTTTATATTTATCATTCAGAATCTTCGACGGGTGAAGAACGATTATCATTCGAAACAACATCTATCAGCTTATAGTATGGATCTATACCGACTGAGGTTGGCTTTTCGTCTACAATGACCTTTATCTCATTATTGATTTGCTCAAATTTTTGTTTCTTCAAGTAAAGAGGTACCTCTTTCATTTTCCCATCCACCTCTTTTTCTACGAAGACACCTACATCAATCCAATCATTGAGAGGAAGTGAAATCAATGGCCTACGTCTTCCTTCAACTTGATAACTTAGACTATCTCCATTGGCATCTGTAAAAATCCGTTCTCCTTTCTCATCCGCGCGATATTTGGAAATCAGTGTCGCAAGGGTCACCTCATATTTTCCATCATCCAGTACTTTGTAAGAAGCTTTGGTCACGCGATTATTATATAGCGTAATGGTCTCCAGCATATCCTCCACCAGGTATCTTAGTGAGTCAGGAGTTGCTTCTTTGACAAAACCAAGGTACTCCAGAGCTGTCGTATATGGTGGTTCCTGAAATGCAACACTATCAATGTATTGGCTCATTGCCTTATTAAATACGGACTCACCTAGATAGTCACTAAGCGCATAGAGTACTAATGATCCTTTATTGTAATGGATATATTGTTGGTTTTCATTGAAGATCAACGGCTTTTCTTTTAGGCGCTCGAAGGTTCTACCTTGTAAATACTTATCTAAAGCGTCTTTCAGAAATACACGCATTTTATCAGATCCGTATTCTTTCTCCAATACACGTAGGCTGCTATACTCAGACATACTCTCAGACATCAATGTAGCGCCCTGCACATTAGCGCCAATCACCTGATGTGCCCACCACTGGTGTGCTACTTCATGAGCAGTGACGCTGAATGGATAGTCTACTCCTTCCGGGTCTTCATCGTCAACTTCTGCTATAAAACCAATCGCTTCAGAGAAAGGAATTGTATTTGCAAAAGATTGTGCAAATGATCCACTGGTTCTTGGAAATTCAATAATTCTTACTTGCTTATGCTGATATGGACTGAAATTTCTGGTGTAATATTCAAGAGATTTTTTTACCCCTTTAATCATCCTGTCCAGATTATATTCATGTCCTTCATGATAGTAGATTTCAATATTGATATCATTCCATTTATCACGCAAAACTTCATAATCAGCTGACTGATATGCATAAAAGTTCAGAATTTTACTGTCCATTTTATAATGGAAATACCTGCGTCCTTCCTCCGTCCATTCTTTTTGAAGGTATCCTGGCGCAATGGCAATTTGATCTTCTGCTGTGCTGACAGTTGTTTCGAAGGTGATCCAGTCTGCACTGGAAGAGATGTAAGTATTCGCCAAGGCAGTCGTATCCAAAGGAGACTTCATACGTTCCTTTTCAGGCAATCCATACTTTTCACGCACTTTATTGTCGACCAATTCAGCACTTTCAGAATAGCCAAATGTTGGAAAGATGCCATTATTTACGAACGTTCCGTTTGCAATAACCGGTGAATTATTTCGTAAAAGCGTATTCGGCTTGTTCCACATTTTGAAGGTAAAAATGATGGAATCGCCAGGCTTCATGGGTTGTGCCAATCGATAGAAATCATAATGGTATGTGGTATCCTCCATTACCAGCTCATTGGCTACCGAAAAAGAAAACTCACTAGGATAGTTGGTGTGATTTAAAAACAATGAGTCTATATCTTCTTTGGATTTGTTGACTACAACAAAAGTTGCAGCTACCTGGAAATCTCTCGTTTTCGGAAAAATATCCATGTCTACTTTGACGTCTGTTATTCGGGGTTGAGCCATTCCAGCATACTTACGGTAGAGCTTCTCTTGCTCCACTTGTTGCTCTTCGCGTTCTTTAGCGGACACATAGGTATTCTCGACATTATTGACATACCAGATGTAGCTGCCGAGTCCTAGAAACGAAAGAATGAATAATGTAAAGGCAATCTTTAATGGTCGCGTAAAAGAATGAAGGCCTTCCTTAAGCTTAATCTTAAATGTAGTAGGCATTCCTCGTCGCCAAAATGCAATGGCCAAAACATAAAATGCACATCCCAAAAGCAACCAATATATCTTATATACAAAATACCTTGCGATAGAAATTCCGTAACCATTCATTGGAGAATAGGAAGTCCCCGGTCCCTCGTTATATTTAAAAATGGATTGCTCTATGCCTACTGAGTCTAGAAAATTGATACCAATACCGACACCTAAGGCTATAAAGAAACCTACGAGGTAGTTGGGAATTAAAGTGTGAATGAAAATGGCTAACAAACTCCAAACAATGATATTCCAAATTCTTAGGAAATACAGATCCTGTAGGTACAAGCCAATGTCATAGTCATAGAAACCTGCATATGACTGAATCAAGATTCCGCTTATCATAATCAGAATCAACAGTACTACCTGAATCTTAACGAGCGCAATAAACTTAGACAATAACATCGTCCAGTTGGGCATTGGAGCTACATCTACCAATTGGTTGATCTTAGAAATCCTATGCCTATGTATAAGCATACCTGCATAGAGATAAGTAATTGGCAGAATCGCAATTCTTGTAAATACGGCTCCGGCTATGTTCAGCATTTGCCAGGTAACCGGATAGGTAGCGGTACCAAAAATTTGTTGACCTACTGCCAGAGTGGTTGTTAAAATGAGCAGACCAATTAATGAAATAATGATAAATGGCCAACTTTTTACCACAAACAGAAAGTCATTATTCGATAGTGTCCATGCTGATTTCATTCTATTTAGTAAGCTGTGATCGAGTGAAACCTTAGGCAAGTTGACGCGAACCATGCTGCCAAAATTATTTTTCGTAACACGCGCTCCTTTTTGCTTTTTAAAGCTGAAAGAAAGTGGATTATGAGAAAACTTGAACACCCAAAACACGCTCATAAAGATTAATAATCCCAGTCCTCCCCAGATCAGTCTATTGTATATGATGTATCCTTCGAATGGCAGCAGGTTCTCATTTTGTTCAGCTACAGTCCAGTATTCTGTATAGTACGAGCTCGCAGAAGCACCAAACGGATCGAGAAGTGCGCCGAGCTCTTTATTGTCTAGGTTTCCAATAATTGTTTCGGCAACTCCTTGCAAAAGAAATAATGCAATCACCGCCACGAAGCCTGCGGATATATTTCTAGAGAATGTAACCACACCAAAGATGATCGCGCTAAAAAAAATCAAGTTAGGGATGATGTAAATGAGATAGGGCTGTAGGTAGTTCAGCAAATTGAAATCCCCTAAGAGCTCCGGATTTGTACCTGGTAAATACCCTCCAACAATTGCTCCCAAAGCAATGGAAAGTAGTACCATTATTGTCACTGTCAGGCCACTCAAATATTTTGCAAGGAGGTAGTCTGTCTTCGTGAAAGGATATGAATACAACACATTGCTAGTGTTACTGCTATAATCCTTGTTAATGGTTCCACCTACGATTGATGGAATAAGGAAAAAGGCAATTATTGAAAAACCATTGATGAAGTTGTTCAGTGAGAACGCTGAGTTTATAAAAGCGATTGAACTTCTGATCACGGTGATAGAATCAAAGATTCCCGCGTTTGAAGCCATGGCCAATGTAGAAATGGCAAACAGAGAGCCCAGGTAGATATAAAACAGAGGATTCTTAACCCAATATTTTATTTCAAAAGAGAATATTTTCAAAAACATATTGGATGATTTAGACTTCTGCAGTTTGTTCCTGACTAAGCGTGGTGAAGTAAACATCTTCGAGGTTTGCCTCCACCGGCTTAAACCCATCTCCTGGGTTGCTGTCGTTTAAAACCCGAATGTTTACTGTATTGTCATCATTGAAATTGGACGAGATGACATTGTATTTGGCTTCTTCTGTTTCCAGATTATCTCGCTCTATGATCTTCTTCCATATCTTACCCTCAAGTGTTTTTACGGCCTCTTTTGGTGTTTGATGTGACAAAATTCTTCCGCCATTCAAAATGGCCATGTCTGTGCAAAGCTCCTTTACATCATCCACAATGTGGGTAGAAAAGATTACAATGTTATTTGTTCCTATTTCGCGAAGTACATTCAAAAATCTTTGTCTCTCGGTGGGATCAAGTCCTGCTGTAGGCTCATCCACTACGATCAGTTTAGGATCATTAAGTAAAAGCTGAGCAATTCCAAATCTTTGCTTCATCCCTCCTGAATACTTCGCTACATCTTTTTTTCTTACTTCATAGAGGTTGGTCACTTCAAGTGCACTTTTCACAATGGCATCACGCTCAGCTTTGGTTGATACACCTTTTAAGGTTGCAAAATATTGCAGAAGGGCTTCCGCTGACATTTTTCCATATACACCAAACTCTTGTGGCAGGTATCCCAGGCGCTTCCTAAACTCCATTTCATTTTCATGGATGTTCATATCATCCATATAAATCTCACCTGAATCTGGTGATTGTAGAGTTGCAATGGTTCGCATCAAAGAGGATTTGCCAGCTCCATTTGGTCCAAGTAGGCCAAACATTCCGGATGAAATCTCCAATGAGACATTGTCAATGGCTTTTACGCCATTTTTATAGGTTTTGGAAAGGTTAGAAATCGTCAGTTTCATGAAATTAAGTTTAGGGATTCGGTCACATTAGTATCCCGCAACTTAAAAAACTTACAGTTGAAATTGAGAAAAAACATTTCTAACAAGTATTCGATGAGAAGAGCATGTGTTTTTTATGCAGACATCACCAACTCATGACAGATGATTTTATCCATCAGGGTTTCAGTGTACTTTTTTGTTAAATTGATTTAAAGCCTAATGCTATGAATTTGATTTTGAAATTGATTCTGGGACTTTCAATGACATTAATTTATAACATTGAAATGCAGAAACCTTACCCAAGGAATCAGCCGGTGGTAGCATATCACACAAAGCTTCAATCAGTGTTTTTGTTTGGTGGATTTGATTCAAACATAAAAATGAGATCAAATGATTTATGGAGCTTTAATGGCAAAAAATGGTCAGAATGGAATTCTGATGAAATCCCAGAACCAAGAAATGGACATGCGATGATATATGATGAACATACTAATCGACTTGTACTTTTTGGAGGTAAAACAGACAATGGAAATTTGCTGAATGACACCTGGATTTGGACACAATCAGGTTGGCAGGAATTATCGATAACCGGTCCGGAAGCCAGACAGTCTCATAGAATTCTTCCTACAAAAGATGGAATTATACTTTTCGGTGGCTCTGATAGCAATGGAAATTCTCTTAATGATACGTGGATTCTTCAAGATAGTAGCTGGCGAAAAGTTGAAACTAAAGTGAAACCACCATCAAGAAGGCAACACACACTTGCATACAACTCTGCGCAAAACAGTGCTATCCTATTTGGTGGATTTGATCGTTTAGCTGGTGAGAAAATTATTTACGGTGACACATGGATGTTTGAACATATGACCTGGAAGAAAGTTAATGAAAGCCCGGAGCTGGGTCGTGATCATCATGCAATGGCCTACGATAAGAACAACAAAGCGATCATTCTCTTTGGTGGATACAATAAAGGATATCTTGGCGATACAAGATTATGGAATGGTTACGAATGGGTGGAACTAACTTCGGATGGACCTTCCCCTAGAGCGGGAAAACCAGGCCTGTTCTATGATTCTAAAAATGAAGCTGTTGTTTTATTTGGCGGATGGGATGCAACTAATAAACCATTGATAGATTTCTGGAAATTTGATCTTAAATCTAAATCGTGGACCCAACTTTAGTTTTCTAAAATCAACAATCAATATCTTCACTTTTTCTCCACATATCGACGGCCTTCTCAATGAATTTTTCAATAGGGGTTCCTGCTAAATTTGTCGATTTCTTAAATCGAAGACAGCCTTTTCCGTGATCTATTCCTTCGAGCAGTTTTCCACTTGGATCAACCTTACTCGCATCACCAACATAAAGTGCTACATAATTTTTCTGTGCATTGAGCTGAAAAATGACTCCTTTTTCATCCTGATAGCTGAGCATCTTATACCGAATTCCTTCGGTTAAGCATATTGAGTGAGCAGAATATCTCTCAGCTTGAGGAGTTTTTCTTTCCGCCAATCCTCTTCCAATTGGTGTAAATATTCGGTCGGTGTGGTTGCTTCGTATAACACTACTATAATTTACATGTTTCTACGGTATTGTCCTCCAACTTCAAACATTGCATGTGTAATCTGTCCTAGCGAGCAGTACTTTGCTGCTTCCATTAGGGTGGCAAAGGTGTTTTCGTTATGAAGCGCGGTTTCTTGCAGCTTCACAAGTATTTCTTCTGCTTTACCTGAATTACCTTCTTTCAGTGAGTTGAGGTTGGTAATCTGCTGTTCTTTTTCGTCTTGCGTAGCGCGAATTACTTCGTCAGGAATAATTGTCGGTGAACCCTTGGATGACAAAAAGGTATTCACGCCAATGATTGGTAGTTCTCCTGTGTGCTTCTTGGTCTCGTAGTACAGTGATTCTTCCTGAATCTTACCTCGCTGATACATGCTTTCCATGGCACCCAGCACGCCACCTCTCTCAGTTATCCTGTCAAACTCCATCATTACTGCTTCCTCTACCAGATCGGTAAGCTCCTCAGTGATAAACGAGCCTTGCATTGGATTTTCGTTCTTCGCAAGACCAAGTTCTTTATTAATAATCAACTGGATAGCCATTGCCCGACGTACCGAATCTTCAGTAGGTGTTGTAATTGCCTCATCGTACGCATTTGTATGGAGTGAATTACAATTATCATAGATCGCGTAAAGTGCCTGTAGCGTAGTGCGAATATCATTGAAATCAATCTCCTGCGCATGGAGTGAACGTCCTGAGGTTTGAATGTGATACTTCAGCTTCTGTGCTCGCTCGTTAGCTCCATATTTTAGTTTCATTGCTTTGGACCAAATACGCCTGGCAACTCGACCAATGACTGCATATTCTGCATCAACTCCATTGGAAAAGAAGAAGGAAAGATTCGGTGCGAAAGCATTGATATCCATACCTCTGGACAGATAGTATTCCACAAATGTGAATCCATTTGCTAGCGTAAATGCAAGTTGGGTGATGGGATTTGCTCCAGCTTCTGCAATGTGATAACCAGAAATGGAAACAGAATAGAAGTTTCTTACATTGTTGTCAATGAAATACTGCTGCACATCTCCCATGAGTCTGAGGGAGAACTCTGTAGAGAAAATACAGGTATTCTGTGCCTGATCTTCTTTGAGAATGTCAGCCTGTACTGTACCTCGCACTAACGAAAGTGCTTTCACCATCATTTCCTGATAAACATCAGCAGGAAGCACTTGATCTCCGGTTACGCCCAAAAGCATCAACCCAAGGCTGTTGTGGCCTTCCGGAAGATCACCTTTATACACAGGCCTTGCTACTCCACGATCTTTATAGATCTTCTCGATTTTCTTTTCTATTTCTTTTTCCAACCCATTCTCCACAATGTATTTCTCACACTGCTGATCGATGGCGGCATTCATGAAAAATGCACAAATAGTGGCGGCGGGACCATTAATGGTCATGGAAACAGATGTGGTTGGATCACAAAGATCAAAACCAGAATAAAGTTTTTTGGCGTCATCAAGACAGCAGATGCTTACTCCAGAATTACCGATTTTACCGTAGATATCCGGGCGATAATCCGGATCTTCTCCATAAAGTGTTACCGAATCAAAAGCCGTGGAAAGTCTTGCAGCAGGAAGTCCTTGCGATACGTAGTGGAAACGCTTATTGGTACGTTCTGGTCCTCCTTCTCCTGCAAACATCCGTGTTGGATCTTCGCCTTTTCTTTTAAACGGGAATACACCGGCTGTAAATGGGAATTCGCCTGGTACATTTTCCTGCAAACTCCAATGAAGCACATCTCCCCAGCCTTCGTATTTCGGCAGTGACACCTTCGGCACTTTGGTATGTGAAAGTGTCTCAGTAGTTGTCTCTACTTTAATTTCCTTACCGCGAACCTCATAGATATACTCATCACCTTCGTAGTTGGCCTTCTTTTCGTTCCATCCTTCAATGATTTTCAGGTTGTGTGGATCAAGGTCCAATCTCAGATCTTCTTTGGCTTGATCAATAGCAGCCAGTGCATCTTTTTGGTCTTTGAGGATCTCTCCTGATTTGTCTAGACTGTATAGCTTCTGTGCTATTTCCCGTTGTTCGAGGGCTTTCTCATTATAGCCTCGAATGGTCTCCGTAATCTCTGATAGATAGCGTGTTCTCTTTGGAGGAATGATGAACACCTTTTCGCTCATCTCTTCGGTACTCTCAAATGATGACTTCAAGTCTGAGTCTGTTTTCTTAGCGATCAAATTCATCAGCGATAAGTAAAGCTGATTCATACCCGGGTCGTTGAATTGTGAGGCGATCGTTCCAAACACCGGAAGATCCTCATCTTTTGCATCCCAGAGTTGGTGATTGCGCTGATACTGTTTCTTTACATCTCTAAGTGCATCCAGCGCGCCGCGTTTATCAAATTTGTTAAGCGCAATGATGTCTGCAAAGTCCAACATATCAATTTTCTCCAGCTGAGTAGCAGCCCCATACTCGGGCGTCATCACGTACAGTGAGGCATCGGAGTGATCTGTGATTTCTGTATCTGACTGACCTATTCCAGAAGTTTCTAAAATTATCAAATCAAATCCAGCTGCTTTTACAACATCAATGGCATCCTGCACATATTTGGACAGTGCCAGGTTGGACTGACGAGTTGCAAGTGAACGCATATATACACGCTCACTAAAAATTGCATTCATCCGGATGCGATCTCCCAGCAATGCACCACCGGTTTTACGCTTGGATGGATCTACTGAAATTACAGCGATGTTCTTGTCTTTAAAGTCTACCAGAAAACGACGTACGAGCTCATCTACCAATGATGATTTACCTGCTCCACCCGTACCAGTAATCCCCAACACTGGTGTATTCACAGCTTGTTTTCGCAGTGCTTCCATTTCTTCCCGATTCTGATCGGGGTAGTTTTCGGCTGCCGAGATCACACGAGCGATTGTGGAGTGATCTTTGGTGCTAATTTTCTTTATCTGCCCATTTAGATTCTCCCCTACTGCAAAGTCACTTTGCTTGACTAAATCGTTGATCATGCCTTGCAGTCCCATTGCACGTCCATCATCCGGAGAGTAAATACGTGTGATTCCATGATCGTGAAGTTCCTTGATTTCTTCTGGTAGGATGGTTCCTCCTCCTCCACCGAATAGCTTAATATCCGCGCCCCGCTCTTTTAGTAGATCATACATGTACTTGAAGTACTCCACGTGACCACCCTGATACGATGTGATGGCAATGGCTTGCGCATCTTCCTGAATGGCGCAATCCACAATCTCCTGTACCGAACGGTTATGCCCGAGATGGATTACCTCACAACCTGTGGACTGGATGATCCGTCGCATAATGTTGATGGCCGCATCGTGTCCATCGAACAGGGATGCTGCTGTAACGATACGAATGTGATTCTTAGGCTTATAAATCTCAACTTCTGGGTTCATGTCGCTTCAATTTTGGGAGGGTAAAGTTACTGAAAATGGAGATGATTCGAATGTATTTGGATAACCCTAGGATTTAGAAAAGGTTCAATCAATGAATAAAGGCTGATAGCTATTTTCTTCTTTAAATGATTTGAAAAACAGAAGATTTGAATGGTTAGGTTAACACTTTTAGTACAGACTATCGTCATAGCTTAAAAACTTTTCCTAATTTGAGTGCATGTCTGACCCTACTTCTTCGACTGGTCAATGCCTGAACTGTAATGCCACTCTTACCGGTAACTATTGTCAGGAGTGCGGCCAGTCTGCTAAAATCAAGCGTCTCACTTTCAGAGAGGCAATCGACGACTTTTTTAGCTCCACCTTCGCTTTGGAAGGCCCGCTACTTTTTACGCTCAAATCTTTGATCCTCAATCCCGGCAGGATGTTTCGAGAGTTTATTTCAGGAAGACGAAAGACGTATTACAAACCGATTGCTTTTTTCATTGTATTGACGGCAATCTATCTGATCGTAAAAGCCCTAATTGATTATGATCCGCTGGAAGGAGAATTTCGCCAAGCAGATGAAAATGCGCATCCACGTGTTATCAAGTTTAAAGAAGCAGCAAGATATATGGTGACGCATATCAATAACATCATGCTGATCTTCGTATTTTCAATAGGTATTAATTTGAAACTGTTTTTTAGCAAGCGATATAATCTCACAGAATATCTGATCATTAGCTTCTACATTATAGGAGTATACATTCTATTCGCAACAGGTGTTATGATTGTAGATAAGTTTCTTTTTTCCACCTCCAAAGTATTCATATTTTCATTTTTAGCTCTATATATCATTTACTCGTCTGCCACTCTTTTTCAGTCAAAATCCTTCCTGGCATACTTTAAGTATTTGCTCGTGGCAGTGTTGAGTATCGCACTATACATGACTGCCGGATTTGCATTGAGCTATCTGATTGTTACTTTATAGTTATGCCTCACATGATCGGAATCGGAGGATGTAGCAGGTCAGGGAAATCAAGTCTGGCATATGAGATCAAAGAACAACTTCATGACAGGAAGGTGGTTTTGCTAGCTATGGATAATTATGTATTTCCAGAATCTCAAATACCTAAAATCAAAGATCGTATTGATTGGGAAAGTCCCGAATCAGTGAATTTTGAACAAATCATGCGAACGATTGAAGATTGTAAATACTATGATGTCATTGTAATTGAAGGCATATTGATTTTCGCTGATGAATCATTGCGTAAACAGTTTGATACAACCGTGTGGATGCAGATCTCAAAAGAGACTTTTCTCGCACGGAGACGAAATGAAACCCGTTGGGGCGACGAGCCGGATTGGTTTCTCGAGCATGTGTGGGAATCTCATCTACAATATGGTCAGTTTCCGGAAGCTGATTTCGTTGTTTCAGGCGAAGAAGAGATTTCACTCGAAGTACTAAATAGGCTCGTTAAAACCCTTTCCTGATGGGTTGAAGTACTTACCTTTATACACTAATCTATCTAAAATGAAATACTCACTTCTCATCCTTTCTTTTTTCATCTTTGCCAGCTGTACCTCCAATGTTTCGCAGCAAGCATCCGATAAGGAGAGCGAAGAATCCCAAAAACGCCAGCGACCTGTATCGGTCGATAATGGAAAAATTTTCCAAGTGGATAATCGAAAGATGCTCTATGGAGGGCCAGATAGCTCGCAGCATTTTGACATCACAAACAATGAACTGAAGGATGAGCAATTCCACTATGGGATTGGTCGTGAGGCATTTTCAGCACTACTGAATCCTGAATTTATAACGATTTCTGAGGCCGACAGTCAGTGGCACGACACGACACGTTTTTTGGTAGCCTACCGCGGCGATGAAGTCAAGGCATATTCAGTGCCCGACCTTACGCGGCATGAGGTGGTCAATGACAGCCTCGACGGAAAGCCGATTATGGCTGCCTATTGTATACTGGCAGATCTGGGCGCCATCTATAATCGCCAATATGGAGACAAGACGCTAACATTCGCTTTGAGCGGTTACACATATTTTGATGACGAGGTATGGGGTGGATTAGATGGCTTTGTTTTCTGGGATCGCGAAACTGAAAGTCTGTGGTGGCCGCTGATCGGGCGATCTGTCTCAGGCCCGCTAAAAGGCGTGAGTTTACTGGAAATGGATGAGGAATATTGGGAAGATACCGATTGGGCTACCATCAAAGAAAAATACCCAAATGCTCAAGTGATGCTATCAGGACAAGACTTTGAACGTCCCACTTCATGGCCTGCTATAGATGATGTCAATCAAATTATAGCAGACTATCAATCTTCCAGTGGGGACTGAGATGAATGAAGACCAAGGCCTATAGCATGATTTAGGTTTTTAACAGGATTTACTTCCTTTGTTTTATGATTCAATTGAAAATAGTCCTTTTCCAGCTCCTTCTGATTATCGCATGCGCTAGTTCGGATACAAAAACAATCTCTCAGAATAGGCAAGCCGATGTGACCAGAGTCACTGCTTCAGGCTCAGAAAATAACTACTCTTTCTCCGTTACCATTGCGAGCCCTGACACAGGATGTGATCAATATGCAGACTGGTGGGAAGTGGTGTCAGAAGAGGGTGAATTGATCTACCGCAGAATTCTCCTCCATAGTCATGTAAATGAACAGCCATTTAAGAGAAGTGGTGGGTCAGTAACTGTTGCAAAAGATCAGACGGTTTGGGTGCGTGCCCACATGAACAATACCGGATATGGAGGAGTGGTCATGAAAGGTACTGTTGAGGATGGGTTTAAAGTAGCCGATTTTCCAGATACGCTTGGTGTTAATCTGGATAAGGTGGAGCCACTTCCTGGTGATTGTAATTTTTGAGCGCCCGATCACATAGGGAATTCACCATTAAACACCGCTAAAAGCTTCTGGAATTTTTCTTTAAATCTTCTCATCACAAACTTCAAGGAAAGCGCTTACAATCCGGCTCATAGAAATACCTTCGCATAATGAACTTGAACAACATACGTAAAGAGGTGATGCAGACCCTCGAAAAATCGATGGATGAGCTTTTGGGTAAATACCTGAAACCGATCGAAGAAATATGGCAGCCGTCGGATATCCTCCCGGATTCTAATTCGCCTGATTTCATCGAGGAAATCCGAGATATTCAAGGACATTCTGCAGAAATGGACTATGATCTTTTTGCGGTACTAATTGGAGATACTATTACGGAAGAAGCACTTCCAACATATGAAGCCTGGCTTATGGACATGGATGGTGTAAATCAGGAGAACCAAAATGGATGGGGACAGTGGGTAAGAGGATGGACTGCAGAAGAAAACCGTCATGGGGACTTGCTGAGCAAATACCTCTATCTGTCGGGGAGAGTAAATATGCGAGAGATGGAAGTTTCTACGCATCATTTACTGAACGATGGATTCGATATTCAGACTTCCAGAGACCCTTATCGAAGCTTCATCTACACAAGCTTTCAGGAACTTGCTACCAACATATCTCATAGAAGAGTAGCAAGTCTGGCAAAAAAAGCAGGAAATACGCTCTTAGCTAAAATGTGTGGCATCATTGCGTCTGACGAGGCCCGTCATGCTAATGCATACAAGAATTTTATTAAAAGCATCTTTGAAATAGATCCTAGTGAAGTCATGATCGCTTTTGAAGATATGATGAGGAAAAAGATTGTAATGCCGGCTCATTTCCTTAGAGAATCTGGCGGTAAGATTGGCGATCTATTCAAGCATTTTTCTGATGCTGCTCAACGAACACTTGTTTACACTACACAGGATTACATCGATATTCTGAATTCCCTGATAAAAGAATGGAACATAGAGAACATTAAAGGAATCAATGAAAAAGCCGA
Source organism: Ekhidna sp. (assembly GCF_039960695.1). GTDB lineage: Bacteria > Bacteroidota > Bacteroidia > Cytophagales > Cyclobacteriaceae > Ekhidna. The sequence continues at coordinate 411,755 of NZ_JBDVKP010000019.1, read as the reverse complement.
AGAAGCTCGAGATTACTTAATGGCACTTCCAAATCGGCTGCAACGACTATCTGAACGAGTGAAAATTCCTGAAAAGCAATTTCAGTTTAAATGGATTGCCAGCTAGCTTTAAGCCATTTACCAGGTTATCGCTATGGAGATTATCTTGAGCTAGCCCAATGAAAAACGAAATATTCCAACTTACGCTTGTAGTAAGAGATTATGATGAAGCAATTAGCTTTTATACAGAAAAGTTGGGGTTCGAACTTTTGGAAGACACCAGATTGAGTGAAACCAAACGTTGGGTGCGTGTAGCTCCTCCTCAATCGAATACCTCGCTACTTTTTGGTAAGGCTGCAAATGAAAAGCAAAAACAGGCGATTGGTAATCAAACAGGAGGTCGGGTGTTCCTATTTATGCATACAGATGACCTGGATGGATATTATGCTCAGCTAAAAGCCAATAAAGTGAAAATCATTAGAGAACCGTCTAAAGAAGATTTTGGAAAAGTGTTTGTCTTTGCTGACCTCTATGGAAACCTGTGGGATTTGATCGAGCCGAAATAAAGGAATACTCAACAACGATTGTTCATATATTTAACCTGAATGATCCACTTATCCTTCATATTGCACGCCTTAATCGCATTTGGTGCCTTTCAAGCCATTTTCCTTTCAATCATATTTTTTACAAGAAAAAAAGGTGGTCTTACTGATAAGTTTTTAGCGCTTTTTCTCACTATTGAAGGCATTACGCTTATTGAAAGGCTACTCGCAGAAACCAAACTGATAGAAGCATTTCCGCACCTTCTTGGCATCAGCTATCCAATTAATTTCATCAAACCTCCGCTTTTGTTTTTTATGACGCTGGCAATTGTTTATCCAAATTTCAAGCTCAGATTCAAGCACTTATTACATGCAATTCCATTTTTTATACTGCTGGCTATTAACATTCCTTTCTACGGAATGTCAGCCACAGACAAGCTTGCATACGTCGCAAACTTCATTACCTATGTACCTTCATACAATAGCTTTGATTTCTGGCTATTCATTTCATTCTATCTCTACATTGGAGCTTATCTCTTGCTAAGCATTTCGAAACTCAAATCCTTTAAAGAGCACATCAAAAATAATCGACATGCTAACTGGTATCATTCGGTGCTTCGGCTTTATCTTTTAGGTCTAGCCATTGGCTTTGCTTACTTTCTGATTAGACCATCAGGATTGGTAGAGATTCCATTATTTAATCTAATAAGCATGCTAGTAATGACCTTTTTGATTCAGTCTATAGCATACAATTTTATTACTCAAAACAATCTCTTCAATAGACATACTTTCCCGACTTTATACGATCTGGATCAGCGAAACAAAGATGCTGATACGATTAGAAACAAATTAGAGGTTGAGAAGGCCTACCTGGATGACACCATTACGCTCACAACTTTTTCCGAGTCACTTGAACTCTCAAAAAAGTACGTTTCAGATTTGATCAATCAACAATTGGGTTACACCTTCCGTGAAGCGATCAATTATTATCGAGTTGAGGAAGCAAAAAAACTGATGCAGCTAGAAGGTCAGAAAAATGGAGGGTTGATTCAAATAGGAATGAAGTCTGGTTTCAACAACAAAGTAAGCTTCTACCGCACTTTTAAGCGTTTTACAGGAAAGTCACCTTCTGAATATGTGGATACCACTTTCTGAAAAAAACAGAACAGTAATATTTTCTGGTTACAAAACGATTTGGTAACCTCCTGGTAGAAGCAGTAACTTATTCTTGAAGAAAAAATCAGAACATTATGAAATTCAATGGATCAATTGATATCAAACAATCACGTGATAAAGTAGCTGAATTATTTGCTGACCCAGCTTATCTCAAAGAATACCAGGAAGGCTTTGAAAAAAAAGAACTTTTGAAGGGTGATGCAGGTAAGGAAGGTGCCATTTCCAAAATGTACTATCGGAATGGCAAACATGAAATGGTGCTTACTGAAACCATCATTAGCAATAACCTGCCTGACTCTTTCGAAGCACTTTATCACCACAAGCACATGGATAACACGATGAAATGCACATTTACCCAACTAGAAGACGGAGTTACCCGATATGATACGGAAGTGAATTATACACGCATCAATTGGGTACTACCACGACTTATTGCTATTCTTTTCCCCGGTATGTATAAGAAGCCCGCTCAGCGTTGGTTGGAAAATTTTAAAAATTTTGTTGAAAAGCAGTAACCCTAGCAGTCATGAATACTATTATTCCCTACCTCGTTTTCCCCGGCGTTTGCAAAGAAGCCATGACGTATTATGCTTCTATTTTCGAAGGTGAAATTACGACAATGATCACGTTTAAAGAATCGCCTGTACCTGTACCTGACACTGCCGGTGATCGTATTTACAATTCAGAATTGAAAGTCGGAAATCTAGTCATCAAAGCATCTGATGATATTCCAGGGTATGAAGTGACGCCCGGGAGCAATTTTTCTCTATACCTACCATTTGAGAGTGTCGAAAAGAAGAAGTTCGTATTTGGGAAGCTTTGCGAAGAAGGAAAGATGTTGTTTCCTATTGAAGATAACTTTGGCATGTGCAAAGACAAGTATGGAATTCAATGGATGGTTGTGACTGAAAGGTAACTTGCTAATCTCTACCTATCTTTAGTAAATATTTCGATGCGGGCGGGCTACTATAATACTCTACTATGATAATTTCCCACCCTGCATCGAAAATCTTAAGACTCACTCAATACTTGCTATCTGCAGTTTCTTTCTTCGATAATCGATGATTGCACCATGTGATTGGAGAAAATCGTTGCCGAGAATCCCCAATACACGCTGCTGACTTTGAGAAAGAATCGTGTTTAGCCCACTTAAATCAGAAGCTGAAAAACTGAATGGTCGATCAGTTAATGCGCCCTTCATCGTAAAAGAAACTTCAGAAGTCCTCATTAGTCGCGTTTTACCTCCAAATCCTGTCAATCGATTATCTGTATCTATTGAATAAGTAAAATCATATTTCTTTGATTGAGTGAAATCTAGCAATGACACACTTGCACCCGTGTCCACAATAAACTTTGACCATTTATTATTTACATATGCCTCCACAATGATGATGTTGTGGTACATCTCGAAATCAACTGTTGTAAGTTGATCGCTTGATGTCAATGCCATTTCCCTGGCACATCCACAAAGGATGAAAGTCAATAAAATTAGTATGGCAGCTTTGTGCATCATTACCATTGAAAACGGTGAGGCTGCTGAGCTCGATGAAAAGAAGGGATAAACAGGAAATCAAGTGACAAAGTGTTCGAATTATCCTATTTGCACAAAATAGCCGTCTATGACTTCACCTTCATGGATAGGTGATTCTTGATGTCAGAAGCAAAACTTCTTCCAGAAATCACCTTAGTAGAATTGCACAACTCAAATTCGTATTCACTTTTGCCTAGGTATTGAACAGCATTGATATTGGCAAGATTGACAATGTAGGACCGATGAATTCTAATAAACTCCATAGTGCTTAATTCCTTCTCCAGTTTCTTCATCGTTTGCTTGTATATATAAAATCGGTTTTTCAGATGAATCTTGCAATAATTACCATGAGCTTCAAAAAAAATGATGTCAGGGTAGTCGATAAATACATCCCACCCTTTTTCTGTAATCCTTATTTGGTTGGCATCAGATTGCGCGGGTTGATCTTCCTGTTTAATGAGATTAGAGATTTGTTGATTGATCAGCGATGATCTTCTCAGGGAGACAAACTCTTTCGCCTTTTCGGCTACTTTATAAAATCTTGAATTTTCGTAAGGTTTTAATATATAGTCAATGGCATTGTATTCAAATGCTTTAAGAGCAAAATCATCATAAGCTGTAACAAAAACTATGTATGGCTTATAATCTGACGGAAGCTGAGACAATACATCAAAGCCTGTCCCATCCGCCATTTTGATGTCTAAAAAAACCACGTCTGGTTTCTTGAACTTCAACATTTTGAGGGCATCCTCAACGCCAGTTACCTCACCTACGATTTCAAAAACAGGGTCGTTGAGGATTAATTTTTTGATTCTAGCTGATGCATACGATTCGTCATCCACTAATGCCGTTGATATTTTCATTTTTGGTAGCTTCCTTCCTGATCTTAATTTCAACAATAAATCCGCCATTTGCAGATTTTGAGTTGACATTCAACTCGTATCCCTCTCCATACGATGTTCTCAGTCTGTCCTTCATATTTGTTAGTCCCATACCAAATGAAACTCCTAAACTATTCTTTTTTCCATCTCCATTATCAGCTACTTCAATCCACACAAAATTGCCTTCTTCATAGGCTTGTATGGAAATTTCACATACTCCCGTCTTATTATAAAACCCATGTTTGACGGCATTTTCCACAGCTGGTTGAAGTAGTAGTGTGGGAATAGACACCAGTTTTACTTTAGGATCTATTGAAAAACGTGTAACCAGTCTTCCTTTGAATCTAATCTGTTCCACCTCCAAATACAGCTTAGCCATTTCTACTTCATCTTCAAGTGCAACCAGCTGTACGTCTCCATCTTTTAAGATTTTCCTGAGCAACAATCCCAGTTTAGCAATCATCCGCTGAGCCAGTGGCACATCCTCTTCCATGAGTGACGATATGGTATTGAATGAATTGAATAAAAAATGTGGGTGTAACTGATTTTTTAACGCGCTCATCTGGGCTTTCACCAGTTGGGCTTCTAGTTGAGCGTTGCGCAATTCGGCCTGCCTAAACTTTTTCTTAGAATGAAAGTGAATAAGTAAGAAAGAAATAACCCAATATTCTACAAATGTCTTTGATAGGCCCAAAACTCCTGATTTAATATCCAATTCGAAAAAATCATTGAAATTGAGAAAATATATTAGGTATAGACTTACATTAAAAATGAGGAGAGCTAAAAGCTCATGCCCCAAGGTAAATGCCAGCCCTAGAGCAACGTAAGTCGTATTTCTTTTAAGGGTGTCCGCATGTGTATTAGCTTTTAAGAGTAGAAGAAAAAGTAGTGGTGATGTAGCAAGCCAAATGCCATAGTTTAAAATTGGGAAGACGTATACCGCTCTTACCAATAGCCAAGATTCAACGGCATGTGTTTTGGTAGCTAGCAACAAATATGTCTGAAGGCCCATGATAAAAGCCACTACAATGGTAGCAACCAAGGCGTTGCTGAAACTAATGGGTAATAACCCAAAATATCTCTTTATCCCATTCATCATACCTTGCAAGTTCACGCAAAAGATTGACCAATAGTTTATTTAATATCCAAACGGGATATTTATTGATGAATGGGAAGCTGAACCGTACCAGATCGATTTGCGTTTTTAAACGCTCATATGAATAACACACTTTCTTTCCTAAGCAAACTCAGCAAAAACAATAATCGCGAATGGTTTCAAGCCAATAAGACTCAATATGAGCAAGCTCATCAAGAGATGATCGCTTTTGCGGATGAGTTGATCGCTTTGATGAATACTCATGACGTCATTGAAAATCAATCAGGCAAAAAGAGCTTGTTCCGTATTTACAGAGATGTGCGCTTTGGTAATGACAAGACTCCATATAAAACTCACTGGGCAGGATACATGCGCCGAGCAGGTGCTGATAGAAGAGGTGGATATTATTATCGTATTGGCTTAGATGGTGTTCAGGTGATGGGAGGTTTTTTTAACCCCAACGCTCACGACCTTTTGCACATTAGAAACCACCTTGCTCAAGATGGAGATATTTTACGATCTGTTATCGAATCAAAGCAATTCAAAGCCTTCTTTGGTGAGCTGCTAGGTGAGAAGCTCAAAACTGCGCCTCGTGGATTTGAAAAGGATCATCCAGATATTGATTTGCTTAGATACAAGCAGTTTATTATCAAGCACGAATTCCCCCGTGAAGAAATGGTGCAGCCTGATTTTGCAAAAAAACTTTCACATGCCTTCTATCAGATGCGCCCATACTTTGATGTAATGACTGAATTACTTACCACGGACTTGAATGGGATTTCTTTAGTTTAAAATCAAGGCTTATTTTCAAGGAATAATAAATAAATCACCCAATCCTGTTTATGAACTTTGAAGTGCATCAATTGCCCGATAATCTGTCCCGATATGTTGAATCGGTATTCTATTTAAAAGATTTCATTCCTGATCATTCAATAGAACGGGTAGTACCTACAGGTCATGTATTTCTCATATTCGAGTTGGACGGTATAGTTAGAAACACATTTGACAATGACACCTTAAAAGCCAACAATGCCTATGAAAAGGCTTGGATCTCTGGTGTACATAAAAACTATCTTTCCATTTCAGCGCATGAAAACTCAGAGATGCTTGTTATTCAATTTAAACCTTATGGGGCATATCCATTTTTCCATTTCGATTTAAATCGGATCAATGATAAAGTTATCAATACAGAAGAGCTTTTTGGCTCTGAATTAACGGATTTGAGAGAACAACTCCTGAGTCAACCGAATTCCATCAAAAAATTTGAGCAGGTAGAAAAATGGTTAAATACAAGGTTTAATGAAAACAAGCAACCTCCTCCAGAGCTTTTGGATTTCTATGAGGAATTGAAAAAAACACCAGCAGCTAGTTTTGCTCAACTAGCAGATTCATACCCAAAAACTCAAAAGCACCTAATTGATCAATTCAAAAAGTATGTTGGCATTACTCCAAAGTCTTCTCAACGTATACTGCGGTTTAATGAAATCTTGCATAAAATTCACAATAAAGAAATGATCACCTGGGCCCAGGTTGCTTATCAGTGTGGTTTTTCAGATCAATCTTACTTTATCAAAGAATTCAAACACTTTTCTGGATTTAACCCTGAAGAGTTCATTGATCAGGAATTCGATCAAGATGATCCGAATTTTTTTCCACTGGACCGAAGAGGTTAATTTTTTACTATGACGGCTAAGTCGCAGGTATTAATCTTACCGAAAAAAGAAAATGGATTTAGCAACAGCACTTGAAAACATCAACTGGGTTTCTGTTTTGATTGCAGCAATTTCATCATTCCTAATAGGTGGCGTCTGGTATGGGCCATTGTTTGGTAGGCAATGGATGAATGCTTTTGGATTTACAGAAGAAGAGTTGAAAAAACGAAGTATTTTCAAGACGTTTGGATTGTCCTTTCTGCTTGCCTTGTTCGCGGCATTCATCTTAGAAATGTTTATTGGACCAGAAGCTGACCTGATTTTTGGCACAATGGCTGGGCTTTTTGCCGGACTGGGTTGGGTAGCAACATTTCTTGGAATACTCTATCTCTTTGAAATGCAAACAATGAAAGTATACTTGATCAATGCTGGATACTGTGTTATATCACTTACTATTATGGGGTTGATTTTAGGCAATTGGTAAAACAATAATTAATTGAATGATGGAAAAGGGATTACTTGAAAAAACCGGACATCCACTTGAGCATTGGATCAAATTGGTTGAAGCGTCAAAGCTTGAAAAACATAAAGAGATTATGGACTTCCTTAAAACCGAGCATGGATTTACTCATGGATATGCCAATTTTGTAACTCTAAAAAGTCGAAAAGCCGATGCTGGCTCTCATGATAACGAAGTGCTTTTAAAAAATCAATATCAAGGTAAAGAGATACTTTATCCAATTTATGAAAAGTTGTTAGCTGAAATTGCAAAATTTGGTGTAGACATCATACAAACGCCAAAGAAAGATAGCGTTAGCGTGATTCGTAAAAAACAATTTGCCTTGATCAAACCGGCAACCAAAATCCGAATCGATTTAGGAATTAAGCTTAAAGGAAAACCATACACAGATCGTTTGGGAGATTCGGGGCCCTTTGGAAGCATGTGTACACATAGGGTACAACTCACAGCGGTAGAAGATGTAGATCAAGAATTGATTATGTGGTTAAAGGAGGCTTATGATGCAGCTGTTTGAAAAACATCTTCCAAAAAAAATCCCAACCTCTCGGTCGGGATTTTTACTAACTTAAAACTCTACTACTGGATGAAGTCAATTTCTAGATTCTGAATGTCATTTGGCACAAAAGGATTCATTCCTGATAGATCTACGAATGCGGCGTCAAAGCTAGCTGGCTTATTATCGGTACCAGATGTAATAAATCCATCATTATTGAAATACGCTGGAGAGAGGGCCTCTGCAAGAATTGCATCGATAATACTTTGATCCAGATTTGCAACTGCATTAATCTCAGCTTCCAACACTGCAAAAACAGAGAAATCTTCAAGCACATCTGATGTGGTCGTGGAAGATGGTGGAAGTGCCAATTTTATCACACCTAAGTCAGTAGACTCATCACCTCTTCCAACGAATGCATAGTTTCTGCCCCCAGTGAAGTTTGGATCCACGATCTCAATGTTTGGATGATTTGAGTTGCCCATCACTTCAACGATATCTCCTTTTTTACCCACAAACATCTTCATGTTATCAATATCTCCATTGTCCACAGGTTGAATGCCCGCAATTGATACGGTCATGGTTGCATCATATGTAGCATCATCTTCGCTATACTCAATTCTAACAAAAGCGTTTGGCTCATCGGTTTGTTCATCTCTATTGATATTGTAAGGTTTCAGAATAGCCACTCCCTCTACAGGATCAGTATTCCATAACAATTGCAAAGCCATCTCATTGTCAGCGACATCAATCATGGTCATTTCATAGTCATAAGCCACTCCTCCTCGAGTCACTCCTTCAACTAGATCGATACGTTTTTCTCTATTATCATCTTCACTTTCAAATGTGAACGTTCTTATATTTTGCACCTCCAGGGCTACAGCGACAAGCAAGGTTAATTCAACGATCTCAGCAGATCCCTCGCCAATTTTAATGAAGTGTCTCAGACTCTCATAAATTTCATCTCCTTCTATCACTCCATCTCCATCTCCGGAGGTTCTACCACTCAATCCGCCTGCATTGGCACTTATTGGTTGTGGAATGTCCACTGAAAATTGAGCGGGAATATCTATGGAGCTAGTAACTTCATCATCGCTTGAACATGCGATCATGAATGAAAAGCTGATTAACAAAGCAATTAATTTTAAATTTTTCATCGTGGTAATTTTAGTAGTACTACATGCATGTGAGGTTTTACCCTACCATATAAATTAGTAACTTTTAAGAAAAGCACCTAACATGTTGAAATTTATCCGAATAGTATCATTGATTCTATTTTGCATGATGTGTACACCTGGCTCAGAGGAAGAGAAAGAATCCGACTTTCCTGAATGAAGCACTCAAAGACTATTACACGCTTCAGGAACTAAACGAAATCCAACTTTGGCAGAAACTTACCGGTAAAGTAGAATCATTAGAGTACAACTGCCATGAACTTAATAAATACTATGAGTGAATGAGTTCTCTTTCCATATTTTCGCAAACTAAATTTGAAATATGATTGACTACAAAGGAGCTAGTGTAAAGGAGCTTTTCTTTCAAAAAATAGAAGAAGAAACAACTGACCATCACTTGGTTCAAAATGAGTTTTCACCAAGTGAAGAGGAAATGCTTAAAAACATATTCTTAAAACCATTTGCAGCTTCTACCAATACCTATCAGTTCACTCACAATGTAGAAATCGATCTCAATGTACTTTACAGTCTATCCCGTGAGATCAATAGAAATGGAGCAATCGGCGATACTTATGAAGGTATCATATCACACTTGAGGACCAGCTCCCGACATCCTAATATCAAGGAAGGTGAATTATTTATTGTCCGCTTTAGTGACATCTTCATCAATGGGATTACAATTGATGGCCTGGGGATTTTCAAAGTAGAAAAGAAAGATCCTTTCATCGAAACACCTGACTGGACCAAAGAACCTACACTTCTGTTTAAAGAAGGTATTGGAGAAAAGAAGTTAGATAAGGCTTGTTTGATCTTGTTTGATGAAGATCCATTTACCATCCTGGCTTATGACAACAACAATAGTGAGGCCGTATACTGGAAGAATGATTTTATTAATCTGGATTTCAAAAAAGATCATGTAAACAATACCAACCATTTTTTGGAGATGACCAAGTCTTACATCACGGACCAAATGCCTGAGGAGTTTGAAGTATCCAAAACAGATCAGATTGATTTGCTTAATAAATCAATTAAATACTTCAAAGAAGCGGAAGATTTTGATAAGGGTGAATTTGAGCTATCTGTCTTTGGCCGCGAAGATGAGGCCGTTAAATCATTCAGATATTTTGACAAACAATATCAAGAAGACATGGACCTTGAGATTGAAGATAACTTTAAAATAGCTGCTCAATCTGTAAAAAAACAGGCACGTATTTTCAAAAGTGTACTTAAGCTAGATAAGAACTTTCATGTATACATTCACGGAAATCGTGAACTTATCGAGCGAGGAGAAGATTCTGATGGACGGAAGTATTATAAAATCTATTATGAGAATGAATCATAAACATAGATTGAATTGGTAAATCAAAAAAGATGCTTACCGTCAGTCTTGCTAAAAATAACTTTTCGAAAATCTGCTGGCTGTTTGTTGTTAAGAAGCCTTAACGCTCCCTTTTCATTGATCAGTGCAGAGAATCTTTCTTCTGCTTTTTCAAAAGATAATTTATCTGGATAAGTGGTTTTAAGTATAAGATGAAATGGAGAGTCATCTGCAGCCTCAACCTGAATAATTTCATAAGAATCAATGAAACCATTTTCAACCGCCATTTTCCTTAGCACCAACCAATTGTTTTCGTAGTAGAAAATTGCCTCTTCGATATTGTCATTCTGTATCTGCACAAAATCTATCGTCGAAATTTTTGAGCTCTGAGCAAACGATACAACTGAGAGCAAAAAAGAAGCTGCACAAACTATTGATTTCATGACCTAGATATTAAGTGTTCAGTCCATTAAAACGGAACCTCTCAAACTTTAGATTCATTCTTCTTTTGGATAAGCTTGCGCTGATACCTACTCTGAACCATATCAATAACTACCAGAATGAAAATAACAAAGTAAAATGTGGTTTTGCTCATTGGTGTAATCTCATTCCCAAAAATCTTCAAATGAGCCAGATGCCCACCTTCAGATAAAAGCATTACGCCTACAAGAAACAAAATAAAAAGGCCAAGAATTTCATAGAGTCTATTTTTTGCCAGAAACTTAGACACGCCATCAGACAACCAGATCATCAATCCTCCACTGATAATAATAGCCGTTGCCATCACCCAAAAGACATCACTTAGCGCCATAGCACTCAAAATAGAATCAAATGAAAAAATCAGATTCATAAAGACAATCATGATAATGGTCTTGGCTACACTTTGCTTATTTTTTCCATCCCCTTCATGCTCCTCCAAATACACCAAGTGAAAAATCTCCTTCACCGCTGTGTATAAGATAAACGCGCCTCCAAACAAAACAATCAAGCTGTGGATGCTAATTGCTCCTGTAAGGAAACTTGAGTCTAATTCTAAAAATGGGTCCTGGAAATACTTAATAACGCTTACCAGTACATAGAGTAAAACGATTCTCAATGCAATAGCGATTCCGATCCCCATTGATCTAACCATTTTCTGTTTTTCAACCGGTGCACGTTTTGACTCCAGGGAAATGTATAGAAGGTTATCAAATCCTAGGACTGCCTGCAAAAGAATGAGCATTAGAAGTGTGAAAATATTTTCTGCCATAAACTAAGAGTTAACGAGCGCTAATATCTTAAATAAGAAGCATAAAAAACCGGAAACGCTCGGTTCCTTAATGCAGACATGATTCACATATAATCGTGTATAAGAGCGGAATGATTACCTCCTATTAATAGTTTTGAAGCTTATTAAGCATTCTTTTTCGTTTAAAACGGGAAATGCTTCCTATTTTAAGAATTTTGAATATCAACATTGATTCAAAATCCTTTAATTTCACTTCAACCATAGGCCAGCCAAATTGAAATTCTTGCTCAAAAATATTCTTCCCAATACGGATCGATCAATGAAGATTGAACATCGGTTATTCGAGATCACACTCTTTCTCACTGTTATTGTTTTCCTTTTTTGGAGTATCTATGGATTTATTGTAGGGTATGAATACTTTGTGCAGACGGTATACACGAGCGGTGTATTCATCTATACGGCCTTATATATTCTTCAAAAAAAAGGAGTCAATTACCGTGTTCTTACCCAGACCTATTATTACTTGATATTGTTCTTATTAGGGATATCGTGGCTTCCATCAGGAGGTATTAAAGCAGCGATACCCACTTTTCTTGCACTTGTTTATTTATCAGGATTGTTGGTTCTTCCACTTAGGGACTATCTGATTTTCATTATTGTGACATTTGGGTTAGTTCTGGGCCTTACGATTTTCGAAATGCAAAACCAGGAGATGGTTGGCATTTACGAAAGTGCAGACTTACTCATGCAAGATCTGGCTATTGCCACTCTCATTTCTCTCGTAATTATGGGAATATGTCTGTATGCTTTCAAACGAACTTACATAGATGATCGACGGGAATTAAGAAAACGTAACAAGGAGCTTGAAAGAGAGAAACAAAACGCTGAAACTACAGACCAGGCAAAAACAACATTCTTAGCTACCATTTCTCATGAAATGCGGACCCCGCTAAACGGGATAGTTGGAATGACAGAACTGCTATCCAAGACTAACATTAACAAGGAGCAAAAGGAGCTAATCGAGAGTTTAGTGTATAGCAGTAATATTCTTCATGGCCTCATCAGCAACGTATTAGACATCACCACGATTGAGGCTGGTAAGTTGAAATTACAAATAAGCTCTTTTGCCATTAAAAATGAACTGAAAGGAATCTGGCAAGTTTTTCAAAATAAGACAAGTGGGAATAGTCATCTTGAGATCTTACTAGACCTTGACTCAAGACTACCTGACTATTTGAGAGGAGATATGGCTCGAATCAGGCAGGTATTAGTGAACTTAATGAACAATGCCATCAAGTTTACCTATAAAGGCTCCATTACCCTTAAAGTGGAAGTCTTGGGGCAAACGGGAGATGTGGCTTCCGTTCAATTTACGATTAAAGACACCGGCGCCGGAATACCGCTTGATAAGCAGCCTCACTTATTCGAAACGTTTTATAAAGGAACAGATAGTGATGGGTACGAAGGGACTGGGCTTGGGCTTTCTATTGTTGAGAAACTGGTCACACTGATGGGAGGAACTATCGGATTCGAATCTGTCCCTCAAAAGGGAGCTACGTTTTTCTTTACTCTTCCATTAGGAATATCCGAAGAAGAAGACATAAATGAGTTAGATCATATAGAAGTACCGGGACTTAGTGAACTCAAACTATTGATTGTAGAAGATGTGGAAATCAATAGGTTGGTAGCTTCTAAAATGCTAAAAAGTATGAACATCGATGATGTAGACATTGCAATTAATGGATCTGAGGGTGTACAAAAAGCAAAAGACAAGCTATACGATGTGATTTTAATGGATTTGCAAATGCCAGACATTTCCGGATTTGAAGCATCGAAGCTGATCACAGCACATTATCAAGAGGCTGTGAGGAAACCAAAAATAATAGCTCTCACAGCTAATGCAATGAAAGGTAGCATGGAAGAGTGTCTTGATGCAGGAATGAGTGACTATGTATTGAAGCCGATAAAAACGGATACCTTGAAGCAAGTTCTTATTAAGCACCTCAATGAACCTACATGATCATATTGTCTAGCATACTTTTCTTGATTTTTCTTGCATTATCCTTACTTCACTTGAGTTGGGCCTTTGGCAGTTCATGGGGATTTGAAGACGCTCTACCAAAAAATGAAGACGGCAAACGGATGCTCAATCCTAAAAAGCTTGATAGCTTCATTGTTGGATTTGGCCTACTCCTATTTGGCTGTTTCTATCTAATTAAAGCCGGAATTGTTCCTTTTGAGATTCCACCTTTTGTGATTTCAGTTGCAAGTTGGGTAATCCCAGGTATCTTTCTCTTAAGAGCCATCGGAGATTTTCGTTATGTGGGATTTTCCAAGAAAGTAAGGAACACAACTTTTGCCAAAAAAGATACAAGCTTCTACTCTCCACTCTGTCTATCTATCTCTGTAATTGGTTTCATTCTGGGAATGGTCTAAATTATCCTTACCTAACGACTAAAATCCGTTCTGTGAACGCATTGCGTATGTAGATACATCTATCATCAAAAGAATGAAAAATTATGTTGAGTGAAAAAACAAGCTCCCTAAAGTGGAGGGAAGTATACAGTCTTGCAGCACTTAATGCTGCTGTTGTCATTAGTTGGATTGCATATCACGAGTATCAGCCAATTTTAATGAAGAATCTTGGGATCACACATTTACTTGATTTCATGATTGTGGCTAAAGCTATTATTTTGGTTACTATCCCACCAATAGCTGGTTGGCTTTCTGATAAGATTCTACAAAAAAACGGTAAATACTTAATTATTTTCACTGTCGGTATTGGGGCCACAGCGATGGTTTTTATGGTGGTGGCCACTCTGGTAGGCACATCACATATTATGGACGTCTCCACCATTGTCCCATTTATGATTGTCATTTGGCTCATAAGTATGAATCTATTTATTAGCCCTGCAAACTCCATGATTGAAGCATTTGCTCCGGTGCAGCAACTTCCTATTGTTGTTGGTGTCTTATTTCTGGTTACTGAAGTCCTTTATGCATTAGAGCCTGTAGTTGTTGCTTTGGTTACATTCTTTGGTGATACGCTCACATTTGTAGTTGGAGGAATACTCATCTCAGTTACAGGATTCATCTTTCATAGAGTTTCAAGGGATGAGGTGATGCAACGTAAATCGGAATTAATTTCGAATGATAGAGTAAAAAAACAAACACCTATTTCATACTTGGCCATTGTCATGGTCGGTTTGTTCCTTGGATTAGGAAAAGCATTTCTTGTGGAGTTTTTACCAGATCATTTTGCGACAAGGTTTCCGAATTTTACCGAGTACGAAGGCTACATATCTTTTGCGATACTTGGACTTTGTGCCATTTCAGGTTTCCTGATAAGTAAGAGAATTTCCAGAGCCGATCTGAAAAACGTAATCATCAGCAGTTTCATTGTGATGGCAATTGGTGTGATGGCAATAGTATTTTCCTCCAATCCATATTTAACAATACTGGCGGCCCTGATCATTGGTGCGGGTTTCACTATGGCCAATATCAGTGGGCTTCCATACGTAATTAAAAACCTTTCCGTGAGACATGTGACTTATGGTGTAGGTATATACATCGGAGCATCGGAGATCCTCACAGGACTGTTCGAGTATATGCTGAGGTAACTATAATCATTGAAATTTTTCGAAAGCCTTGATGATATCAAGGCTTTTTTTATGTTCACCCTGAAATTTTGTGTGTTTACAGATAATATTTTTCTCTACTTTGGTCTTCGATCACTTTTGAGCCATCATCAAAACTGAAACAAAATGAAAAAGAGATCAATTATTTTAATCGGCTTAATAGCCATATTTCTAAACTCATGTGTGTATTCACTTTTTCCCATATATACCGAAGACACGCTGGTATTTAAAGAAGAACTTCTTGGAACGTGGGATCTTGGAGATGACTCCTTTATGATCTTCGAGAGAGGAAGCGAGGAGGAAGAAAAGAAGGAAGATGAAGACAAGGAATATAAATATTCAATTGACATCAAAGAAGGGTTTACCATAAGTTCCGATGAGCCAATTTCAATGGAGATTGATGGTAAAACCGTATATGATGAAGATGTAATAAGAAAAGAGATGCTCAGAAGAATGTCTCAAAGCGAGCCTGTACTACAAGATACGGCTGAATCCGAAGCTTCAAAAAAGCTATTCGAAAAGGCATCCTCAGTCGCAAAAAAGGGGAATCTAGAATATGAGGGTAGTGTTGCCGTATTCGAAGATAAAAGCTATCGATTAACAGTCGTAGAGGAAGATAAAGATTCTGAGACTGCATATGTTGCACACTTAGTAGATATTGGTGGAGATCTTTTTTTAGATCTTTATCCCATAACCAATTATAATTCTAAAGACTTCTCAGATAATTACTTTCCCGTGCATACTTTTTACAAAGTGGAGGTTACAAAAGATCATTTTACCATGATCCATTTTGATCTTGATAAGCTCAATGACTTATTTGAAAGTAATTTAATTCGCTTAAGACATGAAAATGTAGACGGCACCATTCTGATTACAGCACAGCCAAAAGAGCTTCAAAAGTTTTTTGACAAATATGCTGATGATGAGTCCGTCTTTAGTGGCAGAGAAACATATAGCAGATCATCATTGTAATGGAAAAAATCAAGAATATGCTATTGAGTAATTGGCTACAACACTTGGTTTTCTGGGTGTTGTCGTTTTATGCTATCGGAAGTTACTTTTCAATCTCCAATGAATTGAAAATCATCGATTTTATCTATTCAGCATTTTTTCATATTCCGCTGTTAGTTCTCTGCTACATAAACCTGAGATATCATGTTCCTATGTTTTTATTGAGGGAGCGTTACACGCTCTATTTACTACTAAGCTTCATTAATATTGGCTTTGCTTATTTTTTACATCAGCTAGTATTTGAGATTTTAATCCCGGTTTTACCAACAGATTTCTACATGGTCTCATTCACCGATATGTCGGTGCTGATCACGATATTTACTATATACTGGGTGCTCACTACGCTACTCAAACTGTCAAAGTCCTGGTATCGTTTGCAGCAAATAGAAAAGGAAAAACTCTCATTAGAGTTAAATTCATTGAAGATGCAGATTAATCCACATTTTCTGTTCAACAGTTTGAATAGTATGTATTCACTGGCTCTCAAAAAGAGCGACAAAACTCCAGATGCAATTCTGCGACTATCCAATCTAATGAGATACATGATCTATGAAGTGTCAGAAGATGTACCACTATCTAAAGAGGTTGAGTCCATTACTGACTATTTAGATCTACAAAAATTGAGAATCAATGAAGATGCCATTATAACATTGGAAACGGATGGTGATTTGGACAGTCGGATGATTGCGCCATTGCTGTTTTTTCCTCTCATTGAAAACAGCTTCAAACATGGCTTGAAAGGAGAGAAAGATAAGAATTTCGTGAAAATTAACTTAACCAACAATTCAACTAATTTGTCTTTCCATATTATCAATAACAAAGGGGAAGTAGATGATTCTGAGCATGGAAAATATGGAGGGATTGGGCTTGAAAATGTAAAGAAGCGGCTGCAACTTATCTATGGAGCGATGGGAGAAATGGAGATAAATGAGACTGTTGAGCAGTTTGAAGTGAAAATTAATATTGACTGGAAATGATCAAATGCCTGATAATTGATGATGAGCCGCTGGCTCGAGAAGTGCTGGAATCATATGTGTCAGATCTGCCATCATTAAAGCTAATAGCTAGCTGCAAAGACGCTGTAGAAGCTCTTGATTACTTGAACAAGGAGTCCGTTGACTTGATATTTCTGGATATCAACATGCCTAAGCTTTCAGGCATCAATTTTTATAAATCCCTATCAAAAAAACCAAAAGTCATATTTACAACAGCTTATGCTGATCACGCAGTAGAAGGATTTGAATTGGAGGCAGTTGACTATTTACTTAAGCCTTTTTCGTTCGAGCGATTTATAAAAGCAGTTAATAAAGTACAGTTGGGTGCCTCAGAATCTCAAGAGAATTTCATCATGCTTAAGGCTGACAAGAAAAATCATAAGATCAAATTTGATGAGATCACTTACTTCGAATCTATCGGTGACTATGTGAAAGTGCATCTTAAAGAAGAAAAAACACTCATTATCAGTGAGACTTTGAGGAAATTAGAGAATCTACTTCCGTCGGGTTTCATCCGAACACACAAATCATTCATCATATCACTTAATCACCTTGAATACTTTGAAGGTAATCAAGCTAAGATTGGAGAAGCAAAAATCCCGATCGGACAATCCTATCGGGATAAAGTAAATGAGGTTTTTCGGAAGTGAACTAAATCGTTCTCGACCAGATGTTAGTTGAACTTTGACTTGCTCTTCTCCTTTGACTTGTCCTTTTTCTTGTCCTTCGACTTATCCTTTTCTTTTTGCTTGTTTTTAGTAGTTATCTCAATAACGCCATCTTTCCCTTTATCGCCATATTTTTCCTTCGCACTTTTACCTTTAAGTACATCTATTCTGGCGATTTCGTCTGGTTCCAATTCAGAAACCCCGGTAACAACCTCACCATCGACCACAAACAGTGGATTTTCTCCACTACCAGAAATACTAATACCCGGATTTTGTTTGTTGTCTTCAAATCGTAGTTTTTCGTTTAAGATTTTCAGCTCCATCAACTTCCGTTCTTCAGCGATTCTTTCCCGCTCAATTTCTATCGTGCGCACCTCCTCATTTCTTTCCTTAACGCGTTGTGCAGCCATAGCTTCTTTTTCTGCCAATAGCATTTCCTGCTGAGCCTGTTTCTCTTCTTGCATGACACTAATTTGCTTTTGCTCTGCCAATACCCTTTCCTGTTGGGCCAAAGCCAGCTGTTGTTCTGCAAGCAGTTGTTCCTGCTCTTTTAGATTCTCCGTTTTTGGATTCCGATTGGATTTAAAATTGTAATCCTTGATATAGTCTATTGGGTTGACTCGCTTCTCACCTTTGAGCACTTCATAGTGTAAATGGGGAGCAGTAGACATTCCAGAGCTTCCAGATAATCCGATTACGTCTCCTTTCTTGACCAGGTCTCCAACCTTTACCTTAAACTCAGATAGCTGAGCATATTTAGTATGGTAGGCATTACCATGCTTAATGGTAATCAATTTTCCGTAACCACCTTCATTCACTTCAACGGCTATTACTTCACCGCTTGCTGTAGCAAATATCTCGGTTCCTATAGGGCATGAAAAGTCCACCCCTAAGTGCATTTTTCTCACTTTTTGAACTGGATGCATGCGCATACCAAATCCTGAAGTAAGCCGTGTCAGATCAGAACTCTTTACTGGTGATATTGAGGGCGTGTTTTCTTGAGCTAAACCTTTGAGTTCTTTCTGTGATCTGGAATTGACTACATTTTCCATAAGCTTCAATTCCGGCCAGTCCAGTCCTTTTTCAGGTCCAAGTATTGAGGCGATCTCGTCACCTACTCCACTGAGAGGCTCCATGGCTTCTTTACTTGAAAAAGCAAATACCACCATTAAAGTTACCGGTGCAGTCAAAGCATAGACCCATCCGGACATTTTGTGTTGTTTGTTCATCATTACAATCCTTTTTTTAATCATTGAAAAATTGAAATGACTCACCAAACCCGAGTATTGCGCAGACTGAAGTTGTGAAAATAAAATTTCCTGATATCCAACCGGATCTTTAAACCGATTGAGTACCACTTCATCTGCTTGAAATTCATGGATTTCGATGAGCGCGTTTCGATACAAAAAAATGAAGGGATTGAACCAAAACAGCGAAACAATAAAATCCGTAAGCAGCCTATCTATTGAGTGAAGCTGCCGTACATGCTCACATTCATGCGCAAGAATTTGCTCAAATGCTTCTGTCCCAAAAAGTGATTTCGGCATGAATACATTTGAGAAAAAACTGAACGGACGATCTTGTGATATTTTAAAAAGTTTAAACCAACGTTTCTTTACGTATTCAGAATGCTTTTTAAGTCTGGCTAACAACGCTAGATAGAAAACAGATCGCATTAATAAAATCACAGCTACAAGAGCGTAGAACCATGGGATCAGGTGCCAGTAAGAATTAGAAACATCTTGCTGCTGTACGGGCACCAATTCAAACTCTTCAATACCTGAAACCGGTTCAGACAACCACATGATAACAGAAATTTCATCAGAGGGTTGGACCATATCAGGTAGGGGAATTTCAATGAATGGTATAAAAAATGCTGCTATAAGTGCGACAAGTAAATAGCCACGATTAAATGCATGATGTCCTGTATTTCTCAGCACAAGTCTATAAAACAGGTACAATAGCCCATGTATGGCCATGACTTTGAGTATGTAAATGATCATTTCAATCATGACTTACGCTGCGCTATTTGTTCATCAATTAGCTTTCTAATTTCCTGTAGTTCTTCTACAGAGAGATCCTTTTGTGATGTGAAAAAGGATGCAAATTTCTTGGTGGAATTATCAAAAAAGCTCCTCATTAGTCCATTCATAGACTGTTGAGTATACTTTTCCTTCGAAAGAAGAGGAAAGTATTCACGTGATTTTCCGTGGGTATTGAAGCCAATAAATTCCTTCTTCACGAGAACATTTACTACTGTGGAAATAGTAGTATAAGCAGGAGCTGGTTCTGGGTATTGCTCTACAATGTCTTTTAAATAAGCTTTTCCGAGTGTCCAGAGATAATGCATCAATTGCTCCTCTGCTTTGGTCAATTCCTTCATAACACAATACTATAACTATATTTATAATTATACAACTATTTTTATAGTAATAAATGATTCCGATGAAATAATTTCGAATTAGAAGCCTAGAACTTCCTTTAGTCTAGAGTACCCAGATCGGCTAACAGATAATTGAGTGCCGTCTTCTAGCAATACCACATGTGTATCTTTCCCCATCAATTCTACACGGGAAATTTCTTTTATTCGAACTATGTAAGATCTATGAATTCTCAAAAAATCATTTTCAGGAAGGTGGCATTCATAATACTTCATAGTTTGTTGCTTTAAGAAATTACCTTCGTCCGTGTAAAGCTTCACGTAATCATCTTGTGCTTCTAAATACTTGATTTTTTCTATCGCAACAATATGAATCTTCGATCCAGTTCTGACCGCAACTCTCGTTAAAACTTCTGCTTTTTCACGTTGCTTATCAAGCACTTTATTCAAAGCCTCTTGATTCACCGTTTGTGAAGCTAGTTTTGATTTTGCCTTTTTCAAGGACTCGAAAAAACGCTCCTTCGTGTATGGCTTTAGGAGGTAATCAACAGCATTTTGCTCGAACGCTCTGATGGCATATTGATCATAAGCAGTACTGAAGATTACAACAGGTGGGTTCTCTAAAAGCTCAAGCATTTCAAAACCCGTAAGTTTCGGCATCATTACATCCAGAAAAACAAGGTCAGGATTTAGTTCGTTTATTTGCTTAAATCCCTCAAACCCATCACTGCACTCGCTTATAATTTCAATGTTATCGTCTTCATTCAAATAATCTCGAATGATCTGACGAGCGAGATGCTCATCATCTATAATAAGTGTTCTAATTTTCATCTATTGCTTGATTCACGGGTATTGTTATGGCGACAGAAAATTCATTTTCACTTCTATTTACTTCCAATAAATCATTTCTACCATAAACAAGAGTCAATCTTTTTTTGACATTGTCTAAACCAATTCCTTCTCCCTTTGCCGGGACTGATGTCTGATCAAAATCATTTTTAACATGAATCTTTAGCATTCCTTCGACTAACTCACATTTCAATTTGATGGTAACTGGCTCGATGCTGTTATAAACTCCATGCTTAATGGCGTTTTCAAAAAGTGGCTGAAAAATCAGATTTGGCATTTGCACACTTAAGCACTCAGAACCGATTTTTTTTTCAAACTTGAGTTTGTCACCAAATCGAACTTTTTCTATATCTAAATAGAGAGTGGCATTTCTAATTTCTTGTTCAAGTGAATTCAATTCACTGTGATCTTTGCCTAAAGAGTATCTCAGAAAGTCACTAAGCTTAATAACCATTTCGCGCGCGTCTTCCGGCTTTGAAACTGTTAAAGCACTTACAGAATTAAGACTATTGAAGATGAAATGGGGGTTGATTTGAGATTTTAGCATTCTCAACTCTGAGTCCTTTAATAGATTTTGAAGTTCCAACTCCCGATTCAATCGCTTTTGCATATCCTGATAGTACTTGATTAAATAGAATATCAATACGCTTATGCTATAAAACAGGATACCAACAATTACTCGCCAAACACTTGAATCACTTAAAAAAGTGAGATATGTCAACTCTGCATAAAATATTAATTTGAGGGCATAACTGGATAAAGAGAGCCAAACTACTATAGTGAGAAATGCCGCACCTACATGAGTTCCAATAAGCGATAGTTCATCTTTATTTAGACCACCGAAAGTCACAATAAACCAAAGCCCAGGTGCTATTGCACCAAAAATGAGGTTGTAAATCAGGCTGTCTGCAATGGCAATGGCAACAGAAAAGTCATAATAAAAATAAAGCACAGATCCATGAGCAGCCATAACTACCAACCAAATAAGAACGTAAAGTTTGTAGCCAGAACCGCTTAGAATTGGGTGCTTCATTCGTGATTAGGTAATAATTAGTCCTAAAGTTATAAAACGAATGTCAGGTCTAGCCTCCTCTTAATTCAGATCCTCCAAATAGAACCATGCCTTTTAGCCTTATTACTTTTTCAGGATCCTGAGTTACACCTGAAACAGAAGCTCTCTTATCCGAGAAACCGCCAAAGATGACGAACATTTCATTTCTAACTGTCCAATCGTTGGGAATGATGATCTCATTTCCTCCAAAAAGGCATAGACAATCCACAATCACTTCTTTTTGGCCCAATTTTGCTCCAAGTAAATTAAGCTCTGAGCCTCCAAAAATCGAGTTAATTCGAGCTGCCTTTAGATTTTGTGATGTAATTGTTTTGGCTGAGCCACCAAAAATAGACGTGTCGTCAAAAAATTCTTCATTAGAGACATCTGGATCTTTGCTGGTATAGCTACGTCTTCTTAAAAAGATTGACAAGCCCAATGCAATCAATATGAGCGGCCACCAATCACGTATGCGAAAGTGGGGGATATGCAAAATATCAGGCAAAATGAAGAATACTCCTATTCCAAAAAAAACTAATCCCTCTCTTCGTCCAGTTACCAGCATTGCGCCTCCAATAATTATGAAAATCGATTCCCACCCAAATAGCCAATAGGGTAAAAATGATGGTATCATGTGCAGATTTCTAAGCAGAAAGTAGCTGCCTAAGAGGACTAGGACTAAACCTAGCCATACTTTTGAGTTTGTGTTTTCGTGTCGTGACATAACCTTTGAGTTTAAAATGATACCCAAAGCTGCTGATATCCTATTAACTCTAACAGATCAAATCGGTAAGCTGCAGTGGGTCACCGGTGAGTAGCGCATTCATTCTAGTAAATAAAAAAGGCTTCCGTTGGAAGCCTTTAAAAATTTCCTGAATACTACAAGTCATTATTTACCTGGATAGATGGCTACATCGCCGAGCTCTTCTTCTATTCGTAACAACTGATTGTACTTAGCCATTCTGTCCGATCGACTCATAGAACCTGTCTTAATCTGACCTGCATTGGTTGCAACAGCTATATCAGCAATTGTTGAATCCTCTGTTTCTCCTGAGCGGTGAGATACGACTGCTGTCCATCCAGCTTTGTGAGCCATCTCAATGGCATCGAGCGTTTCGGTAAGCGTACCAATTTGATTCACCTTAATCAAGATTGAGTTCGCGGCATTTTCTTTGATTCCCTTCTCAAGGAATTTAACATTTGTCACCAAAAGATCGTCACCTACTAGCTGGCATTTATTACCAATTTTCTCTGTGAGCATTTTCCAACCTTTCCAGTCATTCTCATCACAACCATCCTCAATACTGTCTATTGGATAATCATCTACAAGTTTTGCAAGGTATTCAGCCTGTTCAGCACTTGACCGTTTCGCTCCATTTTTTCCTTCGAACTTGCTGTAATTATATGTACCCTTTTCGAAAAATTCTGAAGAAGCACAATCCAACGCGATTGTTACGTCTTTTCCTGCTTTATATCCTGCCTTTTTGATGGCAGCTAATATACTTTCCAAAGCTTCCTCTGTACCACCTTCAAAATTTGGTGCAAATCCACCCTCATCACCAACCGCTGTACTTAGCCCTTTATCATGGATAATTGCTTTAAGGTGATGGAAAATTTCTCCTCCCATTCTTAGTGCCTCTGTAAACGTAGGTGCACCAACCGGTCTGATCATAAACTCTTGAAATGCGATTGGAGCATCTGAATGAGATCCACCATTAATGATGTTCATCATTGGTACAGGCAGTACTTTGGCATTCACACCGCCAATGTATCTGTATAGCGGAAGTTGACACGCATCAGCGCCTGCTTTTGCCACAGCAAGAGAAACACCTAAAATCGCGTTTGCTCCTAGTTTTGATTTATTTGGCGTACCATCGAGATCGATCATCAACTGATCGATATAAGCTTGTTCTACTACCAATAGTCCTTCAACTTCAGGTGCAATAATATTGTTAACGTTATCTACTGCTTTCTGCACGCCCTTGCCCATGTATCTGGACTTATCGCCATCTCTTAGTTCCACAGCTTCATGCTCACCCGTCGATGCTCCCGAAGGAACAGCTGCTCTTCCAATATATCCAGACTCAGTAATTACTTCTACTTCTACAGTCGGATTGCCTCTTGAATCCATAATCTGTCTGGCAAAAACGCTCTCAATAACGCTCATTATTTATTGTCTTTAATTAGTTGAATAAAATCATCGAATAGGTAGGTAGAATCATTGGGGCCTGGTGATGATTCCGGATGGTATTGTACGGCGAATGCAGGTTTATCTTTTAGTCTCAATCCTTCCACTGTGTCGTGGTTTAAATCAATATGTGTCAGTTCTGCTTCTTTTGAATTCTTCAAAGCTTCCATGTCTACTGCAAAGCCATGATTCTGAGACGTGATTTCACTATATCCTGTATTTAAATTTTTGACAGGATGATTCAGTCCTCTGTGTCCATGATGCATTTTGTATGTTGGGATACCAACAGCCTTGGCGAGTATCTGACTTCCCATACAAATTCCGAAAGTTGGCTTGTCCTTATCAAGCATTGCCTTGACTGTATCAGAAGCATAATCCATCACTGCGGGATCACCGGGTCCATTTGAAATGAAGTATCCATCTGGATTCCATTTTTCCATTTCCGCAAATGATGCCTGAGCAGGGAATACTTTAC
This sequence comes from Ekhidna sp., assembly GCF_039960695.1. GTDB lineage: Bacteria > Bacteroidota > Bacteroidia > Cytophagales > Cyclobacteriaceae > Ekhidna. Next base: position 386,909 of record NZ_JBDVKP010000019.1, on the reverse strand, counting down.
AATGACAATCTCTATCTACTAAATTCTTCAAAATCGACTTCTTAATTCCAAGATCCAACACTGCGACTTTAAATCCTTTATTTTCTACGCCAAGCTCATATGCTTCCTTTGTTGTCACAACCGTAGACAATTCCAAAGCTTCCATGCTAGGTACTTGATCAAGCTCTGCTTGTAAGGCATTACCTTCTAGCTCAGAAGAAATGATCGCATTCATAGCTCCTTTGGTGCGTATGTGTCTCACAATCTTCCTGGTGTCCACTCCAGCAATTCCTACAGTATTATTCCTTTCGAGGAATTCTTGCAAACTTTCACTTGCCTTTGCACGACTATAAATGTGAGAAAAATCATTTACAACCAAGCCTTTTATTGTTGGTTGATCACTTTCGACTTCTGTGTCTACAGCACCATAATTCCCAATGTGGGAAGTAGTATTCACAATGATTTGTCCATAGTAGGACGGATCTGTGTAAATCTCCTGATATCCGGTCATTCCTGTATTGAAGCAAATCTCACCTCCTGAGGTGCCTTGCTTGCCTATGGAGTATCCAGTAAATGTGGTGCCGTCTTCTAGTAGAAGTGTTGCTTTCTTACGGGTAGGGTATTTCATACTGGGGAGCAAAAATAGTTATGGATTGGGCAATAAAAAAGCCATTCACAAGTATGTGAATGGCTAATATTTTATTTGATTAGACAAACTTACTCTTCTTTCTTTTTGTCGTCCTCTTTTTCTTCTTCTTTTGCTTCAGCTTTAGGCTCTTCAGTTTCCTCTGCTTTTACTTCAGTTTCTTCGGCTTTAGTCTCCTCTACCACCTCCTCGGCTACTGCTTCTTCAGCTTTAACCTCCTCAACAACATCTTCAGCTACAACTACTTCTTCTTTGACCTCTGCTTTAGGAGCTTCAGTTTTCGCTTTGCTTGATCCACCTCTTCTAGATCTTCTGGTCTTCGCTTTTCCAGCTGCCTCGTCACCAAGTAATAGCTCATTAAAATCAACTAACTCCATCATACACATCTCTGCATTATCACCAAGTCTAGCTCCGGTTTTAATGATTCGAGTATATCCGCCAGGTCTGCTAGCAATCTTTTCCGCTACGGTATTGAATAGCTCAGTTACTGACTCCTTATCCTGAAGGTAAGAGAATACAACTCGTCTAGAGTTTGTATCATCAGTTTTAGACTTGGTAAGAATTGGCTCAATGTATTTCTTCAGCGCTTTCGCCTTAGCTACTGTTGTGTTAATTCTCTTATGTATTATAAGAGAAGAAGCCATATTAGAAAGCATCGCACTTCTGTGTGCAGTCTTTCTACCAAGGTGATTAAATTTCTTTCCGTGTCTCATTATTCTTCCTCCAATTTGTATTTACCAAGATCCATACCGAAAGTAAGACCTTTGTCGGATACCAACTGCTCAAGCTCAGCCAATGATTTCTTACCAAAATTTCTGAATTTCATCATGTCAGAAATTTCAAGTGACACAAGATCACCAAGAGTTCTTACATCAGCAGCTTTCAGACAGTTGTATGCTCTTACAGACAAGTCTAGATCATTAAGATTAGTCTTGAGCATTTTTCTCATGTGCAGTAATTCTTCATCAACCTGCTCTGGCTCACCAGCTTCCTGAGTTTCCAAAATCATATTCTGATCTGAAAACAACATGAAGTGTTGAATCAAAATGTTAGCTGCACCTTTAAGGGCATTTTCCGGATGGATAGATCCATCAGTCTGGATATCAAGAGTCAACTGCTCATAGTCAGTTTTTTGTTCAACCCGGGTATTCTCAACGCTGTACTTTACATTTTTAATGGGTGTAAAGATTGAATCGATGGAAATGAATCCAAAGTTCTGTTCTGCAGGTTTGTTCTCATCTGCACCAACGTATCCTCTACCTTTTTCAATCGTAAGTTCCATTTCGAACTTAGCTGATTCATCAAGATGACAAATAACATGATCAGGATTTAGGATTTCGAATGATGTGGTAGCTTTCGCCAGATCTCCTGCAGTAAGTTTCTTCATATTAGAAACAGTTACAGTGATGTTGCTATCTGCTACATCTTCAATCTTTTTGAACCTTACCATTTTCAGGTTGAGGATCATCTCACTCACATCTTCTACCACTCCTTCTATTGTAGAGAATTCATGCAAAACACCAGGAATCTTCACTCCCGTGATCGCATAACCCTCTAAAGAAGAAAGAAGTATTCTTCTTAACGCATTACCTACTGTAACACCGTATCCTTTTTCAAGAGGTTTGAAAGTAAAGAGGCCATGGAAGTCATCTGCTTTATCCATTACCACTTTTTCCGGCATTTGAAATGCTAGGATCGACATATATCTTATATTTTGAGTGTTTACTTAGAGTACAATTCTACAATCAACTGCTCCTTGATATTCTCAGGGATTTCCTCTCTACTAGGAGAGGTTAGGAATTTTCCAGTCATGCTGGCAGAATCCCATTCCAACCAAGAATAGCTACGTGCATTTGATGCAAGACTATCAGTGATAGCTTCAAGAGATTTTGATTTCTCTCTTACTCCAATGATGTCGTTATTTCTTAATGTATAGGAAGGGACATTTACGATCTCCCCATTTACAGTAATATGCTTGTGAGAAACAAGCTGTCTGGCTGCTCTTCTTGTTGGAGCTATTCCCAAACGGAAAACAGTGTTATCCAACCTTGCCTCCAATAATTGAAGTAAGATTTCACCAGTAATTCCACTTTTTCTTGAAGCCTTTTCAAAAGCATTGGAGAACTGACGCTCCAATACACCATAGGTGTACTTTGCTTTTTGCTTTTCAGCTAGCTGGATAGCATATTCAGACTGTTTTTTTCTTCTTCCACGACCGTGCTGTCCAGGAGGATAGGCTTTCTTCTGCAAAGCTTTACTTGCTCCGAAGATAGGTTCTCCGAATCGTCTTGAAATTTTAGTCTTAGGCCCAGTATATCTTGCCATTATCTATTACCGTTTTATAATATCTTAAACTCTTCTTCTTTTTGGAGGTCTGCAACCATTGTGAGGTAGTGGAGTTACATCTTTGATCATTGTAACTTCGATACCAATATTCTGAATGGTTCTAATTGCAGATTCTCTACCAGACCCAGGTCCTTTTACAAAGACCTCAACCTTTCTTAATCCAAGATCATATGCTTTTTGAGCACATTCCTGAGCCGCTACTTGAGCTGCATATGGAGTATTCTTCTTTGATCCGCGGAATCCCATTTTACCAGCTGAAGCCCAGCTGATAACCTGACCTGTTCCGTTGGTCATAGATATGATGATGTTGTTAAATGATGCCTTGATGTGGGCTTGTCCTACAGCATCAACAGCAACAACTCGCTTTTTCGCTTTATCTTTTCTCTTTTGTGCCATCTATGTATTACTTAACAGCTTTCTTCTTATTAGCAACAGTTTTTCTCTTTCCTTTTCGAGTACGAGCATTGTTCTTGGTATGCTGACCTCTTACGGGAAGACCTTTTCTATGGCGGAGACCTCTGTAACAACCGATATCTAACAATCGCTTGATACTCATTTGGATCTCTCCTTTGAGAACACCCTCTACTTTGAACTTCTCTCTGATCGCGGTTCTAATGTTACCACCCTCTTCGTCTGTCCAGTCTTGAACTTTTTTGTTTGGATCTACACCTGCTTCAGATAAAATCTTCTGAGCGGATGTTTTACCAATGCCAAAGATGTAAGTCAAGGCTATTTCGCCTCGCTTGTTATCGGGAATATCTACTCCTGCAACTCTTGCCATAATTATCCTTGTCTTTGTTTAAACTTTGGATTCTTTTTATTGATTACATAAAGCTTCCCTTTTCTTCTGATTACTTTGCAATCAGCGCTTCGTTTTTTTACGGATGCTCTTACTTTCATTTTCTTTTCTATTTATCAGCCTAAGGCTGTTATTTATAGCGATAAACTATTCTTCCTTTTGTTAGATCATAAGGTGACATTTCCAACTTCACCTTATCTCCAGGTAAAATCTTGATATAGTGCATTCTCATTTTTCCTGAGATATGTGCTATCACTTCGTGACCATTTTCAAGTTCTACTCTAAACATTGCATTTGACAATGCTTCCACGATAGTTCCGTCTTGTTCGATGGATGCTTGCTTTGCCATTATGCTGCTTGAGTTCTCCCTTTAACTCTACCTGTTTTCATCATACCTTCATAATGTCTCATGAGCAGGTAGCTCTCAATCTGCTGAAGGGTATCAAGAATTACTCCTACCATAATCAATAGTGACGTTCCTCCATAAAACTGAGCGAAGCCTTGATTCACACCAGCTATCATTGCGAAGGCTGGCAGGATTGCGATGATCGCTAGGAAGATCGCACCTGGTAAAGTGATTCTTGATAAAATATTATCCAAATAATCAGCGGTCTGCTTTCCTGGCTTAATACCTGGAACAAAACCACCATTTCTTTTCATATCATCTGCAATCTGGTTAGGATTGATTGTTATGGCTGTATAGAAGAACGTAAATACAATAATCATAATCGCGAACGTAACGTTATACTGCCATGAAGTAAAGTCAGAGAATGTAGTACCAATGTAGTTTGCAAAATCACTTTCCTCTCTCCAAAGTCCAGCCAACATTGCTGGCAAAAACATAATAGATTGAGCAAAGATGATAGGCATTACTCCTGAAGCATTAACCTTCAATGGGATGTACTGTCTCTGACCACCGTATACTTTATTTCCAACTACTTGCTTTGCATATTGAACAGGAACTCTCCTGACTGCTTGTACTAATGCGACCGTTACAAGTACTACAAAGAACAATGCGACCAACTCAAGGATGAACAATAGCATCTCACTCATTCCTCTTGTGATTGCCTCTGCAGCAATACTTCCAGGGAACCTTGAAATGATACCTATCATTATAAGCATTGATATTCCATTTCCAATTCCTTTATCAGTGATTTTTTCTCCAAGCCACATACAGAATATGGTACCAGAAGTAAGAATAATTACTGAGGTGAATTTGAAGAAGAAAGTATTACTAATAATAGCTTCAGCAGGGATCGCAGCTGAAACATAGCTGAAACCTTGTGCCGTACAAATAGCAATCGTCAATACTCTTGTAAGCTGATTAATTTTCTTCCGCCCACTATCTCCTTCTTTTTGAAGCTTCTGGAAATACGGTACAGCTACTGTCATTAACTGCAACACAATCGAAGCAGATATGTAGGGCATGATTCCTAATGCAAAAACGGAAGCATTACTAAACGCCCCTCCTAAGAACGTGTCCAATAATCCAAAAATACCAGTTGCATCTCCTCCAAGATTACTTGGATCTACTCCTGGGAGAACCACGAAAGAACCAATTCTAAAAATAACCAAGAATCCTATCGTATTTAGGATTCGGGTTCTCAGCTCCTCAATGGAAAAAATGTTTCTTATGGTATCTATGAATTTCTTCATTATTCTACTACTATAATAGATCCGCCAGCTTTCTCTATTGCTTCTTGAGCTGTTTTTGAAAATTTATGTGCTGTAACTTTTAGTGATGCTTTCAATTCGCCTCTACCCAAAACTTTTACAATGTCTTTCTTCTGTGCAAGACCATTTTCTTTCAAGATTTCAGGTGTAATTTCTTTCAATTTCTTCGTTTCACTTAGCTTTTGAAGATCGTCAAGGTTGATAGCTTTAGAAACAATTTTATTGTTATTCTTAAAGCCAAACTTTGGCACTCTTCTTTGCAAAGGCATTTGTCCACCTTCGAAACCAGTCTTTCTAGAGTATCCAGCACGAGATTGAGCTCCTTTATGACCTTTAGTGGAAGTACCACCTCGACCAGAACCTTGTCCTCTACCGATTCTTTTTCTATTCTTTGTTGAGCCTTCTGCAGGCTTTAGTGATTCAAGTCTCATGATTACAGCTCTTTAACTTCTACTAAGTGATTAACCGTTTTGATCATCCCACTAATAGAAGGAGTCAATTCTTTTTCAACGGATCTATTGATTTTACCAAGACCCAGAGCAGCAATTGTTCTTTTCTGATTCTCAGGACGCTTGATCGTACTTCTCTTCTGTGTGATTAATACTTTTCCCATTGTCTTAGCCATTGAAAACTTTATCTAAAGACACACCTCTTTGCTGTGCTACAGCAAATGGGTCTCTCATTTTGTTAAGGGCGTCAAAAGTTGCTTTTACCACGTTATGCGGGTTAGAAGAGCCTTTTGATTTTGCAAGTACATCGTGTACTCCTGCACTTTCCAGCACCGCACGCATCGCACCACCTGCTATTACTCCAGTACCCGGTGCAGCTGGCTTAAGAAGAACAAGTCCTCCTCCGAACTTACCCAACGCCTCATGGGGAACTGTGCCTTTGAAAACTGGCACTTTCACCAAGTTTTTCTTAGCATCATCAATTCCTTTTGTGATTGCATCGGTAACCTCATTTGCTTTTCCAAGTCCATATCCTACCACTCCGTTTCCGTCTCCTACTACTACGATAGCTGAGAAGCTGAATCTACGTCCACCCTTCACTACCTTAGCTACTCTTTTGATCGCAACTACTCTCTCCTGAAGGTCGATTTCACTTGCTTTTATAGATCTTATATTGCTTTGTGACATAATTTTCTTCTTAGAATTTTAATCCTCCTTCACGAGCACCTTCAGCCAAAGACTTTACACGGCCATGGTACGGGTATCCTCCTCTATCAAAAACTACCGTTTCTATACCTGCACTTTTGGCGTTTTCAGCCAATTTTTTACCTACCTCTTTTGCTATCTCGACATTCAACGCCGCTTTTCCAAGCTCTTTAGTAGATGCAGATGCTAAGGTTTTACCATTCACATCGTCAATCAACTGAGCATAGATGCCTTTGTTGCTTTTGAAAATAGATACTCTAGGTCTATCAGAAGTACCAGAAATCTTACTTCTGATACCCAGTCTAAGTCTTTTTCTTCTTGCTGTTTTAGTAATTGCCATGTCTTATTATTTAGCAGCAGTTTTACCAGCTTTTCTTCTAATTTGCTCACCAACAAAGCGAATACCTTTTCCTTTGTATGGTTCCACTTTTCTAAGTGATTTAATTTTCGCAGAAATCTGACCAACGAGTTGTTTGTCAATTCCTTCTACTGTCACTTTTGGATTCTTGCCTTTTTCTGTTTCTGCAGATACTTTGATTTCTTCCGGAACAGCAAAATATATACTGTGGGAATATCCAAGGTTAAGCTCTAAAACGTTGTTTTGTACGGCAGCTTTATAACCTACTCCAACAAGCTCCATCTCTTTCTTATATCCATTGCTCACTCCTTCTACCATGTTATTCACCAACGAGCGGTAAAGTCCATGAAGAGATTTGTGTCTTTTCTGCTCAGTAGGACGCTCTACAGTCACTACTCCGTCTTCCACTTTGCAAGTGATATCTGGATCTATTTGCTGAGTCAGCTCTCCTTTAGGTCCTTTCACATTTACAGTATTATTATTTACTGTAATTGAAACTCCTTCAGGTAAATTAATTGGTGCTTTTCCTATCCTTGACATCTCAAATCAATTAATACACGTAACATAAAACTTCTCCACCTATATTCTCTCTCCTAGCCTCTTTGTCAGAGATTACTCCCTTCGAGGTTGATAGAATCGCGATACCAAGACCATTAAGTACTCTTGGTAGACTTTCAGCACCTGCATACTTTCTTAGTCCTGGAGTACTTACTCTCTCAAGACTTGTAATCGCTGACTGTTTTGTCTGTGGATTGTATTTCAAAGCAATTTTGATAATACCTTGCTTTGCGTCATCCTCAAACTTGTAGTTTCTGATGAAGCCCTTGCTGTGCAATACTTTAGTGATCTCCTTCTTTAAATTAGAAGCAGGCACCTCTACCACACGATGATTCGCACCTATTGCGTTACGAATCCTAGTTAAATAATCTGCTATCGGGTCTGTTACCATTTCTTAAACACACTTATCCCCCTTGAAAAAGGGGGTGCAAAAATAATAATTTATATTTTGAAACGAAAGGAAGATTTAAAATCTACCAACTTGCTTTTGTTACTCCTGGAATTTTACCATCAGATGCCATTTCTCTGAATGTCACCCTAGAGATACCAAATCTTCTCATGTAACCTTTAGGTCTACCAGTAAGCTTACATCTATTATGCAATCTTACTTTCGATGAGTTTCTTGGCAGTTTGTCAAGACCTTCCCAATCTCCCGCTGCTTTTAAGGCAGCTCGTTTCTCGGCATATCTTGCTACAAGTTTTTCTCTTTTTCTTTCTCTCGCTTTTACTGCTGATCTAGCCATAATTTCTTAGTTCTTCTTTGAAGTAAACGGCATTCCTAAGGATCTCAATAATTCGAGACTCTCTTCATCAGTTTGTGCACTTGTCACAAACGTAATGTCCATACCTGTGATTTTGTTTACTTTATCGATACTGATTTCAGGGAAGATAATTTGCTCCTGCACACCTAATGTGTAGTTACCTCTTCCGTCAAACCCTTTTTCTCTTATTCCTTTAAAGTCTCTAACACGTGGTAGCGCTACAGTCACCAACCGATCAAGAAACTCATACATTTTATCACCTCTAAGGGTAACTTTCGCGCCGATTGGCATTCCTTCTCTTAACTTAAAGTTGGAAACAGACTTCTTAGCAATTGTAGGAACTGCCTGCTGCCCTGTAATTTGAGTTAGCTCTTCAACTCCTGTATCTACCAACTTTTTATCAGACACCGCAGCACCAATACCTTTATTGATTGCTATCTTAGTCAGCTTAGGTACCTGCATGACAGAACTATATTGAAACTTGTCCTTCAATTGAGGGACAATCTCTTTGCTGTATTTTTCTTTTAATCTAGGACTAGCCATTCGTAATAAATTCTCCTGATTTTTTTGAATATCTCTGCAGCTTATCGTCTGCGTTTTTCTTTCTTCCTATTCTAGTTGCATCTCCAGATGATGGATCTACAACTTTAAGATTACTAAGGTGAATTGCTGCTTCTGTTTGCTGAATTCCTCCTTCAGGATTTTCAGCAGAAGGCTTCACATGCTTAGTGATCATGTTTGCTCCTTCAACAATCGCGCGGTACTTCGCGGTGTTTACTTCAAGAACTTTGCCAGTCTTTCCTTTGTCGTTTCCGGCAATGATCTGAACAGTATCTCCTTTTCTTACGTGAAATTTTGCGTTGCTCATTGTTAAAGTACTTCAGGTGCTAATGATACAATTTTCATAAACTGCTTCTCTCTAAGCTCTCTGGCAACCGGACCAAAGATCCTTGTTCCTCTAGGCTCATCATTTGCTGTGAGTAGTACGGCAGCATTATCCTCGAATCGGATATAGCTCCCATCTTTTCTTCGAACTTCTTTTTTAGTTCGTACTACTACTGCTCTGGATACAGTTCCTTTTTTTAAACTACTTGATGAAAGCGCGTGCTTTACAGTCACAATAATTTTGTCACCTACAGAAGCATATCGCTTCTTGGTGCCTCCAAGCACACGGATTACTAGCACTTCTTTAGCGCCGCTGTTGTCCGCAACCGATAATCTTGACTCCTGTTGTACCATTATTTTGCTCTTTCAATAATTTCTACCAACCTCCATCTTTTGTTCTTACTCATGGGACGGGTTTCTGCTACCTTCACGGTATCGCCGATATTGCAATCGTCTTTCTCGTCATGAGCTGTGAGTTTTGTAGTCTTTCTCACGAACTTTCCGTAGATCGGATGTTTTACTTTTCTTTCTACTGCCACAGTGATGCTTTTCTGCATTTTATTGCTCACCACTTGTCCGATTCTTTCTTTTCTTAAATTTCTTTCCATCACTGAAAATTATTTGCTTGCTTCAGCAACTTGGTTTAATTCTTTGGCCTTAATTTCTGTCTGAATTCTTGCTACCAATTTTCTATTCTCACGAATTTTCATTGGGTTTTCGATTGGAGTAATGCTATGCGCAAATTTTAATTTGGCATACGTCTCCTTCTCTACTGCAAGCTTGTTCTTCAGCTCGTCCAGACTCAATCCTCTTAGTTCAGAATTTTTCATTACTCTGGCTTATAATCTTTTGCTAATGTGAATTTTGTAGAAATTGGCAACTTTTGTGCAGCCAATCTTAAAGCTTCCTTCGCCAACTCGATATCCACTCCTGCTGCTTCAAAAAGAACTGTTCCAGGTTTCACAGTAGCTACCCAGTATTCTGGTGCTCCCTTACCTTTTCCCATCCTTACTTCAGCAGGCTTCTTAGTCACAGGCTTGTCAGGGAAGATTCGGATCCATACTTGCCCTTCTCTCTTCATTGCTCTTGTCATTGCAATCCTGGCAGCTTCTATTTGACGGCTAGTGATCCATCCTGGCTCCATTGCCTTGATTCCAAAAGTTCCGAATGCCAGTCTATGCCCACGTTGAGCAAGACCCTTCACTCGGCCTTTTTGCATTTTTCTAAATTTCGTTCGTTTTGGCTGTAACATGCTTTACAAAACTTTACTTTCTTCTTCTATTTTCTCTTCTCCTTCTATTCGGAGCTCCTCCACCTGGTGCGTTATTATTTCCGCCGCCAGACTGCCCTACGTTCGGAGAAAGATCTCTTTTACCGAAAACCTCTCCTTTAAAAATCCACACCTTGATTCCGATTTTACCATAAATGGTATGCGCTTCTGTAATTGCATAATCGATATCTGCTCGTAGTGTGTGCAACGGAATTCTTCCTTCTTTATATTGCTCACTTCTCGCCATCTCAGCTCCACCGAGTCTTCCTGAACATTTGATCTTAATTCCTTGAGCTCCAACTCTCATTGAAGACGCAATTGCTTGCTTCATCGCTCTTCGAAATGAGATTCTTGCTTGAAGCTGCTGTGCGATAGACTCTCCTACCAACTTAGCATCTAATTCAGGTCTTTTGATTTCAAAAATATTGATCTGAAGGTCTTTACCTGTCAAGTTTTTCAACTCTTCTTTGATCTTATCTACTTCAGATCCTCCTTTACCAATCACAACACCTGGACGGGCAGTATGTACTGTAAGAGTAATTCTTTTAAGTGTTCGCTCGATTACGATCTTAGAGATCCCACCTTTAGGCATACGTGCCATGATGTATTTACGAATCTTGTTGTCTTCTACTAGTTTATCCGCATAAGACTTGCTATCGAACCAGGCAGAATCCCACCCTTTGATAACACCTAATCTAAATCCAACTGGGTTTACTTTCTGTCCCATTACTTGTTGCTTTCTTTAGTTTCTTCCTGGTTGTGATTATCAACAACGATAGTCACATGATTTGATCTCTTTCTGATTCTGTGTGCTCTTCCTTGTGGAGCAGGTCTTAATCTCTTAAGCATTCTTGCACTATCCACATAGATTTCTTTCACATAAAGGTCAGCTTCTTCGATACTGATGTCTTCGTTCTGCATTTGCCAATCTGCAATTGCAGTCAGAAGAAGTTTCTCCAAAGTATTAGATGCATGATGTGCATCAAATCGAAGAATGTTGAGAGCAATATTTGCTCTTTCTCCACGAATCATATCTGCAACTAACCGCATCTTACGAGGAGAAGTTGGTACATTTCGAAGTGACGATTTTACCGCACCAAGCTTTCCCTTGTTCTCTTCACGGAATTTCTTGTCAGCTTCTTTCTGAAGTCTGATTCGTACTGATTTCTTTAATTTCTTTTCAGCTTCCATTGGTGCTATTATCTTTTACCTTTATCCTTCTTAGCGATATGCCCTCTAAAGTTCCTAGTCGGTGCGAATTCGCCAAGTTTATGTCCTACCATATTTTCAGTTACGAAAACAGGGATGAATTTATTTCCGTTGTGCACTGCGAAAGTGTGACCTACGAAATCCGGAGATATCATTGATCTTCTTGACCATGTTTTGATCACAGATTTCTTACCAGAGTCATTCATCACATCGACTTTTTTCTCAAGTCGGAAATCTATATAAGGTCCTTTCTTTAATGATCTTGACATTATTTCCTTCGTTTAACTATCTGCTTATCAGAATATTTATTTGGTCGACGGGTTTTCAAGCCCTTTGTATATTGACCGTTTCTGGATCGTGGGTGACCTCCAGAAGATCGACCTTCACCACCACCCATTGGGTGATCAACCGGGTTCATAGCTACACCTCTTACTCTTGGTCTTCTTCCCAGCCATCTGTTTCTACCCGCCTTACCTAATCTTACGCTCATGTGATCTGAGTTAGACACGGTACCTACTGTCGCCAAACATGTATTCAGTACCATTCTCATCTCACCTGAAGGAAGCTTTACTGTTGCGTACTTACCTTCTCTAGCCACCAACTGCACATATGTTCCGGCACTTCTTGCCATTACACCACCCTTACCAGGTTTCAACTCAATGTTGTGGATAATTGTACCCAGAGGAATGTCAGATAAGAATAACGCATTTCCCACTTCTGGTGCAACTCCTTTACCCGAGGTAATTACTGTACCTACCTCCAAGCCAGCAGGTGCGATGATATATCTTTTTTCACCATCAGCGTAGTAAAGCAACGCGATTCTGGCTGATCGGTTTGGATCATACTCGATTGCTTTCACAGTAGCAGGAATTCCGTGCTTATCTCTTTTGAAGTCGATAAGTCTTAGCTTGCGCTTATGACCTCCGCCAACATTTCTCACGGTCATTCGACCCTGATTGTTTCTACCACCATTTCTTTTTGAGGTAGTTACCAAAGACCGCTCTGGGGTAGACTTGGTAATATCATCAAAGACAGGAGCCATTCTGAATCTCTGTCCTGGGGTAGTCGGTTTAAGTTTTCTTACAGCCATCTCTATATATTATATTCCGCTATAAAAATCAATTATATCTCCTTCAGCCACCTGCACAATTGCCTTTTTATACGCTGGAGTTCTACCTTCAATGACTCTAGACTTAGTGTATCGTCTTTTAGACCCACCTGGCTGAACCATTGTATTCACAGATTCTACAGTAACACCGTAGGTTTTTTCAACCTCAGTCTTAATCTGAACCTTATTAGCATTCTTGGCAACTACGAATCCGTACTTACCATGCTCATTAAGAGCAGATACTTTTTCCGTAACTAGTGGTTTTATTAAAACTCCCATCTTAGTTAAATCTTTCTTTTAGTTGCTCAAGTGTTCCCTCACACAGAATCAGACGCTCAGCGTTGATTAGATCGTAAGTGTTTATTTCGTCAACAGTCGAAACAAGTGTTTTCTTAAGATTTCTTGAAGACAAGAAAACATTTTTGTTTTTGTCACTTATCAGAAATAATGATTTCTTATCACTTACTGAAAGGCTGTTCAGCAGATTAATGAATTCTTTTGTCTTTGGCGACTCAAATGAAAAATCCTCTAGGATTTGAATCGCTTTCTCTTTTGCTCTTGAAGAAAGAACTGACTTTCGAGCTAGTTTCTTAACTTTTCTATTAAGCTTGAAACCATAATCTCTTGGCTGTGGACCAAAGAATGTTCCTCCACCTCTCATAACACCAGATTTAACACTACCTGCTCTCGCTGTACCTGTGCCTTTTTGTTTCTTGATCTTACGAGTCGAAGCAGTGATCTCTCCCTTGTCTTTCGTCTTAGCAGTGCCTTGCCTTTGATTTGCTAAATAGTTCTTTACATCAAGGTAGACAGCATGTTCGTTTGGCTCTATACCAAAGATGCTCTTATCCAGGTTGATTTCTCTTCCTGTCTCTTCTCCTTTTATATTTAATACAGCTACCTTCATGATTACTTCTCAAGTATTACGAATGAATTTTTAGCTCCTGGGATAGCACCTGAAATAAGTACCAGGTTTTTCTCAGGATATACTTTTAATACTCTAAGGTTTAATACCTTCACTCTATCACCCCCCGTTCTTCCGGCCATTTTCAAACCTTTGAATACTCTTGATGGGAATGATGCAGCGCCGATAGAACCGGGAGCTCTAAGTCTGTTGTGCTGTCCGTGAGTTGCCTGACCTACTCCACCAAAGCCATGTCTTTTTACTACGCCTTGAAATCCTTTACCTTTTGATGTCCCAACGGCATCAACATAGTCTTGCTCATTGAATACATCCGCAATTGTGATTTCATTACCTAACTTAACTTTATCGTCAAACTCAGATCTAAAATCTCTGAATTCTACAATTTTCCGTTTAGGAGTAGTCTTTGCCTTTGCAAAATGACCCTGAAGCGCCTTAGGCGTGTTTTTTTCTTTTCTTTCACCGTAAGCCAACTGCACAGCTTTATATCCGTCTGTCTCTTCGTTCTTAACTTGAGTCACGACGCAAGGACCCGCCTCGACAAGGGTACAAGCGATGCTTTTACCGTTCTCGTCAAAGACATTTGTCATTCCTACTTTCCTTCCTATTAAACCAGGCATTTTCTACTCGTTTATATCTTATAATTACCCTTTCAGGCAAACTTTTCGTGAAAAGGACTGCAAAGATAGCAAATCCATATGCCGATCAAAACTTTGATCAGTTATTTTTTTAGACAAAAAAAGAACCAATCGATATAAACCAATTGGTTCTTTATTCCGGCATTATGTCGGTCTATACTTTTATCTCAACATCTACTCCACTTGGAAGCTCCAACTTCATCAAAGCATCCACAGTCTTGGCACTATTGCTATAGATATCTACAAGTCTCTTGTACGTACATAACTGAAATTGCTCTCTTGCTTTTTTATTCACGTGTGGTGACTTGAGCACGGTAAATTTCTCTTTCACAGTGGGGAGCGGAATTGGGCCGCTCACAACTGCTCCAGTAGTCTTTACTGCTCGAACAATTTTCTCAGAAGACTTGTCAACCAAATTGTGGTCGTAGGACTTAAGTTTTATTCTAATTTTCTGATTCATGATCTTTTCATCAATTCTTTTGGTGAAGTGAAATCTTTCGATTTCACTTCAAATTTCCTTTAAACGTTAGCTGTGCCTTTAACATCAGCAATAACCCCTTCCGCAATATTCTTTGGCACTGGATCGTAGTGAGAGAACGTCAGAGACGCTGTTGCCCTGCCTGAACTGTTAGTTCTTAGATCAGTAACATATCCGAATAATTCAGATAATGGTACATCTGCTTTGATTACTGCAGAAGTACCTCTAGTATCCATCCCCTTCATCATTCCTCTTCTCTTATTCAAATCACCTGTGATGGTACCAGTGTATTCATCCGGAGTAACAACCTCAACAGCCATTACAGGTTCAAGAATCACTGGGCCACATTTTGCAGCAGCTGATTTAAATCCAGCTCTTGCGGCAAGTTCGAATGATAGTGAATCTGAATCTACATCGTGGAATGATCCGTGATATAGTCTCACTTTCATATTGTCGATTGGGTAACCTGCTAACGGTCCATTGACCATGGCTTGCTCAAATCCTTTCTGAATTGCAGGGATGAATTCTTTTGGAATTACCCCTCCGACGATTTCATTTACAAACTGAAGGCCGTCTTTTTCGTAATCCTGGTCTTTTGGACCGATTTCAAATACAATATCTGCGAACTTACCCCGTCCACCAGACTGCTTCTTATAAACTTCTTTATGCTCTATAGACGCCGTAATGGCTTCCTTGTATGCCACTTGAGGAGCTCCTTGATTGATCTCTACCTTGAATTCTCTTTTCAAGCGATCAATAATGATGTCAAGGTGAAGTTCCCCCATCCCCTTAAGGATGGTTTGTCCAGTTTCGTGATTGGTTTCTACCTGAAGAGTAGGATCTTCTTCAATAAGTTTCCCAATAGCGATACCTAGCTTATCTACATCAGCTTGAGTTTTCGGCTCAATTGCATATCCAATTACCGGATCAGGGAAATCCATTGATTCAAGTACAATTTTCCCTTTTTCATCGCAAAGGGTATCTCCAGTTTTGATGTCCTTAAATCCAACAACCGCACCAATATCTCCACAATGCAGCTTATCGATTTGATTCTGTTTGTTGGCGTGCATCTGGAAAATTCTAGAAATACGCTCTTTCTTGCTCGTTCTTGTATTATACACATAAGAACCAGAATCCAACATTCCGGAATATGATCTCACGAAACATAGGCGTCCTACGAATGGATCTGTTGCTATCTTGAATGCCAGAGCTGAAAAAGGCTCATCTACAGATGGCTTCCTTGTAACAGGCTCTTCCGTATCCGGATTGGTTCCGGTGATACTATCTCTATCTAGTGGTGATGGAAGTAACTCCATCACGTAGTTCAACAATGTTTGAACTCCTTTATTCTTGAATGCTGAACCACAAAGCATAGGCACGAATGCCAAATCAATAGTTGCAGCTCTTAATGCAGCAACAATTTCATCTCTAGTAATACTTTCAGGATCTTCGAAGTATTTCTCCATCAATCCCTCATCATATTCTGCTACAGATTCCACAAGATGTTCTCTGTATTCTACTACTTCATCTTGCATATCTGCAGGAATGTCAATTTCCTCGAAAGTCATTCCCATATCTTCTTCATTCCAGACATAGGCTTTATTCTCTACTAAATCTACTACTCCTTTGAAATTATCTTCCGCGCCGATAGGCAATTGGAGAGGTACTGCTTTAGTGCCAAGCATTTCTTTTACCTGCTTACAAACTTTCAGAAAGTCTGCGCCTGATCGGTCCATTTTATTAACAAAACCAATTCTTGCTACTTTGTAATTATCCGCAAGTCTCCAGTTTGTCTCAGACTGAGGCTCAACACCATCAACAGCGCTAAACAAGAATACCAATCCGTCTAATACACGAAGCGATCTATTCACTTCTACAGTAAAGTCAACGTGACCTGGTGTATCAATAATATTGATATGATAATCTTCTTCTTTGTACTTCCAGAATACAGTAGTTGCAGCGGAGGTAATGGTGATACCTCTTTCTTGCTCTTGCTCCATCCAGTCCATGGTGGCTCCACCATCGTGTACTTCACCGATTTTGTGGTTGATACCAGCGTAATAAAGAATACGCTCAGTGGTCGTTGTTTTTCCGGCATCAATATGTGCTGCGATACCGATATTTCTTGTAAGTCTTAAGTCTCTAGCCATTTTGGTTCTTAGAATCTGAAGTGAGAGAATGCTTTATTAGCTTCGGCCATTCTGTGCATGTCGTCTTTCTTTTTAACAGATGCTCCTTCGCCTTTAGATGCAGCGATTATTTCTGCAGCAAGACGATCTTGCATTGTTTTTTCTCCTCTTAGACGAGCGTATTTAATCATCCACTTAATCCCAAGAGCTATTTTTCTATCAGGTCTTACCTCTATTGGTACTTGGAAGTTAGCTCCACCAACTCTTCGAGCTTTAACTTCAACAGAAGGCATGATATTACTCAATGCTGACTTCCATGTTTCAAGACCATTTTCACCAGTTTTTTCTTCTACTTGCTGAATGGCATTATAAAAGATTTTGTAAGAGATACTTTTCTTACCACTTAGCATTAGGTTGTTTACAAACTTGGTAACAAGTGTATCCTGATAAATAGGATCAGGAAGGATGTATCTCTTTTTTGGTTTTGCTTTTCTCATTTCTACTGCAAATTATTTTTTTGGTCGCTTAGCGCCATATTTAGATCTTCTTTGTAGACGTCCGTTTACACCAGCAGTATCCAACGCACCTCTAATGATGTGATATCTCACACCTGGTAAATCTTTTACTCTACCTCCTCTGATAAGCACAATGGAGTGCTCTTGAAGGTTGTGTCCTTCTCCTGGGATGTAAGCATTTACTTCTTTACCGTTGGTAAGTCTCACCCTTGCTACTTTTCTCATTGCTGAGTTAGGTTTCTTAGGAGTTGTGGTGTACACACGTGTACATACACCTCTTCTTTGTGGACAAGAGTCCAATGCTGGGGATTTTGACTTAGAAGTCAACTTCTTTCTTCCCTTCCTTACTAATTGTTGTATAGTTGGCATACGCTATAATTTCTAATCGTCCCAAAATTTGGGAACGCAAAGATAGATATATTGAGATTATATCAAAAAGTTAAAAGATGAATTAACAGGATTATTTATAGAAAAGTTAAGAACCATGTCAAGCCTCGCCCATGGTTCCTCCAAAATTCATAGGAAATTTTGGGATATCGTCGGCTTGTTTCACCTCGCCAAACGAAGCTTCATATTTCTTAATGTTGTCTTGAAGTGCGTGCAATAGTCGTTTTGCATGCTCTGGAGTGATCACAATTCGAGATTTCACTTTCGCCTTCGGTACACCTGGCATTAGACGAATGAAATCAATAACAAATTCGCTACTTGAGTGAGCGATCATTGCTAAATTAGCATAGACGCCCTCGGCAGTTTCCTCCGAGAGCTCTATGTTAATCTGATTATTTGGATTCTTTTCGTCTTTTTTTGGTTCGTCGCTCATTTTATTAAGCTTCTTCTACTTCTTTTGCCTCAAAGTGTTCCTTGGAAGACACTAGCTTGTCATACTCTTCTTGAGAATTAACAATGTATTTCTGGTGTTCTCTAATTCCAGTTCCTGCAGGAATCAAGTGTCCTACGATCACATTTTCCTTCAGACCTATCAATGTATCAGCTTTTCCTTTTATGGAAGCTTCACTTAATACTTTAGTCGTCTCCTGGAATGATGCCGCAGAAATAAAGCTTTCAGTTCCTAGTGACGCCTGCGTGATCCCTTGCAGCGTTGGCTTACCCGTTGCCGGTTCGGCATCACGAGTTGTCATTGCTTTAAGATCGCGACGTTTCAAGCTAGAAACTTCATCTCTTAGACTTCTTGCATCAATGATCTGTCCCGCTTTGTAATTGGATGAATCTCCTGGATCAACGATTACTTTCTTATCAAGAATATTGTCGTTTTCTTCCATGAAGACAAAACGATCAGCTAATTGATTTGTCAGGAAGCTTGTATCTCCCGGATTCTCAATTACTACTTTCTGCATCATCTGACGAACAATCGCTTCGATGTGCTTATCATTTATCTTAACTCCTTGTAATCGGTATACCTCCTGAATTTCATTCACTAAGTATTCCTGTACTGCTGTTGGGCCTTTGATTTTCAAAATATCTGCCGGTGTAATAGCGCCATCAGAAAGTGCATCACCTGCCCTTACGTAATCGTTATCCTGAACTAGGATATGCTTAGAAAGCGGCACCATGTAACGCTTCTTCACACCGTCTTTTGACTCGATGTAAATTTCTCTGTTACCTCGTTTGATTCCACCGTACTCTACAACTCCATCAATCTCACTTACTACCGCAGGATTTGATGGATTTCTTGCCTCGAAAAGCTCAGTTACTCTAGGAAGACCACCAGTAATGTCTCTTGACTTACCTGTTTTTCTAGGAATCTTAGCAAGTACTTGACCTGATTTAATCTTAGCTCCTGCATCTACTGCTAAGTGAGCACCCACTGGAATGTTGTAAGCTTTCTGAGTAGCACCGTCTTTTCCAACCACCTCAATCGCAGGGTTCTTTGTCTTATCTTTTGTATCGATAATTACTTTTTCTCTGTGACCTGTTTGCTCATCGGATTCTTCTTTGAAAGTAATACCTTCAATGATTGAATCGAATGAGGCGGTTCCGTCAAATTCAGACATAATTACCGCATTGTACGGATCCCAGTAGCATAGCTCATCACCTTTGGCCACTTTACCGCCATTTTTAACTTTTAGGATTGCTCCATAAGGCACGTGGTTAGAAATCAATACTTTTTCTTTCTTAGCATCCAGGATCTTGATCTCTCCAGATCTACCCATCACAACTTCCATCTTGTTGCCTTCATCATCGGTAGTCTTCACCGTTCTTAACTCATCAAACTCAATCACCCCTTCAAACTTCGCTTTGATATTTGCATCTACGGCAATGTTTGAAGCCGTACCCCCTACGTGGAACGTTCTCAACGTAAGCTGCGTACCTGGCTCTCCGATTGACTGAGCTGCAATAACTCCGACAGACTCTCCAACGTGCGACATCCTTCCTGAAGAAAGGTTTCTACCGTAACACTTGGCACAAACCCCTTGACGAGTTTCACAAGTCAATACTGATCTGATTTCTACTTCTTCGATACTTGACTGGTCTATATAGTCAGCTATCTCTTCCGTGAACTCAGCTCCAGATTCAATGATCAATTCTTCTGTGATTGGATCATAGATGTCGTGAACAGAAACTCTACCGAGTACGCGCTCAGAAAGTGCCTCAACCACTTCTTCATTGTCTTTCAATGCTGAAACAGAAAGTCCTCTCAATGTTCCACAATCATCTTCGTTGATCACAACATCTTGTGCAACATCAACCAGGCGTCTTGTTAAATAACCTGCATCAGCAGTTTTCAAAGCTGTATCGGCTAGTCCCTTTCTAGCACCGTGCGTAGAAATAAAGTACTCAATTACATCCAGTCCCTCCTTAAAGTTTGAAAGGATTGGGTTTTCAATAATTTCACCAACGGATCCTTGTAGGTTTTTCTGTGGCTTGGCCATTAAACCTCTCATCCCACCTAGCTGACGAATCTGCTCTCTAGATCCTCTTGCACCGGAGTGCATCATCATGTAGATCGAGTTGAAGCCTTGATCATCTTCTTCCATCTGCT
Source organism: Ekhidna sp. (assembly GCF_039960695.1). GTDB lineage: Bacteria > Bacteroidota > Bacteroidia > Cytophagales > Cyclobacteriaceae > Ekhidna. The sequence continues at coordinate 366,479 of NZ_JBDVKP010000019.1, read as the reverse complement.
TCATCAGCGAGTTGGTCAACATTGTATTCGTTCTCGTCCAGATATCAATTACCTGATTGTAACGCTCATTATCTGTAATGAGGCCCATCAAGTAGTTTTGCCAAACTGCATCTACTTCTTCTTTCGCCTGCTCTACCAATTTCTCTTTCTCTGCAGGGATGTTGATATTATCAAGTCCCATTGAAAGTCCTCCTTTGTAAGCCATCTGGAATCCGAGCGCTTTAATGTCATCAAGGAAGTGAGCTGTTCTAGCCATTCCCACTATCTTGAAGACATTAGAGATAATTTTCTGTAGTTTCTTCTTGGTTAGGAGTTCATCAACGAAGCCAACCTCTTCAGGAACAGATTCGTTAAATAATACTCTACCTGCCACTGTCTCAATCACTTTCGTGTCAAGCTCTCCTTTCTCATTTCTTACGGTCGTTCTTACTTTTATGTAAGCGTGCTGAGAAATTTGCTTCTCATTTAAGGCAATGATTACCTCTTCGTGAGAGTAGAAAATTCTTCCTTCTCCTGCTACTTTTTCTTTATCTGTACTTCTTCGTCCTTTAGTAATGTAATAAAGACCCAATACCATATCCTGAGATGGCACTGCAATAGGAGCACCGTTGGCAGGGTTAAGGATATTATGTGAAGAAAGCATCAATAAAGAAGCTTCCAATATAGCTTCATGACCAAGAGGTACGTGAACCGCCATTTGGTCACCGTCAAAATCGGCGTTGAATGCTGTACATGCTAGCGGGTGAAGCTGGATTGCTTTTCCTTCAATAAGTTTTGGTTGGAATGCTTGAATACCCAGTCTGTGAAGCGTAGGAGCCCTATTCAATAGCACTGGATGTCCTTTCAATACATTTTCTAGAATATCCCAAACTACTGGGTCTTTTCTATCAACTATTTTCTTAGCAGATTTTACAGTCTTAACGATTCCACGCTCAATAAGCTTTCTGATAATGAATGGCTTGAATAGCTCAGCAGCCATATTCTTTGGCAACCCGCACTCATGCATTTTCAATTCAGGACCTACAACAATTACAGATCGCCCAGAATAGTCGACCCTCTTACCTAGTAGGTTTTGACGGAATCGACCCTGCTTACCTTTGAGCATATCACTCAAAGATTTAAGCGCTCTGTTTCCATCGGATCTTACTGCGTTTACTTTTCTTGAGTTATCGAAAAGTGAATCCACTGCTTCCTGAAGCATCCTTTTCTCATTTCGAAGGATTACTTCCGGTGCTTTAATATCAATCAGTCTTTTCAGACGATTATTTCTAATAATTACTCTTCTGTAAAGGTCATTCAAATCAGAAGTCGCGAATCGACCTCCATCCAATGGAACTAATGGACGTAATTCCGGTGGAATAACTGGTACCATTTTTACGATCATCCATTCAGGTCTATTCTCAATTCGAGTTTTCGCATCTCTGAATGCCTCAACTACTCTCAATCTCTTCAATGCTTCTGCTTTTCTCTGCTGAGAAGTATCAGTAGCTGCCTGATGCCTTAACTCGTAAGAAAGCTCATCCAGTTTAGTTCTAGCAAGCAACATCTCTAAAGCATCCGCGCCCATCATTGCGATGAATTTGTTCGGGTCATCATCCTCTAGCATCTGGTTTTCTCTTGGAAGCTTATCAAGTATATCAAGGTATTCTTCCTCGGTAAGGAAGTCTAGTTTTGTAATACCATCTTCTTCTTTAACCCCTGGTTGGATGACGATGTATCGCTCGTAGTATATGATTTGATCCAATTTCTTGGTAGGCACACCAAGTAGGTATCCAATTTTATTTGGTAATGATTTAAAGTACCAGATATGAGCTACAGGAACAACCAACTCGATGTGGCCCATTCGCTCTCTCCTAACCTTCTTCTCAGTTACTTCAACACCACATCTGTCGCAGATGATGCCTTTGTATCTGATTCTTTTGTATTTACCACAATGACATTCCCAATCTTTTACTGGACCGAAAATTCGCTCGCAGAAAAGGCCGCCCATCTCAGGCTTATAAGTCCTGTAGTTGATGGTTTCTGGCTGAGTTACTTCACCGTGAGAGCTTTCCAGAATAGATTCTGGAGACGCAAGGCTGATGGTAACTTTAGAGAAGTCATTATGAATTTTTTTGTTTTTTCTGAACGCCATGTTGTATATCAATAAAGCCTCCCGATCTCTCGGAAGAATGATTGTCAATAATTAATTAGTCCAAAGTAATTTCAAGAGCTAATCCTCTCAATTCATGTATTAATACATTGAATGATTCTGGAATATTTGGCTTATTCATATTCTCGCCTTTGACGATCGCTTCATAAGCTTTTGCTCTACCAATTACATCATCAGATTTGATAGTGAGGATTTCTTGAAGAACGTTGGCAGCACCAAATGCTTCCAATGCCCAAACTTCCATCTCACCAAAACGCTGACCTCCAAACTGTGCCTTACCACCTAGCGGTTGCTGAGTAATAAGTGAGTATGGTCCGATACTTCTTGCATGCATCTTGTCATCTACTAAGTGACCTAGTTTCAGCATGTAAATAACACCTACAGTCACCGGCTGATCAAAACGTTCACCTGAAAGTCCATCATATAGATAAGTTCTACCGAAGTTTGGTAGACCTGCTTCTTTCAATTCGTTCTGCACTTCTTCTTCAGAAGCACCATCGAAAATTGGGGTAGCATACTTTCTATCAAGCTTTAATCCGGCCCATCCAAGTACGGTCTCATAAATTTGACCAATGTTCATCCTTGAAGGTACACCCAGAGGGTTCAATACGATATCTACCGGAGTTCCATCTTCCATGAAAGGCATATCTTCCTCTCGCACAATCTTCGCTACAACCCCTTTGTTACCGTGACGTCCTGCCATCTTATCTCCAACTTGAAGCTTACGCTTTTTAGCAACATAAACTTTAGCCAGCTGAACAATTCCAGCAGGTAACTCATCTCCTACTTCCAGTGTAAATCTTTCTCTTTTGAAATGTCCTGAGATATCATTTCGGTAGCCCATGTAATTTTTGATCAACATGAATATTGCATCGTTGATCTTATCATCGGTCACCCAGTTCTCGATAATTAAATCAGAGATCAAGTTTGCCTCTTCAGGTACATTGTAATTACTCTCATCTCTGTACTTATTTTTAGGAGGGAATAGGTTCGCTTCGATGTTCTTCTTAGTAAACTTCACCCCTTTACTCATTACCTCTTCACCAAACTTGTGTTTGATACCTTGGCATGTTTTACCCTCAATAAGTTTTGCAATCTTATCAAGCATTATTGCTCGAGCTTCAGTCAATTGTTGGCCATACCTGTTCTTCAGTAGCTCAACTTCTTTCTTAGCTCTAGCCCTTACATCTTTATCTTTCTTAGGTCTTGAGAAAAGCTTAGTGTCAATTACGACACCTTTCAATGATGGTGAAGCTTTCAATGAAGCGTCTTTTACATCTCCTGCTTTATCACCAAAGATTGCTCTAAGTAGTTTTTCTTCTGGTGTAGGATCTGACTCTCCTTTAGGAGTAATCTTACCAATAAGGATATCGCCTTCTTTGATTTCCGCTCCAGTTCTAATGATACCATTTTCATCTAGGTTTTTTACAGCCTCTTCAGAAACGTTTGGTATCTCACTTGTAAGTTCTTCTTCTCCTCGTTTGGTATCTCTTACCTCAAGCTCGAACTCATCAATATGGATAGATGTAAAAATATCTTCACGAACCACACGTTCAGAAATCACAATTGCATCCTCAAAATTGTATCCTTGCCATGGCATGAAAGCAACTTGCATGTTAATACCTAATGCAAGCTCTCCTTTCTCCGTTGCGAAACCATCGCAAAGTGCTTGTCCTTGTTTTACTTTATCTCCTTTCTGAACGATTGGCTTCAAGTTTATACAAGTATCCTGGTTTGTTCTTCTGAACTTAACAAGATCGTATGTTACAACAGAGTCATTGAAAGTAATAACCTGCTCGTCTTCATCTAAATCATACTTGACAGTAATCTTATTAGCATCAACGTACTCTATTATACCGTCTTTTTCAGCTCTAACTAGTGCGCGTGAGTCTAGAGCTACTCTCTCTTCCAGGCCTGTTCCCACGATTGGAGCTTGTGGCCTCATCAGAGGGACAGCCTGTCGCTGCATGTTTGACCCCATCAATGCTCTGTTTGCATCATCGTGCTCGAGGAACGGAATCATAGAAGCTGCAACAGAAACGATCTGATTTGGAGCAACGTCCATGTAGCTAACTTCATCTTCGCTACAAAGCGGGAAATCACCTTCAAATCTTGCTTTAATCTTATCATTCAAGAATTTACCCTTGTCTGACAAAGGCGCATTAGCCTGAGCAATGTTGTGGGTATCTTCTTCTTCTGCTGTCAAGTATTTTACATTACCTGACATATCTACAGTCCCTTTTCCTACTTCTCTATAAGGAGTTTCAATGAAGCCCATCTGGTTCACTTTTGCGTGAACGCATAGAGAGGAGATCAAACCAATGTTTGGTCCCTCTGGAGTTTCAATGGTGCAAAGTCTACCGTAGTGAGTGTAGTGAACATCTCGTACCTCGAAACCAGCTCTTTCTCTTGAAAGACCACCTGGCCCAAGTGCCGACATTCTTCTTTTATGAGTTACCTCAGCAAGTGGATTCGTTTGATCCATGAACTGAGATAGCTGATTCGTTCCAAAGAATGAGTTGATGACAGACGACAAGGTTCTAGCGTTGATAAGATCAACTGGCTTAAAATCTTCATTGTCTCGAACATTCATTCGCTCTCGAATGGTTCTTGCCATTCTTGCCAAACCAACTCCGAATTGTGAGTAAAGCTGCTCTCCTACTGTCCTTACCCTTCTGTTGCTTAAGTGATCGATATCATCGACCACTGCTTTACTGTTGATTAGTCCGATCAAATATTTTACAATAAGGATAATGTCCTCTGTTGTTAATACTCTTCGATCCCAATCTGTATCAATACCTAATTTCTTGTTGATTCTATATCGTCCAACTTCTCCAAGGTCATATCTCTTATCTGAGAAGAATAAACTAGTGATAATATCACGTGCAGTTTGTTCATCAGGAGCCTCCGTATTTCTCAACTGACGGTATATCTGCTCAACTGCTTCTTTTTCAGAGTTTGAATTATCTTTCTGAAGCGTGTTATAAACGATTGAATATTCAGCGATATTCACATCTTTTCTGTGTACAATGATCGACTTTGACCCTGAGTCAATGATTGTTTGAATATCGTCTTCTGTAATAATGCTGTCTCGTTCAAGTACTACCTCATTTCTATCAATGGAAACCACTTCTCCGGTATCTTCATCTACGAAATCTTCAGTCCAGGTTCTCAGTACTCTTGCAGCTAATCTTCTATCGATAACCTTTTTAAGATCCTTTTCAGTTGCTTCGATTTCTTCTGAAAGGCCAAAGAGATCAAGGATTTCTTTATCCGATCCGTAGCCGATAGATCTAAGCAAAGTAGTAATAGGGAATTTCTTTTTACGATCGATATATGCATACATCACGTTGTTGACGTCAGTTGCAAATTCGATCCAAGATCCCTTGAAAGGAATAATTCTTGCGCTATAAAGCAGTGTTCCGTTCGTATGCTTGCTTTGAGCAAAGAATACACCCGGTGATCTGTGAAGCTGTGATACAATCACACGTTCAGCGCCGTTGATTACAAAAGAGCCTTTCTCAGTCATGTATGGGATGTTTCCCAAGAACACTTCTTGCTCAATTGTTTCAAAATCTTCATTTTCCTCGTCATTACAAAGCAGACGAAGTTTAGCTTTTAGTGGAACCGAATATGTTAATCCTCTTTCTATGCATTCTTGAATGCTATACTTTGGAGGATCCACTGTGTAGTCCACAAATTCCAATACGAAATTTTCTCGCGAATCCGTGATTGGGAAGTTTTCCATGAACACTTTATAAAGGCCTTCGCCTTCTTTCCTTTCGGCAGGTGTATCAAGCTGGAAAAAGTCAACGAATGACTTTAATTGTACATCCAGAAAATCCGGATAATCAATAACTGATTTGATTGAAGAGAAATTTATTCTCGTGTTATTGTTGTTAGCCAAAGCTTACGGAGTTTTAGTTATATAAAAATGAAAAGGACTATTAGCATTATATACAAACAGGAAAAGACCTGATCCCTTATCTCGAAAAATCCGAGAGGGAGCCAGGCCTAAACCTTTTAGTATTATGTGCTAATTACTTTAATTCTACTTCAGCACCAGCTTCTTCAAGCTGTGTTTTTAATGCTTCAGCTTCGTCCTTAGCTATTCCTTCTTTTACTGGCTTAGGAGCACCGTCGACAAGCTCTTTTGCTTCTTTAAGGCCTAGTCCAGTAAGTTCTTTCACCAACTTAACGATAGCTAGTTTTGCACCACCTGGAGCTTTAAGGATCACATCGAAAGAAGATTTTTCTTCTTCAGCTCCGCCTTCAGCTCCGCCACCACCAGCAACCATTACTGGTCCTGCTGCTGCAGCTGGCTCAATTCCGTACTCATCTTTAAGGATGTTAGCTAATTCGTTTACCTCTTTTACTGAAAGGTTAACTAGTTGCTCTGCAAATTCTTTTAAATCCGCCATTTTATTAAGTGTTAATTCTGTTTAAAATTTTTTAATTCTCTCGTTCTGAAAGTGTTTTGACAATACCAGCAAGTTTGTGCTCTCCACTCTGAAGTAGAGTAAGTACATTCTTAGCAGGCGATTGCAATAATGTGATGATCTCTCCGATAAGTTCTTGCTTAGATTTCAAGCTAGCAAGCGCTCCAAGTTGATCTTCACCAATAAATAAATCCGAGTCTATGGAAGCAGCCTTGAATTTCGGTCTATCATTTGAATCCGCTTTTTTGAATTCTTTAATGATCTTCGCAGGAGCGTTGGCAACTTCGTTTACGAACATAATACCAGACGTACCCTTCAACACATCGTCCAAAGACGAAAAATCTCCATCTACATTCTCAAGGGCTTTCTTTATAAGCGTGTTTTTCACGATCTTATACTCTACTCCTTTGTTGAAGCACATTTCTCTGAACTTGTTAATCTCAGCAACTGTGAGACCAGAAGTGTCAGCTATATAGAAATGATCTGTTTCCTTCAGCTTTGCTGTAAGGTCACTTATTAGTTGTGCTTTGTCTTCTCGTGTCATAACTATTATAAGCTTGTTATGCTACTTTTATCAATTGCTATACCACTACTCATAGTGCTTGAGAGTGTAATCGACTTGAAGTATGTCCCCTTAGCGGAGGCAGGCTTCAATTTTGATACAGTCTGAATCATTTCTAGTGCATTGTCTTTGATCTTATCAGAGTCGAATGATACTTTCCCCACACTGGTGTGGATGATTCCGAATTTATCAACTTTAAAGTCGATTTTTCCAGCTTTTACTTCTTTTACTGCCTGTCCAATATCCATAGTCACAGTTCCTGACTTTGGATTAGGCATCAAACCTCTTGGTCCAAGTACTCGTCCGAGTTTACCTACTTGTGCCATCACAGTTGGCATGGTGATGATAACGTCAATGTCCGTCCAACCTCCTTCAATCTTTTTAACGTAATCATCAAGTCCAACATGGTCAGCACCAGCATCTTTTGCCTCTTGCTCTTTATCAGGTGTGCATAGCACCAATACTCTCACATCTTTACCTACTCCATGAGGTAGAGATACTACACCACGAACCATTTGGTCAGCTTTCTTTGGATCGACACCCAAACGAATGTCAATATCTACAGAAGAATCAAACTTGGTGAAGGTTATTTCCTTCACAAGTTTTGAAGCTTCTTCCAAAGAATACTCTTTTCCAACCTCTAACAGTTCATGAGCTTTCTTTTGATTTTTTGTAAGCTTTCCCATTACCAAATATTAATTTGCCCAAGGGGCTTTACCTGAAATTTTCACACCCATGCTTCTTGCAGTACCAGCTACTACTTTCATAGCAGACTCAATACTAAATGAGTTCAAATCTGGCATCTTTGTCTCTGCTATTGCTTTAACCTGATCCCATGAAACTGAACCTACTTTCACACGGTTCGGCTCGGAAGATCCTTTTTTCAATCTAGCTGCTTCCATTATAAGTGAAGCTGCTGGAGGTGTTTTAATTACAAAGTCAAAAGACTTGTCTGCAAAAATCGTAACAAGAACTGGGAGCAGTTGTCCTGGCTTATCCTGCGTTCTTGCGTTAAATTGTTTACAGAAGTCCATGATATTCAGACCCTTAGCACCAAGTGCTGGCCCAACTGGAGGTGAGGGATTAGCCGCTCCTCCTCGAATCTGTAATTTCAAATAGCCTGATATTTCTTTAGCCATTTTTACCTTATTAATCTTCTTTTTCTACCTGTATATAATTCAATTCGACAGGTGTATTTCTGCCAAAAATCTTAACCGTAACATTAAGCTTCTTACGATCCTCAAATACCTCCTCTACTGTACCCGTGAAGCCACTAAAGGGACCGTCCATCACTTTCACACTTTCACCCACAATGAATGGGGTGTCAAGCTTCTCTTCGTATTCCTCAACCTCATCAACTTTACCAAGGATTCTATTTACCTCAGCTTGCCTCAAAGGAATTGGATCTTTTGTAGTGCTACTCCCGGTGGATCCTAGAAAGCCGATCACATTCGGAATTAGCTCTTTATTCGTAACCAGGTGCTGAACCTCACCATTGGAGAAGTCGGCTTGAATCAACACATATCCTGGAAAGAAATTTCTTTCTCTTACTCTTTTCTTACCGTTTCGCATCTCATATACTTTTTCCGAAGGAATAAGTACTTGAGGTATATACTCAGAAAGTTCTTGTCGGACAACCTCGTTTTCAATAGCTTCCTTAACTTTCTTTTCCTTTCCGCTTACGGCTCTAACAACGTACCACTTATGCTCCATCCTGACCCGTACGTATTATAGTTCCTGATAAATAAATTCCATTAAATTCTCGAAGGCATAGTCTATTGCTCCAATCATGAGCGCAAAAATCAACGATGCTACGAGCACCAAGATGGCGCTATTTTGCAAATCACCATACTTCGGCCATGACACTTTGTGTGTCAATTCGTCGTACGAATCTTTGAAAAATGTGATAACTTTAGACATAATTTTCCTTCATTTTAGCACGGGAGGAGGGACTCGAACCCCCAACCAATGGTTTTGGAGACCACTACTCTACCAATTGAGCTACACCCGTAAAAAACAAGCAGTCCCAAAAGGACTGCAAATTTAGAGTAATCAGTTTGTATAAACAAATCCCGACTTACTTACGTATGTCGGGATAACTATTTATTAATCAAGAATTTCAGTTACCTGACCAGAACCTACAGTTCGTCCACCTTCTCTGATTGCAAATCGCAATCCTTTTTCTAGTGCAACCGGGTTAATTAGGTTCACTTCGATTGTAACGTTATCACCTGGCATTACCATTTCTATGTTCTCAGGAAGCATAATTTCACCTGTTACATCTGTAGTTCTTAAGTAGAACTGCGGCCTGTATTTGTTGAAAAATGGAGTGTGTCGTCCACCTTCTTCTTTTGATAGAACATAAACCTCAGCTTTGAACTTCGCGTGTGGAGTTACAGAGCCAGGCTTACAGATAATCATACCTCTTTTGATCTGATCTTTTTCAATACCTCTCAAAAGAAGACCAACGTTATCGCCAGCTTCACCTCTATCTAGAATCTTACGGAACATTTCTACTCCTGTGATTGTAGATTTAAGATCTTCAGCACCCATACCGATAATATCTACGGCTTCTCCAGAGTTGATTACACCTCTTTCGATTCTGCCTGTAGCAACGGTACCTCGACCAGTAATTGAGAATACATCCTCAACTGGCATCAAGAAATCTTTATCGATAGCTCTTTCTGGAAGTGGGATGTACTCATCCACTGCATCCATAAGCTCTTCAATTTTTCCTACCCAATTAGCATCACCGTTAAGTCCACCAAGAGCAGAACCTTGAATTACAGGAATATCATCTCCTGGGAAATCATAAGCAGAAAGCAGCTCTCTAATTTCCATTTCTACTAGTTCAAGTAGTTCAGGATCATCAACCAAATCCACTTTGTTCATGAATACAACTAGAGCAGGTACACCTACTTGTCTTGAAAGAAGGATGTGCTCTCTCGTTTGAGGCATTGGTCCGTCAGTGGCAGCTACTACGATAATAGCTCCGTCCATCTGGGCCGCTCCAGTTACCATGTTTTTTACATAATCCGCGTGACCAGGGCAGTCAACGTGAGCATAGTGACGTTTTTCAGTCTGATACTCAATGTGTGAAGTATTAATGGTAATACCTCTTTCCTTCTCTTCTGGCGCATTGTCAATTGCAGAGAAGTCTTTAATATCTGCCAATCCTTTTCCAGCTAGTACAGCTGAAATGGCAGCAGTTAAAGTTGTTTTACCATGGTCAACGTGTCCGATTGTACCAATATTTACGTGTGGTTTCGAACGATCAAAGGTTTCTTTAGCCATGCTTGATAATCCTCGTTTGTTTAATTTATGTTTATTACTCTATTTTCTAATTCAATTTCTCATTCCTTGAACAAGAGCCAATGAGGGGATTTGAACCCCTGACCTCTTCCTTACCAAGGAAACGCTCTACCCCTGAGCTACATCGGCTAGTTTTCAAAACTCTCTGAGTTCAGAAACTTGAACCAAAGAGCTCAAAGACCCTGAAAATTCAGGGATTTGAGCGGGTGACGAGGCTCGAACCCGCGACCTACAGCTTGGAAGGCTGTCGCTCTACCAACTGAGCTACACCCGCTTATTTTATTTGCCCTCAAATTTTGAAGGATGCTAAATAATTTTCAAAAAATCAAAATCATCGAACTTTTTCGATAACTACACGCGAATGACTCGGCTCGAAATTGTAACAGTGAACCGTCACAACAGCTTAGAAAGCTTGCTCCACAAACTGAGCTCACTTGCGTGAGATAGTGGGGAGAGCAGGATTCGAACCTGCGAAGGAATACACCAACAGATTTACAGTCTGTCCTCGTTGGCCGCTTGAGTATCTCCCCCTGTTTTAAACTACTTTCAAGAACGTCTTTTTCCAGATACTTCCCAGAAAAAGGATTGCAAAAGTATATGGTTTTTTCAACTAATCAAACTTTCATTTTTATATTAAAAACTAATTCATCGGTATTGCTAGATTTTTTAGTCCAACTCTAATTTTTGGTTAAATAATTAAGTCTAGAAGGGTTTAAAATTGAACCTTAATTTTTAATACACAGTAGTATCCATATTTTTGGGCATCTTAATTTCAAATGAAATCTCAATGATAGAAGTAAAGGTCGGCAACAGTGCTAAAATTAGTGTGACAAGGCAGAAAGAAGAACTCCTCCTTAATGATCAGTTATTTCATGGAGAGATTATAAAAATAAATGAAAGTTTATATAAGATTTTTAAGGGGAATGCAATTTATCGAGTTGAGGTTGTTGAGCGAGCGGGGAAAGATATCAAGCTAAAAGTAAATGATGTTCTATTAGATGTTTCTGTCACCGATCATATTGATCAGGTTTTGGATAAATTAGGAATGAACGTAGCGGCAAGTACTGTCGTGAAGGATGTGAAGGCACCAATGCCAGGGTCTATATTGAATATAATAGTATCAGAAGGGGATGAAGTGAGCCTAGGGGATCAACTGCTAGTGCTTGAGGCTATGAAGATGGAAAATGTTATTAAGTCGCCAGGTGAAGGGAAAGTGAATAAAATTCACATTTCTGAAAAAGAGAATGTTGAGAAAAATCAAGTCTTGATTTCATTCGAATAATTTCAAAACAATACAGATATATTTGCACGATTTCACTTGATAAAACCACATAATGACCTATAAACGAATACTACTGAAATTAAGCGGCGAAGCTTTAATGGGTGACCAGCAGCATGGAATAGATTCAAACCGTTTAACTCAATATGCGGAAGATATTAAGAAAGTAGTCAGTGAGGGCATTGAAGTAGCTGTGGTAATCGGGGGTGGAAATATTTTCCGTGGTGTGGAGGCTGAGGCTTCCGGAATTGATCGTGTTCAAGGTGATTATATGGGGATGCTGGCCACTGTTATTAATGCTATGGCGCTACAAAGTATGTTCGAAAAGCAAGGGATGTATACTCGCTTGATGTCTGGTTTGAAAATGGAGCAGGTTTGTGAGCCATTTATACGTAGAAGAGCAATAAGGCATTTAGAGAAAGGTAGGGTTGTCATATTTGGTGCAGGTATTGGAAACCCCTATTTCACCACAGACTCAACCGCAAGTTTGAGAGCTATTGAAATCGAAGCGGATGTAGTATTAAAGGGTACGCGAGTTGATGGTGTCTATTCAGAAGATCCTGAGAAAAACCCGGATGCCAAGCGTTTTTCTAAAATATCTTTTCAGGAGGCTTATGAAAAGAATCTGAATATTATGGATATGACAGCTTTTACGTTATGTCAGGAAAATAATTTACCAATTATCGTTTTTGATATGAATAAGAAAGGGAACCTTCAGAAAATTGTCTCTGGAGAAGAAGTTGGTACGCTCATTAACTGATTATTTATAATTTTTAAATATGGAAGAAATAGACATTTATCTTGATACCGCGAAAGAGATGATGGCAAGTGCTGTTCAGCATACGCTAGATGAATTCGCGAAAATTCGTGCTGGAAAGGCAATGCCTTCTATGCTAGATGGTGTTGAAGTGGAATACTATGGAACACTAACACCTCTTAATCAAGTAGCTGGCGTCACAACTCCGGATGCACGTACACTTAGTGTGAAACCATGGGAAAAAACTATGCTTCAGGAGATTGAACGAGCTATTATTAATAGTAATCTTGGGTTTAATCCTCAAAACGATGGAGAACAGATCCGAATCAACATACCTCCTCTTACAGAAGAAAGGCGACTTCAATTAATGAAGCAAGTGAAAGCTGAAGCCGAAAAGGGCAAAATAAGTATCAGGAATGCAAGAAAAGACACCAACGACTCACTAAAAAAGTTGGAAGGTGTTTCTGAAGACCTTGTGAAAAATGCAGAAGATGAGGTACAGAAGCTTACAGATACTTATACTGCGAAAATTGATTCTCTTGTAGAGAGCAAAGAGAAGGATATCATGACCGTTTGACTCTTAAAGATAGTATCCTTTAGTTTTTATTAGTGATTCTACTGATTCTGGTACAAGATATTTGATTGATCTTCCCTCTTTGATGAGCTTTCGAATTAGAGTAGCTGAAATATCTACTTCAGGCGCTTCGATCATTTTTACGTGTTCAGATTTTGATAGTTTGCTTGATTTCGAATGAGGTCTTGGGTAAACAATCAATCCGAAATGCTCTAATATTTTATCATGATTCTTCCATTTAGGAAAGGCCTCGAGATTATCCTGCCCAATAATTAAGTGAAATCTTTTATCGAGATGTTTCTCTTGCAGAAGAGTAAGCGTATCAATGGTGTAGCTTGGGCGAGGCATGTTAAATTCAATATCGCTGGATCTGAACTTATAATCATCGCCTATTGCCACATTGACCATATCCAACCGATCAAATTCGTGAAGCAAGCTCTTATTTTTCTTGAAGGGATTTTGAGGACTCACAACGAACCATACTTCCTCAACATCTGTAGTTTCTTTGACAAGACTAGCAATAATCAGGTGCCCAGTGTGAATGGGATTGAATGACCCAAAAAATAATCCAACCTCCATCTTAGCTTAAGATAAATGATTTTACAATGAACTCTGCTTTATTTATCGCCTCATCCAGGTTTTCATTTAGTACCACCTGATCAAAATGAACTTCCTCTTTCATTTCTTCTGATGCTTTATCGATTCTCATGTTGAGCACTTCTTCACTTTCCGTATTTCTCATTTGTAATCGCTCTCTGAGTATCTCCTTACCTTTCACTTTTACAAAAATAGATATGGCTTGATCTTCTAATATTTCTTTAAGATGCTTCCCTCCTTTTACATCCACATCAAAAATTACATGATTGCCATCAGCCCATATTCTCTCTACTTCACTTTTAAGTGTGCCATAGTAAGTATCTGTATATACCTCTTCCCACTCCAATAATTCTTCGGAATCTATTTTTGATTTAAAATCATTTAAGGAAAGAAAATAATAATCCCTCCCATCAATCTCTGTGGAGCGTTTGGGTCGAGTTGTTGCTGAAATAGAAAAACGTAAACTAGGAATTCTATCCAATAGACTATGTACTATCGTTGTTTTACCAGCTCCTGACGGGGCAGAAAAAATGATGGCTTTTCCTTCCATCCGGCGAAGTTAAAATGATCATCTCACAATCTTGCCTCGAATCTCATTTGCCAGAGCACTTGGTACAGATTTATTATTCAACTTGGTTTTGATAAGCTGTCGAATTTGCTTTTCAACATTATAATGCGCAAAGCAAACCATACACTTTTCTATATGTGAATTAAAAAACTCTTCTTGCTTATGTGTAGCTTCATTATCCAACATGAGGTTCAATATCCTCAGGCACTTATCAAAATCACTGCAACCACAATCGGGACAATCTGACATTTCTAGAATGTTGCTTTTGTATTAGTATGGAATGGTGAGACTTTGAAAAAAGTTCATATTAGTTGTATCCCATGGATAAGGCATAAGTTCCAAGCTTCTCTCTTAGTAAATTTCTTGCTCTATGAAGTCTTGAACGAACGGTTCCGATTGGAATATCAAGAATTTTCGCCATCTCTTCATAAGTGAATCCTTCAAGGTCGCAAAGAATTACTACCGTTCTGAAATCCACAGCTAATGAGTTTAGCGCATTGCTAATTTCATCACCAATCATGTCCTTGGTAGTTTCCATTCGGAGATCCACCGTGGCATTGCTTGGCGTATCTTCTGAATTGTAAAACTGCTCTACCTCTTGATAATCAACTTTTGCAGGTTGTTTGCTTTTCTTCCTATAATCGTTAATGAAGCTATTTTTAAGAATTCGATATAACCAAGCTTTTGCGTTAGTTCCTTCCTGGAAAGAATTTATAAAGCGAAATGCTTTCATATAAGTATCTTGGACCAAATCCTTTGCGTCATCTTCGTCGAAGGTGAGACGATATGCGAAATTGTACATTGAATCCACATGAGGCATAAATTCCCCATCAAATACCTGTATTTTTTTTGTTTCGGAATATGATCTTTTTACTGGAGTATCTATTTGATTGGCCATGGCTGCTTTCAATTTATGTGTATGTACATCAATATACGCTACTGATTTAGATTTGTTCTAAATAAGTGAATTCTTTTTAAAGATTTAAAGTTACCAACCTCTTTTTCAATGTGATTGTTAAGCATCCGACAATCTTCATTTAATGAGGTTGGATCATGATAACATCCAAAATCTTGCCAGGCGACAACCTCTGCCATTCAGGCAGACTAGCAGTAGGAAATAAAAAAAGGATTCTCCTTATTGAAGAATCCTTTCAAAAGAAGAATCTTATTTTCTCAGTATCTGTAATATTCTGGCTTAAACGGACCAGCAACTTCTACACCAATGTATTGAGCTTGATCTTCCGAAAGTGTATCTAGCTCCACTCCTATTTTGGCCAGATGAAGAGCCGCTACTTTTTCATCAAGATGCTTCGGTAGCATATAGACTGCATTATCGTAGCTCTCATGATTCTTCCAAAGCTCAAGCTGTGCAAGTGTTTGATTTGTGAATGAGTTTGACATCACAAATGATGGATGACCTGTAGCACAACCAAGATTTACCAGTCTGCCTTCAGCTAAAACGATGATATCATTTCCATTCACATTATATAAATCAACTTGAGGCTTAATTTCAATATGAGAATCTCCATGATTTTTCTTCAGCCATGACATATCAATCTCGTTATCAAAGTGACCGATATTGCAAACAATCGCTTTGTCTTTCATTTTCTCAAAGTGCTCTCCTTTAATGATGTCTTTATTTCCAGTTGCTGTTACAATAATGTCCGCACGAGAAACCGAGTCAGACATTTTTTTAACCTCGAACCCATCCATAGCAGCCTGAAGTGCACAAATAGGATCAATTTCAGTAACAATTACACGAACACCTGCACCTCTTAAGGATGCAGCCGATCCTTTTCCTACATCTCCGTAGCCTCCAACTACCGCAACTTTACCTGCTAGCATCACATCGGTAGCTCTTCTGATTGCATCTACTAGTGACTCTTTACATCCGTATTTATTGTCGAATTTGGATTTAGTCACAGAATCGTTCACATTGATAGCTGGCATTGGAAGTGTCCCATTCTTCATTCTTTCATAAAGCCTATGAACACCTGTTGTGGTTTCTTCTGAAAGGCCTCTGATATCTTTAATCAATTCTGGGTATTTGTCCAGAACCATATTAGTAAGGTCTCCGCCATCATCAAGAATCATGTTCAATGGCTTTCCATCTTCGAATGCAAATAATGTTTGCTCAATGCACCAGTCAAACTCTTCATCATTCATCCCCTTCCACGCATATACAGGAACTCCTGCTTTTGCGATAGCTGCTGCAGCGTGATCTTGTGTAGAAAAGATATTACATGAGGACCAACTAACATCTGCTCCTAATTCAACAAGAGTTTCGATTAAAACAGCAGTTTGAATAGTCATGTGCAGACATCCAGCAATTCGTGCACCTGCTAGTGGCTTCTCTTTACCATATTCTTCACGCAGAGCCATTAGACCTGGCATTTCTGCTTCCGCTAGCTCTATTTCTTTTCTACCCCAATCAGCAAGGGCAATGTCTTTTACTTTAAATTTTTCAGTAGTAACGCTCATTATTAATATAGTTCTTGTATTGATTTTCTTTTTTCGGAGTGCAAAGATATAACCATTCCTAATCATTAAAGTTCAACAGCCCTATCGCATAAACTCTACCTCCTTAATTCCGAATGTTCTCAAGTTTCCGTCCTGATTAATTGCGAGTTTACCGTGCTGATCAATCCCTACTATTTCACCTTCAAACTCTTCATTCTTTGATTTGAAAATTTTTACCTCACCTCTCCACATGAGTAACTTATGGTATTCATCAAGGATGTAAGTTGTTGATCCATTTTTAAGTTGTAAATACCACTTTTCTAGCCTGCAAAGTAAAGTTTCAATTAATTCGTTTCTATCAAACTCAATATTCGTTTCCATTACTAGCGATGTAGCAGTATTTATTCTGAATCCTTGTTGATTTACATTAATTCCGATTCCTACTACAGCTGATTCTAATCTGTTCCCTCTTAGGTTATTTTCAATCAAAACTCCAGAAATTTTATTTCCATTTATGAAGACATCATTCGGCCATTTAAGTAGAACTTCGCTGGTTACATGACTTTTCAATGTATCTACAATAGCTAAACCTGAAATAAGGTTGAGGTAGAATTGATTAGAAGGTGACAAAAAATTAGGTCTAAGTAAAACAGACATTAAAATATTTTTCCCCGGCTCCGTGATCCATGCGTTTCCCCGCTGACCTTTGCCCATTTGCTGATCATCGGTATAAACTAATGTTCCCTCAGGTTCATTGGATTTACGTGTCATCTGAACCAACTCATCGTTGGTTGAATGACATTGTGGCAGGAAAACCACTTTTTTCCCTAAGAATAAGGGTTTGGCAAAGATTTTATGCAATAGATTAATGTAAATTTGCGGCAAATTTAATTGTAAACTATTAGTGAATCAGCAGGTAAGTAAAGACATCAACTCAAAAGAGCTAAGTGAGTGGGTGGTAGAAGGGATGTTAGATAAAAAAGCATTGGATGTTGTAGTCATGGATCTGCGAAAAGTAAAACACGCAATAGCTGATTATTTTATCATTTGCAGTGGTAATTCAGACACACAAATCGATGCAATATCTGACTCAATAGAAGAGCAAATACATAAAAGATCAAAGCAAAATCCATGGAAAAGAGAAGGACGACAAAATAAAGAATGGATTTTACTTGATTACGTAGATGTAGTTGCTCACGTTTTTAATAAAGAGAAGAGAACATTTTACGGATTAGAGGAGCTTTGGGGTGATGCGAAAATTACCCGGATAGAAGAGAACTAATAACGAGTCACCTCGTTTTACCTTAACAGAAAATTTTACAGGAGGAAAAAAAGAATGCCCGATAAAAAAAGAAAAGACGCACCAAAACCCAGACCTGGATTTCAGGGATGGCTAATAGGAGGACTGCTTGCACTTGTTATTGGACTTACAGTATTTTCAAATGATAGCGGTACGGTTACAACAACCTATCGTTCATTTGAAAAAATGGTAAGATCAAATGATGTTCAAAAAGTAGCACTAATCAAAAATCAGGATTTCATTGAGATTACCTTAAAGCCTGAGGCGTTAAGCAATACAAAATATAAGATTGAGCTAGAGCAGAATCGCAGCATTCTTAATAGTGGAACCGGACCTCATTATAAGGTTGAAATTGTTAGCATTGAGAAGTTTGTAAGAGACTTTGAAGAGCTGATGGCAGACGTTCCAGAAGATCAGCGATTTGATTATAAAATTGAAGAAAGAGGCGATTACACAAGCATCTTCTTTAATTGGGGATTTTTAGTTCTTCTCATTTTTGGTTTCTGGTTTTTAATGCGCAGAATGACTGGTGGTGGAGGTCCTGGTGGACAAATTTTCAATATTGGTAAATCAAGGGCATCATTATTTGATGCTGAGAACAAGGTAAAAATTACCTTTTCAGATGCCGCCGGTCTTGAAGAAGCAAAAGAAGAGATTCGAGAAATTGTGGAATTCCTCAAAAATCCAGGCAAATTCACCAAGCTTGGAGGTAAAATACCAAAAGGAGCTCTACTTGTAGGCCCTCCTGGAACGGGTAAGACATTATTAGCTAAAGCAGTAGCAGGTGAAGCTGGGGTACCCTTCTTCACCCTGTCCGGATCAGACTTTGTGGAAATGTTTGTTGGGGTAGGAGCTGCAAGGGTTAGAGACCTTTTTAAACAAGCTAAAGAAAAAGCACCATGTATTGTATTTATTGATGAGATTGACGCAATCGGTCGATCAAGAGGAAGAGGACAGATGCCAGGATCGAATGATGAACGTGAAAATACATTGAATTCGCTGCTTGTGGAGATGGATGGATTTTCTACTGATGCCGGAGTAATCATACTGGCTGCAACGAACAGGCCTGACGTGCTGGACTCTGCGCTTTTAAGACCGGGTCGTTTTGATCGTCAGATTAGTATAGATAAACCAGATATTGTAGGTCGAGAGGCTATTTTCAAGGTTCATATTAAGCCTATTCAACTTTCCAAAGATGTCGATACCAAGAAACTAGCTGCACAAACACCGGGTTTTGCCGGTGCCGAAATCGCCAATGTTTGTAATGAGGCAGCATTGATTGCCGCTAGAAAAGACAAATCAAAAGTAGATATGACTGACTTCCATGATGCAATTGATCGTGTGATTGGTGGGTTAGAGAAAAAGAATAAAATTATTTCTCCAGAAGAGAAAAAGATTGTGGCTTATCACGAAGCAGGTCATGCAGTTGCTGGTTGGTTCCTGGAACACGCCGACCCATTGGTTAAGGTAAGTATTGTCCCACGTGGTGTTGCTGCATTAGGTTACGCTCAGTATCTGCCAAAAGAACAGTTTTTGTATCAAACCGAACAGCTGATGGATGAGATGTGCATGGCTCTTGGAGGACGAGTTGCGGAGGATATCATCTTTGGGAAGATTTCTACTGGTGCTCTAAGTGATCTTGAACGAATCACAAAGCTTGCTTACAGTATTGTATCTGTTTATGGCATGAATGACAAAATTGGAAATGTTTCATTCTATGATTCCAAACAATCCGATTATAATTTCACAAAACCATACTCTGATGCGACTGCCGAACTTATTGATAAAGAGGTAAAAGCACTTATCGATGTGGCATATCAAAGAACCAAAAAGCTCTTGCTTTCTAAAAAGAATGAAGTTGAAATTCTTGCAAAAGAATTACTCAAACGTGAGATCATTTTCCAATCTGATCTTGAAGGCCTGATCGGCAAGCGACCGTTTAAAACTCAAACAACTTATGACGCTTTCACAAATGGAACTTCCGATGAAGAAGAATCTCAAGTGAAAAAAGAAAAGGAAGAAGATCTGGACCAAGTAAAAAATGATGTAAAAGAAGCTGTGGAAAAAGAGGAATCGACTGCAGCTGAAAAAAGTGAATAATCGATGAAGGCGCAGCCTGAGCTCATCAGCTCTTTCAATGAGCTATCTTCATTGAAAAAACTCTATTTCGCCAGTGATTTTCACTTGGGTATACCAAATGAGACATCAAGTAAAGAGCGCGAAAAGAAAATAATCAAATGGTTGGAGCATGTTTCTAAGGATGCTTCAGCCATTTTTTTAGTTGGTGACATTTTCGATTTTTGGTTTGAATACAAGAATACTATCCCCAAAGGCTTTATACGTTTTCAAGGAAAGTTGGCAGAACTCAGCGACAAAGGAATCTCTATTTTTCTATTTACAGGAAATCATGATCTCTGGATGAAGGATTATTTTCCTCTTGAGCTTGGAATTAAAGTCATTACACAGCCAATTCTTCTAGAGGTAAACCAAAAGAAGCTATATGTTGGTCATGGAGATGGTTTAGGCCCTGGAGATACATTATATAAGATAGTAAAGCGAATATTCACCAACAGTATTTGCAAATGGATGTTTCAGTGGATACATCCCAATATAGGTGTCTCTCTGGCTCAATATTGGAGTAAGAGCAGCAGACTCGCTAGTGGAGAACATGATGAAAAATTTCAAGGAGAGCAAGAACGGCTTTGGCAATATTGTAAAACCCTAAATAAATCCTCTCATTACGATTACTATATTTTTGGTCATCGACACCTTCCACTTGAACTTCCTGTGACCGATAACTCAACGTACTTTAACTTAGGTGAATGGGTAAATCATTTCACTTATCTTGAATTTGATGGAGAGAAAGCTTCACTTAAGGTTTTTGAAGGTTAATCTGCTATTGGTCTTATCAATAGCTGGATATGGTCAGGTTTGGCACAAAATCAGTACATCAGAGCTAAAACAGGGACCAAGCGCCTATTCTACAGACTTTCAGGGGAATCTATATTTAGGTTTTTCAGATGGTCGACTTACTAAATATGATCCAAGGGGAAAGGTTCTCGAAAATTTCTCTCTTTCAAATAATTCATCAATTTCACTTATTGATGTTCAAAACAACCTAAAACCCTTTCTTTTTTATTTTGACAATCAACAGATTACTATCCTAGATCGATTCGCATCAGTCCCCAAAGACTATCGTATATCAGACTTTGAATTAGAGATTGGTATGCTGGCGTGTCCAGCTCCAGATGGTGATTTTTGGATTGTTGAAAACAACCCTCAACGTTTAAAGAAAATCAATCCTTTGAGAAAAATTACTGTTTTAGAAGTGCAAGTCTCTCTAGGTGATTCCATCAGTCGCATGCAGGCATATCAGAATATTCTTGTCATTGGCGATGTAAATAAACTCTACATATTGGATCAGTTTGGTGGAATTCTTCACGTACTAAAATTTGAGAAACTCATCAACTTTCAAATTGCCAACGGGATTCTCTATGCCAATACAAATTGGGAAATCCATGAAATAAATCCATTCAAAGGAATCATTATATCAACATTAAAAAAACCAGATAGTGGAAAAATGCTGAAATCGAAAGCTGGATTTATCTCCATTGCCAAAAAGACTCTGACCTTTTATAGGTTAGAAAGACCTTAAGGTGATCTTTATATCAGTTGCCTCGATATAGATCTAAAATCTGTTTTCTTAATACAATGGTATACTTAGCATTGATTAGCTGAGCCTCAGCTCTATTCTTATTGTTCAAACTCTCCAGATATGAATAGAAGTCGGTATTTCCAGTTTCAAATCTCTTCTTAATAAATTCGAAGGTTTGATTCAATGCTTCATAATTTTCTTGAGCAGTTTTATATGATGTCTGGGCTGAAACCAGATCTAAGTAGTCTCGTTGGGCGGCATTGGTAACGTTTAACACGGCTTGTTCATTTTGAAGCTGTGCATTCAACATTGTCACTTTAGAATTGTCAATGTTGTTTTGGATTTGATATCTATTAAAGATTGGAACATTTAACGTGACTCCAATGCTATTACTGGGTGTGTTTTGAAACTGCTCTAGGTACTCAACATCAAGAATTGAAGTGTAATTTCTGGAATGAGCAGCTCCCGCAACCAATGAAGGATAGCGATTACTTCTTGTTTGCTTTAATTGTGCCATTGCAGCCTCTTCGCTTTCTTCAGCACTTTTTAGTAGAAATGAATATTGAATAATTTCATCTAGGACCTGATTGTACGGATCGTATTCAACCAAAATTTCAAGGCTTTCTAAATCCAGGGGAGCAATACGGACACCTGAATAATTTTCTAACTGAATGGACTGAAGTAGTGCGAGTAAATCAGATTGGTACAGATTTCTTATGTTCACATTGTTCAATTTCTCATTTGCCACTTGGGATTGGAAATTGTAAACCGTTTCATAGTTACCTACGCCTACCGAGACACGCTTTTTCTCTCTATCCAATTGGTCTTCCAAAAATTTGAGACGCTGATCGGATATTCTTACGTTCTCTGTATCTACTAATACACTGAGATAGTTTCTAATTACTGTTGCTTTAATAGCTATTTTGCTATCCTCCAGCTGATATCTGGATGATTCATATTCATGTTTTCTTCTGTTAAGTAGATGATGATTCGCAAATGCACTAAATAATACCAAATTAGAAGAAATAGATGGACGTGAAGATCGACTTGTATTCGAAACTACTTGACCTGAAAAGTCAATGTTATTTCCATCAAAATAACTATAGCCACCAGAGGCGTTTAAGTTCGGAAGAAAGTTGTAATAAGCCTGACGCTTATTGGAATGCGCCCCAATCAAATTATTTTGATTTTGCTTAATCGTCAAGTTTCTACTGCTAGCCATATCAATACATTCTTGAAGTGTAAGAACACGCACAGAATCCTGTGCTGCAGAAGAAATGCCAACTAACAATATAAGTCCGAAAATAAATTTTCGCATGGTTTTAGATCTTTGATAGGTTTTCAGGGGTACAGTTTCCCTGATCTACCCATGAGAGGATAGACCAGGTAACTGACTGTGTAAGTATGAAGAGATTACACTAAAGCTTCTTTTGCGTTGATGTTTTCAGACACTATCTGACCATCAAATAAGTGAACAACTCTGTGTGAGTATTCCGCATCCACAGGAGAGTGAGTTACCATTATTACTGTAGTCCCAGCTTCATTCAGCTCAGTAAGTAGGTTCATCACTTCTTGCCCGTTTGCAGAGTCCAAATTACCAGTAGGCTCATCCGCTAAAATTAGTTTTGGCTTGGCAACTACAGCTCTTGAGATCGCTACACGTTGTTGCTGACCTCCAGATAGCTGCTGTGGAAAGTGGTTTCTTCTGTGCATAATTTTCATATGCTCCATCACCTCTTCCACTCTTTTCTTACGCTCGGCAGCAGAATACTTCAAATAAATCAATGGTAGCTCAATGTTTTCAAATACAGTAAGTTCATCGATCAGGTTAAAGCTCTGGAATACGAAGCCAATATTCGCTTTTCTTAAATCAGCGCGTTGACGTTCCTTATACTTAGAAATCTCTAAGTTGGTGAAATGAAATTCTCCTTCCGAAGGATTGTCCAATAGTCCAATTATATTGAGTAATGTTGATTTACCACAACCTGACGGTCCCATGATCGCAACAAACTCACCTTCTTTAATGGTAAGGTTAACTCCCGCGAGGGCTGTTGTTTCAATCTCATCTGTGTAGTAAAATTTCTTTAAATCTTTAGTTTGAATAAGTGCTTTAGCGTTTTCCATGATTTATTGAGTTTTAGTCTTTGGATTCTATTTTAAAATACTTTCTAATTTATTATTGGTTACTTTATTACGAGAATGTCTTTGTCTTCATAACCTCTATATGAAGAGACAACAACTTTTTCCCCAGGTTGCAATCCTTCCACAACTTCGTAGTATCGCTGATTTTGACGACCTAGTCTAATATCTCTTCTTACTGCCTCAGTTTCATCTTCATTCACTACAAAAATCCAGTTTCCTCCAGTTGTTTGATAAAAACTACCTCGTGGAATTTGCACTGCAGTAATATTTTCACTTAGCTGTAGCCTTATTTGAAGTGTCTGCCCTCTTCTAATACCATTTGGTATAGAATCAAAAGCCATGTCAACTTCAAAAAGACCATTATTCACTTCAGGATACACTTTTGTAATCGCTAAACCGAAATCAGTTCCAGCAAAAGTGAATGTACCATTCAGTCCCGCATATATTCTAGATATATAATGTTCGTCAATAGTTGCACGGACCTTAAATCCATTTAAGTCATCTATCTGTCCAATGTTCTGTCCTGTAGCAATTGACTCACCCACTTCTACATTAACAGTTGAGAGGCGTCCGTCAATTGGCGCCTTGATATAAAGGTTCTCCAGATTCCTCTTAATCATGTCAAGATTGTTTCTGGTTCTTACCAAAGTCTCCTCAGTTTGTCTGATTTGAATAACAGCATTGAGTGAATCAAACCTATTGGATTCGATTTGAATTTTACGATTATCCGTCAAACGGTTATATTCTCTTTTGAGATTTAAAAATTCTTGTTCAGATATAATTTTATCATCAAAAAGTTTTTTTCCACGTTCATAGGCATCTTTTGCTGCATCTATCTGATAATCTAGTTCTATCAAATTCCTACGTAAGTCAAATTGATTTCTCTGCAGACTCAATTTGGTGTTTTCCAGGTTGTTGACAAGAATAGAGGCTTGGGTCTCTTCTCTAACAAAGCTTTGGATTAAGTCATTATTAGCAAGTGTCAAGATGGTATCACCCTTTTCAAGTAAAATTCCCCCATCATAAAATTTTTGAGCAACTACTCCCCCTTCTATAGCATCCAGCCGAATAGTTAAAATTGGAAGCACGTTTCCATCTACGGGTATAAATTCCTGAAAGTCCCCTTCATGCACAGTGGCAATATTTATTTTGTTCCTTTCCACGTTGAGCCGTGTACCACCTCCTGATAGTAAGAAGTTGTAAGCAATGAAGACTACAAGAAGACCACTTCCACAGTAAATACTGATCTTCTTAATGGTCCACTTTTTCTTTTTAATCTTTCTGTCCATTTGACAATTTGGTCGTTTTAGGTTTTCGATCCGCAGTATGCCAATAAGGATGCCATTAATCATAAGTATCTATAAAACAGATACTTATATAAAGAATTGTTGGATTATTAACATTCACCATGTACAGTTTAGTACAGAAAAGTGTTCGCAATCGATCACTGATCGCATACGCTATGAAATACTTGTAAGGATTTGGAGGAAGAGCTTAGCCGCTTTGGTAAAAAAAAAGGTCCAGGAGGACTAACACCTGAACCCAAAGGTCAAAAACTCAAAATAAAAAGGACTAATGACTTCAATGTTAGCAAAAATTCAATTGAAAAAAAAATCAAAACCGTAATGAATTTCAATCGTTATGATAGTATTACTATTATATTTAATAGCTTAATCAAAACTAATGGTAGCAAAACTTCAAATACAATTGAATTCAGTTCTATATTTAAGAGATCCTCAGACGAGTGATTTGGGTCAAAAAATTGTGCAGGAGAGTATTATTCTTATTAATAAAATTGGATTTGAATCTTTTACTTTTAAGAAATTATCAATACAAATAAGTTCTACTGAAGCTTCCATCTATAGATACTTTGAAAACAAGCATCGGCTTCTTGTGTATTTAATCTCATGGTATTGGAATTATGTAGAGTATCGGATCACATTCGAAACGCATAATATTTTCGATCCTGTTGAAAAGCTGAAAATCGCTATCAGGTTAATCACCAGAAAATTGGAAAATGACGAAAACTTCCCGGGCATCAGTGAGTCAGAGCTTCAGCAGATTGTTATCAATGAATCTGATAAGACATACCTTACTAAAGATGTTGACAAAATCAATAAAGAGGGTGTTTATAAAGGATATAAGTCATTGTGTGAAACATTCGCATCATACATGACCGAGATAAATCCTGAATTCAAATTTCCTAGATCTCTTTCAAGTACGTGCTTAGAAGCTGCTCATCAGCAAGTGTTTTTTGCTCAACACTTACCTCGTCTCACCGATATCAAAAAAGAAAAAGATATATACGAGCAAAATTTTCAATATCTAACTACTATCATTTTCAATTCCTTGAAGAAATGAACAATCAGCAAATAATCAGATGCTTGCAAGAGTGTGCCACAAAGCTAAAAATGGATTTGAATATTTCGAATCTGCAAAATGTGGATATTATTCCACGACAATATGAGGCTGATGAAATCGCTGAATTTCAGCGAGACCTAATAGAGGCAGCTAACGATGCAGGTGTTGTTTTGATAGAGAAATACCTTCGAAGGGATAAGCTCGATGGATTAATCACAGACAATAAGACACCACTCATTGTTTTTGTAGAGCAGGAAGGGTTCTATCCAGCCTTTTTGACAAAGGACAAGAAGAAAAGAATTTTTCTTGAGTTTATCACCAATGCAGGAGACTTAAAAATGCTTGAGTTAAAGAATCTGGATGACGTCAAATTTTCATCTAATAGGGATGGTGAGGTATTTACGCTCTCCTGTTTTGCATATCAAAGTTTCATGTCAGGAGCTGAAAACAAAAATGTATCTCCAGTTCGAAGGCTGTTCCAGCTATTATCTGCCGATAAAAAAGACATTTTTTTCGTGTATGTGTATGCTGCCTTGATTGGCTTAGTCAGCCTCACTCTGCCTTTGGGAATTCAAGCCGCGGTTGAGCTCATATCAGGAGGAGTCGTGTCTAGCTCGGTGTATCTCCTCATCGGCCTGATAATTTTCGGCACACTTGGTACTGGGATTCTGCAAGTGCTCCAAATCACCATTGTGGAGTATCTACAAAGGAGGCTATTTACTAAATCCGCGTTTGAGTTTGCTTTTAGAGTTCCTAGAATCAAAATGGAATCAGTGCTTAATATGCACATGCCGGAATTAATGAATCGATTTTTTGATGTTTTGACGCTCCAAAAAGGATTACCTAAAATCCTGATCGACTTGTCCACGGCCATTATCCAAATTCTATTTGGGTTGCTTCTATTGGCATTTTACCACCCATTCTTCATCATCTTTGGATTAGGTCTATTGGGATTATTATTCCTCATATTTTTCTTTACAGGACCTAAAGGACTTAAAAGTTCAATTAAAGAATCAAAGTATAAATACAAAGTAGTTTATTGGCTTGAGGAAATGGCCCGCACGCTTTATTCTTTCAAGTTGGCCGGAAATACTGTCTTACCTCTCAGAAAGACCGATTATCTGGTGAACAACTATTTAGAAAATCGAAGCAAGCATTTTAAAATTCTTATTTCTCAATATTCATTTATTCTTCTTTTCAAAGCTTTAATTACGGGAGGACTTTTGATATTAGGGACGATCCTGGTTATCCAACGAGAGATTACGCTTGGTCAGTTTGTGGCATCCGAAGTAATCATCATTCTAGTATTGGCCTCAGTTGAGAAAATCATCATGTACATGGATGTGGTCTATGATATGCTTACTGCTGTTGATAAAATTTCACATGTTACAGACTTACCTCTTGAAAATACTGGCGGGATTGATATCCCTGCTGCTCAATTAAAAGATGGATACGAAGTGGAAATGGATGATGTCACCTACACCTACCCCGGCGCTCAAAATCCTTCGCTGAAGAACATTTCGGTGCACATTAATAAAGGACAGTCACTTTGCATCAGTGGCGGAAGTGGTTCTGGTAAAACAACATTAACAAACATTATCGCAGGGATTCATCAGAATTATACTGGAATAATGACTTACAATGGATATTCATTGAGAGACTTAGACACAACTTACATCAGAGATAGGATAGGAAAAAATGTATCTCAAGAAGACATTTTCGAAGGTACTATCCTTGAAAATATATTGGTTGGTAAACCAACATCAGATATTAAGAATGCTCTTGATGCAATTGAAGATGTGGGGCTCAAAGATGAAATAAATCGATTATCAAATGGCTTAAATACCGAAATGCTGAGTGGAGGAAAAGGATTTTCATCATCATTTGTCAATAAGCTGGTACTGGCAAGATGTCTGGCAAAAAGACCCGCCATGCTCATCTTAAATGATTTTTTCAACAACTTTTCAAAGCGTGAAAGACTTAAACTCATTGAACTGCTCACCGATATCAAAAGAAAATGGACACTGATTGTGGTGTCGAATGATCCACTCATTATGGCAGCATGTGACAATGTATTGTTCCTGGAAAATGGAGAGCAACTGGCTTACGGAGCTTTCGAAGATTTAATTAAAAAAGAAGAAATACTAAAAGACATCTACTAATGGATCATCTGGATAAGCTAGCAGAAACTCATCTGTACTCTCTTCGGACGCTAAAAACTCCGGGCATTGGTCGTACGGTTGCCAAAGTATTATTAGTTGCATTTGTATTCTTCATCATTTTCCTTTTTCTACCTTGGCAGCAGAACATTAGAGGTAAGGGCAAACTCACTACTCTGAACCCAAAGAATAGACCTCAGCAAGTTCAATCCGCTATAGCGGGTCGAATTACAGATTGGCATATTATGGAAGGTGATTATGTCAATAAAGGAGACACCCTATTAACAATTGCTGAAATTAAGGACAAATATTTTGACCCAAATCTTGTACCGCGTATCAGGGAACAATTGGTTGCCAAGAAAAATGCTGCTGAAGCCAAAGACAACAAAATCTCCGCTTTAAATAGGCAAATCACGGCGCTTAGGAAAGCCGTTGAGGCTAAAATGGCTCAAGCAAAAAACAAATTGAAGCAATCAAGACTAAAGCTAGAAGCTGACTCCCTTGCCTTTATGGCAGAAAAAGTTAATTATAATAATGCAAAGAGTGTTTTCGATCGAAATAAAAATCGTTTTGACGCCGGGAACATTACACTTACAAAATTTCAAGAAATAGAGAATAAATTTCAAATGAGTGGTGCTAAAGTATTAAAAGTTGAAAACGAGTGGCTTCAACGAAAGGCTGACTTGGCGAATGCATCTCTTGAGCTTGCGTCTGTAGACGCTGAATATTCTGATAAAATAAGTAAAGCTCAATCTAACCTCAATGAAACGATTGCCAGCCGAAATGAGACACAGGCTCAAATAGCCAAAATGGAAAACGAGCTTACGAATGTATTAGTGAGACAATCTCAATATCAAATCATCGCGCCTCAGTCTGGATACATAGTAAAAGCCATAAAAGTTGGAATCGGTGAAACCCTCAAAGAAGGCGATGCAGTAGCTACCATACTTCCACAATCAGATGATATGGCTTTCGAAATGTATATAAAGGCGATGGATATGCCTTTGATTGGCAAAGGACGAAAAGTCCGAGTACTCTTTGATGGCTGGCCAGCGTTGCAATTTTCAGGTTGGCCCAATGCATCAGTAGGTACATTCGGAGGAATAGTAGCCATTATCGACAGAGTCGAAAGCAAAAATGGCATGTTTAGAATTATTGTAAAACCTGATCCTGAAGATGAAAAATGGCCGGAATTACTTCGGATTGGTTCTGCAGCCAAAGGCTGGGTCATGCTTAACAACGTTCCAATTTGGTATGAAATCTGGCGAAATATGAATGGATTCCCACCTACAATGTATGAAGATGAGAATCCCGGCATTAAAATTGGCAAGAAAT
This sequence comes from Ekhidna sp., assembly GCF_039960695.1. Lineage (GTDB taxonomy): Bacteria > Bacteroidota > Bacteroidia > Cytophagales > Cyclobacteriaceae > Ekhidna. The sequence continues at coordinate 336,827 of NZ_JBDVKP010000019.1, read as the reverse complement.
GAGAAGATATGTAATCATCATATCGCTGGTTCCATGCCTCCTATTTGGCCAGAATACGTCTGACAGTTTAAGCGGAAACGCGACTTTCCTTTCATTGGAAACTGTGCTGAAGATGTCACTCGCATACCATCCTATAGTTAAGCAAGCAAATCTAATAAATGTAAACGCTGAAGCTAGATTGAGAGAAGCAAGGGGTGGGTTCGATCCGGAAGTCGAATTGAACTATAATGTAAAAGACTTTAAGGATACCGAATACTATAACCTCTTAAACACAACATTCAAAATTCCAACTTGGATCGGTATTGATCCCAAGATTGAATTCATCCAAAATACTGGAGATTTTTTGAATCCGGAAAATTTCATCTCTGATAATACAGCCAACCAGCAAGTAGCCGTGGGGTTTTCTGTTCCGCTAGGTAAAGGTTTATTCTTTGATGAGCGAAGAAATATGATCAAAAGAGCGGATGCTTTTTCTCAAATAGCCGAAGCTGAACAAACTAATGAAGTAAATAAAATCTTATTTACAATAATTAAAGACTATTGGAATTGGTACTTGTATTATCAGAAAATACAGCTAATGGATCAAGCGATTGATCTTGCTCAAAACCTATTTGATCGTACGTTGATAGACTTTGAATTTGGTGAAGCTGCCATTGTGGATACACTCCAAGCAAAAATTAATCTTCAAAAAAGAACGGTAGATTTCAGAAAAACACAGCTTGAGTATGAGCTGTCCAAGCTGAATTTATCCAAGCACCTTTGGTCAGAGGATTTAGTTCCACTTGAACTACAACTTGGAGTTTCACCTGATTCATCAACTCTATTCACTACACCGAGAGATACCGAATTGAAAAGTGCCATTGAGTATGCACTCACAAGTCATCCAGATATCAGTAAACTGGACGGAAAAAGAAATCAGTTAGATGCTGATCTTAGATGGGCTAAAGAGAGTATTAAACCCCAAATTGACTTATCCTATTCGCTTATTGATGCGCCACTAGATCCTGACTTTAATTCAAATGGCGTAGAATTTGGAGAAAACTATAAAATGGGACTCGACTTTTCATTTCCGATTTTGCTTAGAAAAGAACGAGGAAAATTGCAGCAGACGCGCCTGAAACTTCAAAGCAATGAGTATGAACTAGCCCAAAGCCAAGTTAACATTAAGAACCGTGTGTTAGGTGCATATGCTCAAAGCAATGCATTTCAAGATTTACTTTTTCAATATCAAGGGGTCTCTCAGAATTATCGCAGGTTGCTCAATGCTGAAATCATTAACCTCCAAAATGGAGAGACTGATTTATTTAAGCTGAACATCCAACAAGACAAATACATAGAAGCACAGACAGACTATTTTGACGCTTTGACTAAATGGGAAAAGAGTAAAGCAGAATACTATTATATAACCGGAGTTCCTATACTTGGGCTGACCGATGTGTTCAATATTGTAAAAAATCAGTAAGAAACTGTTCAATTTCGAACATTTAATTCACTACTTTTAGCGCCTGAACTATTCTGAGACTTATTTTCTGGTCTTGGCACAATTGTAGCCTTTTAAATAATTACATAAATACAAATCCAGTGGACGAAGAAATAAATAAAATACTAATAATAGATGATGATGAAGATGTGTTGTTAGCCGCTAAAATGCTGCTAAAGAAACATATCAAAGAGGTGATAATTGAGAAAGATCCACGAAAAATCCCTTTCCTTCTCAATAACGACACCTTTGATGTCATCCTTCTGGATATGAACTATAGTCAGGACACCACAAGCGGTAAAGAGGGATTTTACTGGTTGGAACAGATCCTTGAGAAGGACCCACAAGCTGTGGTGATTCTGATTACAGCATTTGGAGATGTAGAGATGGCTGTAAAAGCCTTGAAAGCCGGAGCAACTGACTTTGTATTGAAACCTTGGCAAAACGAAAAACTATTAGCAACTCTTTCAAGTGCGGCAAGGCTTAAAAAGAGCTATAAAGAGGTCTCGCAACTAAAGCAAACAAGTAAGACTCTCCAGGCTGATAGTAGCAAAGCCTTTAAAGACATCATTGGGGAAAGTGATGCGATCAAGAAAGTTTTCAAGCTGATAGATAAGGTGGCAGCCACTGACGCCAATGTGTTGATCTTAGGCGAGAATGGTACTGGTAAAGAATTGATCGCACGTGCCATCCATCAGAAATCCTTGAGGAAAGACATGCCATTTATTGGTGTGGATATGGGTGCAATCACTGAGTCACTTTTCGAAAGTGAACTATTTGGTCACAAGAAAGGCTCATTTACAGACGCCAAAGAAGATCGAGCTGGAAGGTTTGAAGTAGCTTCTGGCGGAACTCTTTTTTTGGATGAAATTGGCAACCTAAGTCAACCGCTACAATCCAAACTTTTAACAGCCATTCAAAACCGAAAGGTCACTAGAATTGGTAGTAATCAGGAAGTACCTGTAGATATACGACTGATTAGTGCTACAAACATGCTTGTGTACGAAATGGTGAATGACAATACCTTCCGGCAGGATTTGCTCTATAGAATCAATACTGTAGAAATCCAGCTGCCTCCACTTCGTGAACGGATGGAAGATATGGAACAGTTGGCTAATCATTTCGTGAAAATGTATGCTGGAAAGTATCGAAAGACTATCGATGGAGTGGCAGCATCAACAGTGGGTAAACTGCAAAAGTATCCCTGGCCAGGTAATATTCGCGAGCTACAGCATGCCATTGAAAGAGCTATCATTATGAGTGAAAATGGACAGCTAATGCCAGAAGACTTTTTTTTCCTTGCTCAGAAGCCAGAAAGCAACCTTTCTCTAGAGCCAGACTCTTATAATCTGGACGACATGGAAAAAATCACCATCCAAAAGGTTGTGAATAAGTATGAAGGAAATATTTCCAAAGCAGCTAAGGAACTTGGACTCACACGAGCTTCACTGTATAGAAGATTAGAAAAACATGATTTATAAGTCTTTTAAATTTCAATTGATCGGCAGGATGTTATTGCTCCTGCTTACTATGTTTTTGTTTACATCACTGTATTACTCTGACTCCTATTTTTTTACCAAATTTCTAGTTTTTTCTCTTACGGCCTTTCAAGGATGGTACTTGTATCAATTTTTGGAAAAATCGAATCGTGAGATTGTTCATTTTCTCGAAAGCATTCATTACGATGATTTCACGAACACATATCCAGAAAAAAAATCTGGATCGAGTAGAGATTTGCTCTATCATGAATTCAATGAAATTCTACGAAAATTTCGAGAGATACGAGCTGATAAAGAAGCGCAACATCAGTACCTCCGAACGATTGTTCAGCACATAGGAATTGGGATAATCACATTCGATGTGGATGGTGAAGTCCAAATCATGAACAATGCAGCTAAGAAGCTATTGGATATCAAGATGATTAAAAACATTAAACAGATCGGCAGAGAACACCCAAACCTTCAAAACTCATTTACAGAATTGAAGACCGGAGGCAGAGATTTGATTAAGATCACCAAAAATGATGATGAAGTGCAACTCGCAGTATATGCAATTGAGTTGTCACTCCTTGGTAAAGCCTTCAAGCTTGTTTCAATTCAAAACATTCAGTCAGAACTGGAAGAAAAAGAAATGGAGGCATGGCAAAATCTGATCCGGGTACTTACACATGAGATCATGAATTCTGTTACTCCTATTTCTTCTTTAGCGGCAACAGTAGAAACTGAGTTAGATGAATTTCTAAAAAACGGGAAGAATATCAATGAGATTCCTGATGATACCATTGAAGATTTTTACTTGTCGGTAAAAACCATTCATAATCGCAGCGAGAGTCTGATCAAATTCGTTTCCGATTTTAGAAACATGACTCGAATCAAGTTACCAAATCTTGAGCCGGTTGAAGTTGAGGATATGATTAAACACGTGTTGATGTTACTTAAGCCAGATTCTGAACGGGCCAGCATTACAGTTAATTGCTCAGTTAAACCAAAGCTCAAAGTAAACATTGACAGAGAGCAGATTGAGCAAGTAATCATCAACGTCGTAAAAAATGCAATCCAGGCATTGGATGCTGCAGAAAAAGAGAATAAATCTCTAACGATAACCGCCATGCCTACAGAAGGTGGTGGGGCTTATATTTCAGTTGCTGACAATGGTACGGGAATAGAGGAAGAAGCTATTAAGAAAATATTTATCCCATTCTTTACCACCAAGAAAAACGGTTCAGGTATTGGACTTAGTCTTTCTAAGCAGATCATGAGGAAACATGGAGGTAACATAACTGCAAAATCTCAATTCGGCCAAGGAACCGAGTTTCTACTTAAGTTTGCGAGCTAATATCTAGCTTGTTTGAAATATATTTTTATTGTTCAAGGAGAGGGACGTGGGCATATGACCCAGGCTATTTCATTGTTCCATATTCTAAAAGAAAATGGGCATGAAATATCTCATGTAATTGTAGGTAAGAGTAAAAGACGAGCACTTCCAAAATTTTTTCTAGATCAAATTGATAGTCCAGTTACACAACTAGAAAGTCCAAATTTTGTAACAGATAAAAATGCACGATCAGTCAATGTTTTGAAAACGTTGGCGGCTAACCTTTGGAAAGGTCGGGCCTTCCTACATAGCATCAATCAAATAGATGCTATAGTAAAAGAGGAAGAACCAGATATAATCATCAATTTCTATGATTTTTTGAGTGGCCTGTATTTTATACTCAAAAAACCGAAAGTGAAGCACATTGCGTTAGCCCATCAGTTTTTATTGAATCATTCGTCATTCGAATTTCCGAAAGGCAGGTTTTATGACAAAACTTCACTATTAGCTGGCAATCGATTGGCTGGATATGGCGCAGACAAAATTCTGGGTTTATCATTCCAATCCATGGTTGATGAGTCTAAGAAAAAGCTATCGGTGGTTCCACCGCTACTAAGAGATGAGGTTAAAACTATAAAAACATCTCAAGGTGATCATTTCCTTGTATACATGGTAAATCATGGCTACTCAGAAGATGTGAAGGCTTTTCACTATAAACACCCGGAAATACCTATTCATTGTTTTTGGGATAAGAAGGATGAACCAAATGAGTTGAATGTAGATGAAACACTAACCTTTCATCAGCTTGACGATGAGAAGTTTATTCAGTTTATGTCTAGTTGCAGAGGCTATCTAACTACCGCTGGTTTTGAATCCGTATGTGAGGCTATGTACATGGGCAAACCCATCCTAATGGTGCCTGTAAAAGGTCACTACGAACAAGCATGCAATGCATTGGATGCAAAGAAGGCAGGTGCAGGTGTGTCAAGTGAAATCTTTGATCTGGAAGTATTGTTGGATTATCTTCCACAACATAATGAGGCAGGCGATAAATTCAGAAACTGGTGTGATACTTCGACTAAGAGGTTTCTCGAAATACTGACAAAGAAATGATACTAAAATATTCAGATAATCCATTCAAGCAGATCCTTGGGATCACTTTTTATAATAGAAAAAACATTCTCCTTTTCACGATCATTTCCATAGTGGCTGTTTTCCAATATGAGTTCGGTGAAATATTTGATTTCGAACCTCTCACATTGCCCGTGGTTCCAGTAACTATCCTAGGTGGCGCGTTGGCAATTTTTCTTGGATTCAGAAACAACAGTGCCTATGACCGTTGGTGGGAGGCGCGAAAAATTTGGGGCGGAATAGTTAATGCCAGCCGAACTTTTGGTGTAATGATATGTACGTTTTCTTCAACCCATTTTTCCAAGGGAAAAGTAAAGGATAAAGATGTGCTGATATGGAGAAAAGAGCTCATTACCAGACATATTGGCTGGCTCTATTCATTGATCATGCATTTGCGAAAGCAAAATCATTGGGATGATCTAGGAAAATATCTTTCAAAGAAAGAAGTAGATCAAATACGTAAAGTTCACAACAAGCCTACCCAGCTTTTGCATAAGCAAAGTGAACGCTTACAAGATGCATATGAGAAAAATATCATTGAAGATTTTCGTCACATGGAATTAACCAATGTAATTAAGGAATTTTACAGCTTGCAAGGCATGGCCGAACGAATTAAGGGCACCATTTTTCCATATTACTACAATTACTTCACGGGTGTATTTTTATGGCTTTTTGTGACTTGCCTCCCCTTTTCACTTGTCACAGATATGAGCTGGAGTGCCATTCCCATGTCAATTGCTATTTCCTTTGTATTCACAATCCTGGAAAAATCCGGAGCTGTGACGGAAGATCCGTTTGAAGGACGCGCAGCTGATACCCCAATAACAACGATTACTCGTAACATCGAAATAGATTTATTGGAAATGATCAAAAGCGATACGATTCCTGCTCCAATTGAGCCTACAATTGGGAAATTTGGTGTGAAGTATCTTAACTAGCTTGTATCTCAATGGCAATCATTAGTAAGAAAAAAGAAATTTTCCCGATTAGCAAATCGCTTCGCGCCTACATCAAAAAATACGATCGTGAGATGAATTTGCCTATCTATTATGGTGATCTACTTCGCTATGACAACTCCATTCCTCTTTATGATAAGTCAGGTAATGATACATTGTGGGAAACAGTGTTCTTTCCTCAAGGCGATATGGACCATATCAATGCGTCGCTAAAAAAAGTCTATGCCATCATGAAAGCTGATGGTGATCTATCTGCGATGGATCATTTAATCATCGATCGTGTAGATCTATGTGCTTATGGCAATACACAACCCTTTCGGGTACGTGTAGTCAATCAGATAAATGACAACTTCGATTACTTTTATATAAAGAATGCAGATGCTTCCCGTATCTATGGCTTAGAACTTGAACATTTGCTATCGCCAAATAAGATAAGCTACGTAGTAAATAAGGAAACACTTATTGAAGAACATATTGTGGGTGTTCCTGCAGAATTATTCATCAAACGCTATCTTGGAAGTGCCAACCTTAATGAAATCCGACTTGCGAAGGAATTTGTGAAGTTCAATGAACGCTGCTTCGTTCGACTGCTTGGGGATATGCATAGCAGCAACTTTGTTGTAGATATAACTCCTGATTTTGAAGACGTGGAATATCGATTGCGCGCTATAGACTTTGATCAGCAATCGTACGAAGGTAGGCGCGCTATATACTTACCTCAATACTACACGCAGAATAATCCAATTATAAAGATCGGGCTGAAACATATGACACCAGAAACGGTGAAACAATACCAGCGGGAAGAGCGCTCGAATATTTCCAATAGACTGAAAGTAGAAAAGAAACGCGTAGATGATTTGCTGTCGGCAATGAAAAAAGACAAACTTTCAAAACCTGAAAACATTAAAAAATTAAGGAAAGAGCTAGCAAACTATTATGAGGACAAAGATTTTCTTTTATGTGAAAATATGGGAGACTTGGTAGATATGAGTTTGCAGATGCTCACCAGAAAGCCTAATCTGTACAAAGACTACTAAACGCCAGACACCTGATATTTTGGCAAGTGAAAAATAAACGTGCTTCCTTCATTCGGACTACTAATCACTTGAATGGTGGTGTTATGCAATTCCATAATCTTCTGAACGATCGCAAGTCCGAGTCCTATCCCTTCTTCGGTTGAGTTCTTCTTTGACTGTCTGTATCTATCAAATATCACTGACTGATCATGCTTATTTATTCCGGGACCAGTGTCAGAGATACCCACTTTTACCTGATCATTATTTGCTGCTATGTTGAGTAATATTCGTCCTCCTTCAGGAGTGAATTTCAGGGCATTATCCAGAAGGTTTTGAAGTGCCCTCTCCACTAAGCCAATGTCAGCAAAAACCAATGGAACCTGATCGTCAGATTCCAATTCGATTTTTACATTTTTCTCCTCACCAAGTACCTGGTATTTTGAAACCAAATCCATAGCAAGGTCTGTCATTGCAAATGGTTCATTTAGCGGTTCTACTTGTTTCGCCTCCAGTTTTGAATATTCAAATAGCTGAGAGACCAGCCGAGTAAGTTTTTCAGAGCTAGCCTTAATAATGCTTAGGTATTGGTCCTTTTCATCTTCTGTCAGGTCAGCTTTCTTTATTTGCAGTGTCTCAATGTAGCCATTGATAATCGACAGTGGCGTTCTTAAATCATGAGAGACATTGGCAATTAACTCGCGTCGAAGCACATCAACAGATCTAATCTTATCCATGTTCTTTTCAATGGTATCTGCCATTTCATTAAAATTAACTGCCAGTATGGATAGATCAGTTTTTTCTGCCTCCGCTATTCGAATATTTAAATCTCCTTCCCTAAATCTTTTTACCGTATAAATAATGGAGCGAAGGTTCTTCGTCAGAAACCAAAAACTGATTAAGCCAAGAAAAAGCACAAAGGTCATTGTGATTATAGACGCTCCTATACTTAGTTTCATAAAGTAGTTTGAAAACAAGGTGGATGACACTCTATCTATTTCCTGTCCCGCCAAGACGATATAGATATATCCTTCAGTGCCTTGATGCTCAAATCTGGCGGCCGAAAAAATCTTCTTTTCTCCAGCTTGCAGTGGGTCATCACCAAGAATGTACGTTCCTCCATTCGAATCGATAAATTCACGAATGGGCTGTAAATTTACATATCGTACCGGATCACTTGGGTTGTCGTGACTGAGCACTACAGAATACAAGACTTCACCATCCGTACTCAACAGGTACACCTCAATGCCGCGATTTACAGCCATCATATCATGCATCAGATCTCCGAATAATGGTTTGTTTATGGAACCATCTGCTAGAAATGGGGAGTTTCCTTTGAATTTTTCTTCGATCAGATGATTGGCCAGTTGTGCGTTCAACCTTTGTGATCGCGCTTCAAAGTGTTTATTAGTAAGGTGGATCGTAGTGAATATATAGCTTACGCCCATGATAACTACCAAAAGGAAGAAAACTACGGCAATCTTCTTAATCAAGCGATTGGTTAAAAGCCTGTACTCGCTCATAATTCTTCGCTGAATTTATACCCAACTCCCCAGGTTGTAAGAATGTATTTTGGCTTAGTCATATCCGATTCAATTTTAGCCCTGAGGCGGTTGATATGGGAATTGACGGTATGCTCGTAACCTTCGAAATCATAGCCCCAAATTATTTTTAAAAGATCACTCCTCGTGTAGCTTTTACCTGGATGCGATGCCATTAAAGTCAACAATTCAAACTCTTTAGGTGATAGCTCAATTCGCTCATTATTAACCTCCACTTTTCTCTTTTCTATATCAATAGTTAATCCATCAAACCCCAACCTGGCAGTTCCGTTTGCGATACTTTCTTTGATCAGCTTCGTCCTTCTGAATATTGCTTTTACACGTGCAATAAATTCTCGAACACTAAATGGCTTGATGATATAATCATCTGCTCCTACTTCCAATCCCAGCACTCGGTCTATTTCCTCAGATTTTGCAGTGAGCATGATAATCGGTGTAGTCTGATTCATTCGTATCTTTTGGCACACTTCTATTCCATCCATCACAGGCAATGCGATATCCAATATGATAAGGTCAGGATTTTCATTTTTTGCCATTTCCAATCCCACACCTCCATCCATAGCCTTCAAAACATCACAGGACAGGTCATTGAGATGAATCTCCAGCAGATTAATGATCTCCAGATCATCTTCTATGATTAATACTTTTGCCATCGTCTTCGAAAGAAACAAAAACTTATCACAGAAGTATCACAAACAGGTTGTAAAACACAACAATGGTATTCCGCGCGTCATATTACGTCAGCTCAGACCATCGCATTTCAATTCACAACTTATTGAATATCTGTGACCTACATAAATGAAACAATCAATTTAAAAATGTTAATTCTATGTGATTCTTTCACAACATCTCATCCGTTGATTTGTATCAAACAAAAATGAACGCTAAATGAAAAAATTATTTGTAATGCTGGCAGCTGTGGGTTTAATATTCACAAGCTGTAGCGATGACGATGAAAACGGACCTTCGATATCAAATCTCACTGTATCAATAGGCGGTCTTGAAGATCTTGGCGGTGATTTCGCTTACGAAGGATGGGTAATAGTAGATGGTTCACCAGTTTCAACAGGAACATTTACAGTCGATGGAAGTGGAAATCTTTCTGCAACGACTTTTGAAGTAGAAAGTAGTAATCTTGAATCAGCAACAATGTTTGTTCTTTCAATTGAGCCAGTACCGGATACAGACCCTGCGCCAGCTGCGACCAAGATTTTAGCCGGTGCATTCGATGGCAGTTCTGCCAGCTTAGCTACCTCTACGATTGGCACAGCCTTTGACAATGCAACAGGTAAGTATATCATAGCAGCACCTACCGGGACCGGTGCTGCAAACGAAGAATTTAGTGGTATTTGGTTTTTAGATAATAGTTCTGGTTCTGCAGTAGCGGGACTGGACTTACCTGAACTTTCTGAAGGATGGAAATATGAAGGCTGGGTGGTTATTGCTGGGACACCTGTAACCACAGGAACATTTACTGATCCTTTGGTAGCGGATGAAGCTGCGCCATTTAGTGGTGCTAATGGTGGGCCGAGCTATCCTGGTGAAGACTTTTTAAATAATGCTCCGGCAGGATTAACCTTTCCAACAGACTTAAGAGGGACTACTGCTGTTATTTCAATTGAACCAGACCCAGACAATAGCACTGCTCCTTTTACTCTGAAGCCGCTCGCGGGTGCGATTCCTTCAACACTTTCAGGAAATCCATACAGTATTGATAACAATGTGTTGGCTTCTTTTCCGACAGGTACCGTAAGTAGATGAGTTGATTTTGGTTACTAACTGTGAAACCCCGGCAAGTTATTGTTGGGGTTTATTTATGATAAATACACGCCATCGCCCATTCGTACTTCTACATGTTCTTTGATAGTAGTAGACAGTTCGTATCCTTTATAATTCGCGTAAATCGGAAATCTACCATGTGTGCGGAGAACCAAAACGGCGGTTTCTACTTTTTTTACCTTAAGTGTCAGCAGTTTTGTAAGGCTATAGGCTAATGTTCTTCCGCTATTCAGCACATCATCACAAAGGATGACGGTTTTATTTTTTAAATCGGTTACATCCCCATCTATGAGGATGTCTTTATTCAACGGATTTTCTTTGTCAAGAGAAATGGTGTGACAAATCGATTTTTTACCGGCAATCTCACCAAGCGTCTCATTGATTTGATCGGCCAGTTTCTTACCCCCCGAATCAACTCCAACAAGCACCACCTCTTCATTCATGTTATTCTCATAAATTTGATACGCGATCCTGCGAATGATCTGGTCAACCTTTGGTTGAGATAAAATTTGATTATTACTCATTTTCAGGTACAGGCATTACTTTGCTGTCCTTGAAAGTAGAGAGTATTATCATGGATTGCAAGCCATCAACCACCTCAATTTCTGATACCTTTTCTAGCATCAATTTTTGATAGGATTGTATGTCACTTGATATGATTTTCAGAATAAAATCGCCTGAGCCAGTAATATGGTGACATTCGATTACCTCTGGAATTGCGCTTATTTCATTGATGAAAGCATCAATATTTTTCTTGTTATGACCTTTCAAAGAAACTTGCACAAACGTGTGTACTCCAAGTCCTACTTTATCAGTATCCAGCTTTGCATGATAGCTCTTAATTATTCCGGAAGTTTCTAGTTTTTTTACTCGCTCCAATGTAGGAGCTGGAGACAACCCAATGTCTTTTGAAAGTTGGGCATTGGTGATTTTTGCGTTTGACTGTAGGATGTCAAGAATCTTTCTGTCGATCTTGTCCAGCTTAATACGCGATGATTGTATTTTCATGTGTGTTTAGGATTTTTTGTGGTCATAATGGTCCGTTAAGGCGGTAATCCACATGGATAAAATTCATTCTTAAGTATAACATCCCATCACTCATCATATGACAGAATTTTATTTGTCGCAAAATTAATACTATTAATAAAAATTCTGGCGACCATTCAAATAAACTACAAACCTTTAACAATTAATTGACAAAAGACCCTAACGACTGTTCAGAATTAAAGTTTAATGACTTTTCTTTTGTGAGTTGTACCTAGGACATCTACTGTGACATAATAGATTCCTGGATCTAGTAGGCTCATATCAATAAAGAAGTTATTTAGCCCTTTTGAAACGGGTTCTACGTTATTAATCTGAATTTTCCCAGCGGAATTAATTAATGAGATGTTGGCAGCACCGCTTTCATTAACGATTAATTTCAGTCTAAATTGATCTCTAACTGGATTGGGGAATGGATCTTCAACCTTAATCACTGGTTCGATCGTAATACACTTTTCGTTATTGACTGGGTCTAAATCTTGATATTCTGAGTATTGCGATGATAACTTAACGCAGAAATACGATGGCTCTGAAATATTTAATGGAATGCCGACATTGAGGTTGACCAATCTTGATTCTCCTATATCAATAAAACTTATTATTTGTTCGCTAATCGTAAAGGTGTTTTCCAAAACGATTTGAGCATCAATTATTTCTACAGGTAGATTACTGAAGTTTTGCACTTCTAAGAAGATTCTTCCTACGTTGTTCTCACTAACTAATTCAAAACTTCCAATTGCCAAGTCAACTTCTGGAATAGCTATCAGGATTTCTTGATGTGTGGTGTCATTACATCCCAGACTATTTTGTGTAACCAGACTCACGTTATAGGTACCTGACTCTGTAAAAGTAATTGGTTCGGATTGTGGATTTGTGCTTCTCGGTAAACCATCTAATAGCCATTGATAGGATACTCCTCCTATCGAAGTATTGGTAAATGTGAGTTGATCATTAGGAACACCATAAGTTCTCGAGCTCGTAAATGATGACTGAGGAGCTTCATTAATGATCAATGCTTGTGATGCGCTGATAATACATCCTTCCTGAGTTTCTAACTCGAGTGAAAGTACATAAGTATCATCTGCTAACTCTGACAAGATTAATTCTGTACCATTGCCTACATTTTCACCATCGAGCATCCACCTGCGTGAGATGACAGGATCCGCTGAAACTGTGGATTGATCTGACGCCCTTATCAATTGATTGTCACATTCTCCTTGAATTGCAAAGCTGACAGTTGGGAGTTCTACTATTTCCACAGATTTAGTGATGGCTTCTGAACAAAAATTTTGGCCTGTCACCTCAAGTGTAACATCGTAAGTTCCTGCATCAGTAAATAGATGACTTATATCTTGTGTGCCATAGTTGGTGCCATCCACCGTCCATAACCAAGACACAATCGGATTACCAGTAGCTGAAGTATTATCTGTAAATGATGATGTTTCTCCCTGACAGCCTAAGTCTATCGTAAAGTCTGGAGCAGGTGAGGCTAATACCTCAATATCTTCGTTGTAGGAAGATTCGCAACCATTGGAACTCTGAACATCCAATCTAATATTCTTTACTCCTGTGCTACTAAAGGTTATTTGTGGGCTTTGCTGATTAGACACTTCCACATCATCTACAAACCATGTCCAGGTAACCAAATCTGCATTATCTACTGTGGTAAGATCAAAAAATTGGATTCCGTCAGACGAGGTGCATGGGATATCAAAGTTAAAACTAATCTGAGGACTATCTGAGATCGCTACTTCTATAACCTCTGTATCTTCACAGCCTTCTGCGTCAAAAGCAGTGAGGGTTACGAAGAAATTTCCAGCTCCTGTAAATACATGGCTAGGGTTAGTAGCTGTAGACATGAATCCATCACCAAAATTCCAGCTGTAAGCAGTGGCATCCGTACTTGTATTGGTAAAATCCATGGCTTCATTCTGACAAACTGAAGCAGCAAAAAAGTCTGCAGTAGGGCCAGGGGTTATCATCAGCGTTTGCTCGGTAACTTCAGTGCAACCAGGTATACTCGAAGTAAGTCTGACTGTCTTTTCCCCTGCAGTTTCAAAAGCATAAACTGCATCTTTTGTCGTAGCTGTGGCTACAATTGTACCGGAGGGTTCATCGATAAATTCCCACAGGTATTGTAATGGACCAGCATACGCTCCATCCGCTGTGATATTAGTGAATGTAAAGTCTGCATTGATGCAAGTACGTACCGAAGAATACGTGTAAGATGGTGCGGGCGGCGGATCATAAATGGTAATTTCTTGTTCGAAAAAGTTGTTGCACGTTCCGTCAGAAACATCTAATCGTGCGGTGTAAGTACCTGTTCCTAGTCCAGAATAATCAAAGGATTGAGCGGCTCCTGTCATATCGGTCACATCAACAATATCATCTCCATTGAAATCCCATTCATATAATGTTAAGCCAGTATTGGAAGGTGAGAAATTCACAAGTGAGTTGATACAAACATTGTCTGAGGTGAAGGAGATTGAAGGTGCTGTCATCCCTAAAATAGTGATTGTATCTTCAATTGTGATTACTTCGTTATTTTCTTCGGATCTTAATTCTATCCTATACTCATTTTCTGTTGAATAACTTATTGACGATGGATTTTCGAGATTTGAATAAGGGAGGGCAATGCAATCATAAGAGTAATTTGAAAGGTTTAGATTGTCAGAAGTGGTAACTCCTATAATTGTAGATTGTCCATTTTGACGAATAAATGATGTGGATGATGTACGTGATATGTGTGTTTGTGAGCTGCTGGTAGGACTTGATGTTAAATTATTAAAATCAACGAGTGTACCATCGAATGAAAAGTTTGAAACAAACGCATAAAATTGACTCCCTTCTTGAATAAGATCTATTGTGGTTGGATTATTAAATAATCCAATAGTATGAATTTCTTCCGAAACGGGTGCCGATGTAATATCGGTCCCGAAACTAATTTCATGAATAGTTTGGGTATTTTCTGTTGTAGCAAAAATTATCCAATTTCCATCTGAATCCTTAACAATATCAATTCCTCGAGGCTTTGTTAGCATCGAAACAGCATGGGTTGTGGTCGTTGGTATATTGCCAAATGAATTGCCGTAGTTAGCAATGAATATGGAATTTCCATCATAATACCCCAATACTAGCAATATGTCAGTCCCTTGCATAATTACACGAGGTGTTAATGTTCTGCTCAAGCCAAAATTACCTAATGAGCTAGCTGTCGGTATATTGCTCAATGAACTACCAAAATCAAGTAGTGTAATTTCAGAACCAAAGGAAAAATAGGCTACAACACCATACCAGTTCCCATCGATTTGTATTATGTCGATTCTTCCAGGTCCATTAAATAAATCTCCTGGATTTCCCAGGTTAGTTGATGTTGGAGTGGAAAATAAGTCTGAGCCAAAGTCCAATCGATACAATTCATTTTGTGTATTGTTGACAATAAACGCGTACCAATTACCATTATCTCTTCCAATCCAAAAACCTATTGGATTTGATAGAGCCGGAATGTTGATTGCTGTAGTTGAGCTTACGGTCCCAAGCTCAATATCATTCAGGCAAAAATCCCATTCATAGTTGCTAAATCCGGTAGATGTATTTAGCGCTGTAACAGACTCCTCTCGACAGTACTCTTCATCGACAGTAAAACTTAATTGACTGAATCCCATCAGGCTAGAAGCAAAACAAAAAGTATGTACAAGGAACCTTTTCAAAATATCTCTCTACAATGACTTAAAAGCGTTTAAGCTGACAAATCTAAGTTTTGAAAAACCTCGATATTGTAAGCCCGCGCTTCTGCATTTTTGTCTCAATATACGGCTATCCGTTTTCATAAGATCTTCAATTTCGACAAACTGCTTTTCGATATTGACTTCTTCGAAATTGTCTAAAACAACCCCAACTCCCTCTTTTTTTGCATATTCATCATCTTCAGATACGCCTTTACATACAATGTATGGAATTCCACAGCAGAGATATTCACCTACTTTGATTGGGGATCGAAATTTTTGAGAGGGCAATGGTGGTACAGATACCAACCCTATGTCACTTGCTGAAATATATCTGTATACCTCATTATAGGGTACAAGACTCACATAGTAGTTCTTTTCACTAATACCAACTTGTTTGAAATTACTTTTTATCGTATCTTGATCGTTTGGAGTCAAAAAGAGAAAAAAGAATGTTGGATCTCTCTCCAAAATGCTCTTGCATAGTTTAAATACCTCCTGATCGAAATAAATACCTCCAAATTTGCCTACATAGATCAAAACTTTTCGATCAACAATTTGCAGGGATTCTCTTATTTGGCTTCTATTTTCTTTCGAAAAACTGAATAACTGATCGTTGACGCAGCTTGGAATCTTGAAAACTTGCGCCTTCGATCCCATTTTATGTAGTCTGTTCATCATATGGATCGTACCTGTAGCAATAACTTCTGTATACAAGCCAGACCTTTTTTCAAGCCAGTTTAATACTTGAAAACTCAACGATCTCTCACTCCAGATTCCCATGTCTTTTAAAAATTCGCTGTGAGGTTCGTACTGATAGAGGTAGTGCCTCATTCTAAATAATACAGAATAGATATATGCAAAACTCCCTGAAACTGTTCCGAGGGAAACTATGCGATTGTATCCTAACAATCTGTACTTTAAGATTATCAACAGACCGTACAGGGCATCCCAGGTTTTCTTGATTAATTTGAGTTTGCCTGAATGCCATCTCAATGGGATCCAATAAATATTCCTTTCCTTCAATTCTTTCTTTAACTCTTTCTTTTCTGCTTTGGAAATTGCAAACTCCGATTGCTCGTATGTTATTAAAGCAAATGAATAATCAAGTTCTTTATTAGCATCCAAGAGATATAGCAACATGTTGGATTGAAAGAGCGGATCTTTAAAACTATTGTAAATGTATACGACAGCCTTTTTCACAATATTTTTTTTAATAATTTTCGCATCACGTTGCTAAAATCAGACTGTAGTGATTTCATAATCATGATGATTGCGCGCTTTTTATTTGCCCCTTGAACCCAATAGCTACCGGCAAGTATCATATACATATTAGAATAACACTTTCTTTTGAAACTTCTATTCTTATAGAGATCTAGTTTAAATGCTTTATTGTAGGCATATATGTGTTCTTTTTCCATGCGAACAATATTTAAGTGCATATTTTCTCCATGAATTCGGTATAACCCTAGCACTTTACTTACCATACCTATCTTGTATTGGTTAGCGATTCTGAAAAAAATCTCCTGATCCGCCGCGGTAGATAGATTTGTATCAAATAAACCAATATTTTCCAAGACTTCTCTTCTCATCAGAATACTGCTTGGAGCGGGTATACAACATCCGTTCCAAAGAAGTAAATCTTCCAAAATATCACCTTCTTTTCCAGCATAAACATCTCCATTTTCTTTACTATTCTCATCTATTACAGCCATGTGGGTATGGACTAGTCCAACTTCTATATGTGCATCTAAGTACGCTACTGTTTCATATAATCTCTCAGGTAACCAGAGATCATCTGCGTCCAAAAAAGCGAGAAAATCAGCTTTACTTTCTTTGTATCCAACATTACGCGCATTTGAAACTCCTCGATTTTCGATGTGCAAGACTTTTAGTCTTTGATCAGAAAATGACTCTAGAATCTTTTTCGTGTTATCCTTTGAGCCATCATCGACGAGTATGATCTCAAAATCTTTAAATGACTGCTTTAAAACAGAATTAATCGTTTCACTAATAAAGTTCTCTCCGTTATATACTGGAATAATGACTGATACTCGTGGCATCATGACTCGATTAGATAGTTAAAATCCTTAAATCCCTTCTTTACTGCACTTATAAATCTTGCGTTATATAATTTGGACATTAATCTGTCAGATAAATTTGATTTTTCTGCAACCCAAATTATACCGTCAGTAAAAAAGCGTCCCATGCGAGTTCCTAAGAAACTCGCCTTAGTTTTAAAGAGTACTTCACCAAAAGTATCCTTTTTAGTAATTGGCTGGTAAAGTGTATAGCGACTGCTCTGCTTTAATTCTGGATGCTTTTCACATAGTAAAATAAAACTTGCTACTCCCCTATAATGACGATTCATCCAAATGGACATTTCTGCGTTGTAGGGTTCGTTATGGTAGCAAATGTTTTGGGTATCAAATATGAGTTTATGGCCTTGTTTTTTGGCGCGCTCAAACAGATCATAGTCTTCACTGCCGGCATATGGAAATTTTTCATCAAAACCTCCTAATACTTCAAATGTTGACTTCCTCATACTACAACTAAAGGTAGCAGCACCATCAATGTAAGAATACCGATCACTGATTTTTCCTTTCACAAAACCTTCATGCCAGATATAATCGTGTTTGTACTTATAGCGCCCAAATGAAGTTTTACTAAAAAGGTCAATTAGATCTTGTCTTTCTTTTCGATTGGCTGTGACTATGCCATTTGGATATTCAGAAAGGGTATTCAAATGATTTTGTAAGTGGTCTTCTGTGATCACAATATCATCGTCAATGAAAAGTAGATTGCTTTTTGCAGCATGTTTTACTCCTAAATTTCTAGCTGCTGCTGCTCCCTTAGCTTGATTTTGTAACACTTCAACTCTTTCATCATCAAATTCTAATTCCAACGGAGCTCCATTGTCATCATTGACGATCTTGATTTCAAATTTTTCTTTCGGATAAAAATTCAAAATCGTAAGCACCGTTTCTTTCAGGATTGATTCCCTCTTGTATGTAGGTATTATTATACTAAGGTTCATAATACTTTACTAAGCTCATTCAAAATAAGCTGATAGCCTTCAACATTTAGATGTGTATCGGCAGGCCAATAGTAGATTTCATCACTTTTTAATAGCGTATCATAAATTGAGACATAATTAACTCCATTATTTCGAAGTGAGCTGTGGAGGTTTGCCAGGAAGGTATTATCCATCTTTTCGCCTGCTAAATCATGATATATTGTATATTTTTCTGGGATGGTCAGAAGTATCGGATTGGCACCCTTCCTTTTAATATTGTTAAATAAACTCTTCAAACCCTTCACTGTATTTAACATTTTAAGTGAGTCAATCTGGTTGTAAAAGAAATTGACAGATTCGTGATAAAATAGCATTGGAGGGTCGATTGAAAATCGTGGAGTCGTTGGAGGTGTTATATATGATAAATCAAACCTTAGGGTTGCCCATACTTCATTGATACCCCACTTATTCAGTAATACATTATGATCAATGAAATAATTATAGTTACGCTCTGCATTCACAAACATATTTCCATAGACCTTTTTTACGATCTGAATTAGTTCTTCTTTCAAAGGTGCAGAAGTGTTGTAGAACCTTGGATTAGTAAATCTTTCAACAAGAAACCTTTCTGTAGATTCATATATTACTGTTTTGCCCTCCATGTTTGCTTTCGAAAGGTCGGGTAATTCCAGATATAAATCTTTATATAGAAGCAGGAATACTTTTTTGTTAAATCTCTTCCCTATTAATTGTGGCAATACGGGATGTCCAAAGCTGGTTTCAGAAAAGCTATCACCTATTAAAATAATATCAGCATCGTCGTGATTTGTGACTATCCATGAGCTATCCAAATTCTTCGGTGGCATCACAAATCGAAAATGCTTGATTTTAGAAAAATCATACAGATTCCCATAAGTATAATTTCTTTTTGCCACAGAATTGACTGCTGAATCGTACTTTGTAATCACGAACAAAATCAGACAAAAAAAACCACATACAAAGAGACCTTTTTTCATTCTTAAAATTGAAAATAGATAAAGCTGCTACTATCCCAAACTCCAAATAACATAATTACAATTAACATCCCTAAATATAGAATTGGACGCACTGCTCTTCCTAAATTACGAATCTTCATACTCACATTCCATTTTTCATCGATTGCTTCCACAACGATAAATATCAAAGTAGCTACAATTACAAACCAATACTTTTGTTCGGTTATTCTTAATAAGCTATAGTCTATTATCTCCCATGAAACGAATGTATTTTTGAGTATGTAGACTGCATCTCCAATTGAGTTAGATCGAAAGAAAACCCATGCTAAGAGTATTAGATGAAAAGTTATTATTCCTCTGATAAGAGAAGGGAGTTTTATACGTTTACTCGAAAAAACAGTTTCTATAAGCAAATAAAATCCATGCAAAAAACCCCATGCTATGAATGTCCAATTGGCTCCATGCCATATGCCGCTGACTACAAAAGTGATAACAATGTTTCTATACCATGAAAACTTGCTAACCCTATTTCCTCCTAGTGGAATGTAGACA
This sequence comes from Ekhidna sp., assembly GCF_039960695.1. Taxonomy (GTDB): domain Bacteria; phylum Bacteroidota; class Bacteroidia; order Cytophagales; family Cyclobacteriaceae; genus Ekhidna. The sequence continues at coordinate 316,760 of NZ_JBDVKP010000019.1, read as the reverse complement.
TAATCTCTAAACCAGGTAGAGAGTGATATATGCCATTTGGACCAAAATTCTTTTATGGATATGGCAAAATAGGGCTTTTTGAAATTGGTCATTAGATCAAATCCCATTATCCGTGCGGTACCAATAGCAATGTCTGAGTAGCCTGAAAAATCACAATATATTTGGATTGCGAATAAGTAAGTTGCTAAAGCAAAATACCCTCCGGAAAAATCGTGTGGGTTAGCATAAACAGAGTCAACAATTATTGCTATTCTGTCTGCAATTACAATTTTTTTAAAGAAACCCCATAAAATTAATTGCAACCCGTTAATGATTCTTTCCTTATCAAAACTGTATTCCTCAGAAAATTGAGGGATCAGGTTTGAAGCTCTTTCGATTGGACCTGCTACTAGTTGAGGAAAGAAGGACACGAACACCGCAAACTTCAAAAAACTTTTTTCGGGATTAAGCTTCCCTCTGTAAACATCTATGCTGTATGAAAGCGTCTGAAAGGTGTAAAATGAAATACCTACTGGTAAAAGTAACTTATGCAAGGAAGGTGAAAAGGGTATTCTAAACAATGACGCAAAATCTAGCAACACCTCATTGAAAAAATTGAAGTATTTGAAAAAGAAAAGTAAACCCAGGTTTACCGATAGGCTAAGGATCAACAATGGTAGTCTTTTTTTCTTACTTGCAAGTTTACCCATCCATAGACCAGCTACATAGTCAATGATAGTAGATATGAGAATCAATACTACATATTTTGGCTGCCAACACATGTAGAAATAATAGCTTGCTAATAACAATAACCATAATCGTCCACGCTGCCTTAATAGGAAATAGAGCGACAGAACTATTGGAAAGAAAACCAGAAATTGGGTAGAATTAAAAAGCACCTTATTTCTTTATTAAAAGATCTTTGAAGTAGGTATGAAATCGATCTTTCTTATAAGATCCGACATAATAATTAGTTAAAGCATATCTGGTACCCGATTCTATTGGCATGCCTCGATGCAGACCTTTTGTATCTACTAGAATCACCGTACCCCTTCTTGCAGTAAAGGTTGTCAGCTTTAGGTTTTGTCTTCGAATGAACTCCTCAATCTCTTCATTTGAATATCGGTTATTGTTGGTGCCAATTCCTATGGTTTTCAACACACTTCTGGTTCTATGCGAGCAATTTACATATTGAAATGGTCCGTTTTTTTCTTCTACATCTGACAAATAAACAATGCTTTTGAATTGGTGTTCATATGTACTGTCTCTGTGCCAGCCACCTCCTGATCCTTTATTCATAGTTTTTGCTTCAAGTCTTGCACCAAGAGTCATATAGTTGACAAGTGGTGTATTAAGATATGCCTCTCCTAGTGTTTTTAATCGCTCATTGGAGTGGAATTCTAATATTGATTCTGAGATGATCTCAGCGCCAAATATTCGATGATCAGATGCATGAGTGTCTTTCCAAATTTCCTTGTTGCGATTCTTTATGATTGAATCGATCTCTTTTGAGATCAATCCACATTCTTCTCCCGAGAGAAAATTTTCAATAACTGTAAAGCCTTGTCGGGAAAGTTCAGTAATTAGATTTTTATCCTTGTTCTTGATACTACTCGACTTGAAATGAAACAAATCATTGAGATTCTCAGTATAGCATTTAATTTGGGTCGTTATGTATTGTTTAGATGGCATATGACTTTCATACAATTATCTCAATTACAAAAGTAAAGTACTGGATTTGTATCGCTTTTGGGTGTCCATCAAATTTGTAAAGTTTTCTATTTTTCAATCTAAATTCTCAAGACCAAGCATATTTATCAAGTTGGCTGTAAAAACTGATGCTCCAAAATAGTTCACATGATCAATATCCCGATAGTATGTCGAATCAAGATAAAGTTTGTTTCGAACCAATTTGTATCCTTTTCTTTCAATTTCATCCAAAGTATTCGAATATTCTGACAGAAATTCTTCGTTAAAAAAATCTGTGAGTTTATTGGTTGGCGTCTCAATAACAATTGGGTTAATACCTCTTTTCTTAAGTGAGGATAGAATATTAATTAACCTTTCTCTGCTTCTATCTTTAAAGTTGTCATCCAAATATTTTTGGTATAAATGCTTATTCTCCTGGTAGTATTTTGTTGAAAATGTATCGTACCTATGGTAGAATCCTTTATAATCCTCACTTGCATTTAATATTTCAGAGTGGTTGGATCTTTCATTTGAACGTAAATAGAAAAGTCCTCTTACAAACCCTGATTGAGTAGCTTTTAAAAGTTTTTCCAGATTCAGATCTTCAATCAACATTTTAGCGGAGGATTGAGGACAGTTTAAATAGCGATGATAAGGGTTGGCACCCCAATCATCACCACCAACCGAAAAAATCGTTGGGGAAATAGTAAGTATTACATTTGAGGTCTTTCCACCTAAACAATTCAAAAAGTCATTTATCATCAATTCATACATCAGTACACCGGCGCCGGGGGTACCATAGTTGTAAATATCGATTTCAAGTGAATCAAATAACGGAGGATACAGTGAGGAATAGCCATAGGAATTTCCAACCACCAAGTAGTCTAGTTCCAAATGATTTCTGGCATCTATAATCCTTGATAAATTAATATTTTCAGGTTCTAAAACATGTTTATCAAAGCTGGCAACCCAAAACACCGGCACCATTAAGATGACAATAAATCCAATTGACTTTAAAGTAAAACGAATCTCCATTTCAAAACTGAAAGTAAATAAATTCTTGATTTTGGTAGACACCTTTATAAATTATTGCTAAGCAAACCAGCAAATAGATAGTCCATCGAACTAATGGTGAATACCTCCCTACTCTTTCCACTATAGTCGTCCCTTTTTGTTCGGTTAATTCAACAAATAGTAAGAAACCAATGAGAAAGAAAGAGAGGTAGATATCCGAACTATTATTGAAAATATTTTGCAAATCAAAAAATTCACTAATGCTCCATTTGCATGATAGGATTGAGGATGTAAGTATTTGTGAATCGTTGAGCGAATTGGCTCTGAAATAAATCCAGGAGAAGCTTACAAGAATAAAGACTACTGGCAAACCGAGCTTTCTTTTAATCCAATCGCTTTTAGTATTTCCTATCAGGTTCGTAAACAGGATGCCAAGGATTAGTAATACCCCATGAATGCCTCCCCACAAAATAAAAGTCCAATTGGAGCCATGCCATAGCCCGCTAATTAAAAAAGTAATTAGCAAGTTGTAGTACCATCTCCACTTCACAACTTTATTACCACCAAGAGGTATATAAACATAATCTCTGAACCACGTACTCAGGGAAATATGCCAGCGCGACCAAAATTCAGATATGCTCTTTGAAAAATATGGACTTCTGAAATTAGTCATGAGGTCAATACCCAGCATTCGAGCGATTCCGATTGCTATGTCTGAATAACCTGAAAAATCACAGTAGATCTGAAATGCAAAAAAAATTGTTGCTATGCTCACTCCTAATCCATCGTAATCAGCAGGATTATTATATACCTCGTTTACCAATATTGCTAGACGATCTGCGATCATTATTTTTTTGAAAAACCCCCATAAAACCATCCTTAGCCCTGAAACAACTTTATTGTAATCGAACTGATGGGATTTAGATAGTTGAGGAAGAAGTCTATTTGATCGCTCTATCGGTCCTGCCACCAATTGAGGGAAAAATGATACGTATAGAGCAAAGCGAAAAAAGTTAGTTTCAACTTTAGTTTTTCCTCTATAAATATCAATTGAATAACTCAATGTTTGAAAGGTATAGAATGAAATACCGACGGGAAGTAAGAGGTCAAAGACTGGTGCATCATTAAACAGACTCAATTTGGAAAAAATCACTTGAACACTTTCACTAAAAAAATTAAAGTATTTAAACAAGAATAGAATTCCCAAATTCATGAAAAGACTCACCATGAGCAAACGTTTTCTGATTCTTTTGCTGCTGCTTTTGGCCATTGAAAGGCCTACCTGGTAATCAACAACCGTTGACAGTAATATGAGTAGGGCATATTCTGCTTTCCAACTCATGTAGAAGTAATAACTAGCAATTAGAAGTAGCCAATAACGAAATCTTTCTGGCAAAGAATAGTACAATGTGAGTACTAATGGGAAAAATAAAAGGAAGTGAGCTGAATTAAACAGCATATAACATTAAATTCAAATTGATTAAGTTATTAAGGTTTTTTTAGATTCCTATTTTCCTCAAAATGAACCTAATCTTATTTTTTACTCTCATTTTTTTTGCACTCCTAGAATTATATCTACGCTGCTCAAGTTTTGAAAGAGTATGATTAGTAGCTTTCTTTTCACTTGCATTGAGTAAACTATTGCTTCTAACAAGGTTCATCGCCAATGAGGTATAACCAAAGACATCAAGAAATCCGATAAATTTTAAGAACTCTTCCTTCAGGATAAAATCATTCGGGTATTTAAAAAATAAAGATTCTGACAATACATAGCATGGCTTGTTGGAAATTATGGTTTCCTTATTTTTTTTAAAATCCCATCTTCCTACTGGGTACTGATCGAATATATAAAACCCCTTCTCGTTCAAAAGCTTCTCTACATCAGCATGCAAATACTGTCCTTCATGTATTGGCTGATGCCAAGTTTCAACTAAAACGCCCATAACTGAATCCTTTAGGGCTTTTTTAGCTCCTTCAAGAGCTTCATACTCAGCAGAATGAATGTCCAATTTTATAAAATGAGGCTTTCCTGAATCTGATTCCTCAATTGCTTTGTCTATTGTAATCCCATCAACTTCTATAATGTATTCAGTGCTTCGAACATCAATGCCATAAGCATCTTCAAACGATTTAATGAGATCAATATTTGGGGGGTACACTGAGGAAGTACTCGGATCTTTAGCAATGTGTACTTTGATTCGTACCTCATTATTCCAAAGGCCTTTATTGAATTTGAAAATTGTAATGTAGGCATCTTCATTACTTATGATCGAAGCGTGATCATCAGGATCGAATGCTAGTATATTCATGGGCGTTTTAACACCTCTTAATGGAGGGAAAAGTTCGCCTCTGGCTCCTCCATCAACAATAACTAGCGGTTCACTAGCGTGTTGCTTATAAAATTCGCTTTCAAAGAAACAATTCATTTATTAAATTTTATCTAAAAGCCCAAGCATACCACTTTTCTTTATTTCCTTATAGTGTTTGGCTACAAATAACATTGAGAATATCATGAAAATAATAATAGGTAAATAGTATAAACCCATCTCGATTGATTCTTTAAGTCCAATTAAAACATTAAGGGCAATTAAAATTGAGAATAATAAGAATCCAGCATTAATTATGGAAACATGAAATTGAAATTTTATAAATCTTCTTTCGAACCACATTGATAGGGGTAATAAACTCAGCCTTGTGATTACCATCACTAATCCTACTCCTAGAAGTCCTAACATTGGAATTAAATATATATTAAGAAAAACTGTAATCGTTGCTATTAAATTTATAGCTGGCAGAAATTTAGAAGCCTTTTGACTGTAAAAAAGAAACTTGCTAAAAAGACCGTAATAAAATTGAATCAGGAAACCAACCAAAAGAACTGGAATCAACGAAAGAGCTAAATCATAAGTGGGAGGAACAAATTTTAATATGAATAATGGTGATCCTGCCAAAATCAAGCAAGCAAGAAAAAGAACGCTAACGCCAGTGACTCGGAATATTTTATTGATTCTATGCTGGTTTTTCATCTGTCCTTCTTTGAGCAGTGAAAACACTTCTGGCACTACTGCCTGATCAATAGCATTAATGATAACCTCTAAAACTGACGCGATAGTGAATGCAACAGAATAAATAGCAAGACTTTCAACGGAGAGAATATTCTCGATCATTATTCGATCCAAATAAAGATACGCAAAGCCCAATAAAGTGTAAGGTAGGAGGGAAATAGAATAAAGAGAGGTTTCTTTAATAAAATTGATATTAAAACTAAATGAAAACTTAGATAGGTAGTAAAACAAAAAACCAAATGTGACTACAGAGATACCTAATAGCCTCGCAATAAGCACTCCCTGGGCATCTGCATTAAGTATCAGTATTGCTATACTCTCTGATATGGTGCTCAGTATAAATGCTCCACCAGCTAATATGGCATAAGCTCGTAAGTTTTTTTCATTCCTTAGGAAAACTAAAATAACTGCGTTAATAGCTAAAGTGAATGCGAATATCACTGACAATAAGCCATACGGAAAAAAAAGATACTTGGAATCTTCAAAAAGAAATGGATAAGTGACCGGGCCAACGAAAATTGCCGTTAGCGAAATTACGATTCCAACTACTAGAACAGTTATTAGAATGGTCGAAAAAAATACCTCTAATTGCTTCCTATTGTGCTTATAGTTAAAGTAAAAACGCGACAAAGTGTTATTAAGACCGCAAAGCATCAAGATTAGGAAAAACTGCATCATCGTAGAGTGCAGTCCCAGTACCCCATAATCATACGGGCTAAGAAAATTTACAAAAATTGGGAACAGTACAAAACGAGATGCTAACGGCAAAAAATTAAGGATGCCATATAATGCCGATGATTTCAATAAAGCTGCCGCCTTCATTTACCAATGATTCTTTCTAAAAGCTCAATTACTCGCTGTGATGCTTTGCGATCTGTCTTAAACAGGTACCTTTCTTTTACCCCATCCATTTTCTCGGTCAATTTGGAAAGAAATGTCTCATCATCCAGCTGAATTATTTGTTGCTTCAACTCTTCTATATTCAAGGCTTTAAATATAAATGGCTCAGAAGAGATTGCCATAAAATCAGTAATTACTCTACTCTTGGAATAGGAAAAAGTAATATACGGTTTCCCATAGTAAAGTGCGTCAAGCACAATACTAGAACCGGGACTCACCACTATATCCGAATAATAAACACACTCCATTGCTGATAGATCTGAATGTGAAAAGACAATTTGATTCTTAGACCTTACCTGTTCCTTGGCAATTCCATCTTGCTCTAAGGGATGTGTTTTAACAATTAAATTAAATCCTTGTTCGATACACAAGCGGGATATTTCAGCAAGCATTCTCCTTTTTATGGCAGGATCATACCCATGGCTGCTTGCGAAAAAAATAGTCTTATTGGATGGTACTAAATTATACTTCCCCATAAATTTCTCCTTGGACAAAGGTGATTCTTTAACCTTATCATATTTGAGATAGCCCGTTACTTCAAACTCATGTGTTGGATCGTTTCTCTTTAACCATACTTCTTGCTGAGCATTGGAAATTGTACATTTATAATCGTATTCGACTTCCTTATTGAAGGTATAATCATTGGTAATAAAGCTGTAGTCAATGCTGACAGATGGTGTATCATATGCTCTACAAACGTCAGCTAAATATCGTCCTGTATCTTGGTATCCCACAGTTACACAAACATCAGGCTCTAATTCAAGAAGCATATTTTTCATCATTGTGTAGTTAGCTTCTACAGATGGATAATCAATTACTCCCGGGCTGATTTTTGATTGTATAAATTTTCGTGGAATTACAAAAGACGGCAATCCCCTGAAATCCTGAATGGGCCGTGTTATAAGTCCTTTAGGTATGTGTATTCGAAACTTTTTATCATCACCAAGGTACATTGGGTAGTATACTACAATGGGTTCTACTTCTTTAGATTTATGGAAATGCTTATAAACTTCATTTAATAACTCGTGATGGTGCTCTGCTGTCTGTACAAGGAAAATAATTCGCTTTGCAATTTTAGCCGATGAACTGCTTAAATATCTCTTTAGGTTAAATAACAAATAAGCCTTATTTAGCACTTTCTGTCTAGTAATTCGTCTCCTTAATTTCTTATCGATAAAAAAGGTACTTTCAATGGGAGTAGAATTAATATCCTTCAGATCAAGTAGCTTATAGACTTCAGATAAATGCAATTTCACCTTTTTGTATTGATTGTCCGAGACTAAAAGCTTTAGTAAGACTTCAATGAAGTTTTTTTTCTCGACAAATGACCACATAAGAGTGGCAACAATTCCCTTTATACCCGATTGATTTTTTGATATAAATGGATGTTGAATATTAGCGGATGCGTCAGTGAGTGCATTTAATTTATTAAAAAAGTCATTCTCATTCAATAGCCGTTCTTGAATAAATGAATCATTAATTTTAAAAATATCACTCTCACTTAAATGAGAAGATCTTGAGATTATTTTAAAGAAAGTGTTTGAAATCAATATGCATTCAGCATCAGCAACTGAACTTTGAAAAAATGACTCAGAATCTGTAATTAACAGTTTAGCCATCTATCCATTCTATTTTCTTGAATTTCTTTCCCCTTCAAATAGTACTTCATTTCTACTTTTTCAAATTCTCTGGCATTTCTTTCCATGCGAGCAATATCAACACAATTAAATAAAGTGGTAAAATAGGCACCTTATATCTTACCAGCGCTCCAAAATTATAAGTTACTGCGCCGATGGCGAATGCAAAAGTGAGCGAAAATACAGTAAGGCTTAAGATTAATGGATGTGATAATCTTTTATACAAATCTTTAAATCGGACTTTGAACATCACGTAGACAGTTAAAATCAAAAAAATCAAACTCTCAAAGGATGAAAAGAGCATAAATACACTTTTTACTTCCCATGGATAAGGTCTGAAAAGTGTAACATTGATGGCCGGAATAATTTTTTTAACTATACCTCCTGCCGAATAATCATAATCCCCTAGCGTATAACCGGCGCCAGATTCTTCCTGGCTTACATATCCATGCCACCAAGCAGTTGCCTCTGCAGTTTCAATCAAATTATCCAATGAGTATTTCCCCCCTTTATTCACAAAATTTATTCCAAAAGCAGAAACTAGTACCGCCGTCCCTATAAGTATTGGTCCCAAAATTATTCTGAGTGGTCGTGGTTTAATTTGAACTTTAAAATTCTGAAATATCATGATTCCCGCACATGGGATTAGACAGAAAAGCACATAGATTTTGGTCATAAATAAGATATACAGCCCAAGAATCATATATGATAGATGCGTTGCTTTAAATCGGTTGTCTGCAATCAATCTTATAAGTGCACCCACAATAAAGCATACACCACCAAGTGTAAGTGTGTCTTTTAAAAGGCCTGAGCCCCACAATATAATCGATGGTAAAAAAAAAAGAGCTATGGCTATATACCTGGTTCGAGGAGTGTGATAGTAAGAGAGTATACTAAATAGATACCATGAACCCATAAAACTAATAAGTGCAAAAAAGATTGCGATTGTAGAGTAAGTATTTGCAGTAAATAATGCGAAGAATCCAGCTACTCTTGATACAAACCCCGCTCCTCCGGTATCATAAAAGATCATCCGACTGGTATATTGGTACAACTCGGGATTGTGAGTTTCTGAAGATCCGAAAATAATTTCTAGCGCTTGAATCGGAGAATCCAAAAATGCCTCCCATACCCATTTACTCCCCCAGTAATAATAATTGTAGGTATCTCCTCCTTGATAATAGTACTGATAAATAAAGCCCAAAACGAGTGCTCCAAATATTTTTACACTTAAGGCTGGAAAAAAATATTTTCGCGTTGTTTTATTTGTCACTCTTGATTTTAAAAACCAGGCGGTCAATAAAATTAAAATAAGGTAGATTGGCGTTATGACTACATCTTGAAGTTCCACAGATATAAAGTGAACGACAAAAGTAATCTACCTTTGAAGAAAAGTCTGCTTTTAGCTTAATGAGAAAAATAATAGTACTTGAGGTCAACGAATTACCCTATAAAGTGTATGATAGATATGTAGATAAAAATCCAAACTGTCTACTCGCCCAAATCTTCAATCACTCAACACAATATATTACCAAATCGACTGATGAAGGTGAACTTCATCCATGGTCTACCTGGCCGACATTCTATAGAGGAATAGATAATGCTAAGCATAAGATCAAGGATATTGGTGAGGATCTTACGGAACGAAATAAGATGTATCCACCTCTTTGGGAAATACTCACTCAACATAATATAAGTGCTGGGATATTTGCTTCTCTACATACCTATCCGTTACCCTCTGATCTTAAAAATTACAAATTTCTGGTGCCTGATCCATTTGCTCTTGGTTCAACCACCTTTCCGAAAAAAATAGAGCCTTTTCAAGCTTTTAATCTTGCAATGACAAGGAGGTCTGGAAGGAGTGTGGATAAAAGCATTGATAAACGCAGTGCACTTAAATTAATGTTTGCTCTACCAGGATTAGGTCTTAGGATTTCAACCATTCTCATTACGCTCAAGCAACTAGTAAATGAGAAATTTGCATCCTGGAAGGCAAGTAGAAGAAGAACTTTCCAATCTGTTTTAGCATTTGATCTTTTTATAAAACTCCTAAGGAATAATAAGCCGCAGTTTGTTACATTCTTTTCAAATCATGTTGCATCTGCAATGCATCGCTATTGGGCCGCTACATTCCCTGAAGACTATACTAAAAACGATCTTCCAAAAAAATGGATTAACCGTTATAAATTCGAGATTGACTATTGCATGGATCACTTGAATAGAATGCTGATTTCTATGCATAAATTCCTTAAAAAAAACCCAGAGTACCTATTAGTTGTTGCCAGTAGTATGGGCCAAGAAGCTACAAAAGCAGAGATGGTTACGCATGAACTTTTCTTAGACGATTTCAATAAGTTACAGGATGCAATAGGTGTTGAATTGGAGCCATTGACAGCCATGCATCCTCAATATAATTTTGCTGTAAATGGAGACGCTGATCTAATGGAGACTCGCTTGAGACTATTGTCTCTTAATGGAGATAAAATTACTTATCGTAGAAAAGATAATATATTCTTTAGCATAGATCTTGGATATCCGAATGTGACAAGATTTGAAGCGAAATTTGAAGGAAGGCAAGTAGGTTTGGAAGATTTAGGAATGAAAATAAAAGCAATCGATGATCAATCTGGTGGGACAGCATATCATATTCCAGAAGGTTCATTTTTTATTTATGACATAAATAATCAAGATCCAGACAAAGAAAGAAAAGAAGTGGATTTGAGAGTAATTGCCCCATCAATATTGAAGTATTATCATGTTGAAGCTCCAAAGTATATGATTAAAAATGGTTTGATTCCAGAACTAATTCATAATTAGATAATGTGTGGCATAACAGGTTTCAAACTATTCTCAAATCGTCGTGATTTAACCGAATCTCTTGCAAGAGCTACAGATTCACTTAGTTTACGAGGACCAGATCATCAAGCCACATTTACCGATAAATCTGTTGGCTTGGGTCACACACGATTGTCAATTATAGATACAAGTAGCAAGGCGAATCAACCTATGACAGATCAATCTGGTAGGTACACTTTGGCATTTAATGGAGAAATTTATAACTATGGAGATTTGGCAAAAAATCTGTCAGTAAACTTTAAATCAAGTTCAGATACAGAAGTCTTGCTTTATCTTCTCATCAAGGAGCGTGAACATTGTTTAGAGAAACTTAATGGTTTTTTTGCTTTCGCTTTTTACGATTCTATTGATGAAACTCTACTTTTAGCTCGAGATCGAATGGGGATAAAGCCTCTTCATTATTATCAGAATGAAGATCTTTTTGTTTTTGGTTCTGAAATGAAAGCCATACTTAATTTTCCTGTTCCACGCACGATCAATAAACATAGTATTCACTCTTACTTGCAATTCACTTACTTACCACATGAGATGAGTATGATTGATGGAGTGAAGAAACTGCTTCCTGGACATTTCATCAAAATTAGAGGAAAGGATGTGTTGAATGGCTCGTATTGGAAGTTAGATGATTGTGCAGAGTTTAACAATACATATGATAATGCCAAATCACAGCTTGTCGACATCATGGAACAATCTGTTCAAAAAAGAATGGTAGCCGATGTACCACTGGGAGCTTTTCTTAGTGGGGGTACAGATTCATCAGCTGTAGTTTCGATGGCATCCAAGTTTAATTCTAATCTTAATACTTTTTCAATTGGATATGCTGACCATCCTTTCTTCGATGAAACAGGTTTTGCAGAACTAGTCGCAAATAAATTTAAGACTAATCACACCACTTTTTCTCTTTCTAACAATGACCTACTTGAAAGTCTGACTGAAATTATAGACTACATTGACGAACCATTTGCTGATTCATCGGCCATTCCAACTTATCTATTGGCGCAACTTGTAAGTAAAAAAATGAAAGTAGCACTCTCAGGTGATGGAGCGGATGAACTTTTTGGCGGCTATTACAAACATTTGGCCTTTCATAAATCACGAAAGAAATCTATATCAAATTCGTTGATCAAATCTTTTGCGCCACTTTTGTCCTTCCTTCCTAAATCCAGATCTTCCAAAATTGGCAATAATGCAAGACGCATATCAAAATATGCCGAACTTCTAAGACTTAGCCCTACTGAAAGATACTGGCACCTCGCTTCATTTAACCACAACGTCAACGAATTGCTTCTTGACGATGGGGCATTTCAAAGCATAATTCATCCATTTCATCTAAAAGAACCATTTGACTTAAGCAAATTTCTTGATATTGATTTGCAGATGGTTTTGCCCGGTGATATGCTGACAAAGGTGGACTTAATGTCAATGGCAAATAGCCTTGAAGTTCGTGTTCCATTTCTTGATAAGGATATGATTGCATTTGCCCGATCATTGCCTACAAATTTTAAAGTAAAAGGAAATCAAAGAAAAAGAGTGCTACAGGATGCTTTTGAACATATACTGCCAAAAGAGCTTCATCATCGTTCCAAAAAAGGGTTCGAAGTTCCTTTACTTCATTGGCTTAGAAATGAGCTGTTGGATGATCTTGATAAATGTGTTTTTGATGAAGAATTTCTTGAAAGCCAAAAGTTATTCAATGTAGCAAACATCATAAAACTTAAAAGACAGTTATTATCAAATAATCCAGAAGATGTGCATGCAACTGTTTGGTCACTATATATTTTTCAAAAATGGTACGCTCGTCACATCAACCAATAACATTCTAACTTTGAAAAAAACAACTCAATGTCATACTCATTAGTAACAGGTGGTGCCGGATTCATAGGTGCACATGTTTCCAGAAGTTTAATTGAAAGTGGAAAAAATGTAATCATCCTTGACGACCTAAGCGGCGGATTTGAAGAAAACCTTCCCATGGAAGCTATTTTCATAAAAGGATCAATTACAGACCATGCATTATTAGAAAACCTATTCAATGACTATGAAATTGAATATGTCTATCACCTCGCAGCATACGCCGCTGAAGGTTTAAGTCATTTTATCAAAAGATTCAATTACACCAATAATCTTACGGGAAGTGTTAATCTGATTAATGAGGCAGTAAAACACAAAGTCAAATGTTTCGTTTTCACTTCCTCCATTGCTACCTATGGCGCCTTACCTCCTCCTATGAAGGAAGATATGATACCACAACCAGAAGATCCTTATGGTATTGCCAAATTGGCTGTAGAAATGGATCTTAAGGTAACTCATGAAATGTTTGGTTTAGACTATGTCATTTTCCGCCCGCACAATGTGTATGGAGAATATCAAAACCTTGGGGATAGATATAGAAATGTAGTTGGCATCTTCATGAATCAGCTCATGCAAGGTAATCCTCTAACAATCTTCGGAGATGGAAGTCAGACCAGAGCATTTACGTATGTTGGAGACATTGCCCCAATAATAGCCAATTGCGTAGATCATAAAGAGTGCTATGGTGAGGTATTCAATATTGGTGCGGATAAAGAATACACTGTCAAGGATCTTGCAAGTGCCGTCATTGATGCCATGGATTTGAAAAGTGAGCTCCGATTTTTAGATGCTAGAAATGAAGTGGTGCATGCACATTCCGATCATTCCAAAATAAAAAAAGTATTTGGGGAGTACAGCAAAACATCCCTGAAAGATGGACTGAAAGGCATGGTAGGATGGGCCAAGGCCACGGGAGCCAAGAAAAGCTCTAAATTTAAAAATATTGAAATCACTGAAAAGTTGCCGCCAGTTTGGCTGGAAGACTAATGCCTAAAATTCTATTTCTCACACTTCATAGAAAAGAACGCTCTCCTGGTCAACGGTTCAGGCATGAGCAATACCTTGATTTTTTAGAAAAAAATGGATTTGACATTACCTATTCCAATATGCTCACCGCTAAGCAGGACAAGGTTTTCTATGGATCTGGAAATACATTGGGTAAGATTAGTGTTGGCCTGTCTGCAATGCTGAAGCGATTCAGAGATGTAGTCAGAGCTAATCGATTTGATTACATATTCATTTACAGAGATGCCTTTTTTTTCGGGGTCCTCTTTGAGTGGTTATTTATGCGATCGAAAGCTAAGCTCATTTTCGATTTTGATGATTCCATCTGGCTGCAAGATGAAAACCCAAATCAATCATTATTCCAAAAGTTGAAAAATCCGGCTAAAACCGGTAAGATCATTTCTTATTGTGATCTAACAATTGCAGGAAACGAATACTTGGCCAAGTATGCTAGTATTCACACAAAGAATATTACTATTATTCCCACGACTATAGATCTCAAAGAGTATACAAAAACTGAGGTAGTAAAGGATAGCAGAGTGTGCATTGGATGGAGTGGAAGTTTTTCTACAATCAAACATTTCGAAGGCTCGACAGAAGCACTTAAACTGATCAAAGAGAAATATCAAGACAAAGTTTATTTTAAAGTAATTGGTGATGGAGATTATATCAATCAAAAACTAGGAGTTAAAGGCCTTCCGTGGAACGCCAAAACTGAAGTTTCTGACCTTTGCGAAATAGACATTGGAATAATGCCACTCCCTGAAGATAATTGGAGCAAAGGCAAATGTGGATTAAAAGGTCTGCAATATATGGCGCTAGAGATACCAACAATTATGTCCCCGGTAGGTGTGAACTCTGACATTATTCAAAATGGGAAAAATGGATTTCTAGCCGCTACTACTAAAGAATGGGTAGATACACTTTCTATTCTTATTGAGGATGCCTCCCTCAGAGATAAAGTAGGTAAAGCTGGTAGGATCACTGTTGAGAACGGATACAGCGTAGAAGCTAATAAGGGTAAGTGGTTAGCGGCTTTCTCATTTTAAAGTTTCTTTAGGCGTTCTCTCGCACCTTTATGTGCCGAATGTTTTCGCTTTGCTGATTTTTTCACTCTTGTATAGTATTCCTTAGCTAATTCAATATCTTCCTCCGCTTCAGCTATCTGTCCCAGATGTAACAGCGAGTAAAAGTAATAACCCATGGTTGTAGCTTGGGCCTGTTCTGCATATGATAACCCTTGCAAGTAATAAGCCTTGGCTTTACTATAATTTCTTCGAATCTCATTTACATGCCCTAGAAAAAAACAGGCGTACCTCCCACTGTTTTCTTCATAACCTACTTGCGCGCTATCTATCCTTTCCAAAATCTCAAGTGAAACTTTTTCAGCTTTAGAATATCTACCAGTTTGATATAACAAACGTGCATAATATCTATGGAAATAGGCATTGCCTGGAAATTGCTCATTCAAATATTCTGCCACCTGCAGTGCTCCCGCAATGTCATTCTCTTCGGTAGCTAGAATCCTCATCAGATAATATTGTGCTTCGGTTCTGGAGTAAAATGCATTTCTGGCTACTTCCTTTAGCTGTCCAATTCCTTTATCCTTATCCCCCTTTGGGAAAAAGACCATAATCGGGCGCAGCAATGGATATTCTTCCCTAATCCATTCAGCATAGTAATTAAAGAGTGCGTCACCAAATAACAGTTCGGGACTGTATTCTTCATAGCCTTGGCATTCCCCCAAATATTTCAAAGATCTGCCGCCAGCAAATGCCGCCTTCCTATATTCTCGGCGCTCTGAATACAGCCGTCCTTCAAATGCATAAGCCGCGGCAAGAAAGAATGCACCTTCAATTTCATTGTAATTTTCTTTCACGTTTTCAGCCAGATATTTGGTTGTGTCCATATAGGCCAGAAATTGTTCATCCCATTCTTGATTGTTATAGTTTGGAACAATTCTCCACCAATAATTCAGACCTTTGAGTAGATACGGAAGTGGATGCCAAGGATACTTTTTTTGCAGATAGTTAAAATGATTATGGGCCTTGGTAAACTCAAAATTGTACATTGAATTTATTGCTTCTGTTGACTCAATCTGAATAAAGGGATTCACTAGCAAACTATACCGCGCACTATCGCCATCCGCCAGTTCAACCTGCCGCTGAGCATACACTCTGATGGAGAGTAGGATAAGGGCGCACATGATAATATTTTTGACGTGTAATTGCATCAATCGCAAATCTAAATGACGAATCGTTTAAGTAAGTACAGAAAACAATTTCTAGAAGACTGGTTTGAGTTTAGCGGAGTTGGTATGTTCGTAACTATTTGCCTGACATACATTGCTTTGCTTTTTGTTAAACGAATCTTCATCATTGACTCCATTGCTGCATTTGAAGTACTGAACGAACGTGGAGACATTTGGGTATTTGACATTTTGTATGGAGTCCAATACTTAAGTGTTCCAATTTTTCTTACTTGGAAATGGACCTGGACAACACTCACCTTGTGGATTGGATGTTTCATGTTTGGTTATCGTCTACATTATAATCAACTCTGGAAGATGATAATGCTTTCAGAAATCTTTTTCTTTTTTCCAGAGGTTGTGAAAATACTTTGGTTTACCATCTATCATACTGACCCTAACTACAACGATTACATGGCCTTCTATCCATTTTCATTGATCAACCTAGTCGATTACACACAAATCGCTCCAAAATGGCACTACCCGCTCAAGTCTATAAATCTATTTGAAATACTCTACTGGCCTATACTCATGGCAGGTATTTACTTCCTCAGCGGCAAGAAATTTAAGATCTCAGCATCAATAGTAGCAAGCACATACATACTCTTCTTTATTATATGGCTCTTCTTCTATGTTGCTGTTTATTGATAAAAGATGTTAAAAAGAGTCATCTGAAATGGAGAAGCCTCGTATAACTCCAGCATTCAGCATTATTATTCAATATCTTGCAAACCAATTAGTATATCTAAATCTGGAGATAGTATGAGCAGAATTCTACTGGTTAATTGCTATTTTCGCCCCTCACATTATTTCAACTATGGGATACCAAAAAATCAACGTAATCACTGGATGGGTCGCTTTCTTGATCGCTCTTGTGACTTATTGCCTTACAGTAGAGCCTACAGCTAGTTTCTGGGATGCAGGAGAATTTATCGCTTGCTCATATAAACTAGAAGTACCTCACCCACCCGGCGCACCTTTCTTTTTACTAACAGGAAGAATGTTCTCGCTCTTGGCAGGGGGGGATGTAACTCAAGTAGCTTATTGGGTAAACATGCTCAGTGTGATGAGTAGTGCCTTTTTCGTTTTGTTCATTTTTTGGTCAATTACCCACTTAGCAAAGCGTGTATTGAAGGTAAAAACTGGTGAAGAAACAACAGCCGATACCATCGTAATCATGGGAACGGGACTTGTCGGTGCGCTAGCGTGTACGTTCTCTGATTCTTTCTGGTTCTCTGCAGTCGAAGCAGAAGTTTATGGCATGTCGGCATTCTTTACCTCATTCGTTTTCTGGGCTATTCTGAAATGGGAAAATATGACTGCCGAACAAGATCGTGCTCGCTGGTTAATTCTCATCGCATACATGATGGGATTATCCATTGGTGTTCACTTGTTGAATTTAGTGGCCATTCCGGTTTTAGGTCTTATTGTCTATTTCAAGTATTACGAAAAAGTAACTCGGAAAGGCATCATATATACCATGTTAATATCAGCAGCAATAGTTCTGATCGTTCTTGAAGGTGTCATTCCTGGTCTTCCTTCCATGGCGGGCAAAATAGAAATTTTCTTTGTGAATGGTCTTGGTCTACCGTTTGGATCTGGAGTAATCTTCTTCGGCTTATTAGTTATTGGAGGACTGACTTATGGAATTCACTATTCTATTAAGCATAATAAGTACGTTCTCAATACTTCGCTTTTGGCATTGGCATTTATTCTAATCGGTTATTCTTCTTACGCAATTGCTGTTATCAGAAGTAATTATAACCCGCCTATTGACGAGAACAATCCGGAAGAAATCATTTCTTTCGTTTCTTATTTGAAACGGGAGCAATATGGCAGTCGTCCATTATTTAAAGGCCCATATTATACGGCTGACCTTAAAGAAAACAAACAAGGTGCTCCTGTATATATGCGTGGAGATGATAAATATGTAATTAAAGATTATAAGGTTACGCAGGTATTTGACCCTAAGCATACCACTATTCTTCCACGGATGTACAGCTCATCTCCAAATCACATTCGGAAATACAGGGAGGTTACTGGCTTGAAAGAAGGAGAAAAGCCAAGTTGGGGAGATAACTTTTACTACCTCATTGTACATCAGCTTGGTCATCAGTACTTCAGATATTTTATGTGGAACTTCTCTGGACGAGAACATGATATTCAAGGCGCTGGTTGGGTTGGGCTGAGAGACGCATTTTCTGATATCCCAGATATTCTGGAAAGCAACAAAGGAAGAAATGTGTATTACGGATTACCTCTGCTTCTCGGCTTATTTGGCATGTTCATTCAGTACAAAAAGGATGTCAAATTATTTTCGGCAACAGCTCTGCTTTTTTTCATGACAGGTATAGCCATTGTCCTTTACCTTAATACACCACCTATAGAACCAAGAGAGCGTGATTATATCTATGCCGGTTCCTTCTACATATTTACCATTTGGATAGGTTTTGGCGTGCTCTTCCTCTATGACTTACTTAAAAATATTTCGAAAGAGAAGAAAATAGCGGCGGTATTGGCATCAGTCATTGGTCTTACTATACCTGCTTTGATGGCTAGTGAAAACTGGGATGATCACGACCGCTCTGATAGATACTTCTCTGTGGATGCAGCGAAAAACTATCTTTCTACTGTGGCACCTAATGGGGTAATATTCACTGGTGGTGATAACGACACATTCCCACTTTGGTATGCCCAAGAAGTCGAAGGCTTCCGAACGGATGTACGTGTTCTTGTACTGAGTTACTACAATACTGATTGGTACATTCAACAGTCAGCAAGGCAAGCATACGAGTCTGATCCAATTCCTTACGGCCTGGATGTTAAACTGTATCAACAGGGAGGAATGAATGACTATCTACCTGTTTTTGAAAGAGAAGAACTGAAAGGAAATGCCATCAATGCCAAAATTCTTTTGAATTTCATTTCCAATGAAAACCCTGGACTTCAGATACAAGCAAATAGTTATACAGTTTATAACTCCATTCCTGCACGCACACTTTTTCTAGATATCAATAAAGAGAAGGTTAAAAAGATTGTGCCTGAAGATATGCATGACGATATCGTAGACCGAATGGTACTCCGAATAAAGGGAAGAGGATTAGAAAAGAAAGACCTGGCATTCCTTGATTTTTTAGTTAATGCTGATTGGGAACGTCCTATCTATCTAAATAACACTTCCATTTCTCAATTAAACCTTGACCTTCGAAATTATGTGGTCCAGGAAGGAATGGCATATCGAGTGGTTCCTGTGCTTAATGAAAATGCGAGATCAGGGTCTTACCCGGTGAATACTGAAGCCATGTATGACAATGTGATGAATAAATTCACTTGGACCAATCTTGATGACCCAAGTATCTACTATACCCAAGACTACTTGGGCTTTGTTCTTAACTCTCGATCTACATTCAACACTTTGGCCGAAAACTTAATAGCTGAGGGTGATTTTGAAAGGGCGGCAGAAGTGCTTAAAAGATGTCTGGAGGTAATGCCAAATGAATCTGTACCCTATGATATTTTCAGCATGCAGCAAGTTGATCTATTATTACAGGCAGGAGAGCCAGAGTTAGCTGAGCACATTGCAGAAGTCACTTCAACATATGCTTCTCAATGGCTGGATTATTATTTCGAAACTGACGGCACTACTGATCCTAATGAACTGCAAAGACAACTGCTCTCGCTTAATGAAGTGGCTCGTGCATATCGGGCAAATGGAGATCGAGAGAAAGCGGCGTATTACGAGGAATTATTCAACAAGTACTATGCCCAGCTTCAGGATAGGCAATAAGCATAAGGCAAAAAAAAGGAGATCATAAAAAAACCTTCAACATGATGTTGAAGGTTTTTTTTATAGATTTTTTTAATTACCGCTTTAAGAATTTATAAGCTTTCTTAAATCGCTTTGCTTCATCCTTTACGATAAGGAAGTAATATCCAGTAGCTAAATCCTTCACCTGGATTTTGTACTTTCCTATACCCACTTCTTCGGGTTTTATTTGAAGCTTGTTTCCAATCATTGAATTAAGTTCAAACTCTGCGTTATCAAAATCACCATCGACTTGGACTACTATGAATTCAACTGCCGGATTAGGGTAGATACTGATTTTAGCATCTTGCAGCTCCTCTGATCCTCCCTGAGCCAGGGCTACTCCGCTTAAAGCCAGAGCGAACGTTAGTATGATCAGTTTATTGCGCATTGTTAGTATACAAATTACGCATTTTTTTTCATATTGTTCCTAATGACTTTGAAATAATAACCGTTAATTAACGTTAACCAGGCTATTTTCCATAGGATTTTTCACAGAAATAATTGATTAATACCAATTAGAGTAGGTTTTCTACTTCCGTCGAATAAAATCACAATTTTATCTAAATTCAGAATTAGCCTTAACGCGATCATAAAATCAACCAAAATGATTTATATAATTGTGCATCCAAAAGTAACCTTACCGATTTATGAGAAATTTAATTTTACTAGCTGCCATTCTTGTCATTCCCCTTTGCGTTAAGTCCCAAAAGAAGATCAAGTTCAATAATTTTGATCAGAAGTATTTGACCATGACCCATTGTCCTTTTGATTCATCAGCTGGAGCATTTTACATCAGTGAATATGGTAAATCAAGACTAGATCATAATTATGAAATAGAATTTACACACCATGTGATTTTAAAAGTATTAACACCTGAAGAATATGATCGAGGTGATATAAAAATACGATTTTCCAGAAATGACAGAGTCACCGGTTTCGAAGCTGTTGCATACAATATGGTTGATGGAGAAGTGGTAGAAAGTAAATTAAAGAGAAAAGATGCCATCATTGAAAAAGTAAATGACAACCTAAACAGCTTCAACTTCACATTTCCCAATGTGAAGGAAGGAACCATCATTGAATACACATATAAAGTGAACTATGGATCAGTAGTTAGATTAAATACCTGGTATTTTCAGCGATCCATACCCGTAGCAAAAAGTCAGTATGAGGTGATTATCCCCACGTATTTCAATTATGAAAGAATGTATCAAGGATATTTCCCACTTAAAACTGCAGATGTCAAGTTTGATATTTTGCCAGTTGGCTCAGGTGTGACTACAAATCATCAAATTCATAATTATATAGGTCAAAATATTCCAGCATTTAAAAATGAACCATATATAACCACAAGAGAAGATTATATCAGCAAAATTGATTTTGAACTCAAGCGTTATGACCTGCCTGGTCAACCAGCTAAGGTCTTTATACCTGAAAGCTTTTTGGCAATTGGCAGACAATACTATGAGAGTGATTATTGGCATGGGAGTGTCACGGACTCAAAATTCGCTCGTGACGTAGTAGAAGTGCTCAAGAATTCCAATAGTGACCAAACCCAGTTAGCTGAAAGCATCTACTATTACGTGAGAGACAATTTTGAAGAAGATTATGATATTGATCTGAATTCGCAAAAAAAGGTCTTTCAAGAAAAGAAGGGTACAGCCAATCAAATCAATAAGGTACTTGCGGCAATGATGAATGAAGCTGGTATTGAAGCGAATCTAGTCCGTCTAAGTACTCGCAAAAACGGAAGAATTTGGAAACACATTGCCATAGATCGCCAATTCAATCACACGATAGTACATATAAATATTGATGGTGAGCGAATCCTGATGGATGCAACAGAGGAAAATATTCCGTTCAAAGTACTACCAGATTATTGCTTGAACGGAGAGGGTCTTCTGATAAGTAACAATCCAGAGTGGGTTCCGCTTGAGGCGAATTTAAATAACTCCATTACTTACGGTGGAGAATTTGAACTGAGCGATGGATTACTCATCGGTGATTTTACCAGAAAGCGTTCGGGATATTATGCGTGGAATTTTCTAGACAATACAGATGATGTAGACGAATACAAAAAAGAGTTTAACGAAAACATGGAGACATGGATTATTGACAGCCATGAGGTTAGTGATCTAATCGATAAACTAACAGTAGAAGAGACACTTCAGATCGAGGTTGAAGGGAAATTAGATGACTTAGGAGATTTAATTTACCTAAATCCAATTATCTATAATCAACTAGAAGGAAACCCGTTCAAATCACCGACAAGAAGTTTTCCGATTAATTATGGTTACCCAATTAGCGAAACACATTATTATCAAATAAAGCTAGGAGAAGCATATGAAGTAGAAGAACTGCCTAAGCCATTGAGTATCGGACTGCCTAATAATGGAGGTAAGCTTATATTCAATGTCTCCCAAAATGGGGATATGATTACTATCATGTGTAGAACTCAAATAAAAGAAGTTGAGTTTCCAGCTGAACAATATGCGTACTTACGTGAGTTTTATGCACAAAAGATCGAAAAACAAGGGGAACAAATTGTACTTAGAAGAAAATGAAAAGTTTTATCCTTTCCAACGTACTCATTGCGTGTGTATTAGTTCCTGCATTTTCACAAGACTATTCCGTTGATAAAATTTCAGCTGAACTTAAAGACGGAGTTGATGCTGTGACTAGACATCATTCGGGAGAATTTGAAATCCTATCCATTAATAAGGCAAAATTTAAGATGAGGCGTGTGATTACCATCTTCAATAAAGATGGTAATCACAATGCTTTATTAAGTGTGTTTTATGATGACTTGAGAAATGTTAATGACTTACAAGCATTTAAATATGATTCGAATGGTGATAGGATTGAAAAGGTTAAAAAAGCAGATTTCATTGATGAAAGTGCTGTCTCAGGAAGTACCTTTTTTGACGATAGTAGGGTTCTTTGGTATGATTTAAGACAAGATCAATATCCATACACTGTTGAATATGAGTATGAAGTCACGTACAAATTTCTATACAGCATACCCGATTGGCATTTTATTGACGCTTATGATGAAAGTGTTGAATATTCCACTTACAGCGTAAAAAGTCCGGAGTCTTTAACACCGCGATACAAAACTTTGAATGCCAAGAATCCAGAAATTACCTTGGAGAATGGATCATCTACCGCAACATGGACAGAAAAGAATGTAGTTGCCATTCCCTTCGAACCTTACAGTTCACCATTAAGCGATGTAGCTCCAAAAGTTATTCTTTCGCCTGCAGTTTTTGAATTTGAAGGTTATCAAGGTGACATGTCTACCTGGGACGGAATTGCTAAATGGCAAAACACCCTGAATGAAGGTCGAGAAGAACTTTCAGCAGAAACGGTAAATAAAATTAAAGAGCTGACTTCAGGAATGTCTGATTCCGAGAAAATCAAAACCATATATGAATACGTACAAGAGAATACAAGGTATGTCAGTCTTCAATTGGGCATTGGTGGATTCCAACCATTCCCAGCAAAGTTTGTAGACGAAGAAGGGTATGGAGATTGTAAAGCTTTAAGTTTTTACACTCAATCATTACTCAGGTCTGTGGGGGTCACATCTCACTATACTTGGGTTTCAGCAGGAAATAATCCACCAAGTGTTGACCCGGATTTTCCCAACGACACATTTAACCATATTATCCTTTGTGTTCCGAATAAGGGCGACACTATCTGGTTGGAATGTACGAGTCAAATCATGCCATTCGGGTTTCTTGGAGACTTTACGAGTGATCGAGATGTTTTTGTTGTCACAGAAAATGGTGGCCAAATAGTGAGAACACCTTCCTATGACCTAAATGATAATTTTCAGCAAATCAATTCAGAAGTAGAGTTATTCGAGGACGGAAATGCCAAAATTAAGAGTAATGTCACCTACTCCGGACTCAGGTATGACGCCTTGCTTGGTGTGCTTAATTCGGGTAAAGAAAATCAGGAAAAGTGGCTTGAAAGAAACATTAAAATTTCTTCCTTCATTTTGGAAGAATTCTCATTTCAAAATAATAAGAATAAAATGCCCCAGGCAAACCTTGAAACTTATATGGTAGCAAGAAATTTAACAAGCAAGTCAGGAACTCGATTTTTTCTGCAGCCCAATCTTATGAACAAAAACACTTTCATTCCAAACAAGGATAGTGATAGGAGGAGAAATATCAATATTAATTATGAGGTCTCAGAAACAGATTCAATTTTCTATACTCTTCCAGAAAACCATGCAGTAGAAGCTTTTTTTGAACCTGTTGAAATAAGAAGTCAATTTGGAACTTATAAAGCAGAATTATCTCAGCTAGAAGATGGTCGTATACTTTATTATAGATCATTTACTCAAAACAAAGGTCAGTATGAACCGAGTAATTATCAGGAATTTACTGATTTTCATAAACGAATAGTTCGCGCCGACAAGAAGCGAATCTCATTTAAGAAGAAGACTTAATTATTGAGTAGGGAACCTATCGCCTGAGGTATAAAGTCAATAATGTCTGATGCTTGAATCCAAGGTGTTTGTAACTCACGAGTAGCTTCATCTCCCGCCGAACCATGGAGGTAAACAGCCAGTTGAAGTGCGTCAAATGGCGACAATCCTTGAGCTAAGAGAGCACCTATCATTCCAGTGAGTGCATCTCCACTACCTGCAGTGGCTAGTCCGGGGTTTCCCGTAGGGTTAAAATAGATCACGCCGTGACTATTGCATGTCGCTGAAAATGCACCCTTTAACACAACGTTGAATTCATTTTTAATGCAGAAAGCTCGAAGCTTGTCGAGCTTATCAAAGTCATTTTCCCATTCACCTATAAGCCTTTTTAATTCTCCAGGGTGTGGTGTAAGAATTGACTCTTTTGGAAGCATATTGATTAACTCCAAGTTATTAGCTAGAATATTGATTCCGTCAGCATCGATAACCAGCGGTTTGTTCTGACTTTTCAAAAACACACGCAATGCTTCTACTGTCTCCTTTGAGATACCAAGTCCTGGTCCAATAGCAATTGTATCCGTGGTTTTAGGAATTGATTCAATGTAAGCTTCCCCTTCATCGTAAGAAACCATTGCTTCTGGAATACTGATTTGTAGGATGTCAACGCCACAACAAGGTACGTGGACATTGACTAGGCCTGCACCAGATCGAAAGGCTGCCCGAGTGCATAGAACCGCTGCTCCCATTTTTCCTTTGCTACCAGCAACAATCATCAATCTGCCTACTTGATTTTTATGAGCAAATGTTGATCTGACTGGAATCAGTTTCTTTATTTCTTTTGCTTGAGATAAGTAAAAATTGGTTTTCTGATTTTGGATGAAATTCTTCATCAATCCAATATCAACTACTCTCCATTGCCCAACATACTTTTCGTAATCAGGCAGAAAGAAAATTAGTTTGGGCAACTGAAATGAAATACTGTAGTCTGCTTCAAATACTGCACCATTATCAGACAAAGGGGAATCTGCAAAAAGCCCTGACGAAATATCAACAGCAATTCGTTGAGCATTTTGTTCATTGAGGAATTTTATCAAGGCGCCAAAAAGACCTTCAATAGGTCGTGAAAGACCAGAACCAAAAAGTGCATCGATGACAATGGAATTAGAAGGAATGTTAGGAAAGTCATCAATCCTGCCGATCGATTCAAAAGACTTAAGCCTTTCAAGATTGATCTTAAAATCATCAGTCCCCTTTTCAGGATCACCTACTATGTAAACATGTACTTTCCAACCTCTTCCGGTTAGGAGTCTACCAATCGACAATCCATCACCACCATTATTTCCTGTTCCACAAAAAATATAAACCAATTTCTTTTCCGGATGAAGCCCCAGGAACTTATTGACAAAAGCATTGCTGGCACGCTCCATTAAATCGATAGAGGAAATTGGTTCGTGCTTTATAGTATATTGATCTGCTTCTCTTATCTGTTGCGAGCTAAGTATTTTCATATCGACTAGCGATCTACTTCTCCCATATTTAAATCCATTGAACCTAAGATAGCAAACAAATCTGCTAGCATGCATCCTTTGCTTATCTCAGCGATTACAGAAAGATTGCTCAGACTTGGAGATTTGGCTTTGCACCTTAACGGCTGGTCAGCTCTTCCATCAGTTCTAAAAAAGAAGCCCAACTCACCTTTTGGGTTTTCAGCTCTTACATAATAATCCTGAGCTTTCGGTCTGATTTTTTTAGGAACCATCGCTCTCGGATCAAAATCCTTGGTCCGCTTATGCTCACCTAGCAACTGCTCAACACACTGCTCAATGATTCTAATTGACTCCCAGCACTCTTGATATCTGACCCAATTGCGATCCCAACAGTCCCCAACCGTTCCCATCTTTCCTGTTCCTACAGGGACGTCAAAATCAATTTCAGGATACACGCTATAACCGTCTACTTTTCTAAGGTCATACTTCAAACCAGAACCTCTGAGCATTGGACCATTGATGCCATAATTGATTGCCAGGTCAGCGGGGAGTACACCAATGTTGGCTGTTCGTTCAATGAATATTTTATTGTTGATAAGAAGTGTTTCGGAATCTTTCAGCTTTGGTTTCAGGTAATTCACAAATTCTTTAGCCCTTTCTTCAAAACCTATGGGCAGGTCATAAAACAAGCCTCCAACCCAAATGTAATTGTAAAGCATACGTGCTCCACTTGCCCATTCAAGCATTCTTAAGATATGCTCCCTGTCTCGCATCATCCATAAAAAAGGAGTGAATGCACCAATATCCATTCCATACGTGCCTATTGCAATAAAGTGTGATGCAATTCTATTCAGTTCAGCGACAAGGACTCTAATGTATTCTATCCTCTTAGGAATCGCTTCATCAATTCCCAGCATTCGCTCCACTCCCATTACAAAAGCCCACTCGTTGTTCATGGCAGCAACGTAATCCATTCGATCGGTGTATGGAATTGTCTGATTGAAGCTTAAAGACTCGGCATGCTTCTCAAAGCAACGATGTAGATAGCCCATGTGCGGAACTACATCTACTACTATCTCACCATTAGTAACTACTTCAAGGCGCAATACGCCATGGGTTGAAGGATGCTGAGGCCCGAGATTAATGATCATCTCCTCAGTCTTGAGGTCGGAC
Source organism: Ekhidna sp. (assembly GCF_039960695.1). GTDB lineage: Bacteria > Bacteroidota > Bacteroidia > Cytophagales > Cyclobacteriaceae > Ekhidna. The sequence continues at coordinate 289,610 of NZ_JBDVKP010000019.1, read as the reverse complement.
TCTTTGTATTTCAAAGGTTCTGACTTATGTAATGGAGAATTGCTATTGGACAATTGAGAACTCATTCTGCATTATTCATTTTCACTTTTCCATTTAACAATAACATCATGATACTTCTCTTGCTCCACATAGTCTTTTCTTAGTGGATGACCCTCCCAATCGTTCGGGAGTAGAATTCTTCTTAAGTCAGGATGATTTTTGAAATGAATACCTACCAAATCATAAGCTTCACGTTCATGCCAGTCGGCTGCTTTCCAAATATCTGAGACAGAATCTACCTCAGGGTTCTGCCTGGATAATTCCACTTTTAGCATTAAATGATAGTCATATGGAATACTGTAAAGGTTATAAACTACCTCGATGGAATTCTTTTCTTCTCCATTGTCTAGTCCGGTCAGGCATGACAAAGAATCAAAATAAGTTTTTTCATTGGCATGGAGAAAATCACAAACCCTATGTATAAACTGATTTGAAATGATTAATGCTTTTGGAGTTGCATCCTGATCTTCGTCAATGATTGCTCCAGCTAGTTCATTTTGGACCAAAGACTTAATTTCTTCAAACAGCATCTTTTTTCATTATTTTTTCCAATGCCTTTGGCTGCAGCACAGATTCTGTTCTGATTTTCTCCTGAAGCTTCAAAAATCCACCAATAAGTGCTTCTGGTCTCGGAGGACATCCAGGTACATATACATCAACAGGTATCACTCGGTCCACTCCTTTAACCACATGATATCCGTGCTCCCAATAGGGACCTCCACAATTGGCACAGGATCCCATAGATATTACATATCGAGGTTCAGCCATTTGTTCATAAAGTCTTTTTACACGATCCGCCATTTTAAAAGTCACTGTTCCGGAAACAATCATTACGTCTGCTTGTCGGGGAGAATTTCGTGGGATAACTCCGAAACGATCTAAATCATAAGCGGAAGATGCAGTAGACATAAATTCTATGGCGCAACAAGCAAGGCCAAAACCTACTGGCCATAGACTGCTTAAGCGCGCCCAGTTTAGGAGGTCGTCTAGCTTAGAAATGATGATTCCTCCTTCACCTGTTTTAAGTCCACCAATGGTTTGTTCTTCTGCACTCATTTGTATCTATTGTAAGCATTGGACGGGATACGTGACTGATAATCTGAAGCCTTTGGCTTAGGTCGAACCCACTCCAACATACCTTTTACCCATACATATGCAAGTCCTGCCAGCAGGATTCCAACAAAAATAAATGTCTCAATCATCGAAAATTTAGCCCACAACCCATCTGTTTGAGCCACCAGATTTTCATCACCAAAAACACTAGCCCATGGGAACAGGAAAACAAGTTCGGCTTCAAATAATAAGAAAATCAATGCCACTATATAAAATCGAACATTAAACTGTCCCCACGCTGAGCCAGCAGGTTCTTCTCCAGATTCGTAAGTTGTCTGCTTCTCAGGAGTTGGTCTGTTTGGACGTAGAATTTTGCCCAGCAGTAGTGTCACCAATAGAAAGGCGATTCCTCCAACAAAGAATAGTAGAACTGTTCCAAATCCACTGATTTCGATCATGATGGGAAATTACACGGAATCTATGAGATATCTAAAGCTACAGACTTAAATCAATCGCTAAAACTTCAATGGATCCAGATGTTTGAAATGTCCATTTTGCTTTATTCGTTCCTGCGCATTTTGGGCTCGTTCTAAAGCAGGAAGGAGATTTTCTAAATGTTTCAAGGCGTATCTCAGCCTGTCATTCTCAGTTAGCATTTCCAATAGGGAATATTCCTCCTCAGGTTTCAGACCAATCTTATGTCCAATATCATAGACGGAGGTGATGGTTGAAATGTCTGGCGCATCCAATTCTCCAAGCCAAACAAATAGCTTAGCTACCATTTCTTTGAATTGATAAAGCAAACTCAAATCGGTAGCTTCATCACTTGTAGGTATGTATTCAATTTTCCCTCCGGCGTATTCATTAATACCCCACGGATTCCAAAACTCATCCACTTTGAACACACTTAAAGCTTTTGTCTTGATGTCCATGCGACCATCATCATATTTTTTTGTCACTTCAACGATTTCCAGCTCTGTACCCAGATCGATTTTGTTTAATACAAAGGAAGGAATTCCAAATGTCAATTCTTTAGACAAACAATCATTAATCAATGCCTTATATCGAGGTTCGAAAATGTGCAAGTTGACCGCTTCATTTGGGAAGGCCACAATATTTAATGGAAAAAGAGCTAACTCCCTCATAGTTGAAAAAAACTGCCAACTACGAAAATAGTTTGGTACTTTCGATCATCAGTGAAAATTATTCGAATAAATAAAGGAAAAGCAGTAAGTCTGCCTATTCGGTTTGTAGCAGTGGTGGCTACAGTGGTCCTAACTATCAAGCTGATGGATTGGTTGCCAGAGCCATGGTCAATACTTGTGGCAATGGCTATTTCGACCATTCTCCCAGCCATATGGTTTGCCACTAATGTCATTATCATCAATGAGGATAATAAAACCATTTTTGATGGTGTTTGGACCATGGGACGTAAACTAGGTAAGCCATCCAAGTATGATAGTATTGAAAAGATTTTTATCAATAAAGTAAAGACCAAGCAGACCATGTATTCGCTTTCCAACAAGCAAAACATAATCGCAAATCATGAGTACAGAGCATATTTGAAGACAGGTGAGGGAGATAAGTATTATTTATTTAGCCATCCACTAGAAGAGCGTGTGGTGGAGAAGGTGACAAAAATCAAGCATAAGCTTGAGATAAATTGACCATAAAAATTACTTTCGATGGTTAGCTTTGCTCGATTCAAAAATTCAATATGGCAAAATTTCATACACTTAAGGTAAAAGAACTAACAAGGCCCACGGAAGAATCCGTTGCTGTGACATTCGAAATCCCGGACGAACTGCAGAATGATTTTTCTTTCACTCAGGGACAACACCTTACCCTAAAGAAAGACCTCAATGGAGAAGATACCCGAAGATCCTATTCCATATGCTCATGTCCGATAGATGAAATTTTGACTGTTGCAATCAAAAAACTGGAGGGTGGTGCTTTTTCTACTTTTGCAAACGATGAACTAAAAGTGGGTGATGAAATTGAGGTAATGCCACCTCATGGTCATTTTTATGTGCCTTTAGATCCTTCAAACGCCAACTCTTACGTTGCTTTTACGAGTGGGAGTGGGATCACTCCGATTATATCAATCATTGAAACAACTTTGCGAACAGAGCCTGAAAGTGAATTCACCCTATTTTATGGAAACAGAAGAACCAGCACTATCATTTTTCAGGAAGAACTTGAAGCCTTGAAAAATCGATACATGGGTCGATTCAGCTTATATCATATTCTCAGCAAAGAACGGCAAGAATCAGATCTATTTAATGGGAGGATTGATTCAGAGAAAATACAGGCATATTCTCGTTTGTTTTTCAGCACCGAAGCAGTAGATCACTATTTCACTTGTGGTCCTGAAGAAATGATGCTTGCGGTGCAAAGTGAGCTTAAAAAATTAGGTGTCCCGGACGATCGAATTCACCTCGAACTTTTCACTTCTCCTGTTGGTAAACTGGGTGCTAAAGAAAAGGAAATAACACATGAAAAAGCACGCGCGGAAATTACGGTTGTTTTAGACGGGAATAGCATGACCTTTCCATATGATTCAGACAAGTCTATACTGGATGTTGCATTTGACAATGGAGCTGATTTACCATACGCTTGCAAGGGTGGTGTATGTAGCACATGTGTGTGTAAAATTGAAGAAGGAGAAGTAGAAATGGATGTGAATTACGCATTGGAACCCGACGAACTGGAAAGGGGTTTAGTCCTCAGCTGCCAGTCTTACCCAAAAACAAACAAAGTAAAGCTGAATTTTGATGTTTGACAGTCTAACAAAGGGTAATTCAAACGTGTTAAGTAACTTTGAAACAAAGGATTAGAAGATGGATATTAAGAGTTTAGAAGATCGATTTAATGAGAAGATAGATCAGGACGTTCGAATAGAACCAAAAGATTGGATGCCGGAGAATTATCGCAAGACATTAATTCGTCAGATTTCACAGCATGCACACTCAGAAATTGTAGGCATGCTGCCTGAAGCCAACTGGATATCACGAGCGCCTACTTTGCGAAGGAAAGCAGCGGCATTAGCTAAAGTACAGGATGAAGCTGGACATGGCCTATACTTATATAGTGCGTGCGAGACACTAGGAGTAGAAAGAGATCAGCTCCTTCAAGACTTACATTCAGGTAAAGCCAAATATTCTTCCATTTTCAATTATCCAACCTTAACCTGGGCTGACATGGGTGCCATTGGTTGGTTGGTAGATGGTGCAGCTATCATGAACCAGGTGCCGCTATGTAGAGCTTCCTATGGACCATATGCAAGAGCTATGGTGCGTGTTTGTAAGGAAGAATCTTTCCACCAAAGACAAGGCTTTGAAATAATGCTCACGTTGTGCCGAGGCTCTGAAGAGCAAAAGAAAATGGCGCAAGATGCGCTGAACAGATGGTGGTGGCCGTCATTAATGATGTTTGGACCAACCGACGAAGCATCAACGCATACAGAGCAATCTATGCGCTGGGGAATCAAGCGATTTACAAATGACGAACTACGCCAAAAGTTTGTAGATGCTACAAAGCCGCAAGCTGATCTTTTGGGAATAACCATTCCGGACGAAGATTTGAAGTGGAATGAAGAAAGAGGTCATCACGATTTTGGAAAGATCAACTGGGAGGAGTTTTTCAATGTGATTAAAGGAAATGGACCATGCAATAAGCAGCGTGTTGACGCGAGAAGAGATGCCTACGACAAAGGTGTTTGGGTAAGGGAAGCTGCTGCTGCACACGCTGAGAAAAAAGCAAAACGACAAGCCGCCGCTTAATCGCTTGTTTGATATGCTGACTCAGTTTCTATCTTAAAGAATTTTTAAAACAGACCCTGAAACAAGTTTGGGGTGATCAAATATCAAGAAAATGAAAAATTGGCCACTTTGGGAAATATTCATACGTAGCAAAGCAGGACTCAACCACAAGCATGTAGGTAGCCTCCACGCCACTGACGAAGAAATGGCAATTCAAAACGCTAGAGATGTATATACTCGGAGAAATGAGGGAGTGAGTATATGGGTTGTAAAGTCTGAATACATCACGGCTTCAGATCCAGACGATTCAGATCCATTGTACGAACCAGCAAAAGACAAGGTGTATCGTCACCCCACATTTTATGATTTGCCAGACGAAGTGAAACACATGTAAAAAAAAGTAATAAGTTGATTAGTCAGTAGTACTCAGTGTGATTGCGACAGCTAATAACTTTTATGATAGGACTAGTTACTAATTAACTAATGACTGATTTAACTAAATATAACTACGTACTGCAACACGCAGACAATTGCCTTATCCTTGGTCAGCGACTCGGTGAATGGTGTGGTCACGGACCTATCCTTGAGCAGGACATTGCAATGACAAATATCAGTTTGGATCTGATTGGGCAGGCGCGCATGCTCTATCAATATGCAGCTGAGATTCAAGGTGACGGAAAGTCTGAAGACGATATCGCATACATGAGAGATGCCTGGGGATACCGGAATGTTTTACTTGTTGAACAACCAAACGGAGATTTCGCACAGACCATATTTCGACAGTTTCTATACGATACTTATAGCTGTTTTTTTCTAGAAGCACTTATGAGCAGCTCAGATGAGAGACTTTCAGCAATTGCAGCCAAATCGCACAAAGAGGCGCTTTACCACATTAAGTGGAGTAGCGACTGGGTAATCAGATTGGGAGATGGTACCGAAGAAAGTCACAATCGTATGAAAGCGGCGGTAGAAGAACTCTGGTCGTATGCAGGAGAGCTCATCAAACCCAATGAAACAGAAATTAAAGCACTTGAAGCTGGATATGGTGTGGACCTGACTGCCTTAAAGGAAAAGAGAGAAGCTAAAATCAAAGATGTACTTACAGAAGCTACTCTTGAGGTGCCTGAAAGCACGTATGCACATGAAGGTGGTAAAGACGGGCGACATAGTGAACATTTAGGCTATATCCTTGCAGATCTTCAGTTCCTACAGAGAGCATACCCAGGATTGGAATGGTGATATTTAGTTGATTAGTAATAAGTTGTATTTGTGAAGTAGACAACAGTACAATTCAACTATTAATGCTTTAACTAATTTCTGAAGAAGGTGAAATTCGAAATTTCAAATAATTTCCACGAACACGTCTCAAGAATTCCGGATCTGGCAGAAGGGATGAAAGTCCATTGTCTACCTCATCTCACCTATATAGATAGCGGCCTATCCTGCGATACATTTAACATCATCTACATTCACCATTCCGAGCTTACTGCAAAAGAACTCAGTGAGGCCCTTATTTATTTTCAATCGAGAGAACTAGATTACTGCATCTGGGCAAATGAAGAAAGTTTAAGGCAAAACGTAAAAACTCTTTTAAGCAGCAATGCGATTACCGAGCAAGCAAGTGAAGTTGGTATGGCTTTGAAGTTTGAAAACTATCAATACGTAGAAAATGTAAATCATCTAAATATCAGACGTGTTGACGATGAAGAATCTCTGACTACCTATTCTCGCGTCATAGCGCAGAATTGGTCTCCACCAGATCAGAATGTAATTAACTACTACAGTCGAACAGCAACGCACTACCTTGACCCTAACAATAACATCAAACTGTACATATACTATCACGAAGACAAGCCAGTCTCAAGCGTAGAACTGTTTCCTTCAGATCATGAAACCGTAGGTTTTTATGGATTCGCAACGCTCGAAGCATATAGAGGGAAAGGGATTGGAACTACCCTACTGACATTTGCATTAAATATGGCAAAGGATTTAGGTTACCGAAATGCCATTCTTCAAGGAACGGAAGATGGCCATAACATTTACAAGAAGTTTGGCTTTAAGGATTATACCACCTATTATGAATTCGTTTAATGGTACTTGATAAAGATCATATTCTCGATTTACTCCAAAATGTCACCGACCCAGAAATTCCGGTCATTTCCATCATGGATTTAGGGATTGTCAGAGACGTGATTATTGAAGAAGACACACTTGAAGTTATCATCACACCAACATATTCCGGTTGCCCGGCAATGCTTGAGATTGAAAAGGAGATTAATAACGCCTTGAAAAAAGAAGGCATTAATCAGTTTAAAATTACCACTGTACTTTCTCCTGCATGGACCACTGAATGGATGACAGAAGATGGTAAACGTAAGCTCAAGGAATATGGAATAGCTCCACCAAACCCAACCAATCCAGAAGAGATTGAGTGTCCACAGTGTGGGTCACAAAACACTCAGCTACTTAGCCAATTTGGATCCACCGCCTGTAAATCACTGTTTAAGTGCAATGACTGCCTGGAGCCTTTCGATTACTTCAAGTGCCATTAGTAGTGGATTAGTTAATTAGTTTTAACCTACCACCAGCCATTTAAACACTAAACAGGCTGATAATGAAACTTACGAACCTCGAAATCTGGAAAAAGTCCAGACTATTTCGAACTGAAATTTCACAACTTACCAAATGCTTCCCTTCATACGAAAAGTTCAAACTTGTTGATCAAATAATTAGGTCATCAAGGTCTGTAACCGCTAATATTGCAGAAGGTCATGGTCGATTTCATTTTCAGGAAAATATTCAATTTTGCAGAATTGCCAGAGGAAGTCTTCTTGAAACTTTTGATCACCTGACTGTCGCATTAGATGAAAATTACATTCAGCAAGATGTTTTCAATGAACTTGTTGCATTGTATGAGGAGTTAACTAAAATGATAAATGGTTATATCAACTATTTAAAGAAACGTAAATCAGAAACCTGAACTACTAATTACCTATCAACTAATTAACCATGTCACTAATCACTGAAAAAAAAGACAACCTCGGCATCCTGACATTCAACCGGCCGGATGTATTCAACAGCTTCAATAAAGAGCTTGCATTAGCGGTTCAAAAAGCACTGGACGATTATGCCAAAGATCCTCAAGTACGAGCCATTTTGCTTACAGGAAAGGGTAAAGCATTTTGTGCCGGACAGGACCTTCAGGAAGCTATAGCTGATAATGGACTGGAAATTGAGCAAATCGTCGACGAGCATTACAATCCTATCATCAGGCAACTTAGAAGTATTGAAAAACCAATCATTGCAGCTGTAAACGGAGTGGCGGCAGGTGCTGGCGCTAACATTGCTCTGGCTTGCGATGTAGTTGTGGCTGCCGAGTCTGCCTCATTCATCCAAGCCTTCAGCAAGATTGGTTTAGTACCAGACAGTGGAGGAACCTTCACCCTACCAAGAATCATTGGCTTTGGAAAAGCATCTGCGCTGATGATGCTGGGAGATAAAGTATCAGCAACTGAAGCTGAGCGAATAGGAATGATCTACAAAGTGGTGAGTGATGATACATTCATGGAGGAGGCACAGGGTGTTGCTCAGAAATTAGCCAACATGCCTACTAAAGGATTGGCTTATACCAAGCATTTGCTCAATCAATCATTTACAAATAATCTGGATCAGCAGCTGGAAATGGAGAAAGAATGGCAGTTTAAGGCCACAGAAACTTATGATTATAAAGAAGGTGTAAATGCCTTCATAGAGAAAAGAAAACCAGAATTTAGAGGAGAATAATGCCAAAATTAAGCGTGATAGGAGCTGGTACTATGGGTACTGGCATAGCACAAGTAGCTGCTACTGCAGGATGGGATGTAGTGATCAACGACACCAACCAGGAGATATTAGAAAAATCATCTGCTAGTCTGGTGAAAGTCATGAATCGACTGGTGGAAAAAGAAAAAATAGATCAGGCCACAGCTGATAAAATTTTGGGTCGAATTGACTTTACAGACGATCAACAATATTTCGAAGACTCAGACTTAGTCATTGAGGCAATTGTAGAGAATATTGACATTAAAAGAAAAGTCTTCGCTGCAGTAGAAAAAATCGTACGTGAGGATACCATCATAGCCTCAAACACAAGTTCTCTTTCCCTTGCTTCAATCGGAGCATCTTTGGAGAATTCGTCCCGGTTTGTAGGCATTCACTTTTTCAACCCGGCACCTTTGATGCCGTTGGTAGAAATCATCCCTGCTGTGCAGACAGCAGACGAAACCACCAAGCAGGCAAAAGAATGGGTAGATAGCTGGAAGAAGTTGACCGTTTTAGCTAAAGACACACCTGGCTTTATTGTGAATCGTGTGGCACGTCCATTTTACGGCGAATCTTTGCGGATGTACGAAGAAGGCATTGCAGACTTTGCCACCATTGACTGGGCGATGAAAGAATTGGGAGGCTTTCGAATGGGTCCTTTCGAGCTGATGGACTTCATTGGCAATGACATCAACTACACGGTAACCGAAACTGTATTCCAATCCTTCTTCTACGACCCTCGATACAGACCATCCTTCACACAGAAACGTATGTCAGAAGCCGGATTCCTTGGGCGAAAGTCCGGTAGAGGCTATTACAACTATGCCGAGGGGGCAACTAAGCCAGAACCTGCAAAGGACGAGGTGCTTGGAAATAAAATCCTCAATCGTGCATTGGTCATGCTTATTAACGAAGCAGCGGATGCATTATTCCTGAACATTGCCAGTCGCGAGGATATTGATACTGCCATGACCAAAGGTGTCAACTATCCAAAAGGTTTACTTAAATGGGCGGACGAAAAAGGTATCAACTGGTGTGTAGAAAAACTAGATGCACTTTATGAGGAGTATCGGGAAGATCGTTACCGGTGCAGTCCGCTGTTGAGGAGAATGAACAAAGAAAATCAAAGATTTTATAGTTGATTAGTAAATTAGTTAACGAGTCCAGCGCACAAGCCTGAGCGACTGATTTACTAGTTAACTGTTACTAATAAAGCAATCAACAAATGACCAAGTCAGAAAAAATAGTATCCGAAATGATGACCAAGGACACATTTAGCCAATGGCTCGGTGTGGAGGTGTTGGAGGTGAAAGAAGGGTTTGCTAAAATCAAAATGACAGTACGTAATGAAATGCTAAACGGTCACCTGGTAGCGCATGGAGGCATCTCATTTTCATTGGCCGATTCAGCTTTTGCATTCGCGTCCAATTCGCATGGACAAAAAGCAGTTTCAATTGAGACATCCATTAATCACGTCAAGCCTATTTTTGAAGGAGATGAACTTATAGCAACAGCTGAAAAAGAAAGCATATCCAAGAGTTTGGGACAGTACATTGTGAGAGTTACGCGAGGAGAAGAGCTTGTCGGCTTGTTTAAAGGAGTAGTCTTTCGAAAACAAGAGAATTGGGATATTAGTTAAATAGATAATAATTAATCAGCTGACCAGTAAATGCGTTATATAGATACACTAATTCACCAATCAATTGATTAACCAAAATCGCCAATCACTAAGAATGAACATACAGATACCTGATCACATCGCCGCGATTAAAAGCTACCAGCCTGGTAAAACCATCCCTCAGCTGAAAGAGGAATATGGATGGGACAAGGTGGCCATTTTGTGGAACAACGAAAATACACTCGGCTATTCACCAAAGTCTAAGCAAGCGGTGATTGATGCCTATGAATCTATCAATTACTATCCCGATCCAGTAAGTAGAGACCTGAAGGAGGCACTTGCAAAAAAGTACGACAAGAAACCTGAACAGATCTTCGTTGGAAATGGGTCTGAATCTGTGCTCATGCAAACCATTCGGGCTGTATGCACCGGCGAAGATGAGTTTCTTACTTCCGAAGGAGGCTTTGTCATTATCTACAACTGGGCACGGATCAACAATGTGCGATGTGTAGCCATGCCTATGACTCCCAATTATGCGTTTGACCTGGAAGCCATCAAGAATAGAATTACACGAAACACCAAAGTGATTTACCTGGCTAACGTCAATAACCCTACAGGTACAATGATCACCAAGGACGAGTTGGACAACTTCATGCAGCACGTTCCTGACCACATACTTGTGATCGTCGATGAAGCCTATTTCGAATATTCGGAAGCTTTAAATCCCGACTTTCCAAACTCACTGAAGATGGATTATCCAAACATCTTGACACTCCGCACATTCAGCAAAGCTTATGGTATTGCAGGCGTGCGTCTGGGTTTTGGGATTGGACATGAAAAAATCATTGATGCATTGAATAAGGTAAAGCTCACCTTCGAGCCTACGGCAATGGCTCAGGCGGCAGGCATGGGCGCGCTAAACGACACGGCATTTCTGAAGAAAACAATAGACAACAACACCAAGCAGCTCAAGTACCTTTACAAAGAGTTCGATCGCCTGGGCATCAAGTATGTGACTTCCTATGCCAACTTCATCATGACAGTCTGGAAAGACAAGGAAGAAGTGATGCAGATTTTTGAGAAGCTCATGCAGCGCGGCGTGCTCGTCCGTCCACTCTACGACCCAATCAGCCATTGCATACGCATCTCTGTAGGCAAGCCTGAGGAAAATGAGCATTGTGTAGAGGCCTTGGGGGAGATCCTCTAATTTGTAGTCCGCACTTATATTATGATGTGTCATACCTGACTTGATCAGGTATCTTTATCTAAGAAGTATCAGGGAGATTGTACTTGAAGATGCCGTCTCGAAGAACGGCATGACATAGAGCGCACCATCCAACAATTCAGTCATACCTGACTTGATCAGGTATCTTCATCTAAGAAACATCGGGGAAGTTGTAGTGGAAGATGCCGTCTCGGAGAACGGCATGACAGAAAAATTACTTGCTGCCGCCACGCGGCTTCACTCCTCTCACCGCATCAGCCGTCCAGGGATCGTCGGGCCAGTGGTGCTTGGGGTAGCGACCTTTGAGGTCTTTACGAACTTCGAAATAGGTTTCATTCCAGAAGTTTTTCAGATCGGATGTCACCTGCACAGGTTTGAAACCTGGAGAGAGCAAATGAATGAGTAGAGGTTGTTTGTCATCATTTACTGTCGGTGTTTTGGCCATACCAAACAGCTCCTGAATGCGCGCAGCTAAAACTGGAGCTTCGCCATTGTCCCGGTACATGATTTTGATACTGGAACCACTGGGCACTTCCATTTTGGCTGGAGCCAAACGCTGCAACTCTTGCTGCTTTTCATAAGACATGGAGTGAAGCAACACATCATAGAGATTGATCTTCTTCAGGTCTCTTGGGTTCTTTACATCATCCAGATATGGAGCCAACCACTCCTCATTGGTCATCAATAAAGTTTCTGTGCTGAGATCAGGCAATTCGTTTGTAGGCTCCCATTTTTTTAAGCTTTTAACCCTGTTTTGCAATTGCTCCACGTCTTCATTCCAATCCAGAAGTGTACGCCCTTCACGCTTGATTGCCTGAACGATGGCGTCTTTCAAGTGTGACGGGTCCGGATCTGGGAGCGGTACAGACTTGAGTACAATGCTGCCGATTCGTAAATCCATGCTGGCATTCAGTCCGCCATCTTCAGTGTCCCATTCTACTACTTCCACTTCTTTCACACGTGTTGCCAAATCTTTGGGATTAAGTGGAGAAGCCATGAAGATTTTACCCATGCCATCGCGTGCATCAAGGTTTGCAATGGCTAACCATGATTCATGAGCCAGGTCGTCTTTATGTCCAGCCATAGCAATGCGTCCATTGGCTAGTTTGAATTGGGCATTGTTGCCAGGACGTGCAAAAGCAATTCGTTCAGGAAAGGCGTGTGTGAGGAGTAGGCCTGTTTCATAAGAATCAAAGGAATCATTGTCGACTTCCTCATTAAACAGCTGACGGTACGAACTTGCAATCTTTTCGATACGGTCGAAGCGTCCTCCTTTGCGATCTTCTCTACGGTGTGTTCTCAGCGCTTCAATCCGACTGTTTATATCGATGCCTGCTTCCCTGCCCAGAGGATCTCGCTCTTCGAGCAACGCAGCTACATCTGCTGCCAGGCTGACCAATCCTTCATCTTCAGCCATTAGCATCATGTGAGCCAGCCTGGGATGACAAGGCAATCGATGCACTTCTTTGCCGTGCGCTGTGATTCGTCCATTTTCCAGCGCTTCTACTTCATGCAGCGTCTGCACAGCTGCTTGCCAGGCTCCTCTTGGTGGTGGAGATAGCCACGTTAGACTCAACGGATCAGTGATCCCCCAACTGGCCAGATCCAATGCTAAGGATGAAAGGTCTGACTCTAGTATTTCAGGAGTGCGATGTTCCTGGAGTCGACCATCTGCAATTTTTGACCACATACGGTAACATACACCCGGGCTGAGTCTGCCCGCTCGCCCAGCACGTTGGTCTGCAGAGTCTTTGGATACCTGAACCGTTTCCAGACGTGAAAGTCCGGATTTTGGGTCCCACTTCATCGTTCGTCCAAAACCCGTATCTACCACCACTTTGATTCCTTCGATGGTTAAGCTGGTTTCTGCAATATTGGTAGCCAGAACCACTTTCCTTCTTCCCTCTCTATCTGGAAGTATCGCTGCCTTTTGCTTGTTGTAAGGTAGCTGCCCATACAATGGATGGATGGAAAATCCACCTAGTTTGGACTTTAAAATACCTGCACACTTGGTGATCTCGCCTTGCCCCGGCATAAATACCAATATGTCTCCTTCATGCACTTTGGAAGCTTTGACAACCGTATTTGCGGTCATCTCTGGAATCATGAACTGATCCTGATCCCCAACGTACATGATATCTACCGGATATTGCCGGCCTTTACTTTCTACGACAGGTGCTTTCAAAGATTGCGTAAGCTGCGGCATGTTTAGTGTGGCAGACATGATCATGATTTTCAGATCTGGCCGAAGTACCTGTTGCGATTCGCGACAAAGCGCCAACGCTACATCCGCGTGGATGCTGCGTTCGTGAAATTCATCGAATATCACGAGGCCTACACCCTCGAGCGTATTGTCGCCATGAAGCATACGAGTAAGTATTCCCTCAGTAACCACTTCTACTTTTGTTGCCTCACTCACCTTTGTTTCAAAACGAATGCGGTAACCAACAGTCTCTCCCACTTTCTCTCCAATGAGTTCAGAAAGCCGCATGGCAATGGAACGTGCAGCCAGCCGACGCGGCTCTAGCATGATGATTTTTTGTCCTTTCAGCCAGGCCTCCTCCATGAGCGCGATGGGGATAAGTGTACTCTTTCCAGCTCCGGGAGGTGCATGCACAATGAGGGTGTTTTCCTGCTGAAGTTGACTTTTAACTTCAGCAAGAATTTCTACAATTGGGAGGTCTATGGATTTTGGATCGAAGGACATTTGGCGAAGTTAGTATGACTCTTACTGCCAAACGCACTTGATTGAATGAAGATGCCGTGTCAAGCACGGCATGACAAGTACTACATCCAACAATTCGGCTAAACCTGACTTGATCAGGTATCTTCATTTAAGAAATATAAAGGAGGTTGTACTGGAAGATACCGTGTCGGGGCACGGCATGACACAGAGTGCATTACCCAACAGTTCGGTCATACCTGACTTGATCAGGTATCCTCAGGTCTTCAATATCAATGTGTACAATGGGTCTACCTGGCAAGTATCAAATTGATTTTCGCAGCATGATTAGCTACTTTCAAAATACAGCTTATGCTTCCCGAAGATGCCGTGTCAAGCACGGCATGACACATTAAACAGAGATGTCCTACAATACCTATTACGTTTACATCCTTACAAACTATACAAGAACGGTTTTGTACATAGGTATGACTAATGACCTTGAACGCAGAATGTCCGAACACAAACAGAAGCTCAATTTAAAATCTTTTACAAGGAAATATCAGGTGAGTTTATTGATGTGGTTTGAGACTCACAACGATGTGAATGAAGCAATTCAACGTGAGGAACTCATTAAAAAGTGGAGAAGAAAATGGAAGATAGAATTAATTGAGAATGAAAATCCTGAGTGGAGTGATTTGTCCGAGGAGTGGTACGATTAGATTATGGGGAGGTGCCGTGTCAAGCACGGCATGACAAATGAGATCAAGGCAAATCTCTTTCTACTTAGACGGGATGGGAGCGAACACGAAGTAAAGCGTACAGCGCGAATATCATTTGATGTGAAAAGTTGGATGTTCTCTACGAAAACAAAAAAGGGCACAAGCCATGCTATCTCGTACCCTAAACACAACGCGTTTGTGTGTTTCCTAATCTTCCTTGGACTCTAAATTTCTTGTGATGAAAAAGCCGGTGACAAGTCCAAGGCCTCCAAAGATGAATAGCATCGATGGAATGGTTACTTCTTCTTCCATATTTAGGCTCTCTCCAAGTAGATCGCCAATGAATATACCTGCTCCGATTCCCATAAAGAGTAGCGCGATATTGAGGATAAACTTGGCAATGGAGAATTTTGAAGCTTTTGTTTTGAATAGTGAAGCTTCTACTCCTTTTTCAATAAGTGCGAGGCGTTCTTTATTTCTGGTAGTCAAAAACACATAGGCGATACCGAAGATGGTGCCGAAGAGTGCGAGGAAAACTATTAATGGTTCCATATCTATAATTTATATTGTTACTGTTTTGCTCCTTTGACTACCACTTGTCAAAACAGGTTACAAAAAATGAAAATATTTCGTAACCTATAGTAGGCTTTGGTAGTCAAAGCTGAAAATGAACATGAAAACCGAAGCTGAACTTATCGATCGCATACTGAAAGGTGAATGGCGGAATTTTGCTATTCTGGTGGATAAGTATGAAGCTAAGGTCTTTAATTATGTGAATTACCTGATGAATAATCGGGAGGATGCGGAGGAAATGGTGCAGGACACATTTGTAAAAGCGTATCGTTCGTTGAATCAATTTCGGGGTGAGGCTTCTTTTTCGACCTGGCTGATTCGCATTGCGCATCGCAACTGTCTCACACATTTCCGAAAGAAAGTACCAATCAAGGTTTCATTGGATAATGTGACCAACTCAAGCGCTGGCAATATGGTGAATTCACCTTCAAAGAGCCTTCACCTGGATGATCGACAGCAGGTGTTAAATCGTGCGCTTGCGCAGTTGAAACCAGATGAACGATCGGCAGTCACATTGTTTTATTATCAGGAACTGTCACTACAAGAAATTTGTGATGTGACAGACCTAACGCTTTCGAATGTGAAGATCCTTTTGCACAGAAGTCGGAAGAAATTACTTGAAATATTAAAAGAGATGGGTGTTAAACAATCAACGTTATGATGGACATGAATCAAGAAGATGAATTACTAAAAGGATTGTTTGAGTCAAGTGAGGTTCAACCAAGCTCTAACATTACTGAAAAGGTGATGCATCGCATCGATGTAAACCCAAAGGCTTTTGAATATGAGCCGGTGATCAGCAAAAAGGCATGGATTGTGATGGGAAGTGCTTTTGCGATTACGATGCTCTATCTGCTTGTAAACTCCAGCGGAGTTGCGATTGAAGCCCCAATAGCCTTTCAAGTGATAAAGGATGGAATGATAAAGTTTGGTACTGGGTTCTCTTTTGAGCTGCAGCGTCCGGCTTTACCTGAAATCCCTTCTACCCTGCTGATTTCAATTGCTGCTTTGAATGTCATTGGAATTTACCTTATTGCCTATATCCGCTGGAGAAAATCGATGTTTAGGTAGCAAAAGAAACCATCTACCGATTCGATAGATGGTTCATTTATCAGATTGCACTAGAATTAAACCTGGCTCAACCCTCCGTCTACTTCCAATTCAATTCCATTAACATATGATGCATCATCTGAAGCAAGGAACAGTACAGCTTTTGCCAGTTCATCAGCTGATCCAAATCTTCCAAGGGGAACTTGCTGTGCAAACCCTTGGCCCATTTGATTTACTTCCTCTTCAGACATTCCCAACTTGCTATAAATTGGTGTCTCAATTGGTCCTGGCGCTACACTCACTGTTCTGATTTTTCGTTCCTTCAATTCACTCGCCAATACTCTGGAAAGCGATCTGAATGCAGCTTTAGTTGCTGAGTATACACTTGATCCGTCAAATCCTTTTTGTCCTACAATAGATGTATTGCCAATAATTACGGCGCCATCATTTAAATGTGGAATTGCTTCTTTAATTAAAAAAAATGGGCCTTTCACATTCGTATTGAACTGAGAATCAAAAAACTCTTCGGTAATCTCTGTGTGAGGTGCAAAGTATGCAACGCCAGCGTTAACAAATAGAATGTCAATCTTTCCGAACGCAGCAACTGTTTGCTCCACCAGCTCTTTGGTCTTTGAAATATCCGCAGCATCTGCCAGGATGGTTTTCACATCCCCACCAATTTCTTTGGCGGCTTGATCAAGAGCCTCTTCTCTTCTGCCTGTAATTACCACTTTAGCTCCTTCGTCAATGAATGTTTTGGCTGTCGCCAATCCAATACCACTATTTCCGCCTGTAATCAAGGCTACTTTTCCATCTAATTTTCCCATTTTGATTTTAATATTTAGGTTTATTTGAAATGATCAGTCCAAATAACGGATATATTGAAATGAACGTTTCAAATAAGACGAAAAAAATTATAAAACTCCTAAGATTTCTTCTGTGACTGCCTCCAGATTAGGTTCAATCATGGAGGTAAGGCGTAATCCCTGTAAACTGGAAAATAAATAAAGAGCCAATGTCTCTGCATCTTTTCTGGAATCAACCTCACCTTGTTCCTGTGCATTTTTAATGAGTGTTGCAAAAGATTCAACCACCTTGTCTTTATTCTCCACCAGAAAATCATGTATTCGTGTATCCTCAGCCCCTAGTTCGGCAGTACAGCTGGTAAACATGCATCCTTTTTGATTTCCTGAACGTATATCATCGCTTATCCCTTTAAAAAGCGAGATTATTGCTTGTTTTGGCGTTTTGGCTTGAGTAAAAGATTCTTGCAACATTTCATTCTGCTGCTCCTGGTAGGCTTTCAGGGCCTCCTCAAATAGTGAGAATTTGTCTCCAAAAGAATTATAGAAACTTGATCGATTGAGTCCCGTCACATCGACCAAATCTTGCATGGATGTTCCATTGTAGCCTTTCTTCCAGAAAAGCTCCATCACTTTTTGAATGACGTGATCCCGTTCAAATGTGACTGACTTTGGCATGAGTTCCGCTCAACTAACTAATGAGCAATTTTCATCATATTTTTATAAAATGTACCAAATAGCCGATTGATTTGCTATTTATTGAAACAAACGTTTCAGATGCAAAGATAGTTTTCGTTTGGTTTATCCCAAATGATCGTCGAGGCGATCCAGTGCATCGTCCCAAAACTTATCGTAGAAGCCAAGCCAGTCGTAGACTATTTTCAGTGGTTTTGGATCCGCCAGACAAAAACGTTCTCTTCCTTGTGCGCTGATCGTTATCAGACCGGCATCTTCCAATGTCTTGATGTGCTTTGTCACTCCCTGCCTGCTGATATCAAATTGTTCGGATATCTGTGTAATTGGCATGGCCACACTAGCCACCACGAGGGCGTGAAAAATCTCACGCCTTGTGGGATCAGCAATGGCTTTGAATATTTGGCTAATGTGCTGGTTGGCTAATTTCATTTGTTAGGTATTCTATAAGTCCCGACATACATGCATCCCATCCTTTATCAAAATGACCCAGCATCTCGGTAGCTGCTTCGGCTGGGTAATTTGATATCCCGGAATGCTCCAACGTTAACTTGGTACCGCCATCAGCTTCTTCTAACATCCAGGAAACGGTGGTGTCAACTTCTGTATCTCCTACTCTCCATGAATATTTCAATGTGTATGGAGATACACTCAATACTTTGCCTCGGATTTGCGTTCCGCCATGCTCTTCCGCGGCAGTGAAGGTATACTCATACCCAACCTCAGGTTTGAAATCAGCCTGAATAAACCATTTTGAAATTTCTTCTCCCTGAGTGATCGCTTTCCATACTTTATCGATGGAGTGTGCAAATGTTTTTTCTTTCGTTAGTGCGTCTTTCATATCAATTAATTTTAATTATGCAACCTTATAGTTGCAAATATAAATCAATGATACTAATGTGCAACTTTTTAGTTGCATTTAATTGCGTTTTACTCGAATCCTTTTTTCAAAGCCTCGATTAATTGGTCTTTTAATTCGCTGTTTTTATCAGCCAATCGCTCAAAGAGTACAATAGCCTCATTGATCAGTTTATTGCGCTCTTCCTCATTTTCAGCATTTTTTGCATTTTGCAGTAGCTCTATTGCTCCTGATTTCCCATAGTGCTCGTCAGGTTCGCTTGCAATGGCTGGTCCCGAAGGATTGAAAAAAGTCTCGAAGTTTAAATCGTTCATCTCTAGTGTTAAAAATTTGCCCAGATTAAGATTGAATTGCTCCGAAAGCTTTTGGTGGAAGTCAGGCTTGGCCTGTGTCTCATAAAAATATCCTGCAACTTTTCCGCGCTTAAAATCAAGGAGATCAGCGAGCCGCTGCTGACTTAATCCCATTTTTTTGCACATAAATCGAAGATTGTTGTTGAATATAGTCAATTTGTCGTTAATTCGTAGATACTTGTTTCAATTGTAGTTAAAAACTACATTTTGTATGAGAATCTTAGACAAATATGTCAAAATCGCTGGTAAATACACATGACCTTGTGGAATCAGACTTTAGAAAAATTCAGCAACTGCTTTATCAAAAGTATGGGACGGAGTATACGCTGGATTACATTCGGAAAGTTTGTAAGGACAAGCGAAATAATATTGACATCAAAACCATGGCCACCAAATATTCAAAGCTGATGAATGAAATGAAATCTAAAATTGATAAACTCTCAAAATAGCCATGAGCCCACTCGAACAGTTTGAATCAGATCAAAAACTACTCAATGAATTAAAAGATATGTTTCTATTTGCCTCGCCAGCACATATTCGTCGCAATCTTGAAGACCTATTTTTTACACATCTTACTTCTGAAGACCCCAGCCTTCCCGACGAAAAGGAATTGACGAAATCTATTTATTACCTCATCAATTTTCTTAATGAGGCAGAATCCCAAAAACGGTTTTAGGCATCCTATTCGTTCTTAATGGCATCCACGGGATTAGAAGAAGCAGCCTTCCAAGTGGTCCTGCTTACGGTAATGCCTCCAATAAGAAAAATAACCAGGATGGTAGCCAGGTAAACCCAAATGGGTTGATCAATTCTATAGGCAAAATCCTTAAGCCATTTGCTCATCAGAAGAAATGTGATTGGTGCAGCGATAATTGATGATATCAGCAGTATTCGAACGAAATTCCTGTTTATCAATCCAATTACCTGCCAGGAACTTGCACCCAATACCTTTCTGAGACCTATTTCTTTGAATTTTCTTTCTGTCGTGAACAATACGAAACCAAATAAGCCCAACGCTCCTAAGGTGATTGAGATCATACTGAAAATGGAGAACAGCTGCATTTCATTATCCTCCTTCTGGTACATAGCTGCCGCTTGCTGATCCAGATAACTAAAGAAAAAAGGAACACCATCACCAAATATCTGCATCCAGGTTTCTTCCAGGTGATTGATGTTTTCCTGAAAATTATCTGATGCCAGTCTTACCGAGATATAATCCAGGCGATCCCAATTTACATACATCACAAAAGGTGAAATATCATGATGAAGTGATCTGAAATGGAAATCTTTAACTACCCCGACAATCTTACCTGTCTTTTCCAGACTGATATCTGTGATTGTTTTACCAATGGCTTCTTCCGGTGTTATGCTGATAGCTTTTACTGCGCTTTCATTGAGTATAAATGCTGTCGAATCTGACTGAATGCTGCCATCAAATGCTCTTCCAGCTACGATCTCCAGATCAAAAGTGGAAATGTAATCTTGCTCCACGGTGTATCGTTCCCATAGATTCTCTGCTTCAATCCCTTCAATATCAAATTGGGTGATGTAAGTGTAATCTGTCAGCATTTCATGCGATGCGGCAGTTACATTGCTAATACCTGCAAATGAGACTAACTCATTTCGAAATGTGTTGATTTTAGGAATTACTGCTTCATCATTATGAATGGGCATGTTTACAATCACAGAATCATCGAATCCAAGTTTTTTATTTTTTAAGTATTGTAGCTGCAGGTAAACAATTCCGGTACTGATAATCAAAGCGGTAGTAATCGTAAACTGTGCTGTCACCAGGATATTTCTTATTCCACCACCACCGTCTTTTGATGCTTGCTTCATTAATTGAATTGATTCAATTCTGCTAATGTATAGCGCTGGATAAGCTCCTGATATAGCTACAACAACAAGAAGAATAAGTAGAAATGGAACATAAAATTCCGGTCTCAGCAATTCTTCCAACAGATAGGTATGAGATGTCAGTACACCTAATTTCGGCAACATTAAATACACCAGCAGGACAGATAGCAAACCGGAAATTGTAACGTAAGTCAATGTTTCAAAAATGGTTTGCTGGGCGATATTCCGTCGGTGACTACCAAGTACTTTTCGTACACCAACTTCCTTTGTACGCTGGCCTGCCTGTGCAGTAATCATGTTAGTGAAATTGAAGCAACCCAGGCAAAGGATGATCACACCAATGACTCCCATGAGCATAAGTGTTTCCTCATCATTGTGACTACTCCACTCTCCAATGTCCATTGCTTCGCCCAAATGAATGTCCGTGAGTGATTGCAGAGATGCCTCCCATGTGGAAGTAGATTCAGCGTCAAAGTATGTTGTGGTAGCCTTTTGAATTTGCTCCCTCACTTCTTGTTCGCTTCCAGGCTTCACCATTATATATGCACTGACAAACATATTCCGCCAGTTATTCAAATGATTGGAAGACCACATGATCTGGCTACAGGTTTCAATGCCCGCAATCAGGTCGAATTGAAAACTCGTATTTGATGGGAAATCCTGGAACACTCCCACGACTTCCAAATTGTACTTTTCGGCAGAACCAAACTCAACAATTTGACCGATAGGATCTTTGTCACCAAAATACTTCTTTGCGGTGGTTTCGCTTAAAACAATTGTATTCGGTCGATCGAGTATGTTCTGTCTGTTTCCGTTGATAATAGGAAGATCGAATAATTCAAAAAAATTGGCATCAGCCCAGCCCAGTCGAGGCTCGTTAAACGATCTATCACTTGCAACCACCGTAATTGGTGATGCTCGTCTGTATTTAAATATTCTTGCACCATCCAATACAGCTTCAGAATTTTCAATCAGGTGTGGAGTCATCGGGAGCGGTGCATATGCATAAGACCTTCCTGATGTGACGCTCTTGTGATTAATTCTGAAAATCTGGTCTGCTTTACTGTAGATGCGATCAAAATTGGTCTCTTTCTGAATGTACAAGTGGATCAAGCTGGCACAGGTAATACCTAACGTCAAGCTAGCAACCGAAATCGAGGTATATACCTTGTGCTTTCTGGCCGTTCGGAATAACACCCTCGCGTATTGTTTTACCATGCTTAACCTGGCAAACAAATGCCAATTTTGATATTTCTCCATAATTCCGATGTTTCTCAGATTGAATGATTGTAGTACTTCCTTCCAGAGCCTAAACTTTGCTGATCGTGGGTTGGATTCAAACCGCTCTTTGTAGACTTCTATTAGGTCACCCTCTATTTCATCAATGAGTTCTTTTTTACAAAACCATCTTAAAAATCCCAGTGGGGATCTTGGTAAATTTTCGCTCACTTTCATACCGACATCTTTGGAATTAGTGACCACAATTCCTCGCGCTGATTGCGTAGCTCTGATGCGAGTGAATATCCAGATGTAGTAATTTCATACAGGCGCTTTTTTCTTCCGCCGCGTTCAGAAGTAGGTGCAGATTCGGTAGATCTCACAAAACCCTTGGTTTCCAATCGCTTTAATACGGTATGAATCGCTGGTATTGAAATCTCCTGAGAAGTCCTTCGTGTATACTCTCTCGCGATCGAAACAGCGTATGCTTCTTCCTTCATAGCCGCAGCTATCAAAATAACCATTTCTTCTAATGCACCCATTTATACATCTATTTAATAAACATTTGTATAAGTCATACGGAAGAAAAATTCAGAAGTTTTCCACATCTATATTTTTAATTCATTGCGTCTCCTATTTTTGATGCTCATTTTCAAGATCAGAATGAGACACGACGAAAGAATTGCAGAAGAATTAGGTATAAGCGTCCGACAAGTAACAGCAACTGTTGCTCTACTAGATGAAGGAGCCACTGTGCCGTTTATTTCACGATATCGTAAAGAAGTGACCGGGAGTCTGGATGACCTGCAGGTGGCTGGTGTAAGAGACCGTATACAGCAGCTTCGAGATTTGGACGCAAGAAGGGAAGCCATACTTAAGTCAATCAAAGAACAGGAAAAGCTTACACCGGAGCTTGAGAAGAAGATCAATGCGGCTGAAACCATGACAGCTCTGGAAGATCTCTACCTTCCATATAAACCAAAGCGTAAAACCAAAGCGAGTGTAGCCAAAGAAAAAGGTTTGGAACCATTGGCACTCAAAATATTGGCACAAGGCAATTTCGATCCTCAAACAGAAGCTGCACAATTCATTGATCCAGAAAAAGGAGTCGAATCAGAGGATGAAGCATTACAAGGTGCTCGAGATATTGTCGCCGAAACCATCAATGAGGATGCTGAAACGAGACAAAAAATACGCGAGCTCTTTATGAAGAAGGGAGTGGTTTCTTCTAAAGTCTTGAAAAGCAAAGAAAAAGAAACTGACGCTCAGAAATATAAAGACTACTTTGAGTGGGACGAGCCTATCCATAAAATTCCCTCGCATAGACTACTAGCTATTCGTCGTGGCGAGAAGGAAGGCTTTCTTTCTATGAATATTTCACCTGAGGAAGAAGAAGCTGTTGAAGTCCTTGAGAAGCAATTTGTGAAGGCCAATAATGAAGCCAGTGATCATGTAAAGGACGCAATTAAAGATTGTTACAAACGCCTGATGAGTGTGAGTATCGAAACGGAGGTCAGGATGGAAAGCAAGAAAAAGGCGGATGAAGAAGCGATAATTGTTTTTGCAGAAAATCTAAAGCAACTGCTTATGGCAGCTCCATTAGGTCAAAAAGCTGTGATGGCAGTTGATCCGGGATTCCGAACTGGATGCAAAGTTGTATGTCTGGACAAACAAGGGAAACTACTCGAGTTTACCGCTATCTACCCGAACGAACCGCAAAAAGACATTACTCGAGCCGGAGAGACCGTAAAGCATCTGGTCGAGAAGCATAAAATAGAAGCAATCGCCATTGGAAATGGTACTGCAAGCAGAGAAACTGAGTCTTTTGTGAAAAAATTAGGATTGCCTGCCAGTGTGATCGTGGCCATGGTGAATGAAAGTGGCGCTTCTATTTATTCTGCATCAGAAGTTGCCCGTGATGAGTTTCCAAATGAAGATGTGACCGTAAGAGGATCAGTATCTATCGGTCGACGAATGATGGATCCTTTAGCAGAATTAGTGAAAATTGATGCTAAATCCATTGGTGTTGGTCAATATCAACATGATGTAGATCAAAATGCGTTAAAGAAATCATTGGATGATGTAGTAATGTCCTGCGTAAACAATGTAGGTGTGGAGCTGAATACCGCAAGTAAACAGCTACTAACCTACGTTTCAGGGTTAGGTCCTCAAATTGCGGACAATATTGTAAAGTACAGAAATGAAAATGGCCCCTTCAATTCTCGAGAAGCGCTTAAAAAAGTCCCTAGGCTTGGCGATAAAGCTTTTGAGCAGGCAGCTGGGTTCCTTCGTATTGACGGAGCGAAAAACCCACTGGACAAGAGTGCTGTGCACCCAGAGCGATACAAAACAGTAGAACAGATGGCGAAGGATGCTCAAGCCTCTGTTCGGGATTTGATGACGAACGCTGAAATAAGAAAGCAAATAAAGCTTAATCAATATGTCAATGATGATGTTGGGCTTCCAACTTTGAAAGACATCATGAATGAGTTGGATCGTCCAGGACGGGATCCAAGAGACCAATTTGAAGCCGTGCAGTTTCAGGAAGGTGTGAATGAAATTACAGATTTAAAAGACGGCATGAGCTTGCCAGGCGTGGTGACGAACATTACCAAGTTTGGTGCTTTTGTAGATATAGGTGTTCATCAAGACGGATTGGTTCATGTTAGCCATCTTTCTAACTCATTTGTCTCGGATCCTACACAAGTGGTGAAATTGGGACAAAAAGTAACTGTGAAAGTGCTGGAAGTAGACGTTCCAAGAAAAAGAATCTCGCTTTCAATGAAAACCGATGCCCCTCAGGTAAAAAGAAGTGAGAAAAAATCACGTCCTAGAAATCAGCAAAAAAACCACCCAAAAGAAGAAAAAGTACCAGATGGAGATCTACAAGCTAAGCTAGCCATGCTGAAAGGTAAGTTTGGGAAATAAGGAATAGATTAAATCCACTACCTTTGTACTGTGCGGAAGGAGGTATGTTCAGAGGCGAGGGCTGATCGTACGGATAAACCAGTCATCATTGATGATTCTTCATTCCATGTACGATCTCTGAATCAGAGATCTATCTGAAACAATAAAAAACCAAATAACCATGCCTTCATATCCTGTCAATCATAGTCTTTACGTACTTCTTTGGAATAAGTACAAACCAGTACTTGTTAAACTCATGAGAGATGCTGCTGAATCTCCTCAAGAATATCAATTCATACCTCACGAATTTCGTGATCTCAACCCAAAAGAACGTGGTGGACATTCATTCACACTTGAAGCCTATAAGCGAAGAGCTCAGAACAATATTAAAATGTCTGTTGTTGCTCAGGATCTTTTAGAAATACTTTTGAAATCGAATACCGCTTACGAACTCATGGAAGAAGCTATGTATGAGTTCAAAATGGACAAGCAATTTAAACTTACAGTCACCCGTCATGCGATTGAGACTGCAGAGGAGGCTTCCGAAGAGGCTCAACCTGAGAGTGAGGTGAAAGAAGTAGAAGAAATCAAAGAGGAAGAGACGAAGGAAAACGCCTAGTTTTCAAATAACATTTCTTCCTTAGCTAATGCAATCGGAATATTTCCAATAGCATTTAGTGAATCAAAGAATTCTAGCAGAACAAATGATTTGTTCTGCTTTTCTTTTTTATGAGCAAAAGCCATCATCGCATCTTCTAACAAATACTTGCCCGTGATGTAACTTGTGCCATAGCCTGGCTGCCTCAGGTACAATTGCTGCTCGAAAATAAGTAAGTCTTTTTCAGTTTTCATCCAGCCTCTTGGTGTGTATTCGGAGTGAATCATTCCGGCCTCCTCCATCGTCATTTCATTGGCATGTGCATACAGTGATCCCAAACCTCTTGCCGCTCGCTGTGCAATCATGATATAGACTATCTCGCGAACCCTTGGATTATCATCGTATAATCCCGCATCCATAAACATCTCTTCAACAGCTGTTGCCGTTCCTTCATTTCTACTATCGAAGATATTGTAGAGCAGTGGTCCTTTTCGAATTGGACTGCTATTTGGTTCTATTTCCATGCGAGCCAACTCAAACCAATGATAGAAATGAGAAAACAATGGACGCGGATCGTGATGAGCGGTAATGGCAAAGAAATTTCGTGTTTCTTTTGGTGTGAATGATCCCAAGTGTTCCCTCAATGCAGGTTCAAAATACTCTTTCACGGTAACAATTTCTTGTTCATTAAGGAAGTTCATTAAACTGGATGCCGCTTTATCAGCAAGTGCATCATAGGCTGCTTCTGATTCCACGGATTCAATTTGGGGCAAACCTCTGTTTCTGTGTTCCTCCAGTTTTAGCGCAGACCATGCTCTTGCCAACTCGCGTTTCAAAATCATCACTTCATCGTCCCAGGTCAATGGTACCAAATGCACATTTTGTAAATACCAGGTATAATTCTCTTTCCCAATTCCTGAAGGGCCATTTTTTGAATCTACTTGCGCTTCCAGCCAACTTACAAAGTCATCAGTAGAGTTCTTAGCAGACTCAATTGCATCCATTAGTTGCTGATCGTCCGATACTTCTTCTGAATCCTTTAGCATTTCCAATACTTGACTTTGAAACCTGATTGTGCGAATGCCTGTAATCCACAAATCCTTTGCATTGCCAGTTAAGTTTGTTTTCGCTTGTTCATTGAGCGGTGGAATTACTGCAAGATCTGCCAGGAGTTGTGCTTTACCATTTTCATCCAATGGAAAATTATATTGCCAAATTTCAGTAGTTCTATGATGAGTAGGCCCTTCATGAGCGGGAACATCACTGCGATATGTCCACACGGACTTGTAAAAGGCGGGATCTCGTTCCCATGGTTTTAAAATACGTCGATTAAAATCATAGCCGTTCATTTCGGCCCTAGTGATTTTCCAATCTATTTGCTGTGGAACAGTCCAGTCGGAAGTATCCATAGCTAAGAGTCGTTGTTGAAGCATCGCAAACTCAGGTTGTCTGGAATCAAAAGTAGTTTTGGTATAATCAGGAGCTCCATTTAATAAAGGAGGGATTTCAAACTCGCGCCATTCAGCAAAGAGGGTGATGAGGTCGTCATAGGTAGCTTCTACTTTTTCAACAGAAACTTTTTCGGAGGGATTGGAAGTACATGCTGTACAAAAGATGGAAATAGCTAATAAACAATATAGAACTCTCTTCATCGGATAGACCTTTAGGTTTTCCTAAAGTTAGCACAAGCGATTTACTTATAGTCTTTCCACCATTTATCCAGGTTATTACTGTCGGACAGGAAAATCATTTGTCCAACTTCCGGAGTAAAAAGTCGGACATTCTCCTCTGCTGCCCTTTGAGATAGACGCTCCACAGATTCTTTCCATGAATGCAGGCTTAAATCAAATTTGCCCCAATGGATTGGCATTAAAAGCTTTCCTTTTACATCCAAATGTGCTTGTGCAGTTTCTTCGGGGAACATGTGAATTTCACTCCATCCTTCGTTGTACGCACCACATTCCATAAAGGTCAGGTCGAATGGCCCGTATTTTTCGCCAATTTCTTTGAATCCTTCAAAATACCCACTGTCACCACTGAAATACAGCCGTTTATTTTCTCCTATAATTACCCATGATCCCCAGAGTGTTTTAAATCGATCGCCAAATCCGCGGCCTGAAAAATGTCTAGTTGGCGTAAATGCGAGTTTCAATCCTTCTAACTCAATCTCATCCCACCAGTTTAGTTCCGTAATGTTATCAGCTGACACACCCCATTCTTCAAAATGAGCGCCAACTCCAAGAGGCAAGAAGAACCGACTCACTTTGTCATTTAATGCTTTGATAGTAGGGTAATCCAAGTGGTCGTAATGATCATGGGAAAGAATAACTGCATCAATATTGGGGAGATCATTGACACTGATATGCCGAGAGTAGTCAAACCGCTCTGGTCCCATAAATGAAAACATGGAAGCTCTTTGACCTTCGATTACCGGGTCTGCCAGGATTGTGACTCCATTGATTTTCATCAGAATCGTTGAGTGTCCAAACCACGTAAAAGCTATACTGTCATCCGGAACTTGTTCAAAGGCCTGGGCATTGAAAGGTTGTACACGAATCGGCTCTTGAGGATTTTTGAATGTTTTATCTGCAAACAAGTAATGAGCTAATGTTCGGCGAACATCTTTGAAGCTCATCTCCATTTTCGTTTCCACAGTGTTTTGAAACTTCCCGCCTACATAATTTTGAGCTTTTTCCATGCGAGCTAGCCTTTCACCAGAAGCCTTTCCTCCTATCTGAGGTGCAGCTTTGAAAAAGACAATAACTGATACAATGATTAATAGGATGATGGATACCAGAAGTAACATGATTCGCTTGAAAAGTTTCATATTGCTTGGTAAGTTAGAAAGATTTTTTAGATTTGTAAGTGATCACTCACTTTTATGACTGAAAAGCAAGAGAAAATATTAGCAGCAGCGCTTTCACTATTTGCTGAAGAAGGCTATCGAAGCACATCTACAAGCAAGGTAGCTAAGCGAGCGGAAGTATCAGAAGGGTTGATTTTCCGCCATTTCGGCAATAAGGACGGTCTTCTTGAAGCAATTATCCAGCTTGGCGAAGAACAAGCGAAACTCCTATTTGCAGACATCATCATGACTACTGAGCCCAAAGAGGTGATAAGAAAGTTTATAGAGATAATCACTAAAACAAGTCAAAATAAAGAAGCAATCGCTTTTTGGAAGCTCCAATTTAAGATAAAGTGGGAATTGGAAATCTATGGTAAACATAAAACAGAAGCTGTTGAACAGGCCCTTGTTAAAGCTTTTTCTGAACTCAGATATCTTCAGCCTGAAAAAGAGGCCAATCTACTTTTAACCTTAATGGATGGAATAGCTACGCGTTTTATCCTTCAGGAGAATTTTGATCTGGATGAAACAATCGAATTTTTAAAGCAAAAATACAAAGTATAAAAATTTTACATTCAAAATAAGTGATTACTCACTTATTATTAAAACTAACAACATGGAAAAGAAAACAGCGCTCATAACAGGAGCATCTTCAGGTATTGGAAAGGAGTTTGCACAAATTCATGCTGAGCAAGGTGGGAACCTGGTCATTGTGGCTCGAAGCGCCGACAAGCTTAAAGAATTGAAAGATGAGTTGGAAAAAGTACACGGCGTGTTAGTACATGTCATTGCTAAGGACTTGTCAGAACGCAATGCAGCAAAAGAAATACACGGTGAAGTAAAAAGTAAAGGCATAGAAATAGATTACTTGATCAACAATGCCGGGTTTGGTGGTGTTGGTAGATTTCATGAACGAAATCTTCAGGAAGATATAAACATGATTAATCTAAATATCTCTGCGCTCACCTCCCTCACTCATTATTTTCTACAAGAGTTTGTAGCACGAGATGAAGGTAAGATTCTGAATGTTTCATCAACAGCAAGTTTGCTTCCTGGACCGCTTCAGACTGTCTATTATGCATCCAAAGCTTACGTTACTTCCTTTAGCAATGCATTGGCAGAAGAGTTACATGATACAAATGTGACTGTTTCCAATTTGATGCCTGGAGCCACGGAGACAGAATTTGGCAAAGTATCCGGCATGGATAAAACCGAGCTATTCAAGAATACGGCTAACGCGCGGGTTGTTGCCGAAGGTGGATACAATGCTATGCTCAAGGGTAAACTGAATGTAATATCTGGTCTGAAGTTCTCACAGAGAATTATGATGGCTATGGTTCCGCTGACACCTAAAAAGATGATTCTCAAGCAAATAAGAAAGATGCAGGAAGTGAAAAATTGATCGATTAACGGACCACATAATCTTATCGATAATCACTTTATTCATCATAACTTTTTTACCCATTAATACATACTTTGGTAGCTTTGATTCATGTCTGCTGATCAAAGCTACCGCGTGTTATTTGTGATTCCTACTCAAGTACATTTGCTTGATATCTGTGGGCCAGCTCATCTTTTTTATGAAGCAAAGCAATTTGACCCTTCAATCAATCTTCATTTCGTTGGCTTAAATTCTCAGAAAGAAGAAATAACAAGTGCTGGTTTATTTTTTAGTCGTTTAGAGGCGCTGGATAGCTTCAAACTTTCCAAAAATGATATTGTCTTTATTCCAGGCTTGGAAGCAGAGCTTATTTTTGACGAGAAGTTCAACCAAACCAACCAGCCCTTTTTTAAGTGGCTCGTAGAGCAACATTGTAATGGTGCTAAAATTTGCTCTGTATGCACAGGAGCATATTTACTTGCACAGTCTGGACTTTTAAATGATAAAAGTTGTACCACACATTGGAAATATTTGGAGGATTTTAGGAACAGATTTCCAAAAGCTGACCTAAAGCAGGATAGACTATTTGTTAAAACTGGAAATATCTACACAAGTGCTGGTGTTTCATCCGGCATTGATTTAGCATTATTTGTCATAGAAGAACATCATGGTTCAATATTCGCTGCGAAAATTGCTAAAGAGATTGTGATCTATTTGCGGCGCACGGAAGACGACCCTCAACTCAGCGTTTTTCTTATGTATAGAAATCATTTAGAGAATCGTATTCATAAGACCCAAGATTATCTAGCTCAGCACCTGGATAAAAAAATGAAAATTGAACAACTCGCAGAACTTGTTCATATGAGTCCTAGAAATCTTACACGCCAATTCAAAAAAACTACCGGGATTACAATAGGTGAGTATGTCGACAAACTGAGGGTAGAGAAAGCCATCCAATTGTTACTTGATGGTCAAAAAGTTGACGCTGTAAGTCTAAGTTGTGGACTCGCAAGTTCAAATCAATTGCGCTCACTATTAAAAAAATATAAAGGAGTACTGCCTAATACTTTGTCCTAATCCTAAGTAAGGTTGTCCTTTTTATCACCATTGGAGGCCGGTAGCTTTGTCAAAAACAAAATGATGAAAAAAGTTATTTCAATCTTCTTTTTACTCTCGTTCTCTATGGCATTCACGCAAAATCCTGAATCTACTTACATCTGTCCTCCATGTGGAAGTGATTGTGATAAATTAGAACATACAGCTTCTGGTGTTTGCACACATTGTAACATGGTTTTGATTCGAAAAGACCTCTCAAAGACTATTGCGTTTTACCTTCAAGACGGTGTTGAGATACTTGATTTCGCTGGTCCAATGGAGGTATTCTCCTATGCAGGATATAATGTATTTACTGTATCTAAAAACAAAAATCCGATCAAGTCTCAAGGCATTTTGTCAATCGTGCCTGATTATAGTTTAGAGGAAGTGCCAAAAGCTGACATCTTGGCTTTTTTTGGTGGGAATGCTTCCGAGGCATTTAATGATAAGGATGTTATTAAATGGATTGTTGATCAGAAAGAAATACAGCATTATTTTTCAGTATGCACTGGGGCATTTGTACTGGCAGAGGCGGGGATTCTTGATGGCAACACTGCCACCACTTTTCACAATGCACTTGATGGTTTAGAAAAAAATTATCCAAAAATAAATGTTAAGAGAGATGTTCGATTTGTAGATAATGGAAGTGTCATTACCACCGCAGGAATATCGGCAGGAATAGATGGCGCTCTCCATTTAGTCGCAAAACTTCAAGGGTTAAACGCTGCAAAACGTACAGCTTTTTATATGGAATATGATAATTGGGTTCCTGGAGATGGGCTAATTCTTTCAATGGAAAAACCCTATGAAACCAGAATTTCAAAAGAAGACCTAATGAACTTTGTAGGATGGTATGAATACAAGGATGGTTCACAGTTTGAATTGAAACTGGACGATTCAACGAACGATCTTTATGCAAAAATCAATTCGATAAACTATCCTATCTTCTATGAAACTGATGACATTTTTTCTGATATAAACAGTGAGCCCTTGTTTTTTCATAGGAATGAAAGACAAGAGATCATAGGCTACTCATTCGAAAAAAATGGAAGAATGTTCAAAAGGATTAGCGATTAAGCTATTTCGCGAACTTCTCCATCATCTTTCCAAACTGCTTGGCAGCAAGGCTTGGTAACCATTTCTTAAAGAAGAAAGCTTTTCTAGCCTCTTTTGGGTGAATGATATGAAATTTCCCCGTCGCGGATTGTTCCAAAATGACTTGAGCCATTTCATCTGCATTGGTGGTAGAGTACTTCATCTGCTTCTCGGCAAAATGGACGAACTGTTCGGAACCACTTGCTTCGCTCATGATATTGGTTTTGAAAAATGTAGGAGTTACCACGCTGACATGAACACCTTTAGGTTTTAACTCATGAAAAAGTGTCTCTGCCAAAGCAAACACTCCTGCTTTTGTTACATTATAAGCAGACATTCCAGGTGCATTCATAAAGCCAGCAGCACTTCCAATATTGATGATCATCCCTTTTTGATTCTCAATGAAGGGAAGTAAATAATGAGTGCCGTAGTAGGTGCCGAGTAGATTGATTCTGATCATCCGTTCCCAATGATCGACTTTATACTCTCGAAACAATTCTGCATCGCCAATTCCAGCATTATTGATAAGCAAGTCTAAGCCATCTGTTATCCTTTTTAGTTTTTCACCTACTTTTTCAAAGGCCATTTTATTGCTTACATCCAATTGATAAATGTGTATATCTACGGCATTCGATAATTCAGGCTTAATGTTTTCTAATAAGTCCAGATTGATGTCCACCAGGTGTAACGTCCATCTATTTGCTGCTAAAAGCTTCGCAAAAGCTGCTCCCAAACCTGAACCTGCTCCAGTAATAAAAGCTGTTCGATTGGGGTAGTTCTTATTTAGTTTTTTCAGCTCTTTCATTTAGCGATAGGTGATTAAATCCGGATGGTGATCTAAGTGGCTGTATTCATTATAGGTACTTAATGAAAGTCTTTTTTTTCCAACTATCACTTTGGTAATACTGCAGTTCACCAATCGTCCCTGAAGCTCTACAAATTGTTCATCCTTCAAAGATAAAAGTTGAATAAGGACTGCAGATATAGGCCCTCCAGAAGAGAAGATCCAAGCGTTTTCACCTTTGCTCAATTGATTGCTAATATCATGCAGAGCTGTCCAGACGCCTTCTTTAAACGTGCTCCAACTTATTGAATAGCTATGTTTATTATCAATCCAATCCATGATTGAAACATTGAGTGACTCCTGCAAAGCACGCATTGGATGGTCTTGTTTTTTTAGGTATTCTCCGATTGCCACATGATCCGAGAATTCTGCATTATGCTTTGCCAAAAGTTCCATGTGATCATACTCATTCCAACGATGATCAATAACACCCTCTATGTTATGCCCGAAAGCTTTCAGGCAATGCTCCATCGTTTCCTGATGACGTACCAAATCACCTCGAACTATCACAGAAGTGAGCTGCTTTCTATCTTTGAGTGACTCTCCCAGAATTTTAGACTGTCTGACCCCCAGATCTGAAAGTTTATCGTAATCACTTTTCAAAAAGCTAGCTTGTCCGTGACGTATGAGGTAGATCATGGTCATGTCTTAGTTTTTCTGCTTGATAACATTTTCACAGGTTTTAATGAGATAGATCGAAATCATCCAAAAATTTTTAAAGGTCTTATTCTTGGTAAATCCTTTCGAATATCTATAATAGATCTGTTGTGCGATTCCGGCCAAGCGAAAGAGTCCATACACACGATAAAATCGAAAATCATCAATTGCAGTGGCTGTTTTGTTCGCGTAATAGTTGATGATTTCCTGTCTCGTCATCATACCTTCCACATTGCTTGCTTGGCGTCTCATTGACTTGATAAAAGAGTTGTCATCTTCATGCACCCAATAAGCCAAACTACAGCCTAAATCCATCAATGGATCGCCTAAAGCTGCTAATTCCCAATCTAAAACTCCAATAATTTTAGAGGAATCATTGAGATCGAGAACCACATTATCTAAACGGAAATCATTGTGAATGATGCACAAGTGTTCTTTTCTGGGCATATTTCCTTCTAGCCAGTTCATTACCTTTTTCCCGGCTGGCACATTCCAGGTTTTTGCGTCGGAATATCTTTTATTCCAGCCACTTACCTGCCGTTCCACATATCCATCACCTTTACCTAAGTCGTCTAATCCATGTTTTTGATAATCAACCTGATGCAGCTCTATCAGCTTGTCCCAAAACGATTGGCAGAGGGCCCTTACATTCTCTTTCTTCCAATCAATTTCTTTTGGTAGGTTCTTGCGAGGAATCATTCCTTCCAGTCGCTCCATGAGATAAAATGTAGAACCTAATACTGCCTCATCTTCACAAACCGCTATCATCTCAGGCACGTAATCATAATGTGGTTTCAGTTTTTTTTGCAAGTGATATTCTCGTGGCATGTTGTGAGCTCCAGCAGCTTTCTTGCCTAATGGTGCTCGTCTTAAAATAATATCCTGATTATCAAACCTTAGCCTGTACGTCCAATTGGAAGCTCCGCCTGCAAATTGCGTGACAATCGGATCTCCTCTAAAGTCTAGTTCTTTAGACTCAATCCATGGGAGAAGGTTTTCAAGGTCGAGCTCTTCCCCATGACGTTGCTGCTTCTCCAGATCTTTAACGACCATTTTGCTCATTGATCAGGTTAGGTATTTTTTAAATTCCAATCGTGAAATCATTCGCATGTGAACCTCATCCGGACCATCAGCTAATCTCAGCGCACGTGCTTGTATAAAAAAACTGGTAAGCGGGAAATCGTCTGAAAGCCCGGCGCCTCCATGAATTTGCATAGCCATATCTGTGACTTCTTGCAGTACATTCGGTGCGACCACTTTGATTGCTGATATCTCAGTCATGCTATCGCGGACGCCAACCTGATCGATTTTCCAGGCTGCATAATGTGTTAATAACCTCGCTTGGTCTATATTGATTCTCGCTTTTGCAAATCGTTCTGAATTTCCACCTAGTTGGGCTAATAGCTTTCCAAATGCCTGTCTGGTACCACTTCGAATAATCGCTAATTCAAGTGCTCTTTCTGCTGCTCCAATACAACGCATGCAATGATGAATTCTCCCTGGTCCCAGCCGGCCCTGCGCAATAGCAAATCCAGCACCAAAATCCTGAATTAGATTTTCTTTTGGCACACGTACATTTTCAAAATGCACTTCTCCATGGCCCGCAGGTGGATCATACGCTCCGAATGTATTCAGCATCCTTTGGATTTTTACGCCAGGTGTATTCAAAGGGACAAGTACCATACTATGCTGTTCATGCCTGCCTTTAGACTCGTCCTTTGTTTGCCCCATCACAATGGCAATTTTCGCCTCCGGATGTCCCAATCCGGTCGACCACCATTTCTTTCCATTTATTTCAATTTCGTCTCCATCAGGAACGATGGTGGTTTCGATATTGGTGGCATCAGAAGAAGCAACATCAGGTTCTGTCATACAAAAAACAGACTTTATATCTCCACTCAGAAGTGGCTTTAGCCATTGCTCTTTTTGTTGTTCACTTCCAAAGTGATAAAGGACTTCCATGTTGCCAGTGTCTGGAGCGTTGCAGTTGAATATTTCTGCGGCGTTGTACAAGCGTCCCATTTCCTCCGCTAGTGGAGCGTATTCCAATACGCTCAATCCCTGACCTGACTCATTATCTGGTAGGAACAAATTCCATAAACCTTCTTGCTTTGCCAGAGATTTTAGTTCTTCCAATTTTGGATGCTCCTTCCAATTTTCCCAATTGCCATCCGCATTATTCTTTTTGTGATATTCGATGTAGTCTCGCTCAAATGGGAAGACGTGTCCTTTCATAAATTCTTTGAGCTTTTGGAGATACTCGAGTGAGCGCTTGGATGGTGTGAAGTCCATGGTGAGTTAAAATTTTCTAAGCATTTTTAGTGTCATAAAAGGCATGAGTAATTTGAAGAAATACCATGGCCAGAACGGAACATATGCATTGCTTTTTTCTTTGTTAATTGCTTTTACCAACAGTTTAGATCCCCTGTCTAAGGAAACCATAAAAGGTGGTGGCTTACCTATCGAGTCAGTCATTTCGGACTGGATATATCCAGGGAAGATTGAGGATATTTTGATTGGTTTGTTAAGCACGTCAATTCGAACACCTTCTGCCAAACTCTTAAGACCTGCTTTAGTTGCAGCATACACAGTCATTGCTCGAGGATAACCTCTAAATGCCGACATGGATGAAATGGCCACCAAATGGCCATGATTTTGTGCTCGAAAGATTTCCATCGCAGCTTCCATTTGACTGATTGCTCCACAAAAATTGGTCATGGCCGTCTGCATGTTCTGATCTGCATAGCCTTTTCCGAAAGAAGCTCCTTTTCCCATCCCTGCGTTTACAATTATTCTATCTAGTTGCTCTCCAACGTCATGAAAGTCTTGATTGAATCCTTTGAATACGTCAAAAACTTCCTCAGATTTTGTCACATCTAAGGATCTGAGAAAGACCTTAATGTTAGGATTTGTATCACGAAGCTCTTTTTTGAGTGCTTCAAGGTTTTCCATTCTTCGCGCACACAATGCCAAATTGCATCCTTGATTTGCAAACTCAATGGCCATGCCTCTACCCAGACCAGAGCTGGCTCCGGTAATTAGTATGTTTTTACGTTTCAATCGATTCTCTTAAGTATACCTTAAGACGTAAGATAATTGAACCGTATGAAGCTTTTGGTTTTTTTGAAACTGAATACGTTTTTAGCGGGCTTGATGCAACCGAACGGTAAAATATTCCACCCAATCTTCTGGCAAGCTTGGCGAATCCACTGCTTTTTTCAACAGAACTGTATCGAATTTTCTGGTCGTATAGAGTTGAATGGTCTCCTGCACGGTCAGGTGATGTCCATCTTGACTTATTTTTTTTATTTCATCGCCAGCTTGAATAACTCCTTCTTGAAGTACTTTAAAATAGAACCCGTTTCTTTCAGCTTTCATGAAGTCACGTACAAATCCAGGATCTTTCATTCGAATACCCAGTTTGTAGCATGGCATACGTGGACTAGTGACGCTTAGCACAATTGAGCCAACTTCAAAGACATCCCCGATGCAGGTGTTGGTTTCATCAAGCCCTGAAGCCGATAGATTCTCACCAAAAAGGCCAGGTTCAAAGTGTAAATCGCTTCGCTCCTTTTTCCAAAAATCATAATGCTCTGCTGGATATAAATAAACTGCTTTATCAATTCCGCCATGAACTGTCAGATCCGCCTGCTTATCGCCTTCAATATTAAAAGATGAAACTTTAACCGGTCCAATGACTTTGTTTTTGAAAATACCGGTAGAAATGTCTCGGCCATGGTAGTCTGCCTTTACAGGTTTTCCTACAAAAATGGATTCTAAATGCATTTGACTATATTTTGATGCCGTATCCATGGAGCATCAACAGCCTCAATCCAACATACAAGACCAATATTGCTGTCAATAGTCCAATCAAACGGGTATTAAAGGTGCGATTGGATAAATATGATCCGATCACCCCACCTATTAACACTCCAATGGTTAATCGAATGGTCAGCTGTCCGTCAAATGTGAAGGTATTTGCTGATAATAGGCCCAGCAGGCCAGATAGGGAATTGAAAAGGATGAATACGGATGCTAGTGAAGCGATCTTTCGCGCATCTTTCCAGTTGGCCATGTTTAATATCGGTGAAAGGTAGATACCTCCACCTATACCGGACAAACCGGCAAAAAAACCAATTGCACCTCCCAACCCCATTCGCTTCCATGTACCGAACTCGCGCGGTTGAAAATTTAACTTGATGAACTTAATAAGCATGGAAGCGGATGACAATACCAGCAAGCCTCCAAGGATGAGAAAGAATGTTTGCTCCGATAAGCGCATTTGTGTGCCCAGATAGGCTAGAGGAACACTGGGCAATAAAAATGGCCAGAATAACTTCCAATCAAACACTCGGTGGCGTACATACATCAATGTTCCGATCGTCACCACGGTAATATTTAACAACAGTGCAATCGATCTGATTTCATAAAAATCTGTCAGGAAAATACTCATGATCGCTAAATAGCTGGAACCGCCACCAAAACCTACTGACGAGTAAAACAAGGCTATAAAGAAAAAAAGGATTGGAAGGAGTATTTCGATCTCCATACGTCTAGATTAACAAACAATCGACTAAATCGCCTTCTGTGAGCTTTATTGGCCCTTTTACAAAAACCAGAGCATTTCCCTGTGCCATCGAGTGTATCATTGAAGATCCTTGCCCATCGAGTATGGTGACATTCTTATTCTCAATTTTAGCTTTCAAGAAAACCGGTCGGTCAAATTCTATTTCATAGCTATGACTAATTGGGATATTTACATGCATTAGCCCATCGCCCTTCCCTCCGGATAGCCTTTGTAGGAGTGGAAGTGCATACACATAAAAACATGTCAATGAAGAAGCTGGATTGCCAGGTAGTGCAAACACAAACTGATTTTCTTTTCTACCGAAATAAAGTGGTTTGCCTGGTTTTTGAAAAATCTTGTAAAAGACTTCCTGAACTCCATTTTCTTCCAACGCTTGCTTTACATAATCATAGTCACCAACAGAAATTCCGCCAGAGATTAACAGCACATCGCATTGATTAAGACTATCAGAAATTCCAGCGGTGATGGCTTCAAGATCATCTTCAATTATTTTTCTACCTCCACAGTAAAAACCTTGATTCTGAAGTGCTGAAGCCAGTGTTTGACTGTTCGATTCATAAATCTGCCCTATTTTTTTTGTTTCACCTGGCTCAACCAGCTCATTTCCTGTGGCAATGATATGAATAGAAGGCTGTTGATATACCGAAACGGTACCAAAGCCGAGTGAGCTCAAAACCCCGATCGTAGCAGGGGTAATGCGATGACCTGTTTCAAAGACTACTTGTCCAGCGGCAATCTCTACTCCCTTTTTACGAATATTTTTACCTTTAACCGGCTCATCCTCAAGCTTTAATGTCTTCCCTTCAACTTCTATCTTCTCCTGCATGATTACGGCGGTCGTGTTTTCCGGCACCTTGCCTCCAGTGAAGATACGAATGGCTTGACCTTCCTTTAAGCGTGTGTCTACAGTATTTCCTGCTGCTACTTCCCCAATTATTTCGAAGGATTTCTGCTCCCCACAAACGGCATATCCGTCCATCGCTGAATTATCAAAAGACGGCAAATCAAAAGGAGATATTATCTGATCGGAGAGGTAACAATCCAATGACTGTGCCAGTGGTAATTCATCAGGAATTAAATCTACCTGCTGGTGATTAATCAATTTTAATGCTTCTTCAATTGATACCATTAGCCTCCAATTGAAATCATTGACCGGTTTTTCTCATAATGGTTTGCATCCATTTTCAATTCCATGCCGTCACGCGAATATTTTTTTTGCTTGATTGTATTCAGGATTAATTGATCAATGGTTTCCCCATTTCTATGTGGACTAAGTAAATCAATCTCAGAATTGGCGAAAAGACAGTTCATCATTTTACCATCCGCAGTTAAGCGAATGCGATTGCAGTCGGCACAAAATGGATTGGTTATGGTGCTTATGATTCCAAAACTCCCTTGATGTCCCTGGACCTGAAAGTTATTCGAAGTACTGTGTTTTGGATTTTTTAGCGTTTTCACCTCCCCATACTTTGCACGAACAATATTCAAAATCTCTGCTTCACTCACACCTTTGCTCCAATCCCATTTATTTCCTTTGAACGGCATGAACTCAATGAACTTCACATCTATATTCTGATCTTTTGTTAGGGCAATAAAATCATTGATTTCTTTGTCATTCACGTCTTTAATCAAGACAACATTCAGCTTGATTTGGAAGCCCTTGGCTATTCCTTCCCGAATGTTTTTCATGATGCGATCGTAATAGTCTCGCTTGGTGATGAAAGCATTCTTTGCCTTATCTAGTGTGTCCAGACTTATATTGATTTTATTCAACCCAATTTCTTCAAAAAGATCATAGTGTTGGTCCAATAAAATACCATTTGTAGTAAGCTTGAGCGCGACGCCTAAATTGGTTAGTTCTCTGGCTAAAAAGTCAAAGCCCTTACGCACCAATGGTTCACCTCCGGTCAATCGGATCGTATCTACACCTAAATCAACGAAGGTTTTAGAAATTCTAATAATTTCTTCAAGCGTCATGATGCTTGGCTTCTCCATCAGCTCAATACCTTCTTCGGGCATGCAATAAAAGCATCGAAGATTGCATCGATCAGTAAGTGATATCCTCAGGTATGAATGAGGTCGGCCAAAGGTGTCTATGATTTTTGATTCCATCAGTGCCCTCCTCCTTTTAAGACGTGAAACACATGGAAAAGATGAGGGAATATCGCATGAAGGCTGTCAGACACACCACCGGTTGAACCAGGGATTGCCAATATTACATTCCCATTTTTTATTCCCGCTACCGATCGGGATAGCATTGCATATGGCATACGTTCCTGACCATACCGGCGCATTTCTTCCTCCACTCCGTGCAATGTGGCATCAAGCAATGGTCTCACCGTATCTGGTGTCAGATCACGAGGACCCACACCTGTTCCCCCTGTGAAAATGAGTAAATCTGTAGAGAGACTAGTTATCTGTTTTTGGATTATTTCTGCATCATCAGGAATAACCTGATATGCTGTTTTAAGTCCAAATTCCTCCATTTTAGACAATAGGATTTTACCTCCTCTATCTTCTTTCTCGCCTTTGTTGACTGAGTCTGAACAGACCACTATTTTACAGGTAAGTCCTTTGGCTGGCTTCTTATAAGACGACTTGCCGCCTGTTTTCTTAAGCAATTTGATATTGCTTATTTCTACCTGCTTATCTACCGGTTTAAGCATGTCATACATATTCAAAGCAACAATACTTGCTCCATGCATGGCTTCTACTTCTACTCCCGTTTTATATATCGTTTTAACAGTCATTGAAATGGTAATCTCTAGTCCTTCAATCCGATATTCCACAGCGGTATACTCAATTGGAAGTGGATGACAGTCCGGAAGTAAATCTGGTGTTTTCTTTACACCCAATAAACCAGCAGCTCTTGACATCTCAAACACATCTCCTTTTGGAATATTTCCCGCATTGATCAGGTCAATCGTCTCCTGACCTCCTACCTTAACGATGGCCTGTGCAGTGGCTTCTCTGAGTGTATTCGATTTATGTGTTATATCAACCATTCACTGATTCACTTTCCATTGATGTGTTTCATCTTCAAACAGCTCCTTTCCAAACACTGGAACTCTAGCTTTAATTTCTTCAACCAGGAAGTTGCAAGCTTCGATGGCGACTTTACGGTGTGCCGAGGATGTGAAAACAAACAAACACAACTCTCCTGTCTTGACTGTACCCAGGCTATGATAAATATGACAACAGGTCATGTCAAATTGCTCAAAGGCAGATTCTCTGATTTCATGAAATACCGTTTCCGCCATCTCTTCATATGCTGAGTATTCAATGCCCTGAACTACCTTCCCATCAACCTTATCGGCTCGAATCTGACCAAGGAAAATACTGTGTGCACCAATGTTTGTTTTGGATTGGTGATTGGCAATTGATTTGGCAATCTTATCGGGAGGTATCGCTCCCCTCATGAATACTTTTTTTGGTTTCTTCTCGCTCATTTTAACAATTCTTCTATTCCTCCTGCTTCTACCAAGTTATCAAATCCATACTCTTTCTCCAGTAAGGTGATGGCTTTTTTACTTCGTATACCTGACTGACAATATACATGCACCTTTTCATTTCTCGGGATCTCATTGTAACGGTCTTTAAGCTGGCCCAATGGAATCTCCAATACACGTTCGTTTGTTGGCTTTGGCTGTTCAAAAGGTTCACGTACATCTAAGTACAACTGATCTTGATCTTTAATTGTACAAATTGCTGTTTCAAGTTTTAATGGGAGATCTTTAACTTGTTTTATCAGTGACTTATTCAATGGAAATGCTATCAATTGCTCTTGCATTGTCAGTGTATCAATGATCTTCAACTTACCTGAAAGTGGCTGACCCATGCTCAGAATTATTTTTAGTGTTTCTGCTGCTTGCATGGTACCTATTATTCCTGGTAATACTCCGAGCACTCCTGTTTCCTCGCAGTTATTATTGTCTTTGTAATGGTGCGTTGGATATAAACATCGGTATGTAGGCCCATTTTTATAATTAAATACAGATAGTTGCCCCTGATATTTGTAAATGGATGCTCCAACGAAAGGTTTATCCATTTTAACACAGGCATCATTGATCAAATACTTTGTCTGGAAATTATCTGTCCCATCAAGCACAATATCATAATCGCGGATCAGATCAAAAATGCTATTTTCATCCAGCCGATAGTTGTACGCTTGAATCGCGATGGTCGAATTGTGTTGAATCAATACTTCTTTGGCAGCCTCTACCTTAGACTTTCCTACATCTTTTTCAGTAAATAAAACCTGTCGGTGAAGGTTTGTCTCTTCAACTATGTCGTGATCGATTAATCCGATTGTACCGACACCAGCTACGGCTAAATACAATGCTGCCGGGCAGCCCAATCCTCCAGCTCCAACAATAAGGACGCTTGCTTTTTGTAGTTTTTCTTGTCCTTCAATGCCTACCTCAGATAGCTTGATTTGGCGATCATATCGTGAAGAATTCATCATTATCCGCCAGCAAATGGGGGTAAAAAAGCTACTTCATCACCATCTTTTAAAGCATCCTTAGAAGATAGCGATTGATTGACTGCCAATTGAAATGAGAGGTCACCGATTGCTTCATATTTTGCAAGACATATTGATTTGAGCTGTTCGATGCTATCAACATCTCCCAAATCAACTTTTTCCTCTGTTATTCCTGTGGCTTCCGCAATTGCTCCAAAATATTTGATTGTTATCGGCATACTAGTTTTTCCATTTGTTTAACCGTTCTAAATCTTCTGGTGTATCAATGTCAAAATTACCATGATCAAACATTACTATTGACTGCATTTTTTCATGATCTTTTATGATTTTCTGCGCCCCCTGATCTCCATTTAGCATTAGCAGTTCATTGAAATATTTGCTCCCAAATAGCACGGGAACACCTTTCACATTGTCATATTCACAAACCACAATGCTAGATTCTGACCTATATAATTGGATCATCTCCTGTAATAGTTCCTTACTAACAAACGGTTGATCTGAAACCGAAATCAAAATTGCATTCAAATCAGGAACCGATATCAGAGATTTTTTAATACCCAACCTTAAGCTACTGGCCATTCCTTGCTCCCAATTTTCATTTGTGAAAGACTGAAAAGAATTGATTGTTACTTTGCTCAACACTTGATCAGCATTCGCGCCAACAATTAATATGCTGGACTCAAATTCGAGCTCATTCGCAGTGTCAATCGTGTGCTGAAGAAGATTCTTACCCCTGAATTGAATCAACTGTTTAGGTTGTCCTAATCTACTTGATGCTCCTGCTGCGAGCAATACAATTCCGATTTTTAAAGATTCACTCAATGATTATTCGTTTGAATTCATTATTCTTCTTCAGGTGAATCGGCCCCTCTTTTTCTTTCAACTTCCCGCCTTTTGTTCCCGCCAATACCGATTGAATTTCCGATAAGATAGATAACCCAATCTCTGCGGGGGTTTCAGCACCAATTTCTAACCCTACGGGAGCGTGAATCTTGGCAAGTTGATCTTCATTTAATTCAATGCCTTCATTTGCTAAATCATCCAACATCCGCTGATACTTCTTTTTCGG
This sequence comes from Ekhidna sp., assembly GCF_039960695.1. Classification (GTDB taxonomy): domain Bacteria; phylum Bacteroidota; class Bacteroidia; order Cytophagales; family Cyclobacteriaceae; genus Ekhidna. Next base: position 245,761 of record NZ_JBDVKP010000019.1, on the reverse strand, counting down.
ACCTAAAATTCCAATGTATGGGATTTCAGATTTATTCAAAAGTGCTTTAAGCACCGAAAGATCATATGCATAATTATGGGTCATGAGCACAAAAGCCGTTCGGTTTGTTACTTCTATCTGATGCAACACTTCTTCAGGTTTGGCCACAACAACCTGACATGAACTTGCAAATCGATCGCTACTTGCATGTGTAGGACGACCATCTGTTACGACAATATCCCAACCTAGCACTTCTGCCATTTGAGCCAGCATTTGAGCATCATTTCCAGCTCCAACCAAGACGAGCATTGTTGGTCGCGAAAACACTTCTAAAAAAACATAGTGTCGTTCCTGATCGACGGCATATTCTCGGAATAGGGAGGCATTATCCTCAAAAGCAGATTTGCAATCTGCAGTAAGTTGATTATTTAACTTTGGCTCTAGTTCTTTACCATGGATCTGAAGGTCTTCATCAATCAAAAAGGTAGTTCCAATTTGATCTTTGGATTTTTCTAAATGAAAGAAAGTACCAATAATCATCAACTTCTTTTCTCTATTTGCCTGCTTCAGCAGCTCAATCGGGTTTTCCTCATATTTAAAATCAATGGGCTCGAAGAGTACCTGAATCACTCCATTACATCCCAGTTGAGCTCCGATAACTGCATCCTCTTCATCGCTTGTATCGTAAGTGACAAGCTTATTTTTACTTTTGTGTAAAGCGTGCAAGGCTTTCCTCAAAGCATCGCCTTCAAGGCATCCTCCGCTGATCGCACCTGTCATTAGACCATTTTCGTCTATCAACATTCTTGCTCCTGCTCTTCGATAGGAAGATCCTTCCACATGAACAACAGTGGCAAGTACGCATGGCACATCAGCTGACTTGGCTGTCTCATAAGAATCGATGATTACATCAATTTCTCTCATTGCAATTGCATCCTTAATTGCTCTACTGCACCACGTATGATTTGAACAGCTTTCCTTGCTTCTACTTCTGAGGTAAACCTGCCAAGTGAAATGCGTATGGAAGAGTAAGCCAGTTGATGGCTTAACCCCATAGCTTTCAAAACATGCGAAGGCTCAATCACTGATGAGTTGCACGCAGAACCCTGAGAAACAGCAATGCCTTTGAGTGCACGAATCAGCTTACTGCCTTCCACATCTTCAAACGATACATTGGAAACATGGGGCAGTCTTTCTGATTTGGCTCCATTAATATTTACACTTCCTAATTGAAGCAATTCCTTTTCAAGCCAATCTCTTAGGCTTTGAAGTCTTTCTCTATCTTTCTCCATCAGTTCACAAGCTAATTCACAAGCTTGTCCAAATCCCACAATTCCAGGGACATTCAATGTGCCAGACCGCATTCCTTTTTCATGTCCCCCACCAAAAATTTGAGGCTGAATGCTTGATGGCCTTCGAATGTAAAGGGCACCGACTCCTTTGGGGCCATACATCTTGTGTGAAGAGAAAGCTACCATATCCGTGTTCAGTTCATTTAGATTACATGGAATTTTACCCACAGCTTGAGTGGCATCAGAAAAAAATAGAATTCCTTTTTCCTCACATACTTCACCAATTTTTTGTATCGGTTGCATGATGCCAGTCTCATTATTGGCATACATGAAACTCGCTAATAATGTCTTATTCGTTATACATGCCCGAAATTCATCTATATCAATAATGCCATCAGTATTCACTCTTAGGTAGGTGATTTTGGCACCTCTTTTCTCCAATTGATCACACGTGTCGAGTACAGCTTTATGTTCAGTTTCGCAGGTAATGATATGATTTTTGTCGCCCTTATTCGCCTCAAAAGTCCCTTGCAGTGCCAAGTTAATCGCTTCTGTAGCACCTGAAGTAAAAATGACTTCTTTGGATTTAGCACCAATGACATTTGCCACTTGATCTCTTGCACGATCAACTGCTTCCTCTGCATCCCAACCAAACGTATGATAAACACTGGAGGCATTGCCAAATTTTTCTTTGAAAAATGGGAACATAACTTCCAGCACTCTCTCATCCACAGGAGTCGTGGAATTATAATCCAGATATATAGGTTGATGGCTCATTTCTGTTAATAGACCATGAATTTATTAATAATACAATGTTACTATCACTACCACTCGCGTAAAATCCTATCTTTTGATCAGAAATGACTAACGATTGTCTTTTGATTTTAGTAATTTGAAATATACTAACTCAATCAAAATATTATGGCGGCATTTACAATCAAGGTGAACGGAAAAAAGCATCAACTCGATGTGGATTCAGATACACCTATTCTCTGGGTTCTCAGAGATCACTTAAAATTAGTTGGAACCAAGTATGGATGCGGTATCGCTCAATGTGGAGCTTGTACTATCCACCTTGATGGCAACTCTATCCGATCTTGTTCAATCCCAATTTCAGCAGTTGGGGATAAAGAAGTAACTACGATTGAAGGATTGTCTGAGAATGGCGATCATCCTGTCCAGCAAGCCTGGCTCGAGCATGACGTTCCGCAATGTGGCTATTGTCAGGCAGGACAGATCATGAATGCAGCAGCATTTCTTGATAAGAATCCTAATCCTTCGAGTGGAGAGATTGCAACCGCAATGAATGGAAACATTTGCCGCTGCGGAACTTATACACGAATCAATAAGGCCATCCAAACGGCTGCCAAAAACTCATAACCTATCTAATTATGACACTCATAAAAACAGAAATTAATCGAAGATCTTTTTTGAAAGTATCTGCTGCTGGTAGTGCCGGAATCATGATAGGTTTTAACTGGCTGGCTTCATGTACATCTCCTGGTGAAGCCATAAGTATTCCTGAAGAATGGTTTAACATCAATGCCTTCATCACTATCGCTGACAATGGAGAAGTAACGATCCTATCACCTAATCCTGAAATTGGACAAAACGTGAAAACATCCATGCCACTTATAGTCGCGGAGGAGCTGGATGTAGACTGGGGCATGGTGAAGGTGGAACAGGCAGGACTAGACACTGATAACTTTAGGAGACAGCTGGCAGGAGGAAGTCAATCCATTCGTCAGGGTTGGCAAAGTCTTCGCATGGCTGGAGCCGCTGCGAGAAGACTGCTTATGGAAGCGGCCGCCAAAAAATGGCAAGTATCAATTGCTGATCTTTCTACTGATAAAGGTCAAATCACCAATAATAAAACTGGAGATACCATTGGATATGGGGAGATAGCTACTGAAGCTGTATCGATACCTATTCCGGAGGAGATTGAACTAAAAGATCCAAAGGATTTTAAGCTCATTGGCAAAGGTGTTAAAAATGTGGATGCTCCTAAGATTGTCACCGGACAGCCCCTTTTCGGTATAGACTATATGGAAGATGGAGCAACCATCGCGATGATAGAACATCCCCCTGCATTTGGCATGAAATTAAAGTCATTGGATGCTGAAGAAGCCAAAGCAATGCCGGGTATCAAGGATGTTTTCACTATTGATACAACTGTTGGTGAGCCTCAATGGTCGGATGTAAACGCATTTAATGAATTGGTAGTCATCACTGGCGAAAGTACCTGGCAAGTGATGAAGGCTAAGAAAAAATTGAAAATTCTATGGGAACAGGATACTCCAGCGGAAAGCAGTGCAGATCATGCCAAAAAATTAGTAGATGCCATGTCGCAAAAAGGAGAAGTGGCAAGAGAGGATGGAAACCCTGCCAAAGCTTCACAGTCAGCAGCCAAAGTAGTAGACCGAACGTTTAGTGCACCATTTCTCGCACACAACACCTTGGAACCAATGAATTTCTTTGCCAATGTAACCGCTGAGAAAGCAACACTGGTTGGCCCGATTCAAACTCCGGAATATCTAAGAAAGTCTGTTTCTTCATTGCTCGGAATGGCGGAAGAAAATATCACTATTGATATGACACGAATGGGTGGAGGCTTTGGAAGAAGACTATATGGTCATTTCGGAGTTGAAGCAGTGGCAATTTCTAAAAAGATAGGAGGACCAGTAAAACTGATGTACAAAAGAGAAGATGACCTTACTCAAGGCACCTATCGTCCGGCGTATCGTGTAAACTACAAGGCGGCTTTAGATGATAGTGGTCAGTTGATTGCATTTCAGGCAAAAGGTGCTGGCATCCCGGGAAGTCCCTTGTTCCAGGATAGATTCCCTGCCGGTACGGTCGACAACTTCAAAGTCGAAAATATCAACATAGATACCAACATATCTACCGGCGCGTGGCGAGCACCAAGATCAAATTTTGTTGCTGGTGCCGAACAAGCATTTTTGGATGAAGTAGCAGAAGCTGCCGGTAAAGATCCGATTGATTTTAGGCTGGAACTTTTTGATCGAGCACTCAGCAATCCTGTTGGCGATCGTAATGATTACGACGCAGCTAGATATGCTGGTGTTTTGAAACTTGTGAGAGAGAAATCCGGATGGGATAATAAACCGGCAGGTGTGTTTAGAGGCGTATCTGCCTACTACTGTCACAATTCATATGTGGCACAAGTTGTAGATGTGGTGAAAGACGGGAATGACCTGAAGCTGCAAAAAGTATGGTGTGCGGTGGATTGCGGAATAGTTGTGAACAAGGAGGGTGCAATCAATCAAATTGAAGGAGGCATCGTAGATGGCATTGGTCATACGATGTACAGCCAGGTTAACTTTAACCAAGGCGCTCCGGTTCAAAACAATTTTGATCAATACAGACTGATCAGACATACGGAAGCACCTCCTGAAATTGAAGTGTTTTTCGTTGAGAATGGGATTGACCCAACTGGTTTAGGAGAGCCTTCACTTCCTCCAATCGCTGCTGCTGTGGCTAATGCCATGTATCAGGCTACTGGTAAGCGCTGGTATCACCAGCCGTTTATGTTAGCAGAGCAGGAAGAAATGATTGAGGTAGGATGATATAATTGACCCAAAAAGGAAGTTAGCGCAAGCTGGCTTCCTTGCTTTCAAAAGAATAGGATTGGCTTTTCGGTTTTTAAAATAATTCTGATTAAGAAATGAAACAGTTTATATGGCCCCTTATGCTATTATTATCCATCGTAAGTTATGGACAAGAGAGCACCAAAAAATCATCATTCCTTTCGCGGAATAAACCCGTAGTGTTATTTCCAGAGATTTCATCAAATGATGCCATACCAAGAACGTTTCAACTGAAACTGCCTACTGAGGCTGCACTCAATCAACCGTATCAATCAGATTTTAAAAGCTTTATGGCAAATGATACTCGCTTGATGAACTATCCGGTGGGTGAATTGGGCCAGTTGAATAATGTTGTTTTTGGCAACTATATGAACACCTCCCTGAATCTAGGGAACAGCACTTTCAATACCGTTTACATCTTTGATCAGACCGGAAGATTTGTAAATAGCAGAACTAGCTTTTCTTTCGGCAGGAGGAACTGAAGAATTGATCACAATGTTATGATGCGCCAGTCATGATATTAACCATTCAATAGCATTTTCTCTAGTCTCGAATAGTTTCACATTTTTGATTCGTGTGATTGCCATTGTTGCATTTACAACCACACGTTTCAGCGTACTGTCAATTCCTAAGATTGCAACTCTTACTGAGACACTATCCTCGTAGAATTCCTTCCCATACCCTTTCAATAATTTATTAAACTCGGGGCATTTTGGTGTGCTGCTAAAATCAGATAGAATGTTTAGTTTATTTCCAGAGGTTTTACCGAGATTAACTGCTTTTATCAATAAGGAAATCATTTCTTGCTCACTTGATTTGCTATAGTCACACCACATTATTTTATGGTTATTGTGATCAAAGAAGTGTAAACGTTGTTCGTGCGTTAGGGTGGTTGTGGTCATTCACCTAAATTATCAAATGATAATTTATTTATTGATTTAAATCGATCAATCTCACCTAAAATAGGTTATAAATAATGATTTATTATCAATAGCTAATTACTACACATCAAGATCCATATTCAGAAATACCAAAGACCAATTTGCTGATTTCAAATTGAATCAATAATCTGATTCAAGGTCACACTTGCTCGCATAGCTGCAGTGGCCATTTTTTCATCTGGCTGATAATACCCTCCAATATTCACAGGTGCTCCTTGAGCTGCAATCAATTCCTCAGTGATCTTAGCTTCATTAGCTGCTAATTTGTGAGCCATAGTTTCAAACGTAGATTTTAATTCAACATCTTCATCCTGATCGGCTAGCATCTCTGCCCAATACATTGCAAGGTAGAAATGGCTGCCTCGGTTATCGATCTCGTTTACTTTTCTTGAAGGCGATTTATTCTCTTCCAAGAGCTTTGAAGTTGCATTATCAAGTGCCTCGCCAAGGACTTTTGCCCGCTTATTATTGTACTTTTCACCTAAGTGATCCAGTGAAACCGCCAAGGCTAGAAACTCGCCCAGAGAATCCCATCTCAAATGCCCTTCTTCTACAAATTGCTGAACATGCTTTGGTGCGGATCCCCCAGCGCCTGTTTCAAACAACCCTCCTCCGTTCATCAATGGAACGATTGAAAGCATCTTAGCACTGGTTCCAACTTCCAATATTGGAAATAAATCAGTTAGATAGTCTCTAAGCACATTGCCCGTTACAGAGATTGTGTCTTGACCTTTTCGAATTCTGTCTACTGAAAATTGGGTGGCCTCTATTGGAGACATGATGTGAATTTCCAATCCTGAAGTTTCATAATCTTGCAGGTATTTTTCAACTTTCTTGATCAACTCCGAATCGTGAGCTCGATTCTTATCTAACCAGAAAACAGCCGGCACGCCAGAGGCTTTGGCACGGTTCACTGCAAGTTTTACCCAATCCTGTACCGGTGCATCTTTCACCTGACACATTCGAAAGATATCGCCAGACTCCACGATTTGCTCTAAAAGAACATTTCCATCCGCATCCACCACCTGAACTTTTCCTGGTGTATCCAACTGGTAGGTTTTATCATGTGATCCATATTCCTCTGCTTTTTGAGCCATTAGACCTACGTTTGGCACACTCCCCATTGTAGTAGGATCATACGCACCATTTTTCTTACAATCTTCGATCACTGTTTGATACACACCTGAGTATGATCTGTCCGGTATCACTGCCTTAGTGTCTTGTGTCTTATTGTCTTTGTCCCACATCTGACCTGAGGTTCGAATCATTGCTGGCATGGAAGCATCAATGATTACATCACTCGGTACATGAAGGTTAGTGATGCCTTTATCGGAGTTGACCATGGCTAACGCTGGTCGTGTCTCGTAGACTTTTTCGATATCGGCTTCAACCTCTTTTCGCTTAGCTTCATCCAGTGACTGAATCTTATTGTAAACATCACCGATACCACTCGTGGCATCTACACCAAGCTCAACAAAAAGTGCTGCATGCTTCTCAAAAACATCGCTGTAGTAAACCTCAACAGCTGCACCAAAAATGATTGGATCAGATACTTTCATCATGGTTGCCTTCATATGTAATGAAAACAAAACATTCTTTTCTTTTGCATCTTCAATTTCAGCAGCTATGAAAGATTTTAACTTTCCCATATTCATCACTGAAGTATCAATAACTTCATCAGTCTGTATTGGGAAGCTATCTTTCAATAGTTTGGAACTACCATCTGCAGCTACAAAATTGATCTTCACTTGCGTCTTTTCCGAAACTGTGGCTGATTTCTCACTTCCATAAAAATCACCCTCACTCATGCTTGAGACATGTGATTTAGAACTTGAACTCCACTTTCCCATACTATGTGGAAACTTTTTAGCAAAGTTTTTCACCGCCTTGGGTGCTCTGCGATCTGAGTTTCCCTCGCGTAGTACAGGGTTTACAGCACTACCTTTTATTTTGTCATAGCGAGCCTTAATGTCTTTTTCTTTATCACTTGATGGCTCAACTGGATAATCTGGCAATGCGTAACCCAATAATTGAAGCTCCTTTATCGCTTCCATTAACTGAGGAATTGAAGCACTGATATTTGGCAGCTTAATGATGTTTGCTTCTGGAGTTTTGGCAATTTCTCCTAGTTCAGTAAGCGAATCACCAATGCGTTGATCTTCTGAAAGAAAATCTGGGAAAACTGCAATGATTCTTCCAGCAAGTGAAATATCTCTTGTTTCGACATTCACTCCAGCTTTTCCCGCAAATGCTTTTATGATTGGAAGTAGTGATTTGGTAGCTAAAGCTGGTGCTTCATCTGTGTGTGTGTAAATAATCTTCGCCATTTGAATCAGTGTAAGTTTTGCTTATTTAGTTTAATTCACGTTAATAGTTTCTACAACCTACGTTGTTAGTAACTCTCTTTTTTGTTGGGGAATTTTTGGGATTTAATGTCGGAAACGTAGTTTTCGAAAGCATCTTTCATGATGGTATTAAGATCAGCATACTGTCGAAGAAAACGTGGTTTAAAATCTTGGGTAATGCCTAACATATCATGAACTACCAGCACCTGACCGTCAGCATCTGGGCCAGCTCCAATTCCGATCGTAGGGATGGAAATAGATTCGGATACTTTCTTTGCCAATTCGGAAGGGATTTTTTCCAGTACAATGGCAAAACATCCAAGTTCTTCAAGGATTTTGGCATCCTCAATAAGTTTCTTAGCCTCCACTTCTTCTTTTGCTCGAACTGTATATGTTCCAAATTTATATATCGACTGTGGGGTCAGCCCTAAATGTCCCATCACCGGAATTCCGGCCGATAACACACGTGATACGCTTTCTTTGATTTCCACTCCACCTTCCATTTTCACAGCATGGCCGCCGGATTCCTTCATGATCCTGATGCACGAACGAAGTGCTTCAGACGAGCTTCCCTGATAGCTTCCGAAAGGAACATCCACAACGACAAGTGCACGGTTAACCGCTTTTACAACAGAGGTGGCATGCCAAATCATGTGATCCAGTGTAATTGGTAGGGTTGTTTCATTACCTGCCATGACGTTGGAGGCGCTATCACCAACCAGAATGACATCTACACCAGCTTGATCAATGATCTTAGCCATGGAATAATCATAGGCTGTAAGCATGGATATTTTCTCCCCCTTCGCCTTCATTTCCTGAAGCTGATGGGTAGTTACTATTTTAATGTTTCCGTGTATACTCATGGCATAAAATGGATGCGCAATTTACATAATTGGAACTTGACCATAAAATGATCGTGGAAGCCCTTTGGCATTTGATTTGATTGTAAATTGCTTTGAGCAATGATTTAAGGTATGAAACTGATTTCGCTAACGTTTGTGTTAATTTCTGTCTTAATTTCTAACTGTCAAGAGGAAGTGCAAAGTTCAGATATAGAAAAAATAGTCTTTGGAACAAGCTTTGGAATGTGTGCCGGCTATTGTACACAAACACTTGAAATATCCGATGGACAAGTCATCAAGACCGTTATCCCTAGATTGAATCCAGAGTTGGAAGAAAGAAGCTGTGAAAAGTCTTTCGACTCTTATGAGTCAATTGTTTCCAGCGTTGACTTAGTTGCCTTTGCTGAATTGGAGGAAACTATTGGTTGTCCAGACTGTACAGATGGAGGTGCTGAGTGGATTGAAATAACTACACCAGAGGGCTCTAAAAGAGTGACTTATGAGTTTGGCAAGGAACCCAGCGCTGTGAAGTCATTCATAAAAGACCTAAGAAAGCTATACGATGAAATGGGAGAATGTGGCTAATCACTTCCATTTAATGCTACATCCTATGCTAGGTTTTTGATCCTCAGCTTGGGGTTCATCTTCGAGATGTGCTTCCAGGGCATTTATTAAATCGTCACCAGTAACAGGTTCTGGATTTCCGGGGGTACTTGCGTCAAACCTGCCACGATAAATACATTTTAACTCCTCATCAAATAAATAAAATTCAGGTGTACACGCCGCCTGATAAGCTTTTGCTACCTCCTGAGATTCGTCAAATAAGTATGGAAAACAAAATTCAAACTCTTCTGCTTGTGCTTTAAGACCTTCCGGCGCATCGTCTGGGTATGCACTCGAATCATTTGAACTGATTGCTACAAAACCAATTTTTTGCTCTGTATACTGTCTAGCTACAACCGCTATCTCCTCTTCAATATTTTTTACATACGGGCAATGCGCACAGATAAACATTACAACAAGACCATATTCAAGCTGGACATCCTCTAATGTCTTATTTTCTCCCGAAACCACATCAGGTAAGTCAAAGTCTGGAGCTACCGTTCCTAAGGGCATCATATTAGATTCTACTGCGGCCATACTGTCGAATTGATTATTTTTAAATCTGAGCTAAAAGTTAATACATCACAAAACATGAAAAAATTCTTAACCACTCTTTTCGTTTTTTTTGTCTTAGACGTTTCAATGGCACAAATCACTCCTGCCCCATCAAGAACTGCTGGTGACGGTCCATTCGACATGACAATCATTCGGGGAGCTACTCTTATAAATGGTAATGGTGCTCCTCCAATTGGACCTGTCGATATTGTTATCGAAAAAAATAGGATTACGAAAGTTCAGGTTGTTGGTTACCCTGGAGTTGAAATAAATCCTGAAAGACGTCCCAAACTCGTAGGAAATGGAACAGAAATAGACGCAGAAGGAATGTATGTGCTACCCGGGTTTGTAGATATGCATGGGCACATAGGTGGAAGCAGCCAGGGCACTCCAGCAGAATATGTATTTAAGCTTTGGTTAGCTCATGGAATTACAACAGTAAGAGATCCTTCTGCCGGCAATGGACTCGATTGGGTGTTGTCACATAAAAATAGAAGTACAAATAATGAAATAACGGCGCCAAGGATTCTGGCCTATACCTCATTTGGTCAAAATCTTGAAGATGTTAAAATAACACGAAACTTGCCGGGCGAACGCTCAGTCTCTAGCGAAGTATTAAAGGGACCAATCATCAATGCAGAAGAAGCAATTTCATGGGTTAGAGCTAATTATCGTAGAGGAGCTGATGGTATTAAATTTTTTGGAGCTTCTCCTGAAGTAATGGAAGCTGCCCTCAAAGAAAATAAGCGTCTGGGCCTACGCTCGGCCTGCCATCATGCTCAGCTTAATGTAGGGTGGTGGAATGTCCTCAATTCTGCCGAAGCAGGATTAACATCCATGGAACATTGGTATGGTTTGCCGGAAGCCATGTTTGACGATCGGGTAGTTCAGGATTACCCAGTGGATTACAACTACCAGAATGAACAAGATCGATTTGGAGAAGCGGGAAGGCTCTGGCAGCAGGCTGCAAAGCCCTATTCTGAAAAATGGAATGAGGTTATGAATAGGTTGTTGGAATTGGATTTCACTTTAGATCCTACATTTAATATATATGAAGCTAGCCGTGACCTGATGCGATCGAGAAATGCCGATTGGCATCAAGATTATACGCTACCCTCACTTTGGAAATTTTATCAGCCAAGCAAAGTTTCCCATGGGTCTTACTGGCACTTTTGGGGGACTGAAGAGGAAGTGGCCTGGAAAGAAAACTACAAGCTGTGGATGACTTTCGTCAACGAATACAAGAATCGTGGCGGGCGAGTGACCACAGGATCTGACTCTGGCTTCATTTTCCAGCTTTATGGATTTGCCTACATCCGTGAACTCGAACTCCTCCGAGAAGCTGGCTTTCATCCGTTAGAGGTGATTCGATCGGCTACATTGATGGGCGCTCAAGCGTTAGGAATGGAAAAAGAAATTGGCACTGTGGAGGTAGGGAAAATGGCCGACTTAATCGTTTTAGAAGAGAACCCATTGGCTAATCTTAAGGTGCTCTATGGTACTGGAGCTATCAAGCTTACTGAAGATAATGAGATCACCCGTGTCGGTGGTGTGAGATACACGATCAAAGATGGCGTGATTTATGATGCCAAAGAGCTATTGAAAGAGGTGAGAGACATGGTGAAAGAAGCTAAAAATGGCGAAGAACTAAAACAACCTGGATATCCAAACTGGAAAGAATAAACCAATGAAAACAATCCACCTAATCTTAATCGCAGCACTATTTTTTCAATGTCAATCCGGCGGCAATTCATCAAATCATGAATCAATTGCCTCAGAAGTGAAAACTGAGAAAGATCCCACTAAGGTTTACAACTTCATGGGTGAGGAACTTCCTGAAAAACAACTCTCCGAAAGTGCTAAAAAGCAACTAGAAGTGAATCTTCAAGAGGCAAAAACAAGCCTTGATGCCAATCCTGATAGCCTTGAATTAATCATTTGGTATGGCCGAAGGCTAGCATACTTGGGAAGATATCTTGACGCTATTGCAGTATATACTGCTGGATTGGAAAAATTTCCTACATCGTATAAGTTAAGAAGGCACAGAGGTCACAGGTACATTTCAACGCGGCAACTGGATAAAGCCATTGAAGATTTTGAAATGGCCGCTTTTTACAGTGTTGGAGCACCTAATGCAATCGAACCAGATGGCATTCCAAATAAACTTAATAAGCCATTGGGTAATGATAAATTCAATATATGGTATCATTACGGGCTGGCACATTACCTAAATGGCAGGTTTGACAAAGCCATCTCTGCATACAAAAAATGCATGGAGTATAGTGACAATGACGATTTATTGGCAGCCACTTCTTATTGGCTTTACATGACTTATAAGAAAATTGGAAATGCTGAATTGGCCCAAGGACTTCTAGAAACCATTAGTAGCAAAATGACAATGGTAGAAAACGATGCTTACCTGGATTTGCTATTACTTTTTAAAGGTGAAAAAAATGATCAGAATTTATTGACAAAAGCATTTCCTGAAGGTGGCGATATCAATCCTACGTTAGGATACGGCATAGGTAATTGGTATCAGCAACAAGGGAATGTGGACAAAGCCAACGAAGTTTTCTTGAAAATTTTAGAAAGTCCGAGTTGGGATGCGTTTGGCTACATTGCAGCTGAAGCAGAATTAACTACTGCTTTTCCTGTCCCAGTCTCATAATCTCATTGCGAAGCTGAATTGCTACGTTGGGGAAATCTGTGATAATTCCATCAACACCGGCATTCAACATTTTGATCATATCCTCTCGTGTATTTACCGGGTATGCATGCACTTCATAACCTTTAGCGTGCATCTGAAAAACACGCCTTGGAGAAAGCGTCTCCCATTGAGGATTGATAGCCTTCATTCGGTTACTCTCTTTGGCTCTTCCCATGTGAATCCTTGTTTCTACATAAAAAGCTATAAGTGGAGCAGAATCTTCCCCGATAATAAGTGCCTTTGTCTGAATAAGAGGGTCAAGTTCATGTACCTCATCCAGGTATTTTGGTTCATACGACTGCAGGATAATCCAATCCTCACCATTCTCTTCACTTAGAACCACATCCACCAACTTCTCGGCAAAATCGTGATAATGTGGATGATCCATGTGCTTGATTTCTATCAACACCGTGACTTTGCCATCTACAAAATCTAATACTTCCTGAAGGGTAGGGATTTTTTCGTTTTTGTACTGAGAGTCAAACCATGAGCCTACCTCAAATTGCTTGATCTCTTCAAGTGTGTAATCATGGATGTCACCCGTCACCGGGTTGCCCAGAGAATCTCTCGTTACCCGATCTAACCTTTGATCATGAAATACCACGATTTCTTCATCTTTAGTATGGCGAACATCTAGCTCAATTTGATCTACACCAAGCTCGATTGCTTTTTTGAATGAAGCCATTGTATTCTCTGGTGCCAATCCAGAAGCTCCTTTGTGAGCAATCACTTGAAATTCTTTACCAGCTAAACGATCTATGTCTGTGCTTGCAAATAAATGTCGATACAAATACGGCTCGAAGAGCGATAATGCTCCGAATAGGATAAAAAACGGCGCGGAATAAAGTAAAAACTTCTTAGTCATTAGGGTGATTTTAGACTGGAAAAGTTAGTAAAAAAAGTACCAAAAGCTACGATTTTGTTGGTTCTACTAGTTTTAATCCTAACTCATCAAGTTGTGCATTGGAGATTTTAGATGGAGAATCGATCATCACATCTCTTCCGGCATTATTTTTTGGGAAGGCTATAAAATCCCTAATGCTTTGCTCACCTGCCATAATTGCACACAATCGATCAAATCCAAAAGCAACTCCGCCATGTGGTGGTGCTCCATATTCGAATGCGCCCATTAGAAACCCAAACTGAGCTTCTGCCTCTTCCTTACTGAAACCCAATATTTCGAACATTTTGGCTTGCATCTCTCGATCATGGATTCGAATAGATCCACCACCTGCCTCCACACCATTGATTACCATATCATAGGCATTGGCTTTAACAGCACCGGGATCTGATGTTAGCTTTTCTACATCTTCAGGTTTTGGTGCAGTAAATGGATGATGCATCGCGTGATATCTATTTGTTTCTTCATCCCACTCTAAAAGTGGGAAATCTAATACCCAAGCAGCAGCCACTTTGTTCTTATCTCTGAGACCTAATCGCTCGCCCATCTCTAAACGAAGCTCATTGAGTGCTTTTCTTGTTTGATTTGTTTCTCCGGCGAGAACTAATAACAAGTCTCCAGGCTTGGCATCAAATTTATCAGCCCAGCTCTTCAGTGCTGTTTGATCAAAGAATTTATCTACAGAGGACTTGAATGTCCCGTCCTCATTGCATTTCACATAAACAAGTCCCTTAGCCCCAATTTGAGGCTTCTTCACAAAATCAGTAAGTCCGTCCAGTTGTTTTCGGGTATATTCAGAACATCCTGGAGCATTGATTCCCACGACTAGTTCAGCGCTATCAAAAACTACAAAGCCTTTCCCTTGAGTCAAATCATTCAGCTCATGAAATTCCATTCCAAAACGCAAATCAGGTTTGTCAGAGCCATACTTTATCATTGCCTCATCATAGCTGATACGCTGGAAATCGTGTAATTCAATTCCTTTAATTTCCTTGTACAAATACTTCGTCATTCCTTCGAACGTCTGTAACACATCTTCCTGCTCTACAAAAGTCATTTCACAATCTATTTGCGTGAACTCAGGCTGACGATCTGCACGTAAATCTTCGTCTCGGAAACACTTTACAATTTGGAAATATCGATCCATCCCAGCCACCATAAGCAGCTGTTTGAATGTTTGTGGAGATTGTGGTAGTGCATAAAACTCATTTTCATTCATGCGAGATGGCACCACAAAATCACGTGCGCCCTCAGGAGTCGATTTTATCAGGTACGGAGTTTCCACCTCAAAAAATGCTTCTGTATTCAGGTACTCTCTCACTTTCTGCATCATGGTATGCCGCAGCTGGAGTTTTTCCCTGATGGGATTTCTTCTGATGTCGAGGTATCGATACTTCATCCGCAAATCTTCACCACCATCTGTCTCATCTTCAATAGTAAATGGAGGCACTTTTGATGCATTAAGTAATTCCAACTTACTCACTCGAATCTCAACATCTCCCGTCAGCATTTTGTCATTCTTTGAGTAGCGTTCTACTACTTCACCGGTAGCTTTTACAACAAACTCTCTCCCCATCTTCTTTGCCTGATCAATAATTGACGGTTCGGTCACACCCTCTTCAAAGATCAATTGAGTGATTCCGTATCGGTCTCGAAGATCAATCCATACCACACCACCTTTGTCTCTTTGCTTTTGCACCCATCCGCAAAGTGTCACGGTTTGTCCAACATGTTCTGAACGTAATTCTCCACAAGTATGTGTGCGTAGCATAAATCTCTTAAATTGATGAATTTGAAAATAAAGGCGCAAAGGTAGGATCATCGTCCCAAAATACCCGTCAAGTTTTTAGCTTTGAGCTCATGAAAAATTTCGCACTATTCTTATTTGGCATTTTACCACTGGTTGTCGCATCACAAGATAAGATGGTCAAGCACCAGATCAACGATGAAATATCTTATGAAGTCCCTTCTACATTCACTTTGATGAGTACAAGTGATCGGATGCAAAAATTTGTTTCTGCACGTGAACCACTGGCTATGCACTCAACCATGGACAGAGAAGTAGATCTCGGCATCAACTGGAACCCTATGCGATGGACTTCCAAAGATGATGAGATCGTTTATGGCTTTTACAAAGCCTCCATTCAGTCCATGTTTGATGATGTTGAATTTATTCAAGATGCGATTAAAGAAGTCAACGGTAAAAAATTCATAGTCTTTGAGTTTGTGTCTTCGTTGAAAAGCGAAAATGCTTTTTCTGGACCAAAATCTTCACGATACTACACTTATATCCAGTACACTTCATACAACAAGCAGGTGTTATTGTTCAATTTTGGATGCAAAGCCCGTCTAATGAACACATATCAGCCAATAGCCAAACAGATAATGAATAGCGTGAAAGTGGAGGAGAAATAATGAGCCTAAGTATCTACAGTGATGAGCACTTCATGAAACAAGCACTCAATGAAGCGCAAAATGCATATGAAGAGGGTGAAATTCCAGTGGGTGCAGTAATCGTATGTGAAAATAAGATCATTGCAAAAGATCACAACCGGACTGAGCGATTGAATGATGCCACTGCACATGCGGAAATGTTAGCGATAACAGCAGCGCAAAATCATTTAGGATCCAAATACCTAAACGAATGCTCCATGTTTGTCACACTGGAACCGTGCAGCATGTGTGCTGGGGGACTTTTTTGGACACAGATCGGCCGTATAGTAATTGGGGCTCTGGACAAAGAACGGGGCTTTTCCAACTTCAGCAAAGCCATTATTCACCCAAAAACTCAGCTAAAACTTGGAGTGATGGCAAGCGAAAGTGAAGTTTTACTAAAAGACTTCTTTAAAAAGCTTAGAGGCAACTAAACATGCCATACTCTTGTTATCTTCACAAATCATTTTTTTAAGGAACTATAAAATCACATAATTATGGCTTTTGAATTACCAAACCTACCGTATGCACACGATGCATTGGAACCACATATAGATGCAAAAACAATGGAGATTCACCATGGCAAGCATCACGCAGGATACGTTGCAAAACTGAACGGAGCAATAGAAGGAACTGATCTGGAGGGAAAGTCTCTGGAAGATCTGGTAAAAAATCATTCAGACAATGGAGCAGTAAGAAACAATGGCGGCGGTCACTGGAATCACTCCTTATTCTGGGAAGTGATGAGTCCTAATGGTGGCGGTGAACCTTCAGGTGCTTTAGCTGATGCTATCAACAGTGCATTTGGCTCTTTTGATAAGTTCAAAGAAGAATTCAGCAATGCTGCAGCTACTCGATTCGGTAGTGGTTGGGCGTGGCTTTGCAAGAATAATGATGGCACTGTTTCAGTTTGCTCAACACCAAACCAAGACAATCCATTGATGCCAAATGCTGGATGCGCTGGTACGCCAATCCTAGGACTTGATGTCTGGGAGCACGCCTATTATCTGAATTACCAAAACAGAAGGCCAGATTATAT
Source organism: Ekhidna sp. (assembly GCF_039960695.1). Classification (GTDB taxonomy): domain Bacteria; phylum Bacteroidota; class Bacteroidia; order Cytophagales; family Cyclobacteriaceae; genus Ekhidna. The sequence goes on along the minus strand of NZ_JBDVKP010000019.1, from coordinate 228,516 downwards.
CAACGCATTTTTTAATGTGGTAAACTGGGATGCAGTAAGTCAAAGATTTGCTGGATAATCCTCAATAAAAAAATCGATATATATTTGCGATAGAAATGAGAACAAATACTCTACAGCATCATGTACATCATTACAACTTCACTCGAAGGAGGTGAGAAGATGATGCTATAGTATATAAAAAATAAATACAAAGGCCTGTCGGATTACCGACAGGCCTTTTTTTGTTACTACGGACAGAAAACCATTGAGTATGGTTAGCATTTCAAAAACAAAATAGAAGTCAAAGAACTAATTAATCAAAACAACCTCCACTTGGGAAGGTTCGGGAAAAGCAAAACGATCAAAGCATATGGATCAAATTCTAAAAATCGCAGTACAGAAAAACGGACGCCTGAATGAGAAAAGCATGGGTTTGCTAAAAGAATGCGGTATTAAAATAAACAATGGTGGCAAATTGATGTCTACCGCCTCCAATTTTCCTTTGGAGATCTTCTATCTCAGAGATGATGATATTCCGCAATATGTTGCCGAAGGTGTTGCCGATATAGGGATCGTTGGGGAGAATGAATACCTGGAAAAACAGCAGCCAGTAGAAATCATTAACCGAACCGGATTTTCTAAATGTCGCCTGTCACTGGCCATTCGAAGAGAAGAAGAATACCTCGGATTGGCTTGGTTTTCTGGCAAAAGAATAGCTACAAGCTATCCGGTAATTCTTAGGAATTTCTTAGAAAGGAATAAAATAGAAGCTACAGTTGAGGTGATAAGTGGTAGCGTAGAAATTGCTCCAGGCATTGGCCTTGCTGACGCTGTTTTTGACATTGTCAGCACTGGTAGTACCCTATTAGCAAATGGGCTTAAAGAAGTGGAAGTGGCACTGAAAAGCGAAGCGATATTGGTTGCCAATACCACGTTGACTTCTGAGAAAAAACAAATCCTGGATAAACTGTTATTCAGAATAGAAGCAGCAAAATCAGCAAAACAAAACAAATACATTCTACTGAATGCTCCAAACGAGAATTTAAAGTCAATTATTGAGCTACTACCCGGCATGAGAAGCCCGACTGTTCTTCCGCTCGCGGATGAAGGATGGAGTAGTGTTCACAGCGTAATCAAAGAAGATGACTTCTGGGAAGTGATTGATCAACTAAAAGAAAAGGGAGCAGAAGGTATTCTGGTTTGTCCTATTGAAAAAATGATTGTATAAATCGATTGAATTTAGAGATGAAGAAATACACATATCCTGACAAGTCCCAATGGCCTCAACTTTGCAAAAGGCCTGCCTTCGATCCAGCTGAGTTGGAGAATAAAGTAGCTTCTATTTTGAAAACAGTGCAAGTCAATGGAGATCAGGCGCTACTAAACTACAGTAGGGAATTTGATAAAGTTGAACTTGACAGCTTGTCCATTAGTCTAACTGACAAAACGTTTACAATTGACTCTAAATTGGCTGAGGCGATTAAGGTAGCCAAATCCAATATTGAAAAATTCCACGGCTCCCAAAAGGAAGAGACTCGAGTAATTGAGACAATGCAGGGCGTTGCCTGCTGGCGAAAAAGTATAGCTATACAAAAAGTCGGTCTTTATATACCTGGAGGCTCAGCTCCTTTGTTTTCAACGTTATTGATGTTAGTAATACCTGCACAAATTGCTGGATGCAATGAAATTGTGGTGTGTACTCCAGCTGATAAATCTGGAGGATTGAACGAAGTAATTGGCTGGACATGTAAACTCTTGGGAATCAAAAAAATATTCTTAACAGGCGGAGCTCAGGCTATTGCGGCGATGACTTTCGGCACAGCATCCATTCCAAAAGTAGATAAGATCTTTGGCCCTGGAAATCAATATGTAACAGCTGCCAAACAAATGGCACAAAAGATTGGAGTAGCAATTGATATGCCTGCCGGCCCTAGCGAGGTGTTGATTATTGCTGATGATTCTGCTTATCCAGCGTTTGTTTCAGCAGACCTACTCTCTCAGGCAGAGCATGGATCGGATAGTCAGGTTGTATTGGTAAGTGATTCTGAAAAATTGATTGCTGAAGTTGGGATAGAGCTTCAAAAACAAATTGAAGACCTCCCACGAAAAGAAATAGCAGAACAAGCAGTGGCAAGCAGCCGATCTATTCTTTTAGAGTCGCTCGATGTAGCTGTAGAATTCAGCAATGAATATGCACCAGAGCACTTGATTATTGCCACAGAAAATGTCGATGCAATTGCTGAAAAGGTCACTGTAGCAGGAAGTGTATTCCTAGGAAACTGGAGTTGTGAAAGTGCCGGTGATTATGCAAGTGGAACCAATCATACATTACCAACTAATGGTTATGCCAAGAACTACAGTGGAGTTTCTGTGGATAGTTTCGTAAAAAAAATAACCTTTCAAAAATTGACAGAAGAGGGCATAAAAAACCTAGGCCCACATCTAGAGAAAATGGCAGAAGCTGAGCAGTTAAAAGGGCACAAAAATGCAGTAAGCTTGAGATTAGAGAAGTTGAAACCTTCCTGAAATTCAAGTGATGGAGAAAATAATGCTGAACAATTCTCCCTCCAAAGAGGGAAATAAAGACGAAAAGAATGTTTGATATCAACAAAATTACCCGGCCAAATGTATTGGCAATGAAACCATACAGCAGTGCACGAGATGAATTCGATGGACTTGCTGATGTATCCCTGGATGCCAATGAGAATCCGTTTGGCTTTGGACTCAACCGCTATCCAGACAGATCACTAATTGATTTAAAGAAAGCATTTGCTGCTTTTCGAAATACGGATTCTAGCCAATTGATTTTTGGAAATGGAAGTGATGAGCTCATTGATCTCTTGATTCGTGCTTTTTGCGAGCCGGGGAAAGATAAGATTCTCACATTCACACCTTCTTTCAGCATGTATGCTGTTTGCGCTCAAATCAACAATGTGACGGAAATTCAAAAGTCTCTCAATGAAGATTTTCAAATTGACCCTGAATCAATAAAAGATGAACTTTCAAACCCAACCCTTAAGCTGATCTTCATCTGCTCTCCAAACAACCCAACGGGAAACAAAATTGATACCCAAACCATACTCTCTCTAGCTGACAATTTTAATGGTCTGGTTGTGGTAGATGAAGCTTATGTTGATTTCAGTGATGAGACACTTGTAGGGAACAATACACCCAACTTATTCATTCTGCAGACCTTCAGCAAAGCATTTGGACTAGCAGGAGCAAGACTCGGAGTTGGTATTGGAAGTAAGGAAGTAGTCGATATACTTAATAAAATCAAACCTCCCTATAATGTAAACTCCATTACTCAACAGCAAGCAATAGCAGCATTGGAGCGACCGGAGGAAATAAAAAAACAAGTATCTATTCTCATAGAAGAACGAACGAAACTGATCTCCGCTTTGAGAGAAATAGCAGCAATAAAAAAGGTTTACCCTTCAGCCGCTAACTTTCTTTTGGTAGAATTTAATGATTCAAAAAAGGCTTACGACGATCTTTTAGCAAAAGGTATTGTAGTAAGGAATCGCTCAAGATTAGTCGCGAACTGCCTAAGGATAACTGTAGGTACGCCTTCAGAAAATTTAAAGCTTATCGCAGCGCTGCAAAAACAAGAATATAAGTCTCACGGACGAATCGGACAGTGTATGCGCTCAACTTCAGAAACTAAAATCAAAATTGAAGTCAATCTGGATGACGCCAAAAGCAGCTCGATATCAACAGGAATAGCTTTCTTCGATCACATGCTGGATCAAATTGCCAGGCATGGATCCATAGGATTGAATGTTCTGGTAAAAGGAGATCTCAACATTGATTCACATCACACTATTGAAGACACAGCTTTGGCATTGGGCGCTGCTTTTAATGACGCGCTCAGGGAACGGAAAGGAATCGAGCGCTATGGATTCTTACTGCCAATGGATGATTGTCTTGCTCAAGTAGCTATTGACTTTGGAGGACGTCCATGGTTAGCGTGGAATGCTGAATTCAAGGCAACACATCTGGGAGAATTGCCCACTGAAATGGTTTCTCATTTCTTCAAATCATTTTCTGATACCGCAAGATGCAACCTCAATATCAAAGCAGAAGGTGACAATGATCATCATAAGGTTGAGTCTATCTTCAAGGCATTTGCCCGTGCAATAAAGATGGCTGTGAGGGCGAATGAGTCTGGCATTCTACCAAGTACAAAGGGAATTTTATGAATGGAAACAACATCCCCTTCCCCCCTTCAAAGGGGGATTTACTACTTATTCTATTCAGAGGAAATATCCCCTTGAGGGGACCGTGTGGGTGTTACGTTACAAATCACAATTATGATCGCAATAGTTAAATACAATGCTGGCAATATCCGATCGGTGAAAAATGCACTGGATCGTATTGGCGTAAAATCAAAACTTACAGATGATCCCGCTGAGCTACAAGCCGCTGAAAAAGTGATTTTCCCCGGAGTTGGTGAAGCTAAATCTGCTATGAGTTACCTCAAGGAACGAAAACTTGATCAGGTACTTCTTTCTCTTAAGCAACCTTTCCTGGGAATCTGCCTTGGCATGCAATTGATGTGTTCCTATTCGGAAGAAAGAGATACTGACTGTCTTGGAATCTTTGATGAGAAAGTGAAGAAGTTTCCGCCCAAAGGACTTGTTCCACATATGGGCTGGAATGACTTCAATGAAACAAAAGGTCCACTTTTCAAAGACATTGGAAATGATGAAAACATGTACTTTGTTCATAGCTACTATGTCGAAGTTGGACCAGATACGGTTGGCGAAACTGAATATTTAATCCCGTTCACCTCTGCTCTTCAGAAAGGTAACTTTTATGGTGTGCAATTTCACCCTGAAAAATCAGCAGATAGTGGAAGAAGATTGATTGAGAACTTTTTGAGAATATGAACCCAACTATAACTGTAATTTCTGCTCACGGAGTAATCTCATTAACTAAAGGAATTCCTGATTTAACCGCGCTGAAACAGGAATGACAATACCAAATAACAAGAACATATGCGAATAATACCAGCCATAGATATCCTTGAAGGAAAATGTGTACGCTTATCCAAAGGTGATTATAATACTAAAAAGATATACAATGAAGATCCACTTGAGGTGGCTAAATCATTTGAAGACGCAGGCTTGCAATACTTACACTTGGTTGATCTGGATGGTGCTAAAGCTGAGCACATTGTGAATTGGAAGGTATTGGAAAAATTAGCGACCAAGACGAAATTGAAAATCGATTTTGGAGGTGGCGTGAAGTCTGACCAAGATCTTCGAATCGTATTTGAATGTGGTGCATGCCAGATAACAGGAGGAAGCATTGCGGTAAAAGAACCTGTACTTTTTTCCTCTTGGATCACAGCATATGGAGCAAATAAAATCATTTTAGGAGCAGATGCGATGGAAGGCAAGATTGCAGTATCAGGATGGCAAGAAGGTACTGATCAAGAAATCGAAGCATTTATTTCTGCGTATGTTGAAAAAGGAATCGAATACGTCATATCAACCGATATCTCCAAAGATGGCATGCTGGAAGGACCTTCATTCGCACTCTATAATTCTATTCTAAAGAAAATACCAGATCTTAAGCTCATTGCAAGTGGTGGTGTTAGTTCTATTGATGACTTAATCAAATTGAAGGAAAATGGACTAGAGGGAGCGATCGTAGGCAAAGCCATTTATGAAAATAGAGTTACCCTAAAAGAATTATCCGAAATCAATGCTTAAAAAACGAATCATACCGTGTCTGGACATCAAAGACGGACAAACTGTGAAGGGCGTCAATTTTGTAGATATTCGTAATGCTGGCGACCCAATTGAGCTTGCAAAACGATACGTCAGCGAAGGAGCTGACGAGCTTGTTTTTCTTGACATTACAGCCACTGTGGATGGCAGGAAAACTTTCGCCGAGCTTGTAGAACAAATCGCATATGAAGTGAACATCCCATTTACTGTGGGCGGTGGGATATCCTCTATAGAAGATGTAAGTATTCTTCTCAATGCTGGTGCAGACAAAGTAAGTATCAACTCTGCAGCGGTTCGAAATCCTAATTTGGTAAAAGAAATAGCCGATGAGTTTGGCAGCCAGTTCGTGGTAATTGCTATCGATGCTGGTATGGTTGATGATGAGTGGAAAGTCTTCGTCAAAGGAGGAAGAGAAGCAACTGAATTGAACGTGGGTGAATGGGCGAAAAAAGTAGAAAAATTGGGTGCAGGCGAAATATTACTTACCTCCATGCTACACGATGGTACCAAAGCAGGCTTTGCTATCGAGCTCACCAATAAGCTTTCTCTAACTCTGAGTATTCCTGTAATTGCCTCAGGAGGTGCGGGAAGAAATGAGCACTTCAAGGAGGTATTTGAAAAAACCAACGCAACAGGAGCGCTTGCCGCAAGTGTGTTTCACTTTGGAGAGATTCCGATACCTACCTTAAAATCATTCTTAAAAGATCAAAACATATCAGTACGATGAATTTAATTCCAACAATCATCCAGCACGCACAAACCAACCAGGTACTTATGCTTGGCTATATGAATGATGAGTCTTTAGCAAAAACCAAAGCGAAAGGTAAAGTCACCTTTTACAGTCGAAGTAAGGATAGACTATGGACCAAAGGGGAAACATCCGGAAACTTCCTGAATGTGGTAAGCATCGCTGAAGACTGTGACAATGACACCTATCTCATCAAAGTAATACCAGAAGGTGAGACATGTCATAAGGGAACCTATACCTGCTTTGGCGACAAAGAACCAACAGGATTCTTGCATGAATTACAAGGTGTGATTCAATCGCGAAAAGAAAATCCATCGGAGAAGTCTTATACCACCGAACTCTTCAAAAAAGGTACAAAAAAGATTGCCCAAAAAGTAGGTGAAGAAGCTACTGAAGTGATTCTTGAAGCCATGGATGGTAAAAAAGATCTGCTAGTAGAAGAATCTTCAGATTTACTTTATCACCTCCTTGTTCTGTTATCAGATCAGGGATTAAATCTCGAAGATGTGGAAGCAAAACTGATGGAGAGGCATCTTAGAAAATAAAAAAAACTGCCCTCCCAGAGCCAGTATCGATGGTAAATATTTCTAGTATCTATGCCCAATATTGGATTTTAGATTGATCTATTAATCAATCGGATAGGGCACAAATACGAAATTCGTAAACTCATGATCTATTACGAAGAGGCAGCAAAATTCATCCGGATCTTTAAAATTTTCTTTGAAGATTTTTTCATCTGCAATTAAACCCCGTTGTGTAAACTCCTCCAAAAAAGAAGCATAGTAATGCCAGTCATTTTCTGCTTGAAACGCTTCAACTAAAACTTGCCCTATTGGCTGGCTCACCTGACACATAGGAAATATTGGATATTTGGAATAGTCTTGCTTCCGGATTGCATATGAGGCTTCTCTTAGTGGCTCAGCTACTTTCACAAAATCGGAAGAGACCCGGCCAAGCTGTTTTGGGTCTAATTCTGGATCATTTTGCATCTTCTTTCAATTTTAATAATACCACATTTCTACGCACTGAGTTTTTTTGGCCGCAACTTTTCCAACTAGTCTTTGAGAAAATTTTGACGTAGCGTATCTAAAGTGCAAAGATCAGACAAACTCGTGTGAGTTTCTCAGGTTTTTCTCATTTTAAAAGAGAAAAACTTATAAAGTAACTCTTGCTATTTAGAAACTGATGAAACAACCATCAAGTGGTTCCATATCAAAAAAACAGGTTAAAATTGACTGGCTGATAGTTTCTACTAATTTGGATTGGGCTATCTATCCTTTGTACTCCTTGTTCTTGTTATAAGCTGCGGCAATAATGTGTTCCAGAGTTTCGATATTCACATCGGCAAGCTTATTTATATAAAGACATATGTTCCCCGTTTTATGTTTACCCAAATCATTCAATAGCTCTTCTTGACTTTTAAATCCATTGAGCACGTATAAAACCAAATGTTGCTTTCTAGGCGAAAAGGAAATTAAAGGCAATCTTGTTTCCCTTCCACTTTCATATCTATGGACATAGCTACCGAAACCAATTATTGATGGTCCCCATCTGGCAGGTTCCAACTCAGTTATTCTTTGCATCATCTTAGTCAATTCAAATCCATCCTTTTGCCTGGTCTCATTTTGACGTGATCTAATGAATTCAATTACGTCGCTACTTTTTTCTTCCATATCGTGTATGATTTAATTCCAAATGCTCAATTTGTCACCCATCCTTCAATTTTCTATTAGCAATAAAAAATATCCAATCCTTTGCCCGTAAAAGAATTGTGTTTAAATTGAAACCCTAAGGTATCATTTTGATAGTTATAATTATCATAATGACACTATAATGTTACATAATTAATTAATTACAATGAGTAATCACAAAACTTCGAGTGCTGATAAGGTTGATACTTATCGACGACTGATATTTCTAACAATGTTGTTGCTGTCATTGATTTTTGCAGTGAAAACAGGATTTTACCTCGTTGAAAATGAGGTTAAAAGCATCTTGGAGATCATTGCTAAGGGCTTATTCGCATCGTTCGTCATAGTTCTTTTAGCCGCCATCTTTGTGAAGTGGAGATATATACTACCTGGTGAACGATCCGTTTTATCTGACACTGATAGTTATTCTTATCAGAAAATGAATGAAGCCTGTAAAGTATCTTGGATTCTAACTCTTTTATTGCTTGCTTTTATAACAACAATGACTACTAAACTCAGCTCAGCATTTCCTACTGAGTTTTACTTAAATCTTACACTCTTCTTCATGATGGCTGTTTTTAGCATTAGCTTTTTTATTTTGTTTCAGTGGCAGAATGAAGGTGAGTCATCAAATACAGATGTATGAATGTGAAACTCGAAAATCGCATCCATGTGTTTCGGGCAGAACATCGTCTGAGTCAAAGTGAGTTAGCAAACCATATTGGTGTATCTCGTAAAACCATCAGCACTATTGAAATTGGGAAATTCATTCCATCGACTATGATTGCACTAAAGATCGCGCGATATTTTCAGGTTCCAGTCGAAGAGATTTTTACACTGAAGGACATAGAGTGATCGATATCCATTTTACCTTTTAGAACAGTGAATCCAGATTGAAAAGAGAAATCTATATTATTCGAATATTACAAATAACTACCAACCAAAAAAGAGAAATACAGAATGAAGACTTTAGTACAGTGCATCAAAGCGTTAGGAGTTGCCATAGGCACATTGGCAATCACCGTCATTGCAAGCTATCCAATGGTAGCTTTCTATGCATACATTATTAATCCGGGACATGATAGGAAGTTTTATGAAGATGCTGCTCAATGGATCGCCCCTTGGTCTTCTTACCTTTTAGGACCGATTGTTTTTTTCGGATTCAATTACTGGCTTTCTAAACGAACTTCCAAAAGAAATGCCATGGCTTTCGCAATAATGAGCATCAGTTTTTATATTATTATTGAGATTGCTTTGTTATCCGCAATGTCCATCGATATTCAAGAAAAATTATTCAATCTGAGCGGTATAGCCTGGCTCTCGGTTAAGCTTGTTGGCGCATTGTTGGGTGCTTACTTAGGACAGCGAAGTGTCAAAACAGCTAATTAACGAATTACAAAAGCCTGTAGATTGTGAATAAATATTAGAAAATGATGCAACAGGTAAAATGGTTTGATAGAGTTTTTGATTTTACAACGGAACACAACATCCTTCCATCAATTATTGAGAGACTTGAAGGTACTCCATTGCGACTCGCGCATAAAATTACTGAGCTTCCCACCGAACAATTGACCATTAAGCACGATAATAAATGGTCCATTCAAGAAAATATTGGCCACCTTATTGACCTGGAGCCAATCTGGCATGGTAGGCTGGAAGATATACTGACCAATAAGAAATTTTTAAGATCCGCAGATTTAGAAAATAAAAAAACAGACTTGGCAGGTCATAACAATAGGGAAATTAACGACCTGCTAATGGAATTCAGAAACACCCGAAAAGCAACTATTAGTAAACTTAGATCTATATCAGAAAAGGAAGTTTATAAGTATGCTTTGCACCCTAGATTGAAAACTCCTATGCGTACAATGGATCTATTTCTTTTTGTTGCAGAACATGATGATCATCACCTCGCTCAGGTTAGCAGATTAATAGAACAGTTTAGCTGAAATTGTCAGTACTGACAACTATGATTCATTTCCGACAATTTGAAAAAAAGCAGGACATCTTCCATACTTTTAAGATTATCTAAATTACTAGGAAACTAAAGTTCTTATGAGCCAATGAGGTCAACTTCCTTCTTAAATCCCCTGAAAGGTATTGTGTTATTATTCAACCTAATATTCTTCAACCCACAGCCTATTAATGCACAAACTCAGTCATCTGAGATATCCTTTGAGGATAGAAAATCATTATTCAGTTATGACAAGTCGATTGACTTAGGCATTAAGGACATTGCGCTAGAACAAAGAGAGTCTGTAATTATTCGTGATATAACCTTCGTAGGAGTGCCTGGTACCGACTCAGTTGAAGCTTACATCGTTGAACCGAATGGTTCGGGCGTATTTGCAGGAATTTTGTGGGGACATTGGCTTGGTCATCATACATCAAATCGGGAGCAGTATCTGGCCGAAGCAGTAGCCCTGGCTTCCAGAGGAGTTATTTCAGTGTTAATCAATACTATGTGGTCAGACCCTGCTTGGTATGAGAGCCGGGTATTGGAAGAAGATTATGGAAATTCAATCCGGCAAGTCATTGAATTTCGACGCGCCATGGATCTGCTGATGTCTCATGAGAATGTTGACACTGCACGCATTGCATTTGTAGGACATGATTATTCAGGCATGTATGGTGCTATTGCAGCCGGCGTTGAACCCAGAGCCAAAACCTATGTTTTTATTGCCGTAACATCCAGTCTTTATGATTGGGCTTTTCTTGCCAATCAACCAAAATCAAAGTATGAGTATGTAAGACAGAATGCGGTTTTCGAATTGACTGATTTTGTAAGTCAGCTTAAGGGTAGCGTGTTTTGCCAGTTTTCTAATAGTGATCCATTCATATCAAAAATTGATGGAAATATTTTCTTTAATGCACTGACACCAAATGCTAAAGAAAAAAAGAGATATGACGCTGGCCATTTTATGAAAGGTGAAGACATTATCTCCGACCGTACTGCCTGGTTAATTAGGGAATTGAACCTAAATTAACTTGGTATATTATATCCGTATAAGAAAGATTACCAAATTAAGGTTGATATTGAATGTTTATCAATAGACTCTTATCACGTCTACAACCGCTTGTAGGGTTTTGACGAAGCTTATTATCTTAGAAATATGAGTGATGAATCTATTTCAGGAATCGAAGAAAGTAGCATTCTTCTTTTTTATGGGTGGTGGCAAATGGCTGTATGCTTTTTTGCCTTCCTGGGCTTGCTTGCAATCTGGTTTCACCTTGGAAGGAAACAAAAAGATTTTGGACAGGTTTGGCTGGCTTTATCAATTTTAGCGTGGAGCTTTTCAGGCACTTGTGAAATTATTTTCTCATTAGTGGAAAATGAAAATAAAGAGCTCTATCTAAATGGGACCAGAAGTATTTTCTCTCTTTTCAACAGTTTATTTATTCTACTTGCTCTGCCCTGGTTTCGTTATCTACCTTCTTTGCTCAAACCCTTGATTCAATCCAGATTTTGGAAACTATTTGTTGGCTTACCTTTCCTGTTTTCGCTACTACCCACACTCAATAGAATGTCAAGCTCCAACGAGCAATCGTTCATAAATGAGCTGGATGTCTATTATGCCGTTCTGACATTGATTTTTCTTGGCTATGTCCTTTGGGAATCATTTGCCAAACGTAGGCTGAAAATGCTTGCATGGCTATCTGTAGTGTGTATTTTGACGACATTAATTGCTCAGGGATACAAATTGATCGGTTCTGACATTAACCAGACACTCTTTTCTGCAATTTTTAAAACCTCTTTGATTATGCTCTTCTTCGCTCTGGCTTTAAGTTGGGTAAGGGAACTTTCATTCCAAATAATTCCAGAAGTAGAGAAATTATCACTATCACTTACTCGAGTCCGGAAGGTTGGTGGAAAATTTGATCATATTGTAAAGCTCTCTGGAATTGCTGGAAATAGTACATTTCCATTATCTCAAGCACTTTTTAATCTATTGCTAAAATTTGCCATGAGTAGAAAGAGTGGGAAGGACTGGCTGGAGATAAAACCCAAGAATGACCAACGAACCGATAAGCAATATGACATTAATGACCATAATGAAATAAGGCGTCTGAACATCGCAATTTTAGAAGGAGTTTTTGGGAAAGGGAACTGGACCAAAGACCTTCATGAAATACCGCTGAAATCCACGCTCTTTGAGACTGCTGATGATGAAGCTAGAAAAGTGCGCTTGTCCGTTTCTCCAGATCACATCCGGCTCTCTGAAGATTTGACAGTTCAGACAAACAAGATTGTCTGAATAATTTCTTCTGACCATTTCATAATTACTTTAGACAAATAACCGAATCAATTTCCAATAATTCTGAGATTGGCAACTCATAAAATTGTTGTCAAAATGAATAAAAGAGGAAACTTTTCGAATCGGTTGGGATTCATAGCTGCGACCGCAGGAGCTGCTGTTGGTTTGGGAAACATATGGGGATTTCCATACGAAGTAAGTCAAGGTGGTGGAGGTGCCTTTCTTTTCATATATCTCTTTTTTTGTTTCACCATCTGTATCCCAGTTATGCTAACTGAGTTGGCAATTGGAAGAAAGACAGGCCGCAATGCCGTCGGAGCCTTTAAGGCTCTTGGTTTTAAAAATTGGAAATTTGCCGGGCTACTTGGCATCCTGAGTAGTATCTTGATTCTATCATATTATAATGTGATAGCGGCCTGGGCATTCGGATACATCTTCGAAATAGCAACTTTCAATTTCAACATTCACCATGAATTCCAGAGCTATACTTCTGATCTTTTTAAGGTGGTTTCCTATGCCATAATTTTCATGGCACTAACCAGTTTTTTTGTTTCAAAAGGTGTCTCCGGAGGCATCGAAAAGCTGGCTAAAGTGCTAATGCCTGCTTTGATCATTATGATCATTTCGGTTTCCATCTATGCAATGACTCTTCCCAATGCAATCCAAGGGCTTGAATTTTATATTATTCCTGATTTCAATGAAGTTACATTAAGTACTGTGTTCAATGCGATGGGGCAGGCCTTTTTTTCTCTTTCACTAGGAATGGGAGCTTTAATAACTTACGGGAGCTATGTAAGCAAAAAGGAAAACTTAGTGAAAAGTGCTGTCATCGTTACTCTAGCTGATGTTGGGATAGCCTTTTTAGCAGGACTGATGATTTTTCCCCTACTTGGATTTATGTCAGAAGGACATTTAGACAATGTGGCCAATGGGCCTGACTTGATTTTTGTTTCATTGCCTGAGATTTTTGCCGAAATTGGGGGTAGTACTGGAGCGTTTATCGGTGCATTCTTTTTCCTCCTTTTATGCTTTGCTGCGCTTACCTCTACTGTTTCCATGATGGAAGTTCCTGTAGCTTTTCTGGTCGATGAATTTAACATAACCAGAAAGAAGGCCGTACTCACCACTGCTCTGGTAGTATTTTCAACTGGGATACCTTCTCTTCTTGGAAACGGGTATTCAGATCAACTGACTTCTTTTGTTAAATATATCGGATCAGATCAACCCATTAGCTTTTTAACATTCGTAATCAATCTGGCTAATGACACACTCCTTCCCCTGGTAGGCTTATTGATCACCTTATTTGCTGCTTATGCCTGGAAAAAAGCCAACCTCGATCAGGAGCTAGCTATTGGTTCTGATTATAAGGCCTCATTCCTTCAACGATATATGACAATAGCGCTGAAATATATATTGCCTATCGTGTTAACTACCATACTGATTATGAAATTACTGGTGACATTTTTTGGAGTGTAGCTAAGCAAGGTGTGATTCTTTCAATTTTTTCACGATTTACTCTCTTGGCGAGTTAAGGCCTACTTAGAAATTCTCCATAGATAGTATTAGCAATAGAAAGAATGAAAGCGAGAAACAAAGACAGTACGAAAATTCATTTAGTCTAGATTTTCTTAGTTTTCATTTCAGCCCTCCGTTAAGGTACATTTCAATTGCTCTACTTTAGTAGATGTTATATAAACACAGATGGACTGTCATCTTCAAATACCTGGTTTGCAACCCATGGATAACGACATACCAAAAAATGATGTACCCTCAGATTTTGAAAAGGCTGCTGGAAGGCCGCATAAGTCAGCTTTGGAATTATTAAGAACTTTAAAATGATAAAAAAGTGAACTTAGAAAAAAACAAAGAAAATGCCATTGCATACTACAAAATGGCCTACGAGGGAGATCCTCGCATCGCTATTGAATTGTACGTTGGGGATCAATACATTCAACACAATCCAGATGTAGCTGACGGGTTAAATGGATTTATCAATTATTTCGAACGGATGCAAAAAGAGTATCCTGAAAAAAGCATTGAATTTGTTAGATGCATTGCTGAAGGCGACTTAGTAGCCATGCACACTCATCAGATATGGCCTGACAATGATCAATACGTTACCATGGATTTCTTCAGGTTCGACGATAAAGGAAAAATTTGCGAGCATTGGGACTCCATTCAAAAAATCCCTGAGACGTCTGCAAATCCCAATTCGATGTATTGAAGGATTTTTAGTCGGTCAGGATTCTGCGCGCTCAAAATTCTAGCAAAACATGTATGTTTTCTTCAGATCTCTTGAACTTAGAATAGAAAAGGGCAGCTCCTCGAGCCGCCCATAATCGCTCCCCGACTGACCCAATCTCGTTGGATCAAGATCGGGGGCTGCCTTAGTTTGTCTTTACGATTCGTTTGTGAATTTTATGATTTCCGCTAGTAATTTCTATTAAATAGACACCTGGAATGATGTTCCTAACATCCATTTTTCCTGGTTGAGCAAGCTCATTCTTGAGTAGTTTCCCCCTTAGATCGAACAATTGTGCCGAGACTGCTTCATTGCTCTCGATGAAAATGAAATCTGAGACTGGATTTGGATAAATCTTAACTTCGATCAGCTTATTATCAATCGCAAGGGCAGTTTCTTCTGTAACCTCAAAAGTGATCGATTCGGAGGCAGCATTGTAGTTGCTATCACCTTCCTGACTGACTGTCACTGTTATGGTTCCTGCTGTTCCATCGAGTGTTACAGTTGCTCCTGCGATGGATGCTAGTCCAATTACCTCATATGAAAGTTGCAGCCCGGAATTCGTAGTTGCTGTGACATCAAAAGGGTCGTCAGTTGTCAGTTTATCAGCGACTGGATCTATCGAAATAATTTGATTTGCTTTGGTAATAGTAAATGACTGAGTGACTTCACTTGCAGCATTGTAATCATCATCACCAGTTTGGCTAGCTGCAAGAGTTACATCCCCTGCTCCATTGAGCGATACAGTTGATCCACTAATAGAAACGGGTCCACTGATGACCGACAACTGAACACTTAGTCCAGAGGAAGCTGAAGTTACCAACTCAAAAGAAGGATCACCATACGTTTTGTTTGCAATTGGATCGAAAGTGATTGTTTGATCCATTTTAGATGGATTGATGACATCAAATGAGATGGATTGCGAAGTTGAATGGTAGTTTTCATTCCCTAGTTGGCTAACGGTAACTGTCACCACACCACTTGACCCATCCAGTGAGATGGTTGTGCCACTGATTGAGGCTGGCCCGATGACCTCATAGGTGAGTTCCAGGCCAGTATCAACGCTGGCTGAAATATCAAATGGGTCATCTATAATCAGCTTGTCAGCCACAGGATTGATCGAAATGGTCTGATTTGCCTTGCCGATTGTGAAAGATTGAGTTACTTCATCGGCGGGCAGATAGTTTTCATTCCCAGCTTGATTAACAGCGATCGTAGCAACCCCAGCTCCGCTGATTGTAACCGTGGCGCCACTTACAGAGACAGGGCCGCTCACCACGCCGTATGTCACAGGCTGACCTGAAGATGCGCTTGCATTAATCGTAAAAGGATCATCATCAAAAATCTTGTCGGCAATCTCATTAAAAGAAATTGACTGAACGGCTTTGTTAATGATAAACGTTTGAGTCACTTCAGGGGCAGGATTAAATGTCCCATCCCCTGATTGATTTGCAGAAATAATTGCCGTTCCAGCTCCTGTAATCATCACCTCATTTCCAGTAATGCTAATCGGTCCGCTTACCACACTTAAGTCAACTGCAAGAGCGGAAGTGGCACTTGCCACTAAACCGAAGGAAGTGTCACCAAACGTTTTGTCTGCAATCGCGTCAAAGGAAATGGTTTGATCCGTTTTGGCTGGATCGGAAATATTGAAAGAAATGGATTCACTTGTGCCGTTGTAATTGACGTTACCAGCCTGGCTTACTTCAAGAATTACCATTCCGGAAACCGCATCGAGGGTAACAGTTGTACCAGAGATAGAAGCCGGCCCGCTTGCGATGGAATATTCGAGTGTTAATCCAGAGGTGGTTTGAGCATTGACAGTGAAGGGTCCATCCGTAGTTAGTTTGTCCGGTACCGGATCGATCGTTACCAGCTGATCAGCTTTAAGTACCGTCAGCACCTGCATCACATCTATGGCTGGATTGTATGTTGCATCGCCACTTTGAGAAGTGGTAATGTTTGTCGTTCCTGCACCGTGAATCGTAACGGTACTGCCAATAATGGTGGCAACCGATGGATTCAAACTCATGTAGCTTACTGCCAAACCTGACGAAGCAGTTGCTGATAAATTGAAGTCAGAATCTCCAAAAATTTTGTCATCCAGTAAATTAAAAGTGATGGTCTGATCCAGTTTCTCTTTGGTTGTGAAACTCCAGGAAGATTCATCGGTCCCTGCAAACGAATTCCCTGCCAGATCTTCGATTCCTCCTGAGATAATGAAGTAAACATCCGTGCTGCTAGGGAGGTCGATGGGGATATCATATGTCACTTGATTACCGGCTACTACTGCATTTCCAATGAATGACCAAGTGGCTCCAATCTGAGAATCATCCGATGCATCAAACATCTCAAACGTGCCAGAACTACCCAGCTGAACGTCTTCATCGAAAGTCAGCACTAAATCTGTATCAATAGCCACGCCCGTAGCTCCATGTGATGGATTTAGCGAGGTGATCGCAGGAGGGGTTGTATCAGGAGCTTCTTCCGTTGTAAAGTCCCAATCATCTTTTGAATGGCCGACAAATGGGTTGCCAGTCAAGTCTTCAAACGCACCATCTTCTATAGCGATGTAATACCTCGTTTCATGATTCAAACTAGCAGCATCCAGTGAGCCAAGGGCATTGAAATCGATGGTGGCCACATTCCCGCTGATTGAGACATGCTGCACGATATTTCCAAAAGCAAATGTTCCATCCGTGGAATACTGCTTTAAAATGACATTTTCACTGCCAGTCTGAATAGGTTCATCGAACGTCACAACATATACCCAATTGTCAACCGCAATATCCGATGCATCATCTACCGGATTCAATGACACGATAGAGGGAGCGGTATCATCAGCGACCGTTGTAAAACTCCAATCGAGCTTTGCTATTCCTTCTAGCTCATCACCCGAAAGATCTTCAAGCCTACCTTCAGCAATTTCTATGTAGTATTCAGTGGAGACATCCAGTGATGTCGCATCGAGGCTGGCATCTGCATTAAAATCAATGAGAACCTGAGAACCAGTGACGATCACTTTGGAGCCAAGAACATCGGCTGAAGCAAACACTTGATCATTGTCTATTCTTTTCAGATTTATTAAGCCATTGCCAACCTGAACAGGATTATCGTAATCGATAGTATAGCTCCATTGAGAGGTAGAGACATTGGTCGCATCATCAGCAGGGTATAAAGAAGAGATCATTGGGGTCGGTGGTTTAGTGGTAAAATCCCAATCATCTTTTGAGTGACCTGTGTAGGCATTGCCAGCCAGGTCTTCAAAAGTACCGTCTTCAACTTCTATGTAATACCTCGTCTCATTGTTTAGGCTAAAAGCGTTCAGATTTCCCAGGGCATTGAAATCAATGGTAGCTGTGTTCCCGGAGATTGATACATGCTGAGCAAGGCTACCAGTCGTGAAGGTCCCATCTGAGGAATAAATCTTCAACCGAACAGTGCCGCTACCGGCTTGAACCGCCTCGTCAAATGTGATGGTGTACACCCAATTGTCAACCGGAACGTCTGTTGCATCATCGAGTGGATCCAGGCTTGAAATAGCAGGCGCAGTTACATCTGCAGCTTCTGTTGTAAAGCTCCAGTCTGGTTTAGCTATTCCTGTAAACCCATTTCCTGACAGGTCTTCAATTGCTCCAGATGGAATTTCCAAATAGTGATCTGTGTCCATATCCATCTCCGAAGTTCCCTGGCTACCATCTGCATTGAAGTCAATACTTAACTGAGAACCAGAAATAATCGCTCTCGCAGAGCCTGGAGTAGCCACACCATAAACGGCATCATCGCTGCTCCTTTTTAGATAGATAAGGCCGCTACCTGCCTGGATATCTTCATCGAAATCAACAGTGTACATCCAATTCGTTACCGAAATATCAGTGGCGTCATCAAGTGGAGTGAGTAGCGTTACTGTTGGAGGCGTTACGTCGCCACCAGCTTCAGTAGTGAAATCCCAATCATCTTTGCTGTGACCTGTGAAAGCATTGCCTGCCATGTCTTCAAAAACACCGTCTTCAATCTCGATGTAGTATTGTGTACTTTCCGACATACTGATTGCATCTAAACTGCCAAGCGCATTGAAATCGATGGTTGCGGTGCTCCCGGAAACTGAAATATGCTGGGTGAGGTTCGCCGTAGCAAAAGCACCATCGTTTGAGTAGATTCTAAGCCTCACAAACCCGGTACCCTTAACCACCGCTTCATCAAAAGTGACTTCATAGAGCCAATTGTCCACTGAAATATCAGAAGCATTGTCTGTGGGGTTCAAAGTAGAAATGGATGGAGGCGTTAGATCAGCAGTCGATGCTGTGGTGAAACTCCAATCAGGCTTGACAATACCTGGGAACTTATTGCCCAACAGATCTTCAAAGGC
Source organism: Ekhidna sp. (assembly GCF_039960695.1). Classification (GTDB taxonomy): domain Bacteria; phylum Bacteroidota; class Bacteroidia; order Cytophagales; family Cyclobacteriaceae; genus Ekhidna. The sequence goes on along the minus strand of NZ_JBDVKP010000019.1, from coordinate 209,493 downwards.
ATTTGGTCCAATCTCAATGTGATATTCTGTAAGTTCATCCAAACTAAAACCATTCAGACTGCCATCAAAATTGTAGTCGATCGTCACAACATTATCCACTATGGATACCTTATCTGTGTTAAAGGAGCCAGTAGAGAGTAGCGTTAAATCATCGGAAGATCTAATCAACTCCACGTTTCGAGTTCCCGAAGTACCGGTACTTACCTGAACATCCTCATCAAATGTTATGGTAAAAACAAAATTGTCCACCGCAATGTCGATGGCATTGTCTACAGGTAAAAGACTGCTGACTACAGGCGGATCTGTTTCTGCTGCCGCAGTGGTAAAATTCCAGTCAAAAGTGGAAGTAAGCCCCGCATGACTACTACCAGTGGCATCTACAAAAGATCCCGAAGCCACCGTAATGTAATGACCCGTTGAATTGTTCATTGTTACGGTGGGAGTAAATGAAGCTGTATTCCCTGAAATTGTGACGTCACTTGACGTAAAGGCTTCCAACAAAGTTGAAGGTGATTCGTAGAGTTCAATATCAATGTTGTGGGCGAAAATGGACTCGTCAAAAGTCACGGAGAATGTTTGGCCGCTGGCTTGCACGTCGACAGCTTCGTCGAGCGGTGACAAACTAGTTACCACAGGAGGTGTATTGGAACCTGTTGTAAAATTCCAGGTGTCTTTGTCACCAAGATTTCCAAACGCATTTCCTGCCAGGTCTGAAATAAGGCCTGAAGGAATTTCCACATAGTACTGTGTGTCGAACAAAATGCTTCCCGCTACGGCCTCCAGATCTATGATCAACTGATGTCCGCTATATGTTGCAGCCGACGAAGGGGTCGTGATGTCCACTACTTTCACAGTCGCATTGTTATCGTAACGTTTTACCACCAAAGAGCCAGAACCCGAGGGTTGGATGTCTTCATCGAATGTTAGGGTTAGGCCTGTAAGAATACTAATTCCGGTAGCATCATCTGACGGGAAAAATGATGAAACAATAGGTGGATCTGTGTCAAGAATGTCACCTGTGCTAAAATCCCATGTGTCTACATCTCCATTTGAAATTCCAGAAGCTTCATTTCCAGCATAGTCGATAAACATGCCGTCATCGAACCATACATACAGGTGTGTATCATCCGGCAGGTCGGCGGTGAGGTCGATTGTGATATCATTACCGGAAAAGGACACCTCACTGCTGTACACATTCACGTCCACCACAGATGAGTTGTCCGCTTTTTTACGAATGTGTAACTGCTTGTTTAGAGACGCAGAATTTGAAAGAGGGCGTACGGGCTCATCAAATGTTAGGACCAGATCAGCACCAACTGCTATGTGATCCGTGCCATCTGCTGGTGAAAAAGAGGTGAAGGAAGGTGCATTTGAATCTGTTGACGTATTGTATACAGCCAAAAATCGATCATCCGTGCTGCCATCTCGTGTTTTGTTGAAAATCCCAGCCCCAAAGTCAAAGTCCTCCGCTGCGCTACCGAGTGTCCCACCTACATAGACATTGTCACCAGCATCGATGAACAGATTGCTGGCTTTCAGGTTTTCGTCAATGACAAGGGAACCTGTCGAGCCATTGTATTTTTGAAAACTCCCCAGCCCTTCATCTACCACATAGATGTCGCTATTTGAATCCAGTGCGAAATCATCATTATTTACAGAAATACTGATGGCTGATTTCACACCTCCAGACGACCATTTTTCGATAGCACCTGATCCAGAAACCCAGGCGTTTCCATCAGAAGCAATTTTTAATTGTGAATTGACCGAATTGCCATCATCTGCCCACTGAAGGGCATAGCTGCTGTTGTACTTGGCGATAAAGAGACTACCGCCAGCACCTCCGTCAATTTGCGTTGATCCGGCACTCGGGTCAAACTCTGTGTTATTGAAAAATCTTCCGGTGAGATAAATATTGTCTGAGCCGTCCACGTCGATGGAAAAAGCTTCATTGTGATTAACTGATGAAGCAACTATTGCAGTAACGACTCGCTCAGAAGAAGAAAGGCTACCTGTTCCCTGATCGAAGGCAGCCACAAAGGTGTTGTGATTGTCTACGGTGGCCGGGCTGTTTGCAGGCAGGTTCATGGGAGTTCCGTTGGCATATCTTCCGGTAATCAACACATCTGATGACGAAAGAGCTAGATCATGAACGTTCACCTGTGTGACGGATGTAACAGGATTACTTGTCCAGACTTCCTGTCCGTTTGTGTCAATCTTAGTTATGAATGGAGACCGGTAATCATTGCCAAGGCTACTTGATCCTTGCACGCTTTGACTACCACTTGCAGCAAAATGGATCGTAGCACCCGGGATTCCATCCACATGGCCAACTAAGTAGATGTTTCCAGATGCATCGAGTTCAATTCCTGCAGCTCCAAGTTGTGGATCGACACCCGTGGAGTAGATGCCTACTACCCATTGGTAATTTCCAGCTGCATCATACTTTGCAAGAAAAACATCTGTCCAAGCATCAGTCGTAGGAGTGCCAGGTAGAGAGCTGGCCCCAGCAGATGGATCGAAATCTACACTTTCCGAGGCATCAAAGTGACCCAAAACATAGACGTTCCCACTTGCGTCTGCTAAAATTTGCTGAATAGACAAACCACTTGTGTTTGTTTGAGCAATGTTGTTGATAAACTCTAGATTTTGAGATTTGGCGGATACACCTAAAATGAGAAGGATCAGAAAAATAATGAATTCAATGACCCTCTGCTTATTTTTAAACTGTTTGAAAGACTGATCGTCTGTGCGAAATGTTTTCATGGCTTTAGCGATTTGTTTGATTCGAAATTCAGAATTGAACCAATGAAATCGCCCACCTACCCTGGGTAGAATTGGCTACCCGCCCCGGATAGTTTTCTAAGATGTGCCTTTATGACTTGGAAAGAAGCTTTTCAAGTGCCTCGCTTCGGTTGGAGACGCCTAACTTTTCGTAGATTTTTCTTAAATGAAATTTGACCGTATTGATAGAAACAAAAACCAAATCAGCAATTTCCCGATTGGTCTTGTCTGTAATCGCGTGTTGGAGTATCTCAAATTCTCGTTGCGACAGTGGTTTGATCAGTCCTTCGTTGAGCTGATGCAGGCTGATGTTCACCTCAGGAGGAAGGATTGTTTGGATGCGAACTCGTAAGGTGTCAATCTCTTGAGAGAGGAGTGCTTTCTTTAGTCGGAACTTTTGAAGTTGAACAAAAATGATGATCGCAGCAAAAACAACTACCAAAATAATCCCTGTGAGGAGGACTCGAGATTCCCTTCTTCGTCTTTCAATTTCACTTTCCTTCAGTCTGTTTTCCAGTTGCAACAATTCCACTTCTTTCTCATTTTGCTCGGTTATAAACTTTAATTCAAGGTTACTGACCTTTTGAAGTTGCTCATTTCTGCTTAGGGAATCTATGTAAATCTGATTCTGTTTGAGGTACCTAAAGGCTTCTTGAACATTATTCTGACGTTCATAAATTGCAATTAAATCAGCATGTGCTTTAATCAAATCTTCAAGTAAACCAGCCGACTTGCAAACCTGTATAACTGACTTTAGCTCGTTGAGAGCTCTTTCATATTCGCCTCCTTTTTCAAAGGCTTTTGCCAGATGAATCCTTGCTTTCACTTCAAAGAAGGCATTGTTCTTTTTCTTGAAAAATGCTACTGCTACTTGTCCGTTACGTTTCGCTTGGCCTAGTCGGTCCATCCGCGTGTACAATTGACACAGACCAATAGCTCGCTGCATCATTTTAATCGAATCTTTCAAACTAGCATGAAGTTCATAGGATTTTAGAATGTGGCTCTCTGCCTCTTCAAAGAGTGAAAGTTCCATTTCCATGGATCCAAGATTGTTGTATCTGACCGCCAGCCTACGGGTGTCTTTCTTGGTCACAAATGATAAGGACTGAGTGTAATAATCCAGCGCTTTCGTGTAGTCTTTCTTTGAGGCAAATAGATAACCAAGGGTATTTAGATCGGAAGAAATGGCCAGGGAATCTCCAGATTCCAAGTCTAAATCGTAGGCAAGTTGTATGTAATGGATACCACTGTCGTAATTCGTTAATCTCACATGATTAGTTGATAGGTTGAAATAACTCGCCGCTGTTTCTTCTTTATCGTTGGCAGCAATAGCTAGTTTCCTTGCAGCATGTTGAAATTTGTTTGCTTTTTCGAACAACCCTAACTGTGCGTAACACCAACCTATTTCCGAATATGACTTCATTTTTAGCTTAGAGTCCCTGATTTCACCAAATTCCAACTGTTCTATTACGTTTTTATAAAGCCCGATGGCTTCCAGGAATTGATTCTGATAAGAAATGATGTCGGCCTTAAGTTTTAATATCGGAGCAGGATAAGAGGGGGAGTTCTCCAAAGCCTTATCCACATAAAGAAGCGCACTATCGTAGTTTTCATCATCATAGAACATTTGGGCTTTTCGGGCATTATCCTGGGCAATAGCCACGAAGCAGTTCAGTATGAACAAAAGTTGCAGTGTATATTTTGCAACCATTTGATGAACACTAATAAACTGTTTTAGATCAGTAAATTTCATAATGGAATTTGTAGTGCAAATCTGGTTTTCCTGGACTTATTCACTCATATGAAGTTAAGGATATATTCACAATCGGCAGAAACTTGAATCACTTCGCTTTATTGACTTCTACCGATGTTTGAAAAAAACGGTGGTTTAATGTTTTTTTTTGCACTGAACACTTTCCCACGCTACACAGTCATTTTCTATCGATCAATATTTTAATTGTCAGCGAGGGATCGACTAAGGTTTGGAGTCTAAAGAGGAAATCAAAATTTAGAATCCAAATGAAAACACTTCAAAGCATCCTGTTTATCCTCTTTATCGGCCTTTCACTTTCTGCACTCGCACAACCTCCAGGAGGAAGAAGACCCGGTGGAAGTACCGACCAAATGATCGAACGGGAGAAACAAACCCTTTACAGTAAAGTCGAAAATCTGACAGATGATCAGAAATTGTTACTGGATGGCATCTATAAGGAGTTTGCTGTCACACTTCAGGAAACGATGGAAGAGATGCGACAAAGTAATGACAGAGCGGGCATCAGAGAGAAAATGGAGACTTTGAGAAAGGAGAAAGATGAGCTGATTGCCGATGTGTTGGACGAAGATCAATTTAAAATCTACCAAAGCATCACACAGACCAAAAGGGAGCGGAAAAGTGAAGATGATGGTAAAGGTCAAAACTAAGTAGATATGAAAGCAGCATTACTAACGTTGATCACTTTCTTATTCAGCATTTATTTTGCTTTTGCTCAGGAGCAAAACCTATCTGTATCCGGTGCGGTGGTGGATGCTACAGACAAATCTCCACTGATTGGGGCTACTGTCCTGCTGGTAAACGTCAAAGACTCCACACGATCCAGGTTTGCAGTGGCAGACGGAGATGGGCGGTTTACCATCACTGATCTTGAGCGCGCATTTTATCGGTTGCGAATATCGAATATAGGCTATAAACTATCTACTAAAATCCTGAGAGTCACTGTACCGGATCAGGCGCTGGGTGTCATCTCCATGGAACCTGAAATAACCAATTTAGATGAAGTGGTGGTGGAGGGCGAGGTGATCGCCGTTCAGCAAATAGGTGACACCACACAGTACAATGCGGTAGCCTACAAAACCAACCCGGACGCTTCCGCTAAGGACCTGGTGAGCAAAATGCCTGGTATTGTAGTGGATAGTGATGGAGTGAGCGCTAATGGCGAAAGCATTGAGCAAGTGCTCTTGGATGGAAAACGATTTTTTGGGCAGGATCCGCTGCTTTCACTCAATACCATACCGGCTGATATCGTGGATAAAGTGCAGGTGTATGATGAAGATAGTGATCAGTCCCAGTTCACAGGATTTGATGATGGAAACACCACCTGGACCATGAATGTGGTGACCAAAGTAGACAAACGAAACGGTCAATTTGGAAAAGTCTATGCCGGGTATGGTGAAAATGACTTGTACAAGGCAGGAGCAACGATCAACTCTTTCAACAAAGATCAGCGACTCACCTTTCTGGGCATGACCAACAACATCAACCAGCAAAACTTTGGCAGTGAAGATCTGATAGGTGTCAGTGGAGGTGGCGGCCGTGGTGGATTTCGCGGTGGAGGCAATCAGACGTTTATAACGGGTACACAGGGTGGCATCACTCGAACCAATTCGGTGGGGTTAAATCTGACCGATGACTGGGGAAGTAATACCTCATTTGAAGGGAGCTACTTCTTCAATCAGACACAAAACAACAACGACCAACTGCTGAATCGCGAATCATTTTTAAGGGGAGCAACCCAGTTTTATTCAGAGGACCTCCAGTCGGTTACAGACAACTCTAATCATCGATTGAACCTTCGTGCCAATCACAAAATTGATGAGAACAACAACCTTTTGGTACGGTCTTCATTTAGCTACCAGGACAATGAAAGTACAGAAGTAACTCTGGGTGCGACCACCAATCAAAGCGGTGAACTGCTCAGTGAGACATTCAATAATTACTCAAGTTCAAACACGTCGTTCAATTTCAGCAACAATCTTATTTTCCAGCATCAATTCAATAAGGTAGGCAGGACAATATCATTCGACCTCAATACACGAATCAACCCGACGACGAGAGAAAATTTATATGAGGACCTGTCACTTGATTCGCTCATCGAATACAATACCGATGAGGTAAATTATACGCTGGGGTCTAGGGTGACTTACACGGAGCCAGTAGGCACGTCTGGTCAGGTGTCGATGAGCTATGAGGTGAGCAATGCCGTAAGTAAATCTGATAAAGAGACGTTTGTGATCACAGAAGCCACAGGAGCTGAAACATTTAGTGAAGAGTTATCCAACAATTTTGAAAGTCGATACACGAAACACCTTCCGGGCATCCGCTATTCGAATAATAAGTTCGGAAACATCTTTGATGTATCCTTAAACTATCAGTATGCGACACTTGCAAACGAACAAGTGCTTCCCCTCACAGAGGATACTAAACGGAGTTTCAGCAATTTTCTCCCATCTGTCTTAGGGAGGATCGATCTGGGCGAGGGTAGTAATTTTTTTGCAAGGTATTCAACCTCTACCACTGAACCATCTGCTAGTCAGTTGCAGAATGTGATTAACAACAGCAATCCACTTTTCCTTTCGATAGGTAATCCAAACCTGAACCAAACCTATTCACATGCGTTGCAGATGCGTTTTCAGAAAAACTATTTTGATGCAAACGCCACTATTTCCAATCAGACTAGCGTAACAGCAAGGACGGATTATATAGGAAACAGTACTTCCATTATCGAGGCTGACTCTGTTACCAGTGGTGGTATCTCTCTGGCGGAAGGCGCACAATTGACTACACCGGTTAACCTAAACGGTTATTGGTCTGTCCGCAATAACACCACCTATGGCATATTAATCTCACCCATTAAAAATAACCTGAACGTATCTACAGGGGTGAGTTATACCCGACTTCCTGGGTTAACCAACGATGTGTTGAACATCGCAAAAACCTATTCAGCTGATGTTAAGGTTGCTTTGGTAAGCAATATCAGTGAAAATATCGACTACAATGTATACTATCAGCTTTCGGGAAGCAGGGTGTATAATTCCATCCAGGCAGAGACGAACAGTCAATACTATACTCAGACTGTTGGGTCTACCGTTAATTTGATTTTCCCCAAAGGATTTGTTTTCCGCAACGAAACTTTGTTTCAAAAGTACAATGGGGTGAACGATTCGTTTGATACGCAATACACCTTATGGAATATGGGCGTTGCCAAGAAATTCATGAAGGATAGTCGTGGTGAGCTGGAACTGTCAGTGTTCGATCTGCTAGGTGAAAATCAAAGCTTTAATCAGACGGTCACTGCGCAATATGTACAGGAGAGTCAGACACAGGTGCTGCAGCGTTATTTCATGCTGACGTTTACCTATCAGCTGAGGAGTTTTAAACAGTAGAGGTGCCTGTTCATTCGGGCCTTTTTCTGGTCGTAAGTCTGTTGGAAGCATTGACAAGCCTGGGAATGACGTCAGCCATTACCTCGTCAAATTTTGCAAGTTGTTCCTCATTACAAAGTGATTTGAGCTCTTCAAAATGATTGTAAGTGAGCACAATTTTATCCTCTTTCAGCTTCATAATTTGCTGAAGGAGCACTTGCCTTTCTTCGACGCTTGCCGTTGCTGAAAGTTGCTCAAAATAGGACTGAACCAACGTTCTTTCTTCATTTATGAGCGCTCGCACAGCTTTCCGATGGGTAGCTACCATTTCTCCGAACTGCTTTTCCTGCGCTTCGGTTAATGCCAGCTTCTTACTTATTTGCTCTCGTGCGCCCTTTTCTCGGATGGGAGGCTTAGGTCTGAAGACAAAAAGTGCCACTAGTCCAATATTGATTGCCAGCAAAACAAAAAACCCAATTTTATACAGCTTACTATTCATAGTCGTAAAGGTTAAAGTCCGTCATTAGTTGAGGGTAGCTACTAGAATCCTCAGTTGCCACACTTTCTGAAGTCCAGTAATTTGAAACGGCCCATACGTTTGAACAAATCACCAGTGCCACTACGGCAGCTACTTTCATCCAGCTACCCACAGGATGCTGTTCCTTCTGCATTCGGTGGTTGGCCAGTTTTTGCTGGATTTTCGCAAAGCCATCGGCAGGGGCTTTCGCTCCCTGTATGCCGTCCAGGCTATTCATTGCTTCGGTTATCCGGTTTTCTTGTTCCATATCCATTTTGACGTTTTTTAACATTATTTCCCTCGCTCAGGATAAAATTTTTCTAATTCCTTTTTCAAGTTGGCTTTGGCTCGTTGTACCAGAGACTCCACAGACTTTCTGCTTTGCTTCATAATATCAGCTACTTCCATCTGCGGGAGCCCTTCAATCTGCGTAAGTATAAACGCTGTTTTCTGGTTTTCAGAGAGCTTGTCAATTGTCCTAAAAAGGAGCTTTGCCTCCTCTTTGTTTTCCAATTTTACACCCGGATGAACAAAATCTGTAGATTCATATTTTACCTCAGCTGAGTCTTTCACATACAGCGAAGTAAAAAACCCCTTTCTTTTTTGACTATTTTTTTTTCTAAGAAAATCTAATGATTTATTTACTGCAATGCGATAAATCCAGGTGCTGATTGAAGAGTTGAATTTGAAACTTTTGGCTGTCTTGTAAACAGTCACAAAAACATCTTGAAGAAGTTCATCCGCATCCTCTGAATTTTTAGTATAACTGAGAATTGTATTATATACCTTATCACAATAATGATTGTAAACCTTCTCCAACGCCTGCTCGCTTCCATGGGCAATAGACTTAAGACAGTTTTCTTCGTCAATCATTTGCGTTAACTCGGTTTTGATAGGAGTTATTGGTGTAAAGATAGCCATTGCAAATTGTGGTGAGTAAAATCCTCTGCAAGGATTTAGCTATGACAAAACTTTTAGATTCTGCCTCTTTGGAAGAGATAGTTTTTAATGAAACTCACCAATTCATTCGAATTATTTCTGTTTAGTCCAATAAACTCGTCTCATTAATGAGTCTCATGAAATGATGTTTAATAACAATTGTTGTTAATCAGTGGATTCAAAAACTAACTTGAAACATTGGCAACATCTGAAAAATGAAAAAACTTCTAAAGTATGTTTTAAGAAGCTTTTCCTAATTCATGTCAGATATTTTTTGTTTGATTTCGACTCTATTTCTTCAACTCCAGCAGCACAACATTTTCTACATGCTGTGTTTGTTTGATCTAAAAATCGCCTTCATTGGAGCTGTGACGTTATTCGGCAAATATTTTTGGATCGGATCATCTAAGTTCATCTTGGCTTTGATCACTTAATCCGCTAGTATTATCCCAGTAAAGGATTTAGAAATGGATCCTATTTCAAAAACAGAGTTTTCATCTACGGGATCATTGGTGTTCAAAGACTTGACACCATAGCTAAAGTAGGTCGTGCCTCCTTCCTCTATAATTCCGATTACTATTCCGGTATTTTGCCCATTCAGTATTCTCAAACTTACATTGCTTTGACTTCATCCTGAGATGATGGTTTGAGCTGCGCAGCAAATCAAGGTTGCTGCCAGCATTAATATTGTTGTTATGAACTTTGACATCATTGTCGTTTTTAAAGTTTTACTGAATTGGTTTTAGTTTTTGACTCTTGGGTGCCGATGGTTTTTTTCTTCCAGTGTATTGATAAGCTCATTGACTTTGTTCAGTTTTGGTTCTACTACTTTCTTCGCAGATCGCCTGTTCAGAAAGTAAATCATATATCCAATGAATAAGCAGTAAACACCACCTCCTACGATGAGCTTCGTAGCTTCTGGATTTTCAAGAAAGAAACCAAGAGCGAAAACATAGCTAAATGTCATACACGGAAGTACATACCAAGTAAAAATACTTAGTCGCAATTTTATTTGCAGTTGCAGGTATTCTTTGGTCTTAAGTAGATACTGCAGATAGTTTTCGCTTAATTCCGCTGGCTTTTTCTTTTTTGTTCGCTTGATGACAAGTAAAATGTAAGTGGCCCAAAGCACCATCAATAAAGCGCCAATTTTAGTAAGCAGATAAGGAGCAGTGAATCCAAAGTATCCAAATATGGGTATAGCGATGATTGCTCCCAAAGCTTCGCGCAGGTGTAACCATTTTGTCTCCCCGTGAAATCGATCCAGATTAGAGTCGACTTCAAGTATGAGACGTGATTTCTTAAACTTCACCTGTTCCTGATGTGGTGAAGATTGCCAGATTTTAGATAATTCTTTTTCAATCATGACCTTTCATTTATACAATTCAACAATTTGTTTTTGATGCGTTTGATTTTTACAGCTACATGATTTTCCGTGATACCCGTAACCTCTGCGATTTCCTTATAAGGCAACTCCTCCAGAGCAAGGGTAATCAGCGCTTTGTCAGCTTCGTTTAACTTCTTGATGCAGCTGCGCAAATAGATGAGCTGTTGACTTTCCTCTTCTGGTGGTGGGGGTCCTTCGTATTGCAACAATTCAACACTATCCATATTGACGAATTGCTTCTTCTTTTTTGTCAACTTGGTTTGTGCATTGATGCATACATTAAGTGTCACTCGGAACATCCAGGTGCTCAGCGAAGAATTGGCTTTGAATGACGGCATGGATTTCCAGATGTTGATCACCACCTCCTGAAAAAGGTCCTTCTTGTCTTCGTCATCCGCAGCATACACTGAGCAGACACGAAGTAACTTCTGTTTGTTTTGTTCGAGCCCTTCTAAAAAGGCAGTTTCAAGCTCTCTGTCCATAGGAATTTTGTTAACTCTACTTATTTAGTCAAATGAGCATTCTCAATATGACAATTCCCTTAAATTATTTTAGAAGTTTCGTTGGACGAAATATTGAATCCTTATAGAATGGCTTTTGGTTAAGCTTTAACCTATTAACCTTTCAGCACTAATAAAACTACATTTTCTACATGCTGTGTTTGAGGAAACATATCTACAGGTTGGATTTTTACTACATCATAAACCTTGCCCAGCACTTCTAAATCGCGGGCTTGAGTTGCAGGATTGCAGCTCACATACACAATCCGATCTGCCTTTAGGTCTGCAAGTAATTGTGTCACTCTTGGGTGCATGCCTGCTCGCGGAGGATCTGTAATGATTACATCCGGTTTGCCATGCTTGCTAATGAATTCATTACCTAATAAGTCTTTCATGTCTCCTGCATAAAAGTCTGTATTAGTAATGCCATTGATCTCACTATTAACTTTTGCATCCGCAATGGCCTCTTCTACATATTCTATTCCAATTACTTTCTTGGCTGATCGCGCTACAAAATTTGCAATCGTTCCAGTCCCTGTGTATAGATCGTAAACCAATTCACTGCCATTTAATCCGGCAAAGGCTGCCGCAACCTTATACAACTCATGTGCTTGCTCCGAATTTGTTTGGTAGAAAGATTTTGGACCGATCTTAAATTTGAGATCTCCCATCTGCTCCATGATATGATCGTTTCCTGCAAAGAGTTCTACATCCAAATCACTGAATGAATCATTCCCTTTTTCATTTACCACATACATCAATGAAGTAATCTGCGGGAATTCCTTTTTAAGAAAATTCATCAGTAAATCAATCAGCTCCTGGTCTCGATAAAAGACTTGAAGGATAACCATCAGATCGCCTGTAGTAGTAGTGCGGATAATCAGGTTTCTCAATAATCCCACTTGTTTTTTCACATCGTAAAAAGGAAGCCCATGTGCATCTGCAAAGTCTTTTACCTTTAATCGAATTTCATTGGACGGATCAGCCTGCAGATGGCATTTATTCACATTGATAATCTTGTTGTATTGCTTTGGTATGTGGAAACCAAGCCCTGTCCGAACATGCTCTTCACCGGAATCAATTTCCTCTTTGGTGAGCCATCTAAAATTGGAAAAGGTGAATTCTAACTTATTCCTGTAAAAACTAGTCTGATCAGATCCAACTATTGGATTCATTGCAGGAAGTTCCAGACCACTCAGTTTGCTGAGATTGTCTTCTACATGACCCAGCTTATACTTGAGTTGAGCTTCGTAACTCATATGTTGCCACTTACACCCACCACACAATCCGAAATGCTCACAAAATGGCTCTGATCGTTCGTTCGATTTCGTAAGAATCTCTTCTGCATAAGCCTCTAGAAATTTCTTCTTTTTCCCAATCACCTTAGCTCTCACTACATCACCTGGCACTGTTTCTTTTACAAAAACTACCTGTCCATTTGTTCTGCCTACACCTTTTCCTTCAGATGAGATACCCGTGATCTCCAATGAATCTATCGTTGCTCCCTTTTTCATCGGCGCAAAATTACATCCACACCTTTGGTTTACAGGGTTTTTAGTAGTTTCATTGTTGTAGTATTTATTAGATGAAGAAGTTTCTACTCACCGGTTGCCTAATCTTGACTTTAGGGATATCTAATGCTTTCCACATTGTGGGAGGTGAAATTGAGTTTATCTACCTAAGCGATGGACTTTACCGCATCAATTTGATACAATACTTTGATGAAGCACAGAATGATAACCCGGGTCCTGATCCATTTGTCACAGTGTATATATTCAGGAATGGTGATAACCAGCTCATGTCTACGCAAGTGCTTCCACTCCTGCAAATTGAAAATGTGGAGTATACCAATATTGAATGCGCAAGAGATGAGCTTCAGACCTCTCGGGTTCTTTACTCCGCAGATGTGCAGTTAAGTCCAGAACAATACGATAACATTGATGGCTATTACATTCAATGGGAAAGATGCTGCAGAAATGCTGCCATTGATAACATTGTGAACCCTTCGGGCACAGGAATGAATTATGTATTAGAAATACCCCCACTAATGCGCAATGGTGAGATATTCGTAAACTCATCTCCGATATTGTTTAAACCTCTTAGTGACTATGCATGTATCAATCAACTATACTATGTAGAATTTACTGGTACTGATCCCGATGGAGATTCGCTAGTGTACTCACTTGCAACACCATTAAACAGTTCATCAGCAATAGCCCTTCCGCTTCCACAGCCCAAACCACATTTTGGAATCAACTTTCTTAGCGGGTTTTCCGAAAGCAATATGGTAGGAGGAACGCGACCATTAAAAATTAGCAGCAAAGGACTCTTGACAGTGACGCCAGACCAAACTGGACTCTATGTTTTTGCAGTCAGGGTTGAAGAGTTCAGAGATGGAGAGAAAATAGGTGAAGTAAGAAGAGACTTTCAAATGCTGGTCGTAGATGGATGTAACCCACCTGATCCACCCGTTGTTGATATCGATATACCGAGTAATCCCACATTCAATTCAGAAACTGACATCCTAACTTATGTAGCAAGTGATGTTGAAAAATGTTTTGATTTTATTGTTTCCAATGTGACTGTCGGTGAGACTATTTCATTGAAAGCCGAAGGAGTAAATTTTGATGAAACGTTTGATGAAATATTCTCTATCAATCAGATTCCAGTAGGTGATGGCACCAGTCAATTGCAAATTGAAGTATGTATTCCAGATTGCCCACCTATTAGAGATGCTCCTTTTATTTTAGACCTGATCGCCGCAGATAATGCATGTCCACTACCTCAGCTAGACACTTTAAGGCTTACCATTCAGGTAGAACCTCCCCCTAATAATGTGCCAGATGGTTCCACAAGCACTAATACAATTTCGCTTGCTGAGGACAGCCCACCATATTCACAAGTGGTCACCGCGACTGATAGTGATGGAGATGAATTAGAGATGACACTTTTTATTGAGGGAATAGAAGATCCGACATTAGCTGGTTTCGACCTTATTGATGTGAGTGGATCTTCAGGAAACATTCAGGGCACAGTGACTTGGGACACAGACTGTGAAGTTTATGATTTTTCAGATATTCAAAATTTCAAAGTAGGTGTCATTATAAATGATGCCGACATATGTGATGTGCCTGGGGATACCGTTTTTATCGATGCCACCGTGATCTTACCAGCAAACAGTGACCCTCAAGTTTCCTTTGCTTCTGCCCTTCCATCTCAAATCGATCTTGGCACTAACATCAATGTAGACGTCCTTGCGACGGATGCCGACGGTGATGATATTTCACTTTCATTTATAGCGGCAAACTTCGACGCTGGCTCTTATGGCGCCATGTTTACACCCGTTACCGGCAACACGAGCGTTAGTTCAAATTTTGCCTGGGATCTCAGCTGTGATGCCAATCGATTTAGTGATGGGCAGCAATTTGAATTAATTTTTGTAGCCGATGATGATGACAAATGCAAGGTGAAAAATTTTGATACACTCAGGCACTTCATACAAGTAAACTATCCGGAAAACTCTGGACCACAGTTTGATCCGATCGAACGAAATCAATCCTTGAGAGTCAATGAATACGCAGAGATTGAGGTTGGAGCCTTTGACCTGGATCCAAACGATGAGATCACTGTTCAGTTTGCACAAGGCATTCGACAGCCTGCCTCAGGATCACTGGAATTTGTACCGGTTACCGGCCAGGGTAGAGTGACCGCAATTTTGAAATGGCAACCGGAATGCTCATTACTCAGATTGGGTGAAACATCTACGCTACAGGATATAGTGTTTCAGGTTTCGGACAATGCTTGCCCAACACCAAATATTGATACACTCAAAATTACAGTCGAGGTATTTGATGATAGTGAACGCCAGGAAGAATTTTTACCACCTAATATCTTCACTCCAAATGGAGATGGGAAAAATGACACGTTTAGCCTTACTGGTCACTTTGACCCAAACCAAAATTTACCACCCGATAACTGCGACAATACTTTTGAAAATATCGTGATCACCAATAGGGCAGGTACACCAGTATTTCGTTCAACTACACGTGATTTTACCTGGACCGGAGGCCAGTTCCCGAGTGGGATTTACTATTATGCCATAACGTACACTAACACCGAATTTAAAGGTTTCGTGCATCTAATACGCTGATTAGTTAACATTGCCAAATCGGTATTGCAACCCCAAAGCAACAGCTACCTTACTAAAATGCGGGTGGACTCTTTTTACTGAATACGTCCCCTCCGGAAAATAGGAATATGAGAGTCTGGCATTAATCAAAAACCTACCCAGTTCATTATTCATTTCAATAAACGGATCCAGCGTTAAGGTTTGAAAGGCATCTGAAATCAAGTCTTTGTTTGTCTCGTAGTAGTATTTTTCAAAATCAATACTTCGAACTCGCATTCCTATAGATAATTCGGCATTGTCAGATTGATCGTAAAGATTGTAATTCACTTGACCACTTATTGTCTCGAATTCAGTATCTATAATAAACTCATCTTCAAATAAACTCAGATAGATTCGCCCAGTAGGATCTCCACCAAGTCTTGCTTCCGGGTTATGCTCCCCTCTTACAATACCAAATCCATAGCTTAGACTAAACTCAAGTCCAGAGCGATTTTCCATAGGAATGTAGTAGATGATAGAACTATTTAATGCGGTAAGCTTATCGAATGATCTCTTACTATTGAACAAATTCATTCGCCCCGAATATTCAAGATCCAGACCGATACGCTGAATCGGCGACCATGTTCCACCGATTTGAATGACTTGGTCTTTGCCTTTAAAATCTGAGCCAAGTCCCGCTCGAATGCTAGCATCACCAGCCTCCTTCAAACCGGACGATCTTGGAACGTTATTTACATAAGAAATTGGCGCCGAACAAGAGCTTATAATAAGAAGGAGAAAGAATGGATTGTATTTCATTGGATCAGGTTTATGCAAGTAAGTAGAACTCACTTACAAAAACCCCTAAAAACCTACACCAATCCTGAAACCACTTGCAACGAAATCACGATTTCTGAAGGCCCAGTAGTAATCCACCCGCATGAATTTAAAGATGTGCTCAATACCCGCACCCAACTCTACGTAATTACCTATCGTTTCTGTAGTGAGGTAATTAGCAGAGGCAACTGCCTGGAGGTTTAATTTCTTTACAAGCGGGATTTTATTGAAAATAAATTCATTGAAGTGATGCTCATAATGTGCCTCCAGATAAGGTTTTGTGGTACTGAACTGGTAAAATGGTAGTAGCTCAAATTTGAATGACTTGCCAACCTGACTCAATGAAGTTTGGTTACCTGCGAAATGCTTAAAATCAACAAATGAGAGTGCATCGTCATTTAAAAAAGCGCCCGCTCCTATTGCATATGTACTTGTTCCAACCAACCCAAGCTTCATATCATCCGTCACTCTTACCTGAACAAAGTCAAAATTTACATCACTTCCCAATGCTTCAACTCCTTTCTTATACGTCACGAATACTTCCGGGTATTTGGAGCTATAAATAAACTTCCGATCAGGTCGTGTGGCATATGTTTGTTTAAACCTAAATCGAAAAGTCGCTTGTAAAATCAAAGCTTGATGTGAGGGAAACCCTGTTTCTGCCAGCTCCATATTTGGGGGTTGATTGCTAGTGAAATCCGTACCATCACTTGCGTCCCAGGTAAAGTCAGAGGTATTCGTGAGTGTGTCCCTGGAAGCATACTCCATTCGTGTATTAAGTAGAATACCATTCTTCACTTCTTGCTGAAACCGGACATACCCAAATGACTTCTGAAAAATCTTGAGATAATTTTCACCATCTACTAATGTCACGTAGCTATTAATAAATGGCGTAATGGATTCATTCTCATCGAACTGAGAAATGTAGCGACCCCCACCTGCATAAAACCGAGTAAACTTATTGTCCAATTTTCGATAGCTGCCTTCCAGCTTCGCATTGAATTTTTCATTTGAAAACCCATACCTAAGTGATGGTCGTACCCAATATTTAGTTCTTCCATCCACTTGCTTCCACAAGGTCGGTTGAATTTCCGGGACAAATCCTTCTACTGTATTGAATTGAAAGATGCTAATGATTGCTGGTATTGACCAATACTTTTCTTCTACACTATTGGAATGAGTATAACCGCTCAGGAATATATTTCCAATCGTAAGTTTATTGGTTTCATTATCAACGGAATCTTTGTAAGGCACACTTTCTTTGACCAGTCTTATGCTATCTTTTGTGTGATAGTCTGCGACCTCAATTTCTGTAAGAGGCACCGGGCGTATGTTTTTCCAGTAAATACTATCTCGTTCGTTTGATCCTTCCTCGACTACTAAAACCTCTGCTGTAAAATCTGTTGGCTGAAACAAGTCTGCCTCTTCTTTTACACCAAATTTTTGCTCATAGAGATTTGCCTTACGATACGCTTCATAGTTTGGCTCTACCTTATAGTTTGAATAAACGCCGATGTAGTATCCGCTCCCTTTAAATCCAAAAGCCCCAAATTTGAATGAATACTTTTGAGAAATTGGCATCCAAATATCATACTCTGACGGAGCAAAGACCTGGTTAATCTTAAGAGAATCGATGAACTCCAATCCTCTTGCTTTGGTCACAAATAGATCTATCGTATGGAAGCGCCATTCATCCTCAACAATGTAAACGATCCCTTCAAAAACCGGATCAGTGGCACGCTTTGGCAGCACCTTTATTTTGTTAATTAGCTTCTCACCTT
Source organism: Ekhidna sp. (assembly GCF_039960695.1). Taxonomy (GTDB): domain Bacteria; phylum Bacteroidota; class Bacteroidia; order Cytophagales; family Cyclobacteriaceae; genus Ekhidna. The sequence goes on along the minus strand of NZ_JBDVKP010000019.1, from coordinate 191,504 downwards.
CTTCAAAAAAACCTAGCCATTCAAAATCATAAAATAGAAAAGCTTGTGGTGAAATTGGAGAGACGTATTCACGTTCCATGTCCAGATCAATAAACTTGCTGTAGGCATTAATGTTAAAATCTGAAGCCTTATTGAAACTGAAGCCTTGCTCATTACCACTCACTTTTGAGCTGATCATTCGCTCAGAAACTTTGTCTGGAAGTTCGAAAGAAAACTCCGAAACCGACTCTGAGAGATATAGGATGCCCGTGTCAATAGTGATTTTTTGGCCAAGAATTTTCTCAGGTTTATCATCCAGCCTGAAAAGTCCCTTTAAATAGGCGTCGGTTTTGAATGCACTAACCTCATTTTCATAAAACTTTCGCTTCTTGATGGCTTCTCGAATCACACGATAGGCAGGATCTTCGTCTCCCGCGGTGACTACTACTTCTTGCAACCTTAAGGCTTGTTCTTTTAGCTCAAAATCAAAACGAACAGACTGCCCCGCGCTAAGTGTTATCTGCTTTTCATAAACTTTAAATCCCACATGCTGTGCAAGAATAGTATGCGTGCCTGCTGGAGTCTTTAAAAAGAAATAACCTTCACTATTAGAGGTAGTTCCATTAGTTGTTCCTTTGATATATACGGTTGAAAAAGGGAGAATTTCTCCAGATGTACTTTTAGTAATCCCACGTATGCCTGTTTGGCTTAAAGACGAAAGTGACAGAAAAATGATGAAGGTGAAGGTGAATAATCTCATTAGGCTAGTGAAAAGGTTTTTATGTTAATGCATGACCGACTGATTAGGTTGCATCATGTTCATTTTTATCGAAAGTTTTTCAATGTGAGCTATCTTGGCAAAAGTTATACCAATTCATTTTCGTTTGTATGCAAAAGGTCGCAATTATTACTGGAGGTTCCTCTGGCATTGGTAAATCATTAGTGTTAAAGTACGCCAATGAAGGCTATGCAGTAGCATTTACCGGAAGGAACGGTGAGCGCATGGCACAAGTGGTATCAGAATTGGGCGAACGGCCACATCTAGCGCTTGAGTTAGATGCCGCGGACAAAGATCACAATCAGCAGATGGTAGAGGAAACCGTGAAAAAGTTTGGACGCATTGACGTGCTGATTTGTAATGCCGGTATCTCCATGCGTGCACTCTTCGAGGAAGTGGATTTGGAAGTCTTCAAGCAACTCATGAATATCAATTTTTACGGTTCAATCTATGCTACCAAGTTTGCCTTACCGTTTCTCTTAGAATCAAAAGGCACCATCATTGCAATCTCTTCAATAAACGGGTGGAGGTCTACTCCTGCTCGTACAGCATATTCATCGTCCAAGTTTGCGATGCAGGGCTTCTTCGAAGCATTGCGCACAGAAGTGATGACACGTGGTGTAAATGTGCTGGTGGTGTGCCCGGGGTTCACTAGCTCCAATATCAGGAATGCGGCATTAACTGCTGATGGAAAGGCTCAAGGTGAATCGCCTCGAGATGAGAAAAAAATGATGACTTCTGACGAAGTGGCCGAACGAACCTTCAAGGCAGCTAAGAAAAATAAACGCGATTTGATTTTGACATTTGAGGGTAAGATGGCAGTCATGCTAAACAAGATCATCCCTTCCCGCTTAGATAAGATGATTTACAGGATGATGAAGAAAGAGGCAGACAATCCGCTTAAATAAGTCTCAACTTTCCATTTCTTACGTACACTTCCCTTCCATCCCAAAGAATCTGCGTCCAAACTTCATCTCGTTTCAGAACTTTGACTTTATGACCCTTGGAAAGCATATCTATCGGCTCAGCACCAGCTGAAGGACCTGAGCGAAGTAAGGTGTTATTTGATACCACAATAGCCTTTGGAGGAGCCTTCATATTAAGAACCGCAAATAAACAAAGGATCACAATCAGCTGGATGATACCTGCGGCTATTGGCTTTTCTTTATCTTTTGACTTTTGGAAAATGTAAACACTGAGCATAATCATAATCGCGGATAGCAGTAGCGTGAAATGCAGTTGGTACTTCTCCAGTAGGGCAAGGAAGTAATCTGTATCATCATAGCTGTAGCCAGATAAATCATTAGCTTCAGAAAGCTCTCCAATCTTGCCGACTACATTTCTATCGGCAGACATCCGATAATATTTATCTAAAAAATATAGAGCTTCAGTATAATTACCCAACCCATCTTGTATAAAAGCCATCTTTAACAACATGGCGGCCGATGCCTGATCATTTTGAAACAAAGCACGATATTTATCATACGCCTCTGTATACTTTTGCTCAAGAAACAAAGAATCACCCTCAGCCAGATCAGTGTTTTGGGCCATTAAGCTGCCAAAAAAGCAGCTGAATAAAATTCCTAGAAATAATCTCACCTTTATTCTGTCAATCATGTGGTAAAATTGATTAAGATTTTTATTTTTGCATCCGCAATTTAAGACAGAGGTCTTGAATTGCACTTCTTTTTATACGAAAGGAAAATTTAAATGACTGGCTAGCTCAGTTGGTAGAGCAACGCCCTTTTAAGGCGTGGGTCCTGGGTTCGAGCCCCAGGCCAGTCACTCAAAAAAGCCTCAACAAATGTTGAGGCTTTTTTATTAGACTGATTTTGGAATTTTAATTTCAAACCGCGTCCCTTTATCCACCTCACTAACAACAGATATATTACAGTTATTCTTTTCAAGTAGCCCCAGACTTAAACTTAGCCCAAGTCCTGCACCCATTTCCTTATCTGTTCCGGCCGTAGATTTTTGAATTTCCTTTTTGATTATCGATTGAATTTGTTCTGTACTCATTCCGATTCCGGAATCTTCAATGCTCACAATGGTCTCTTTCTCTGTTTGATTACCTGTTACATGCACATGCCCTCCTCCATTGGTATACTTTATTGCATTATGTATTAAATTTCTAATAGCCACCTTAAAATGATTTTCATCAATCCAGGCTTCCATTTCTGAAGGCGCGTCAATTTTAAAGTCGATATTTTTTCGTTGGATTAAGGTGTGAAATAAATCGGCATTTTCACGTACCACAGAGCTTACATTAACCCTGGCAGGGTAAGCACTAATTCCACCAAGTTGCATTCTTGCCCATTCTAATAGCTCATTTACTGTTCCGGTAAGTGCTTCTAATCTTTGCTTTAAGCTATTTTGATAATCAATGAATTGCTCCTTCGAGATGACATCATCATGATTTAGGTTGAGAATGCTATGGAATAGGTTAAGTGGGCTTTTGATATCATGAGCAATGATTGAGAACAATTTATCCTTTGTTTCATTGGCTACTTTTAACGCTTTGTGCGCGCGTACCAGCTCCGTTACATCATCTACACAGATGGCTACAGATTCGACTACCCCATCGCTGCTTAAGATTGGCTCATACTTACCATTTGCAGAAATCATTGAGCCATCGGGAAGACTGGTTTCTTCTAAGAACGCAACTTGTTTACCAGATAATAAGGCATCCTGAAACATTGGCTCATGTTTTTCAAAAATAGATTCCGGCAAAACCTCTTTTCTATTTCTCCCTATCAAGTCACGCCTTTTATATCCAAATCGATTTGCGTAGTTCTGGTTTACTAAAATAAAATTTCCGTCTTTATCGACCAATGCCATGAGGATTGGTGTGTTATCCAGCAATGACCTCAGTGTTTGTTCATGTTGATCTGATCTGTCAAAGGCCTTAATTAGAATTGATCGGAAAACAAAAAGGAAAAGGTAGAGGATGGATGCAACAACTAGGTTATTCAGTAATGTCAAGGTATAGACAGTCCCTAATTCAACACCTTGTGCATTGAGTAAGTCAATTTTAATTGCAACAAAAATTAGAAATATCAACCAGTATGTAAGGTGCTTTTGCATTCCATCAATCAGCAGCATAGATATGGCCATGCCAATTACCAACATGTTTTCGGTATCAACATAAATTTCCTGATTGGTAAAGGTTAATGTAGCTGCTGAAACTAATGCAACTCCAGTCCAGATGAAGTAGCTTTTAGAAATTGGAATTTTTCCCCGTCTATTAAGAAACAATGAGAAGGACAGCAAAATAGCTGAGGTGAGACATAATCTTGCCTGAAGGTTTAAACCCATAGTTAGGGTTATAACACCAAGCACTAAACACATTGATACACTAAAAAGGATCAAATAATTGAATAGCGCTACCCTTCGTTTATCTAATGGACTCGTGGCATAATGCATGCCTGTCCTTAGTAAGTTTTTAACAAAAACAGATTTCATGGGGAATTAGGTGACGCTGATTTCAATAGTTAAATAAGACTTAGGATAAAAAAGTAACCTTCAAAACGAATGTTTATTGAATTTCTTACTTTATAGATTCATTTGCTTTTCAATTGAAGTGGAATAGATATTTTGATTTCTGTTCCGCGATTTGGTGCACTGTTTATCTCCACATCGCAATTATTTTTTTCCAAGAGTGCCAGGCTTAGACTTAAACCCAGACCGGTTCCCATCTCCCCAGAGGTTCCACTTCTGGAATTCTGAAGTTCCTTTTTCATAATGGAATGAATCTTATCCAAATCCATACCAACACCATTATCCTTTATTTTCATTGAAATATGATCTTCAACTTTCACTACAGATGTAGTCACTTGACCACCCTCAGGAGTAAACTTTAATGCATTATGAATCATGTTCCGGGTAGCAATTTTAAAATGGTTTTCATCAATCCATACCTCCAACCCTTCTGGGACTTCTACTTTTAGTTGGATATTTTTCCTTTTAATGAGATCCTCATATAATATTGAATTACTGCTAACTATCTTGCCAACATTAACTAAAGAAGGATTGGCATTTATACCATCAAGCTGTGTTCGAGCCCAATCCAGCAAGGTGTTTACCGTTTCTTTTAAGCCTCCCAACTTCCTCCTAACACTTTCCTGATGCTTTAAAAAATCTGTCTGTGAAATAGTCCCATCAGAAGAAACATTCAATAAACCTTCAAATAAATCAAGAGGCCCCCTGATATCATGTGAAACGATGGAAAAGAGTCTATCTTTTGTCTTATTCGCTTCCTCCAGCTTCTTTTTAGCTGATTCTAACTTTGTTACATCATTTACAAATACAGCTGCGCCTACAACCTCACCTTGATCAGATGTTATGGGTATATACTTCCCTCCTGCATAAAAAGAGCTTCCATCTGGCATTTCAGCCAATTCCAAAAATTCCTGAATTTCTCCACCAAGCGCTTTCTCAGCTAAGGGAAGCTGCATCTCTAATAGATTAGGAGCAAGAACGTCTTTCAAATGCGACCCAATAATATCCTCTCTTTTGATCCCAAAAGCTTTTTCATAATTAACATTGACCATCTTGTACCTTAAATCTTTATCAATAAGCCCTATAAAGAGGGGTACGTTATCAATCATTGAGTAGAGGACTTCATCTTTCTCCTGCAGGTTAAACATTGCTTTCATTAAAGATTTCCTAAAAGCATCAATGGTAAAGAACAAAATGAGACAAAGGATCGAAATATTTTGAAGGGTCAACCAAAAAGTAAAATCCAGAGTCCCTCCCAAATACTGTTGCTTTAGGAACTTAAAGCCAATTAATATTACAAACCCAAACCAGTAACCAATTACTTTCAGTCTATCCTGAAGTAATAGATACGATACAGTCATTAAGGCAATTATCACATTTTCTGTTTCATTGAATCTGCCTTCTTCATAGGCCACAACGGTGACCATTAAAAGTGCAAGAAGCGAGAAAAGCAGAAACAATCCACCTGCTATTTGATATCTACCCTTCTTATTTAGAAAAAGGATGAGGGTATAAAGCAGAAAGCACGTAAAGGTGACTCCTGACTGTAGGTATAAGTTCTCAAAGAATAGTAAGACACTATCAATCAAAGAGATTGTAACGCCTAATAATGAAAGTATGTTGATAAAAAATACTCTTTGAAAACTGAGAGGGTCACCCAATTTTTCAGTACCTACGTATGCTAGTTTTGAGAAAGGTATCTTCATAACAACAGGGATAATTCCCTGCTGATTCTTAATTACCTATTAATTTAAGGCATTTGTGAACAGCATTTACAAGTTGTTCAGCATTTTTCAGTGGTTTTTGGATAAATGCGACGTAATCAACTTCATAGTTCTCCATTACATCTTCCGGATGACTTGAAATAACGATGGTCATTGGCTTATGATCACTCAACTCAAGAACTTCAGGACCTTCTAATCCTGATATATTAATGTCCAGCAACAAAACATCAGGTTTATCTAAATCAATGCGTTTGGCAGCATCTAGTGTATTATCAGAATTTCCAATGAGTTTCATTTGCGGCACCTTGGACATAACCACTTTCAGGATTTCAACAAAGGCTGGGTCATCCTCTATGATTAAGTATCGGTACTCTCTATTGCTCAATTTATTTCTGTCTTAGTTTTAGTAAAGGACTTTAAAAATAGAACTTTTTAATTGATAGGAAAAAGCATTCCGTCTGTATCAAACGCTGCATGAGTTTTTAATTCAATTAAGCTATCTTAATAAATATTTTACAATGAAATGAAGCAACCTCTCGCATTAAGATTTGACCGCATAGTTAAAGAGAATTTACCTAAAAGGAAGAAGATGATGGAGGTGCTACGAGATAGCGCCCTGTCGGCTGAATTATTCAACAAAAAAGCGTTTGGGCTAAAATCAATACTTGATCTGACGGGTAGAATTACGGACTTTAAAGGCATTTATGGATTTATTGAAAATGATAAACTTGTATACATTGATGAGTCCTCGTATGTAATCAGAAGAATCATCCGTCAGTTTAAAGGAACCAGTAAGTATCAGAAAAAGCTTGCCAATACTATGGTTGAGTTACACTCCGCTGAACGACCTTTCTATACAATAAGTGATGCGTTGAACGCAATGGCCGAAATGAACATCATATTCATGGATTTACCAGATGACCTGGAACGTCAAATAACTACACTTTATTTACAATGCCAATTTGAATGCATATACAATCGTTTTGACTAAGCCTATATTTTGAATTTGCCTTTTACTTTCTCCAGCAAGCTTATTTCAGGCTGAGGCTTAACCTCAGTTATTCGATCTCCGATTAACGAAGCGACTGGCTCTAGCTCCACAAAGTGACTACATATCACTTTAAACATAGCGACCAGTGGCAAGAATAGAATCATACCCGCAATACCCCACAGAACACTCCCTGCAATCAGCGAAAAAATTGAAAATAGCGCGTTGATTTGCATATTCCCCCCTACAATCTTAGGATTCAGAAAATTGCCCTCAAGAAATTGTATAAACCAGAAAATAGCTATCACTCCCACTGGGTACCAATAGCTTTCAAAAGTCACAAAAGCGTATATCGTAGGAATCAAACCCCCGAGAGTTGTTCCGACATAAGGTATAATAGCGAGCAAAGCGGCCAGAAACCCAAAGAAAAAGGCATAATCTATACCCAAAATCAACAGTCCTACAGTATTCAAAACGCCGAGAACCAAAATCAAGAGAAGCATACCTGTGAAATATTGCTGGCCAACTTGCTGAACCTCCCTCAGCATCTGGATAAAAGATTCCTTCTTAGAGTTTGTCGTAAACCTGGCTATCGCCTCGGTGAGGTGTTCGCTGTAAAAAAGAAGCAAAAAAGTGTAGATAGAGGCAAGCATCACGAATGAAAGAAAGGAGCCTGTGACACTTACAGTATCCGAAATAATTAAAAAACTACTATCGGAAAACAAGTGAGAAAGTCTATCCAAAATTGTTTGCGACTCAATGTCAGGAATAATCTGAACTTTATTATTGAGAAAGGTGATTGAAGTCTCAAGCGTTGCTTTGAGTTTTTCGAGAAAGTTGGAGTATTGACTGGCCATATCAATAATCTGAGCTGAGAACAGAATAAGAACACCAGCCGCGAGAATAAATACACTTCCCATTGTCATAATTATTCCGAATACTTTTCGAACACCTTTTTTCTTTAGCCATTTAACTACAGGGTATAGGATAAAAGCAAAAAGCATGGCAAAGCAAATGGGTAAAAGCAATACTTTTCCAAAGTACATGATAGCTACAATACCAATGATTGATGCCAAGACATAAAAAAGTTTGCTGAAGGATAGGTTCATACTTTTTGATTAAACATTAAAGTTAGTTCCTCATCATCTTATTCTGCTGGTTAATAACAAAAAAAGCCTCTCAATGTTGAGAGGCTTTCGTACCTGAGGCCGGAGTATGCCGTTTTCTAAACCTACTTGACCTTTCTTTTTCTTATCTTAATTAGCTTATTATTGAACCCTGAAGCGGATTTAAATAGGTTTGAATCCGCTTTAACAAAATTTCTGACACCATTCTTGCCACCTGGCAACAGAGAGTATGATCAATATAAGCTTCTATTTAAACACCCAAAAGATAGATAAAAATGGGCAAAGTCCGGTCTATATGCTCCTTACCTACAAGGGTCAGCGAATACGAAAAGCCGTCAAGAATGTCAAAGTAAGTCCAGGGCTTTGGAATGATAAGAAAGGGAGAGTTAAACCGGCAAAAGACGATGCGCTTCGAATCCATGAGTCATTCAATAGCAAACTTGAATCCCTGGAGGAAGCAGCTCACAAAATAAATAAGGTGTCACTGAGGTATGAGATCCCATTGACAAAAGAATACATTTTAACCAGGCTTGAAAATCCGGAAAGCATTGAGCTAACCGGCCGAAATTTCTTCACCGTCTTTCAAGAATATATCAGTACACTATCAGGTCATAGAGCAAAGAGAACATTAACCGGAATAACCACGGTCATGAACTTTCTCAAAGCATTCCAAAACGAAACCAAATACTCCATATCATTCGCATCGATCGATCTAAGATTTTTTGAAGAGTTAAGAAGTTATGCATTTGAAAAAAGAGGAATTGCCAATAACTACTTTCTGAAAATTATCATGGTACTGAAAGCTTTTATGAACTGGGCTGCTGAAAGAGAGTATCATTCTACAGTTGCCTATAAGAAATTTAAAGTTCAGGAAGTTGAAAGAGAAGTGATCTACCTCACCATCAATGAGCTGACGGATCTGTTTAATTATAAATTCGACTCTAAAAGGTTATCGCATGTCCGAGACATCTATTGCTTTTCTTGTTATACGGGTCTTCGGTTTTCAGATGTGATCTCATTGAATGAATCTCACATTCAAGATGGTTATGTAGTAAAGACGATTGTAAAGACTGGCCAGGTCAATAACAAAATCCCGCTGAACAAACAGGCAAAAGCTATACTCGACAAATATCGAGACACTATTCATTATCCACTTCCCAAAATATCAAATCAAAAATTCAACTCCTATATAAAAGAGTGCTGTGAGAAAGTTGGTATTGATACCCCAATATCTATCGTCAGGTTCTCCGGAGGAAAAAGAGTAGAAACAACTCACCCAAAGTATGAGCTTATAACAAGTCACACGGCCAGGAAAACATTTGTCACCAACTCGCTGATCCTGGGCATGAAAGAAATGATAGTCCGAAATATTACAGGACACAAAAAGGAGGAGTCATTTAAAAAATATGTCAAAGTAGCAGAAGATGTTAAAAGAAAAGAAATGGAATCAACATGGGATTCGATTTAAGGGGGAAGAAAGTTTGTTTTCATCCATATCTAAGGAGCATTTATATGTTCTGGTAGAAAGAGGCTCCGACAAAGAGGTAATTAATCATTTAAGAGATTACCAAAAAAATTTCTTTGACCTCTTCATTGCGGAGCTCGAACTTATGTGTGCCAAAGATGAAACAGCATACTCAGCTGAAGAAACGCTTTCTTTTTTGAGACTTCACGCTTATTGCGCTCTACTCGAATTGTATCATAGGGCAAACGATCTACTTAAATTAGAGCAACTTCCAAGATCTCAAAGCCAAGATTCAATACTACTAGGGAAAAATTACCATTGTTTTTACCTGGACATTCTAGGCGATTACAAAGAAGAAAAAGTAGACCCAGCTCTCTTCTATCTTAACAGGAAATACCCTTCCTTATTCACTGATGAACTCTTTACCTCAGATGTAACAACTCAAGGTATCTCATCGATGCAATATGAGATTGCACTTGGCTTGAAAGAAAATGAAAGCTTAATTGGCTTATTAACTAAAGTCATAGAATTCAAAGAAAAGTTAGACTCTTGGAAAAGGTTTGCTAAGTCCATAAACGAAGGCTTTGGCAAGCTTGCTGAAAAATACTTGGGCATTAAATATGAGGATGTTTCGAACATACCAAAGATTCTGATGCATGATGCCATGCTAACTCGTCCTGGATCCAGATCTTTTGATGAAGTCATCAATGGCCTTGATAAATTCAAAAACATTCGTATTTATCATTCTGAAGAAGGCTCTCCAATCTCTATGAATAAACCTATAATTGTTAAAAAGTCCCTTGAGCTATTCAGAGATAAGGGGTTGATTGCAATTGATGATAAAGACATTCTCAAACTCATAAGGTGCATGTTCATGATACCTAAGAAATATTATGCTCAGTATCCTGATGGAATACCTGAGTTTACAATTACCTCAAATAAATTCAGTATTAACCTTAAGGCCTTACTTAAAGAGCTGAGAAACCAACGATTGATTGAAGGTGATCCATCCGATATCGGCATGGTGATAAACAAAATATTTCCTCATGAAGGCCTAAATCCAATTACAGTAAAGAACTCCTTAAAGCCAAGCTCTGACATACTATTCAATGGAATTTCCAGACCTGAGATAATTCGGGTTTTAAGTGGTGTTTAACTGGCTTTAATATTCAGCCTCTATCAACTCCGATTCATGGTCGCGTCGGCATAAATAGTTAAAATATTTATTCCTTTAATTGGTGTCAAGGGTCAGCATATTACGATTTATTATGGTCGTTCTTATGATTGTAGTTACTCGAATATTTCCATTCCAATCAATTTCGTAATCGAACAAACTGATTTAAATGGAATGGAACGAGCTGTAACAATTAGCCTTTCCCTAAAGGAATTCAAGGAGATCATAAGGGAATCAATTCAGGAACATCAAACTGGCACGGTGGAAGTCTCGGAAGATTCAGAGATTCTGAACCAGAAAGAGGCGGCTGAATTCTTAGGCATTAGTCAAACGACTATCATCAAATGGAAGAAGGAAGGTAAAATTCCTTACCAACAGATTCCTGGAAGTTCTAAAGTGAGATTCTACAAATCTCAACTACGGAGGACAGTCCAAAGGAACCCTCATTTACTTCAGGCGGCAAGAAACTAAAAAGCAACTCATTGCAGTGAGTTGCTTTTGATAGAAACATATATAAAATGCTCCTTAGTGTTCTTTCAAGACATCTAAGGTAGCCATTGTGAAACCTAATTACAAATCAATCAATGGAATCTACCCTACTTACCAATCAAAAAATTTACGAAATGAATATCTCACTAAGAGAGGCATTTCTAAACCTAAAATCTTTCAAAAACCAATTTAGAGGAAAAACCAAACTTAGAGGTCAACACCAATTACTTGCCAGGTACATCATGAAGCTATTCATAGAAGAGTGGAACTCTAGGAATATTGAAAAACGTCAGCAGGGTTTCTATCTGAACTCAAACCATACCTCACTTTCGACCCTTTGTGACTGCTCAAGTCGGAGTATTCGTAACCAGCTAAATAGGCTGATTGAATGTGGTATTATTCTGGAAACACAAAGAACCAGGAGGGGTATTCAAATTTGGATTAATCCGAAATCCATCATTGATTTTTCGACGTTAGATAGGAAAGATTTTCAGGGTTTAGTTCTTGAACCTTCTGTAAAAGAAGAAAGAACTAAGAATGTGGATTCGTTAGTAACTCAAAGAACTGACGAAAAGAACACTAAGGAGCAACATAGCACCGGGTCAAAACCAAATACAAGCTGGTTCTTAATGAGTGGCCCGGTGTGTTGTTCTGATTTGGCATCCAACCTTTGGGCGCATGCCAAGAAATACATCTACTCGGACAAGGAGTTTTCCGAATCTCGTGATCAGGCGATAGTTGATCTAATTTCTAGTTGCTATCAAAAGCGGCTGAAAAAAGAACACAGAGAACCGGCTAATCTACATAACGAGGTTTTGGCAAACCTGGAGCAAGCGAGAAAGTGGTTTAAGGATCACCCAAAGGTCAATCCCCCCGATCCTTACCACTTTTTTTCCAATGAGACTAGCGGGTTCCGATTCTGGAGGCTGTGGGATATGGGAAAACAAAAGTCGAAAAGCAAGCTCTTACAATTTGCACGAAGACGGATAAGATGGGACTGCTTTAGGTTTTCAAATGGCCAACTGACCCTTTCCAAACTTAAACTACTCGATAAACATCTGGATTGGATAAAATCTATTCAGGATAAAGAGCTGGCCACCTGGTTTGCAATCAATAGCCACAAACTCTATTCGATATGAGCATCCAGTTTTCAGAGAAAATGAAAGTCCAGGCACAGACAAAGCTTTGGGTGAAATGGAAGTACACGATCAATGGATATACTGACATGGTCTACTACAGCTTTGAAACTTCCAAATCATTGAGGGATAAAGATCTATCCTACGGATTGAAGAAGCTTCTCAAGCTAGCAGAGCATGAGCTGGTAGGTAAGTATGAAATAGCGATCATATACGACAATGTATCTGGTCAGGAGCTAAGAAGATACAAGGAAGGAAGAATGATCAATAATGTCCCTTAATCTCATTTAATAATCACATTAACCACATTATCAGACATTAAAAGACATTAATCAAATGGCAATAACAATCAGTATTTTAAATGAAAAGGGAGGCGTAGGAAAAACCACAACCTGCAGCTCATTGGGAAGCATTCTATCAAGCATGAGCTACAAGGTCGTGATGCTCGACTTAGACCCACAGAACGACCTAACACTATGTTCACCCATTGATCCAAACCCTGACATCAACTTATTTTCCTCATTGTTTGTGCATCACAAACCAAAAGGTGTCAAAATCAATGATCACTTAATCATGATCCCTGGGAGCAACCAGCTTCAGCCTCTCAACTTTGTTGACAAACTTAAACTTGATCTGGAGTATCAATTTGAAAATCCCAGATTGATCCTGCATCAATTCCTACAACCTCTCCAAGAGAAATGCGACTTCATTTTTATGGACTGCCCACCTAATCAGGAAATTGTAGTTCAGAATGCATTGGCAGCCTCTGATTACGCACTAATACCAACTGTACCGCACTCCTTTAGCCTCAATGGAATCAATTCCATTTTGCAGCTTATCCAACGATTCAGGAAGCTCAATAGCACCATCGAACCTTTGGGGATCTTAATGAACTGTTACGACCAACGAAACAGCATTGATCAAGCCGTTTGGGAGATGTGCCAGGAAGAGTATCCAAATCTCATTTTCAACACACCTATCCGGATCAATACTAAGATGAAAGAGCATACTCACTTAGGTATTGAAATAACCGAGTATGCTAAACAGCTCCAGGAGAAACGGATTCCACAGAAATTTTCGGGATATGAAGATTTCAAAGAGGTAATCAAAGAGATGTTGAACCGCTTAAAACTTGAAGTCCATGTCTGATAAGAATCAATTTAAAAATCCAAAAGCTCGGCATACTGGCGAGAGTTTGCGAGGGAAAGACAGGAACCTGGTTGACGAAATGGATTCAATCGGAAAAGAACGAACGATTGAAGAACCAAAAACTCATTCGCTAACAATCCTCCCTAGTCATATCGAGATGATTAGAAACTATGTCCATTTCAAGAAATTGAATGGAGATCCCTATTACACACAGGGTAAGATGCTCCAGGAAGCAATTGATCTCTTTCTGTCAACAATTAAGGAGGAGATCCCGGAGCGTCCGGAAGAAGTGAAGCGGTCAGAGCGAAAGAGGAAAGGGCGCACGCCAAAAGGAAAAGCCAATACATCACCAGATTTTAATTTCTGATATCCCTGATGAGAAAAATACAAAGTATAAACCTACTACGCTTTGCACATTTTATTCGCCCCAAAAGGCGAACAAAATGTGCAAAGCGAGTAGGCCCTTCGGGGATTCCATTGCAAAGATCCTCCACCAATTAAAGTTTGATATTTCAAAATGAGTTACGCAGTAATAAGAGTCGAGAAAAGAAAAAGTTTTGGAGGTATTGGTCGACATATTGACCGAACGGATTCAGAAGGTCATGCCCATATCCCAGAGAATGCACAATCAGACAAAGACAGTCTAAATATACACTGGGGACAAGATGGTAAATCCTATTCTCAGGACGAGTGGAGAGAAATAGTAAAAAAATCCACCCTGGGCAAAAGAGTAAATGACCGGATAAAAGAAGGTTATCAACTGACCAAAGCAATCCGAAAAGATGCGGTGAAAGGTTTGGAATATATACTCACTTCAGATCAAAAGAAAATGACCGATTTAGAAAGGAGTCCAGAGGCATTTAAGCAATGGATTATGGAAAACCGAAAGTTTATTGAAGATCGACACGGCAAGGAAAACATTGTTTCCTTTTCACTGCACAGGGATGAGACGACACCTCATCTTCATGTTGTGGTTGTCCCTTTAACCAAAGACGGAAGGCTATCTGCAAAAGATTTCATTGGAACACCAAGGCATCTTAGAAATCTCAACACAGAGTACGCACAACAAATGGCAATCTTCGGAATGAAAAGAGGAGAACCTGGTAGTAAAAGAGAACACGAAAGACCAAGCTTAAACAAAAAAAATGATATAGAAAGATGATGAAATTACTATTTAGAATTGTGCTAGCATCCATGTTTATCGGGTGGGCATGGGACGGAATTATGTTTGTCTACTACTTCCTTTTTGCATCGGAAGAACATTCTCTCTGGTATCAATACTTCCCAAGTATCAATCCGCAAATTCTAATCCTACTATTGATCATTCCTGGAGTGTTACTTTTTCTATTCATAAAAAAAAAGTTCGCGCCAAGAGAAAGGACACCAACGACTGGATCTTTTAGGTTTCCATTGATGGTCTTTAATCAAAAAAAGAAAATGTGGGTTGATGATAAGCCTCTTTATCTAAGGAACATAGATAATGGAGTGCTTATCATTGGACAACCAGGATCTGGTAAAACCAAGTCTATCATCACACCACTTTTACACCAACTTGTAAAACAGAGATGTACCGGCCTTGTGTATGATTTGAAAGGCAAACTCTGTGAAGATGTTCTATCAGCTTACCAGCAGTCCTCAGATAGTGATGTCACCCCATATTTTGTCAATTTTTTCAAGCCAGAATGTTCTCATCGGCTGAATCCAATTAGCCCTCGCTACATGAAAAACAAGGCTGAAACAATGGAATTTATGAGTTCCATGCTTTCCAACTTTATGAATGCCGAAGAAGGAGTAAAGGGATCTGATCCATTCTGGTTCAATACTGGCAAAACTGTATTGACAGCAATAACTTGGTTTCTTAAATTGAAGTATCCTCAGTATTGTACTCTCCCACATTTAATTGCATTCGTGCTAGCCAACGAACCGGAAAGAATCATTGATATTATAGATCAAGAGCCGGAAAGTTCAAGAATGCTAAATGTACTTAAAGCCTCTTCACAAGCAAAGGACAAAACTCTATTCATAAACATTCTTTCAACCCTATACGCATACCTTACGATACTTGATCTACCAGAGCTATTTTGGGTGCTATCAAAGGATGAAGTGGATCTTAATGTCAATGATCCGGGTCATCCAGCCTTACTAACCATCGCAAATCATGAGCCCCTGCAAAAGGTTTACTCTCCTATTGTTAGTCTTATTTGTTCTGTGGTACTTCAGCGAATGAATCAGGAAAACCGAAGGAGAGGAGCTGTTGTATTTGATGAGTTTGCTTCTATCAAGATCCCTGGCTTTCAACGGACACCTGAAACCATAAGATCCAGGAATGTTTCTACAGTTGTAGCTATTCATGACAAGCAGCAGCTCGTAACACAGTATGGCCAATCTATTGCCGAGACTATTTATAGCACGCTGGCCACAAAGTTTTTCTTTCGATCTACGAACAGAAAAACAGTTGAAGATGCAGTGGCTCTATTTGGCAAACGGGATCAATACTTTACATCAGTTACAGAAAGTAATTCATCCGGAGGGAGCTCCCGGGGTTTCTCTGAATCTTCGAATAAAGGAGTTTCTCAATCGATCCAGCAGAGAGACTACCTTAAAGTTGAAGAGATAACCAACTATCAAAGGGGTGAGTTTGCAGGGATCTTCAGTGATGCCAATTTTCTATATACAAAAGGTAGTAGGGTAAAACTATTTCCTATTGAAGGTGTCAAGCTTCCCGATAAGGGGATTTCAGGCGATCTCATAAGCTCTAATTATCTAAGTATATACAGAGACATTCAAAATATAGCTGATGGCATAAGTAACGCACCAAAGCCCTCAGCTAGGGAATTGAAAATAGACTTTTAAATAAAATTAATATGGACAGCAAAATCTATTACAACTTGGAAAGAGAGTTAAAAAATGCTTTGATAACTCCAAACAAAGAAGGTGAAACAATCCTAGAAAAGAAAATTCTAAGAGCGGTCATTAATGGGACAATAAATAACTGCTCTATTTATCAGGAGTTTGAAATTGACGAGACGAGAGCTGATATTCTAGCTATTTGTGAAGTTGAATACTACCGTAAAAAGTCGATTGAAATCCACATTATTGAACTGAAAAGAGGTGACATCAATATGGAGGCAGTGGGTCAGGTAATGAATTATAAGAGCCAGGTTGAAAAATACCTGGAGAGAGATGAGATCTTGAATCACGTTTCATCTTCAATTCCATCAAAAATTGTAGGCCACTTAATTGGATCAGAAACATCATGTTTTGATGATGAGTATTTCAGTATAATGGAACGTCTCATAAATACGAATCAAGAATTATTCGTTCATCAGTACAATTTCAATCCGCACTCCGGATTAGAATTTGAAAGTTATGGTAGATGTATTGCCGGGGAAACCAAAGCCAGTTCATGTATGCGAGAGGTTTTTGAAAATCTAGGAAAAAGATTAATAAAAGAAATTTGAACCTTTTCATTTCATATTCGTTTTATGTACTATGAGCAAAGAGATCTATTCTTTGGATGCCGGCATTAATGATCAACATCTGACAAGATTATTGACTGATAAGGTTTTAATAGAAAATACAATTGAAATCCTTGACAGAGTGGTTGATCCGGACTCAATTACTCGAGACTCACAACCTGATATTGATTATTCAATCTATCATGAAGGTGTTGAATATCAGAGTTATCAAATAAAACTACTTGTAGATAGCTTCTCACAATTGCATGGAGATCCAGATGGGATCACAAGATATTCAACGGATCTACTCACCCCTTGTTTAAAAACCTTTTTCTCCCGAGAGCCCGGCTTTTGTTATAGTGAGCAATCATTAAAAGCAATTAGGATAGCCTATGTCGAATATCTAAAAAAACTATTAAATAGGGTAGGTAGAAGAATTAAAGTAATCGAAAGATTAAAAAATGCACTCATTAAAAGTTCATTAACTGAATACAGTTTATTACCTAGATCAGTACGAAATAGGGCCGTTAGACATAGATCCAAAAAGTCTTCTGACGATGAGGTTGTTATTGAAAAAAGTATCATATCAAAACTTTTTTTAACAATAACAAACTTCAATAATGAAAACGAAAGACACAATACAAAGCGAGCTGCATAAAAGGATTGTAGATTTAAATATTCCAATTAATAAAAAAAGAGAGCTACTTGTTCTGCTAGATTTATATGAGAACCAAGTATCGAATGAGATCAAAAATCAGCATAAGAAAAACAAGGGAAAAATCGATAGCTGGAAGATGCTAAAAGAAATAATTAGATGGTTAATTCACTATGAAGATTGGTAGATCAATCAAGGTTATAAGAGAAAAAAGAGGAATGCTTCAGCAAGATCTTGCTGAGAAAGCAAACCTTGCTCAAAATGTAATTTCAAGAATAGAACGAGATGTTCATCAACCAAAGCACGAAACATTGGCTCGGATCGCTGATGCGTTAGAAGTTCCTCAAGACGTATTTTACTATTATGAACTATTGAATAGTTCAAGAGATGAACCAAAATTCAGAAAAGTCCATCCGGAATTATCGAAATTAATATCCAATGAAATCGATAAAATTTTTGATCTTTCATAGGTTATGAATCAAGCGGATATTCTGAGATTTGATAAAGTGACTAGGCTAGAAGGAATTTGTGTTGAAGAGCTTTTTCTTAATACCTTCCTAAGAAATAACGATCTGAAAATTTCAAATAGTTGGTGGGCTTCAAAGAAGATGAATTCATTTCACATTGTTAAGCATGTCCTTAACAAGCTCACAGAATTGGACGTGGAAGTTGCAACCAAGTTTGCCAAATACGCCGAGGTATATTTTGTAAAAAAAATTGATGATCAATTCAGATTCCATCACTTTTTACCGAATGATGAGATTCCAGATATTAATAATGGAATTTCCAACGGCAGATTACTTCCAATTCAAAGGAGTCAATTATCCAAGAAAATAGTTAGCAAAGAGCATGAGGAAAGAATGACAAAAGTATTATCCTTTCTAAAATCAATTGATGCTGATCTATCCAAAATTGTTGAGTCAAGAGAACTTGCTAATTATTACGGTAGTAATATCATGTGGGATATTGACTACTTTGTAAAATTTGAAGATCGATTAATTGCATTTGAGGTCAAACAAAAGTATCCTTCAACAAAAGAGACCTTTGGGTTAAACAAAGGATCATATAGTATTCTAAAATTCTTGTATGACATTGGATTCAATGTTCAGCATATCATTTTAACAAAGCCAATCAGAAACAGACATCATTCAGCAATAGAACTGTTAGAAGGAAGCTTTAGATCTCAATCCAAATGGCTGGCTCATACTTTCAATGAGACATCATTCAAATCAAATATTTCTAGTTCTCCAAAATATACAAGCTTTAGTCAAAAACGACCTCTGAATTATTACTCTGAAAGCAGTTCTAATTTTGTTGAGTTGGGATCCATTGATGACTCCAGTCCTAAAACTTTAAATGAGTACTTAGAGAGTCATTAACCTGACTGTATCTCTTTTAGAAAGGAGAGAAAATCTTCCAAATTGAATAACCATGATTTTTGCGCCTCTGAATACGTTTCATGAATTTTTTTGGGTAATACCAGTTGAAGGTTATTAAACTTCATTTCATCAGTTTGACTTTCGGTTATTCCAGGCTCTAATGTTAGTAGATGTTTGTTTTCAATTCTCTTAGCTTCTGAAAGAACTTGTCTCCATCTATCCTTACAACTTGTCTTCACCCCTAACATAGCTAGCTTTTCGGCATTATAGATCGGATTATGATATTCTTCCGAATTAGGAAATATAAAATCAGGGGATGAATTATTTTCAGTTTTTGCTCCTCTTTCAAATGCGATAGAATGAGATAACAAGATTGGCTCAAGATGATTTTCCAATGAAAGTCCAGCTCGCGATTTTCGCCTGTTCTGTACAGAAAGACTGAATTTGATAAAGCCATCTACATCTGTTTCCTCATTATCTACAAAGCCCTTTTCTATTCTTTCCGCTACAATATGCCTTTCTAATCTTCTAAATAAAGATTCCTCAAATTCCAGCCATGCCATTAATGTTGTGTCTGGTTCTTCAATTGAATTAACCTCGATACTAAGGTTATTTCGGGCGAATTCAGAAAACTCTCTAGTGCTCGGAAAAGCTGTTCCAAATTGCTGCAGTAAATCATCCAACCTGTCTGTCTCAGGTTCCTCAATGTCTATACCAAGTTCATCGAGTATAAACCTCACAGTAAAGTCTACTTCAACATCATCCTCTTCTACAAATTCCTGTAATGAAAAATTGAAGTTTTCCTGCTTGGATAAAGCAAAAAGCCAATGAAGTTGATTTTCAAGTGTTGTCCCTGAAGCTGTAATAATTAAGAGAAGGGTATCATCCGTCCTTCTTGCTATGAATAGTGAATCACCTGCTTGAGCCAAACTCATAACCTCATTGGAAGGAAAGTACAGCCTATACTCCGATCTTGTTGGGTGATTAAGCCTAGAATCATACCATGTTACATATCCGTCAGAAACAATCCCTTCGTTTTCACCACCAAACCATATAAATCTAGTTTCAAAAACTACTCTTTCACCAGTTCCAGTCCCTAGCACTCCTTTAAGTTCTGAAGAACCATTAAATTCATGTTGATGGGACCTTTCTAGATCCGTTTCGACGGCACTAAGCTTTTTAGCGGCTACTGATACAAAATATTGTGAGAGAAATCCCTGATTCAAGTTTATTTACCTGCTATTTCCAAAAAACGGTTTTTCGATTTTAACCAATTATCTGTAGTTTTCAAAATATCGATAAGTTCAATGCTCTTTTTACCTCTCAAAGCACACTCCCAAATAATAGCAATACGCCATCCCATCTTTGCAAGAATTTCCATATTCTTCTTATCATTAGATGTATTACTTTCAAACTTTTTCTCCCAAAAGGCACTTCGAGTCAAGGGCATTTTAAAAAGGTGGCAGTCATGCTTATGCCAGAAGCATCCATGAACAAAAACAACTGCATTATACTTCGTGAATTTTAAATCAGGCTTTCCTGGAAGAGCTCTATCATGCAGCTTGTACCGAAACCCTAAATTATGAAGACCAGATCTTATCATCATTTCTGGCTTGGTATCCTTACCACGAATACCTGACATCATTTCACTTCGTTTTTCAGGTGAAACAATATCACCCATTAGCAGCAATTTTAGACTCTATTTCATGCAAGGGAATTTCCAGTTGATTGTCTGGAATATTAATCGCTGCTTGAATATATGGCAACATCATTTCAGCAATTGACTTTGCAACAGGTACAACAACAGCGTTTCCAAATTGTCGATACGCCTGTGTATCAGAAACTGGAATTTTAAAATTTGATTCTCCAAAATTGTCAAACCCCATAAGCCTAGCGCATTCTCTTGGCGTCAATCGTCTTGGCCTTTTACCCTTTTGATCAATCAGTATTTCCGATCCATCTTTATAATATCTAGCAGATAGAGTCCTCGATACACCTTTTTCATTTGTAAGGCTGAACCCAAAACCATTTCCCTTTGCTCTATGCTTTGCTTTATAAGAAACAAGATAATCCCATAATTTAGGTGTTAAAGTATATTTGTCAGCGACATTTCCATCAATAAAAAAGGGAAGCTCGTCTTCTTCATTAGGATTATGAAGAATTGTCTCAAGTAAAGGGTTAAAGTCAGGTACTGAGAAATTATCAAAACCAAATCCAAGATCCTTCTTAAACCCAACAATGAATATTCTCTCTCTATGTTGAGGAACCCAGTACCTAGCATCAATTACTTTATGACTAATAAAATAACCAAGTTCCTCTTCTAAAGTTCTCTTGATTACTTTGAAAGTATTTCCTTTATCATGCGATACCAAGTTCTTAACATTTTCTAATAGAAAAGCTTTCGGTTCGTGGTATTCTATTATTTGAGCAAGATCAAAAAAAAGAGTACCCTGTGTATCGCATTTAAAGCCATGTGCTTTCCCAAGAGAATTCTTTTTTGAGACTCCTGCAATGGAAAACGGTTGACATGGAAAGCCAGCCACAAGAACGTCATGTTCTGGAATCAATTTTAAAGACTCTTCATCCTGAGTGAACCCTCTAATATCTCCAACCAAATCATGGTCACATTGATAGTTTGCTTGGTATGTGATTCGACTATTCTTATCCCATTCACTAGTAAATACACAATGCCCACCAATGCTGTCAAATGCCTTTCTAAACCCCCCTATTCCAGCGAACAAATCAATATACTTGAATTCGGCTTTTCTTTTTACGGATAGGGTATTGGCTTTTTCAGATAAGTCCTTAACTAATTTACAAGCTAATGACTTTGGTTTGCTATCACCATTAATCCACCTATAAATTGTTCTTTCACTAACATCAAGGATTTCAGATGCCTCTTTAGGAGATAAACCTGATTTCTCAAGTAGTTCGTTAAAGTTAGATTTCACTGGGTAGGTTTTTGACATTTTGTCAAAAATATAAGATCGTAATTCAACATCAAAGTAAATGCTAAAATTTTTAGCTAAACATTATTTGCTAAAATCGATGGAGACTATAACTTCAGCAACTAAAAATTCCAGCTGATTAACAAGTGTCTTTAGATCCTCTTGAATCAATATTCTTTGATTCTCTTCTTTATGAATGATTGTCCTATAGTTGTGAACCAATTGATTCCTGAGCTCATATAGGAGGTTACTCAGATCACTCTTTGAATTTATCAATTCAGAAAAATGCTTCTCAAAAAAAGCATAAATTTCAGCACCAATGTGGTAGTCAGATTCGAATTGATACGTGCAGTAGTGATTCAAAACCTTGTTTATCCTATATGATTCCTTACTAATTTCATAAACGGTATTCTTGATTTGATATCCAGTTCTGGAGCTAGATTCATTACATATTTTATTCTTAAGCTCGACACCCAAGAGTTTTCCAATAAGAATTTCCAAACATTGATATAGAGTGATGAATTTTTGAAAGAAATTCTGATCCTTGTTTATTAGGTTCTTTAAATAAATATTCAAGTATGGTTCGTCTTGTAAAAGAGCATCCAACTTCCTAACAGCTAATGTGGAGTAGTTATCTTGCAATAGGATATTGAGTGCATCAGATTGGTATCTAATATCCGGGGGGTTAAAATCTAGATTGCTTGTATTTAATTTGATAGAAGCCATATACATTCAGATTCACATAAATAGAGAGAAGAAACTCATCATTTAATTCATAACCCCTATCTTTTGAGAGAACGCATATAATTAAATCCTCATCATAAAAATCTGCAAGTTGATAATCATTTTGAGCATTTAAAGAGACTTCTCTATATGGAAAATATTCCTCATTGTTAAGTAGCCTTATCAATGCTCTTAGGGCAAAATGTTTCTTTACTGGGCTATCAAATTCATTATTTTCATCAAATATTGAATTTAAAGTGAACACAAATCCAATAGACTTACCTTCATATTGAACTTCGACAATTCGACTTTGAGGAAAGTGTTTATTTCGAAGTAGAAAGGCCACCTCTAAATCAGCTTTAGGATCAAAAAGTTTGGCTGGAAACTTTGAAAGAGACCAATCCAAATCAACTCTAACATTGGTAAGAGTAAAATTGTCTTTTACCTCTAAATAGTTATTCACCGTGCTGAATGAAAAAGCATCTAAATCTATTATTCCAGATGGTGATGTTATCCTCAAGGACATTGCCTAAAACTCTAGTCTTTCCTGAATTCTTGTATATGCTTTTTTAAGAGACTGATTTATATTGAGATTGCTTTCACTATCAGGGTCGAATAAAAATTGATAAAAATTTTTAAAGTAGTACCTCTGATCATTCCCCACCTTTTTAGACTTATTTCGGATATAGTCGAAGTGCTTATTCAATAAATAAATATCAACGTCAATTTCTACTTTTATCTCAGGTAGAGCCTCATCTATTTTCTGAAATCCAACACCCCTATTTCTCTTCAAGAAACTACAAGCAGCTCCGAACCCAGTAAAAGATTGCGATTTCCCAAAAATTCTAGAAACTGAGGTGCCAAATGAACTACTCCTATATTGAAGCTCCGGAGGTATTTCTCCTTCGTTGAATTCAAAAGATTTGTATTTCTCCTTCAGTGAAATGAGTAATTTTTGAAAGAGCTTAACGAAATGGCGAAAGCCTTCTTTATCATCATCTGTCTTTTCAAGATTATTAATAGTCTCCATATTTTGAAGGATATCCGCACGTTGAATTGGGACTTCTTTTCCCTCTATGAAAGAGTTATACCCTTCTATGGTGTCCTGAAACTTGAATTGTGAATATGGATCCTCAATCTTTTTTTCATCTTTATCTGCTACAAGCTCAATCCCATCTGTCTTAACATTGAGATAGTCATAATACAAAATTTCTAACAAATGTCTAGTTGACATAGTGGTCTGTCCTGTATTCAGGGTCAACATTCTGTAAAGAATACCTAGCTTATTGAGACCAATAAAGACTTCACATCTTAATTTTTGATTAATCCAATCACCCTCAGGGTCTTCTTCAAATAGTTCGAGTAGCACAAAGGTTCTCTGTAATCCATCCAGGATTATCAAATCTTTATGTTTAAAATACGATAGCAGCTTTTCTTCATCATTAAACTCCGCAAAGTGAAAGTCATCTGGAATGGCCTGATTTTTAATACCCAAAACGATGGCAGGTATTGTACACTTTTTTTTAAGATCCTCTTTCAGAGTTTTCTTTATAATAGAACTAATAACTTTTTTGCGTTGAAATTCATTTTTGTCAATTATTGAACCAGCAATTTCTAAATATTCTGATGTGGTTAATTCAACGCTAGCGTTGCAAGCTGCAATTCTCCAATCAGTGATAAATGACAGTATCTTCATAATCTTTAGTAATTCTACTGAATAAAGGTAATTGTAATTTTTATTCAAGTGCTATCAATTGACTTTGAGGATCGAAATTGTAAATTTTCATAGCATCTTCATTAGCTCCAACAATCCTAAGAAAAACAATTTTGCCATCCATCTTGCCACCTAAAAATCAAAAGCCCCTGAAAATCAAATGATTAACAGGGGCTTAAGTACCTGAGGCCGGAATCGAACCGGCACTCCTTGCGGAACACGAGTTTGAGTCGTGCGCGTCTACCAGTTCCGCCACTCAGGCAGCTTTCCGTAAACGGTGGGCAAAAGTATCTAAAGAAATATAAGATTGCAATGGATTCAACTAAAACAGCCAGACCTGGTATAAAACAAAAAAGCCCCCAACTGGAGGCTACTTAAACGTATGTTTATTAATTATTTAATTGGAAAATATATTTCAGTTCTCCATTGAGCTGTGTCTGGAACAAGGGTAGGATCAGTTGGGTAAACTTCCCAAGGATTTCCATTCGCCTCGTATCCATAGTAGCTCATGTAATCTACAAGATTCTCATACGCACTTTCCATCAAAGCATAATCTCCCATGTGTATGGTCTTTAACGCCTTGCCAGCATACGTCATTTCACTTATAATGTTGTCATCCTGAACTTCAATCACACTTTCTGTAGGTATACCACAGATCATCTCAGTTTCCTGTTCATCATAACTTAAAACTATCGATATGGGTGCTCCTGCCATAGCAACTTTATTGTTAGCCATATAGGCTCCAATTTGACCATATGCTTGCCCCATTACTTCACCAATTTCTGCCGGATCGCTAGACGAACTTGCTTTTACACCGATGTAAGGTTGAGCGGTTGTCTCCACCTCCTCAATATCATAAGTAAAATCAGGTCTTGATTCCACCCTGGTTTTCAATTTCTGCAATGTCTCATCATACATTGGTGAAAGCATACTCTCTGTTCCAAGTGCAAATAGTTTCATAATCCCAGAGATATCTGTTTCGTCGTAGGTATAAATAACTTTTGTTTTACCATCCTCCTCAGACAAAATCCATGAGGCGGTAGGCTCCCCAGGATACCCTTCAAATCTCATTTTAGATTTTATCATCATATTTTGATCTGACTCTATGATCTCAATACTTCCAGTCCCTAAATCAGGATTATCGCTTTGCCAGCTATAGCTAGCACCAACCCCTGCGGTTGGACCTTCAATGATGATTTTTGCGGTGGTGTCTACCGCAGACCAGGCAGAAAACTGATCGAAGGTTTTAAATCCATTAACTTCATCGAATACAGCCTCTACAGGAGCATCAATGGTTATACTTCTTTCCATGTGGGTCTCAGACGGGCCAAATATGACAACACCGGCTCCCAGAATAACAATCACCAAAATGATGATTCCAATAATTTTAAGAACTTTCATAATTAGAGTTGATTTTTGTGATGTTTAAAGTTAACAGTTTGATAGATATTAATACCAAATATGCCGGTTTCTGGCCAAGGCTTTTAGCTCATAACATTGACCTACTGCCCATCTTGCTCCTTTTCTATTTATTCTCATTTATTGTCCCACGAACTGACTTTGATTACCTAATGATTGGCGGCATTTATTTTGGGTATCACATTTTATTTGAGTGGATGTGGCAGGCAACTCCTGGTAAAAGGTGGGCTAAAATAAAGGTCAAAACAGTGCAAAATAGTAGGGTCCATTTTTTTCAATGCGTATTAAGGAATTTAGCAAAAATCATCTCGCTTATCATTTTTTTTGGTGGATTCGTAATGATCTTCTTTAATCGACAAAAAAGAGGACTTCATGACATAATCGGAGGTACTTTGGTATTATTTGATGAAGATTAACTTAATTTCGATTATTGACGGGTCATCCTATAAATTATCTTTTATATTTCAGGTCTAATTCTAAATTGGTCAGCAAATTATGAGTAACGAGAATTCACCCATAAATCGATTCGAAAGTTTTTTCGAAGGCTTTATATTCTGGAGTAGATGGGTTCAAGCTCCTCTTTATACAGGGTTAATAGTTGCCTCTTTCCTTTACCTCTATAAGTTCTTCCAGGAACTTCTTTACATGGTAAAATACATCAGCATCTGGGATGAAACAGAGGTAATGATCAAAGTTTTGGGCCTTGTGGATGTTTCGATGGTAATGAACTTAGTTGTTATGGTGACAATTGGGGGTTACTCCATTTTTACCAGTCGAATAGACGTAGACATGCATGAGGATAAGCCTTTGTGGCTGGAGGGACTAGATGCCGGTCAATTGAAAATTAAGTTAGCGACATCTTTAGCTTCCATCTCTGGGGTATACCTACTTAAAACTTTCATGAACTACAGAAATGAAGTTGAGAAAACCAGTACGGAAGGAGTAATTATTGAAATCGTAATTCACATGGTATTCATTGTTTCAGCCTTACTATTATCTCAAACAGAAAAAATCACGCATAGCTACCATTCTTCTCACACGCTTCCTGCCGGTGATGAGGAAGAAGAAGGAGAACACGGACATCATTAATAGCAAATCGAAAACGATTAAAGCCGGAATAAATATTCCGGCTTTTTTATTTCTATTCCGATTGGAATTATACTCAAAAAGTTATTTTTACCATCCCTTGCGCATGTGGTGGAATTGGTAGACACGCCATCTTGAGGGGGTGGTGGGAGCAATCCCGTGGAAGTTCGAATCTTCTCATGCGCACTTTTTATTTCCCGGTAGCGACCCACTTTTTTGGATTATTTTTCTTTTTCCCAAAGAATATCAGCAAACCATGATTCTTGATCATGAAATCCATTTAATGGCTTGAAACCAGATTTTTCTGCGAGTTCTTCCAGTTGGACTGCATCATATTTTTTTGATATTTCCATGAAAATAGCTTCCCATGCCCTAAAATGAATCTTTTCACCAGCAACAACAACCTCCTGCTCAACCTTACTTATTAAGTAACTACGACACTCGCCTGTGTGGGGGTTATAGTAAGGATAATGCTGAAATTGGTCACGCTCAAAATTTGCTTCCAATTCATCGTTAATTCGATCGAGTAAATTCAGATTAAACTCTTTTGTCACTCCTTCATGGTCATTGTAAGCATTGAGAATAATTGATGGATCCTTTTTTAAGTCAACACCGAGAAATAACATATCACTAGGCTTTAAAAAGCCTCTCAACTTTGACATAAAACCAATAGCTTCTTCTTCAGTAAAGTTGCCAATGGTGGACCCAAGAAAGAAAACAACGTCTTTCTCCGGATTAGTAGATATCTGAGCCAATGCATCAAAGTAATCACCTTGAAAAGATTCCATTTTCAAGTCAGGCATTTCCGCTTTCAGATTGGTCTCTAATATTTCCAAGACATTGCCAGAAATATCTACTGGCGTGTAGGTAAAGTCAATGCCCTGCTTTAAAAAATGCTTAAGTAAAATCTTAGTTTTAGAACCATCTCCTGCCCCCAATTCAATAATACGAAATGTCTCGCCATCGTATATCGACTGAAGGATGGCCTCCTTATGAGTGGTAAATATTTCGTGCTCTTTGCGAGTTAGATAATACTCATCCAGCTTCATAATCTGCTGGAATAATTCATCCCCCCTAGCATCATAAAAGTACTTAGAGGACAAAAATTTATTTCTGGCTTTTAATCCATTTAATATTTCTTCCTCGAAAATCGTTGTTGCTTCTGTCTGTGTCATTCAATATGTTTTGCCAGACGGATACCAGAAAACATCCATCTCAAATGTGGGTGAAAAAAATTACGATATGTGGGACGAATATGACTTTCTGGTGTTCCATAGGATCCTCCTCGAAGCACCATCTGGTTGACCATAAATTTTCCATTATATTCTCCGAGCGCACCTGCCGGAGGTTTGTAGTATGGATATGGTGTGTAAGGACTTGAGGTCCACTCCCACACATTTCCAAGGAAACTATAATCAACTAAACTGATTGCTTTGAAATTACGAGCTTCAACAAAGTTCATCTCCTTGGACACCTGGAATGAGAATGTGTTACAAGCTACCTCCCATTCTTGTTCGGTAGGTAGCCGGCATCCTTTCCATCGGGCAAATGCATCAGCTTCGTAATAGGACACGTGACAAACAGGCTCATCAGGATTGATTGGCTCATATCCACCAAGAGTATAGTGCCACCAATCTCCACCATCCTCATGTTTCCAGTATCTTGGAGCATTTACCTTATTTTCATTCACCCAATCCCACGCCTCTGAAAGCCACAGCATATGGTTTTCATATCCTCCGTCTTTGATAAATTCAATGAACTCACCATTTGTAACAAGTCCGGATGCTATTTGATACTCATGTAGATAAACTTTATGAAGACCCTCCTCATTATCAAAATGAAATCCTTCACCCTGAAATCCAATTTCATAGATACCTTCTTCAATGTTCAGCCAATTCTTTTTAGTGTTAGAACCACTTATTGGCTTTGGGGTTTCTCTATAGATTGGGTACAAAGGATTGTCCCCTAAAATTCGTTTGATATCGTATAAAAACAATTCCTGATGTTGTTGTTCATGATTGCATCCAAGAATAACCGCCTCACTTGTTTGGTCATCGATCTGACGGACACCCAGGTAATTATTCATATGATCGTCCACATAACTCCGATACTCAAACACTTCTTTAACTGTTGGTCGTGTCAACTGACCTCTATTTTCTCTACTCCACCGATCTCCAGCAGATATATAATAGCTGTTGAATAAGTACGGATACTTCGGATGAAATTCCTTATATCCTTTAACATTAGGTTTCAAAACGAAGGTTTCAAAAAACCAGGTGGTATGTCCCAAATGCCATTTAAGAGGACTCACATCCATAACTGGCTGAACCACAAAATCTTCTATTTCAAGAGGCTCACACAAAAATTGAGTCTGTGCTCTTACCTCTTCGTAAATTTTTAATATGTCTTTCTTAGCTGATATTGTCGAATGCAAAACAAAAAAGAGATTTTTTTCAATTTATAAATCTTAAACGACACAATCGACAAAAAAAGGACGTTAATTGAAAAAAGAAACCCTATCCGCCGGCTGGCAGACAGGGCTCTCAACTAACCAAAAAAGTCTAGAACAATATTTGTTCTATGCTATTACCGTAAGGGAATCAAATTTCCTGCCAGTTAGTTAATAAGCCTGTAAATCTTCATATATGATGCAAATTCTACCCTCAGATGGCGGTCCTATTTATGCAGAGACTGATCTAACAACCTTTATAGCAGAGCCATGGAATGCACTTTCTTCCCTGGCCATTGTGCTACCACCACTGTATTGGGCTTTCAAACTGAAATGGGATTTTAAGAACTACGCGTTTATTTATTTCCTCATTCCGCTTCTGGTATTAGGAGGTATAGGCAGCTTCCTATATCATGCGTTCAGGACTTCAAACTTTCTTTTATGGATGGATGTGCTTCCCACCGCCATCGTTACAGTGGCAGTTAGTATCTACTTCTGGGATAGGATATTACCAAAAAGATGGCTAGCTATTTCGATAGTAGTTCCCTTCATATTCATCCGATTTGCCATTTTAGCGTATTATGGTGGACAGCTCGCAATCAACATCAACTATTTCTTAACGGGGTTCATTATATTCTCTCCTATTCTCTTTTACCTTTCCAGACATCAATACAAGCACTTAAGCAGCATTGTCTTATCTGTCTTTTTTTTAATCCTGAGCCTCCTATTTCGACGACTAGATTTTTCAATTGCTGAATTTTTATCGATGGGCTCCCATTTTCTATGGCACATATTTAGTGGAATTGGAGCTTTTTATCTTGCGGAGTATCTTTATCTAATCAGGAACGATGAACTTCAGACAAACCAGCTATGAAAATCACATTATTCTTCTTGAGCCTAATTCTACTTGCCCCAGTCTCAGAAACAGAACCTCAGACAGCATTATCTGAGGAAGAAATCGAAATAATTTTGGAAAGACACAACTACTGGAGGGCAGATGTTGGGGTTTTAGAAAAACTTGAATGGTCTGATGAAATGGCTGAATTGGCTGCTGATTGGGCTAAGCAGCTTAAGGCAAATGACTGTGGTTGGGAACATAGGCCAAATAACAAATTTGGAGAAAACCTTTTTAAAGGCACTACCGGAGCATTTGATGCAAAGTATGTAGTTGATGCCTGGGCCAGTGAAAAGGAAGATTACAA
Organism: Ekhidna sp.; assembly: GCF_039960695.1. Taxonomy (GTDB): domain Bacteria; phylum Bacteroidota; class Bacteroidia; order Cytophagales; family Cyclobacteriaceae; genus Ekhidna. The sequence continues at coordinate 160,964 of NZ_JBDVKP010000019.1, read as the reverse complement.
CTATAACAGAAACAAATGTAAGCCTGGAAAAATGTGTGGTCATTACACACAAATTGTATGGCAAACCACTAAAAAAGTCGGATGTGCCAAAATAAGTTGTGGTGGGATGGATATTTGGGTCTGTAATTATGACCCTCCCGGCAATTGGGTGGGTGAAAAACCATATTAAGTTTTTCCAATTATTAAGACGGCATGTTTATTGGTAAATTTGATTTAAACCATTTTACCAATGAAAAACATCTTCACACAACTTATCCTCCTTCTTTTTCTCGCGGGCGCTTGTTCAAGCGGAAGAAGAACCGTATCAATCAATTCTTCACGTCCGGCTGACATCACTGTAGATCAATCCATTCAATCGCTGGTAATACTTAATCGGACCAAATACTCAAAAGAGGCAGTTAATGTCCTTGAAGGTATTTTGACAGGAGAACTTCCCGAAGAAGATAAGGCTGCAATTCAGTCATTTATCATTGGTTTTCAAAAGCGATTGGCTAATTCCGGAAGGTTTGAAACCCGAGTAGCCAACGAGACCTTTATAGGTAATAGTTTGACACAGGCATTTCCTGATCCTTTACCATGGAGCACTATTCGAGTGGTTTGCGAGAACTATGATGCAGATGCTGTGATAGCAATCGAAATGTTTGATTCTGACTTTATTGTTACAGATGGGAAAAGTAAGAAAACTGTGAAAAATGAGGATGGAGAAGAAATTGAAATAGATGAATTCAGTACTTCCGGAGTAGCAAACATCACCATAGGCGTTCGTATTTACGACCCCATTTCCGAAAAAATTATTGATCAGGACCTATATCGTAGGACTAACGAATGGAATGCTCAAGCAGATACAAAATCAGGGGCTATTGCTGCTCTTATTAATAAAACAGATGCTACTCGTCACTTGACCAATCAAGTGGGATCCAACTATGCCTACAAAATCGCCCCAATGCCTGTGCAGATTACCCGTTCTTTTGTTGGGAAATCGAAAAAGTCACCGGCACTTGAGCAAGGATCAAGATACGCAGATGTAGGTAATTGGAAAGAAGCGGCCAGAATTTGGGAAAATGGATTAACATCTGTTCCAAGCAAAGAGGGAGGTTATTTAACCTACAATTTGGCAGTTGCAAATGAAATACTTGGTAACCTCAATGAAGCTAGAAAATGGGCCGAACGATCTTACACTCAGTATGGAAATAATGATGCCCGAAATTACATTCAGGCATTGGAACAACGAATAGAGAATGAACAATTAGCCGAAGAACAAATGGGTAATTAATTTCAATAGCTCATTTAATGCAACCTTTTTGTGCTAATCAAGTCTTTAAATAAAAAGCTTATGAAGACCTTACTTACTCTACTACTGGCCGCTATCGTAATCATACCATCAAACGCACAAAAAAGAAGTGTTGATGTTGGAAGTTTTTCAGAATTATCTCTTGGCATATCTGCTACATTGTACGTCAAGCAAGGATCAGATGACAAGATTGAGATTGAATGTGATGACGACATCTTTGAAAAGATTGAGTTTGAGATGAGGGGAGATAAACTTGTCATAAAGAAAGAAGGTAAATGGAATTGGAACGATGGATGGAGACGCTCTGCAGTGGATATTTATGTGACGATGCGTAAAATAGAAGGATTATCTGTGAGTGGAAGTGGGCTTATTGAAAGCGATGGTCAATTAGATACAGAAGACATTCGACTCTCGGTAAGCGGATCAGGTGACATGGATCTGGACATTAATAGTGACGAAATGGATTTACGCATTTCAGGATCTGGCAGTATTCGACTGGATGGAGAGGCTAATGAAGCAGAGGCTAAAATCAGTGGATCGGGTCGGGTGAAAGCAGAAGATTTAACCGTAAAATCGTTTGAAGCATCCATCAGTGGATCTGGGAGTTGTTACATCACTGCGACTGAAGAAGTGAGCGCCAAGATCTCAGGTAGCGGAAGCGTGTATTATGCTGGCGATCCAAAACGAATCAACTCAAACTCCTCAGGGAGTGGTAAGATCAGAAAGATGTGATGCAAGAAAGCATTACTATTAAAAAGGTCGGAATAATCCGACCTTTTTAATTTGATCTAGTTCTTATAGATTTTGCCCTCCTTCATCACAAACTTCACATCTTTCATTACCTCAATATCTTCTAATGGATTCCCGGGAACGGCTACAATATCTGCGATAAAACCAGCTTTAATCGTTCCAATCTGTTCTCCCATTCCAAGAAGTTCTGCGTTGTTTGAGGTAGCGCAAATAATTGCTTCAATCTCCGGCATACCTGCTTCTACCATATAGGTGAATTCTCTTGCATTTTCTCCATGTTTAAATACTCCTGCATCTGTACCAAAAGCGATAGGCACTCCTCTTTTATAAGCTCTTGCAAAAGTTCCCTGAATTTTTGGCCCGATAACCCGGGCTTTCTCCGCCACTACTTTTGGATAGTAGCCTGGCTTTTTAGCATTTTCTGCTACTTCCATCCCAGCTGTAATAGTAGGAACAAGATAGGCATCCTTCTGTATCATTAAATCCATTGTGGCATCACTCATGTATGTGCCATGCTCTATGGTCTTTACACCATTAGCTACTGCGCGTCTCATCCCTTCATCTCCATGGGCATGGGCTGCAACATGAAACCCTAAATCGTTAGCAGCATCCACAATGGCTTTGATTTCTTCCTCCTGAAAGTGAGCTCCCTGCCCATCTTTTGCTACACTCAAAACTCCTCCCGTTGCAGTAATCTTAATTAAATCAGCTCCATTCTTATATCGTTGACGTACGGCCTTTTTCGCATCGTCCACTCCGTTGACCACTCCACTTTCAGGCCCTGGATCTCCCATAAGATCATCTCGGAATCCATTGGTAGGATCTCCATGACCACCGGTTATAGATAGCCCCTTCTCAGAAGTGAAAATTCTTGGTCCATCAATTGTTCCCTTATTAATTGCATCTCGCAGAGACACATTGACTCCACTACCTCCAACATCTCTGACTGTAGTAAATCCAGCCATTAGGGTTCTTTTAGCTATGTCAACTGAAGCAAAAGCCTTATCTGCCGGGTTGTCGGTGAAGACACGAATATATCTATCAGGACTTGTTTCGCCTTCGATGTGCACATGCATATCAATCCATCCGGGCATGACCGAATGATTCTTGAGATCAATTATATTATCTTCTTCTTTTGCACTGATATATCCGTTTTCAATCGAGACAATTTTCTTACCTACTACAATGATTGATCTCTCAGCCACTGGCTTCTTAGATACACCGTCAATCAAAGTACCGGCGTAGATAATTGTTCGCTGCGCAAAAAGGGAGGCAGCAAACATGATTGTAAATAAGATTAGGGTTAGTTTCTTCATGGCTTAAATTAATTTCTTGTATTTGATACGTTTTGGAGTTTCATCTCCCAATCGTTTTTTCCTATTTTCCTCATACTCGCTGAAGTTTCCTTCAAACCAGTAGGCTTGCGAGTTACCTTCAAAAGCCAATATGTGAGTGGCAATGCGGTCTAAAAACCACCTATCGTGACTAATAACAACTGCACAACCTCCAAAATTCTCCAATGCTTCCTCAAGTGCTCTTAAGGTGTTGACATCCAAATCATTTGTTGGCTCATCCAATAGGATCAAGTTTGCGCCTCGTTTAAGGGTAAGAGCCAGATGTACCCTATTTCTTTCACCGCCTGAAAGGGTTCCTACTTTTTTTCCCTGATCCTGACCGGAAAAATTGAATTTGCTTACATAGGCGCGCGCATTCATCTCTTTCCCACCCAGGTCGATTATTTCGTTTCCTTCCGAAATGACCTCAAAAACTGATTTATTTCCATCTAGTTGATCATGCTCCTGATCTACATAGCTCATGACCACTGTTTCACCGACTTCAAAAGTTCCTTTATCAGGTGTTTCTTTGCCGGTAATCATCTTAAATAAGGTAGACTTACCTGCACCATTTGGTCCAATTACTCCTACTATACCCCCCTGAGGCAGACTAAATGACAAATCTTCATAAAGCAATTTATCTCCATACCCTTTAGCCACACCCTTTGCTTCTATCACTTTAGCACCTAATCGAGGACCGGGCGGGATATATAATTCAAGATTTTTTTCCTTTTCCTTTGCATCCTCTCCCAGCAGTTTATCATATGCACTCAATCTGGCTTTCGCTTTTGCCTGCCGTCCTTTTGGACTCATTCGTACCCATTCCAACTCCCGCTGTAAGGTCTTTTGTCTTTTGGATTCTTGTTTGTCTTCTTTTGCCAGTCTCTTCTCTTTTTGCTCAAGCCAGCTGCTGTAATTCCCTTTCCAGGGAATTCCTTCTCCTCTATCAAGTTCTAAAATCCATCCAGCTACATTATCAAGGAAATAGCGATCATGAGTGACGGCTATAACTGTACCTTCATACTGCTGGAGGTGTTGCTCCAACCAAAGGACTGATTCCGCATCCAGGTGGTTGGTAGGCTCATCCAGTAGCAATACATCTGGCTGTTCCAATAATAGTCTGCAAAGCGCAACTCGTCTTTTTTCTCCACCCGATAAATTTTTTATTACAGCATCTTCAGGGGGAGTGCGTAGCGCATCCATGGCGCGTTCCAATTTATGATCAATCTCCCAGGCCCCCGTAGCATCAAGTTTTTCTTGGATCTCTCCTTGCCTTTCAATCAACTTATTCATCTTATCGGGATCTTCTAAGATCTCCGGTTCAGAAAATTTGGCATTGACTTCCTCGTATTCTTTAAGAAGATCATTGACTTCTTTAACCCCTTCCCTAACAACTTCAATCACCGTTTTTTCTGCATCAAGCTCGGGCTCCTGTTCTAGCATCCCTACCGAATATCCGGGTGAAAACACGACTTCACCCTGATAATCCGTATCTTTTCCTGCAATTATTCGAAGTAATGAGGATTTTCCGGCTCCATTAAGGCCTAAGACTCCTATTTTAGCACCATAAAAAAATGATAAATATATATTCTTAAGTACTTGTTTCTGTGGAGGGTGAATCTTATTTACACCCGACATTGAGAAGATGATCTTTTCGTCTGACATGCTTAAGTTTGATTAGAAATCGAATATACCACGCATTTAAGAATTACACTCACCCTTGGACATCATACAGGTACCATTTGGATTTATAAAAGGCGATAAAGTCTTTCAGAGCGGCTGGGACGGAAACCCGGATCGAGAAATCGGAGAAGTTCGTGATGAAGATCATGAAAAGTCTACCCAGTTCTTTCAAGAACGATTTTCAGATTTAGAGAAAAAAATTACTGAAGTAACAGAAAAAATTGATGCTACAGAAAATAAAGGCTCTTTTCTGATGAAACTGGTGCACCTCCGTGAGCACCTACCACAACATGATGGATTAGGTGATTATCAGGCATTGCAAGATAAGATTTTGCAATATGAATCTCTTGTTCGTGATATCATCCAAAAAAATCGTGTCAGAAATACGGAAATCAAAAACGCACTTATTGAGGAAGCAAAACAGATTGTTGAAATTATCAACTGGAAGGAAGCCACCGAAAAAGTGAATGACATTAAGGGGAGATGGATAAAGACCGGAAGTGCAGAAGAAGATAAAAATGAACAATTAGAAACATCTTTTTGGGATATTATTAAGGAATTTTTTGATCGTAAAAAGCAATTTTTTGAGGATAAGCAAAAATTGACTGATCATCGAAAAAGGCAATATGAGGAACTCGTTGAAGAAGCAAAAAAGCTAGCAGACATTCATGGTCAGGAACGGTTTAATAAAGTGAAGGCTCTAAAAGAACAATGGCAAGAAGTTGGAGGAATTCCCGCTGAATTTTACAAACCACTTAATAACCAATTCAACCAGCAACTAAAAGGAAAAAGATTTATACCCCCTACTGACTACTCAGAAACGCTGAAAAGACTCATTGCAATAAAAAAGGGAAATGAATCCTTTAATAAGGAGGAATTAGATAAAACCAAAAAGGCACTTTTCAGAGATAGAAGTAGAAATCAGGAAAAGCAACAATGCCTTGAGCTTATTCAATTGCTAAACGAACGAGAGTTTGTAAAAAAATTATCCCTCAAACGGTTTCCTGATTTTTCAAAACTGGATTTAGAAAAGAAGAAGACCATCCGAAAGGGTATTATCAATGACCTAATCTCGAGAGATAGGGAAGACCTCAAGATTTATGAAGAAAATTCAGCAAATTTTTCATCCCCTGATGGAAAAATGAATAAAATGGTTGAGAGTAAGATTAGAGGTCAGAAACGAAAGATTGAGGTAAAATCAAAACTTCTGGAATGGGTTGATTCTGGAGAATTTTAATTTTTTGGCAACTTTTCCTTGAGTTTTCGTGTAAGAAAATTACCTTTCTATAAAGGATTATTTTAATTAAGTGCGTATACGATATAATAATATATATTTGCGCGCATTATTAAAACAGGACTTATAAACAGAGGCTAGATTATGTATTGGACACTAGAACTTGCATCGTATTTAGAAGACGCTCCTTGGCCCGCCACCAAAGATGAGCTAATCGATTATTCAATCAGATCGGGAGCTCCACTAGAAGTAGTGGAAAATCTGCAGGAACTAGAAGATGATGGACAACCATTTGAGAATATTGAAGAAATTTGGCCTGATTATCCTACAAAAGAAGACTTTTTCTTTAATGAGGACGAATATTAGTCTAATAAAAAAGATTTTATAAAAAAGCTTCAATCGAAAGGTTGAAGCTTTTTTTGTCATTTATCAAGAAAATTATCAACTGATAAAAATACCCCGAATCCAGTCTTGACTTTAAAGGTTTCCCTTACTAGGTTAGAGTAAATCAACTTTAACTTTCAGACATGAAGAAACTTTACCTTACCATTTCAATTTTTCTAATTGGCTTTGCAGCTTATTCTCAAAAATTACCATTTCAAGGTCGATTACTAGATGGTGGAAAACCGTTTACAGGAACGGCAACCATAGTGTTCGATATTGCAAGTCCTGCTTGGTCTGAAACTATTAGTAACGTGGCTGTTAATGATGGCTATTATGCGGTAGTGCTAGGTGAAATAACTCCATTACCTGACACTTTATTTCAAGACAATCCCGAGGTTCAAATGAATATCACGGTCAATGGGCAAGCGTTAAGCCCTGTAACACTTTATTCACCATTTCTCCCTTATTCTGATGGACCAGTGAATTTAGACTCACTGACTTCTAATTCCATCCAGGCTCTGGGACTAAATAATGATCTCAAAGTCAACATTTTTGCTGATAATAACGGATATGATGGAGCAATTGTCTTAAAAGATTCATTAAATCGAACGGGCGCCTTTATAACAACAGACCGAGGAACAGGTACAGGTGGATACCTTCAATTAAATGGAAGAGAGAATGCTGATGGCACACTCAAAAGTGCTATTGTAGCCGGAACGATTACTGATACACGACAAAACAGTTTTATGAATTTATATGGAGGTAATTCAATCGATGATGGAGCTCAATTGCTGGCTAACCTGTATGCTTCTGATCAAGACATAACAGGTACACTATTACCTGATGGGTATAGAAGAGGTGGTTTAGACCTGTATAATTATTATGGCAACACTACACATAATATATTCTCAGAGCATACAGGTACCTCAACAATCAGTAATATCAATTTAAATGCATCCCAGGATGGAGGAGGACCGCAATTCACTTTAAATCTAAATAGTGGAGATGGGGTCTCAACCGGCGGAAATATTTCGCTGAGAGATGCAGGAGAAACTGAAACCATTTTTTTGGACGGGTCGACCGGCACAATCGATGCACAACAGATTCTAATCAATGGATCGCCAATTGAAGGATCCGGAGGCGGCACGCTTGAACCAGATTCAGTGCGATCAAAGAGTGTCATTGTTGTAGGAAATTCCGGGGAAACGAAAGCAGATCTGAACTTTTTTGATCCAAATAATGCTGGTAGTCTCGTTCTATACGGTGCTAATGATTCCACCAAAGTAATTCTAGGTAGTTCCTCAGGAGGTTATGGTGGCTTTTTAGGCTTGTACGATTCCTTGAGAAATATTGGTGCACAACTGCGCGTAACTAACAAAGGGACAGGCAATCTCTATACAAGAAATGATGCGCATAATTCTGCTGGCTGGTTCGGAGGTCTGGGCAATGATGGATTTGTTCAGTTAATTTCTTACGATGATACCGAAACAGCTACAGGAGCGGCACTTATTGGATCTTTTGTTGATGGAAGCCTTCCGGAATATTATATTGAAGGATCCGCTCAATCAAACTTTGGTCTGGGTAGATTTAGAGTTACCCCTTTAGGAAATTCTACAGAAGAAACAGCGATGCTTGAAATCAACCGAAGCAATGGCGGTGGCCAAGCCGTAATGACTATCGCTCAAGATGATGCTGGTTCAGATCCTACAGGGACCAATGGTATGGTTGAGTTATGGGGTGATAGCAGCATTAATATTCAATTAGGATCAGAAGGGTATGAAGATCATGATATGGCATCCATTAATGTATATGGATCGATCGATGATGGTGGTGGATGGTGGTATAACTCTGGTCAACTGGCAACCAGAAGAACGAGTAGTGGTACCGATGAATTTGGAAACATTTCGCTTTTCAATAATTCAATTGGTAACAACATTCATACGATTGAATTAACAGGAAATATATTTGAATCTGGTTCAGGAGGTCTTATCATTCGCGATTCAACAGGAGTAGATCAAATTCTCCTCAATGGTGATGGTACGATAGATGCACAGCAGATATTTATTCAAGGCCAGCCATTAGCACAAGCTTCCGGAGGAAATATCTCACCTGATACGATTACTACTAGTTCCATTAGAGCACTGAATGGAGCAGGGAATGAAGGAGTTTATCTTCAAGGAAATACAGAAGGCGGAACTCTGCAAATAAGCAGCCCTGATGTCACGAACACCTTTAACAGAGCCACTTTCTTTGCAGGAACAACCAGTAATGGTGAAAATTCATTTGCCAGCCTATATGGCATGAATCCTACAGCAGACGGCCAAGAACTCTTGATTAGTAATTACAATACGGTGACTGATGTTTTTGGAGCTACGTTTTCGGGGGGTTATCGTAGGGGTGGCACAGACTACTTTGATAATGAAGGAACCTTCCTGGCTGCAATTGGATCAAATAGAAACGAAGCAGGTGGCGATCCAACAGGAAAAAGCGGTTTAGTTATGGTTAATGGCCCTGTCACTAGAAATGTTTATGTGTCAGGCCAATGGTGGACCAATTCAGAACTTGGAATCGTTCAGGTTTTCGGTCAGAATGATGATGGAGCTGGAGATTTCAGCTCGAATGTAGAGATCGTTGCTGATGACCAATCCGGAGAAACCTCAGGAAGAATTTCGGTCTTCAATACAGCTAATGGAGGAATAGTTGATGAGACAATCTATATCTCTTCACGCTCGGCATCAGGAGGTGGAATTATGGAAGTCAGGGATAGTATCTCGGCAACAACTATCACTTTAGATGGTGATCCCGGGAATCTGACTGCTTCAGGAACGATTGCTGCTGACATCCTTCAATCTACCTCTGGAGGTGTTCAAACCTCAGATAGAAGATTAAAGAAAAATATCAAGAACCTGGAGAAACCACTCGAGAATACCTTAAAAATGAGAGGGGTATCTTATCAGTGGAAGGATGAGTCTAAATCTCAGGCAAATCAAATTGGTGTCATTGCTCAAGAAGTCGAAGCGATCTTCCCAGAATTTGTTCATACAAATGAGCAAGGCATGAAAGCTGTTAATTATGCACAGATGACTGCCATTCTTATTGAGGCGATCAAGGAATTAAATGCAAAGGTTGAAAAACTTGAAAATGAAAATTCTTCGTTAAAAGCTTCATTGTCAGAAGTTGAGACTCTTCGAAAAGAGATGGACCTTTTAATGAAGATGTTAGGTTCAAGTAAAGCAGCAAGCAAATGAAAAAGCTAATGCAGAAAATAATAGCTTTTGGCTTTGCATTAGCTCTGTGCTTGACTTTACAGGCACAGCTAACCTTGCAGAGCTATGCAACAAATACGGCTGGTGGATCCATATCAGGAGGCAATCTTTCTACTGAAGTTGCTACCTCTACCTTTGGTAAGATTGGCAGAAGCAATACATTCAGTATACTGAATGGACTTCCTTCATTCAACCTTCAAAGTTCGGTGGTAAGTGTACAGACATTTGCCAATCAGAATCCGGTAACAGATGAAGTTGAAGCTATATTGTTAAGAGTTCGACCTTCAGGTAAGTATGACACAATGGACATAGTTACTAGTGCAGGTGGTGATTTCGCTTTTGATCCTGTTTTTCACTCGAACTATTTAGTCAATATTGATTCAGATCCTGAAAAATATGTGGCGACCTATTATGGCGATGCTTTTTTATGGCAAGAGGCCGAAACTCTTGAACTATCAAGCGATTCGTTGGTGCAGGTCCAATTGACTGCAGCACCGCCGGAAACATCTGGTGAAGGAGTGGTGAGAGGGACTATCGAAGAAGACCTAACGAGCGACGAGGGAAGGGTCACTGCCAGAAGACGTGCCGCCAATCGAAAGTGTGGACTTAGAAGAAAGCGTAGTGGAGGAAGAATAGGTCAGGACAATGATGAGTTCGAATTGATTGCCTATGGCGAAACAAATGAAAATGGAGAGTTTGAATATGGCTTCTTACCACAGGGGACTTACCGTTTCTTTGTTGAATACCCAGGAATACCGTTAGATGAATCCTCGTTTGTTGAGTTTGAAATAGGTGAAGCGGGAGTGTCTGATGATGAATTTGTACTTGCAGCTACCGTGACGGACGATGGAATTGTTGTCGAATTGGTATTGGGAATTACCGACGTGATATTTACCAATTTCAACATTTATCCTAACCCTACTGTTGGTACAGTTACTATTTCCTATGATAAAATCAGAGGAAATAATATGCACATGCAGCTAATGGATGCTAAAGGCAACACTTTACTGACCAAAGAAATAAACAAAAGAAACGGTTCAGAAGAGAAGGTTAGTCTGGAAGACTATCCGGATGGCCTTTACTTTTTAAAGTTCATCGATGAAAGATCTAAGAAAAATACGCTAACATTCAGAGTGATAAAACAATAATTCACTACCAAAATCATGAAAAATCCGCTCCTAAGGGGTGGATTTTTCTATTTAAGATCTTCGGGAGTGGTGATTTTGATGTTGTCATAAGTGCCATCTACCAAATTCACTGAGAATCCAGCTGCCTCATAAACACTGGCGTCATCCGTAAACAAGCCAGCTCCCGCTTTTTCATAAGCAAGTTTTAGTTCACTAACCCTAAATGTTTGAGGTGTTTGAACAAGCACATAGTTTGTACGATCTCTGGCAATTGACTCATCATTAATCAATTCACGAATAGAGTCTTTTAACGAAACCACAGCTACTCCTGAACCGTGCTTATCAGCTGATTTGAATGATTGCGTTATCGTCTCTTTAGAAACAAAAGGCCTTACCGCATCATGAACGGCAACCAAACCATCCTCATTGATTAATGCAAGTCCCGATAACACAGAAGCACTTCTGGTCATCCCACCAGTCGTAACCCTTATTTCAGTATCCGGGAAATATTGAAATTTTATTGCCTCCCATTGGGTGACATGAACCTCCGGAAGAACAACGATGACCTGAGTCTTATCATCGTATGTCAAGAATCTGTTTATGGATTGAACAATTATCGGCACACCATTAAGCAAAAGGAATTGCTTTGGCACAGCGCTTTTCATGCGTGTACCTATCCCTCCTGCCACTATGATGGCGTATTTTTTCAAGCGCTATTCTTAGATAATCAGCATTGCATCTCCATAACTGAAGAATCGATACTTTTCTTTAATTGCCAATTGATATGCTTCCTGAATTAAATCATACCCCCCAAAAGCAGAGGCCATCATTAATAAAGTAGATTCTGGTAAGTGGAAATTTGTGATTAGTGCATCGCAAATTTTGAACTCGTAAGGAGGGAAAATGAATTTATCAGTCCATCCTGAATTTTCCTTAAGTAGACCATTTGCAGAAACAGAAGATTCCAGGGTCTTCATTGCTGTTGTCCCTACAGCACAAATTTTAGATTTCTCAGAGAGGGCTCTGTTTACTCTATCTGCTGTAGGTTTTTCAACCCAGTAATTTTCAGAATCCATTTTATGCTTGGTCAGGTCTTCAACGTCTACTGGCCTGAAAGTACCTAAGCCCACATGAAGTGTAATCGGGGCAGTATCAATTCCGATCAACTCCATTTTCTTCATTAACTGTGGAGTGAAGTGCATTCCTGCAGTAGGAGCTGCAACAGCACCAATATTTTTGGCGTATATCGTTTGAAATCTTTCACGATCTTCAGGCTCAGCAGTTCGCTGTATTTCTTTTGGTAGAGGAGTCTCTCCCAGGGCGTCAATCATTTTGTAGAATTGTTCCTGATCGCCATCAAATAAGAATCTGATGGTTCTTCCTCTGCTTGTCGTGTTGTCTATAACCTCTGCAACAAGTTCACCTTCTCCAAAATAGAGTTTATTTCCTACTCGAATTTTCCGTGCAGGATCTACTAGTACGTCCCACAGTTTCATTTCAGTATTTAACTCCCTAAGAAGGAAGACTTCAATTTTGGCACCCGTTTTTTCCTTATTGCCATACAGACGAGCAGGAAACACCTTGGTGTCGTTTACTACGAAAACATCATCTTCTTTGAAATAGTCAACTACATCTTTGAAAACTTTATGCTCAATCTCTCCTGTGTCTTTATGAATGACCATTAGACGAGAATCGTCACGGTTGTCTGTTGGGTGAAGGGCAATAAGACTTGATGGTAAATCGAATTTGAATTCGGATAATTTCATTCCCATAGGAAAAAGGATCTATTTTAATGATCAAAAGTCCGCAAAATTAGCAAATATGTTTCACGTTTGTAACGTAAAAGCAGTTAAACTCGTCAACTTAATCAATTGACCGCTTGAAATACCCATTTGCCGATCGCTATTTATTTGGAAAAGCAGCAATGGTATTGGCTACATTTGTTTAATTAAAATACATACGTGAAAGTATTCAAATTAATTATTGAGAGTTTTCGATTCGCATGGGGAGCCCTACGGACCAACCTATTGAGAACTACACTTTCTTTACTCGGGGTAACAGTTGGGATTTTCTCAATCATTGCCGTATTTACGGCGGTTGATTCGCTGGAAAAAAGCATTAAAGACAGCTTGAACTTTCTGGGCACCAATAATATCAATGTTGAAAAATGGCCCTATGGTTTTGGTGGACCCTATCCATGGTGGACATACTTACGAAGGCCTTATGTCACTTTCGATGAATATCGATTCATAAAAGATAATGTTAACAATGCTCAGGCAGTTTCTATTTTCACCGTTAGGGGTGGTGTGCTGGCTAAGTATGAAAGTAGTAGTGTCGCCGACCTATCCTTGCTTGGAATCGTTTATGAGCACAAGGATGTCTATGAAATCCCAATAGAAAAAGGAAGGTACTTCACCAGAGAGGAGGCAAGTGGTGGTACCAATGTAGTAATCATCGGTCACCGGACGGAGAAAGAATTATTCCCTAACACATCCGCCCTGGGGAAAGACATAAAAATCAAAGGCCTCAAATACTATGTAATTGGAGTCATCAAAGAGGAAGGAGATAGCTTTCTGGGTGCACCAAGTAATGACGATAACATTTACATGCCATACAAATCCTTCCAGAAAATCTATTACTCAGGCAGGAGAAGTGGTGTTGAGCCAAGGATTACGGCCAAAGGTCTTACGACAGATGTCGGCTTGGTAGAACTTGAGGCAGAACTGAGAGGATTGATGAGAAAGAAACGATCGCTCAAACCAAAAGAGGACGACAACTTCGCGCTTAATAGACCGGAAGCTATAAGCAACTTCATTGGATCCACTTTCGATGCAATAGGCGTAGCAGGAGCAATTATCGGTGGCTTTGCAATTTTGGTAGGCGGTTTTGGTATCGCAAACATCATGTTTGTGTCTGTGCGTGAACGAACCAATATCATCGGTATTCAAAAATCTCTTGGAGCAAAGAACTATTTCATTCTTTTCCAATTCTTATTTGAGGCTGTATTTTTAAGTCTTATTGGAGGAGGTGTTGGTGTCATACTTGTTTATTTGATATCCTTTGCCAGCCTTGGGAGTCTTGATTTAGTGCTTACGACCGGGAATGTTATTCTTGGCTTAGGTATTTCGGCTATAATAGGAGTTTTATCAGGAATTGTGCCAGCACTCATGGCTGCAAGACTTGATCCTGTAATCGCCATTCGAACAACAGGCTAATAATACATACGAAGTGAAACTATTTAAATTAATCATTGAGAGTTTTCGATTTGCTTGGGGCGCATTACGAATGAATCTACTGCGAACGACCTTATCACTACTTGGTGTAACAATAGGAATTTTTGCCATCATCGCCGTATTTACACTTGTTGATTCTCTGGAACGGAGCATTAAGGATAGCCTAAGCTTTCTCGATGCAAACAATTTAGATGTAGGCAGATTTCCTTATGAATTTGGCCCCAACATCCCATGGTGGGAATATATAAAGCGACCGTATTCTAACTATGAGGAGTATGAGTACTTATATGCCAATCTCAAGAATGCAGAATCTGCTACTATTTTTGCTAGTGCGCGTACTACTGTCAAATATGAAAGTAGCAGTTTTAATAGTGCTGCGATAGTCGGTGTGGCCCAAAGTCATAATGAGGTGTACGATATGAGCGCCGATGTAGAAAAAGGTAGATACTTCACGCCTGCTGAGTCCTATACTGCAAAAAATGTAGCCATGATTGGATATAAGATTGCAAATGACCTTTTTCCGCGTGGAGACGCAATTGGCAAAGAAATAAAAATTAAAGGATTGAAATACGTAGTAATTGCGGTCTTTGAAGAAGAAGGGGAAGGGATTTTTGGTGATACAGGAAATGATCAGGTTGTGGTGATTCCATTCAAATCATTTCAAAAGATCTACTACATGGGACGAAATAGAGGCGTTGAGCCTCGTATCAGTGTCAAAGGAAAAGAAACAGATTTTGGTCTTGTTGAATTAGAAGCTGAAATTACTGGTCTCTTGCGTTCTAAAAGGGGATTAGGTCCGAAGGATAAAAACAACTTTTCGGTCAATAGACAAGATGCCATTATGAACATCATCGGATCAACATTTGACGTCATTGGTGTCGCTGGCTGGGCCATTGGAGGATTCTCGATTCTGGTTGGTGGTTTTGGCATTGCAAACATCATGTTTGTTTCTGTACGGGAGCGGACCAATATCATCGGTATTCAAAAATCACTCGGAGCAAAGAATTTCTTTATTCTATTTCAGTTCCTTTTTGAAGCAATCTTTCTGAGCCTGATTGGAGGAGGCGTAGGGCTTTTACTTGTCTGGCTTCTCTCACTCGTCAGCTTGGGCAACCTTGACCTGGTGCTTTCATTTAGCAATGTCGTATTAGGTTTAGGAGTCGCTGGAATAATCGGAGTGATTTCTGGCATTGTGCCTGCCTTGATGGCCGCACGATTAGATCCGGTTATTGCCATTCGAACCACAGGATAAAGTCCGAGATTATAATTCCTAATAACAAAAAAGGGAGAGCAAATGCTCCCCCTTTTTGTTATGATTAGGATTGAACTTCTAGCCGTTCAACTTTTCTTTGATACGTTTTTCCAACTCCTCCATCAGTTCTGGATTATCTTCTATCAGGGCCTTTACTGAATCCCTTCCCTGACCTAACTTGTTGCCATCATAGGAGAACCATGAGCCCGATTTCTGAATAACATCAAGCTCTACCCCTATATCCACTATCTCTCCGCTTTTACTGATTCCACGTCCATACATGATGTCGAACTCAACCACTTTGAATGGAGGCGCAACTTTGTTCTTCACTACTTTCACTCGCGTTCTATTACCCATCACATTATCTGCCGACTCCTTGATCTGCCCGATTCTACGAATATCTAATCTGATTGAGGCATAAAATTTCAATGCATTACCACCGGTGGTAGTTTCGGGATTACCAAACATCACCCCAATCTTCTCTCTCAGTTGGTTAATGAATATGCATGAGCACCCCGTCTTGCTAATGGTTCCTGTTAGTTTTCTTAATGCCTGCGACATCAAACGAGCTTGTAGCCCCATTTTACTATCACCCATCTCTCCTTCCAACTCACCTCTTGGTACCAAAGCAGCTACAGAATCTATTACAATAATATCCAGGGCTCCTGAGCGAATAAGATGCTCGGCTATCTCCAGCGCCTGTTCTCCATTATCCGGCTGGGAGATCAGCAGATTTTCTGTGTCTATCCCTAGCTTCTCAGCATAAAGCTTATCAAACGCGTGTTCAGCATCGATAATGGCAGCCATACCTCCGGCTTTTTGAGCTTCAGCAATGCAGTGCATGGCCAACGTTGTTTTACCAGAAGATTCCGGGCCATATACCTCAATGATTCTACCTCGAGGTATTCCCCCCACTCCAAGCGCCATATCCAGGCTTAAAGAACCTGTAGAAATCGTTGGAACGTCCATCACTTTCTCATCACTGAGCTTCATAACGGTACCTTTTCCGTAGGTCTTTTCTAGTTTATCGATAGTAATCTGGAGAGCCTTTAATTTTTCTTGTGCGTCAGCCATATGGAGTTGTCTATTTTTTTGAAATCAGACAAAAATAGTTCTTTCAATTCGAAGAAAAATGAATTTAACTAAAAATATTAGTAAAAATTTTCAACCCTTGAAATGGTTTTGGCTATAAAAGACAAAGAGTGCTTTTTACTGGATGAATTCTAAATTATATTGTCATTTTAACTAAGCCCCCTTTTATGGATAACTCCGGTTATGAAATGATCTATGGTCAACTGAAGCACCTGAAAACAATCATCACATTCAAAAAATTGATGACTGAATCGGATATTAATGTGGTGTATCATGGTAATGTGACCCAAGCCACCATTGAAGGTGTGACAGATATGATCTCCGAAGACCTAAGCGTCAGAAATGAAGATCGAAAAGTGACAAAACGAGTATATCATGTCATGATGGAATCGCTACAAAACATCTGTAAGCACGCAGATAGTCAATCTGATGAAGAATCAAACTCGCTGGAAAGCGGACTAGTCAAGCAAGGTATTTTCCTAATTGGCCATAACCAAAATGAATACTTCATCACAACAGGTAATAATATTGAAATAAAGAATGCGGTTATGCTAAGGGATATTTTAGATAAAATAAACTCCCTTGATGCCGATGGAGTAAAACAAATGTATCGGGATGCCATGATGAATTCCGAGCTTGGTGATACCGGCGGAGCTGGGCTCGGCTTTATTGATATGGCGAAGAAAACCGGAACAAAATATGAATACTATTTTGAACCGGACAATGAGTCATCCTGCTTCTTTATTCTTACCATGAGAGTATCAAAGGAAAAATAGTATTAGGCTAATTCATCACCATTAACTACTTGATCTTGTTTTGGAACATGGTGAATTGCATAGATCATATAGCCACCTAGTGCCGTTCCAATTGGAAATTTAAATAACAACAAAACCGCTGGTACGATTGCAAACTTCTTTCCCCAATCCTTTCGCATTGCCAACCCATAACCTGAGATTAAGAATACGATTGATGAAACCGTTTGCAAGATTGGGAACATATAAAGTAGGTTTTGAGGAGGGCGTATTTCGAGAAATAACACATCAAAATCTTTCATATCCATCCAAAAGTCACTGTGACTTACCATATCTACAAAAAAGAAGGTAGATAATGAGATGGGTACCAGAATTAGCCCAATCACAATAAATATCTTACCTATAATACGCAGGTTGTTGTCATGATCCTTTAAATCCATATCAATAGAGGTTAGTTATTACTATGTATTACAAGGTATCTTACGATAAACAATAAATAAAGTTGTAGCATGATTCGAAAAGCGATCTGGATTGTTCTGGCGATTATTTGCTTAATCATTATTACCAATTGGAGTCTGGTAGTTTATGGATTGAAGCAAGCAAAAGGCCAATTGACAATTACATTCAATACTGAACCAGTGAAATCCCTACTCAATGATTCAACCATTGCTGACAGTGTAAAGCAGAAAATAAAGATCATAGAAGAAGCCAGGGTCTTTTCCTTCGATCAACTCGGGCTAAAGCACTCAGATAATTACACCACTTTCTATGATCAAAAAGGAGCGGTTGCTTTATGGAATTTATCCGCATGTCAGGAATTTTCATTTGAGCCGAAGCTCTGGTCTTTTCCTCTTTTAGGATCTTTTCCATATAAAGGATTTTTTGACCTTGAAAGCGCGAAAAGTGAAATGGGGCAACTACAACAGGCTGGATATGATGCACGGATTCGACCAGTCAACGGCTGGTCAACACTTGGCTGGACAACAGACCCAATCCTTTCTAATATGCTAGCGCGTGAAGAAGGAGCTCTGGCAGAACTCATTATTCATGAGCTAACGCATTCAACGCTTTTTGTGAAAAATGACATTGAGTTCAATGAAAATCTGGCATCATTCATCGGTGAAAAGGGAGCAATTTTATTTCTAACCCAGAAATATGGGAAGAACTCTGAACCTTATTTTGATTATATACTTGCCGAAGAGGACAGCCGAACATTTAGAAATCAAATGCTGCTGGGGACGGGTAAGTTGGATTCGCTCTATCAGTCAATTGTGGATCTTCCGGACTCACTTAAGTCCATTCAAAAACACCTGATGATTGACCGGATTACCAGCTCAATAGATACGCTGCACTTTCACAACTCCAGGCATTACAGTGCCTTTAGCAAAGCCCGCCCAAACAATGCGTACTTTATGTCTTATTTAAGATATTATTCTTCAAAAGATTCTCTCGGAGAAATTTTTACAACTAAATATCAAGGTGATATGGAGTTATTCATTAAAGGAATGATAAGTTATCATAAATAAAAAAACGCCAAGGCAGTACCCTGACGCTTTTTGGTGAGTGAGAATTAATAATCTTTAATGATTCACTGCAGCTGCAGCATCCAAAGTTCCCCATCCAAATGAAGAGCTCCTGCCTGGATACAAATCCGCTGTTTGTTTCATTTTATTTAGGACCTGATCTCGGCTCATATTTGGGTTTTTAGCCCAGACCAGTGCGGCGATTCCAGCAGCTGTAGCTGTAGCCACCGAGGAGCCTCCAACTGTCGATGGTTGGTTCCCGCTCATTGCGAGTGACAATGGGTGATTTTCCGTGCCATTTCTTTCCATGATAACAGTGAAATCTACTTTACTGCCGGAATGACAAATATCACATCGCGTGTATCCGCTTTCTTTAATTCCTGTCACTGCCACTGTTTCATTCATAGATGCAGGGAAGATTACACCAAACCAATTGGTCCATGAGGTTGAGGTACCTGCAGCAGCGAATATCAATTTGCCTCGTCCATAAGCATAGCGAATGGCATCTGCCACTTTGGAATTCGAAAAAACATCCCCAATGGACATACTGATAATTTTCACATCACTTCTGTTTCCAAGATAAACCAGTGCATCTGCTACCCCTGTTTTTTCTTTTCCGCCATTAATCACCACATCACCAGTCCCTCTGACAGATACCAGATTTGCATTGTACGCGACCCCTACTGAAGAACCATCATTACTTCTTGGAGCTGCCATCACCCCTGCCATCGCCGTGCCATGCCCACAATCGTCATTCGGACCATCCGGGCTGGCCCACCACCACCAAGAGCTTACATAAAAGCCGTACTTGTTCACATATCTTCCGTTTGAATATCCGGAGTTGAAATTACTGTTTAGGTTATCCTGGTTTGGTGAGATACCAGTATCAATCAAACCAATACCAATTCCTTGCCCTGTACTGGAGTTCCAGGCGTTCACCACATTGTTTGCATAAAGATGCCACGACGCTTTAGCTCCAGGACTTATGTTGGTATAATCACTTGATGGAATGCTGTAATCAGGATCGTTACTGCACCCCGAATTACTTTCTATTCTTCCCCCGTCTGCTGCGGGAAAATCTACTTCATATCCCAGTGGTTCTACATATCTGACTGTTTCCAAAGATCTCAGATACCTGACCACCTCCAGACTACTTACTTTCATATCTATAAACGGTAGAACCTGATGTTTTTGAACATTCAGGTCTTGCTCCTGAATGGACTCATCAGCATTTTGCATGATGGATATGGTCTCATCCACTATACTTTCTGAAACCGCCATCCAGGCTTCTTGTGCAATATCAATTTCCGAGATTCTTCCATTAATGTTAGATTCATTTGCCGGTTGGTATCCGATAGTCAATACTGAGTCACTATGAATAAGTGCACTCCATATCATTTCATCAGATACTGATCCCCAATTAAATTCATCATTATTCTGTAGTGAGCCGATAATGGTTTCATCAATTTTAGATTTTGCGATTGGATCTGGTTGTTGAAATTCAGGTGTAATGTTGGTTTCATCATTACATGCTAGCAATAAGGCAGCCAGCAGTACCAAGCTGATTTTTGTGTACTTCATTAGGGTTAGGTTAAGTTGAAAATAAAACAAATTACTCAGCAAATATTTAGTATGCATGCAGAGTAATTGATTCCTAAATTAATTAAAAATTTATAAACGCTCCTAATATCATTTGGCGTACAAACCACTATCCAATAGATGTTGTAGATTTAATTAAAGTTTTACCAAATTGTTACTTTTTTCACTTAGCGTTGATTTCTGAGTAATTTTGAATAATGTTGAATCAATTGAGTTAAAAGGGATTATTTGACAGAGTAATGCATAGCATTATCATATTTATAAACTAGAAGATTAAGAGAACGTTATCGATTCAACCCTCTGAAAATGGCAAAAAACAATCAAAAAGTTCTTATTGTAGATGACGAAGCAGACATCCTTGAATTGCTGAAATATAATTTAAGCAAAGAGGGTTATGAGGTAAAGACTGCCAGTGATGGTATAAAGGGAGTAGAGGTTGCCAAAAGTTTTGTACCTGATCTGATCCTTTTAGATATCATGATGCCAAAACAGGATGGAGTTGAGACCTGTCGACAGATCCGGGAGCTACCCGAAATGGCTAATACTTTCGTTATTTTTCTTACCGCACGATCAGAGGAATACTCTGAAGTAGCTGCATTCGATATGGGGGCGGATGACTACATCACTAAACCGATTAAGCCCAGAGCGCTTGTTAGCCGAATTAATGCGCTATTCAGAAGAGAATCGAAGAAAAAGAAAGAGTCTAACACCATCACGATTGGCGATTTAACAGTTGATAGAACCAGTTACACCGTTAAAAATGGGGAGGAAAAAATTTCATTGCCGAAAAAAGAATTTGAACTACTCTATTTCTTAGCACAACATCCCGGGAAGGTTTTTAGCAGAGATGAGCTACTTCAAAACATTTGGGGTACCGACGTTTATGTGCTTGCGCGGACAGTTGACGTTCATATCAGGAAAGTGAGAGAAAAGATTGGAAACGATCACATAACTACGGTGAAAGGTGTCGGTTACAAGTACGACGCTAATTAATTACAATTAGCTATCATGCAATTTAACTCTCGAGCCATAGCGCTACTACTTGCATTTTGTATCGGTGCAATCACCACTGCGTTCCTTTACCTGGTGCCTAGTATTACCAAGACGGCAATTGTCATTGCCTTCTTACTATCATTCTCCTCATCCTACATCTTAGTAAGACTCGTGCTTGAGTTTCTGTTTTTCCGTCAAATCGAAACAATTTACGACTCCCTCAAACGAATCCGGGATAGTGAAATCATGCTGAAAGGAAGATTTTCATCTGTCAATCCCCTTAAACGAATCAATAAAGAGATTTCAAATTTTGCACTAAGCAAGGAAAAAGAAATTGAAGAACTGAAAGAAAGAGAAAATTTCAGAAGAGAGTTTATAGCAGACGTATCTCATGAATTAAAAACTCCCATATTCTCGGCACAAGGGTTTGTTCACACCTTGCTTGATGGTGCTATAAATGATAAAGAAGTACGCAAAAAATTTCTCAAGAAGGCAGCAAGAAGCCTGGATGCACTCGACCTTCTTGTACAGGATATATTGACCATATCTCAAATCGAGTCAGGAGAAATAAAGATGCATTTCGAAAATTTTGACATGAGAGGCATGTGTCGGGAAATTTTAGACCAGCTGGAGGATAAAGCAGAAAAAAAAGGTGTGGAGCTAAAGATGTCTAAGAAATATAAGGAGCCCATCATTGTTCGGGGTGATTACCGAAGGATATACCAGGTCATGTTAAACCTTATTTCAAACGCAATCAAATACACGAAAAAAGATGGACAGGCAAAAATTAGTTTCAAAGAAATTGAAGGCAGCAAAATTCGCATAACTGTTAGCGATAATGGTCGTGGAATTCCCGAATCGGATATTTCTCGTATTTTCGAGCGCTTTTATCGGGTAGATAAAAGTAGATCCAGAGAAAAAGGGGGTACCGGATTGGGACTTTCAATCGTAAAACACATCCTTGAAAGTCACAATTCTGAAATAATGGTTGAGAGTGAATATAAAGTTGGCTCGCAATTTTATTTCGATCTCAATAAAGCCACATTCATTGATAAGGTAGAGGAAGGCTTGGAAGAGGAAGAAGATTATGCATA
Organism: Ekhidna sp.; assembly: GCF_039960695.1. GTDB lineage: Bacteria > Bacteroidota > Bacteroidia > Cytophagales > Cyclobacteriaceae > Ekhidna. The sequence goes on along the minus strand of NZ_JBDVKP010000019.1, from coordinate 138,357 downwards.
AAAAACTTAAAAAGATTTCATTTAAAGATCTGATTATCTTAGATACCGATGATTATAGTGTAATCAATAAACCTTCATTTATTGCAAGTCTTGATGATCGTGCAGAAAGCAAAAATCTACTTAGTTTGGCTAAAGAGGTCGATGACGAATATCAAATTTGCCATCGTTTAGATAAGGAAACCTCAGGAATCCTTGTATTTGCTAAAAACCCTGAAGCCTACAGAAGCTTCGCCATGCAGCTAGAAAACCGAGAAGTAAAAAAAGTGTATCATGCCGTCATTCATGGGTTACACAAGTTTGAGGACTTTGAAGCTGATGAGCCCTTGCATACAACTTCAACAAAGTCTCGAGTTGACTTTCGGGCTGGCAAACCTGCATTCACACTTGTGAGTACACTAGAAGTTTTCAAAAGGCATTCCTTAGTTAAATGTTTTCCCGTAACAGGTCGCATGCATCAGATAAGAGCTCATCTCGCTTATCATGAAGCTCCTCTTATAAATGACCCTGGATATGGTGGAAAGCCTGCGCTACTCTCGGAGCTGAAAAGAAATTATAATTATAAAAAGTGGGAAGAGGAAAATCCCATAATTAATAGAGTAGCTTTGCATTCTCATCAGATCGCCTTTAAAGACTTATCAGGCGAGGTGGTTGAGGCTGAAGCTGAATATCCAAAAGATTTCTCGGTGCTAATCAAGCTCTTAAGAAAATTTAATTAGAGTCTTCAGTTTGTTTTCTAAAATGAAACTTCTATTTTTGTGTCCCTTTTTCAAGGGGATAGATTTTGACATTATAAAATCAATATAAAATTGGATACTAATAGCTTTAAAACTGTATCATTAAACAGTGCAACTGTAGAAAAGAATTGGGTCATCGTAGACGCTGATTCTCAGATACTTGGAAGAATGGCAAGTGAAGTTGCTAAAATGATACGTGGCAAACACAAGCCATCGTATACACCACATGTAGATTGTGGAGATAACGTAATTGTGATCAATGCTGATAAAATCAGATTGACCGGAAACAAATGGAGCGATAAGCAATATGTGCGTCACACGGGATATCCTGGTGGTCAGCGAATTGAAACTCCTAATAGCATTAAGGCTAAGTCCTCAACTATTTTAGTAGAAAAAGCAGTAAAAGGTATGCTTCCGATCAACAGACTTGGAAGACAGCTTTTTAAAAATTTATATGTATATGAGGGTGCAGAGCATCCACATGCAGCTCAAAAACCAAAAGAAGTTAAACTATAAACCTGAATGGATAGAATCAATACCATAGGAAGGCGAAAGACCTCAGTAGCTCGTATTTATATGACGAGTGGGAAAGGTGCAATAACCGTAAACGATAAAGAACTTAACGTTTACTTCCCTTCCGAAATTCTTCAAACAATCGTCAAGCAACCATTAGTAAAGGTGGAGCAAGACGGAAATTTCGACATTAATGTGAATGTGACCGGTGGTGGCCCTGCCGGACAAGCTGAAGCAGTTAGACTGGCAATTTCTCGCGCGCTCACTGAAGTAGATGCAGAGTTCAGAAGTCCACTTAAGTCTGAAGGTTTCTTAACCAGAGACTCAAGAATGGTGGAACGTAAGAAGCCAGGTCGAAGAAAAGCAAGAAGAAGATTCCAGTTCAGTAAACGATAATTTGAGATGCAAAAACTAGAACATAAAGATCTATTGGATGCAGGTGTACACTTTGGACACCTTACCAGAAAGTGGAACCCAGCCATGGCTCCTTACATATTCATGGAGAAAAATGGCATCCACATTATCGACCTTCACAAAACGCTGGCTTGTCTTGATGATGCTACAGAGGCAATGAAAGCCGTTGTAAGATCAGGAAGAAAAGTGATGTTCGTTGCTACCAAAAAGCAAGCGAAAGAAGTTGTGGAGCAAGAAGCACAGCGATTGAACATGCCATATGTCACTGAAAGGTGGCAAGGTGGAATGCTAACCAATTTCGCAACCATCAGAAAGTCATTGAAGAAAATGGCCGGTATGGAGAAGTTGATGAAAGAAGAAGCATACCAAAACATGGCGAAGCGTGAGCGATTGATGGTTAGCCGTGCGAAGGACAAGTTAGAAAAAGTATTGGGCGGAATTTCTGACCTTAACAGACTTCCTGCTGCTCTATTCGTAGTAGATATTAAGCGTGAGCACATTGCAATCGCTGAAGCTCAGAAATTAAACATTCCTGTTTTTGGAATTGTGGATACAAACTCTGATCCTTCAAAAATCGACTACCCTATCCCTGGCAATGACGATGCATTCAAATCAATCAAATTGATTACGAATTACATCGGTAAATCTTTGGAGGAGGGATTAGCCGAGCGCAAGAAAGATAAAGAAGATCAAGCTCAAACTGAAGAGCAGGCTGCTAAGAAAGCGGCTGACGAAAAGTCAGAAGTAGCAGAATAAATTTAACGACCATAGAATCTTAATATAAAGATTGAACATTGATATTATCGGTGTTCAATTTTTGTTTGTAGAAAATTAAAAATCAAGAAATAAAATGGCTATTACAGCACAAGACGTAAACAAACTAAGGCAAATGACGGGTGCCGGCATGATGGATTGCAAAAAGGCACTTACCGAAGCGGAAGGTGATTTTGATAAAGCAGTAGAGCTTTTAAGAAAAAAAGGTCAAAAAGTATCTGCTTCAAGAGCCGACAGAGAAACTTCTGAAGGTGTTGTTTTCGCAAAAACGAACGAGGCAGGAACTGAAGGAGCTCTTATTGCATTCACATGCGAGACTGATTTTGTAGCTAAGAATGATGAATTTGTTCAGCTTGGAAATCAAATCGCTGAGCTTGCTTTTGCTGAAAAGCCTGCGAATATTGAAGCGCTTAACGGAATGAAGCTTGGAGACCTTACCGTAGGCGAAAAGATCGTAGAACTTACAGGTAAGATCGGTGAAAAATTAGAGGTTAAAGCATTCGAAGTTGTGACTGGTGAGGCTGTTGTTCCATATATCCACTCTAATGGAAAACTAGGAGTTATGGTATCTCTTGCAAATACCAATGGAACAAGCGTTGAAGATGCTGGAAAGAACGTAGCGATGCAGATTGCAGCAATGAATCCTGTAGCTGTTGATAAGGATGGTGTAGATCCGGCTGTAGTTGAGAAAGAAATAGAGATTGGTAAAGAGCAGGCTAAAGCTGAAGGTAAGCCAGAAAACATCATCGAGAAAATTGCGATGGGTAAGCTTAACAAATTCTACAAAGAGAACACTTTGCTTAGCCAGTCATTTGTGAAAGACAGCTCTCAATCTGTTTCTCAATACCTTGATTCTATATCTAAAGGACTTACAGTAGCAGAATTTAAAAGAGTATCTATCGGTTAATAACCAAATAGTATTAAATAATATGAAAGCCACCTCTTAATTGAAGTGGCTTTTTTTTATGTGATAGAACATCAATATAAGTAAGCATAATGCTTATTCATATCTAGGAGTTACTCCTAAAAAGAAAAACCATAGGAAATATTGACTTTTACAAGAAAAACAATGGAAAAACAGGTGAACTATATCGATCCAGCCATACTAACTAGAAAGTTTGTGAAAACTGGAACTTTAGTAAGGATTGCATCGCTAGCACTTGCTTACCTTGCGATTATCGCAATGTCAATATAAAATCAAGGGTCTTTTCAACCAGCAAGACCTGACGAGCCAAGGATAATTATGCCTTGGCTTTTTTTATGCCCCTTTATCAATCTTTTTACTTCTAATCACTTCTTCGACAGGCCTGTCGTAAATTTTGCTTTCCAGCCATGATACAAGATCAAGGTAAAGCATAGGTCTTCTTTCAAATTTATCCTGTATTACTACAAGTAATTCCTCCCGCAACTCCTTGAAGTATGGTATCAAAGATTTTCTATCCATGTAAATTGATTTTCTCAAAAACTTGAAAATTGCTGCATGGACTTTCTGAAAATCTTTCAACTTAAGCATGAAGCGGTAGGTGGATTTAATCTGAAAGTAAACAAGATCATCATTGCCCAACTCATAGTGGACAATAAGACTTAAAAAACGAGCGTAAGATTGAATGTCTTCTTTAAGCGTGGATACTGGATTATTGACGATGATATTTAGATGCTTTAATGATCCGTGAAAATCACCACCCCCAAATTTTAGGCTTGCCATCTTGTATTGAAAAACCATTTTTCTGTGAATATCAATTCTAGATTCATAGGCTTTGAGCTTGTTTTCAAATACATCACAATACTTGGCTCCCTCTGTAAATTTCCCTTCTAAAAAAAATAGATTCAACTTTCCGGTTTCAAGGTATGTGAAAGCTTGAATCAATTGATTTTCATTAAATGAATCTTTCCTCAAATCAACAAACACCTCAAGCCTACGCAGCTCTTCACGAAATCTTTTCACATCATCGCAAAAGAACAAGGAAGAGAGCACATTGTGATACCCCCTAATATACATCTCAGGCTCGTCTTCAAGCAGTATTTTATTTTGATCAAATAGATTGCACCAGAGTTTAGCATACTTGTAGCATAGTGGAAAATTCTGAATGATATGATAATACCAAACATAGCTTTGATAATAAAAAATAGTGTCCCCGCCTAGTGCATTCTCTTGCATTGGAGCATTTTCAATAAACAGTGAAGTGACTTGCTCTTGTTGCTCTTTGCCTTTGACAGGGCCAAATTTTAGATAGTAGTCATATAGCTTGAGAGCTAAATCAGACCATGAACCACTGAAATAGAATTGATGCCTGAGCTCCTGTGATTCTTTAGTCAACTCGATGGCTCGATCAGGTGTGCTTCCTGTTACATACCTTGTCTCAATCTTCTTTTCAAGCTCAATTATTTCAAGCTTAAGAATATCCATCTTGTTTTTACTTGCAAGTTGCTTTGCCCTAGAAAGCTGTATTAAACTTTGCTCATAAAGTCCCTTATTGTGTAACACATCTGCATAGCTTATTAGCTCTTTTATTCGAATGCTTGGATCATCGTTGTGCAATAGTCGAATACTCGACAACAGCTGCTCATACAAGTGTGCTCGATGGTTAGAAAGTGTATTAGGTTTTAAATCAGAAAATACCTTGCTTATTTTTTCTTCATCAAACTCATTCTGTTTGTCAAAAGCATCAAACATTTTCACAATAATGGGCTCTTTCTCCGAACTATTTCTCTTGACATATAGCTTGAAGTGTCTCTTTTCGGCTTTAGTTAACCTTTTGATCAGGTGATAAAGTTGATATGAAAGCTGTTTGGACAAGTGTTTCTAGTAAATTTTAATAGCCTGATAATTAATTACTTACAAAAGAAGAAGTGAGATTGAACTAGTGAATAAAAAAAAATATAGATTTCAAGCTCTTATCTTTAAACCTCACTTTTGTCTATCACAAATAAAAATGTGATTGACGAATATGGACAAACTTTTTGTATTTGATACTACCCTCAGAGATGGAGAACAGGTGCCAGGGTGTCAATTAAAAAGCGATGAAAAGCTTGAGATTGCCTTTGGACTAGAGAGTCTCGGAGTTGATATTATTGAAGCAGGTTTTCCTATTTCAAGTCCTGAAGATTTCAAGTCAGTTTCACTTATTTCAAAGCACATTAGAAATACAACAATCTGTGGTTTATCCAGAGCTGTTGAGGAAGATATAGATGTGGCAGCTGAAGCTTTGAAAGCTGCAGCAATGGGAAGAATACACACAGGAATTGGAACCTCAGACTCTCATATAAAATACAAACTGAATGCTACCCAAGATGAAATTTTAGCGCGTGCAACACATGCTGTCAAATACGCAAGAAACAAAGTGGCAGAGGTAGAGTTCTACGCAGAAGATGCTGGAAGAACAGACAATGAATTTTTAGCCAGAATAGTTGAGGCCGCTATTAGTGCTGGAGCGACAATAATCAATATACCGGATACAACAGGATATTGCCTACCTGAGCAATTTGGAGAAAAAATTAGCTTCCTTGTAAACAATGTGCCAAACATTGATAAGGCGATAATATCAACTCATTGCCATAACGATCTAGGCTTAGCAACTGCAAATTCTATTGCTGGAGTATTGGCAGGTGCAAGACAAGTAGAGTGCACAATTAATGGCATAGGTGAGCGGGCCGGAAATACTTCTTTGGAAGAGGTAGTAATGATTATCAACCAGCACGAGCATATTCCAGTATCTCATAATATTGATACCAAGAAAATAATTCCGATAAGCACCACAGTATCAGAAATGATGAACATGCCAGTTCAGCCAAATAAGGCAATAGTAGGTGCAAATGCTTTTGCCCACTCATCTGGAATTCATCAAGATGGCGTAATTAAAAACAGGGAAACCTACGAAATTATTGACCCGGAAGAAGTTGGTGCTACGGGTTCTGAAATTATACTTACAGCAAGGAGCGGAAAAGCAGCATTAAATTTTCACGCAAAAAAACTTGGCTATGAGCTTGACAAAGAAGCTTTAAAGGCAGCATACAAAAACTTCCTCGAAGTAGCTGATAATGTCCGATGCATCGAGGAATCGCATCTGCATGATATTTTAAAAAAAGTAAAAGTATATGCCTGATGGGAAAGACACTATTTCATAAAGTATGGGATTTCCATGTGGTGAAAAATATCGCTGATGGTTTAGATGTGCTCTTCATTGATCAGCATTTTTTACATGAAGTCACAAGTCCACAAGCCTTCGATGGTCTAAGAAACCGTGACATAAAAGTGTTAATGCCTAATAGATGTGTAGCAACTGCAGATCACAACGTACCAACAGTTAATCAATCAAAGCCTATTAGAGATCCGCTCTCAGCAGCTCAAGTAGCTTCTTTGAAAACAAATTGTGAAGAATTTGGAATTGAACTGTTCGGGATTGGTCATGAAAATCAAGGCATTGTTCACATCATAGGACCAGATTTAGGAATTACACAACCGGGTATGACGATTGTTTGTGGAGACAGCCATACGTCAACACATGGAGCTTTTGGAACGATCGCTTTTGGTATTGGCACCTCTCAGGTTGAACAAGTTTTGGCTTCTCAAAGCCTGGTACTTAGCAAACCTAAGACAATGAAAATTGAAGTAAATGGAACACTGCCATTCGGATCTACTTCTAAGGATGTAATCCTGTACATCATATCTAAGTTGGGCACAGAAGGTGCAACAGGACACTTTGTAGAATATACTGGCGATGTATTTGAAAAAATGTCTATGGAAGAGCGAATGACGGTATGTAACATGAGCATTGAAATGGGTGCCCGTGGCGGCCTTATTGGAGTTGATCAAACCACAATCGATTACGTTTTAGAACGAAAAGAAATAAGTGAGGAAAAGATATCCTGGTGGACATCATTAAATACAGATCCAGACGCAAAATTTGATAAATCTGTGACCTATAGTGCAGAAAATATTTTTCCGATGGTGACCACAGGAACGGCTCCCGATACGGGTATTAGGTTAAATGAACGAATTGGAGCCGCTCCTCACCTATCGGAAAAATCCTTGAAATACATGCAATTCAGCTCAGATGAAAATGTAGCAGACCAAGCGGTTGACTATGTATTTATAGGCAGCTGTACAAATGGACGAATTGAAGATCTTAGAGCAGTTGCCAACCTCATTCGAGGCAAGAAAAAAGCAGATAGCGTAAATGCATGGGTAGTTCCTGGATCAATGAAAGTACGCTCTCAGGCAATAGAAGAGAATCTTGATCAAATATTTCGAGATAGTGGATTCGAATTTCGTGAGCCTGGTTGCTCAGCTTGTTTGGCAATGAACGACGACAAAATTCCTTCGGGTTCATTATGTGTTTCAACCTCTAATAGAAATTTTGAAGGAAGACAAGGAGATGGTGCTCGCACTGTATTGGCAAGTCCGCTGACTGCAGCTGCTTCGGCTTTAACTGGAAAAATCACGGACCCAACCATATTTCTCGATGCAAATTAGCTCAAAAGCCATACCGCTACCTATCAGTAATATCGATACAGATCAGATAATACCTGCTAAGTTTTTGAAACAAGTGGATAAGCTCGGCTATGGTAAAAATCTATTCTACAGCTGGAGATATTTGGACAATGGAGATTCTAATCCAGAATTTATTCTAAACCAGCCTGAAAGATCCTCAGCACAAATCTTAATCGCCGGTAACAATTTTGGTTGTGGCTCAAGTCGTGAACATGCTGCATGGGCTGTGGCCGACTATGGCATTAAAGCAATCATATCTACCCAGTTTGCTGATATTTTTAAAGGAAATGCCTATAACAATGGCATTCTGCCAATTGAGTTAGATAAGACCTCCGTAGATCAGCTGATGCAGAAGTCATTGGATTCCGCCAATGTGACGATAGAAATTGACCTGGAAAGTCAGGAGGTATCGTGCGATGATATTAACCTCAGACAAATTTTTGACATTCACCCATTCAAAAAACAATGCTTGATGCAAGGAATGGATGAAACAGAATTCTTAATCAATCTCAGGCCTGAAATACAAGCCTACGAAAACCAAAGAAGCATTCCTGTTTAAGCTCATGAAGAAGAAAATAACAATATTGCCCGGAGACGGCATTGGACCTGAAGTTGTAGATCAAGGATTGAAAGTAATCAATGCAATCAATCAATCATTTGATCATAAATTCGAATTAAAAGAAGCTGATTTTGGTGCAATTAGTATTGACAAGCATGGAACCCCACTGACTGACAAAACTCTTAAAGAGTGCCTATCCAGTGATGCCATATTTCTTGGAGCCATTGGCGATCCAAAATATGACAATAATCCGAATCTTCCTGTTCGCCCCGAACAAGGGCTATTGAAGTTGAGGAAATCTCTGGAATTATTTTCAAACATTCGTCCAATTAGTACCTATGATCTGCTTTTCAATGTTTCACCTCTCAAAAGCACCCTGCTGAAAGATGTTGATTTTGTAATCTATCGAGAGCTTACAGGTGGTATCTATTTCGGGGAGAAGAAGTTGTCCGAGGATAAGACGATTGCATCAGATCTCTGCGAGTATTCAGACAAAGAAATTAGCAGAATTGCATATCAGGCCTTTGAAGCTGCTGCTGCCAGGAGAAAAAAGTTAACCCTTGTTGATAAAGCCAATGTACTCGAAACCTCAAGACTCTGGAGGAGAGTTATCCAAGAGATTAGCCAGGAATATCCGGACGTTGAAGTCGATTATTTGTTTGTGGACAATGCCGCTATGCAAATTGTTCTCAACCCAGGCCAATTTGATGTAATACTTACTGAAAATATGTTCGGAGATATCATTTCAGACCTTGCGAGTGTTATCACGGGATCGTTAGGTATGCTTCCTTCTGCTTCAGTTGGAAAGAAAGTTGCCTTGTTTGAACCCATTCATGGCTCTTATCCACAAGCTCAAGGTCTGGACATTGCTAATCCTATGGCTGCCATACTTTCTGTGGCAATGATGTATGAGCATTTTGGTCTATTTCAAGAAGCCGACATGATAAAGAATGGGATTAAATGGGCACTGGCCAATGATGTTGTGACACAAGATCTCAGTGCAGATAAAGAAGCAAGTCCATGTTCTAAAATTGGAGATGTACTAGCGTGGTACATCGAAGAAAAAGGAGAACTTAAGATTAAAACTGATCCAGCCAACGTGTCTCTAAATTGTATCATCTAAACCAAACATTTTTCCATGCGCAGGCAATCAATAAATATTATCCTCTTCTACGTCATTATTATTCAAATATGAATTGAGAAGTGTATTGATATATAATCAAAACCCTTCTCAGAAAAGAGAAGGGTTTTTTCATACTTTTTTATGAAAGAACTAAACAAATACAGCAAAGTAGTAACACAGGATCCCTCACAACCAGCAGCACAGGCCATGTTGCATGCTATTGGTTTGAGCAAGGACGATCTTAAAAAACCATTGGTAGGTATTGGAAGCACAGGTTTCGAAGGGAATCCATGCAATATGCACTTAAATGATCTTGCTCTTCATGTAAAAAAAGGAGTAAATACATCTGGTGGAAATGGATTGATCTTCAACACAATTGGTGTAAGTGATGGAATATCAATGGGAACCCCCGGCATGCGCTATTCTCTCCCTTCTCGTGATCTGATAGCCGACTCGATGGAAACTGTTGTGAGAGGTATGAGCTATGATGGCCTGGTCACCGTAGTTGGTTGTGATAAGAATATGCCAGGAGCATTGATGTCAATGCTAAGATTAAATCGCCCATCAATATTAGTTTACGGAGGAACGATTGCTTCCGGCTGTGTAAATGATAAAAAGCTAGATGTAGTTTCAGCATTTGAAGCCTGGGGTGAGAAAGTATCGGGAAAAATTGAGGAAGAGGAATTCCAACAGGTAATTGAAAATGCCTGCCCTGGAGCTGGAGCCTGCGGAGGTATGTATACAGCAAATACGATGGCTTCTGCCATTGAAGCTCTGGGAATGTCCTTGCCTTACAATTCTTCTAATCCTGCTGTAGGGAAGGAAAAAATTAGTGAAAGTGAAAAGGCCGGTGAATGTATAATGACGCTTCTCGAAAGAGATTTGAAACCGTCAGATATAGTTTCAAAAACATCCATAGAAAATGCCGTGACCCTACTAACAGTCCTCGGCGGTTCCACAAATGCCGTATTACATTTTCTAGCTATTGCCGATGCAGCCGGAGTAGACTTTAGTCTTTCTGATTTTCAAAGAATAAGTGATCTTACGCCTTTTTTAGCTGACCTAAAGCCAAGCGGTAAATACCTGATGGAGGACATTCATAAAATGGGTGGAATGCCTGTCGTTCTAAAATATCTTATTGAGCTAGGTATGATAGATGGTAGCTGTATGACAGTGACAGGAAATACGCTCAGAGAGAATGTTTCTACAGTTCCTGACCTTTCTTTTGACCAGAAGATTATTCACCCTATAGATCAACCAATAAAATCTTCAGGTCACATCCAGATTCTGCATGGTAACCTGGCTGAAGAAGGAGCTGTCGCCAAGATCACCGGAAAAGAAGGCCTACAATTTACGGGTAAGGCGAAAGTATATGACGGGGAGTATTCGGCAAATGATAGCATCCAGAATGGAGATATAGAGAAAGGCGATGTGATAGTTATTCGGTATGAAGGTCCTAAAGGAGGTCCAGGTATGCCTGAAATGCTAAAACCCACTGCTGCCATTATGGGAGCGGGTCTAGGTAAAGAAGTAGCTCTAATTACTGATGGTAGATTTTCAGGAGGAACACACGGATTCGTCGTGGGTCACATCTCACCTGAAGCTCAAGAAGGAGGAGCCATTGCGCTTGTAAATACCGGTGACACCATTACCATAGATGCCGAAAAAAGAAGTATTCGATTGGAAATAAGTGATGAAGAGTTAGCGAAAAGGAAAGCCAACTGGAAAGCCCCTTCATTAAAAGTAGATAGAGGAGTCTTGTACAAATACGCCAAGGTGGTTTCATCCGCATCTCAAGGGTGCATAACAGATTATTGATATGGAAGTACTAGTAAAAAACTCAAAAAAGAAAGTAGAATCAGAAAGACTATCAGGCTCTGAAGCGATTCTGAGATGCCTTATCAATGAGGGAGTAAATACAATTTTTGGTTACCCAGGTGGTGCGATTATGCCTGTTTACGATGCACTTTATGATTATGAAGCTCAACTGAAGCACGTACTTGTGCGACACGAGCAAGGAGCCATCCATTCGGCTCAGGGGTTTGCTAGAAGCTCCGGGGAGGTGGGTGTTTGCCTTGCAACATCTGGCCCTGGTGCTACAAACCTCATTACAGGAATAACTGATGCTCAAATTGATTCAACACCAATTGTTTGTATCACAGGACAAGTAGCGAGTCACCTGCTTGGCAGTGATGCATTTCAAGAAACGGATATCATAGGTATATCTATGCCCGTCACAAAGTGGAATTTTCAGGTAACAAGACCAGAAGAAATCCCAGAGGCACTTGCCAAAGCTTTCTATATCGCTCAATCCGGACGCCCGGGACCTGTATTGATCGATATCACAAAAGATGCACAGCAAGCTTTTTTTGACTTTACTTACGAACCATGCGAGAGAATTAGAAGCTACCAGCCATATCCAGAGTTAAACGAAGAACCACTGAGAGCTGCTGCAGAGCTAATAAATAAAGCAAAGAAACCTTATCTCCTCTTTGGCCAAGGAGTGATTCTGTCAGGAGCTGAAAAAGAGCTTAAAGCGTTCATAGAAAAAACAGGTATTCCTGCAGCTTCTACCCTACTTGGTCTATCTGCTTTTTCAACTAGGCACCCACTCTATGTAGGCTATACCGGAATGCATGGAAACTATGGACCCAATCTAAAAACCAATGAATGTGATGTTTTTATCGCGATTGGAATGCGATTCGATGATCGAGTAACCGGAGATGTGAATACTTATGCCAAGCAAGCAAAAGTGATTCATATTGAATTGGACCCAGCAGAGATTAACAAGAACATTCCCGCTGATGTGGCCATCAATGGAGATGCCAAGCAAGCTCTTCAATCACTACTTCCTTTAGTAGACAAAAAATCTCACGATGAGTGGCTTAAAGAATTCCGCGAATGTGATATGGTTGAAATGGATAAGGCAATTAGGAAATCAATTCAGCCTAAATCCAAATTGATGACCATGGCAGAGGTGATTCATAAGCTATCTGAAAAAACTCATGGAAAATCAGTTGTGGTAACGGATGTGGGTCAGCATCAAATGATGGCGGGTAGATATTACAAGTTTGATCAAGTCAAAAGTCACATCACTTCAGGTGGATTAGGAACTATGGGGTTTTGTTTACCTGCTGCAATTGGTGCCAAAATAGGCAAACCAAATCGTGAAGTAATCGCAATCATAGGAGATGGTGGATTTCAGATGACCATACAAGAATTGGGAGTAATCATGCAATATCAAATAGGAGTAAAAATTCTAATTCTCAACAATAGTTTTCTAGGAATGGTACGTCAGTGGCAACAACTCTTTTTTGATAGAAGATATTCATTTACTGAGATGGATAACCCTGACTTTATAAAGATTGCTGAGGGCTATCGAATTCCTTCGCAACGAGTACACGAAAGAGAAGATTTGGATGACGCATTTAATCAGTGGCTAAATCCAGAAGGCGCGAGTCTCTTGGAAGTTGTGGTAGAAAAAGAGGAAAATGTATTTCCCATGGTCCCTTCAGGAAGTTGTGTATCCAAAATAAGACTGGACTAATGGAGCCTATAGAATATACCATATCTGTTTTGACAGAGAATAAACCAGGTCTTTTGAATAAGCTCACAATCATTCTGAGCCGAAGAAAGATCAACATAAATAGCCTCAATGTTTCAACTACTGAAGTTGAGGGCGTGAGTAGATATACCATAGCAGCCACGGCTAGCAAATCAGATTTAGAAAAAGTTATCAAACAGATTCGCAAGCTAGTAGATGTATTGGGTGCCTTCCTATATGATGAAGATCAGATCTACTATCAGGAAATAGCCCTATATAAACTTTCCCTTGAGGTATTTCAGAGAAACGGGCTTTTAGAGAAACTCATAAGACAGTATGGAGCTAAGATTATTGCAATTGAGGAAAATCAGATTGTAATAGAAAAGACAGGCACCAAGCAAGAAACACATGAATTGTATGAAATCCTGAAGCCTTATGACATCCTGGAATTTGCACGCTCTGGTAGAGTGGCAATTTCTAAATCTAAAAGGCGAACTGAGGCATTCATTCAAGAATTGGAAACCTCACAGTCTAACACTTTAAGTATCAAAGAATTTTAACACGAATAAAAATAGAGACATGGCAAAAATTGATTTTGGAGGAACACTAGAAGAAGTAGTTACCCGGGAAGAATTTCCCCTGGAAAAGGCAAGAGAAGTATTAAAAGATGAGACCATCGCTATTATAGGTTATGGAGTGCAAGGTCCCGGTCAGGCACTCAATCTGAAAGACAATGGCTTTAACGTTATCATAGGTCAAAGAAAAGGAGGTCAATCATGGGAAAAAGCTAAAAAAGATGGATTCAAAGAAGGTGTAGATCTATTTGAAATTGGAGAAGCCTGTGAAAAAGGTAGTATCATCCAATACCTCCTCTCAGATGCAGGACAAATTGCACAGTGGGAAACAGTCAAAAAAAATCTTACTCCAGGAAAAGCGCTCTACTTCTCTCACGGATTTGGCATTACTTATAAAGATCAGACTGGCATCATTCCTCCTCATGATGTAGATGTGATTCTTGTAGCTCCAAAAGGATCTGGCACTTCGCTCAGGAGACTGTTCGTTGCGGGAAAGGGTTTGAATTCTTCTTTCGCGATCCATCAGGATGCTACAGGTAAAGCTAGAGATCGGGTAATAGCTCTGGGAATTGGAGTAGGTTCAGGGTACCTGTTTGAGACTGATTTCAAAAGGGAAGTATATAGTGATTTAACCGGTGAGCGAGGTAGTCTTATGGGGGCAATCCAAGGATTATTTGCTGCTCAGTACGATTTACTTAGAAAAAAAGGCCACTCTCCTTCTGAGGCTTTTAATGAAACTGTAGAAGAAGCCACACAATCCTTATATCCGCTTATTGCAGAAAATGGAATGGATTGGATGTATGCCAACTGCTCCACCACTGCTCAAAGAGGAGCACTAGACTGGTGGAAAAAATTCCGAGATGCCGTATATCCGGTTTTTGATGATCTCTATGAAAGTGTGGCCACTGCAAATGAAGCAAAGATCACAATTGAGGCTAATGAGAGAGATGATTATCGTGTGGGACTTGAGAGAGAACTCAAAGAACTTAGTGAATCAGAAATGTGGAAGGCTGGTGCAGCTGTCCGCAAGCTTAGACCTGAAAACAAATAATTAGTGCAAGCAACCACTCAACACATCTCTCTTCATGAAGTGCAAAAGGCGGCCGGCTACTTAAAAGAAGTAGCTAGCCTTACACCTTTGTTGCCTAACCTCAATTACTCAGAGCAATATGAGGCTACTATTTTGCTGAAGCGTGAGGATTTGCAATCTGTGAGATCTTACAAGATCAGGGGAGCTTATAATAAAATGCGTTCATTATCGTCAAAAGAATTGGCTTCTGGAGTGGTGTGTGCGAGTGCAGGAAATCATGCTCAGGGAGTAGCGCTTTCCTGTCAAAAACTTAAAGTGCATGGCGTGATATTTATGCCTTCAACCACTCCTTTGCAAAAAGTGCAACAGGTTAGAATGTTTGGTAAGGAGTACGTTGAAATCCGGCTAATAGGAGACACTTTCGATCAATCCAAAGAAAACGCTCTTACATTTTGCGGAAAAAGTAATACTACATTCATTCATCCATTTGATGATCCAAAAGTGATCGAAGGACAAGGCACAATAGGCCTTGAATTAATAGAACAATCACATGAAGCAATCGATTATTTACTACTACCAGTTGGAGGTGGTGGACTTGCGGCTGGTGTGGGTAGTGTAATCAAAACACTTTCTCCTGCCACTAAAATAATCGGTGTAGAACCTGCGGGAGCTCCTTCTATGAAAACATCCCTGGAGAATGGTGAAAATATCGCTTTAGATCACATTGAAAAATTTGTGGATGGAGCGGCAGTTCAAAAAGTGGGTGATCTCACTTTTGAAATATGTAAAGAAGTGATTGATGAGATGTTGATCGTGCATGAAGGAAAGATTTGTGAAACCATGCTCGAATTGTACAACAGAGATGCGATTGTTGTCGAGCCAGCAGGAGCACTTACACTCTCAGCGCTTGATCAACTTTCCGATAGAATCAAAGGGAAGAATGTAGTATGCCTGGTAAGCGGTAGCAATAATGACATCACCCGCATGGAAGAAATCAAAGAACGGGCGTTACTCTACAAGGGGTTAAAGCATTACTTTGTTGTACGATTTCCACAGCGAGCAGGTGCACTTAAAGAATTTGTAGCGGACATACTCGGTCCTAAAGATGATATCACTCATTTCGAGTACACCAAAAAGAACTCCAGAGAAACAGGTGCTGCTGTGGTGGGTATAGAGCTAAAGGATAAACGAGACCTCTCGGTGCTCATGGAACGAATGAAAGAGAAACAGTTTTTTGGGGAGTATTTAAATGATCGATCGGATCTTCTTAACCTAATTGTCTAGGTCAATTATTTATTCCAGCTTCATGATTTCTTAGTTTAACCTCTGGTCTCACCACAAACACTGAGTCTTGAAGCTCTATACCATTCATGATTTGACCTAGATCCGGTTGCCCTGCCTTAACCCAACACGTAAACCAGAAGTCGCCAACCATTTTTATTGAAGCCCTCATTCTTCTTTCGACCATCCCATTCAATCTTCTGTGATAATCGGAAGAGAAATCAAATGTGTAGGTTCTGATTGTCGCATTACCTCTTTCTTCATATCCATATTTTTTTGATTCAGGATAGCGCCTTGTAAGTTGTTTCTCAAACATAAAAACAGAATCCAGCGCTTCATGAGCTTTCACTACCGCATCCCATGCATATAATTGCAAATTCTCAACGTATTCAGCTTTGCCGGAAAGCAAATCATAATTCTCAAAAAAAAGCTCTGGAAGCCTCGACTCCCAAAATCCATGGATTCCGTATTGATTGGTTAACTGACCATTATAATTTTCGGTAGTGTGCAACGGAACATTCGCATCCGCTATGTAATGGCCCACATCAGAAGAAAGTCTCAGAATTTGAGCCGCATCTTTATTCTGAAATGCTTTAATCAACCAAAAAGACATTCTATTTATATGATAGGGCACGATACCGTATGCTTGTAAGGTATCCTCTGAGTATTTTTCAACAGCCTCACTCCAGTAACGCGGCATCTTATAAACCGCTGAATCCCCATAGACATCTACATCTATGTAATGTCTGGCCGCCTCTTCCTTCACGGCATATCGCCTCATATCCGGATTTACTGCTTTTTCCGTGATGTACTGAATATTCTCCTTATAAAACCCAATCAATTCCGGAGGTAAGGTGAATACTGCTAGCCTATTGATTTTTTGATGAGCGAAAAAACCCCAGCTTTGTGAAAGAATGGGCATTATGATTAAAGCTGAAAGTAGCAAGATTCGCATGGGTGAAAGGTAGAAAAAATATTATTTCTCTCCTTGGGAATCAAATCATAAACTCTACCAGAATGGCAAGCAATGCTCCCGAAATACTTATCAGTATCTTATTTAATCCAAAATGATGCTCAGGGCTCGCTTCCACAAAAATGGTGGTAGAAATATGGAGAAAACTCCCACAAACGACTGCAAAAACTATGAGAACAGCTTCTTGTGATAACAACACAAAGTCACTTAATAAGAGACCAATTGGAGATGCCAGGCTAAATAGAATCAGCAGGTAAACCGCTCTTTTCCCTAAGCCCTGCATAGTTGCCATTAAAGCGAAGGCAGCTGGCATTTTATGCAATACGATTCCAAGCAATAAAGAATACGACTCGTGTTTTTCATGAAATGGTGAATCATGTGTTAGTAAAGTTCCTTCTAAAAGTGAATGAATCATTAAGGCAGTGATAATTGAAAATCTTCCGCTAGTCGATACCGCCTTATTCGTATGCACATGTCCATGTTCTACTCCGGAAGAAAAATATTCGAGAAACTGCTGCATAAAAAATCCCACCAAAACAAACAATCCGATTTTAGATGGATTTGCACTTACAGAAAACAGTTCGGGAATAATGTGAATGATGGTAATAGCAAATAAGTAGGAACCGGCAAAAATGAGTGGTAGCCTCAGGTTCTTTCGCATTCCGGGGATGAGGTTCAAGCTCAAGCCCCCTATAAGTGTGCATGCGATTAGAATGATTATTGTAAGAAGCATGTAGGGTTTAGGTTGTCAACTTTACAAGGGTTCTAACTACTTATTTACTTTTTTAATTCCCTGTAGCGGTGTTCATCTCCAAAAATGGTCGAATCCCCTCTGAAACAAAACTTTCAATACCATTTTTTGATCGATAGATTAATATAGCGTCCAAACCTTCAGCGGAAATTACCTCTTTTGAATACTCTAGTCCAAGTACCATAAAAGCCGTTGCATATGCATCTGCGGTCATGCAATTATTCGCAAAAACTGATGCACTCAGCAAATTATGTTTAGCTGTATACCCAGTCCGAGGGTCTATGATATGAGCATAAACCTCTCCGTCCTTTTCATAATAATTTCGATAATTACCTGAAGTTGCTAAAGATAAATTTCTAAGTCTCACAATAGCCATCAATTGCTGTTCTGATTGCGAGACTGTAGGATCTTCTATACCCAGCGACCATGGTTTATCATCTTCATTTCGACCCCTGCAGCGTACCTCTCCTCCTATTTCGACCAGGTAATCATCAATCCCTTTTGATTCTAATAATTCGCTAACAACATCTACAGCATATCCCTTCGCTATCGCACTGAAATCTATTTGAAAATTGGAAGGTAATTCTACTTGTTGCTCATCAAAACTCACTTTATCAAAGCCAATTATTGACTTCAGCGAATCAATTTGCGCAGAATCAAGATTAGGAAGCTGCTTGTTGGGGCCAAAGCCCCAGGCTTGAACCAAAGGACCAATACTCGGATCGAATGTACCATCTGTTGCTTCAAAAATTTCTTTGCTTTTTTCAAGCACGGGCCAGAAATACTTAGACTCATACCGCAACGTACCACTTTCATTAAGTCTTGAAATTTCAGATGAAGGGATGTAGGTGGAAAGCGATTCATTAAACGAAACCAACTCCTCTGCGATTTCTTCATCCAATCCCTCTTGCAGTGAGCCAATGTACTTGACATTGTAAATGATCGCACCCATGGTTTGCCCGGCAATATGATGTTGCCGAGGAGCATCTTTCCTGAGGTATGAGACAATTACAAATATGATGGCCAGTCCTATGCCAAAAATGAGTAGTCGCTTTTTATTCATTCGTCTTTATCTAATCACAAAACTAATTCAATCGCACTTCAATCGCTTTGTGAGTTATATTTGAGGCTCATGAGAGAAGACTATCTACAGGCAGACGGTGAGGGAATGGAATCCTCAGAAAAAGAATTTGAAAAGGCATTAAGACCCCTTTCATTTTCAGACTTCACTGGTCAGCATAAAGTAGTTGAAAACTTGAAAATATTCGTTGAAGCTGCAAAACAGCGAACAGAACCACTCGATCATGTTCTACTACATGGTCCTCCTGGATTGGGCAAAACAACGCTTTCATTCATTATCGCAAATGAACTGCAATCAAACATTAAAGTAACCTCCGGCCCTGTCCTCGATAAGGCTAGCGAACTGGCAGGTTTGCTGACCAACCTTGAACCGCACGATGTGCTTTTCATTGATGAAATTCACCGACTCAACCCGGTAGTAGAAGAATATTTGTATTCCGCAATGGAGGATTACCGGATAGATATCATGCTTGACTCAGGACCTAATGCGCGTTCTGTACAAATCGAATTAAATCCATTTACACTAATTGGCGCTACGACACGATCCGGGCTGTTAACCTCTCCTTTAAGAGCCAGGTTTGGAATCAATTCAAGGCTGGAGTATTATGATTCCAAGTTGCTAACAACAATTGTTGGCAGGTCTGCTGACATACTCAATTCAGTAATTGACCAGGAGGCTGCATATGAAATTGCCCGCAGAAGCAGGGGAACCCCTCGAATTGCAAATAATCTACTAAGGAGGACCAGAGATTTTGCACAAATTAAAGGAGATGGAGCCATAACATTGGATATTTCAAAAATGGCCCTTAAAGCACTGGATGTAGATGATCATGGTCTCGATGAGATGGATAATCGAATTCTCTCCACTATTATCAATAAATTCAAAGGTGGTCCTGTCGGGTTAAGTACAATTGCTACAGCATGCGGGGAAGAATCCGAGACCATAGAAGAAGTTTATGAACCTTTTCTGATACAAGAAGGATACATCAAACGTACTTCTCGGGGACGGGAAGCTACAGAACTTGCTTACAAACACTTGGATATTTTACCTCCTTCACAAACCGGATCATTGTTTTAATGGTTTAATTTTTATGAATTGTTAATCATAAAAGATTTTCAAATGAAATTAACGCGTATTCTGCTGTTACTGATTCTGACATCTATTGGTTGCAAAAGTGATGATCCGGCACCCGAGCCTGGACCCTTGGTTTTAGCTAATGCAGCTATATTCTGGGTAGACTCTGAAGACGGTGTAACCTATGAATCAGGCGAGCAAATGGGATTTGCAACATTCGCTTATCAGGATGGAATAACCACCTTTGAACTAAGAGTAAATGATATGGAGCCCAATACAGCCCATGCAATGCATCTTCATATGGGCACGCTAGAAGCGCCAGACCGACATTGGAATCAAGGCAAATTTGTTGCCTTTTGTGAAGTCGAGAGTATGGGTAGAGTATGGTTAAAACCATTTGCAGGCGATGTTGGGAACATTCAGGTTGATGAAAATGGTAATGGTGAGTTTGAGCTACAAACAGATTTATGGAGTGTGGGCACTCAGAATGAAACTGATATCTTAGGAACTGTTCTATTTATCCATCATAAATCACAAGATTTCGCTAACGAATGTGATCCCAATCATACACACAACCCGGGATCACACACCAATGCCAAGATTGCAGGCGGAACAGTTACACTTGCTCCAACTTTCGGGGTTCAGGAAACACCAAAGTGAGGAAGTATAAAATTGCGACTAAATAAACGTAGAAAGAACTAAAACTATCACGTAAAGCGCAATTATTAATACCTTACCCATATGATGTTCAGTTGTCCTGTGCATGGTTTTATTATTTTTATTTCAAAGATCTGAAAGCAATACTTAGCATTCTTGTCGAAATACTTATAATATCCGCATTATTCTATCTCAAATTTGTTGATTAACAGAGATCAAATAGTAATAAATCGAAGAGTATGGCCATAAACAAAGCTATAAGGTCACTTTTAATGATTGTTTGTATACTATCAGCCAGTCTGGCAAATAGTCAAGATTTTTCTGTGGCTCCTAGCTTCACGTTCGAGTCATTTTTTAAATCCGATGGATTAAATCAAAGCAGCACAAATAAGATTTTCCAGGATAGTGAGGATATGGTTTGGATTGCCAATTTTGGTGGGATCAATCGATTTGATGGATATGATTTTGAGTCTTTCACTCATCAATTTGGTGATTCCACAACCATTCCGGATAATTCTGTTTGGACATTTTTTGAGGATAACAGCAACCGTTTGTGGGTTGGAACGAAGGCAAGCCTGAGCTTATTCAATCGAAGTAGCAACAGCTTTGAAAATTACATTCTTAAAGAAGGGGCCTCTACCCTGGCTATCAAGACAATTGTTGAAACAGAAAGAGAAAAATTATTGGTTGGTACTGAAGGGGATGGCATCTATGAGTTTGATGCTAAAACTAAGGTTTTCAAAAAAATTAGCGCATTCCCCAATAGTAAAGTGATGGATATTGAGATTGACCCTAATGGATATCTATGGGTAGCTACTGAAGACAAGGGTGTGTTTCGATGGAATCAAAAACATTCTAAAGCTGAAAAGGTGCTAGCAGCAATAAATTCAGCATGGGACATTCTGGTGGATAGCAATGGGAATATCTGGTTGGGTACTGACGAAAATGGTCTATGGTTTAAAGAAAAAAATGAGGATTCTTTTCAGGAAATTAAAAACCTACACCCTTCCTATAGGGCTGGAGACCGAATTAAGTCTGTGACAGAAGCTAAAGATGGAAAAATATGGATTGGAAGCGCCACCGAAGGCATTTCCATTTTTGATCCTGACCAACGATTTTTTCATCATTATTTGCACGATCCTAATACGCAATTCAGCATTTCAGATAATGATGTTAGCACTGTTTTTCATGGCTCCAATGGCGTCACATATGTAGGGTATTATATGAAGGGTTTTCAAAAACTTGTAAGAAGTCCTTTTCACTTTATCAAAAATAATCCAGGTGATGAAGGCTCTTTGTCAAATAACAATGTCTACTGTATGTATAGGGACAAATCTGACAATTTATGGATGGGAACATTTGGTGGGGGATTAAACCTGATGGAGTCAAATAACCCGGCCAAGTTCAAACGATATGTACACGATCCTGATAACCCTCAAAGTGTCAGTCACAACTGGATAAGGATACTGTATGAGGATTCGAAAGGCCGGTTTTGGGTAGGAACCTGGGGTGGAGGTCTCAATATCTTCGATCGAAATAATGGAATATTTAAACGATATAAATCTTCGCTGTATGGCAATAAGTTAAGCATGAATATTATTACAGCTATTTTTGAGGATAGTAAAGGAACAATCTGGATTGGTACTTATGGAGAAGGTATTAATATTTATCAGCCAGAAACTGATGACTTCAAACACATACGAAGTATACCTGGAGATACTACCTCGCTTTCTGACAATCACATTACATCCTTCATAGAAGATGAAAGTGGATTATGGGTATGCACCTATGGTGGGGGACTAAATAGGTATAATTATGATACTAAAACATTTGAATCATTTGTTCCGGACGCTAAAAAAAAATCAAGCCTAAACAATTTCAAGGTACTTCATCTATATCCTGATGGCGATAATTACTGGTTAACCACCTTAGGAGGAGGACTTAATTACTTTAACCCTGCATCAAAAAGCTTTTCCCACTGGACAGAATCTGATGGGCTAAGTAATAATTCAACCATGGGGATGCTAAAAACAAAAGCAGGCACATATTGGATCTCCACGAATAATGGGTTAAGCCACTTCAACCCTGTAAACAATTCATTCAAAAACTACACAATGAAAGATGGATTAGGTAGTGATGATTATAACCTGGAGGCTTACATGGAGGATACGGACGGGTATTTCTACTTCGGGGGCAAAAACGGCATCACCTTTTTCAATCCAAATGAAGTAAAAGTGCAAGCTACTTTCCCTAGGTTGGTCTTAAGAAATATCCTGATAGAAGATAGGAAGCATGAATCTTTAGAAAAGGAAATAGTGCTTCCGTATGACCAGCGCCTGACCTTTCAATTCGCTGCAATAAATCCGGCAAGAAAATCTAATGTCTCATATTCTTACATGCTAGATGATGACCAAAATTGGCATCAGCTGAATAATCAAAACAGTTTGGAGTTTTTTGCTTTAGATCACGGCAGTCATATCCTCAAAGTTCGGAGTACTAATAGTGACAAAATATGGAATCCCGACGCTATAACAATAAACTTCTTTATCCCGCCCCCATGGTACGAAACATGGACATTTAGAATATCCTCCATTTTGCTGATCCTACTCGTTGGTATTCTTTATTACAAATCTCGGGTGAACGCTCTTAAGAGGAATCAATTGATTCTTGAGAAAAAAGTGGCAGACAGAACAAATACTATTGCACAGAAAAATAAGGATCTTCAAAAGGCCTACAATAAACAAAAAGAACTGGAGCATTTCAAAGAATCAATGGTAAGTATGATCGCACATGATCTTAAAAATCCTCTTGTCTCGATTATCAGAAGAGCGGATCGAGACAAGAACGATGACATCAAACAAATTGATCGTTCAGGCAAACACATGCTCAATCTGATAGAAAACATGCTCGATGTTCTTCGTTTTGAAAAATCAAAAATGAAGTTAGATATCACCGATTTTGAAATATCAGAAACCATCAATGAGGTTATAGATGAGCTAAAGCCCGTTGCAGAAGAACGAAATATTCAAATAATGAACAAAATGAATCGGAAATACAGGGTACAGGCCGATCAGCAACTCATTCATCGTGTGCTAAACAACCTGATATCGAATGCCATCAAATATTCTCATTTCAATTCCCCTGTTGAAATCCAGACAAGTGAATCCATTGCAGGAATCAAAGTATCTGTAAAAGATTATGGTGATGGCATCCCAACACAGGATCTAAAAAAAATATTTGAACAATTTGAACAATCTGAAGCTCGATCCTTTGGAGGAGCTTCTTCTACTGGACTGGGTCTATCATTTTGCAAGCTTGCCATTCATGCACATGGACAAAAAATGGAGGTAGATTCTACCAAAGGCAAGGGCAGTGTTTTTTCTTTTACACTACCTATAGTGAGTAAGGGCGCAAGCATGATCAGCGATCAATTAAACGATCAAACATTCTTTAATTTCAAAGATGAAGATTATCTTGTTTGGGAAGGAATAGCAGGAAAAATAAACGAATTAGAAGTTTATGAGGCAGGTAAGTGGTCAGAGTTAGTCGACTCACTTTTAGAAAAGAGCAGTAGCACTAAATCAATATGTGATCAACTCATGCAGCTGGTAACTGAATATGATCAAAACGGAATAGCTGTGTTTAAACAAAAGTTAGCTGAATTTTTAACCACCACATCGGCGCATGAATCAAACTGAGTTAAATACAAATATTCTGGTCATCGATGACAACCCTGACAATCTCAAGATTATTATCGATGAGCTAAAAGAATTAGGATTGCATAAACATGCACTCACGGCTCCAAATGGCAAAATTGGGCTGAAATTAGCCGAAAAATACATTCCTCAACTTATCCTGACAGACTGGGAAATGCCAGAGATGGATGGTTACCAACTGGTAGAAGCTGTAAAAGCCGATGAAGCTCTAGCTCATATACCCATCATTATGATCACAGCCATAATGAAAAAACCGGAAGATCTATCGGAATCTTTCAAAGCAGGCGTTCACGATTTCTTATCCAAGCCCTTCAGTAAACTCGAGTTTCAGGCGCGTATAAAAAATGTACTTCGCTTATCGGAGACAGAAAAAAACTTACGGGCTAGCTATGAAAAATTGCTCACACTGGATAAAGCAAAATCCACTTTTTTCGCGAATGTTTCACACGATCTAAAAAACCCCATCGCTATCATTTTAGGATTAACAGATATGTTGTTGGTAGAGCATGAAGACGTTTTACCCATAGATACGATTGATAAATTAAAAGCGATCCAACGATTCAGTCATAGTTTAAATAATCTTTCAAGTGAAATTCGAGAATTAATTAGGCTTGATGAGGGCTTGCTAAAACTTAACAAATCGAAATGCTATCTTAATGAATTCATTGATGAGTTCATTACTATTTTCAAACCAACAGCGGAAGCAAAAGGTGTTGCACTTGAAATGAAATCGTCATTGGACGATACTGAATGGATCATGCTGGATACCTGGCACTTTGAAAAAGTCCTTTTCAATCTCGTTTCAAATGCACTGGATTTTGCCGAAACTGATTCTAAAATTGAAATTGAATGTAAAAGAGACGAAGAGGATATCTGTATCCTGGTATCTGATGAAGGGCCAGGAATTGATCCTTCAAAGACTGAGCAAATGTTTAATCGCTTTTATACAAGTGATGAACTGAATACCAAAAGAGAGGGACTCGGCATTGGTCTTGCAATAGCCAAGGAAATTGTGACGCTTCATGAAGGTACCATTTCCGCTTATAACCGAAGCAAGAAGGGGGCTACATTCGAAGTGAGAATTCCCGTGCTTAAAAAAAACGGTAATCATGAAGTATTGAAAGATAGTTGGATAAAGGATCAACTTAAGCTCAATGAAGCATCAGAAGTACAAGCAGAGACATTGCCATCTGAGAATCAGAGCTCGGTTCTTATCGTAGATGATAATCCGGACATTAGATTACTTATTTCGGAAATATTAAGAAAGGATTTTCGAATTTATGAAGCTGCTGATGGCAGGCAGGCACTTGAAAAATTAAAGGAACGTGACATCAATTTGATCATCATTGACCTGGCTATGCCAGTGATGGACGGGTTTGAGTTAATTGAAAAAATGCAAGAGACTAAATACAAAGACATCCCTTGTCTTATTGTTTCTAGCAGAGTAGGCAAAGAGCAACTTAAGAGAGCATTAGACCATGACGTAGAACATGTTCTTCCTAAACCTTTTGACACAAAAGAGCTCAAAATCCGAGTACATCACCTATTAAAAAAGAAAGGCGAGGAAAACAGTGTTGCTAGAACATTCTCCCATTTTGACCCGGAAAATACCAGAAAGGAGATGATCAGGCAGTTAGAAACATTAGTGATAAAAAACATTGACAACACCCTGTTTGGAATTCAGGATCTGGCAAGTGAAATAGCAGTAAGCCAAAGGAAACTCTTTCAGGTATTCAAAGTAGCATTGAATATTACTCCTCTTGAGTTCGTAAAAAAAATCAAATACCAATATGCAGCTCAACTAATCAATCTGAATAAAGTTGGGACACTAACAGATGCTGCAAAAGCAATTGGTATGACCAATGTAACCATGTTCAAAAAGCAGTATGAAAAATATATTGGTGAAGAGCCGGTTTTGAATAAATAAAAAAGTCCCGACACACCACTGTCGGGACACCATCGCGCAAGTTTACTTGCTTACTCACCATTATTATCTTTCTAATAAAGCACCTGGGTCCCCAAACCCAAGGTGCTAAGAGCTTAACGCTCCTTTACTCGCCTAAATAATTAGTCTTATGTCTTTAGGAAGTTCAAAATTGACGGAATCATACTTTATAATTTTGCATTAATACTTCAATATTTTGCATTAATATATAAGAATTGATTGCTTCTAATTGAACAGATTAAGCTCCTATTTCAAGCTTTCAGATAGTCTTAAATGGATTGAATTAAGGTATGTAAAGCAAAAGTAACCAGTGTGTAGTAGGCGAGTACAGCTGCATTTGCTATTAGTATATCCATTTTTGATAGGGTAATTTCTGCTTCCTTAATTTTTGATATGTATTTCATCTCTAATTATTTAATTATCGATGCAAACATCCGGCACTCAAGATTACTGATCCCGCATAGATACTTCAATTTCCTGCAACAGAATATTAGCGAGCAACCATGCTGAAGTCTAGCATATAGATTTAAAAAAAACCTATCATTTCCGACAGGCTTTTTTGTAATCCTATAAAATCACTTTTTGAGTAAATCTCTGATTTCACCTAGCAAAACCTCCTCATTGGATGGTGCCGGAGGCGCAGCAGGAGCTTCTTCTTTTTTCTTCTGCATGGAATTATAAGCCTTTAATACCATGAAGATCACAAAAGCGATGATTAGAAAATCAATCAATGTCTGTGTAAAAGCTCCATAATTAATAGCTACTGCTTCCACACCGTCCGATGCTTCCTGTATGGTATATCTTAGATCAGAAAAATCCACGCCCCCTAGCGCCATCCCAATTGGAGGCATTAAAATATCATTGACAAATGAGCTTATAACGGTTTTGAAGGCAGCTCCAATAATAACAGCAACAGCCAAATCAAGGATGTTGCCTTTCATGATAAATTCTTTAAATTCTTTTAACATAATTATTAGGTTTAATTTGATTATCAATTTAACTACGAGGATATTTCCATAAATGGCTTATTAGATGAACAGTTCGTCATTCACGCCAGACACACAAAAGGTTAAGGTGTGGGCAAAAGAAATTGGATTTAGCTTTTGTGGAATTTCCAAAGCGGAATTCTTAGAAGAAGAAGCGGATAAGGTAGAAGAATGGCTGAAGCGTGGCTATCAGGGAAAGATGAGTTACCTGGAAAATCATTTTGACAAACGACTGGATCCTACTAAGCTCGTGCCTGGAGCAAAATCTGTAGTCTCATTAATCTATAATTATTATCCTCAAAAAGAACGGTCAGATAATTCTCCTAAGATCGCCAAGTACGCTTACGGTCAAGATTACCATTTTATAATGAAGGATAAGCTGAAGGCTTTCATGAATAAAATTCAGGAGGAGATTGGAGAAGTAAATGGCCGGGTCTTTGTGGATTCTGCCCCGGTGCATGAACGTGCATGGGCAGCTAAAAGTGGGTTAGGATGGGTTGGTAAAAATTCATTACTCCTAAATCGGGAGATGGGAAGCTTCTTTTTTTTGGCTGAACTCATCATTGATCTGGAATTGGAACCAGATGGACCAATGAAAGATTACTGCGGTACTTGTACGGCATGCCAGGATGCGTGCCCCACGGACGCAATACCAGAACCCTATGTTGTAGATGGCAGCCGTTGTATTTCTTATCTAACAATAGAGCTGAAGGAAGAAATACCTCTTGAGTTTAAAAACAAAATGGAAGGATGGGCTTTTGGTTGTGATATTTGCCAGGATGTATGTCCATGGAATCGGTTTTCAAAACCACACTCAGAACCTGCATTTCAGCCACAAGGCTGGGAAGATTTCTCGAAAAAGGACTGGCAGGAAATGACAAAAGAAGTCTTTCAAAAAGTCTTTAAGAAGTCCGCAGTAAAGCGGACAAAGTTTGAGGGTTTGAAAAGGAATATTAGGTTTTTGGACTAACGAACTAAATAATATCGTATTTAATTCAATTTGATAAAATCACCCAATAGTATGAGTCCATTAAGGAAACATTGTACGATAATTGAGTCCTAATCAAATTATTAAGCAAATGGATTTAGGACAATTCTCTTTAAGTCTTCCAGTTAAAAATATGGAAGTAAGTCTAGGTTTTTACCAAAAACTAGGATTTAAGGTCATTGACGGAGGTCATATGAATGAAGGGTTTCCGGATGGGGAAAGTACCTCGTGGAGAATTCTAAAATCAGATAGCGTAGTAGTTGGGCTCTTTCAGGGCATGTTTGAAGAATCTATTATGACTTTTAATCCGAAAGATGTTCGAAGCATTCAAAAAGAGCTGAAAGCAAATGGGATAAAGTTGACCAAAGAGGCAGATGAATCAACTAAAGGGCCCGAACATATTATTATGATGGACCCAGATGGCAACCAAATTATGATGGATCAGCATAACTAGAATTTTGAAAGTAGCTACTTTTGCCATGTGACTATTCTCTATTTCATAGACATTGTCGGAACAATGGTATTTGCCATCTCAGGAGCTCTTGCCGGGAGAGACAAGAAACTTGATTTCTTCGGAATTGCTGCCGTTGGTTTAATAACTGCTATTGGAGGTGGTACTGTCAGAGATGTATTGCTGGGAAGCACTCCCGTTGGCTGGATGGAAGACCTTATATATATCACCATGATCGGTTCTGGCATCCTAATCTCCTTACTATTTGGCAAAGTAGTGTTGAAATTGAGAAGAACCTTCTTCATGTTTGATACCGTCGGGATTGCAGTCTTCACCGTCTTAGGTCTTCAAAAAGCATTAACACTTGGCGTTCATCCCATCATTGCTATTCTGATGGGGATGGTATCCGCCGTTTTTGGTGGTGTTCTACGGGATATTGTCTGCAACGAAATACCACTTATTTTCAGAAAAGAAATATATGCACTTACGTGTCTTTGTGGCGGCATTCTGTATGTAATCATGCAAAAAATAGGGCTAGAACAAGGATGGAATATTCTAATAACTGTCGTATTTATTGGTTCATTCCGAATACTTGCAGTCAAGTTTAAGTGGCAATTACCTGATATTTCCTAACTTCCCACTCTACCTATTACCAATTTCAATTTTCTATGAAAAAGCTATTTATAGTTCTTTTAGGAACGTTATTTCTAATTACTTCTTGTCAAAAAAGACAAGAAACTCAGGTTTCACAGGATGCCAGATTTATGGATTACGTTGTGGGGTTCACCACAGGCATTATTTCTAAAAAAGATAACATAACCATCCAGTTGGCCAATGATGTTGTTTTCCCTCAGGAAGTAGCTGATAGTTGGATATCAATCTCCCCATCTGTTAAAGGTGAAGTTGTACGATCGGGTCAATCATTGGTTTTTAGCCCAAGTATTCCGCTAAAATCCGGTCAGGAATACGCAGTTAAATTAAGTCTATCATCCATGGTAGAAGTTCCTGAGGCACTCAACGAATTTGTTTTTAAGGTACAAACCATTCCTATGGACTTTGAGGTAGACTATGAAGGCCTGCGCACGACTGACAATGAAAATCCGAAGGTGCTGGAACTCAACGGTGAGCTAAGCACCTCAGACTTTGTAGCAAATGAGGAAGTAGAAAAAATGATCAATGCCGGAGGCAAAAAGGTAGAGTGGGTTCACCGAACCAGCACCTCGCATAGATTTACTGTAAAAAACATTGAACGAACAGACGATGGATATGACTTAAAAGTGGCTGTTTCAGGACAAGCAATTGGAATTGAGAAAAAAGACGAAGAAACGCTATCTATCCCTTCTACCAAAAATTTTTCATTGACCTCCACAAGCGTACAAAAAACGGGCACTCCATATGTTTCTCTACTGTTCTCCGATCCGCTACAACCTAACCAGAACCTAAAAGGACTAATCACCATAGATGGAGAACCTAATCCCAAATTTGTAATAGATGGAAATCAAGTACAGGTTTATTTGACCCGTATGCTGGCGGGAAGCAGGCCGATTAAGATAGAGAGTGGAGTTAAAAATGTTTTTGGTCATCCGCTTCAAGAAACACTCAATCGCTACCTCGCTTTTGATCCTGAAAATCCCAAAGTCAGATTAATTGGGAAAGGAAGTATCCTGCCATCTACTGATGGCTTGGTATTGCCTTTTGAATCCATCAATCTCAAAAGTGTTCAGGTAGATATAATTCAGGTCTTTGAACAAAACATCCCGCAATTCTTACAAGCCAACTCGATCAATGGCAGTAACCAAATGCTAAGAACAGGTAGGCATATTATGTCTAAATCAATTGACCTTTCTGAGTATTCAAATGACCTTTCTAATTGGAATCGATTCACACTTGATTTGGCTTCACTTTTTGAAACTGAAAAAGGAGCGATCTATCAGGTTCAATTAGGTTTTGGACCTGAGGATTCAGTCTTTCCATGTGAGGACATCCCTACAGGTAGCATAAAATCTACCCCAAACGACTCGTGGAGCATTTATGATAATGATGGCTTCAATAATTACTATTCTAACTACTACTACCCTCGAGGGTATCGATGGAACGAAAGAGATAATCCATGTCATATTTCTTATTACCACAGTGATCGGTTTGCCACACGAAATCTAATCGCTTCAGATATTGGGTTGATAACCAAGATCGGTGGCGATAATTCGCTAAATGTGTACGCAACAAATATGATATCAGCTTCTCCAGTAGAAGCTTCGGTCAAGGTACTCGACTTTCAACTTCAACTTTTGGATGAAGCAAAAACAGATGCTAATGGAATGGTCACCTTCAATCCTGTAAGAAGGCCATTTCTGATCATAGCAGAGGCAAACAATCAAAAGTCCTATCTCAAGCTCGATGATGGGTCATCTCTCACCATGAGCAATTTTGATGTTTCAGGAAATAGAGTTAGAAATGGCATTAAAGGATTTATTTATGGGGAAAGAGGCGTGTGGAGACCAGGAAATGACATCTTTCTTTCATTCATGCTGGAAGATACCGATGATCGTGTGCCAGCGGATCAACCGGTTATTTTTGAATTAAGAGATCCACAGGGAAACCTAAAAGATCGACAGGTAGCAAATGCCAGCGTGGAAAACCTGTATTCTTTCATTACCAAAACCGACCCTACAGACATTACTGGTAATTGGAATGCTACCATTAAAGTCGGAAATGCCTCTTTTAACAAGCAGGTAAAAGTGGAGACAATCAAACCGAACCGATTAAAAATCAATTTGGATTTTGGGGCTGATAAAATTGCATTCGATAAACGAACACTATCTCCTAATATGTCAGTGAACTGGCTAACGGGAATCAAAGGAAATAATCTAAAAGTAGAAACATCGATAAGCTACCGCCCAGTCAAAACCACGTTTGATGGATTGGCAAATTTCACGTTTGATGATCCGGTAAAAAATGTAATCCGTGAGAAAAAAATTGCTTTTACCGGACGAACCGACGCAAGCGGAAGCACCACATTTAATTACACGCTTCCTAAACAAAAAGAAGCAGGAGGTGCTGTCAGAGCAACTTTCGAAACTAAAGCATTTGAACCAGGAGGAGATTTCAGCATCAACACCCAATCATTAATCTATTACCCGTTTGAGTCTTTTGTTGGACTTCAACTACCCGAAGGGGACAATTGGGGTAGGTTACAGCGTGACGTAGATCACAAGGTCAACATCGCATCTGTCGATAGTGAAGGTAACCCAATTGCCTCCAAAAGAATTAAAATGAAAATCTACGAAGTGAACTGGCGTTGGTGGTGGGACGAATCGGAGGATAACTCAGTAAACTACATCCGCAGTTCCAATAGAAATCTGGTCACAGAAAAGTGGGTGGACATTACCAATGGACGAGGAGTGGGAACATTTAATATTGGTAATTGGGGAAGATACCTAATGGTGCTTGAGGATCCCATATCGGGTCATACTTCGGGCGACTATTTTTATATGAGCTGGAGAGGTGGAGAACAAGGTGAGCTGGGAGCTACTTTCATGTCCGTCTCAACGAATAAAACAGCGTTCGAGGTGGGTGAGGAAATTGAACTCACTATTCCTGGCACTTCTGGTGCCCAGGCATTAGTTAGTATTGAAAATGGCAGCAAGGTATTGGAGCATTTCTGGACTAAAACTGCTGACGGAAATACGACGATTAGAATAAAAGCCACTGCCGAGATGGCACCAAATATTTATGCACATGTAACATTGCTTCAGCCGCATGCTCAAACCAAAAATGACTTACCGATCAGACTCTACGGCATTGCCCCAATCAAAGTCGTAGACAATGAGACCATCCTTGAACCTGAAATTGCCATGAATGATGAGCTTGCACCCAGTAAAGAGGTGACTATCAAGGTTTCTGAGAAAAATGGTAAGGCTATGGCTTATACAATTGCAGTGGTCGACGAAGGACTTTTAGATATTACCAACTTTAAAACCCCTGATGCCTGGAATCATTTCTACAGCAGGGAAGCAATAGGAGTAAAAACCTGGGACCTGTACGATGAAGTCATTGGAGCTTACGGGGGTAGATTAGAAAAGGTACTTACAGTAGGTGGAGATGGTGAGGGCTCAGATGGTGAAAAAGGAAAGAAGCCTGATGAACGCTTCAAACCGGTAGTTCAGTTCATGGGGCCTTTTTTTACCACGGGAAAAGCACAATCTCATACGTTCACCATGCCGCAGTACATTGGCTCAGTTAAAACAATGGTTGTAGCAGGGATGAATGGAGCGTACGGAAAAGCTGATAAAGCTACTCCGGTTATTAAACCTTTGATGGTCTTGGGTACACTTCCTCGAGTGACCGGTCCCGGTGAAAAAATCAAGCTGCCTGTAAATGTTTTTCGATATAAAGAAAATATTAAAAATGCTACAATTACCATTGAAACAGAAGGATTATTATCCGTCTCCGGTAATAAATCTGCATCAGTTGATTTGTCCTCCTCGGAGAATGTAATTCAATATTTTGATCTGGAGGTGGCAAAAAGACTAGGAAGTGGTAAAGTCAAAATCATTGCGAAATCAGGAAAAGAAGTTGCTACCCATGAAATATATCTGGAAAGTAGAGCGCCGAATGCCGAGCAAACACAGGTAGAGCTCTTCACGCTTGAAAAAGGAAAGACGTATGAAGCAGAGCTAGCCACCTTTGGCATGGAAGGGACCAATACGGCCACTCTTGAAATAGCAACCGTACCATCATTGAACCTGGAGAAAAGATTACAGTACCTCATCCGATATCCCCATGGATGTATAGAGCAGACTGTTTCTGCTATATTTCCTCAGCTATTTCTGGGTGACATCACTGAGCTTACAACCACACAAAAGATTAGAATTGAGCAAAATGTAAAATCAGCCATTGAAAGACTGAAAAAGTTCCAGGCTATTGAGGGTGGATTGGCCTACTGGCCAGGACAGAGTGAGGTAAACGACTGGGGGACTAATTACGGCTATCACTTTCTTCTTGAAGCAGAAGCTAAAGGCTATTTTGTTCCAAAAGAGCTGATGAACAGTATAAAAAAATATCAAAGTAGACGTGCGAAAAACTGGAGCAAAGGGGACACCCGGTATAATGATGATCTCATTCAAGCCTACCGATTGTTTACTCTTGCATTAAGCGGAAACGCTTCCCTTAGCAGTATGAACCGCATGTTGAATACTCCAAATCTTAAGAGTCAGTCGCTTTGGAAATTGGGAGCAGCGTATAGTCTAATCGGAAAGAAACAAATCGCCCTCGATTTGCTAAAAAAAGCGGGGACGCAACCTTCACGTTATAATTATTGGTATTCCTATGGCTCATCTATGAGGGACAAAGCCTTGCTTTTAGAAAGCTATACGTACCTGGATCAAAAAAAAGAAGGCTTCAAATTACTGAGAGAGCTTGCAGACAATTTGGCTAGCAAAAACTGGTATAGCACACAAACGACCGCCTATACCCTACTTGCAATCAGTAAATATCTGGGACAAATGGCTGCCTCTGACCTGACAGCTAAAGTTACGTACGCAGGCAAATCAGAAAACTGGGAGAGTGAGCTGCCGATTATTCGATCCTCTATCAATGCAGAATCTAAAGACAAAAAGCTATCCATAAGCAATGAAGGGGATGGAATGTTATTCATCACACTGACCACTACCGGAACCCCTTATCCGGGAGAAGAACCAGCCACCAGTTCCGGTTTGAAGATGAATATCAATTATTTCAATCAGCGTGGAGAGAGTGTCAGTGTGACAGATATTAAGCAAGGGCAAACCTTCACGGCAGAAGTAAAGATTGCAAATGAATCAACCTCTGCGGTAAGAGATGTGGCACTGACTCAAATCTTTCCTTCAGGATGGGAGATCAATAATGACCGTCTAAATGATACAGACGCTTTCAGTAATTCTCGTTTTGATTATCAGGATATCAAAGATGATCGGATATACACGTATTTCTTTCTGAAAAGAGGTGAATCAAAGACCTTTAAAGTCAATTTGACTGCCACTTATGGAGGAGAATTCTATTTACCCGGCCCTTATTGTGAAGCCATGTATGATGCAAGTATCAATGCAAAAGGCAAAGGTCAGTGGATCATTGTTGAGTAGAAGAAATATGAGTTGAGAAATTGTCTCTGAGCTCTTTACTACATTTACCTATTCAACCTAAAGACTCTATACTATGAGAAAACTACTTTTTGTCCTGGCTGGAGGAGTACTATTCAGCTGCCAAACTCAATCAGAAAATACCGAAATGCAAACAGAAAATCCATTCTATAAGGAATGGGATACACCCTATGAAGTACCTCCATTTGAACTGATCAAAGACGAGCATTACACGCAGGCTTTTGAAGATGGAATGGCCGAACAAATTGCGGAGGTTGAGGCAATTGCCAATAATGAAGAGGCTCCAACCTTCGAAAATACCATTACCGCTTTCGAAAAGTCCGGAGACTTGCTAAATAAAGTAAGCAACGTATTCTTCAATTTGACTTCCGCACATACCAATGATTCGCTACAGGGAATTTCAAGAGTCATTAGTCCAAAGTTATCTGCCCATGGAGATAATATTTTCCTCAATGCAAATTTCTACGAGCGCGTTAAGACGCTTTACGACCAAAGATCAGAATTGGATCTTACGATTGAGCAGAATAAGCTTTTAGAAGATTATCATACCGGATTCGTACGGGCGGGTGCTGCATTATCTGATGAAGAAAAAACAAAAATGCGAGAACTGAATGAGCAGCTTTCTTCCCTCTCAGTAGCATTTGGTGAAAATGTGCTGGCAGAGACGAATAAGTTTGAGATGGTGCTGGAAGAAAGCGACTTAGATGGTCTCCCAGAAAGCCTCATCAATGCGGGAGCAGATGCTGCTGCAGAAAGGGGCTATGAAGGGAAATATGTTTTTACCACTCATCGCCCAAGCCTCTACCCTTTCATTACTTACTCGACTAGAAGAGACTTGAGAGAAACGTTGAAAAAAGGATACATCAATCGAGGCAATAATGATGATGAGAACGACAATAAAGATCTGGCTGTACAATTAGCCAATGTAAGACTAGAAAAAGCAAAACTTTTAGGCTACAACACTTGGGCGGATTATGTTTTAGCAGAGCGTATGCTTGACACTCCTGATAAAGTTTACAACTTATTAGATAAAGTCTGGCCAGCTGCTATTGAAGCTGCAAAGAATGAGCGAGACATGATGAAAGAAATGGCTGTCAAGGAAGGCTTTGACATTGACATCATGCCGTGGGACTGGTGGCACTATGCTGAAAAAATTAAGATAGAAAAGTATAACCTGGATGAAAATGAAATCCGACCATACTTAAAAGTGGATAATGTAATCAATGGCACTTTCACCCTTGCAAACAAATTATTTGGAATGACATTCGAGGAACAAACCGATATTCCGAAGTATCATGAAGATGTCAGAGCATATACAGTTAAGAATGAAAAAGGTGAACTGATTGGTATCTATCTGTCTGACTGGTTTTACAGAGGAAGCAAAAGAGGTGGTGCATGGATGAATACCTACAGAAGTCAAAGCAATATGGATGGCAACCGTATCATTCCAATTGTTACCAATGTAGGAAACTTTACCAAACCATCAGGGGATACACCATCACTTCTTTCACAGGGTGAGGCAACAACACTTTTTCATGAATTTGGCCATGCGCTCCATGGCTTACTTTCCGATTGTACCTATCCATCTATTTCAGGAACGTCAACACCTCGAGATTTTGTAGAATTCCCCTCTCAGGTTATGGAAAATTGGGTTTTTGAACCTAAAATGCTGGAGCTCTATGCTTTCCACTACGAAACAGGTGATGTAATGCCAACTGATCTGGTTGAAAAAATAAAAAATGCAGGTCAATTCAATCAGGGTTTTGGTACTGTTGAATACATGGCTGCCTCCTATTTGGACATGGCCTACCATACGATTTCCGAACCAATCACCATAGGAGCAGATGAATTTGAAGAAGCTGAAATGAATCGAATTGGCATGATTGACGCGATTGTACCTCGTTACAGAACCGGTTATTTTTCGCATGCATTCTCAAGCCCGGAAGGATATTCGGCTGGGTATTATAGCTACTTAAACTCTGAAGTGATGGATGCAGATGCATTTGGTGCTTTCAAAGAAAATGGTCTCTTTGATAAGGAAACGGCCAATGCATATCGTGAGCATATACTATCTAAAGGAGGTACACGAGATGCCATGGAAATGTACGTGAATTTCCGGGGAAGAGAACCAAAATTCGAAGCTATCCTGGAAAGAAGAGGTTTTAATTAATCACCACTTCATAACAAGTATGAGCAGGCTTTTCAAACTCAATCGAACGAAGAAAAGCCTGCTTTTTTTATTTCTGGGGATTGGTTTCCTATTTTTTATCTATCCCTTGAATGAGCCTGCTTATTCATATTCCACGGTTCTAAATGATCGAAATGGCAATCTTTTAGCCGCCACCATTGCGAAAGACGGACAGTGGCGGTTTCCCGAACCGGATTCTATTGCTCAAAAACTAAAACTTTGTATTCAATACTTTGAGGATCGCCATTTTTATAAACACCCGGGGGTGAATCCACTCGCGATTGGAAGAGCTACTATTCAAAATATCCGGGCAGGAAAGGTCGTTAGTGGAGCCAGTACGCTGACCATGCAGATTGCCAGAATGATGAGAGGTCGGGATCGAACGGTCTGGCAAAAACTCATCGAGATAGGTCTGGCGATTAAGCTTGAGTTGAAATATTCGAAAAAAGAGCTCATGACCAAATACCTATCCATGGCTCCATTTGGGGGGAATGTAGTTGGGATTGAAGCCGCAAGCTGGCGATATTTCAACAGACCACCATACCTATTAAGTTGGGGAGAATCCGCAGCACTGGCAGTCTTACCTAATAATCCTGGGGCCATATACCCGGGTCGATCCAATGCGCAATACCTGGCTAAAAGAAATCGACTGCTTGAAACCTTAAAAGAGCATCAGATAATCGATCAAAGAACCTACGAATTAAGCCTCTTAGAGGAGCTGCCCGAAAAGCCTTATCCTATTCCACAAAAAGCTCCGCATTTGCTAACTACCATTCAGGAAACTAACCCTGAATCCATTGTTCAATCTACACTGGATCCTTTTTGGCAATCGAGAGCAACACAAATTTTGGAGCGCCATCATGCGCAACAAATGGGAAATGGTGTCGACAATTTAGCTACAATTGTTATTGATCTTCAAACTGCCAAAGTGCTGGCTTATATAGGAAATACCTCCGATCCCAATGCCGAGGGCTATCAGGTAGACATTATTCAGAAATCGAGAAGTCCCGGCAGTAGCTTGAAGCCCATCCTTTACGCTCATGCACTTTCCGAGGGTGGAATTTTACCTGAAACTCTACTTCCCGATATCCCTACCTTTTTTGGAGGCTTCAGTCCAAAGAATTTTTCCGGGGGCTATGAAGGTGCTATTCCGGCAAATCAGGCACTGGCCAAATCACTCAATATTCCATTCACTTACATGTTAAGAGATCATTCCTATGAAAAATTTCATTTCGACCTTAAAAAATTAGGGATATCTACATTGGATAAACCACCTGGACATTATGGATTGTCTATGATACTTGGAGGAGCAGATGTGAAGATGTGGGACCTGGCGAACGTTTATGTAAAGATGTATCAGCGCTTGGCTGGTGTTTCAGCGCAAGACATCTCATATACAAGCAGTTCAATTCAATCTCAAAAAGTGAACCTGGATCCAGCTGCCATTTGGCACACTTTTGACGCAATGACAGAATTATCACGCCCATCGGAAGAACAGGAATGGAGGTCATTTTCGTCTTCCCAGCTTATCTCATGGAAAACCGGTACGAGTTTCGGATTTAGAGATGCTTGGGCTGTCGGGTTAAATGGAAATGTGTTTGTGGGGGTTTGGGTCGGTAATGCAGATGGTGAAGGACGGGCAGGATTGACGGGCATCAATGCAGCTGCTCCCGTTTTGCTTGAATTGATACGGCTGGCTTATCACGATACAAATTGGCTTGAAAAATTGAAGCCACGCATGAAACAAAGGATGATTTGCACAAAATCAGGAATGATCGCCAATGCCCTCTGTCCATCAGAGCAAAAAATGGTGCCTCTCAATGCGGAAAATAGTGGAGTATGCACCTACCATCAGGAGTTTCAAATGGATAAAAGCCTAACCTTCCGAGTAAACAGCTCTTGTTATTCATTGGCAGAGTCGGTTCCTCAAACCCATTTTGTTTTACCTCCATCTATGGGCTATTATTATTCAAAAAACCATGCTGATTACAATGGTATTCCGCCATTATTCCCATCCTGCAAAGCAGGAACCAGAAACCCCATCGAAATTATCTATCCAAATGCTAACAGTAGGGTGTTTATTCCAGTAACACTCGATGGTGAAAAAGGCAGAGTCGTGTTAGAGGCTTCTCATCAGAATGCGTCTTCAACCTTATTTTGGAGTATTGGAGAAGAATTTTATGGAAAAACCAGCTCCGATCATCAGTTAGAAGTCTTTCTCTCAAAAGGCATGCATGTCCTGCGACTTACAGATGAAAAGGGAAATGAAAGAAGAGTGACATTTGAGGTGATAAGTGAATCCTGATAGCTACCGCTCACATAAAACCAAATCCTTTTCACACACTTGGTGGTTAAGTTGCCAATAAATTTAACCCCAATAGTATGAGACAACTATTTACACTCATGTTGGCTTTGGTTTTTGTAGGATTTTCTATAGAGACTCAAGCTCAAAAAAAGAAAAAAAAGAAAGGTGATGATACCGAACAGGCAGCACCCAAGAAAAAGAAGAATGGCCTGAAGGATTACTCGGAGGTAATAACCGATGAGGCCATTTCTGATGAAGGCTTAATTACTTCACATCAAGTTGCTGACGATTTCTATTTTGAAATTCCTTCAGATCTTTTGGAAAAGGAAATACTGATTGTTTCAAGAATTGCAGGACATGTCAAAGGGCTCAATTTCGGTGGGGCAGGCATGAAATCAAGACCACAACAAGTGATCAGATTTCAAAAAATGGGAGGCAAAATTCTTATGCGTTCCGTTTCATTCAACAATGTAGCTGATGAAGATGAGCCTATTTACACCTCAGTAAAGAACAACAACTTTGAACCAATTATAGAGACTTTTTCATTAGAAACGATGAAAGAAGACTCTTCAGCCTATGTAATCAAAGTAACCGATTTCTTTTCCAGCGACATCCCGATGATCGGCGGATTGAGAGACTTTGAAAGAAAGCGATTCAAAATCAAAGGAATCGATAAATCAAGATCACTAATCACCTCAGTAAAGTCGTTTCCGGAAAATGTGGAAGTACGTCACATACTTACGTACAGAGGTGATGAACTACCGGCAAATGGCCTAACTGAAACATTGTCGATAGAAATGAATCAGTCCATGATTCTTCTACCAGATGATCCGATGGTTCCCAGGTATCATGACGAACGAGTTGGTTTTTTCTCCCTTAGACAAATTGACTACAGCTCTGATGAACAAAAGGCTGCTCAACGCAGATTTATTACTAAGTGGAGATTAGAACCTAGTGATTGGGATGCATTTAACAATGGCGAATTAGTTGAACCCGTAAAACCTATTGTTTATTACATTGATCCTGCTACTCCTGAGAAATGGAGAAAATATATCAAACAAGGAGTTGAAGATTGGCAAGTTGCATTTGAAGCTGCCGGATTTAAAAACGCCATTCTTGCGAAAGACCCTCCCAGTAAGGAAGAAGATCCGGAATGGAGCCCGGAAGACGTTAGATATTCGGTAATTCGATACATCGCTACAGACATTCAAAATGCACAAGGTCCTCACGTGCACGATCCTCGTACAGGAGAAATTCTCGAAAGCGACATCTTATGGTATCACAACGTAATGAACCTACTTAGGAATTGGTATTTCGTACAAACAGCTGCGGTAAATCCTGAGGCTCAACGAGTGAAATTTGACGATGATTTAATGGGTGAACTCATTCGATTCGTTGCTGCACACGAGGTAGGTCATACACTAGGATACCCTCATAACATGGGGTCTTCTCCAGCCTATACGGTGGATCAACTTCGTAACAAGGAATTTACGGACACTCATGGGGTAGCGCCTTCCATTATGGATTATGCACGATTCAATTACGTGGCACAGCCGGAGGATGGAATTACTAATTTCTTCCCAAGAATCGGGGAATACGATCTATGGGTTACTCAGTATGGCTACCAACCTATAGCTAATGTGAGTTCGCCGGATGATGAGGAAGACATCCTAAATACGTGGATCAAAGAAAAATCCGATGAACTTATTTACAGGTATGGCCAAGCCAACGGAGTAGATCCAACATCCCAAACGGAAGATATTGGGCATGATGCGATGATTGCTAGTGAATTGGGCATTAGAAACCTGAAACGGATTACCGACAGGTTAATGGAATGGACTACAGAAGACGGTAAAAACTATGATAACCTGGAAGAACTTTATGGAAATGTCGTAAATCAATTCAACAGGTATAATGGTCATGTTGTCACGAATGTGGGTGGTGTTTATCAATACTTCAAAACCTCAGATCAGGATGGGGCAGTATATACCCATGTTGAGAAAGACAAACAGCAACGAGCTGTAAAGTTCTTAAATGAGCAACTTTTCGCCACTCCTAATTGGCTGGTCGATGCTGAAATCCTCAGCAGAATACAGCAGGATGGTTTGGTTGATCGAATGCGAGGCATCCAGGTTCGAATACTAAATCGATTGACCAGAGAAGAGATGCTTATGAGAATGATCGAAAATGAGGCATTAAATGGGAATGAGGCATACACCATCACCAGTCTTTTCACCGACATGCGTCAGGGAATCTGGAGTGAGTTGTACAATGGCAGAACCATCGACACTTACAGAAGAAACCTTCAAAAAGAGCATGTAGATCGATTAGGTGAGTTGATGAATTTAGACAATGATGAATTTTCAAATTCAGATATTCCATCTATTGCCAGAGCTACATTAAGTAGGTTGGAGAGAGACGTAAGAAGTGGGCTGGCAAGGCAAAACAATGCAACCTCGCGTTTCCACCTCCAGGATATTCAGAAACGCATCGATGCAATTTTGAATCCGAAATAAGTAGATAAGAAGATTCAAGGTGTCATTCTGAGTGAAGTAAAGATTTTTTAAAACTCACTCAGGATGACATTTTTTAATTAAATTCCTATATGAAAAAGCTACTTCTTACTACCCTTCTTTTCGTTTTTGCCTTAATCACTTTTGCTCAAGATCCAACCACATTTATTTTGGTCCGACATGCAGAAAAGGCTGATGATGGCACACGAAACCCTCCACTAAATGAAGAAGGGGTGAGCAGATCCGCCGACCTGGCTGAAATGCTTTCCAAGCAAGAAATTACCGCACTCTACTCCACCCCATTTAAGCGCACACAGGAAACACTGCAACCGATAGCTGACTTGAAAGGATTGGATGTTCTGGATTACGATCCTTATGCCAAAGGTGAATGGCTAAGCTCTCTAGCAGAAAAGCATGCAGGTGGAACAGTAGTAATATCTGGTCATTCTAACACCATTCCCTTATTAGCAAATGCGTTACTAGGCAATGAAACTTTTGCGCAATTTGATGAAAGCGACTACACTAACCTGATCATCATCGTGACAGATGAAGTAGGAAAAGGAAAGTTGGTCAGGTTGAAATTTTAATACAATTCATATTTGCAGAAATCGCATTCAAGCTTACCATTGTAAAGCTTGATTCTTTCGGAATCTTTCAGTCCGATTTGTTTCAATGCCTGCTTATTAGAACTGATCAGCCAGGCGTCATATCCAGTAAAATTTTGCTTAAATGCATCTCCCAGGGTTTTATAGAATTCCAGAATATCATCACCAATTCGTTCTCCATATGGAGGATTTGTGATAATCATGCCCTTATCATTGATCGGTTTAAACTCTCTGAAATCCATTGTTTTGATTTTCACTTCACGTCGCAAGCCAATCTTCCCTAATGCTTTTCGTGCCAGAGTTATTGCACTATCATCGATATCAATTCCGGTGATATCCATACTTGGCTTACGCATCTTGTTCAATTCCTCCGTTTTAACATTATTGAACAGGATGGGACTGTATTCCGGCCAGGTTCTGAATCCGAACTCTTTACGTTTCAAATTAGGCCCCATATTCATGGCAAGCATAGCAGCCTCGGTTAGAATTGTACCGCTACCACACATTGGGTCAACCAATGGTGACTTCTTATCCCATCCGGACAAAATAACCATTCCGGCAGCCAGCACTTCGTTCATCGGAGCTCGGTGACCCTCCTCACGATATCCCCGCTGATTTAAAGCAGCACCTGAGCTATCCATGGAGATCGTGAAAAAATCATTAGCACAATGTACATTGAATAGTACATCCGGTTTATCCGTATCGATTGATGGTCGCCTTCTATACTTGTTGCGATACTGATCAACCATTGCATCTTTTGCTTTCAGACCTACATATTTGGAATGGGTAAATACCTCAGAAAAAATAACAGGATCAATGGCAAACGTTTGGTCTACATCCAAAAAATTGGACCAATCAAATTCCATCATTTTGTTGTACAACTGCTTCTCATCCCGAGCATGAAATGTATAGATCGGTACAAGTATTTTTAATGCTGTTCGTAGAGATAGGTTTGCTCGGTATAAAAAAGCAGGATTCCCTTCGCATTTTACACCCCTCGTGATTTTTTCAACTTTTTCTCCGCCCAGAGCTTTGACCTCCTCCGCAAGTATATCTTCAAATCCGAAAAGTGTTTTGATGGTTAGTTTCACGCCTCTGTATCTTATTTATGCTCGCAAAGATGCGCTAAAAATCATGCCTGATAGAAATAATTAGCCATTGATTTGAATTCGCTTTATGGAAAGTAGACGGAAAGAATTCTAGTAAAAAAGCTCTCAAATTCCTCCATATTAGGTTAATTTAAGTATGCTATGGAGGTTAATTGGAGGATTAATTCTCATATTTTCTTATGAGTTTTGTTTTGGGCAAGCACCAAAGTCAGGACAATTAAACCTAATCAGTCATGATTTTCAACGTCAGGAATCATTGAGCCTCAATGGCGAGTGGAAATTTTATCAATCACAATTTATAGATCCGAAAACAGGAATTGGGGAGAATCCCATCCTCATTCAAGTACCTAAAAGATGGGATCAAAGTGGCTTATCCGCGATGGGGTATGGATCGTACTCC
This sequence comes from Ekhidna sp., assembly GCF_039960695.1. Lineage (GTDB taxonomy): Bacteria > Bacteroidota > Bacteroidia > Cytophagales > Cyclobacteriaceae > Ekhidna. The sequence continues at coordinate 94,440 of NZ_JBDVKP010000019.1, read as the reverse complement.
CTTACAATTATCAAGGATACTGACATTCCACTAGCACTAAAAGTTCCTGATCTCTTTAGTGCATATCAGCTATACATAAATGGTCAACTTTTAGCTAACATGGGTGTCCCGGGCATCAGTAAGGAAGATGAACAGCCCGGACGAAAACACAACATGGTAGCATTCGGTCATATTAAAAGTGATACGCTGCACCTGGTCATTCACATTTCAAATTTTGTCCATAGTAAGGGCGGTCTTGGATCCACAATCACACTCGGCACGCTAGACTATATGATGAATGAAAAGTTCATCAACGACGTATACGATGTGTTTATGGCGGGGTGTTTAATCATGGGCGCATTCTTTTTTCTAGGCCTCTACCTGTACGGTAGACATGAAAAAATGGTGCTGTACTTTGCACTCTTTTGCCTGGTATATGCTTATCGGATTATTGGTTGGGGCAACTACGTTTTGCATGACCTGATAGACATTCCTTATCGACTTGGAATGACCATCGAGTACAGTACTTTTTACCTCACCGCCTTCTTTTTCTGCTTGTATCTGAAGCACCTGTTTCCTGAAGAAACCCCAAGGAAAGTTGCGAATTTTTTCATTTACCTATCCTTGATTTGGGCTTTGATGACACTTTTGCCAGTGCGAATCTTTACTCGATTGAATGAGCCTTTTTTACTGCTCGTTTTGCTGGGAATGTTTTTCGCTGGGTCTGTTTTCTTTAGAGCCATAATCAGAGGCAAAAAGGGAGCAAGATATTCCATTTACAGTACCATCGGCATCTTAGTGGTCTTCTGCATGAAGTCCATGGCCTACCTCAATATCGTGGAAGAGATATTGTGGGTATCCATGATCGGACAACTCATTTTCTTCCTCTTCCAATCACTTATACTTTCTCAACACTTTACTGAATCCTGGAGACTGGCACAACGTGAAGCTGAAAATGCCGCAAAAGCAAAAACGGACTTTTTATCCATTATGAGTCATGAGATACGTACCCCTCTAAACTCCATCATTGGAACCACATATCACCTCATTGAAGAGAAGCCAAGAAAAGATCAGCAAGTAGACCTGAACAACTTAAGAAATTCCTCCGAATACCTACTTACACTTATTAACAACGTGTTAGACTACAGTAAGATTGATGCCGGTAAGCTTGAATTAGAGCTTGTAAACGTAGATTTAAGACAATTTTGTTCTAATATTCATAACGTCTTTAAATCCATTGCAGAAACCAGAAACATAACGCTCAATTTCAATTATGATGACAGTCTGCCGGCAATTGTTGAAATGGATAAGACACGAGTCAATCAGATTCTCACCAACCTAATTGGAAATGCAATAAAATTTACGGAACAAGGAAGTGTGAATTTCATTGTCTCAAAAGGAATACTTGAAGATTCAACAATCGAGGTAATCTTTAAAATTGAGGATACGGGGATTGGAATCAGTGAAGGCCTAAGAGAGAGGATTTTTCAGTCGTTTCAGCAAGCCAGCTCATCAACAACAAGAAAATATGGAGGCACTGGCTTAGGTCTTTCTATCACCAAACAGCTTGTTGAGCAAATGGGATCCAAAATTTATCTGAAAAGTGAACTCAATAAAGGGTCCGTATTTTACTTCTCACTAAACCTTGAAATAAAAGATGAATTGGAGGTAAGTGAAAAAAGAGATGCGCTAAAACTTACTGATCATAAAGTCCTTTTGGTAGAGGATAATCAGATGAATGTACTTATTGCCAAGAGACTACTTGAGAAATGGGAAATGCAAGTCGATATAGCCAGCAATGGCAAAGAAGCAATAAGCATGGTAGAATCGTCAGATTATGACATTATTTTGATGGACCTTCAGATGCCAATTATGGATGGATATGAGGCTACCCGGATTCTTCGAAAGAAAGGCTATAAAGTACCTATTCTCGCACTAACCGCTTCTGCCATGTTTGAAAAAGCGACCAAAACAAGCAAAGCCGGACTTGATGGCGTGGTGACCAAACCTTTTAATCCGCATGATCTTTTCGATGCGATCAGCGGTCAGCTGAAAAAATAAGCGAATATGAGAGATTGTTTGGTTTAGGTTCAGATCCTTCACTGCGTTCAGGATGACACTTCGATTTTAATTCAATTTAAGACCTTAATCAATCCGCAATCAAGCCCTGTGCTGTCATGCTGAGGTACGAAGCATCTCAAAAAACCCTCCCCGATTTCTCAGAGAGGACCTATCACTACCTAAATTAAAACTGCTTCTAAATGATCTTGTTTAGATTGTTGATAGGTTTTTCGTTCTATCACAAATAGATTTCCATAGTGCTGTCATTATGTGATTAAACTATGAAGTCGGCGAAATACGTCTTTGTTCTATTTACGAAAACAAAACATCCCAATAGATTATGGATCAAAACCATAAAGTCAAGCTATATTCCCCTGAGAGGATGACCAAAGGAGAATCTGAATCATGGGAATCTTTGAGTGAAAGTTTTTGGCTTTGAGATCCCCAAGTCGCGCTCCTCCGTCGCATCGCAAGGGGATATGGATGGAACATAAAAAAACCCTCCCCGATTTCTCGAGAAGGGCATAATCTATATCCAGGGTAAAATCAGAGCCAAAAGCTAATCGCTAAAGGCCAATAGCCAACGGCTATTTTTTCTCCTCTTCTACCTCTTCGAATTCTACATCAGACACATCATCTGCAGAACCATTTTCTGAAGCTCCGGCTCCCGGATCAGCTCCTTCTGCGCCAGCGTCAGCTCCTCCGGCTTCCTGCTGTGCTGCATACATTTCCTGAGAAGCTGCCTGCCATGCTGCATTTAGTGCTTCCATTGCAGAGTCAATCTCAGCAAGATCTTGCTTACCATGCGCTTCCTTTAGCTTTGTTAACGCACCTTCAATGGCCGTTTTATTGCCTTCCGAAAGTTTGTCCCCAAACTCTTTCAGCTGCTTCTCCGTTTGGAAAACCAATGAATCTGCCTGGTTGATTTTCTCTACTTTCTCTTTGGCTTGCTTATCCGCTTCAGCGTTTGCTTCAGCTTCCTGCTTCATTTTTTCGATTTCCGCATCAGTCAATCCTGAAGATGCCTCGATTCTGATTTTCTGTTCTTTACCAGTGCCTTTATCTTTTGCACTCACATTCAGGATACCATTCGCATCGATATCAAATGTTACCTCAATCTGAGGAACACCTCTAGGCGCTGGTGGTATTCCATCCAGGTGGAACTTACCGATTGACTTGTTGTCTTTCGCCATTGGTCGCTCACCTTGTAGTACATGAATCTCCACAGATGGCTGATTGTCTGCAGCAGTCGAGAATGTTTCAGACTTCTTCGTAGGAATCGTCGTATTTGACTCGATCAGCTTCGTAGACACACCACCCATGGTTTCGATACCAAGTGATAGTGGAGTCACGTCAAGAAGAAGTACATCCTTCACTTCCCCAGTCAATACACCACCCTGAATTGCAGCACCAATTGCTACAACCTCATCCGGGTTAACTCCTTTTGAAGGCTTCTTACCGAAGAACTTTTCAACCTCCTCCTGGATCTTAGGGATTCGCGTAGAACCACCCACCAAGATCACCTCGTCGATATCAGAAGTAGAAAGACCTGCATCTTTCAAAGCTGCCTCTACCGGCTTCATTGATCTTCTTACCAGGTCATCTGCCAACTGCTCAAACTTTGCTCGCGTCAATTTTCTTACCAAGTGCTTTGGTACTCCGTCTACCGGCATAATGTATGGCAAGTTGATCTCTGTTTCAGAAGAACTGGAAAGTTCAATTTTAGCTTTCTCTGCAGCCTCTTTCAATCGCTGAAGTGCCATCGGATCTTTTCTAAGATCGATGTTCTCATCACTCAAAAACTCCTCTGCCAACCAGTTGATGATCACACCATCAAAATCGTCTCCACCTAAGTGAACGTCTCCGTTTGTAGACTTCACTTCAAATACACCTTCTCCAAGTTCTAATATTGAAATATCGAATGTACCACCTCCAAGGTCATACACTGCGATCTTCATGTCCCGATCTTTCTTGTCCAACCCATAAGCCAAAGCAGCTGCTGTTGGCTCGTTGATGATTCGTTTCACATCAAGGCCGGCTATCTGTCCCGCTTCTTTAGTAGCCTGACGCTCTGCATCGTTGAAGTATGCAGGTACAGTTACTACTGCCTCTTTCACTTCCTGTCCAAGGAAATCCTCAGCAGTTGATTTCATTTTTTGAAGAATCATCGCAGAAATCTCCTGAGGAGTATATGTTCTGTCACCGATCTTCACTCGAACTGTGTCGTTACTTCCAGACTCTAGCCCGTAAGACACATTCTTCATTTCAGCTTTAACCTCAGAAAATTTCTTACCCATGAATCGCTTCACTGAGCTTACTGTGTTCTGTGGGTTGGTAATCGCCTGTCTTTTGGCTGAATCACCTACTTTTCTTTCACCCTTACCGCCATCGAGAAACGCTACGATGGATGGGGTCGTTCTTCTTCCTTCACTATTCTGGATCACTACCGGCTCATTCCCCTCCATTACCGAGACGCAAGAGTTGGTAGTTCCTAAGTCGATACCTATGATTTTTCCCATTTCTATGATTTATCTGTTATTCGTTAATTCAAATTTCACTTTTGAATTATCAATGGATGTGCCAAAGGAAAAATTATGACACATTGACAGGGATAAATAGTTAGTCTGGATTATTTCTTGCCAAAATGCTGGGAAATTAACGTTTTCAGAAAGATATGGCAGTTAAACAGCGCATCTTGAGGTCATTCCTCTCCTCTATTATCGTATCTATTTTTGATAATACGGACTATCAGAAGGAGAATAAAAACAATCACCATCCCGATGATTAAAGTGGTTTTCACTTCCGAATGTGTAAATCCTGTTTCTCCTGAATCAATGATTTGGTAGATCAAAAATCCGATAACTATGTAAAGAACATATCTGAATGGCGCTCTCATTACTCGAAAGTAAGAAACACCAACCACATTAGGCCAGGTTTCCATAAAATCATTGACGCCTGCCGGAGACAGATCTATCCAACTGATAGAATACGATCTTATCTTCCAGGATCTTTAATTTGGCAGAGTTTTCACCATAAGGCAATCCATCGAGGTAATACAAGTTATTTCCAAGTGGATATGCCAGCATTGACAACTTATTATCTAGCTCATACTTCCCATGCTCAAAGATTCCCTGAATCAGACCCTCCGAATCAAAGTAAACGATTAGGTCAAGAATCCTTTCCGTACCTTTCATACGTAGCAACCCATGACTTTCATCTACATAGTAGGGTATAATGTTCGTCATTTTTCCCACCTGATTCATCATCATTCTCATGCCTATAGACATCATCCCTGAGTACATAACAAACTTCATTTCTCCATCACAATGACCTGCCAGACTCCAATATTTTCCTTTTTCGAGAAAGCGTGCAATCTCAACCATTTTCAAGGACTGTTGATCATTTGCCTCCAAAGTAGTGTTGATAATAATTCTTGAAGGCGGCATTTCAGATGTTGAAACCCAAAGACTTGTGTCATTTTCGCTTACTTCTACACTTATCTCATCTATGGTAAAGCTCCCGGTTGTCAATGGCCATCGCGCCAACGCTGGTAACACTTCAATATCTTCCCCTTTAATCGAGCTCCAGGATTTGGTTACTAGCTCTCTTACATAATCTGCACTTTTACCAAACATGGTGATATCCTCGAAACTTCGATTGGTCAGAACAACAATGTGATCTTTTGTTTTTGGATGAAAGCTTAGAAAACTAATGAAACCTGCGTTTCCTCCATCGTGTTGAATATATGCCCCATCAAACTGCCATCCATACCCGTAACCTAAAGGAATATGTGGCTTTAAAAACAAAGCTCTCAGCTCTTCATTTAAAAACTCATATGATGTAATTATTTCAACCCATTTAGAAAGATCACCGACTGTAGAATAAACACCTCCTGCTCCTTTGAACCATGAATAATGGTAAATAGGTGCATTTTTTAATAAATCACTACGATATCCATAAAACGGAAAAGCTGAATCGGAATCTCGTGAAAAAGAAGTCTCCTGCAATTCATACTTGCTAAACATTTCAAGCATATAATCCTGATAGGTAAGTCCTGATACTTGTTCGATGATGGCAGCAAGTAGAATATATCCGGAATTGCTGTAGCTAAATTCTTCCCCTGGAGAGAAGAGTAACTTTGCTTCCCTAAATCTTGAGATTAATTCGTCCAGCGATATCTCTTTTGATTCAGGAAAAAATACTTCCAGTCCCTGCTCCGTTTGATACAGGCTTGATATACCAGAGGTATGTGTGAGAAGTTGATGTATTGTAACCTTCTTCCATCGCTCGGAACGGTACTCTCCTAAATGTGGATTAATAAAATCATGCAACTTAATTTTATTATCCATTACCAAATGGAGAATTGCTGCTGCTGTAAACTGCTTGGTGATTGAGCCAATATCAAATCGGGTATGTAACTCGTTTGGCACCTGACCATCAGAAGTCCCATAACATTCTGCCATCCTAATGCTATCATCAGATTGGATTAGGACTACTCCGTTGAAGTGTTGATAAGCAGCCTCCCGACCATATAGTTTTTTTAGTTGTCCATGGCATATGGTAGTCCAAGCCATCATTAAAATTAATATTGTCTTTTTCATTTAGTTAATTTTTGACTGTGCAACATTCGTGATAATGATGCACGCAAATAAGCTTGCGGACCAGGGTTGTGACAAACAACCGAAATTTGTATATGATCGACTATTATTGCGATAAATGAAGCTGAATAACTTATTTCCCATTCTATCAGCTAAGGAGAAAAAAGTGCATGCCATCATTTGGTTGGTGGGGCTGATCATGATTAACATACCCGATTGGCGTGTGACTATGGGTCCTTTTCACAGTGATGATTATTCACTGCTTATCCCAAGTTTTTATGGAGTAATCCTAAACATTTATCTGTTTTATAACAGTAGCACTCATATTAGGGATAACGCCAGAGAGGACCTTTCAAAAGCATTAAAAAAATCATCAATCACCTTGCTGAAGGTAAGTCTTATTGAAGCTGTTCTTGACATTATTTTCTATGCGCTATTCTACTGGAGTTTATCAAAAGAACTTTCGATGGAGATTCTTTGGGGTCAGATTTTGATGAACGGAATTTTCTTTTATCTCCCTTCCATTATGTTCGGACTTATTAAGGCCTGGCAAAAGGAAGAGCCTGAAAAGCAATCGGAAGCTAAAATAATCCTGAAAGATGGGGCGCAGACCATTCACCTCAATCCGAATGAATTGACTCATGTAGAGAGCAATGGAAATTATTGCATTTACCATGCTGAGAAAAAACATCTTATTCGTCAAAGCCTTTCTCAAGCAGAAGTTTTACTTCCGCATTATTTTGCAAGATCTCATAAATCCTTCATTGTGAATTTAAGAATGGTAGAGAAGCACACTTATAATGACCTGATAGTAGGAGGTTTTATCATTCCGATTGGAAGGAAATACCGAAAGGAATTGAAAGCTATTTTAGATAATTGATACTGACAGTCGCCAATTCTGAATTTGGAAATTTATACCGATACCTGGGATCTATTGAGAGACCTGCTTCATTTATCACCTTATCGAAACTATCGATTTCCAGGATATATTGATCCGAAAAACCATGTGTTGCTTCATATGCAGTACTCGCAGTTTTACCAAGGTTTGCAGCAGTCAGCTTTGGATCTAGCCCGTGCAATTCGATTACAATCAATCCAAATTTTTGAATATAAGGCTTCCATTTATTCAAATGGTTTCTGAGATTTGATTCAACAACATTGTTGCTAAGCAACCTACCCTTTGTTGCAAATGCTCCGGTGGAAATACTTGCATTATCAACTTGCTCATCAGCTTCTTCCCACATGCGGTTATGATCTAAAAAGGTTCGTACATTCAATAAATCAGCCAGATTCATTTCGAAATTCGAATTTAGATCCCTGTCCAGTTGCTGAGGATTTCCAATATCACCCCAGACTACTTTAGCCCACACGTCAGCATTAATTAAGTTTTCTCTGGTCACCTTAAGCGCGGCTTCATTATAGTCTGCTCCAACTAGAAAGAGTGGATATTCTTCCAGTAGCTTACCTCGCTTGGTTTTATGATAAACCACATCAAAAATATGAATAAGAAATGCGCCATTGCCACAGCCCATATCCAATATTCCTTTTGGCTGCTCATCAATCGGCTTGTTAAACAAGTCAATGATGATATCATCGACTTTTTCAAAATAAGCAACATGAGCTCCCCCACTTCCCCATACATTCATTTCTCGATCTACCCCTTTCTCTTTTTCCCCTTTGCCAACCTTCAAAACTTCAGGATTTCCAAAGATGAGTTCATCCAGACTTCTGAATGTAGGGATGTAAGAAACCGTCACTCCGTAAGCGGGAGATCGCTTGGCAAAAAACAGACCTTTTTCAGTGAATTTATAGGTATTTGTTTTTTTCTGAAACCATCCCAAATGAGTGAAAAAATCCAATATATGTTCAAAGCTTTCTGGATCCTGATGATACTCAGACGGACTAAAGGACATATCCATAAAGTACTTATGAAACATCCCACCCATACCCAGTTGTACAGTACTTGGACCTACCAATACACCCTCTATGTGTTTAAGAACCTGTTCTTGAATGACTTTCGTGCTTTGATTATCAGAGATTGGGAAATGGCCATGCATAAGTTTCTTTGCTATTCCATTCCAAACTTCAAACGGCTCTTTTTCAAACTTTCTGGTATGGAAGCTGGCTGAAAACTTCATTAAGTCTACAACTTCCTTGTAATGAATGGCCAAGTTGAAAGCACTCTCGCTTTGCTCATTTGTTTCAATGGTAATTGTTTTCTCGGGATTGTTTACGCTGTAGCTCAGCCAACCCTGAGAAGCCAAAAGTCTAAGTGCGACATTTAAATAACCGTCATTCGCGTTGAATTTTGATACTAGATCTTGAATGGGTAAAGCTTTTACTTCAAGTAAATGAGACAATACCCCATGATCATGCAGTTCATGGGCTACCGGAGCTATTGCTATTCCATCCAGATGTCTAAAAAGCTCCTCACGGTAAATTTTGTTTCTCTCTTTTATTGAATCCATAGGTGACATTTAGTAAGTGAAATATATTTCAATTCTTACACATAAGGATCATTCTTTTAGTGAGTGATGCGATGCTGGTACCTATTGGCTAATTTTGCGGTTCAATTTGATCAATATGACACTGGAGCAGGAAATTGGTAGACGTAGAACTTTCGGAATCATTGCCCACCCGGATGCGGGAAAAACAACATTGACAGAAAAGCTTCTATTGTTTGGAGGGGCTATTCAAACTGCCGGAGCAGTGAAATCAAACAAAATCGATATGGGCACTCGCTCAGATTGGATGGATATTGAAAAACAAAGGGGTATCTCGGTTGCGACCTCTGTCATGGGATTTGAATACAAAGATCTTAAGATCAACATTCTCGATACTCCTGGCCACAAGGACTTTGCGGAAGATACTTACAGGACACTTACTGCCGTAGATAGTGTAATCATGGTGATCGATTGTGTGAAAGGTGTGGAGGAACAGACAGAAAAACTCGTGGAGGTGTGTCGGATGAGAAATACTCCGGTGATCTGTTTTATCAATAAGCTCGATCGGGAAGGTCAGGATGCCTTCACGTTACTTGATGAAATTGAAGAAAAGCTTGCCATTAAGGTTAGACCCATGAGTTGGCCAATAGGAATGGGAAAATCACTGAGAGGTGTTTACAACATTTACGAAAATAACCTAAACCTCTATGAGCCCAACAAGCAAAAGCGAGTGGACGATGTGGTCGAGATTAAAGGGGTTGATGATCCTGAATTAGATAAAAGATTGCCTGAATCCTTGGTGAAAGAGCTGAGAGAGGAAATAGAGTTGGTGAATGGGGTTTATGATGAATTTAATGCTGAAACGTATTTAAAAGGTGAGGTTGCACCTGTATTCTTTGGTAGTGCTGTTAACAACTTCGGGGTTCGCGAACTTCTTGACTGCTTTACCGATATCGCTCCCCCTCCTAAACCAAGAGAAACCGAAGAGCGAGAAATTACTCCTGACGAAAAGAAATTTTCCGGCTTCATTTTTAAGATTCACGCAAACATGGATCCGAAGCATAGAAACCGAATTGCCTTTGTGCGGGTTTGCTCGGGGAAGTTTGAACGAGGAAGTAACTATTATCATGTAAGAGACGATAAGAAGATTCGATTTTCAAATGCCACTGCATTTATGGCTCAGCAAAAAGAAACGGTGGAAGAAGCTTTTCCCGGAGATATAGTTGGGCTTTATGACACAGGTAATCTTAAAATCGGAGATACACTAAGTGAAGGTGAAAAAGGATTGTACAAAGGAATCCCATCCTTCTCTCCGGAAATGTTCCGTGAAGTGATAAACATGGATGCAATGAAATCCAAGCAGCTGGATAAGGGATTGAACCAACTAATGGATGAAGGTTTGGCGCAGTTATTCACCTTTGAGCTCGGCTCTAGAAAAGTAGTCGGTACTGTGGGTGCCCTCCAATTTGAGGTATTACAGCATAGGCTGCTGAATGAGTATGGGGCAAATGCCAAATTTGAATCCGTCAATATTTACAAGGCATGCTGGATAAGCTCTGCTGATCCATCTAAGTTAGATGCATTTATCAAGGACAAACAGCGTCATATAGCCAAAGACAAGGAAGGTAAACTGGTTTTTATGGCAGAGTCTAAAGCATGGCTTCAAATGGTAGAGGACAATTTCCCGGATATTGAGTTCCACTTTATCAGCGAGTTTTAACCTCTCAATCTTCTGATCGTTTATGGATGGAATGACTAAGAAAAAAATCTTTTGGTTTTTAGCATCTATCCTCATTTCCTTTTTTTTGGTACTGATAGCAGTTGGTATTCTATTTATAGTAAATGATTTTTCAATTTCTGAATACCTCGATAGAATGCCTTCTATGTTAAAGCAGTTTATATCCGCGCCGCTTTTCTGGATTTTTCTTTGCCTACCCTACCTAATCATTCGTTTGATAGGTTTTTGGGTACAAGGCTACAAAAAAGGGAGATTTAGCGGATTAGCTAAGCGTTTTGGCTACTCTTTCATACTTCCTGTAACCATCATTTTTCTGCTTGTCAGGTGGTCAACCTGGTATCAGAATAGTGAACAATTCGAATACAAATGGGATGAAGCTGCATACAATACATCCGACATCAGCAATCGTTATCACCTTGAAGATCAAAAGGTCCGAGGAATACACGTATTTGGAAGAATCGACTCTGTCCATTTACAAAAACTGAATTCAGCTAATATTGAACACATCATTTTGGTGCCTTATGCCTATCAGGAAGATTATAACTCACCTGATGTAGTATACAATAGCACAAATTCACGCAGAGACTCTGCTTATGCTGAATTTATTTCAGCCAGTAAAAGCTTGGGATTGGAGGTGATCATTAAACCCCACATCTGGATTTCAAATCCGAGTGATGGAAAATGGCGGGCAGATATAGCGATGGCAACAGAATCAGAGTGGCAGCAGTGGGAAAAAAGCTACACGGAATTTATTCTACATTATGCTCGACTGAGCGATGAACATCATTTGCCGTACTTCTGCATGGGAAACGAATTTTATATTTCCACTACAAAACGTCCTCAATTCTGGGTTTCGCTGATTGATACAGTCAGAAGTGTATATTCTGGAAAGATCACCTATGGAGCCAACTGGGACAAAGAGTTCAAGGAGATCACTTTCTGGGATAAGTTGGACTACATAGGAATTCAGGCCTATTTTCCAGTAGCTAATACAAATTATCCTAAATACAATGAAGTGCTTTCCGGATGGGATCCACACCTTTCTGAAATTGATTCAATCAGCAAAGCATTTGACAAAAAAGTCATTTTCACAGAGCTGGGTTATAAAAGCACACCGGATGCTGCACGATATCCATGGGGATGGGAGAATTTTACTGAGAATATTTTTCAACAGATATCTACAAGAACCCAAGCCTACTGTTATCAAGCTTTCTTCGAAAAACCTTGGAAGCAAGAATGGATGGCTGGGGTCATGATATGGCAGTGGCAAACAAGTGAGCGAGACGATGATGGTAATCATAATTTTACGCCCGAGGGTAAACCCGCCATAAATGAGCTTGCAAAAGGTTTTAAATCCAATTAGCCATATCCATAGGATTGATTAATTTGATTGATCCTTTTAAGATGAAATACATAGCCATCATTTTTATACTGATCTGCTTTTCGGCATTTGGTCAGAATTCTACATTGATTGACAGCCTTAAACTGCGCCTAAAGACCAGCACTTTAGATCAACAACATTCCATTCTTATTGACCTTTCCTGGGAGTATTCCTATTCTGATATTGATTCCGCAGAATACTACGCTGTGAGAGCACTGGAGCTCGGGGAGGAGAGAAATATCGCTTTGGAAATCACTCGGGCTAAGAGTATGCTGGCGATCGTTTATGACATAAAAGGCGAAGTAGAAAAAGCTGCGGAAACGTACTTAGAAGTTGCTACATTTTACGAATCCTCTGGAAATAAGTCTGAACTCAGTCGCGTGTATAATAACCTTGGCGTGCTATTCTTTTATAACGGAGATATGGATCAATCCTGGAAATATTATAGAAAAAGCATCACCCTCGATAGCATATTAGGTGATTCAATTGGAGTAGCTGCCTCACTTATTAATCTGGCTGCCATTTCAAATAAATGGGAAAAGCTGGACAAAGCCCATCAATACCTAAAACGCGGAGAGCGAATCGCTGAAAAGAGCGGTGATGAATGGATTATACGATCAATCTATGAAGGTCTCGCCAACAATTATTTGTATAAAGGGGAATACGATAGCAGCTTAAAATACATTAACAAAGCACTACCACTCTTCAAAAAAATAAGTGATCATCACAGTACGCTCACCAACCTCAATGGGCTTACAATAGCATACATTGGACTAGAAGATTACGGAAAGGCTGAAGCCGCCTTATTAGAAGCTCAAAAACTGGCTAAAGTTTATGATGATATAAATATTCGAAGCAAGAGAAATAGTACAGCTGCTCGACTATATGCTGTCCAAAATAATTTTCAAAAAGCCTATAAGTATCAGAAATTATATCAAGCAGATCATGATTCAATTACAAATCAAGAGCGATTGCGTATAACAAGTGATTTGGAGAAGAAATATCAAACGGAACAAAAGGAAAATGAAATTGTAAAACTTCAAATCCAGCAGCAGCAATCGCAAAACCAACGAAATATATTGTTACTTATATCAGCACTTGTCATTCTTGGATCAGTCATGTTATTCATTTTATTTAGATCTAAAGCCAAAGCCAACGCAATTATTTCTAAGTCTTTGTCTGAAAAAGAAACGTTGCTTAAGGAAATTCATCATCGTGTGAAAAATAATCTACAAGTTGTATCCAGTCTACTCAGCATGCAATCCAGATTCATCACAGACGAAAGTGCACTGGGTGCGGTGAATGAAGGGCAAACACGGGTTGAGTCCATGGCCCTTATTCATCAAAAGCTCTACCAGGAAAACAACCTGTCGGGTGTCAATGCCAAGGAATACATCGAAGATTTGGCTGAGATACTCAAGCAATCTTACGCCACAGATACCAACGTAGAGTTCGAGTACGATGTGGACGAGTTGATGATTGATGTAGATACAATCATCCCAATCGGATTGATCTTGAATGAATTGATTTGCAACTCGCTGAAGCATGCCTTCCCCGAGTCAGAAGAAGGATTAATTAAGGTTGGTTTGAAGGAGGTTGATAATGAGTTGAAACTTGAAATCAGTGATAATGGTATAGGCTCAAAAAGTGCACCATCTGAAAAATCTTTTGGAATGGTCCTGATCGATTCGCTGGCAATGAAGCTAAAAGCAACACTGCAAATAAATACTCAAAGCGGTACTTCAGTGATGCTTAATATTAGCAAGTATAAACTGGTCTAGATGGATAGAAAGATACTTATTGTCGAAGATGAGCCATTAATTGCCAAGGACCTGAGTTTCATTTTGGAAGATTTAGGTATCGATACCATCGAGTTTGCCATGAGCTATGAGGATGCTCAACAAGCGCTTGAAAAAAGAGAATTTGATTTGATTCTCCTGGACATTAATCTTTCCAGTGAAAAAGATGGAATTGACCTGGCTCATGAGATCAATGAGTCTCAGAAGACACCATTTATTTTCATCACCTCCTATTACAATCCTACAACAGTAACTCGGGCAAAAGTCACCAATCCATTGGCCTATTTGCTCAAACCATTCAACCAGCATGATATAAGAATCAATGTGGAAATGGCTCTTTACAAGTCGGATCAAAGCAAGGAAAACTCAACCATATATATACGTGAAAAAAGTGGAACCATCCAGCTAGAGTTGCCTTCTGTGATATTCCTGGAAGCCCAGGACAATTACACAAAAATTGTATGCTCAGATAAAGCGTTATTAATTAGCCAGACATTAAAATCTATGTTGGAGAAGCTTCCCGAATCGGATTTTGTACGAACTCATAAATCCTTCGCGGCTCGAATTGATCATATCACTATGATCAAAGGCGGGTATGTTTTTTTAGGAGATGAAAAAATACCTATCGGAAGGACATACAAAACAGAGTTTCAAGAACGAATAGCTATCCTCTAATGTCGTTCACTCACAATTTCGGTTGTTCACTTAAAATATTATTAATCTAATTTTTAATTGGATAATTTGGTTAGATAGTCTCTAAAAGTTCTTAGAAATGAAACACCAAATCATACGCTATTTAGGAGTAGCACTGCTATTTCTATGCATAAAATCCTATTCTCAATCCGTTGGCATAGGAACTGAAACCCCCAATTCAAATGCCATATTGGAACTCGCAGCACCTGACGCGAATCAGGGTCTTCTTGTTCCGCGACTAAGCACTTCAGAAAGAACGGCTGCTACGTTCACGAGTAATCTTGCAGCTACGGACAATGGCTTGCTTGTATATGATTCGGACGAGCAAAAGTTTTACTTCTGGATGACGGATCAGTGGGTTGAAATTGCCTCTGGAAACTTGGATGCACTTCCAGATCAAATCGGACAGGCAAACAGATTCCTGACCACAGATGGCACAAATGCTCAATGGTCAGATATTGATTTTACTAGTCTTGCAAATGTCCCGGCTGACCTTGCAGATGGCGATGATGACACTCAGTTGTCCGACGCAGACATTACAGCTCTTGGTTATATAAAAAGTGCAGATGATGCAGATGCAGATGCATCCAACGAATTTCAGGATCTTACGCTTTCAGGTAATACACTTTCACTCACTAGTAGTGCTATTGAAATCGATCTATCTCCCTTATCAGGTACCAATACTGACAACCAAACTTTAAGTCTTTCAGCTAATGATCTCTCCATTTCTGGAGGTAATACCATTGATATTTCTAGTATTAATACAAATCTGACAGAAGTTGAAGTAGATGCATTTGTAAGTGATAATGGATATTTAACTTTTGAGGTGGATGGAAGCATATCCAATGAAATCCAGGACATCAGTACGGATGGAACAGCAGGAGACATTACACTCTCAAATGGATCATCACTCACCTTGAACGTCGACGATGCAGATTCGGATCCAACTAATGAAAATCAGACGGTTTCAGCAGGAACCGGCATCTCTATCAATAATGTGGGTGAGGATTTTGAAGTAACCAATACAGCTCCCGACCAAACAGTATCACTTACTAATGGTGGAAATGTAACTGTAACAGGCACCTATCCTAATTTCACTCTGTCTGTCTCTGACAACCTGGACAATGATCCTACCAACGAAAATCAGACCGTTACAGCAGGAACCGGCATCTCCGTAAATAATGTAGGCAAGGATTTTGAGGTAATTAACACTGCACCCGACCAAACAGTATCACTCACGAATGGTGGAAATGTAACCGTAACAGGTACCTATCCTAATTTCACTCTGGCTGTCCCTGACAACCTGGACAATGATCCTACCAACGAAAATCAGACCGTTACAGCAGGAACCGGCATCTCTGTAAATAATATAGGCGTGGATTTTGAGGTAACTAACACTGCACCCGACCAAACAGTATCACTCACTAACGGTGGAAATGTAACCGTTACAGGAACTTACCCCAACTTCACCCTAACAGTCCCCGACAATCTGGACAATGATCCAAACAATGAAATTGAACTTCCCACTCAAACAAGTCAAAGCGGCAACTTCTTAACAACAGATGGCTCCACCCCTAGCTGGTCAGCCATTAACGAAACTCAATGGAACACCAATGGCTCAAGTATTAATTATACAACCGGAAATGTAAACATTGGAGCAGGAACTATTCCTTCTTCAAAATTGCAGCTTAGCACAAATAATGCCAGTAGTACTTCGCCTCAACTGACCATACTAGAATCAGATGCTACTTCTGATGCTTCCCTCTACTTTAACAGATCTGGTACGAATATTACCATGGGTATCGATGCTACTGACGGGTTTTTCAAAATAAGTGGTGCGAGTTCCCTGGGCAGCAACGATCGAATCATCGTGGACAATCAGGGAACGCTCGGTATAGGAGTTTCACCTAATGCTCAATTTCATGTACAAACTAATTCAATAGAATCAACCACGGCGAGGTTAACCAATACTACAACCAGTGCTGCATCCAAAATTGGGATTATGAATGAGCTCGACAATCAAGGAACTGCCAACAAAACGGGTCTATGGAATGATATTGATGGTACGGCAAGTGAAACCGGAGATGTAAAAGGGATTTACAACATAATAACTCCTACGGACGGAACTACTTATGGTGTCCACTCTCAAGTTAATTCAGCTGGAACAGGCGTGAGATACGGTACTTTTTCCGATGTAAGAGGGGCCGGAGGCAATAGTTCCATCATCTATGGTTTCAGAGCCAATGTTGATCATGATGGCTCAGGAGATGCTTTTGGACTTCAGCTCAATATGCTTGGTACCACCTCTGGCCGACAATACGGCCTTTATTCTTCAGGAGAAGATTTCAATTATTTTTCTGGAAATGTTGGTATTGGAGATGTAGAATCTGACGTGGAATTAACCATTCAGTCATTTAATATTAATTCAATTTTACCATTACTAAGGCTCAACTCAGGTGCAGCAACAAGCGATGCAGGTGTTAGCTTTAGTATTCCCGGTGGTAATGAATTTGTTGTTGGTGTGGATGCTACAGATAATTCTTTTAAAATCAGCGATAATGCTTCCTTAGGGTTTGGCAATCGTCTAACAATTGATGCAACTGGTAATATGGGTGTGGCCCAGCCTTCCCCAAGTGCTCGTTTGGATGTGGTAGGTACTACTGAATTAAACGGTGCAGTAGATGTGCAAAGTTCCATGGATGTTACCGGGCTTCTAACTGTAACAAATGACATAGAAATACCAGAAACAAATGCCTATACTTATGCATCAGCTCAAACACGCTACATCACGTATCATCCAACAGATTTTAAGTTGATGAAATTTGACGGTGGATCTGTTGATTTGGTTGTTGGAAATTTCACAAATCCATATACGTATTACTCGGGAGGTGGTGGAAGCCTAGGGTACGCAACAGCACCAGTTAAACTTCCAAATGATGCAGTCGTCACGGAAGTTGAAGCGTGGATCCTAGACAATGATGCTACCGCAAGCAACTTTGCCAGAGTGAACCTTTACAGAAGTCAAATTGGAGTAATAAACTCGAACAATAATATGGCTCAGATGGAGACCTCTACTGAAAGTGCTACTGTACAGGCGCTCAATGACAATACTGTATTTTCTCAAACTATAGACAATAATAATTACACTTATCGATTGCTTTTTACCGCCAGGGATAACTCTTCTACGTTGCAACTCCATGGGGTTAGAATCACTTACACTGTACTTCAGGTAGACTAGGAACATGAAAAGATTTAAAATCCTTCTTCTGCTCATTATGGCTTGCTTTTTTAAGCTAAGTGCACAAAACCTTTTGACTAATGATAACAGCCTAGTAGTAGTGAATACCGGTGTTCCCTTCACAATTGAGGGTGATTTATCAAATAGCGGTATAATCCGAAACGAAGGAGCAATGAGACTACACGGAAACTGGGCAAATAGTGGTGACTATAGCTCAGTTTCTGGCTCCTTCTACCTAATCGGTCAAAATCAATTATTTGCGCCTGGAGAATCAACTTATAGCCAACTATCCGTAAAATCAGGTGGGGTGGTAATATTGAGCGATTTACATATTACTGAATCATTGGAATTGATTGATGGAATTGTATCTATTGTTGCAGGTTCGAAAGTTTTACTTCAGTCTAATGCACGTATTTCTGGTGGTGATGTAAATAGCTACATAGACGGATCACTATTCACAACAACTCAGGGAGACTTTACTTTTACCATAGGAACAGAAGCTGAATATCTTCCAGTAACGCTAAAAAACATTCGGACAACTGATTCTGTCGGCGTAAAAGCATTTAATTCATCCTTAAATGCAAGTATTTCTTCTGAATTGGATGCTTTCTCAGAGACCCGGTACTGGGAAGTAATGGGGGGTAGTTCATTTGAGGCACAAAGTATAGGTCTGCCGCTATTGAATGAGTCATTCATTGAAAGTGAAGATGAAGCTGTCATTGCATTTACAACAATAGATGACCAAATTCTTAATGTTCTTGGCATTCCGGAAATAGTCGGATCTCTGGAATCAGGCACTATAAATACTCCTGGAAATATTTTAGCGGGTTATTATGTCTTAGGAGACCAAAGTATGATTGGACCTCCTATTACAGTAATCAATGTAGTCACTTCCCTTCAGGATGGTAAACATGATTTTCTAAGAATTGATAACATTGAATTCTATGAAAATAATCTAGTCGAGATATTTGATAGACAAGGTGTCAAAGTATTTGAAATGACCAGATACAACAATTCCGATCGGGTATTCAAAGGCAGTGCCAATGTCGGTTCCAGAGGAGTCTTACAAACAGGTAATTACTATTACACTGTAAAGCTTACCAATAGCAAGCGAGAGTCGGGTTTTGTTTACATAAAAAATTGATGCCATGAAAAAAACCTTAGTCATTTTACTTGCGTGTTTTTCACTGGCATCTTATGCTCAGCAAGATCCTTTATACAGTCAGTACCAATTCAACCAGCTAATGGTAAATCCGGCCTATGCAGGTATATACAATCGACTTTCAGTTGGCGTCATCAGTCGATTTCAATGGGCAGGAATTGAAGGTTCTCCAAAAACAAATACGATCACAGCACAATCCGCTCTTGCTGATGGGAAAATTGGACTGGGTACTATGATTTTAAATGATCGATTTGGTGTAAGTAACAATTACGAATTGCAGATCGCTTCTTCCTACAATATCAAATTCAACAATACTACGAGGCTAGCAATGGGAATACAGGGTGGTTTCGTTCAATTTGCCTATGACTTCAGTAAAGTCGATTTAGATTTCTTTGATGACGCTGAGCTAATCAATGGCCATGATAATATCACAAAGCCTAATTTCGGTGTAGGTTTTATGCTCATGAATCCAAACTTCTTCATCGGAGCATCTGTCCCTCGCATTCTTAATGTGTCAGTTACTGATGGATCTACACAGTCCCAACGCTACCGAAGGCATTATTACCTAACTGCAGGTGTTGCCGCAGAAATCCAAGGAACACCGGTAAAAGCCACAACTTTGATCCGATCCATGGCGGGCGAAACCTACTCATTTGACATCACGATGAGTACTTTTTTAGATGATGTTTTGTGGGCTGGTGTAACCTTAAGGGATTTTAAACACTTTGGTGTCCTTGGTATTTTTGAAATTGGGGAGAGCTTGAAGCTAGGGTATTCGTTTGAACTACCAACTAATAATCTAGTCTATGGGAATTATGGCACGCATGAGGTATCCGTATCATACAGCTTGAGGTATGGATATGGGAGACAAGAACCGATATTCTTTTAAGCTTTTCTACTAAGACATGTATGGCACGACGCAATGGTTTAATTTTGCGGCTTTATGGCAAAGCCGATTATAATACATGAAGACAATCACCTGCTGATTGTGGAAAAACCGACGGGATGGTTGGTACAAGGAGATGAAACCGGGGATGGCACGCTTACAGGTTGGGCCACCGAATACATTCGTAGGAAATACAATAAACCTGGAAACGTTTTTTGTCAACCGTGCCACAGACTGGATCGACCGGTAGGAGGACTTGTGATCTTTGCCAGAACATCAAAGGCACTTGAGCGGATGAACAAGCTCTTCAGGGACAGAACCATTAAAAAAAGTTACTTAGCTATAGTGGAAGGTGTCCCGGAAAACCCAGAGAAAACCCTCAAACATTGGCTGGATAAAGACTTTCAGAAAAATAAGGCTCACGCCTATACTAAGCCCAAAGGCAATGCAAAAGAGGCTATTTTGTCCTACCGTATGATCGCCACTCACAGCAAGATTTCATTGTTGGAAGTAAACCCGGAGACAGGCAGACCTCATCAGATACGTATCCAAATGCGGGAGAACAAAACCTCCATTAGAGGTGATTTAAAGTATGGCAACTCAAAAGCAAAACAGGATAAAAGCATTGACTTATACGCCTATAAGCTGGAGTTTGAGCATCCGGTAAAAAAAGAGCCGATTAAAGTAATTTCAAAACCTAAATGGCCAGATTTTCAGGCCTTTATTAATGAGTTGGATTGAGCGATTAAAAGAAAAGTGGGAGCTTGAGAATAACTGGCAGTTTCTGATTATCATGGTTGTTTTTGCATGTACAGGAACCACCGTAGTTTTAATTAAGAAGCCACTAATTAATTTACTGTTTGAAGATGGCGTTCGTCCACTCTGGTTCCAGATTGCATACTGGGTGTTGATACTCCCATTTTACAATATCATTCTGCTTTTCTACGGATTCCTATTTCGTCAATTTGACTTCTTCTGGAAATACGAACAAAAAATGTTGCGGAGATTCGGTATTAAGATGAATGCTGACAAAGAGTGAAGCGATATCGAAGATAAATAATCTTGGGGCGGCTGGTAAGCCGTTTTCTTTTTATTGCGATTTTTTAGGAGAGGAGTGGTGTGTTGAGACAGGTAGCCAGCCAAATAAATTTCAACTTGAAATCTCAGAAAGTAATTCTAATAATCAGTCGACAATTGACAGTCGACGGCTATTTTTCAAAAAGAACCCTATCTCTATTACTGATTTTAAATCAGCTTATAATTATGTCATTCATCAAATCAATATCGGCAACTCCTTTTTGACTAACCTCACCTTTGAAACTCCTATTGAAACAGACCTTTCGCTCGAAGAAATATTTCAACATTCTTCAGCTAAATACAGACTCTTAGTTCCAAATCAGTTCGTGGTTTTTTCTCCTGAGACGTTTGTGAAAATTCAAGATAATCACATCTACTCTTACCCCATGAAGGGGACCATCGATGCGGATATTTTGAATGCTGAAAAAATAATATTAGAAGACGTCAAAGAAAAAGCGGAACATGTCACCATTGTGGACTTAATCCGAAACGACTTGAGTCAAGTAGCTGAAAAAGTAGAAGTGGTCAAATTCCGCTACATCGATGAGTTAGAAACCAATGATAAAAGGCTTTTACAGATAAGCTCAGAGGTAAAAGGGATTCTAAATCCGGATTGGAAATCTGAGCTAGGAACAATTCTTTCCCAACTAATACCTGCGGGCTCAATTTCCGGAGCTCCGAAACCTGAAACGATAAAAATTATCCAAAAAGTTGAGAACTACAATCGTGGGTTTTACACAGGAATTTGCGGTCACTTTGATGGTGAATCACTGAATACTGGGGTAATGATTCGGTTCATCAAGAAAGAAAATGATCAACTATTCTATTGCAGCGGTGGAGGTATTACTTTCTTTAGCAAACCTGAAAAAGAATATTATGAGATGGTGGATAAGGTGTATTTATCCTTGTAAAAGGAATAAAAAGGCATATCCCAATCCAAGTTCAGCCTATTTATTCGCCCCCGTTCCACCTTGGATGTTTACCATTTCCCAAAACTCGCACTAGTATAAAAAAGTGGAACGTCACTTTCAATTTTCAAAAACAATATTTAGTACCTAATCCTACATCAAAATGAAAAATTCAATTCCCATTTTATTAGCTATTGTGTTATTTGTCACAGGCTGCCAATTGAACGAAAAAAAATTGGACCTAATTGTTGATTCTGGTCCTGCTATTCTTAATTTCCAATCAGAACAAGAAGCTGATGATTATCTAAATCGTGTTCAAAATCTCAGTTTGCAAGAATTGATTGCGTTTGAAGAAGCTCGTGGTTTCACATCGCTTCAGAGAAAAGCAGATATGGTTATGGACAAACTGGCCGATACAGATTTTAGCACAGAAGAAGAGCTTGAAAGCTTTATTTCGAAAAATTCGAAATTTATAAAAATCATTGAAGAAAATGGTGAGAGGAGAATCGTACGTGCCATTGATGAAACATCTATTCATTTGCTGGCAAACGAAGAAGGCTTATTTCAAATTGAAGATCAGAGATACAAACTATTCAATAATGGAATTATAAGTTCACCCATATCAAAAGCAGATCAACTCGATCAAATAATTAGTATTCCTACTTCTAGTAATGATGAAATTAACATTGTATTTCAAAAAGACAATTCAATTACTCCAAACACGGAATCAGTAGATTGTTTGAATATCAACACTGCTGTAGATGTTAGCTACAACAATAGAACAACCACTTCCTTATATACAAAAACAGAATACGCTATCAATCCATGGAGACAGACACTAATATCACAAAGTCATGTTTACTCTGAATACAAAGTTTTAGGTCTTGTATGGAAACCTGTTAAAAGAAGTTTGACAGGTTTCTTCAAATACAATGTATCGTACTCAATCGATTTAGGTCCAAAAACAACCGTCCCAAAAAGATCATATAGACCTGTTGGTGTTCTGGATTATAGATGGATAAATAAAGTCACGCTAGCTAGCACTACTCAACAACTAACATTTTATACTTCTAATTATGAAAACCTTTGGGCTTGGGGCGACAGCCCTTCCACCGGCACCAAGTATTTGAGCTGTAACGCAGATGAAATTTGTACCAATTCAGATTGTGAAGGACCATCCGAAAACAGATGTGCCTGGGTAGCGTGTCCATCAGGTCAATACTGCAGTGGAGGCCAATGTATTCCAATCCCTCCTGATCCGTGTTTTGGAGTAATCTGTTCTGGAGGGGAAACATGCATAGATGGGACATGTCAAGATGACCCTACAATTTGTGGAGTAATTATTTGTGATGGAATTTGCGTAGATGGTGTGTGTGTTTCAAACTAATATGCTGAACAAATAATAAAGAGGCCAGCTTTTCAAAGGCTGGCCTCTTTTTTTTCCATTCTATCTTATTGTCCTTCAATCCAGGAGCCTCCTGCAACTTTGACCTGCTCAGCCAAGCTTGAAGCCTTCGCTCTTTGAGCTTGAAGTTTCGTATTCATCGCGCCCAGTTGATCTTTAATGATCTGCATGGTTGCCTTATGAGTTTCTGTTGGTCCATAGGTTGAAATTGAAATTCCTCGATTCAGAGCAAATAGACGTCCACCTATATTTGGCTTACTACGTTCACCAATTTGGTTTTTGGCCGGATGACCGTTAAGCTCGGTATCCAGTTTGTCAAGCTCCATTTTCATGGTCACAATTTCGCTCATCACATCATTTCCAACATTAGCTTTCCTAGCAGCTATAAATAGTTTTTCTGCCGTTTTACGTGCATTAGAAAGCTGAATGGCTGCTGTTCCAACATCTCGCCCCAAATTTTCATAGGCTCTCCAAAAAGCGACTACCTCATTCATCGGACTACCTTCGAGTGTTCCATCCCTCAATGGTGTAACCTCTACATCTACTGGGCCGGCAAGCTGAGAAAAGGTTCCTCGCTCATATTTGTTGAGTGTAGCGGTATACATCCCGGGGGCGCAAAGCAATCCATTAAGTTCCTGCGTATTTCCATTCAGTGTGAGTGCCTCTGTACCACCTATTCTCAGGTTCCAGGCTACCCTATTAAATCCTTTCTTATTCGGTGCTTGTACTCGATTCACCACATTGCCCTGCTGATCTTTGATCTCGACATAGACAAACGGATCAATCTCACGGGTTTCATTTTCCAGTGCATCCCATCCCGGAAATGGAATATTCCCATTTTGGCCTTTCTCTCTTGCCTGACGTTGATCTTCCAGACTCTTGAGTTCCTCCTTCAAATAGTAGGTAAAAACAGCTCCGAAATCCGGGTTAGGCGCAAGGTATAGTTGAGAACCCTGCGACCCTCTTGCATCATCAAAATCCAATGTTGAACGCTCAATGTACCACCAGGCTTTTCTTGGTGTAAATAGTGTCGCAGATTCGTTGATCTGATTCTTATTGACATTTCGTAGCGCAGTATAATCATCCAAGACATAAAACCCTCTACCAAAGGAAGCTGCTACTAAGTCATTTTCTCTTCGCTGAATAGCTAAATCTCTAAAGGAGATAGTTGGAATACCGGCCGCTAGTTTAGTCCAACTGGCAGCACCATCAACCGTTACATATACCCCAAATTCTGTCGCCGCGAACATCAGGTCTTTGTTCACGTGATCCTGTACAATTCGCCATACCAGATTCTGAGTACCAAAACCATTTTCTATGCGAGTCCAGGTTGCTCCCTTATCTGTACTCTTTACCAGGTATGGCCGATAATCACCTTCTTTGTGATTGTCTAATGCTACATATAGCGTATTTTCATTAAATAAGTCCGCTTTGACATCATTTACATAACACCTTGAAGGAACACCCATTGCGCTCACTTCTATTTTCTTCCATGTTTGACCTTCATCACTCGTGACCTGAATGAGTCCATCATCTGTGCCTATGAAAATTACTTGTTCATTTTGTGGAGAAACCGCGATGGATGTGATCGTGTTGAAGTTGGACATGGCACCTACATCCCATGGTGAATCCCAACTTTGAGTGCGTCCCATAATTGGTAGCGTTAAACGCTCCTGATCTCTGGTCAAATCGTCTGAGAGAGCAGTCCAGCTATCTCCCCGATTGGTTGACTTCCATAGTCGTTGTGAACCGTGATAAATAGTGGCAGGATCATGTGGCGAAACTAAAATAGGTGCATCCCAATTATAGCGTTCATAGTCATCGTCAGCTCCCGGTTGCGGCATCACATCAGTCACCTCTCCTGTAGCCAAATCAATTCTTGATAGCGTTCCTTGCTGGCGCTGGCCATACATGATATTCGGATTGCCAGGTTCGGTGGCTGGCTGGTGTCCATCCCAATTTAGCACTACTTTCCAATCTGCGTTTCTAATGCCGTGATGGTTATCCGTTCGCACCGGTCCACCTTCGGTGCTGTTGTCCTGAGTACCTCCATACGCATTGTAAAATGGCTCAGCATCATCTACTGCCACCTTATAGAATTGAGTTAGCGGCAGATTTTCCATAAATCTCCAGCTGGCACCCAAATCAAAAGTCTCATAAACTCCTCCATCTGTTCCTACCAGCACATAATTTGGATCAGAATTTTTGAAAGCAATAGCATGATTGTCTCCATGCTTTGCGGTCTCATCCATATTTTCGAAGGTCTTTCCACCATCTTCAGATTTCATGAGGCGATTGTTCATCATGTACAGACGATCAAACTTATGAGGAGACGCGTATATCTCTTGGTAATAATGTGGCCCTGTAGCTCCAGCAACTGCATCAGACATCTTTGTCCAGCTGCCTCCGCGATTTTCCGACCTCCACAGGCCTCCTGTGGTTCTGTTTAGCTCAATTGCAGCATAAAGCACATCCGGGTTAATTGGAGAAATTGCTAAACCAGTTTTTCCCCATTTTCCTTCCGGCAATCCGGTTTTTAGCTGCTTCCATGTGTCCCCCGCATCGTCACTGACATAGAGTCTGGATTTTTCACCCCCACCCATCCAGGCAGCTATGGTTCTATGATGCTCCCATGTCACAGCATATATTCTGTCAGGATTTCTCGGATCTACAACCATATCAGTCACTCCAGTGTACTGATCATCTCCCAGGGTTTTTTTCCAGGTCCTACCGCCATCGGAAGATTTGAAGAATCCTCTTTCACCTCCCGGGCTCCACAATGGCCCTTGCGACGCGACCATAATCACATCAGAATTTCTGGGATGCACAATGACTTTTGAAATGTGTTCGGAATCTTTCAATCCCATATTGGTCCAACTGGCACCTCCATCGTCACTGCGATAAATACCATCTCCAAATCCTGCATGCCTGCCACCTACATTTTCTCCTGTTCCTACCCAAACGGTGTAGGGGTTGTTTGGGTCCAGATTGACACAGCCAATGGAATAAACTGGTTGATCATCGAATATCGGTTCGAAAGTCGTGCCTGCATTGTTTGTTTTCCAAACGCCTCCAGATCCTACAGCCACATACCATACATTTTCATTGGTAGGGTCTATTGCTAAATCTGCTATTCGACCAGACATAAAAGCAGGACCGATATTTCGGAATTTAAAATTTGAAAACAGCTTAGAATCGATAGGTAGAACGGTACTTGAATTTCTTCTTTGTGCAGCAACATGCACTGCAAGCATCAACAATACCAGACTGAATAAGGTGAGGAATAAACGTTTCATGATGTTAGGATTTAGGTTTCTTCTAAATTTAGTCAAGAAAATAATTAATTATTTATCTCCATTGATGGAAGGTGACTCTGCTTTTAGAGCGGTCAATACTCGTTATATCTTCAATTTGCTCCGATGTATCAGGTTGGCGCTCAGATCTTTTGTTGGTAACTTTGCGGTTTCAATTAAAACCCTCTTGGGATTAGGGGTGTTGTAATGAAAATGAAACAATAAGAGCATGATCAGATACAAATTTGAAAATAAGCTTGACAGAGAATTTGCGGCCGCTATGAGGAAGCGGGTGAATGATTATTTTCAGGATAATGAGATTCAGCGAAATGCAAATTCTAAAATGATCGTAAAAACCATCGTAATATTATCGATGTATTTGATTCCTTTCTTCCTGTTAATATCTGCAGGATTTACCAATCTATTTCTGCTAATGGGGCTCTGGATGATTATGGGGATTGGGAAGGCTTTTATAGGCACTACCATCATGCATGACTCCATACATGGATCTTATTTTAAGAAAAAATCCATGAACGCCATTATGGAGTTTTCGGCTGCTATCATAGGAGTAGATAGATTGATTTGGCACATTCAGCACAATGTACTTCATCATACATACACCAATATTGAAGAAACAGACGAAGACATCCTACCTCGATTCGTATTCAGGTATTCTAAGAACCAGCCCCATAAGTGGTTTCATCGCTTTCAGCATATTTATGCTCCTATTTTCTATTGTGTGCCACTTTTGGAGTGGATTACCACCAAAGATTTTATAAAAGCTTTTGACTACAGGAGAGAAGGCTTAATAAAAAAGGCTGACTTCCCTAAAGAGTTTACATTGATTGTTCTTCGAAAGGTTTTTTATTGGGTAGTCTTTTTGGCAGTTCCTGTTTTATTGATTCCAATTCCAGCCTGGATTACCATACTGATGATTTTTGTATCCCATTGTATTACGGGTATCATGCTTGCCATGATTTTCCAAACTGCACATGTGGTGGAGCCAGCCGAATTTTTCAAAGGGGAGTCTGAGCATGTTAAGCATAGTTGGGTAGTACATCAACTAAGAACCACTTGTAATTATGGCATGGATCACAAAGTCCTTTCCTGGTTTTTAGGAGGCCTCAATTTCCAGATTGAGCATCACCTATTTCCAGATGTATGCCACGTTCACTATCCTGCTATTTCCAAATTCGTTCAAGAAACTGTGAAAGAATTTGATTTACCATATTATGCATTTCCTTCTTTCGGAGCTGCAGTAGCAAGCCACTTTAAGCATATGAAAGAGATGGGGAGTGCAAAAGACCTTAAGGTTGGAACTGTTCAGGCAGCTTAGTTTAGCATTACAAAAGCACCCCAATAATACGGCTCAGGGAATGACTCTCTGAGCTTTTTTTGTGCTACAAAGAATGCTTCTTCTTTGGGTTTACCTCCCATCCATTCCTTATAGAAATTAGTCATAAGCTGCATGGTTGCTTCATCGCTTACCTTCCACAAGCTCATAATTACTGATTCAGCGCCCGCCACCTGAAAAGCTCGCTGCAAGCCATAGACGCCCTCCCCGGCTTTGATTTCACCGAGTCCGGTTTCGCAGGCGCTCAAAACCACCAAATCCGTGTTTTTCAAATCTAATGTGATTACTTCGTAGGCAGTCAATACACCATTGTTAGCTGTATTCACCTCAGTACCTTTAGTAGCTGCCCCCATCGTCTGCTCAGCGTCTGCCAACATCAGCCCAGAGCGTAGTAGTGGATTATCTTTTGCCTGGTTCACTTCCACACCAAATACCTTTTCTCCGGAGGCTTTGCTTTCAGGCAAGAAAAATCCATGTGTGGCGATATGCAAAAGCGAAGGAGATGTAATTTCCTTGAACTTGGCTTCTGTGGCCTGGCTTTGCATGTAGATATTCGTCGCAAACCCCTTCGTTCTGGTGATTTGACTTGCTGCTTCTATCTCAGCTTTAGTGCCTGGAAGAGCTGCTAACAATCCTTTAGCACCAAAATCCGGGTAGCCGAAAAAATCGGCTTTCTTTGATGCGAATCCAGCGCTCTTTGGTTTAACTAAATCTCTGGTGCTTGTATAAAGATGTAGGTCAAATGCATCCGAAACAAACGAACCATCCGGTCGCTGAAGTGCTCCCACATTTACCTGAAAGTAGATGCCATCCAGGCTTAAGTAAACATTTTGCTTACCACTCAATTCTATATCTACTGATTTCCAAAATTTATCATAAGTAATCCGGTCCTGGGCCTTCAATCTGACCATATTTAAGTATGCCTTGGCATACTTTGTATCCAAATCTTGACCTCCCTCGATAACGACCAATTTTGGATGGATTGAACTTGGATCAGCAATTAAAAAAGCATAATTCTTATCTGCTGTGAAGCTTCTGTCAAAAACCGGATATCCAATTATTTCTATGGCAGCATCAGTGGGTCTTAATTTTGACTTAGCATCAGCAAGTGTAGTGGTCGGCAACTTATTAGAATTTGCAAATGCAGCCGATAGTGAATTAAGTTTTTTCTCTAGCTGATTTGCTTCTGATTCAAGTTTTTCCAGATCTATTTTCTGTTCGCTAAGCTGCTCTTTTGAAAAGGAGTAATAATGAATCAGGCTTTCTTTTGCTTCTACCCATTTTTTATAAGTAGTTTTCAATTGCTCATCATTGCTGTTCAAAATCTGCTCTCTTACTTTAGTGGAGGCACTTAGCAGTATTCCTTTGGTCTTTAAGTGAATATTGTACATTTCAGTTAAGAGGGCAGGGTTTTCGGTCCCATTCTCAACAGCAAAGGAGAAAAACTTCAATAAAGATGGTCTTACCTTAGCCCAATATTGACCTTTCTCATATTCGCTCATTGCTCCAAAATAGTCTTCAACCAATTGCAGGTTTGAAGCTATTACCTGTTCAAATCTAGTCGTAGCTTGAGCAACATTATTCTGTTTCCATGCGACAACTGCCAGGTCCTCGACTGAACTTAGATAGTCTGGATGCTTTTCTCCAAAAAGTTGCTCATACTTGAGATTGACTTCTTTGAGTAGCCTTTCTGCTTCTGGTAGGTTACCAACAAAGAGTTGATACCTGGCCAGGTTATGAGCGGTCTTGATGTATGCAGGGTGATCTGTATTGTATTTTTTCTCGAAAATTCTTAATGCATCTGAAAGAAGTTCAGCCACTTCGGACGGCTTACCAGACTCCATCAACGTTGATGCTAGATAATTTTTAACATTTCCCACATCCGTTTGATTTTTTGCAAACCGCTTCTCTTTCAATTCAATGATCCCTCTGAAGATTTGCTCAGAGGTTTCATATTCTCCTGCACTGTAGTGAATAAGACCCTGATTGATTTGAAAACTCACATTATCTCTACCTTTGCTCCGCAATTCTCCTGAAGCCATATCTATGGCTTTTGTAATTGCCGATTTTGCCTCTTCATATTGACCGACTTCATTGTAAAGTAAGGCACGATTGCTGGTGATTATTGCATGCGATATGGATCCAACTCGTTCATTTGACCGTATTATTTCCTCTGATTGATCAAAGTAGTTTTCAGCTTCAGTGTAGCGCCCCTGTGATTGCGCAATTACTCCATGATTATTGTAAAGTGAAGCTAATGCGATGCTTCTTTCCCCAATCTCTTCTTGAAAGTATTTTGTTGTTTGATTTATAAAAGCTTCTGATAAATCATACTTTCCCTCTGCATGAATCACAATAGAGATATTTGCTATGGTTTTTCCGAGTGCATACTTCTCTGGCAGATTTAGCGTGTCCATGTTGACAAGCTTTGTAATATCAAAAGCTGAATCCAATAATGCTTCAGACACCCCGAATTCATTCGTTAGTAAACTCAATGCCTCAATGAAGTTGGTATTGGCCACAAATGGATTTATGTAAATGGACATTTCGCCTGCTCGGTTGGCATCAAATGCCTGCTCATATATTTCCAGGTCAACAGCTTCAACGCCCTCTTCTTCATCTTCATAATTTTTTGCGAATGTGAGTAGTAGACTTTCCTTTCCTTCTCTGTTAGCAAAAAAAGAGGCTCTATTTCCCTGAGAAAATATGTAGTTATAATTAGAGGTGTCTTTTTCGAGCTGTTTTGCCCGAAATTCTGCCATCCGATCATCTTTATTCATCAATGATTCAGCGTCAACTTCCTCTACCTGCTCCTCTACTGCTTCTTTCAACTTCTTAAGGAACCCTTGAGAATAGGTGGTAAATGATATTGATAGCAGAACCAAAAGAAATACAATACGAATCATGTCAATTAGGAATATTTTTATATAAAGTTAGAGTTTTGCAGGGAGACAGAAAACTATGAGATTCATTGAAAGCATACTTTTTAAAAATGGAGAGTACCACAACTTGCCACTGCACCAAAATAGGATGAATGGGGCCTTTAGTCACCATGGTTTAGCTGATCATTCTCATGATCTCAAGCGCATACTTCCTGACTTAAAAATGAAGGGTACTTTTAAGGTTAGACTTGTCTATGACATGGATTCTGAGGATGCAGAATATGACATTGAGTTTTCAGAATATCACCCTCGTAAAATTCAGACACTGGAAATAGTACGCTCACCACCATTCGATTACTCAATGAAATTTGAGGATCGGTCAGAAATAAATAAATTGGTCAAATCTTCAATGGCAGATGACATCATCATTGGAATAGACAACCACCTGACTGATGGGTCATACTTTAATCTGGCTTTCTGGGATGGGGATAATTGGCTTACTCCAAATACTCCGCTGCTCAAAGGAGTAAGAAGAATTAAACTATTGTCAGAGCAAAAAATAAGAGAAGCTTCTATTCAGATTTCTGATCTGAGTTCTTTTGAAAAAGTAAGCTTGATCAATGCGATGCTTGATTTGGGTGAGCTAGAAATACCATGTAGTGCTATTGGTATTTCCAAAAACGACGATTAATCTTGAATACCTCTTTTCTTCTTTCTTTAGAAAAAAGATTTTTAACTACCCCATGATAGACTTCTAAAGAATCTCCAGAAAGAGCGATAACGATCATTGCCAGTGTAAAATCAGCTTTATAATTAAAAACCAACAGCAGATAGATCATCAAGGTGGCAAGTCCTGCAACTTCAATCAATTGAAAGATCTTAGTAATTCCATCATACCATCTGGGCATAGCTCCATAAATGATTTTGAAGAGGAAAACATTGAACAGACAGAAAAATATAGCAAGGGCTATTTGAGCTTTTTCAGAC
Organism: Ekhidna sp.; assembly: GCF_039960695.1. GTDB lineage: Bacteria > Bacteroidota > Bacteroidia > Cytophagales > Cyclobacteriaceae > Ekhidna. Next base: position 62,555 of record NZ_JBDVKP010000019.1, on the reverse strand, counting down.
ATCTGATCAATGGGTTCATCGTCCAAAATCTGAGAGACAATATTGGCATGAACGACTCCCCCGAACATATCATTTTTAGCCTTCCCAACATAATTTTCATTCATAGGGGTGAAGTAAAAATCCTCAGTAGTTTCTGTGTCACCAATGTATTTCCCTAAAAAACACATAATGACAATTTTGTCTTTAAAAAGATCCTCAGTGAAGTTTTCATCAATCACATCATATACATCTAGTGCGAAATACTTCATTCCATATTGGGCTGAAGAAAAGCTGATAATGTTTCCTTTATAATTAACGACTTCTAAATCGTTTCCTCTAGCTAAGAATTTCTCTGTCATTGCTGAATCATACGCATACGCCAATCGTACCGGGAAAGAATATCGTGTCTCTCCTGCTACCATTTCATAAGGAGTAAACTCCCGACACATCTTTAAATCTTCTTGAGTTCTTGCATCTGTAATCATATTGACATACCCTAATGCTGACTCTTGTACGATATGGTCTTCAGGCTTGATGGTCGTTTCAAACTCTCCCAATACCTCATTGTAGTTAATTAGTTTCTCCCCAATGATAATATTTGGTGTTTCAGATAAAACCCGTGTGAGCGCGCTATCCTCAGGCCATTCCTTCGGAGCATCCAGCATAACATCCAGTCCTATAACTTTCGGATTGTATTTATTAATTATCTCAATTTGACGTGCTATTCCTTCTCTGGGTATTTCACCAATATTCACTATCACGATTCGCTCATCTGCAATAGGATCATCCTGTAGCTGAGAAAAGACAATATCAGTCAATTCAAAATCTGAGAACATTTCACCTATTGGATCAAATGCATCAAATATTTTCAAAAAAGTAAGCGAAGCAAATGCCCCCATAATTCCGAAAATGAATAGGGAGCACAAGATGGTGTCGGTGATGAATCGTTTCATCCACTAAAAATAATTCATCACTGCATTTTTCAGAAATAGATTAAAACGACAAACCAAATTTCAGCGCTGGAATTACTTGCTTAAAGTCATCTGTGAAAATAAGTTCAGGGGTGAAGTTGATCTTTGAGTCTCTGCGCTCAGTATAAAGCGAGACCTTATATGTATTTCCTTTATAAAAATTCCCGTTTTGTTGAATTAAAGCTCCAATACCTGCTCCTATTTTGTATTGATCAGAAAACTCAATAGAAAAGAATCCCGTGAGAAATCCATTGATATCCAAATCGTATTCTTGCTCAGGTTTTCTCTCAAAGAAGTATTGTTGTGTGTACAAGAAGCCAAATTGAAGATCTTTATTTCCTAATCTATCGGGAAAATTAACCGCTAGCTTGAAGCTGAGATCCGGTACGAATCGATCTCTATAAAAACCAATTCCTACTCCTGCCGAAAGCTCCAGGTTGTCAAGTTTTATAGGACCACCTTTCGTCGGATCCAAATTGGCATTGCCGTATTTAAATACTCCGGTTCCCGTGTATAGATTCCTTTTACCTTCATTTTCAAATTTCTTATCTATTTGGTCCCATACTGACTCAACACTAAGCTCTTTGATTGACTGTAATTCTGATAGATCATTTATTGAAAAAGTGATAGACATTTTAGGTTGATAAATCACAAAGTCTATTCGATTAGAAAGCACCTCCTTCATCCCATCATTTCCAATTAAGTAAACATCCGCTTTACTTTTTAAAGGTTCAACACTCACTTGTGCAAGTTCCTCATCTTCCTTTTTAACCTTTTGATAGGAAACAACAATCCCGCTTTGATTAGATGAAGATTCAACAGCTGACTCCATCACATTTAATATTGATGCCCAGAGGTCATCTGTCAAGTAATCTTCTTTGTTACTCATGCGATAAAAAGAGAAAATAACCTCAACTTGAGCATCCGTCTTCATCCTAAGCGTATCCGGATATGGATTTTCTACATGCTGTGCTTTTGTTAAAAAAGTACTGAGTAGGAGCATCCCTACGACTAATATTTTATTCGTTTTCATAGTCTATTTTATTTAATCTTTGAAATCAATAGTGACTATACCACACTAATTATTTGAACCTTCAAAGAGTTTGATTTTTACAGATTGATTATTGAATTGTAAAGGCTGAGAAGAGGTGTGCAACTGAGCTCTCACTGTAATGTTCTTCTCTTTTTCAATCGAAGGCCTCCCGAGACTGGCTTGAATGATCGAAATATCTTTTGATGAAAAAACGGACTTATTTCTTTCATTTTGAACTGGCTTGATAATTGGCTTCAGTAATAATTTAACTGAAGCCACTTCGGCCAATGCTGGTGAAACACCTTTCCGACTCACACGATTGGGAACTATTGCTGTCCTTTTCTCATGACTCTGCACCGGTATTTCAACAACTTTTTTCTCAATCACCACAGGTTCCAAATCATTTATAATCGCTCCTGTGTCAGTGATCATTGACGGATAGGTGCTGGTTTCTTTTAAAAGACCAATAGGTAATATGGTAAATCCTATCAGAAAACATGCTGCAGCTATCCACCAGTTCGCGTATGCCCTCTTAGAGCCAAGTCGTTGATCCAGCGCTGACCACACAGCAGCATCATCAAATTCAAATCCCAAATCATGCTGGGAGATATTATCCAATTTTTCTGAAAGTTTACTACGAACCATAATCCTGATTTTTTTCAATTAAATGATCTCTCAAAAGCTTCTTCGCCTTAAATAACTGCGACTTGGAGGTGCCAATGGATACACCTAGTTTATCCGATATTTCCTGATGAGAATAGCCTTCTATTTCGAACAGATTAAAAACCGTCCTATATCCAACCGGAATTGACCGAATCAATTTCAATAAATCTCTAGTCTCCAACTCTTCCAAAGGAGAAACATCTACTTCCTTATCTAAATCTTCATTGATGGCTAAGATTTGAATCTCTTTATTCTTTCTTAGCTTCATCAGTGCCTCGTTAATCATAATTCGCTTCACCCACCCGAAAAATGCATGCTCATTTTCATAAGTAAATTTTTTCAAATTCTTAAATACCTTATGGAACCCTTCCAATAACACATCTTCCGCATCTTCCGTATTTTTCATATACCTAATGCAGACTCCCATCATAGGCGCATTAAGCCTCGTATAAAGTTTCTGCTGAGATACACGATCCCCCGATTTGCTTTTATCTATTAAGTCTTTGGTGTTCAAGTGAAGCATTTGGTAGTAGAATGCGATTAAATAGCAGAAGGTTGTCCGCAGCTAAATTTTATTGAATAATAAGTTAGATCAGCTTTTCAGGAAAATCTGAATTTATCAGTTAAAGCTTGTTAAACAAAAAAAGCCATCCGCTGTTAGCAGATGGCTTTTAAAACTCTTTGTTCTATTTCTTATTCGGAAATAATTTTTTCGACAAGTACATTCACTTTGTTATTCATTACCTCAACTACTCCTCCTTCAACAAGTATATGAACTTCCTTCTCCTTTTCTTGCTGATAACGAATATCCCCTTTGCCCAGTGTAGAGACCATTGGAGCGTGATTGTTTAAAAGCTGGAACGAACCATCGCTTCCGGGAAATGATGCGCTGACCACTTCTCCTTCAAATACTTTCTCGTCTGGTGTTACTATTTCTAGAAACATAATTTTATTTTATTTCCTCTCTTAACCCCTCCAAAGGGTGATGATAAATTTATCCTTGAGATGAACTGTATATAGAAATCAATCCGTCTCAAATATTTCCTACCACGTAGTGGTTAGGCGTTTGCTTCAGCCATCAGCTTTTCACCTTTCTCGATCGCTTGCTCTATTGTACCCACAAGGTTAAAGGCTGCTTCCGGCAGGTGGTCTAACTCACCATCCATGATCATATTAAATCCTTTGATTGTGTCTTTGATATCAACCAATACTCCTTGAAGCCCTGTAAACTGCTCAGCCACATGGAAAGGCTGTGAAAGGAATCTTTGTACCCTTCTAGCTCTATGTACTACTTCCTTATCCTCGTCAGAAAGTTCATCCATTCCAAGAATAGCAATGATATCCTGAAGCTCTTTATATCGCTGAAGAATTTCTTTTACTTGTTGTGCGCAATCATAGTGCTCATCACCAAGGATATCTGCACTCAAAATTCTTGAAGTAGAATCCAATGGATCCACTGCTGGGTAAATACCTAGCTCAGCAATCTTCCTTGAAAGTACAGTCGTAGCATCCAAGTGAGAGAATGTTGTAGCTGGTGCCGGGTCAGTCAAGTCATCCGCTGGTACATAAACCGCCTGTACAGAGGTAATTGATCCTCTCTTAGTGGAAGTAATACGCTCCTGCATCAGCCCCATTTCTGTAGCCAATGTTGGCTGGTAACCTACCGCTGAAGGCATACGACCAAGAAGGGCCGATACCTCAGAACCCGCTTGGGTAAATCGGAAGATGTTATCTACGAAGAAAAGAATGTCTTTCCCTTTTCCCTCGCCATCACCATCTCTATAATGTTCAGCAACTGTAAGTCCTGACAATGCTACCCGCGCTCTTGCCCCAGGAGGTTCGTTCATCTGACCGAATACGAAGGTTGCTTTAGAACCTTTCAGTTTTTCTTTATCTACTTTAGACAGATCCCATCCGCCTGCTTCCATGGATTCTTTAAATTCTTCACCGTAATCAACAATACCGGCTTCAATCATCTCACGGAGAAGGTCATTACCTTCTCTTGTTCGCTCACCAACACCTGCAAATACAGACAAACCACCGTGCCCTTTTGCAATGTTGTTGATCAATTCCTGAATCAATACGGTTTTACCAACACCTGCACCACCAAATAGACCAATTTTACCTCCTTTGGCGTATGGCTCAATCAGGTCAATTACTTTAATACCTGTAAATAGTACTTCAGTTGCTGTAGATAGATCTTCAAATGGCGGAGCATCTCTGTGAATAGACATACCATTGGTATTGTCTACCTGCTCCATGCCATCAATGGCTTCACCTACTACATTAAAAAGACGACCTCTGATTGCCTCACCGGTAGGCATTTTGATAGGAGAACCTAGATCAACAACTTCGGTTCCTCTTTGAAGACCGTCTGTTCCTTCCATTGCGATGGTTCTCACCGCTTCTTCACCCAAGTGCTGCTGCACTTCCAAAATTACTTCTGTTCCGTCTGGACGAGTCACTTTAAGAGCGTCCATGATGTTTGGAAGCTTTGATCCTTCGGCGCTAAAGCTTACATCTACTACCGGACCAATAACCTGGGTTACTTTACCTGTATTTGCCATTATTCCTGTGGTTATATTTAATGGGGTTGTTTGAAATTTGGTGCGAAATTAAAGGAAAAAACTATAAGGAAAAAGGGATTTTGAGTTCATCCATTCAGGTATATTCGGAAAGTTGTGCCCTTATTGATTTCTGACTGTTTTACAAAAATCTTTCCTGAGTGATATTGTTCTATAATTCGCTGAGCGAGCGTTAGTCCAAGTCCCCATCCCCTCTTTTTTGTCGTATATCCGGGCCGAAACACATTTTTGATTTTTGATTTTGAAATCCCTTTACCTGTGTCCTGAACATCTACTGCAATTCTGCCCTCATTTGCTTTGAGAATACTTATATGAATCGAGCCTTTTCCATCCATAGCATCCGCGGCGTTTTTACAAAGATTTTCTATTACCCATGCAAAAAGTGACTGATTTATAAGAGCTCCAATGTCTCTATTTGGAAATGCTGAAACTGTTATTGTGATTTTAGTAGAAAGTCTCTTTTGTAGATAAATCACAATTTCATCAATGACATCAGCAATATTCATCATGGTCAATTGAGGTTCGCTTCCAATACTTGAAAAGCGATCGGTAATAACTTTTAATCGGTCAACATCTTTATCAAACTCAATTAAAACATCCTGCTGATCTTTATACAATCCTTTAAAATATTCTGACCATGCCATTAAAGAGGACAGTGGTGTCCCTAGCTGATGGGCCGTTTCCTTTGCCAAACCAACCCAAACCCGGTCCTGCTCAACTCTTCGCATATAATTAAGCACCAGAAAGGTGATAATCCCAAATAAGGCAATCACCGACAGTTGGATGTAGGGATAAAACTTTAGTTGGCTAAGCAAAAATGAGTTTTTGTAGAATATATATTTGTATCCATAGATATTGTCCTGGTCATCCTTTAGCGTCACTTCAATAGGTGGATGATCCTCTTTCATCAATTCAATCTCCTTTTTCAAAAAACTATTTCTTTGATCTTCCGAATCAATTTTATCTACCCTATCAAGGTTACGGTAGTCTTCAGGATTTTCACTCTCATCTGTGAGGATCACTGGGATTGAGTTATTCGCAGCGACAATCTCATCTAATATCAAAAAGAAATTAACGTTTTCACTTTCATTTGCCAGGAACTCCAAGGAACTGGCATATATCTCGATTTGCCTTTGCTCCCTAACTCTAATTTGATCCACCAGGCTATTGGTGTAATAGATTGATCCGAAACTTATAAATACAGCAAACCCCACTACGAGCCACTTTAAGTGGGGTCGTAGTGGGGCCAATGTATTGCCTGTTGCTTCTTTAAACTTCTTTTTCAAGAGTGATCGTTTAGTTAAAAATAACCACGATCAGTTTAATTCTTTTGCATGAGCCACTTTGCTAGTATTTTGTAATTGACTTTAGCACCGTGCATTAGGATTCCAATTCGGTAAATTCTTCCTGCCAGCCAAAGTGTGAATATAAATCCACCTACCAGTAGCACCATACTAAGAGCAATCTCCCAGGCAGGCACTCCAAAGCCAATTCGACCCATCATTACAATTGGAGATGTGAATGGGATGACAGAGAGCCAAAAACTGACAGATCCATGAGGATCATTAAACACGAACATAAATAGTCCCATAAGACCCACGATAATCGGCATCATGATCGGCATCATAAATTGCTGTGCATCTGCAGGAGTATCCACGGCTGAACCAACTGCTGCGAATAATGCACCATACAACAAATATCCTCCAAGGAAGTAGAAAACAAATAACAATACAATCTGGGTAATTGGAATATCACGTATGATTGTCATGATCTCCTGAACCTTTTCATTTGCCTGCACCGCAGAGGCTTCATTGCCTGCACCCTGCACCATCTGTGCTGTTTCAGCAGGATCCATGCTCAAACCAAAGGCGGCCATTCCGGCAAAGGATATTACACTCATCAAAATCATCCATATCAGGAATTGAAAGATTCCCACAGAAGCGACTCCAACAACCTTACCGATCATCATATGGAAAGGGCGCACAGTAGAAACAATTACTTCCACTATTTTACTATTCTTCTCTTCAATCACTCCCTGCATCACCTGAGCTCCATAAGCAAACAGGAATATATAAATCAAGAATCCCATCACATATCCGATCCCGAATGTGAAGCCTGCATCGCTTTTCTTTTCATCTCCAGTTTCGGAAATATTGAATGAATCAATACTCACATAGGTCTTTAATTGATCCAATTGCTCTTCAGTAAGCCCGGACCTTGTCAGTTTAATGTCTCTGATTTGTGCCTCAATATTGTTTTCAAATCGATCTACCAAATTCACTCCCGGACTAGTCTTTGCATAAAACAAAACTCCTTCCGGATTATCTATATCAATGTCTGGGATGTAGATAAGTGCAAAATCATCAGATTTACTGAATCCATCTTTCGCGGTTTCCAGAGGACCCTCGACTGACTGGTAAGAATATCGATCAGAGTCTTCAAAATTGATAAGTCCGCTTTCATCTAGCACCCGAACAATCTCAGTCTCTTTATTTTTCTCGTTTTGAATAGCTAGGTAAACCATCCCACCAATTATTGCTGGAAATATCAATGGTACGAGAATAGTAGCAAGTAAGAAGGACTTCTTCTTTACTCGGCTCATAAACTCTCTCTGTATTACTAAAAGTATCTTGTTCATCTTAATGTCTTTTTTTGGTGATTTAGGCTTCAACTAATTCCGGATTCTCCTTTACAAGAGATATAAATATGTCATTCATACTTGGAATTCGCTCTAAAAAAGAATGTATCTCGACTTGTCCTATTAACTGCTTTAAAAGGTCATTTGGATTTCCATCAGCTGAGTATTGAACCAACGTGCGCGTCAAATCTCTACCTATCTCTTCCGTGCTTATCACATCAAACCCTGTACCTGGTTTAATCGCACCACCCTTGTGTTCTACAAAGTAGGTTCCATCTCGGAATTTTTCTTTGATCTCAACTTTTGACCCGTCAAGTATCTTTTCTGATTTGTGGATCATTGCCACATGATCACATAGCTGTTCAACTGATTCCATTCTATGGGTAGAGAAAATGATCGTAGCACCTTTATTTCTAAGTTCGAGAATTTCGTCCTTAATCAGGTTAGCATTAACGGGATCAAATCCTGAGAACGGTTCATCCAAAATGATCAGTTTTGGCTCGTGCATAACAGTAGCTATAAACTGGATCTTCTGTGCCATTCCTTTTGACAGGTCCTCCACTTTTTTACCCCACCAGTCTATGATATTAAGTTTTTGACACCAGGCTTTTCCTCTTTTTGATGATTCTTTCATAGAAAGGCCTCTGAGCTGTCCCAGATAAACGAGCTGCTCACCTACTTTCATCTTTTTATACAAGCCACGTTCTTCTGGCAAATAGCCAATATTTCTGATGTGCTCAAGATTTAAAGGAGCATCGTCAAATAGAATGGATCCTTGATCTGCTTCAATTATTTGATTAATAATTCTTATTAGCGTTGTTTTACCTGCTCCATTAGGACCTAAAAGTCCAAAAATGGTTTTTTCAGGAATCTCCATGCTTACATTGGCTAGTGCCTGATGTTCGCTATAAGATTTACTTATGTTTTCTACTTTTAATAAACTCACAGTGATTTCAGTTTAAGATCATTAGTGCACGAAACTATTAAAATATTACACAGCCCTTGTATTTTTTTCTACTGACTGGATTTTGCGACTAATTTAGTGGCTTAATTGCGTACCTAACCGGCAATATGATTTTGAGACGTTTTTATTCGATTTGGGCAATTTTCTCGATGGCCTTCTTTTTCTTTATACTCATTATTCCAATGATTCTAATGGTGCCATTCAAGCCGCTTCATAGAGTTGCTCTTAAAATAAATTGTATTTGGGCATGGTGTTTTTTGAAAATGGCATTTATCCCGGTTGAAAAAGAGTGGAGATTCAAACTTGATAAGAAGCAGCAATACATATTATGTGCCAATCACTTCTCTTATCTAGATATACCTATTCTGGGTTTATTTCCAATGGCTTTCAAGTTTGTGGGTAAAAGTTCATTGGCTAAAATTCCTCTTTTTGGATATATGTACCGTACACTTCATATTACGGTAAATCGATCCAGCTATAGAAGCAGAGCAAGAAGTTTGGTAAAGGCAAGAGAAGAAATACAAAAAGGTCATAATCTGGGATTTTTCCCTGAAGGTGGGATCAGACTTGAAAAATATCCGGATATGGTAGATTTTAAAGATGGAGCTTTTAAGCTGGCAGTTGAAAATAATGTCCCCGTTATACCCGTTACTATGCCAGACAATTACCATATTCTTCCAGACGATGATCTGCTTAACATTAGAAGAAAAAAATGCCAAATCATCTATCATGAACCTATATGGCCGAGTGATAATGGAGACGAGCAGGTAAAGCAACTAAAAGAAGAAGTTTTTCGTGTGATTCAAACCGAACTAACAACAGCTGACGCTAACGATATCTAAATACTTTTATGAAAATTACAAAAGCGATTGTTCGAAAAACAGCCCATCTAGCTCGTTTGCATTTTGAAGAAGATAAGGAGAAGCAAATGATCCAAGATTTGCAGCAGATGGTGGACTGGGTCGAAAAGCTTAACGAGGTAAACACTGATGGTGTGGAGCCGTTGACGAATATGTCATATGAATTAAATACCTATCGTGAGGATAAGGAAACATCGCATCTACCTAGAAATAAAGTTTTCAAAAATGCTCCTAAACATAACTCTGAATACTTCAGAGTTCCAAAAGTCATCAAGTAATCGTGAGTACTACCTTTAAAAAAATCTTCACTGGCATATTTCTAGCTGGTTTGATATCCATGCTATGGGCACACCATCTAGGATATGATAGTTCCATAGATTGGGAAGTTACAACTACCGGGGAAGTCATTGAATTTCCAGCATGGAAGATGGAATCTAATCTCATGACTCATGAAATTAGTGGAGAGAAGTATTTGCTTCAGGAAAATTATTCTGGAAGTGAGATAAAACGAGACTTATCTACCGACAGTGTATTGCTAGGAATCATTTGGATGGGATTATGCCTATTTCTTGTTGCAACTACCTATCTAAAAAGATATGCCTTTTTTGCTGTCGTGGCACTCTTTGCAGTTCTTCTAAATCGATTGAATCTTTTTGAGGTCGGTTTGTTTGGATTACAATCCAAACTCATCATTCTTATCCCATTTATTCTGCTGATTACGCCATTGGTAATCTTTCATGAATATAAAAAAAATACTTCTCTACTTATTAGAATAATCACCTTGATTACGTTGAGTGGAGTAATCCTCTTTGGCGTAAATAATTCACAGCTCTTTGTTGATCACATCATTGCAAACTCGCTCTTCAGCTTCACCATATGTGGCCTTATATTTTTATTTATCGTTTCCGAAGAAATCGTTTTTAGTATTCTATATGTGATTACTTCTGGGAAAGGTGGGAAGAGTAATCATCTCCACTTTTTAGCTCTTTCATTGATCTATTTAGGGAATCTAATCCTTTACTATCTCAACAAATCCGGCCTCTATGAAAACAGTTTTTTCTTTTTTGACCCATTCATTCTTTTAGCAATCACTTCGATTGTAGGTCTTTGGAGCATGAAATTTAAAGCAGGGTTCTTATCGAAGTTCTTAGATAACTCAACGCTATTTCTAATTACTTTTAGTTTGGGAATCATTACTTTATTCTTCCTTTCTTCTCAAATGATTCGAGGAAATGATGCGGTTTATCAAGCCTTTCATTACTTTATTTTGTACTTCCACATTGGTTTTGGAACGCTTTTCTTCCTCTACATTATTGGTAATTTCATTGATCCGCTTATCAAGGGTTTTGAAGTTCATAAAATCGTCTATCGAGAGCGAAATTTTCCATATTCGAGTGCTCGGTTAGGAGGGTTCTTTGCTATTCTGGCTTTTTATTTTTTGGCGGGCCAAGAACCATATAACCTGCTAAGATCTGGTTATTATAATTACCTGGCTGTTGAAGCTAAAACTGAAGGAAATGATTTACTTGCAAAAGAATATACCTTGCAAGCAAGCTATTTAGGGTATAATACCCATTATGCCAATTACGACTTGGGATTGAGAGAAATGGAAAGGGGAGATGAATACCCTGCCAAAATCTATTTCCATAGCGCATCACAAAGATTTCCCTCAGATTACGCACTTGTCAACTACGGAAATCTTGATGCCGAAATCAATCCCAATAAAGTCCAGGCGATCTATGAAGAAGCGCTTCGTACATCTTCAAGTGGTGAATTAGAAAACAACCTCGGTGTACTACTACTTGGAAAAGGGCAGTTAGAACAATCACTTGCTTATTTTGAAGAAGCAAATAAAGTAGACGAATGGAACAATGCTCCTCTCATAAACAAATGGCATGTTTATAAAAAATTAGAGGTAATTGACTCCTCCTCTCTCTCAGAGGACTATTTAAATGAGAATTTTGGTGTTAGAAGCAATATGCTAACTACGCAATCAAAGGAATTGGAGCTTGGGTTTGAGTTTGAAAATTTGGAAAATGCAAAACCTCTTCATAGACAGTCCTACCTACTCAACAGTGCTACATTATTTAACCATGACTCTATAGAAGCATTTACAAGAAGAGAACTTGAAAATTCATCTGATGGGACTTTTAATTTTCGGCTTAGAAAAGCTTTGGCTATACATCTTTATAATAAAGGTGAAATCAATAAGGCATTTCTAATGCTTGATTATTTGCAAGCTAACTCACACCAATTTTTTAAGGGTGAGTACCTAAATGCCTTAGGTAAGTTCGCTTTGGATCAAGAAGCATATCAATTGGCTTTAGATTTTTTCAAACAGGCACTCGAGGTTAAACATAATGAGTCTCTATTTGGAAAAATAGATGCACTGGCACATCTGAGGAGATCTAATGAGATTCCAGGAATACTTTTGAACAGTTTAAAGAAAAACCCGGAGCTAACAGACCAGTCAAATATAGTTTTGGAAAAGCTTGAGTCTTTCCAAGTTCCCGAAAATCGAAAAAGAGACATTCCACTTCTCGATTCACTTGATGAAAGGACGTTAGTCAAGCTGGGAAGAATGAATGCATTTCATGAAGATCAGGTAATTGCTGTTGTTGAGACCCTTAATCAAAAAGGAATGTCAGGCGGTTACGAATTGTTAGTTGATGCGACAGAGATAAATCCATATAGCATCAAACTACTCAAGAAATATGCACTTATTGCTTTGGATTGGAATCTGATTGAATATGCTGACCAAACACTTCAAAAACTTGAAACACTTCAATCACCTGAAGATTATAGTTCTTTCACCAAACAGTATTTCGCTAAAAAAGAGGAGCTGGAGGACAGTTCATGGTAGCATGATAAAATAAAAAAAGCCTCTTGAATTTCAAGAGGCTTTCTATATCATAATTTCTATCTATTAGTTCGCAAACTTGAATAGAATATTCTGAATCATTTTTTGTCGTACAGGCTTTCCTCTTTGCTTTCCAGGCTTCCATTTTGGAGACTCTTTAAGCACTCTTACCGCTTCTTCATCACATCCAGCTCCGATTCCTTTTACAACATGGATATCAGTAAGTGTTCCATCTCGCTCCACTACAAACTGCACGAACACTCTGCCTTCAATACCCATACGCTGTGCTTGTCTTGGATACTTAAGCTCTTTCTTTAAGTACTCGTAGAAAGCAGTAATTCCACCTGGGAAAGAAGCAGATTCTTCTACAATTGTAAAAATCTCATCTACGTTCTCCTCTTCCGGAGCTTCTTCGAATACAATTTCTTCTACTACTGTCTCTTCTGTAACCTCAACATCAAGTTCAACTTCAATTTCTTCCTCGATTTCTTCCTCATCCGGAACTTCGATAATCTCAGGAACTTGAACTTTTGGAGGTGGGGGAGGTGGTTGCTCGGTAGGTGGAATATCGATGATATCTTCAAAGTCATCATCCACGTTTCCTAGGTCCATAAGACCAGTATCATCATATGACCTCCACTCGAAAGCCACAATCACCAACAATAAGCTGGCCGCCATTCCAATATTCAGGAACATACCTGACTGTCTGGATAGGTCTATTTTAGGATTTTTTTTCGGTTCCATATTCCTTCTTTTATGAAGTTGAACATCAAATATATGCCCTTCAAATTTTATATACCAAAAGGACGAAGGTATTTACGCTATTAAAGCAAAAAACATTCCAAAATTTCCTATCCTCCGACTTCTGCCTTATAATCTTCGGCTGAAATCAAGTGGTCTCCCTGATCAGAAATTTTTATCTTAATCATCCATCCCTCTCCGTAGGGATCACTATTCACTACCTCAGGATTTGATTCAAGTGCATCATTTATTTCGATCACCTCACCGGAAAGAGGCATAAAAAGATCTGATACTGTTTTTACTGCTTCAACTGTTCCAAAAACTTCACCTGCATCAAGTGACTCGCCTTCGGTTTCAATTTCAACATATACAATATCTCCTAACTCACCCTGAGCAAAATCGGTAACACCAACAGTAGCGATATCACCTTCTATTTTTACCCATTCGTGATCTTTGGTATAATGTAAATCTGATGGAATGTTCATTTGGTTAAATGGTTTTGATAATAGCAGCCAAAAATAAACCTTAGAATGGAACTCCCCTACTGTGCGAGACCAAATCTTAACTGAACCCCAAATGCAGTCGTCGCACGCTTGTATGAACTAAGCACTTTTGGGTCAGTTACATTTCTTTCCATATAAAAAGTAAAATCAAGCTGATTATTGATTTTATAAGTAATTGTGGGTCTTACTTGCCAGGTTAAATTCCCATTGGTAATCGTGCTGCTGTCGTTAATTTTTCTCTGCACAGTTTTACTATCTCTTACTGATGCTGCAACTCGCATGGTTAAGTCGTTTTCCAAAGTCACAGTTCTTCCCTGAAACTTCCAAGGTAACTTGAAACCTACTTTTGAGTACCCAATATCAAGAGTTACGTCATTGTTTACAGTTTCGGTAACCTGTGCATTGGACATATTTAGCGCCAGGTTTCGACTTTTCCGGAATTCCAATCTTGTAGAAATATTATTCTTTGTTCGCACATTGAATCCGATCAAAGGCACAAATTGCTCTGAAATCATTACCTGATTAATGATGTATACAGGAACCAACCTCCCGGTGCTATCGTCCTCTGCTAACGGATAATTAAGTATGTCATTTTGAAGCCCTATTTTATCCACACCATATTCCAAAGAATTTGTGAAACTAGACACGCTATAGGTCGAATTATAACCATGCGAAACAGTGAAGGAAGAAAACAATTCGGAAAGAGCCGGAATATTGATCAATCCTGTATAATCAAATCTCCAGTTTGGAAGCGGTGTTTTTGGGAAAGGTGTAAGAGATACATCATTTACGTTTTGTCCTGAATAGGCAGCAAGGAAAGAAGGAATTAGCACATCTTGCGATAAGGTATCATATTCACCATCAGTGTTGATTCGATTTAATCTTTCACGAATCTCAATTAGATTTTGCTCGAACTGGCTGAATGCATCAGATGAGTTTTCAGGACCATCTTTTTGAAACGCCGTATTAATGGTTAAGTATGATATCGAATAACTGCCGCTTCTCGAAGGTGTCAAGGTTTCAAACCCTCCCGTCTCATTGAACCGAAATATTTCTTGATATTGATTATTCAATCCGCGATTCCAGGTCAATTGTACCCTTAAGTCTTTAGCCGGTTCAAAGTCCGCTTTGACATCAATATCCGTCCCGAACGTTTGTTTGAATTGTGAGTTTAAATTTTCATTTTCAACTAACCATCCACTTGTAGCCGCTTTTTGCTTAATCCCAGGATCCTGACTACCCAATATGAACTCAAAACCAGGTGCATCAAACTCATCATCCAGACCAATTAAAAAAGCGTTTGGTTTGAATCCAGGCAAAGTAGTACTTTCATTGATGTTATATGTTCCGTTTATAGACTTTAACATCATAAGAAATCGCAATGCGCTATTACCCGGACTGACTGACTCCCCTCTGGCAGGAGGATCATTCGCATTTTTAAGAAAAGTGAGTTTATTGTAAAGTTTATTCATATCAACTCTACTTGTAAATCCAATTGTGCGTTGGTTATTAATCGTATTTCCAAAGAAAAGATCAATTTCGTCTCCCTCATCATCAAAAAGTGGAGTACCATCTTGACCTCCCTGATCGATGGCACCTGCAATCCAGCCATAGCCTACTGAATACCGCGAATCGGCACTTAACCAATCGGTAAATGGTAACTTATCCAATGGGAGAGAATAGTTGAGTTGTAAGCTCTGACTGAAATTCTTCATTCGACCGAGAGAGAAAATTTGATCCCAGATAAAGTCTCGCTCAGCTTTAGTATTAATGTCGCCTTCAATTATTCCACTTGGTTCATCTATCAGTGCATTTGCTGTTGCACCATATGTAAAACCAAGACTCTTGGTAATATCCCATCGTAGATTATAGTTTCTAGCAAAAGAGAAGGTTCTTTCGTAAAAAATCTCATCTTTTTCATCTAAGGGCTCGAGGTTGTCATCATAATAAATAATCGACCTAAAATCTCTTCTCAGATTGGTGGAGAAGGAAAAATTTGTTGGTATTGGAGAAAAATTGAAGTCTTTGATAAGTGCAAAATAGGGTGAGCTCAATTTCTCCGATTCACCGAATGGTTCAATACTTAAAGCAGCTGGCGAATAATTATAGTTCACACCTCCGCTCACCGTCTTATTCAATAATGTTTGGGTGTTTACATTACTTGAAATTCGATCACTGTAGGCATAGCTAAAAGACAAATTCTCAACATCATAAATATGACTTCTCGCATCCGGATTCACTTTTTCCTTTCGGACATTTGTAAAGTTGATACTCCGGCGTGTCGTTCGGTCCTCTACTATTCTTCTATATTCTTCCCGCTCCTGAGAACTATCAAAAGCCTCCAGGGATGCTTCTAATGGGACATCTGGATCCAGTGGATCAAACTGGGGTGTGATTCTTGTTTTTTCATAGCTAACAAACATTGGTACGACGAGCCCGGTCTTATCTGGTCTTAGGAATTTTTCCAGATTCAAGTTTGCAGATATATCATACTGCCTGGTCTCAGCTCTTGATCGCTCTGAGATACGTTGTTGAATTCCCCCAAAACCTATTGAAGTGTACCTGGTAGATGCGGAGATTGTTCCAAGGTCTGCAAGTTTGGTGCTTACTCTTGCGTTGGCTGCCCATCCTGCATTTGTGTCAAAATCTGTCACCCTTAATTCGTTGGCCCAGATGCATACTGATTTTGGGGAGGTAGACTCATCTCCAGGATTTTTCACACCAATCATCATAATCTTAACTGCGCTAATATCCGGACGCCCCTTTACTGTGAAGGTATATTTTCCATCATTTGACGATACTGAGTAAGGAATATTTTCGTCCAGATTAGCCCTGTTTCTTTCAGATTTAATCCCCAGAAGCTCCTTTATCGAAATATCTATTTCATTTTGTTCCGGCCAAACCTGTCTTCTAATCTCGTCTTGCGAGCCTGAAACGTCGGGAGGCGTAATTGCCAATGGGACTTCTATTTCATAGTAGTTTTCATCAAAATCTGTCCCCAAACGAATAAAAGCAGTCACTTCATCATCAAGAACCATATCATTATTATATGCTTCGGCATGAAAAAACATTTTCATCCGACCATAATTGATCAGATCATAGCTTACATTTTTATACACTGCCCTGGCATCTTTATCGTCAAGATCTTCCACACATACCTGGAGCGATTGCTCGTTGATTCTTCTGTTTTGAGGTGTGGTGTTATCAATATCACGGTCTAATCCGGGTGGGAGAACATACCGCACTCCACCTGTGGTTGACGTACTATTTTCTTCGATGCTAACAACTGAAATGGAAAAATCTGAAGTTTCAATATTTGGAATTGCATCTAATCCGGGCTCATTTAAAGCACTTTCGAACTTTCGCCACTGGCTTCCTACCAATCTCATTTGAGCGAAACGTAAGACTACTGGTTGACTCCAGTCAGTGAGGTACATCCGGATGTATTTAATGTTTTCAAATGAAGGAGTTCCCCGAGGGGTTCCTACGTTCTTTATTGGTATTCTAAAAAGATACCACGAGGATTCTCCATTCCCACTCTCAATTTGATCTACTATGTATTCGCTAAGTTCCAGATTTCCTCCATCTGGATTAGAAACACCTGGCTTTGGAGTAAGGTCAATTTCGTATTCAAAATATTCTTCCAGATCCGAAATAGTGTTATCCTGATTAATATCTTCATTATCAGGAAGAGTTGTTGAAGCTGGGATGAAGTCCCCTCCTCCTGCAGCTATTGGGGAGTTATTCTCCATCCCATTCCAATTTTTGTAGCGCCTGACTATGTCTGCGTCTGCATCCTGATCGTAAAAGGAATCAAGAATGTACCTGAAGTTATCTGCTGAAATATCAGTCTCTTCAGGGTTAAGGTTTAAGGTAATGTTATTCTGTTGGAGAATTAATGCTTCATCAGCGTCTGTCAATCCATCAATTCCTACATCCTGATTATCCCTTGCTCCCGGTGAATTTTCGAAAAAGTTAGTAAGATATTGATCTTGGGTAATTTGACCCCACGTAGTGATCTGACCTACATCACCATCGGCTGGTAGGCCGTTTTCAAATGCATGCATATCATCAGGAGCGATATCTTCAGACACGCTACCAAGATTAAAATATAGTTTTCCTCCACCTGTTTGCCGTGGGTTTCCATTGACAATTCCATCTTTTACAATCCCATTAACACCATCTATAAATGGATCCATCAGCCAAAATTCTAGGTACTCAATATTTGTTTTATTGAAGTTTACTTCATTCGTGATAGCCCGTGTGATACCTCCCCAGTTTTCTTCAGGGTTTGGTAATGTATTGTCTGGGTTAGTTTGTGGGTTATAATTGTACTGTCCTCTTTCGCTTGGGAAATAAGCTACATCAAAAATCGGCTCATTAAAGTTGACGATGGTTTGATCTCTTTGCCTGAAGATCTCCTGAGGTAAAACTGCCCGTTCATAATGATTATCCAGATCAGCATCTGAAATAGTTGCAGGTCTGGCATTGCCCCCCGCCCGGTAGAAAATGCTGTTATCAACTGTATACCATGCGATTTTGGCCTTCTTGTAATTATAGCTCAACCCCTGATTCCCACTTTGTGCCTCAGGGAAAACACGAGGCGTTGCAGCCAGTTTCCAGGCCTGCCATCCCATGATGTTAATTGGTGTTATCGCATTTTCGAAATCATCGATATACGAGGTTCCTTCACCATTTACAATGTTACTTGTGCCCGGCTTTAACTGAGCAAATTCTGCATTAATGGTGATGGTAGAAGGTTCTTTCGTATTTACCAAAGGAAGGGCGTCAACCATTTTTGTAAGAAATCTTGATTCGTTCTGATAATTGATATCCAATCCGTATTTGGTATTACTGGTAGGCTCATTTCCTACAGCATATCTGGAGATTCCTCCCGGTCGTTCATTGAGATGGAGGACCGTAGCTCCAATATTGAAATTATCGTTGAATCGATAGTCAAATCGCGCCCCAGTCAACGTCCGGGTCTGAAAATTGAATAGATCCGCCTTTTCATAGGAAACTTGTAGTGTCTTGCCAGAACTGAGTATTCCTTCATTCAGTATCCTTACCCTTCCTAAGTTGTAGTCCACAGTATAATCAAGTCCTTCTGTAAGTGGAGTATTTCCGGCAGTAACAATTACAGACCCTTCTGCAATATTGATTCCTGGCAGTGTAATCTCACTTGAAGAACCCGCAGTTAGTAATCCTGATATAACAAATTTATTTTTAGTTGCATTAAGCTCTGCAGTGGCTTTTGGTTCCTCATAAAGCTCATCGAAAACATATTTTTCTACCAGATTGCCCTCATCAGGATCAAACTGATTTTCTAAGGTTTGACCAAAGGGTTCCAACACTGGAAATATGATATTGCCATTTTGTGGATCTATGGTAAATCCCTCGATAAAATCGAAATTTCCATCTGGCTGCCTATCTCCATTTGGATTCAATCGATCCAAACCGAAAACTTCAACCAATGGCTCATCTTTTAATTTCCTTCCTTCATGAAGGGAAGGGTTGTCCTGACCTGTAGCATCATCCCGATAAATTATCCGAAGTTGAAATCCTTCCTGACCTACCTGGGCAGCATTCAAGCTGTAAATATTCTTCATCATGAGGTCCCAGGTTGGTACCTCTGTATTTATCTTATTTGGACGAATAAGTTTTAAATAAATCACCTTGTCATCAGATCTACTCTGATAGTCCTCAGTTAACTCTCCCACTTTATAGGCGGTCCCGTCAAACGTGTATTCATAGGCAACTGCTAAGATTTCATCGCTTTGCAGACTTCTAGTAAGTGTGATGTAACCGAGCTCACGATTAATCTTATATTCTGATTCTTCTAGTTTTCTGGCGGTCGTCACTTTTACGTAATCGACTGAGCTTTCAAATGAAGGGAAAGTGGCATTGATATACTGATCTACCCCATCAGCTGATTGGGTTGTTAGATTTCCAAAGAGATCATTTGCACCATTTCTGGTTGGACCACCTCTACCGGGTTGAACATTATCATCAGAACTGTAGATAACAGTTCCTTCACCCAGATCCATGAATCCAACAATATTCCGGGTTGTCTCCGTATCATTATTTCTATTGAGAACATAAACCTCTGCTCGCGTCACATTTACCCCGGAGGTAGGTTGAGGAAGTGTAGCAAGCCATCTTTCATAATTGTCTCTAAAAAAGTGACCTAGAAAAAAATGTCTGTTTTCCTCATAATCTGCAGCCTGAACTTCGAACTCTCGTCCTTGAAATCCACTTTCAATGGTTAGCGTTTCATTTCTACCCCGCTGCTGTGACAAGACTGTGGTGACGTACAGTTTTCCAAACTGCAGCTCGGCTTTAATTCCGAATAAAGACTGAGCTCCACTCATCAGAGAATTAGAAACAGGCATGCTTACATTACCAATCTCAATACGTTTGATAATATCCTCTTCATATCCTGTGTACTCGACCTTTAGATTGTTCTGGAAATCAAAAGTATTATTGTTATCAAAATTTGCTGTAATGGCTAATTTCTCCCCCACTTTTCCAACGACATTCATACTTATCTGCTGATTGAAGTTGAATGCTCCATTTTTTTGCTGTCTCAAGGGAATTGCGGGGTTATCAATTCGTTGAAACCGGGCACCAAAATCCAGATTTACAAATCCATTAGGCTGGATATCTACATAACTCCCTCCAAAAATTCGATCAAAAACCGGGCTTATGTAAAGTCTGGGGATTAAGCTTCTGCCACTGACTGCACTCTCACCATCAAGTCCTGCAGATCGATCTTTGAAATATTCTCTGTTTAATTGAGAATTATTGTATCGATTGAATTCTTCAAAGGTCATAAATGAAGCCGGACGAAAATCAAGCGATCCGATATTTTCATAAACTGAATAGGTTACCCCAGCATCATCTGAAGTTGTATCCGGATTAAACCTAACCTGAAGATCGACCTGAGATGGGTCTCTGAGGAAAAGAGGCGAACGTGAACTTCTAAAAGAGAAAGGGTCGCCAAATCGATAACTTGGTTGATAGGTGGGTTTTTTACTTGGTTCATATGGTCCAAGCGTGTCCCCCTTGACCGTATCCTGTTCCTGAAGGTATCCTGCATATCCTTCTGAACAAAAACCCAGAATCAGAAAAGCAAAAAGGAATCGTATATGCAGATTTACTCTCAAAAAAAGCGCTTGTAGTTAGATTAGGTTATGACCGCTTTAGTGCTTGCTTGATTAATTCTTCAAGTTTAATCTCCTCTCCGTGTTCTTTCAAAATCTTATCAACAGTTTTTTCAGCTGCAGACTTATTTATTCCCAAAGTAGTCAAGGCTGATAACGCCTCAAAACGAAGTGTATTATCAAACCGTGGCTGAATTTCAACAGATTTATCAAGTAATCCTTCTTTTTTCATTTTATCCTTTAATTCAAGGATAATTCGTTGCGCTGTTTTTCCACCTATGCCCTTTACTGATTGGATGGTTTTGACGTCCTCTTGAATGATGGCTGCTTGTAATTCTTTTGCATCAAGAGATGACAGTATCATGAGCGCAGTACTTGGTCCAACTCCATTTATGGAAAGTAAATCAAGAAATCTCTTCTTTTCTGATTTTTCATAAAAACCAAAAAGGGTGTGAGAATCCTCCTTTACATGGAGATAGGTCTGAATTAAAATGTCTTCCTTATCCTTTACCTGAGAATAGGTGATGAGACTTATTTTTACTTCGTATCCGACACCTCCAACATCAACGACCAAATGGGTTGGGTCCTTGAATGCCAAACGCCCTTTTAAGTATGTAATCATAAGCCGTCTCTATTTTCCACGCCTGCGTCAACAACGGCAATCGCCACCATATTATAAATCTCTTTTACTGAGCTACCCAATTGAAGGACCTGAACAGACTTTTTCATTCCCATCAAAATAGGTCCGATAACTTCTGCTCCACCAATTTCCATTAAGGTTTTATAAGCAATATTTCCTGACTGAAGGTCAGGGAATATCAGTGTATTAACACTGTGTCCTTTCAGGTCACTAAATGGATAAAGTTCTTCAAGTAAGTTTTTATTTAGTGCCACATTCGCTTGAATTTCCCCATCTATTATCATGCTAGGCCATTTTTCTTTCGCTAGCTTAACTGCTTTTGCCATTTTCTGTGGCACATCTCCTTTCGCAGAGCCAAAGTTTGAAAACGATAATCCGGCAATTTTTGGCTCATAATCGAAGAACTTAACAGCGCGATGTGTTAAGCCAATTATTCCAACTAACTCTTCCGCAGTTGGATTCATATTAACCGTTGTATCAGCGAAGAAGTAGTTGCCTCGTGGAGTATTCATGATGTACATTCCAGCCACTTTATTAACACCCTCTTCCATTCCAACAATCTGTAGTGCTGGCGATACGGTTTTAGGATAGTCATTAGATAGGCCAGAGATGAGGACGTCCGCTTCACCTTTCTCTACCATCATCATTCCAAAGTACGTACGACTAGTCATGGCTTTGCGGGCCAAGTGCATAGTCATTCCCTTTCTGCGACGGATTTTTGTATACTCAGCAGCGTATTCTTCAACTTTATCTATATGCTCGTTTGGGTCGATGATATCGCAATCTTTAATTGCATCTAGTTCATGTTCCTCAATGAGGCCTTTTATAATTTTTTGTTTACCCATTAGAATTGGCGTACCAATGCCTGAATCGAGCGTCATTTGCGCCGCTTTCAAGATATTGACATGGTCAGCTTCAGCAAAGACTACTTTTTTAGGATTCTGTCGAGCACGATAGACAAATCTTGAAATCAATCGTTGATCTAATCCAACTCGTTCAAGTAATTCATCCTCATATTTTTTCCAATCCTTAATTTGGATTCGAGCCACACCTGTGTCCATGGCTGCCTTGGCTACAGCTGGAGAAATAGTGGTTATCAATCTTGGATCCATAGGTTTAGGGATCAGGTAATCACTCCCAAATTTGATACTTGCTTTTCCATATGCTTTAAGCACAATATCAGGAACCTGCTCTTTAGCCAGCTCTGCAATCGCTTTAACTGCAGCGAGTTTCATCTCTTCATTAATGGCGGTAGACCTTACATCGAGTGCACCTCTAAAGATGTATGGGAAACCAAGAACATTATTAACCTGATTTGGATGGTCAGAACGACCTGTGGCCATTACGACATCTTTCCGGGTTTTTATGGCCAGATCATAAGCTATCTCTGGATTGGGATTAGCCAATGCAAATACAATGGGATTGTCCGCCATAGATTTCAACATCTTGGGTGTTACCACATCTGCAATACATAATCCGAGGAACATGTCCGCACCTTTCATCGCATCCTCAAGCGAATCTATTTTTTGCTTAGTTGCATATTTGGATTTGATCTCATCGAGTCCTTTTCTGCTCTCATTGAGGATCCCTTTGCTGTCAGCCATGAGAATATGCTCTTTCTTAGCTCCCAAAGAGACATAAAGGTTGGTGCAAGCAATGGCTGCAGCACCTGCCCCACTCACTACGATCTTCAAATCCTCAATTTTCTTATCGACAACTTCTAAGGCGTTCAAAAGTGCTGCACTGGAAATAATGGCCGTACCATGCTGATCATCATGCATGATTGGTATGCTCATTTGCTCCCTCAACGTTTGTTCTATTTTGAAGCTTTCAGGGGCCTTAATATCTTCAAGGTTGATACCACCAAACGTAGGCTCCAGCGACTTTACAATCTCTATGAATTTATCCGGATCTTCTTCATTAATTTCAATGTCGAACACATCAATTCCAGCGAATTTTTTGAATAATACTCCTTTCCCCTCCATTACAGGCTTGGAAGCCTCAGGCCCAATATTTCCTAATCCTAAAACTGCGGTTCCATTGGAAATAACACCTACTAGATTTCCCTTGGCAGTGTATTTGTAAACATCATCTGGATTTTCGGCAATCTCTTTACACGGTTCAGCAACTCCTGGTGAATAAGCAAGTGCCAAATCATGTTGAGAACTCACCGATTTGGTAGAGTTTACTTCAATCTTTCCGGCTGGTTTATTTGAGTGATATTCTAATGCTTCTTTAGGTCTAATCTTCGTTGTACTCATCCGCAATTGGTTAAAGTTGGATTGGACGATTGTCCAACCTTCAAAGGTCACCAACTAAAAAGGAATAAGCAATTATTCCGGAAGATTAAGAAGGATCTGGAGTGGTGGCAATATCACTCTTGGTTTTAAATGTGGATAAGATTGCTTCAAGTTCCCGAACAAGGTGTTTTTTTCTGGTTCCAGGAGAATCCACATAGCCTTCAATGTAATAAATCAGCCCCTCTTCTTCGTCAACAATTGTATAACTTAAAAAAGGACCCCCACGGGAATTGTCACTAATTTTCCATAGTCCTCTTGCCTCGACAGCAAAATGACCGTTGAAATTAACTCGCTCTGTGAAAACTGGAATAATTTCTTGTCGCTGTATATACACATCTGGGTTTTCCCCATCATAGAGATTCGTTTCAGTGACCTTATCCCTAAACTCACCTATCTCATTGAAGACCCCCTGATCGGTATATGGCTCGTAGTATATGAAAATGCTTTGCTCGGTTTCTGCATCCATTTTTCTCAACCAAACAAAATTTTTGAGATCTCGTGCTTTTTCCCAACCATACGGAACCGTCAGCTCAACATTGTGACTTTCCTTAATTCGATTAGCTAATTGCTTTTTGGGGCTATTAAACAGTTTTTCTTTAATTGTTTCTCGTGCGGAAGTTTCAAAGAACTCACGAATCTGCGATCTATTGTAATTGATTTTCTTAGCTAGCTGATCTTCTGTCGATGAGAACAGAAACATCACCGTTTGTCCTTTGGCGAATAAGTCTCTTTGAGATCGCATAAACATGGAAGTATCTCGCTTGATTTGATTCAGGGATTGATCGGTAAAGAATTGCCGAAGCACTCGACTATCTGCTGTCTTGCTATCTAATGTCATAACAAAAACCATATTCTTGGCAGACTTAAGAACTGAATTCAGCCTTCGGGGATTGACCTTACTTACATTAAATAGTGACTCATCCTGAGGCAGTCCCAACATTGGAGCCGTGAATGTTTTTTTCAATTCAGCAGAAAGACCAAGGGTATCTGCCCAAAGGGTTGAATCAACTACCAGAATGATTTCATCTGCTTCTCCTCTTGCGGTTGGAAGCATGTCTTTTCTTCTATTTTCCCTGGCCGCCTCACTGCAACTAAAAGTGATTGCGATGAATAGAAATATGTATTTGTACATTAGATATTATTTAAAATCCGGAACAAACCAAGCAAAAACTATTCCGTTCGATTAAAGCTGGTTACCTGAATCTGAAGAATAGTTAATTGGGTATTACAAGCGACTGACCTGGTTTTATCACATTTGAACTGAGTTGATTCGCTCGCTTTAATTTTTCAATACTTGTGTTGTTACTCTTACTTATGCTCCATAAGGAATCTCCATACTTCACGGTATATAATTTACCTGAAGAATTCTCCGGAACTGTCGCTTTTTTGGTTGTGGCCGTTGGAGTTGATGGTGAAGATGATGAGGCATAGAGATTCTTGGTTTGTGAATTATAAGTAGGCAACACCCAAATACTCAACCTTTGACCTACTCTTATTAGGTTCCCTCTGATTCCATTCCAGGATCTGATATCAGAAACACGAACTCCGTATTGTCTGGCTATTGTTCCCAGAACATCTCCACTCCGCACCCTGTAATAAAGTCGCTCTCTTCCATAGGTACTACCTGGGGTATTTCGTGCCAAATAGTCCAAGTGCTCTTTACCAACTTTTGAGGCTGTATCATATAAATGGTTTCTGTTGGATACAATCTCTTCCTTCCATTCTACAGGAATTTTTAGTGCAAAGTTTTTTGTTCCTTCCGGTAGTGCACCTCGCTTAATTTGTGGATTCCACAAAAGCATATCATCGAGGCAAAGGCCTAATTGATTGCAAAATGTCTCAACATGAAAATATTGTGAAATCATTATGGTATCCATTTCTGGATAATACATCTCAGGCTGCTCCTCAAAACCATGTTCTTCCAAGTGGTTGAATAGGTAGGTAATTGCTACAAATTGAGGAACGTATGATCGCGTCTCTCGTGGAAGGTATCTGTAAATTTCCCAAAATTCCTTTTTATAGCCACTTCTTCGAATAGCCTTTCGGACATTACCCGGACCACAATTGTAAGCTGCCAAGGCAAGTTCCCAACTATTAAACATCCTATAAAGATCCCTAAGATGTCTGGCAGCAGCATCGGTAGCTTCTACCGGATCCATCCGATCATCTACATACCAGTTGCTATGCAATCCATACATTTTCCCTGTTGAAGAAATAAACTGCCATAAGCCAACAGCATTTGCCCTGGAAATTGCGTTCGGTCTGAGGCCTGATTCAACTATCGCCAGGTACTTCAACTCATCAGGCATGTTGTGGCGCGCAAGAGTTTCTGAAAATAGGGGAAAATAAAGCTCCTTTTTGCGGATGATATCCTTGGTGTATTCCCGGTCCTTTACAGCAAAATATTCTATAAAGGCCTTGACCCGCTCATTGAAAACAAGCGGCACTTCTTTTTCAATACACGACATCCGATCCGCAATCTCATCGTACGTATTGTCAGGAATTACCTCAGTAAGCTGAAATTCCTGTCCTTTCGCTGCTAATGAAATGAACATAATCCCTGTCAGGAACCATTTTCGTATCATATCCTATCTATTTTGATCTTTGAAAGTAATGATTTGATTTGAAATATCAAGCAATTCTAACTCATTAAAGCTTTTAGACATTACCTGAACTCCTATTGGCAATCCGTCTTTATCAATTCCTATTGGCAATGATATAGCAGGAATGCCTGTAACGTTAGCCTGAACGGTATATAAATCTTCAAGATACATTCGAAGTGGATCTTTGTTTAACTCACCAATTTTAAATGCAGTGGTAGGAGTAGTAGGGGAGATCAAAAAATCGTATTCTTCAAATAATTTTTCGGTTTCATCTTTAATAATCTTTCGTACTTTTTGTGCCTTTGAATAGTAAGCATCATAATAGCTTGCACTCAAAACGAAGGTCCCAGTCATAATCCTCCGTTTTACTTCATCACCAAATCCATCTGACCTGGATTCTTTGTACATCACCTCCAGATCATTGCTTGGTGTTCTGCGTCCATATCGCACTCCATCATAGCGTGACAAATTTGAGCTCGCTTCAGCTGCTGTCAAAACATAATAGGTTGGAAGTATATAATCAAGTTTTGAAAAATGAGTTTCTTCTACATGATGCCCCAGCGCAGCTAGTTGCTCAAGTATTTTACTTGTTGACTCTTTGATTTCGACAGCTAAACTTTCGTGCGAAATGGCTTCACTTAGATAGCCAACCTTGTATTTCTTCGTCGATTGAAACTTGTGATAATTCGGAACCTGATTATTAGATATGGTACTATCAAAATCATCTGGGCCAGACATTATTTCCAGCACCAATGCAGCATCCTCTATACTTTTTGAAATAACACCTACGGTATCGAACGAGCTGGCGTAAGCAGCTAACCCATGTCTTGATATACGTGAATACGTTGGCTTGAGCCCAATAACACCACAAAAAGATGCAGGCTGACGAACAGATCCTCCGGTATCTGAACCTATCGAGACCTGACACATGTCTGAAGCAACAGCCACTGCGGACCCCCCTGAAGATCCTCCAGGTACTTTAGTCTCATCAACTGGATTTCTAGCTAGTCCAAATGCTGAATTTTCATTCGATGAACCCATAGCAAATTCATCGCAATTTTGATGCCCTATGATAATTGCGTCCTCATCGAGCAAACGCTGAACGCAGGTGCCTGTATATTGAGATTCAAATCCCTCGAGAATTTTACTTGCACATTGTAGCCTATGACCTTCAAGTGCAAAAACATCTTTTATCCCGATAATCATACCGGCCAACCTTCTGGCCTTTCCTGACCTTATTTTCTTATCAATTAGGAGAGCTCTTTGTAAAGCAGAGTCGCCATAAACAGAAAGGAAGGCATTTAGCCTTCCGTTTTTTTCTTCGATCTGATTAAGATAATGTTGTACTAACTGATGAACAGTCAATTTACCAGCAGTTATCTCGTCTCTAATTTCAGAGATGGATTGGAAATTTTTCAAGGATTACGCCTTTTGTTCGTCGTTAGAGCCTTCGTTTATTTCGTTCTTAATTTCTTTAGTAGCATCCTTGAACTCTCTTATCCCTTTTCCCATGCCACGCGCTATCTCAGGAATTTTCTTCGCTCCGAAGAAAATGATTATAAACAGAGCAATAATCAGAAACTCTGTCCATCCGAGACCTCCAATAAATAGTAAGTATTGCATTTGTCCTTGATTTAGAATACAAAGATAAGTATTAAACCAGCCAGCTTACAGAAAAGCTACAATTATTTACTATTTACCTACAAGCAATGGCCTATTTAAAAGCCAGCCAATTTTCCGGATTTAGCTTAGTTGTACCCTTATAAACTTGAAATTCTAGCTCCGAAATTCCGTCACGGTCAGTGTAGACTTCACCTATAATATCGTTGGACCTTACTCTTTGGCCTTTTTTAACATTGATATTTTTTAGTTGGGCGTATACGGTCAAATAGGAGCCATGCCTGATAACCACCACATTGTTTTTTCCAGGTATCGTGCCGATAAGTGTTACCTCCCCTTCAAAAACAGCCCTAACAGGAGAATCTTTTTCAGTTTGAATTCCCACTCCATCATTTACGACAGTGATCCTTTTTAGTACAGGGTGCGGCTGCTTTCCAAATTTTGCGGAAATAAACCCCGAACCCACTGGCCAGGTCAGGTTGTTCTTTTTAGACTCAAAAAGCTTTGTGAGCTCTGCTGCACTCGCGGCTTCAGCTGTAGATGCCGTCGAAGATTTTCTTGCTTCATCTTCAATAATCTTAGCTATTAAGGTATTTAGTTTTCTATTAGCTTCTCTTCTATTCTCAAGCTCTTTTCTTAGTTGACGTTCCTTTTTGGTTAGCTGGGCCACTAATTCCGATTGTTTTTTCTTAGATCTGGCTAGCTTCCTGCTTTCTCTTACTTGTTGGTTTAACAAAAGTTGCTGTTCTGCCCGCTTCGCTTCGACCTTGCTGCGCTGGTCATTTAGCTCTTTAGTTACTACTTCAATTTGCTCAGCCTGTAACCTTCTGGCGTCTGAATATTGTTCTAGATATTTTAATCGCTGTAAAAGTTGGTTGAAATTCGTGGCAGAGAATAAAAACATCAACTTACTATTACCCCTATTTGCTTTGTATGATGAATAAATCTGGTCGGCATATTCTTCTTTCAATTGAATGAGATCATTTTGGAGCGATGAAACAACGATTTTTAAATCAATGATTTCATTATCTAGTATTCGAATTTCCGAGCCTATAGATCGTATCAAAGATTCCCTGGCATTTATCTGTTGATTTAACGCCTGTAATTGTCCTAAAGTGGCTTTCTTTTCATCAGCAGTTTCGCTCAGTATACGCTCCGCTTCAGCTATTTTTCTGAGGTTTTCTTTTTTTTCCTTTTCCAGCTGACTTTTGGTCTTCTGTGCATGAGTATCTATGCTAAAAAAAAGAGTAGGAATAATCAGTAAAATAAAGAGGTATCTACTTCTTCTCATATTTACTTGGTACAGCATATGGGAAGCTGATTGGCCCATCCACAATAGCCATTTTACTGTAAGAAATATTGATCTCTGTATTTGGCTTTTTTTCGGATTCATAATCGATAACTGCAGAAATTTCATTTGGAAAAACCTGATCATCTACCAAAATAAAATCTCTGTAATTTACTGAAATCGTATTTCTTGTGTCCTCATCAAATACTTCAACTTTCTCAAGTTTCATACTCTTGGCCCCAATAAAATTATGAAAGAGATATACCCCTTTAGAGGCAGTGTAAGAAAAATAATTGTCAGACTTATCTACTTTCTGTTTTTTGTAAGGTTCAACCAAGTTTCCCAAAATGACAGACTGAATCATTTTGAAATTAAAGTCAAAATCATACTCCTTGGAGAGCTCATCAAACGTATATTCATAGTACTGCTTATTGAGCTTATCCAATACAAAAACATTTTCTGTATCCATAAGTACCCGAGCTACCTCAATGCCAAATCCGGGCGTAATCGAAAGCCAAATAATGGAGTCTTTTTTTATCCTAAAGTTTGCAGTGGCTGAGATATCCTTTTCTCCATCATCAAATTTGAATTTAGCTTTGGCCGTAAAAAACTTGAATTGTGGGTCTACGACTTCAAGTTTTTCTGACTTCTTTCCAAAAATAGCTCCTACCTTTCTATTACACGACGATAAGGCCAGCACACCGATAACACATATTACAATCAGCTTATTCATATAGCTTGCGATCCGCGATTTTCTTTTCTATTAATTCAGATGCGTTACCTAAGTCCCTGGCTTTCTCCCATTGTTTAATAGCTCTTTCGACTTCCCCAAGCTGAAATAATACGTCTCCGTAATGTTCAATGACTGTGCCATCATCATCCAATGATGCTGCTTTTTCCAGATATTTTTTAGACTCTTTGAATTTTCCGTTGGTATACAACACCCAGCCATGGGTATCAAGATAAGTTGGATTGTTTGGATGCTGCTCTACAAGTCGAGTTGACATCTCCAGTGCTTTATCTAAATTTTCATTGGCCAGCGACAGAAAGTAGCTATAATTGTTAAGTACATGGTCATTATTGGGACCATTCATAAGTGCCTTATCATAAGCTTGGTAGGACTTATCTGATTCCTTAAGCCCGTTATAAGCATCTCCCAACTGCCCATAAATTACCGTTAATAACTTGGGGTCAATTGTATATTTCCTCCCCTGTTCCAGCATCCTTACCGCCTTCTTAAAATCTTTTTGAATTAAATAGCCGGTTCCTGAGAAATAATAGAGGAGTGCCTGATTAGGAAAATATTCAAGCGCCTTTTCGGCATGGATTACAAGACTATCATATTGGCTGAGGTCAGCTTCAATATTTAAAATATTTTGCCATACTGAGTAGTTGGCAGGACTTAGGTTTACAGAATTCAAGTAGTAGCGAACTGCATCCTGACTTTTGCCATCCTGATATAGTAGATCTCCAACAAATGCCTGAGCCTTAAACTCATCCTGATGGTGATCTGCCAGCTTTACCGCTATCTGAGTTAAAATACTTCTTTCGGCAGGGTTAGGCTTCATTCCCAAGTAATTTGAAAGAATTTGAAATTTTGATTGAAAATCAATTGAACTTGTTTCAAATGCATCCTCTAAAAGATCTAGTGACTTAGCTCTCTCACCATTCATCCAGGCTAGTTCACTTTTCATAAGTGTAATTCGAGAAGATGCTGACTCAGAGCTTTCATACTCTTCAATTGCTTTGGCGGCTAGATCTAACCTCCTGTTTTGAATTAAGAAATTAATTAATTCTGCTTTGTAAGAAGCCTCATTTGGATACGCATCAATCAATTTCTGGAACTCTGCTATTACGTTATCAAGCTTGCCCTCTTTCATATAGATACGCTGCTTTTCACGTGTAATTTCTTCTTTGACACCAAGCTGAGCTTCGATTAAATCAAACACTCGAAACATATCTTCTCTTCTACCAGTGAGTTGATAAAGCTCAGCAAGCTCATAAAGCGCGTTTTCTTCAGAAGGAAATTTTTCCAATAACTCTTCATATGTTTTTGCAGCATCTATGTAGAATCCGATTGATTGATAAATACGAGCTAGCCCTAACCTGTAATATTTGTTTTCGGGATCTAAATCAATTGCTTTTAACCCGTAAGGAAGAGCCTTTTGACCTTCATTACTTTTGGCAAGTACCTCAGCTATTTTAAAATGGATTGCGGCGCTTTGGGAGTTCATTTCCATAGCTACATGGAAGTTTTCTAACGCCTTAGCATAATTCTCAAGAATTAATTGTTTTTCAGCTTCGACTATTACTCCTTCCAGTTTAAGCGAATCCTCTTGGGTTTGAGGAATAATAACATCCTTCTTTTTCCTTTGAGAAAAAGAAAGAAGTGATGTCATTAAGAGTACTGAAAAAAGTAGTATACGCATTGCTTTACCATTCGCTGTAGTCTCCCAAACTAACTGATTTGGGCTGGCTTTTCAAATTAACGAAGTTTCCAATCATTGAGTTGGTTAAATCAACGTCTTCTAACGTCGTGTTATTTTGAATGAGCGATTCAGAGAGTTTAGAGTTACTAATCTTGCATTTTTTACCTATGGAAACATTAGGTCCAATAGTAGAGTTCGAAACAGAGCTACCTTCATCTATGAAAACCGGCTCAATAATCTCGCAATTTTCGATACTTGCCTTTTCAGAAATTAGATTTTTCCCTTTCAGGAATGAAAGATATTTTGAATTGGACGCCACCGTAATAGCTTTATTCCCACAGTCCAACCATTCATTTACCGTGCCAATTGTGAAGTTCGTGCCCTTATTTTTCAAGCTTTCAAGTGCCATTGTCAGTTGAAACTCACCTCCACCTCTGATGTTGTTCTTGATTAGAAAATCAATTTCGGCCTTCAAATCTTCTCCTTTTTTAAAATAGTAAATTCCAATAATGGCCTGATCGGAGATGAAATCTTTCGGCTTTTCAATAAAGTCAGTAATAATTCCTTTTTCATTTGTCTTAACTACACCGAATGCACTGGGATCCTCAATCTGCTTGGTCCAAATGATTCCATCATCCTCCGGATTAAGCTTAAAATCTGCTCTAAACAACGTGTCGGAGAAAGCAACTGTGACTCTACCTTCCAATATTTCATTGGCGCAAGCAATGGCATGCGCTGTTCCCTCTGCGGTCTCCTGAACATAGAAATGAGCTTTAGCGCCCACTTCAGTTGCTATTGTTCGTAACTGGTTCTTGATTTCTTCATCGAAATCGCCTGTTACAAATCCAATATTTTCGATTTTTTCAGGAGTGACTTCTGCAATATCCTCCACCAACCGTTGAACAATAGGCTTACCAGCAATGGGGATTAAAGGTTTCGGAGTAGTCAGTGTATGTGGCCTAAGTCTCTTTCCTTTTCCGGCCATCGGAATGATCAAATTCATGAAAAAAGTTGTTGAATTTAGCTAATTAGCTTTACGCTTTTGAAATGATTTTCTTTCTAAAATTATTAGCAAAGTTAGATAGATTAATACGATCAAAACAGTCTTAAAGATTGATTGTTGTGTCACCTCATTTAAAATTATTCCTAAACCAGCCAAACTTACGTATGTAAGCACTTTAACAATCTGGTACGGAACCGGATAATGCCGCATACCCCATAGATAGGAAATAATAACCATCAATAAGTAAGTAACAAACGTAGCAACT
The DNA here is from genome assembly GCF_039960695.1 of Ekhidna sp. Lineage (GTDB taxonomy): Bacteria > Bacteroidota > Bacteroidia > Cytophagales > Cyclobacteriaceae > Ekhidna. The sequence goes on along the minus strand of NZ_JBDVKP010000019.1, from coordinate 29,447 downwards.
GCACTTCCTAGATAACCCATAACCGGAATCAGTATCCAGTTGAGAAGAAATGTTACAAATGCACCAATAAGGCTAATGTAGGCCCCATAAAGTGTTTTATCAGTCAGTTTATACCATAACGACAAATTGTAAAACACTCCTAAAAATAATCCTCCTCCAAGCAACCAAGGCACAGCATTTAGGGCCAATAAATAACTCTCCTGTCTTAAGAAAATTGGTGCATAATACGGCATGAATACAGATAGGGTGAGCCAGCTAAAGGCAGTGAATAGCACAAAACCTGTCATTACCTGGCTAAAGACCTGCGGTGATTTTTTTTCTTTTGCTTGGCTAAAAAAGAAAGGTTCAAAAGCATACCTGAATGCTTGAACGGCCAACGTCATAAAAACCGAAAGCTTATAACACGCTCCAAAAATTCCCAGAATTTCCAGGTTAGTATATCCTTCATAAAAGCCTTCAGGTAGTCTGTATTTCAATATAGCACGACTTAGCATTTCATTCGTCACTCCGGCAAATCCTATAATTAATACCGGCCAGGCATACTTCATCATTCGCTTCCACTCCGATGAATTGAAAGTGAGTTTTATCTTTAGCCAATCCGGAATAAAGAAAAAGAGATACAATCCGTTTGCAATCAGGTTTGAAAGAAAAACATAGCCTACTCCAATTTCAGGGTTGTAAATCTTACTGATAAAACTACCCGGATCATCTTCCAAAATCATGGGACATAGAAGGATGAAGAATAAATTCAACAGAATATTGATACCAATATTTGATAATTTAAAAACCGCAAAGTGGTATGCTTTTCCGTTTTGGCGTAAACGGGCAAAAGGGATAGCTACAATTGCGTCTATGGCTAAAATTGCTGCGAGCCATTTAATGAAATAGGCCTTATTTGGATATTGTAAAACTCCGGCTATTGATTCTGAAAAAAGCCATATAATTCCTGAAAACAATAGCGAGGAAATGAGAATACTCGTAAATGCGAGATTGAAATAATTGTATCCGATATCCTGAGAAGAAAATCGGAAATAAGCTGTCTCTAAGCCATAGAAAAATAAGATGTTTAGAAATGCCACATATGCATAAAGTTCTGTGACAATTCCATACTCTGCAGGAAGAAAAACGGATGTGTAAAGTGGGACTAATAGATAATTAAGCATGCGGCCAAGCACGCTACTCAGGCCGTATACTGCTGTTTGGCTGGCTAGCTTTTTGAGAATTGACAAAAATTATTCGCCTTTAAAATCAGCTTTTCTTTTCTCTAAGAATGCGGAAACACCTTCTTTGAAATCTTGTGTTCCGAAACACCCTGCAAAAGCGTTGGCCTCTGTTTGATACCCTTCAACGCCAGTTTCGAAGTATGCATTTACCGCATCTATAACCATACCAATAGCTAAAGGAGCTTTTGATGAGATTTTTGAAAGTAATTCAACTGCTTTTGCATGCGCCGCTTGTTTATCTGCCTCCACATAATTCGCAAGACCCATTTGCTCAGCTTTTTCAGCTCCAATCATGTCTGCACTCATCAAAAATTCGAATGCTCTACCTTTTCCGATTAATTGAGTCAATCGTTGAGTTCCTCCGTACCCAGGAATTAATCCAAGGTTAACTTCCGGCTGACCGAATTTGGCACTTGAAACAGCTACTCTCATATGACAAGCCATTGCCAATTCACATCCACCTCCTAAAGCAAATCCATTTACCAATGCAATTACTGGTGTATGACAATTCTCAATTTCCTGAAAAATCTCCTGCCCTTCTTCAGCAAACTTACGGGCATGCATTTCGCTCAATCCCGTGAACTCACTGATATCAGCACCAGCAACAAATGCCTTTTCTCCGGCACCCGTAAGGATTACACCCCTAATATCTTTAGGATTATCCTGAACATATTGAAAGGCATCTCGGATTTCGAGCATTGTAGCGCGGTTTAACGCATTCATTTTACTCTCTCGGTTGATCGTAATTGTGAGAATGCTATCTGTTAAATCAAGTGCCAGATTTTCGTAAGATTCCATGGTTGCTTGGTTTTTCAGGTGGAAAGAAAGTGGAAAATTGCCTTAATCAAAAACAATTGTCTCTTTCAAATTCTCAATCATTACTTCAACAAGCTCAGTAAGTCCATGAGAATGTTGCCACCCCCAGTTATTCCTGGCAGCACTATCATCAATACTTCCAGGCCAACTATCGGCTATTTTTTGCCTAAAATCCGGATGATAGGTAATCTCAAAATTCGGATAGTGTTTTTTTATTTCTTCTGCAATTTCTTTCGGAGAAAAACTCATCGCTGACAGGTTGTAAGAACTCCGAACTTTTACATTTTCAGGAGCTGTTTCCATGAGCTCAATAGTCGCCTTTACGGCATCATCCATATACATCATAGGAAGCATACTATTTTCAGATAGGAAACAATCATATTTTTCACCGGCTATCGCTTTATGAAAAATATCAACAGCATAATCTGTTGTACCTCCTCCAGGAAGTGCCTTATACCCAATAAGTCCCGGATACCTTAGACTCCTTACATCCACCCCGTATTTTTCATGATAATACTCACACCATCTTTCACCAGCTAATTTGGATATCCCATAGACAGTGTTGGGACTCATTATCGTATTTTGAGGTGTATTTTCTTTTGGAGTATCCGGTCCGAATACAGCAATTGAGCTTGGCCAATAGATTTTTTGAAGTTTATCCTTACCCGCTTCCAGTACGGTAAGCAGACTATCCATATTCAGTTGCCATGCGAAATGTGGATTCTGCTCTCCTTTAGCTGATAAAACAGCTGCTAGATGATATACCTGAGTGATGTTATGTTCCTCTAAAATGATCTGAAATGATTCTTTATTGAGAATGTTAAGCTTTTCATAAGGACCACCACTTAACAACTCTACAGGCTCATCAAGTAAATCTGAAGCTATCACATTTTCAGTTCCTTTTAGTTCTCTCAATTTTAGTGTTAGCTCTGTGCCTAGCTGTCCGCAAGCACCTATGATTAGGATTTTATCCATGGGTTAATGGTTATTCTTATGAGGTTTTAGAATTGCAAATTTACAACCCGTTAGAAAACTTGCTTCCATTAAATTTGTTCCCATGAAGTTTGATGAGTATCTGGCCGTAAAAAAAATTAATCCGGCAAAATTTAAGGAGGCAGAACCCCTTCAATACGAAGAGTTCAATCAGATTTTTTCTCAGGTTCATCCAGATAGCTTCACACAACAAAAACTTTTTTTGATTAATAAAATTCGCAGAAATTATAAGCTTTTAGAAGAGGTTGACGTAAAAAAGACTACCCCACCAAAAGCCATGCGATCTAAAATAAAACCATTAAAACCGAAAACAAGCTAACATGTATAAATCGCTAAAGCCAAGATTAGAAAAAGAGATCGAAGAGATTAAAGAAGCAGGCCTATATAAGAAAGAACGTATAATAGCGTCCCCTCAAGATGCTGACATTACGCTTTCTGATGGCTCGGAGGTAATTAACTTTTGTGCCAATAACTATTTAGGATTATCCTCTCACCCAAAAGTGATAGAGGCTGCAAAAAACACCATCGACTCCCATGGTTTTGGCATGTCTTCAGTAAGGTTTATCTGTGGTACTCAAGACATCCATAAAGAACTTGAGCGGAAGATTTCAGAGTTTCTTGGCATGGAAGACACCATTCTTTATGCTGCGGCTTTTGATGCAAATGGTGGTGTGTTTGAGCCCCTCCTTGGACCAGAAGATGCCATCATCTCAGATTCGCTTAATCATGCATCAATTATAGACGGAGTAAGGTTGTGTAAGGCGGCCCGATACAGATACAAAAACAATGATATGACTGACCTTGAGGAGCAGCTGAAATCGGCTTCAGAGGCTAAAGTTAAAATTATTGTAACTGATGGAGTCTTCTCAATGGATGGCACCATTGCTCAATTGGACAAAATTTGTGACCTAGCTGATAAATATGATGCATTAGTAATGACGGATGAATGTCACTCAACCGGGTTTATTGGAAAGACCGGACGGGGTGTGCATGAGTTTAGAAATTGTATGGATCGGGTGGATATTATTACAGGAACGCTTGGTAAAGCCATGGGTGGCGCTTCCGGTGGATTTACTGCAGCCAAAAAAGAAATTGTCGACATTCTCCGTCAGCGTTCCAGACCGTACTTGTTCTCCAATACGCTGGCTCCATCTATTGTAGGAGCTTCCATCGCTGTGATTGATATGTTGAGTGAAACTACAGAGCTTAGAGATAAGCTAGAGGACAATACCAAGTTTTTCAGAGAGCATATGACTGCCGCAGGCTTTGATCTTAAGCCCGGCGAACATCCAATTGTTCCTGTTATGCTTTATGACGCTAAATTATCACAGGAAATGGCTGAAAGGCTATTGAAAAAGGGCATCTACGTGATTGGCTTTTATTACCCGGTAGTTCCAAAAGAGCAGGCAAGAATCAGGGTTCAAATCTCTGCTGTTCATGAACGTGAGCACTTAGACAAAGCCATCCAGGCATTTACTGAGGTGGGGAAAGAGCTTGGAGTGATATAAATTATGATCTTATAGAATAATTCGAATCCTCACCTAACGGTGAGGATTTTTTATGCCACTTCCTCTTTTACGGCAACCTCTACCTTCGATTCCTCTTTCTTTTCTTTTTCCTTTTTCGGATCCTTCGGCTCATTAAGGTATTTATTGATATGCCTTCTTAGCTCTTGTGCTGAGATGTTGTGCATGGTAACACCATCTTGCATAGCTGAAATTTGGCCGGTCTCCTCTGAAACAACTATGATAAAAGTCTCTGTATTCTCAGACATACCAAGGCCTGCTCTGTGCCTTAAGCCATATTGTGCGGGCACGTCCCTTTCTGTAACCGGGAGAATGCATCTTGCAGCTACGATTCGATCCTTATGAACAATGACTGCTCCATCATGGAGTGGGCTATATTTATTAAATATCGCTAACAAGAGTCTCTTGGATAAAAGGGAATCCATTGCATCACCTGACTCGGCGTAAAATTTCAATGGAGAGTCGTGTGAAAGCACTATTAATGCTCCTGTATTAGACCCAGCCAGGGATTTTACCGCTTCAACAATAGGAGTGATATTGGCTCTTCGTGCATTTCCATTCTGTGACCAGAAACGCACATTTTTGAAGAACTTACCGTCTTCAAAAATATTTGTTCTACCGACTAAAAGTAAGAATTTTCGAATCTCCTGTTGAAACAGTATGATTACCGCTAAAACTCCTACTCCCATGAATTGCCCTAAAATTGAACTTAAGAGTTCCATTTGCAAGGCACTCACAACCAGATAAATCAGGTAAATCGAAAGGAAGCCTACAAATACCTTGATAGCCACACTCCCCTTCATCAGTTTGTAAACCTGAGTCAATAGGATAGTGACCAGAAGAATATCTAATGCATCCTTCCAACTGATATCTAAAAATCCTATTTGAATTGCTAAAATCAACTCAGTTTACTTATAAGTTTTATTGCCTCAGCAGCCTCCTTCACGTCATGCACACGAAGTATAGAGGCACCTTTCAACAAAGCTATGCTATTTAACACCGATGTGCCATTCAAAGCTTCCTCAGCGGTCAAATTAAGTGTTCGGTAGATCATAGACTTCCGTGAGAGTCCAACCAATATTGGCTTGTCAAGGCGGTGAAAATGATCAAGCTTGCTCAATATCTCAAAACTTTGTTCTGAGGTCTTAGCAAATCCGAACCCTGGATCTATTATGACATCCTTTATACCCAACCGGTTGCAATCGTGAATAACTGATGAAAAATATTTTACAATTTCATTTAATGGATCTTCATAGTCAGTCAGGTTTTTCATGGTTTGAGGTGTGCCACGCATGTGCATCGCAATGTATGGGATGTTCATTTCGGCAATTGATACCAACATACTGGTATCCAATTGTCCTCCTGAAATATCATTTACCATAGATGCCCCTGCATCAATAGCCTTTCGAGCGACTTCAGATCTAAACGTGTCTATAGATATTATTGCCTCAGGAAATCTTTCAACTATAACCTCAATAGGATCTATCACACGCCTTAATTCCTCCTCAACAGAAATATCTTCTGCACCAGGTCGTGAGGAGTACCCTCCGATATCCAGAAATGTCGCACCTTCATCCAGCATTTGTTCAGCTCGTTCAAGTACATCACTTACAACAGACCTTCTGCTATCTATAAAAAAAGAATCCGGAGTAACATTAATAATCCCCATCACCTTAGGTGATGAAAGATCGATAATTTCTCCTCTGATATTGATGGTATGTTTGCTACTCAATGGATTAGTTTTGCTTGTCAAGTAAAATTACATGAGACAGGAAACTGAGCAGCAATACAAAGAGATCATTTCTGAGTGCAAAGAAATTTTTGCGAAAAAAACGAAAGATTATGGTACCGCATGGAGGATTTTAAGGTTGCCATCAATAACCGATCAGATCTTTATCAAAGCCCAACGTATTAGATCCATTCAGGAAAAAGGTGAGAATAAAGTTGGTGAAGACATTAGTAACGAATTTATTGGCATCATCAATTATTGCATAATCGCTATCATTCAAATGCAGCTCAATGGATCAGAAGAAATGGAAATTCCGTTTGATGAGTTGGAACCAAAATATGATCAGGTAGCCAATGATACCATGAACTTGCTCTCTGCAAAAAATCATGATTATGGTGAGGCATGGAGGGAAATGCGAGTCAGCTCAATGACCGACATCATTCTCATGAAATTGATGAGAGTTAAACAAATTGAAGATAATGCCGGTAAAACCTTAATATCTGAAGGAATAGATGCCAATTATCAAGATATGATCAATTATTCTGTTTTTTGTTTGATCAAATTAAAAGAAGCATGAAAATCTTAAAAGAATTTGCTCGCTACGCTGTAGGTGCACTTTTCATTTTCTCAGGGATTATCAAAGTGAATGACCCGGTAGGAACTGCAATCAAGCTGGAAGAATATTTTCAGGTTTTTGCATCAGATATTGCGCCATTTTTTGAATGGTTTGTTCCGGCGGCACTTTTTCTGAGTGTTGTATTAAGTGTTTTGGAAGTTGTCCTTGGAATTGCGCTAATCATTGGGTTTAAAATGAAACAAACATCATGGATTCTACTCGCCATGATCGTTTTCTTTACTTTCCTCACTTTCTATTCAGCCTATTTCAATAAAGTAACTGATTGCGGTTGTTTCGGTGATGCCATAAAGCTGACCCCTTGGCAATCCTTTTATAAAGACATCATTCTTCTTGTTCTGATTGGAGTGATTTTCTGGAAGAGAGATAGCTATTCTTCATTATTAAACAGGAAAGTAGGGATCTTAAGTGTTGGTGCCGCCACCATCGTATTGGTAGTAGTTGCAATAATTGCTATTCAACATCTACCCTACATTGACTTTAGGGCTTATAAAGTAGGCAATCATTTACCTACACTCATGCAAAATTCAGCTCCTCTGAAATATGTTTATATCATGGAGAAGGAAGGAGAAACTTACGAGTTCGAGACTTACCCTTCTGAAGGAGGTTATGAATATGTGGAAGCTAAGCTGACCAACCCGGACGCTGCGGCTAAAATTACAGACCTCAATGTTTGGCGTGACGATACTGATTATACAGAGGAGCTTCTTACCGGAACCAAACTTGTCATCATAATTCATCAAATTGAAAAGACTTCTTTGAAAAAGATCGATCGATTAAGAAATCTCACCTTCGCAAACCCTCGATTTACAACATGGATTCTTACATCTTCAGGTTATGAGAAATTTGAAGCTTTCAGACATGCCAATCAATTGGCAGCTCCATATTTCTTCGCCGATGCTACGGTTCTGAAAACAATGGTTCGATCAAATCCGGGAGTTGTATTAATTAAAGACGGAGAAGTATTAGCTAAATGGCACTATAATGACACTCCTTTGGCAGATGATGTTATTGAAATTTTAAATCGTCAGTGAACCGTCGAATTTTTTTGATTGGACTTCCCGGTGCAGGAAAAACTACAATGGGTCTTGATCTTGCGGTAGATCTGGAGATTCAATTTGTTGATCTAGATCAGGATATTGAAAAGAGTACAAAGCTCTCCATATCTGATATTTTTGAATCAATGGGAGAAGCTCATTTTCGTCAACTTGAAAAACTTCACCTTGAAAAAGTAATCCAGGAATTAGACTCATTTGTCATGGCTACCGGAGGTGGCACTCCATGTTTCTTCAATAATTTGAAGTCAATGAAAGAAGTAGGTGAAGTAGTTTATGTTGATACTCCAATTGAAGATATTGAGGCTCGACTTGTTTTAGATGAAACCCGTCCCTTAATGAAATTAAATAGCCTTAATGATTTGCTTGACAAAAGGAAAGGATGGTACAATCAAGCTGATCATACCATCCGGAAATACAAAGATCTTTTAGCACTTTTCTCTTAAAAATTAAGTCCGAAAGTGACAGATACAGTGGTGTTATTGATATCGCTGGTCGCAACGGGCTGATCACTTGTAATAAAATATGGTACAGCTTGTTGCTGTCTCGAGCTCGAGACCATCACAAAGTCTAGAAAATAATCAGAGGTACGGTAACCGAAACCGAGTGACACATTCGCTCTTTCATTCAGATTGGAACCTTTAACGGGATCTGGCAGTATTGCATATCCTGCTCTCAGTCTGAAATTATCAAATCGGTATTCTCCACCTACACGGATATTCATTACAGATTCGTAAACATCCTCAATTATGTCATTGTCTGATGCCGTGGAAAAGTCTTCAGAGTTAAGATTAGCCTTAGCATAATCTACGAATTCAAGATCTCCAGATAAAAACCCATCCTTTCCGATAAATAAAGCTGCTCCTAAACCAACTTTTGAAGGAGTTCTTAATCGATATTGATTTACAAATAAACTGCTCTGATATGGGTCGATTGTGGCTAGGTCATAGGTGACTTCTTCTCCGTCTACGGTCTCAGTATAAGTAGTCCCTGCATCCCAATCTGCTGCTAAATCCAAATAGCTTTCTTCATCCATGGTGAAGAATGAGGGAGAAGTATAACTAGCACCAATGGTCAAAATTTCTATCGGACGGAAGATCGCTCCAAAGTTGAAATTCACCCCTGATCCTCTCACGTTTATTTCATCATCTATTCTTATGGCATTTAAGGAATCTAAGTCAGAACCGCCTTGTAAAAAATCAAACTCCTCGTAAGCTCTTTCTTGCTTATAGTTAAGAATTTGAACCCCCATTCCTCCTCCAAAATAAAATTTATCATCATAGTTTCCTCCCCATGCCATATTTAACTGATAGTGAGATCCACGTTCCTTTATTGTCTCTCTTTGAATCGGAAATCCACCAACAAAAGCGTCATAAAACTGGATGTTACCACCACCGTCAGCTACAGGTGTTATCAGGAATTGATCGAAAGCAGCATAGCTTAATTCACTAAGGTCATCAATACCTTGTGCCCCGGCATCTTGAAGAATATTATCTACAATTGAATTGTATCCATTTTCACCCTGATAACTCCTATTCAGGTGAAACGTATTATTTCTACTTAATGAAATGGCCAGAGATCCGCCCTTGAATTTATCCTCAGAGAATCTGCCTTTATTAAAATTGATCACCGTCCCTATGTTGGCAAAGTTGAAATTGTTTCTAAAGTTCTCTTCGGAACCCTGTCTCTCAAACCCATCATCTCTTAAAATTCCATATTCAGTATCTGTGTTTATAAAATCAAGCGATGGGGTCAGAACGAAAACACTCTTGTTGAAAAACCCTAAACCTGCCGGATTTGATACAGCAGAGCTAATATCACCGCCTAAAGCTATCTGAGCTCCTCCTATCGCCTGCATTCTGGCAGTGCTGCCAAAAGAATAGTTTGAATTACTGAATCTAAATGCATCCTGATAGTACTGAGCATTGGACATAACTGAATATCCAAAAAATGAAAGTAAGAGTATGATTAACTTATTTTTCATTGATGTCATTTTTTTTAGTTCCCTCCTCGTCTTCCAGAACTTGATCTTCCAGATGAAGATCTTGAACCTGATGATCGACTTCCTGATGATCGACTAGATCGACCCACGGATCCTGAACTTCTGGAAGAGCCGGATGATCTTACCGAAGAACTTCGACCTGATGAACTCCTTCCGCTTGAAGCAGGAGGTGAGTAGCTGCGTGTTCTCGAGCTGTTGCTTGACCGACCGTAGTTCGAATTAGAATTTTGTCTGCTAGAATTAAACCTACTATTTAAATTCGTTGACCTTGAATTATTAATGGAACTCGAAGATCTCGAATTAATTGAACTGGAACTACGCGAGTTTCCATTGGCAATTCTTCCAGCACGCGATCGATTTAAATAATCTGACTGCTGTCTGCTATAGCTTCTTCCATTATTTGAATCAGTTGTTGCTGCCACCCTTCTTCCAGATGACGATCTACTCTCTCTCGACGACACAGAACCTCTGGAAGGTCTGGCACCTCTCACGACACCTCGTCCTCTCCTTGAATTGTTATCAACCAGGTAAACTGGCCTTCTGTAGTAATTTCCATAATATACTGGCGGGCACCACAGTGAATTATAAAATCCACCTCCCCAGGCCCAGGAATTCCAGCCCCAGCCAGCGTTCCAGCCCCAGCCAGCGTTCCATCCCCAACCACGATTCCAACCCCAGCCAGCATTCCAACCCCATGGATCCCAAAAAGGATCATACCAAGGATTTCCCCATGCATTACCATAGGATACAGACCAAAAGTTTCCACCCCAGCTGTTCCATCCCATACCAAATCTGAATCTTGGTCTATTCCATCGATTGAAATCATTCCAATTGTCATTGTAATAATTGTTTATAACAACCGGCTGTTGAGAAGTATTATCATAGGAGGCTTGTGGATCACTATAGTTTTGATTGTCATACGAATTGTAATCGGTATAATCCCGATCAGACCTATAATCTTCCTGTGTTCTTTCAGGCTCATAGTAATCAAGTGATTCCTCACTCACATCACCTGAAACCTCGGCATTATATTGATATTGCCTACCCAGAAAGCTTAGCTCTTTATCATTTGAAGGCTGATTTTGGTAACTTTGAGCTTCCTTATCCTCGTTCTTCTTCTGCTTCTTGACCCGGTCCTTTTTCGTAAAGTATAAATCGTCATACTCTTGACTGAAAGCCATTGAAGTGGATAAACCTAAAATGGCTATTAGAAAAATTTTAAGATACTGTCTCATGATCAACCTCCTTTGTTTTTAATTAAACGATTCTTGAGGGCTCTCTGTTCTATAGCTCCGCTATATTTGCGTCCCTTATTAAAATCTTATTTACCTAAGGAGCAAACTCCATACCAAAAGAAATATTTATACATGGCTAAAGCTATTCCATCTCGTTCTGAAGATTATTCATTGTGGTATAATGAATTGGTAAAAAAGGCCGGATTGGCCGAAAATTCTCCTGTAAGAGGATGCATGGTCATAAAACCTTATGGATTTGCCATTTGGGAAAAAATGCAGCAAACACTGGATAAAATGTTTAAAGACACTGGTCATGAGAATGCCTATTTCCCGCTCTTGATTCCAAAATCCTTTTTGAGTAAGGAAGCTGATCATGTGGAAGGATTTGCGAAAGAGTGCGCTGTTGTCACCCATTACCGCCTGAAGAACGATGAAGATGGAAAGGGTGTGGTGGTAGATCCTGAAGCAAAGTTGGAAGAGGAATTAATTATACGTCCAACTTCAGAAACGGTCATTTGGGATTCGTATAAAAACTGGATTCAGTCGTACCGTGATCTTCCAATTCTGGTGAATCAGTGGGCAAACGTAATGCGATGGGAAATGAGAACCAGGCTATTTTTAAGAACTGCAGAATTCTTATGGCAGGAAGGACATACGGCACATGCGACCAAGCAAGAAGCAGTGGATGAGACCCGACAGATGCTAGATGTATACGCCACATTTGCCGAAGAATTTATGGCAATGCCGGTTATCAAAGGTGTAAAGACTGAGAGTGAGCGCTTTGCTGGTGCCGTTGACACCTTCTGTATTGAAGCAATGATGCAGGATGGAAAAGCACTTCAGGCTGGGACATCACATTTTCTGGGACAGAATTTCGCCAAAGCCTTTGATGTAAAATTTGCGACCAAAGAAGGAAAAGAGGAATTGGTTTGGGGTACGTCCTGGGGGGTAAGTACCCGATTAATGGGAGCATTGATTATGGCTCACTCTGATGACGATGGACTTGTTCTTCCACCAAAATTAGCCCCAATACAGGTCGTGATTGTGCCAATTTTTTTCAAAGATGAGCAGCTGGAAGAGATAAGCAAGGTTGTCTCACCCATCGTTGATGAACTGAAAAGTAAAGGTGTGTCTGTGAAGTTTGATACACGAGATACCCATAAACCGGGATGGAAATTCGCTGAATACGAGCTGAAAGGAGTTCCAGTCAGATTAGCGGTAGGCCCTAAAGATCTGGAAAAAGGAACAGTAGAAATCGCCCGAAGAGATACAAAGGAAAAATCCTTTCATCCAATGGGCTCTGCTGTTGATCAGGTGATGTTCTTGCTAGAGGACATTCAGAACAACATTTACAACAAGGCAAAAGAATTTCGTGAAGAAAACTCCCGAGAGGCTAATACCTATGAGGAGTTTAAAAATTTGGTAGAGAAAGGGTTCGTTTATGCTCACTGGGATGGTACTGCTGAAACTGAGGATAAGATTAAAGATGAGACGAAGGCAACCATTAGATGTATTCCAATAAATCAGAAAAAGGAAGAAGGAAAATGTATCTTTACTGGCAAGCCCTCAAAGGGACGTGTGCTTTTTGCAAAAGCTTATTAAAATCAATTTAGATGGACTGGCTAATCATAACCGGACTTATTCTTTTAGGTACTTTTCTAATTATTGCGGAGGTAATCTTTGTGCCTGGAACCACCATTGTCGGCATATTGGGATTTATATGTTCGGTGTATGGAATATTTCTTGGTTACGATTATTATGGAGCTTCCACAGGAACTATAGTTCTTGTTGTTACAGCTGTGATTAATATGGGAGCCTTAATTCTTGCTTTTAAAAGCAAGTCTTGGGAAAGGTTCTCTCTGAAGGGAACGGTGGCCGGAAAATATGATGATGATTTTAAGCCAAACCTTCAAGAAGGTGATAAAGGAGTAACCATATCGTCGCTTAAGCCTGTTGGTAAAGCGTTATTTGAGGAGAAAGAAATAGAAGTACGCTCAAATGGTGGTTTTGTTCCTGAAAATGTAGAAATTGAAGTCCTAAGAATAGAGTCTTCAAAAATTTTTGTTCAACCCGTAAAAAACTAAAATCATGGGTAGCAGTGTGATGCTAATATTACTCGTAGTTGGAGGAATTATCCTCTTTTTCATTTTTCTCTATTTTGTTCCAGTTAACCTCTGGATCACTGCCATTTTCTCTGGTGTAAGAGTAGGCCTTTTAGAACTCGTTTTTATGAGAATCAGGAAGGTACCACCTTCAATAGTGGTTAATTCATTGATTACAGCTACAAAAGCTGGACTCATGACTCAAGATGAGGAGGGCGGCAATAAAAGGCAATTAAAAACTCAGGAATTAGAAGCTCATTACCTGGCAGGAGGAAATGTACCACAGGTTATACGTGCGCTAATTTCAGCCGACAAAGCCAACATAGAGCTCACATTTAAACAAGCTACTGCCATAGATCTTGCCGGTAGAGACGTTTTTGAAGCTGTTCAGGTTTCCGTTAATCCAAAAGTTATCAATACTCCATCCGTGGCTGCTGTCGCGGCTGATGGTATCCAATTGGTGGCTAAAGCCAGAGTAACTATCCGCGCTAACATTAAGCAATTGGTTGGTGGTGCTGGAGAAGAAACTATTCTAGCGAGAGTCGGCGAAGGAATTGTAACTTCAGTTGGTTCTGCATCTACCCATAAAGAGGTTCTTGAAAATCCAGATAAAATATCGAAACTGGTACTCCAAAGAGGACTCGATGCAGGTACAGCTTTCGAAATACTATCCATTGATATTGCGGATGTAGATGTGGGAGCCAATATTGGTGCGAAACTACAGACAGATCAGGCATCTGCCGACTTAAAGGTAGCTGAGGCAAAAGCTGAGGAAAGACGTGCAATGGCGGTAGCTGAAGAACAAGAAATGCTTGCCAAAGCACAGGAAGCAAGAGCTAAGGTAATTTTGGCTGAGGCGGAAGTACCTAAAGCTATAGCAGAAGCCTTTAGAAGTGGCAACCTGGGTATAATGGATTACTACAAATTCCAAAATATTGAGGCAGATACAGACATGAGAAGCTCAATAGCTGGATCTGGCACCAAGAAGGGATCATCCAAGAAAAAAAGCTAAGTAGATAACTAACCTAGAAAGAGCCCCAGGTGACTGGGGCTTTTTTTATGCATTGACTTTCTCTGGCGTGAACTCTCCCTCAAGTTCTATGGCTTGCTTGATATGGGCAAGGTGATGCTTACAGTGCCAATTGTACAATCCCAGCATCCACTCCAAAGTAAATTCACGGTTGTACTCCGGATGAAAATAGGTAAGCTTTCTATGCTCAGGTTTGAGTGATTTTAGCAACATCACCCACCTGTTATGAAGCCCTTCCAGGATTTCAATAGATTCTGTAATTTCTTCATTATCTGCATCAGCTGTTTTAGCCCATGCCGCCTCGTCGTAAGGTTTAATTGTTGGATTATCTTCCGTAAGAATTAGCTTGAATCTAATAAAGCTATTCATGTGACTATCCGCCAAATGATGGACCACTTGTTTTACATTCCAACTCCCTGGTCTGTATTGCATTTCTAGTTCATCGTAAGAAAGATTTCCAACAAGCTTCTTTAACTTCTCAGGCAGTTCTTGTAAGGTGAGAATCCATTTTTCGAAAACTTCGTCCGTAATTTCTGCTGGAACTTCATACTTACCCACAGGGTATTTTAAGATATCTATATCCACTGGTTAGGTTATTTTTTTCGTTTAAAGATAGGCACAGTACTGCATGGCTCTCCATACATGAGGCTATTTACTTGAGGGAATAGTGCCGAGGTAAGCTTGGTGTACGCATACTCAATGCTTTTAACATTACCACACCCTTTGATTACCACCTTTTTCTCATGAAAATCATTCTTTTGCAGGCAATCTTTTATCGCCTGATCAATCAATGATTCTTCAATTGCCTGTTCATTACCAAAGGTTACCGAATTTGCAAATTCTTGCATCCTGGTAACCAACAGCATATATGCCCAGGTAGGAACGATTGCATCCGCAGAGCAGATTAAGCCTACATTTTTTCCGTTATAGGTTTGCCAATCATGCTCTTTCAAAAACATTCTAAAGTCTTTTTCTCTTAAGATGAGGCCTTCAAATAAGACCTGCTTTACATCAAAGATGACATACTCACCTCGATGTAAATAATCCTCCAAATCGATTGAAATGAGTGGGCTTTTAGCGACTCTGTTAACAATTTCTTCCATTAACCTACAGCAACTGCTTTTTTGGTGTAGTAGTTCGCCATTCTTTTAGATAATTAGGTTCAAAATAGGCGACATCCTCGAAATTTTTATCCAAATACTTTCTGAAAGCCATTCTACCCATATTGCCTGCATCCGGAAAAATATCTTCTATAAACATCAGATTCTCCTGCCGCCATATATCTCTAAACTTGGGCATACCGTCACCAAAAAGATAAAGAGGCTTCTTAAATTCAATAAATGTATCCTCTTCCAAAATTTTTGGCTGAAGGTCCCAAATCTTATTCCCCTTTTGATCTTCTATCTGTGTATATACTTCCATTCTACGCGCATCCATCATGGGACAAAGTAGATGCTCACCCTGAAACCGGCCTCTCACAGCTTCGGTCATAATGTCTAGAGAGGAGATGGCTATGAGTGGTTTGTTCAACGTATAGCAAATCCCTTTTGCATTAGACACACCAATCCGAAGACCTGTATATGAGCCAGGGCCAGAAGAAACAGCCACAGCGTCAAGGTCTTTAAATCCAACATTTATTTCTTCGCAAATGTCCAGGGCAATTCCCGGTAATAATGAGCTATGAGACTTTTCCACCTGATGAGTTTGATTAGCTAACAATTCACCTTCACGATGTAGTGCTACTGAGCATACCATCGTGGATGTCTCTATACTGAGTATCAATGCCAATTAGTTTGGATTTAAAATGGACTGATATTTTTCAGGATCATTCAGAACAGTAACAGCGGCTTGCACATCCGGGTCCTTGCCAAAGGTAGATTCAATGATGCCTCGCTCATAAAAGTACCTGCCGGCTATTTCTTGCTCTAAAAGCATCACAATTTCTTCTTTGAAAGTCTCAAGGTCACTTTCTTTATTGGGCTTAGTTGCCATTTCCAGCTTGTCAAAATAGCTTTTCAGCTGAGTATATTTCTTTTCCTCTTTGGCAATCTCGATCAAATCCTGTGTTTCTCGCTCTACTCGGGTATCATAGTTAAAGTCCCTTCCGGATAACCATTTCTTGAAATCTTCATAGTCTGCATCTGTAAGCCGTAGATCATTAGGCTTTTCAGGATTCAAACCCTCATTCTTATAAAAATATTCAGTAGCGTAATAGAAAATATGATTGTCCCTAACCAGGCTTTTGGTGATCGGAGCAAACGCAAGTTTCTTCACCTCAACGTCCGGGTCAATACCCCCTCCATCAAAAACCTTTCGCCCGTTCAACGTATAAAATTCACTTTTCAAAGAATCCGGAATTTTTCCGACGCTCCCATCCTCATTTCGGTTGCTATAATCTATTGCCTGAATGCATCTTCCTGTAGGGGTGTAATACTTTGCTGTCGTGATCTTGACAACCGCATCATAGGAAAGTGGTCGCTCAATCTGAACCAGTCCTTTTCCAAAGGTCTTACGACCAATTAAGACTCCCCGATCATAATCCTGCATCACTCCTGAAACAATTTCTGAAGCAGAAGCACTTCCATTGTCAGTCAATACAACTACAGGAATGTTGGGGTCCACCGGATCATTTAAGGTATTATATGTCCAGTCATTAGCTCTTACTTTTCCTTTTTGAGTTACAATTTTTCTTCCTTTTTCCACGAATACGTTAGAAACGTTGACCGCCTCATGAAGCAAACCTCCTGGGTTTCCTCTTAAGTCCAAAATGATTTTGTCAGCGCCCTGCTCCATTAGATCAAGGACCTTGATCCCTATGGACCTGCCAACATTTTGTGTGAAACTTGTCAGTCGTACATATCCAATATCGTCAGTAACCATGCCTGCATAAGGAACACTATCAATTGCTATTTTTTCCCTCTTTACCGCAACGTCAAACATTTCATTTTGTCCAAATCGCTTGATGGTCAAAAGGATCTCTGAATTGGATTGACCTTTCATTAAAAAGCGAACCTCTTCCTGAGACTTGCCTTCCAGGGGAATTCCATTGATGGCATGGATCTCATCACCGGCACGCAATCCTGCTTCATGTGCGGCAAAACCTTCATACGGCATCACAATGGTGCTGACACCTTTTTTTCTTTCTACTACCGCACCAATACCCGAATACTCTCCGGTAGTCATCATGCGGTAAGTTTCAATTTCGTCCGCTCCTATGTAGTTGGTGTACGGATCGAGTGTTTCCAACATTTCATTTATCCCCGACTTCATCAAGGTTGTTGGATTGATTTCATCTACATAGTGGGTGTTCACTTCTTTAAAAAGGGTAGCGAAAATATCGAGGTTCTTCAATATTTCGAAGTACCGGTCTGTAGGAGGTTTGATTGCTGCTGTGAGAACAACAAAAACCGCAACTATGGGAAGGATGATTCTAATTTTTCTACTCATATCATTCTGCATTGATAGTACCCAAACGTTCCAGGCACTTGATTAGTTGAGTCTGAATGTCCTGAAAGGTCAAAATCTGTTTTGAAAGATAAATGAAACCAATAGAAAGGTGAATTGATTCGGTATTATTATCGATCAAATGTTTGTTTAGGCGGTAGGCTTCTCGTATTCTTCTTTTCAAAAGATTACGATCTACTGCTCGCTTAAAATTTCTCTTGGGAACCGAGATCAGAATTTGATTGGGCTCAGGAATAGCCTCTTTGAGGTGACGGACTTGAAAATCACCCAAATAAAAAGAGGAACCTTTTTTAAATAGTCCCTCTATTTTTTTCTTACTCGTAAGTTTTTCCTGTTTCGGAAAATGATATTTTGTCAGGCCCATAGGCCGTGAATTTACTTCTTATGGATTTCGTCAGAAACTGTAAGTCTCTTACGACCTTTTGCTCTTCTTCTAGCAATCACAGATTGACCATTCACGCTCTCCATTCTTTTTCTGAATCCGTGCTTGTTTTTCTTCTTTCTTACTGAAGGTTGAAACGTCCTTTTCATGTGTATATATTTTAATCAACTGTCACATGGAATTCGGCCCGAATGGCCTCATTTCATAGTATTAATCTTTCGCTCTTAAAAACGGAGGGCAAAGATAGATAAATCCTTGCCCTCTGCAAATAATTGATTATTATTTTAATTAACTTTAAAAGTCCCGTCGGGAAGATCCTGGTTGACTGAAAGTTCATCAACTGTAATTGTTATCATCTGCGGGCCAACACTTTGGACCATCTTATATGGAAACTTGACTCCATCAAATTCTTTGTAATCCGAATAACTTATAGATTGTGTAAACTGACCCTGTGGAGTATCCAAAACCTTCGAATACTTTACTTTAAGACCTGTTTCAGAATCAAAATACACCGTATATTTATTACCTTTTGGTAGAGTAACCCCTACACCGTATGCGTCCCTTCCATCAATCTTTTCAACACTTTCTAATTTCAACTCTGCTCCCAACTCTTGTAAACCAAGTTCACTAAATAGTGCATTGGAAATAATTTGCTCTTCTTTGGTCTTCTCGTCCATTGGGGTCTTATTTCCCATTTGCATCACAACAGCATCTTGACCGTCAGACACATTAGCCATGGCTACCATACCGCCCATGCTAATTTCCATTTTGGACTTCATTCCTTTTGCCTGAATTTGCATTCCACTGAGGTTTTGACCCATCGCTTGCACACTCATTTTCATTGAAATATTTTCAATCGATGAAATAGCATCTTCTCCACCAAGTGCTTTTTGGTAATTTGAAATCACTTTCTCAGCAGTCAATCCCTCAGGTAGCTTAGCTAAAGATGGATCTACCTCATTGCCATACGTATCGTAGTACTTCACTTCACCAAATGACTTAAGCTGATCAGCTACCTCGCTGGCCTTACCCACAACATTGATGTACGCACCATCAGTTTTCAGATACTTATCCGCCATTGCCATCACATCTTCTTTAGAAACGGCCTGCACCTTTTGAAGGTAGGTTGAATAGTAATCTGAAGGGAGGTTATACCTGGCAGTATTTAGGGCAAAACTTGCCACCGTTTGTGGTTGCTCAAGTGATCGCGAGAAACTTCCGGAAATGGAGTTCTTGGCTAGTTTCATTTCTTCATCCGAAATCTCACCTTTTTTCATTTGAGCCATTTCGTAGAAAATCTGAACAACAGAACTGTCTGTAACCTCATTCCGGACTGCTGCGCTTGCATTGAATCTGCCTACTAATTCATCACTAGATAAAGATGAATAACTACCATATGTGTAGCCTTTATCTTCTCTTAAGTTCATGAAAAGCTTAGCAGAACCTGAGCCTCCTAATATTTGATTCATCACTCGAGCTTTAATGACATCTTCAGAGCCTGTCTTAAGATCAACCGGATACGTAATGTTGATATTCGATTGTACAGCACTTGGTCTGTTTACAATACCTACCATATTCTTGCTTGGAGCAGTAGGTGTATCATAAGTTGGCATCTCAACTTCTCCGCGCTCCCAATTGCCAAAATACGTCTTCATTAATTTTTTGGTAGCCTTAACGTCTACATCTCCAACTACTGCCAGATACGCAATATTTGGTCTGAAGTATTTCTCGTGATAAGCCGTAAGGTCATCAATAGTAATGTTGTTGACTGTTTCTTTGGTCTGAATTTCGCCATAAGGATGGTCCTTACCATATAAAAGAGCTGCGTTCAGATTTGATGCAATAGCTCCCGGATCTTCTTCATTAGAAGCGAGCGCTGAAATGGTTTGCTTTCTTATTTTCTCCAACTCCTCCTCAGGAAACGTCGGGTTAAAAATAACATCAGTCATCAACTCTAATATTTTCTCATTGTATTTAGACAATCCCGAAGCGAAAACACTAGTCGATCCTGCCCCAAGAGAAGCTCCAATGAAGTCAATTTCCTGATCAAGCTGCTCTTTTGTCCGTGTTTCAGTGCCTCTTCTCATCATCTGACCTACCATAGATAAATAGCCAACCTTATCACCTTCAAGGATGGGCTCACGATCGATTACCAAGTTGTAGCTTACTCTAGGTAGCTTATGATTTTCGATAATGAAAACCTTTAATCCATTTTTCAATTCGAAGGATTCGTAATCCCCGATGTTGATTGGTCTAGGTGTAGCAGGTTCTGGCAACTTGCTTCTGTCTACCTGAGCAAATGATCCCAGTAGACTCAATGTTAGCATTAAGGTTAATATATTTTTAATCTTCATGATTTCTTGATTTTATTCACTTATTGATCCTCAATTTTTTCACCGTCCGGCTGTTTTTGCGCAGATTTTGGCAAATACACCAGTTCTACTCTTTTTTCAGGATCAAGGTATTTCTTAGCAACTCGTTGTAAGTCCTCTTTTGTCACAGCCATGTAGCGCTGCAATTCATCATTTATAAGGTTAGCATCACCGAAATAGACGTGGTAATTAGCTAAACTCTCAGCAATCCCTCTAACAGACCCATTGGAAGACACGAATTGGTTTTCAATTTGATTTCTAAGTTTTTGGAACTCCTTATCATCGATTGGTTCGTTTTTCACTCGCTCAATCTCAACATCCATTGCTGTAGATAAAGCTTCAGGAGAAGTCCCCATATTGGCAATGCCGTAAGAGATAAATACGCCGGCATCTTCTAAGGCAAACGGGATAGATGCCGCTGCAACAGCTAATTGCTGATCGTCAACAATTGACTTTTGGAACCGTGAGCTTTGTCCTCCGGAAAGTAAAGTTGTTAGCATTGTCATCGCATAATAGTCATCAGAACCCTGCTCTGCCATTTGATAAGCCTGGAAAACTCCCGGCAACTGAATGTTATCAAAAACCTCTGCCTGAACATCTCCAAGATCTTTCATTTTAACATCCGGGCGAGGAATGTCTTTTGTTCCTTTCGGTATTTCACCGAAATACATTTCAACTAATTTTTTAGTCTCTTCAATTTCAATATCACCGGCTATCGATAGCGTTGCATTATTAGGCACATAGAACGTCGCGAAGAAATCCTCAAAGTCTTCATCAGTAGCTGCATCAATATCCTCAAATGAACCTATAGGCGTCCATTCATAGGAGGTTCCTTCAAAAACTCTTGAGAACATTTCAGCTACTACGGACCCGTAAGGTTGGTTATCTACCCGCAATCTCTTTTCCTCTTTTACTACCTCTTTTTGAGTAGCAACTCCAGTAGAATCGATCGTTGCGTGAAGCATTCTTTCTGACTCCATGTAGAGTCCCAATTCCAATTGATGCGATGGAAGGGTTTCAAAATAGAAGGTACGATCATTTGATGTGTTCGCATTTAGCTGTCCTCCGGCACTTTCGATGATCTTGAAAAACTGACCTCTTGGGATATTCGGAGAACCTTCAAACATAAGGTGCTCGAAGAAATGGGCAAATCCTGTTCTTCCTTCGGGCTCATTTTTGGAACCTACATGATAAAGAACAGAGACATTAACAATGGGAGTCGAGTTGTCCTGGTGAAGGATTACATGTAATCCATTGTCCAAATCATACTCCACGAAATCTATCCGCTTTTCCTGGGCAAATGCTCCAAGCAGTGCGAATGTGCAAATTAAGGATAAGGTTTTTCGCATTTTATATTAGGGTTTAACAATTCAATTAATTCAGATACATCTTACTTCAATGTATCTAAAATGCTTTGTATATGGTTTTTGTTTAATCTTGGCCCATACTTTGAGACGACAGCTGAACTAGCAGCGCTCGCTAACTTACCAGCTTCAGCATGTGAATGACCGTTATTAATTCCGTATAAGAAAGCACCGGCAAACATATCTCCTGCCCCGGTTGCATCTACAGCCTTTGTAGGGAACGGCTGAATTTCATGGTAAGCTGCTCCGTCATAAACCAGGGCTCCATCTTTGCCTTTGGTGATCACAAATTCTTTAGCCACTTTGCTAATGGCCTTTTTTGCAGCATCCATTCCTTCAACACCTGCAAAAAGTTCTGCCTCTTCAATGTTGCAAAAGAGTAGATCAACTCCATCACCTACAATATCTTTCATCTGATCATTGAAATACTTTACCATGGATGGGTCTGAGAAGGTCATGCTAACCTTCACTCCATTCTCCTTCGCGATTCGTTTTGCTTCTTTCATGGCTTCCAGGCTTGTAGGAGATGAAACCAAAAACCCTTCCATAAAAAGGTATTTTGAGTTCTTTATAGCCTCTTCATTTAATTCATTTTTAGAGAAATCTGTTGTGATTCCTAAGAATGTGTTCATGGTTCGCTCCGCATCGGGAGTCACCATCACCAGGCACTTTCCTGTTGTGCCTTTATTAAGATTCTGTGGGTCCAGGTTCGTATCTATGCCTGCGTTTTCCAAATCAGATGTGTACAGCGTCCCGTCTTCATCATCCGCCACTTTGCACGTATAATATCCTTTCCCACCAAATTCAGCTAAACCAAAAATGGTATTCGCGGCAGATCCTCCTCCCTGCTTTTTTTTAACTGCACCGGCCACCTCTTTTAATAAGACACTCTGCCTTTCCTCATCTACCAAGGTCATAAGGCCCTTTTCTACTTCATTTTCAGCGAAAAACTGATCTTTCACTTCTATTTCATAATCAACCAAGGCGTTACCAATGGCACATACATCGTACTTCTTACTCATTATTCTTGTATTACTTTCAATGCTCTATCCGGGTAATCAGTGATTAGTCCATCAACGCCCAGATCAATTACTTTTCTTATGTCTGAAACTTCATTCACTGTCCATGGAATAATTTTCATCCCTGCGTTTTGAATTTCTTTCACATTTTCCTGCGAAAGTAATTCATAATAGCATGAATAAACTTCAGGGGTAAATCCAAGCGAATCAATATTGGTCTTCCATGGAGAGTTATTTTCTATGAGAATTGCTAATTCAACTTCCGGATATTTTTTATTAAAATAAATAAGTGTCCTAAAGTCAAATGACTGAATGGTGACACGATCAATGATTCCTTCAGCAAGAAGGAAAGCATAAACCATATCTGAAAATTCCGAAGGGACTGGATGAAAGGTTCTATCCGTTTCCTGTTGAGTCTTTAGCTCAATGTTGTACCGTATTGGTGTAAGTCCATTTTTGGATATGTACGATTCAACGCTATCAACAACATCCTTAAGAAGTGGCTTAAAAGTTTCGATTCTTTCCTGCTCAGGAAATCTATCGTTTCCTATTGATCCACAATCAAACTTCCTGATTTGATCATAGTCTAATTTATATATGTTAATAATCGAATCCGGATGAATCAAATTGCCTAGTGAATCGGTGCAGAAACTTGGTGAGAAGTAAGGTTCATGGCTGACAACAAGTTGGCCGTCCTTTGAAACAACCAGATCAAGTTCTAATGTTTTGACTCCCAAGTCAGTGGCCAGAATAAATCCCGGAATACTATTCTCTGGTGCCAACCCCCTTGCTCCTCTATGTCCCTGCAAATCAATTCCCTTTCCTGATTGAGGCTTACATGAAGCCATTGTTATGATTAAAATCCAAATTCTAAGCATTAGGATAAAAAGTTTATTCGGGTGAAAACATATTGAAGAGATTCCTCATTCACAACCATGCGATAGAAATCTGAATCCCCCAACCTTTCTGGTTGATAACCACTCTGCATTAAGTACTTTTT
Organism: Ekhidna sp.; assembly: GCF_039960695.1. Lineage (GTDB taxonomy): Bacteria > Bacteroidota > Bacteroidia > Cytophagales > Cyclobacteriaceae > Ekhidna. The sequence continues at coordinate 5,500 of NZ_JBDVKP010000019.1, read as the reverse complement.
GCTGATCCTTTTATCAAACCAATGTACCAGGCGAATTTTATCCTCTTCGATTTCAATACACGTCATCCCTCGTTTTCCTACAACGCAACCTGAATTGAAAAGGCATGGAATATGAAATAGCGTGTTATATACATAGCTTTGGAAGCCGTGCTCATTATTTTCCTTATGGTACTTTTTGAGTTCTTTTTTATGAGACTTAATTTCTGATTTGATCTCATCAATTTCATTGCTATCTGCAGCAGCATAATCTCTACAGAGTTTCTCTATTTTGTACCTTAGGCGCTCTACTTTATGCAAGGACTCAAATAGCGGACGATGTGTGTGACCAATTATAGAGACTACCTTATTGAAAGAGGAAAACCCGTACACCCTCTTTTCAATTTTGTATTGCTTTTTACTACTATGAGATACAGAATAACTTTTTATTCCCAGAGGATTTGCAAAATATTTTAGTGTAAAACCGATCAGCTCATTATGCTCCTGATACTTCTTGCTGGCTTGATGGCCATGGAAAACAAATAAATTATCGTTTCCGAACCTAAGCCTCAGGGAGTCATAAAGTTTATAATTAAATGGAAGATTTCTCATTAATTGCAGCTCAAGATCATGATTCCCGACTGTCTTAAACAAAGAATCTTTAACGTTAAATTGATCAAACAGCCTATACACCTCTTTCCAACTATTCACGATTTTCTTTAATTGAAATCGTTGTAGTTCCTCAACATCTCCATTCAAGATGAGGGCATGGTCTCTTTTTAGGTAATAACTTTTTAATGCGGAGGTGAAAAGATTGGCGTTTTGCTTAAAGTCATCGGTGGATCCACCATCACCCATGTGAAGATCGGAAAAGATCACCCACTTCTTCTTTGAATGAATATCCAATATTGGACTTTGCTCGTAGAGCTTGTCTAGTTTTCGGTAAAGAACTTTTGTGCTTAACTGATTCTTCTTAGCCATTTGTTGCTATCCAGCAAATCAAATAAGCAATTTATGGATATGAATAATAAGTACATGCTGTTTTTGCCAATGAGAAGAAAATTTAACATTAGTGACTTAATGCTAGGTCAACCATTTTATCCCAGTTTGCATCTGCTCTTACTTCATAGTCAATTGGATCTTGATTCCATTCTTCTTTTAGACTTCCGGTCAATTTTGTCATCCAACTGGAGGTAAAAAGGATAAGCTGACCATCTTGTATCTGCCATTGTGTAGGATCGGGCTCCATTTTTGTCGATGTTTCGGCCACTGCATAGGCACACCAGCCTCCATACTCCGGAAGGTATTTTTCCGGATTTTCTTCAAATAAACGTCGGTTCTTTGTGCTGGAAAATTGATAGGATATTCCATTATAATTAACAACTTCTTGATTCACCCCTTTTTTTGCTTCCCCTTGCGCAAAGTATGCTACAAGGTCATAGCCATCCAGAGCAATACCTTCGATGTTATAGATTTCATCCTTAGGTGCATCTACAGTGTTGCAAGATGAAATCAATGAAATAGCAAGTAATAGCGTACTAATTTTCTTCATAGATTTTAAAAAGTTTTGACTTATTTACGCAGAGTCGTATTGCGTGGCGAAAGAAAATTGGGCTTTAATTAGTTGAAGTCTTAAGAAAGACATTAGGAATTTTTTATAAACTGACTATTTTAGTGATTCACACATACCTAATGCTATGCCGGAAATAAAAAAAATCACTCACAAAGGAAAACAGATCATCTACGTTGATTATCGCGGACAGTCAGAGGATGAAATGCTTGAAACAGCCTCTTCTTTAAGGGATTATTTACTTTCTGACCCAGGGGAGCACTTAAGACTCGTGAACATTACAGAAACACCAGCTACGCGAAAATTTACTGCCTTTATCAGGGAAATGGGCAAGGAAACTAAAAATGTGCCGGTCAAAGGTGCTGTTGTAGGAATTACAGGGGCTAAGAAAGTGTTGCTATCAGGATATAACAGGCTTCTGGGCGGGGCTATGCGTCCCTTCGATGATGAGGAGATAGCAAAAGACTATTTGATTAGTTAGCCTATTGAATGGATATAAACAAAAAGCCTGATGAAGTATCACCAGGCTAATAAAAATTATGTTTACGTTATTTTGTCCGTTGAAATTCAACGACTTCTTTAGACAAGTTATAAAAGCTATCGTAGGCTCTAACTTCAATCAGGTAATGTTCAGCGCTAATTTTGTTTAGCAAACCTGTTAAGTCAATATGCTGCTCCTCATTGAATTCGAATTTGTGTTCATCGTTGATTGTTACCGTGACTTTCTTCACCACAACGTTTTCATCATCAACATCAATTGCTAGTTGGACATTTTTTGGAAAAACCGGGATTCCATTATCATACAACTTTGGGGAGAAATTGAACCCGGATCTAATATTTGGACCTTGTTTGTCTACAGTTATTTCCTTCCATCTAACCGGCTCTTGGTTACCCACTTCGTCGACGCTGTAATACTTAATGGTATACGTTCCATCTGCAAGTTCGTGGGGCATCATTTGACGTCCATCCGACTTCATGAAAGGATAATCTGCAACCTTAAAATAGGTCGTCACCGGTCCGGATTCTTCTTCTATTTTGAATTTTATTCTTGTAGCCGGGCCAAAAATAAAGCCTCCGGCTTCTGTCCTCAATAAATCCGTTCGAGGAGCGAAAATATCTTCTACCGATGAACTTGTATTTTCTATTATTGATGCAGGCGCATTTTCAAAAGACATCTGTGCTGACATATTATAACCAGCGAGTACTATTAAACCAGTTAAAATTTTTTTAGTTAAATCCATAGCTGACTGTTTTGATTGAATTTGACACAAAGATGAATAAATGAATTCTGCATCAATATCAGTGTAAGAATGGCTTTTGACTTAGGTGATTTGATTAGGGAGAAGTTGGGGCTTTTTTAATTAGAAAAATTATAAGTATCTATGAATGAGATGATTAAATCATCCTACATAAATAAAAACTGTCATTTATATTAAATCTGAATTTGCAAAATCAATAACATAAAAAACCCTGACTCATTCTGAATCAGGGCCTATAACTAGCTGAAACCCACTTAATCCTCAATTTTAAATGCTATAACCTCAACTGAATCATTACTTACCAAATCTGAAGTTGTAATTTTGACATTATAAGCTTGCCCTTTTTTAAATGCTTTCTTCTCACTAATATCGATAGTCTTGGGACTACTGTAGTGCACTTCTTTCTGGTCATTGACCTGATACGAAATAGAATTGGTCCCAGACTGATCATCCGTCGCTCCTAAGAAAAGCCTTGTCCCTGAAGGGTAGACCGGCATACCGTCTTCTACACCAATTGGTCTATTGCTAAAATTGTATACTATTTCAGGTCCTTTTTTATCCAAGTATAAGTCTATACTTTTTGAGTACTCAACATTATTAACATTGTCTATAGATCGGTACATCATCCCGTAGTATCCCTCATTCTTTAAGGTAAATGGTTGATCATATTCTGAGAAATCATCGCCAATTCCAGCAAATTCAATATAAGCCAAACCGGCATTCTCATCTGATCCCACTAATTTCAATTTAGTGTTTTCGTTTACATAATACCTGTTAGCTACCTCAAAATAGTCTCCTACAAATTCAATATCTGTTGATGGTCTTAATGTGTCCACAAATACCTTTTGAGTTTTCATTTGTTCAAGATTCGCAACCTTATCGATAGCGTTATATTTCACGCTGGTTAAACCATGAAAATCCTGGAAAGAAAATGCATTTTCATACACTCTATCAGTAGTGGATCTTGTTGAATAATTAATTTGTTCCACACCAGCCTTATTGTCTTCAGAAGAAAGGGTAATTAATGAAGCTGCGGAAACAAATAAGATATCATCATCAGTAAATGACGATGTTGCATTTATTGAAGTTAAAGGTGCTATCTTATCCAGGTATACCTTCATTTCTTTTAATTCCTCACCATTATTTACATTATCTACACTGTAGTAATTAATAACATAATCACCATCAGCCAAGCTAGCAGGTAGTACTTGTCCTTCCTTAGCTTTGATGTAAGAAATATCTCCCAACTTAAAATATGTTGCTCGAATTCCAGAGTGTTCCTCAATTACATCAAATTGGAGACTGGTGTTTGGTCCGAATACAAAATTTTCTAGATGTGTTTTAATCAGTTTAGTAACCGGTGCTTTGTTGTCATACACAAAATTTATCGTTGCGGTTTCTGAGTAGTTATTTACATTATCAACTGCATAATAGCTGTAGGAATAATCCCCTGAAACCTGATTTGAAAATGTTGCTTTGCCTGTTTCCCAGTTAGCATTATTTAGACTCCATAAGCTTCCTTTAACGCCAGATTGCTCATCCCAATCTTTTAATTGAATTTCTAAATCACCACCATAGTAGGTTATGTTTGATAATCGATACTTATTAGTTGAAGAAAGTATTGGACTAACAATGGGGGGCTTACTATCTGCGTAAAGCTCCATTTCTACCTCTCTTAATGGATAAACGTATTCTTTAGAACTTGGATCAACTGCCCATTTAGTTCTTATTAAATTAGGACCTTCTGTATCGAGATAGATAGGAGTAGCGTCTTCCGGGTGTTTTTGACTTTTCAGATCATAGGTTTTACCATCTGGTGTGATGGAAAACTTAAGATAAATTGGTAAATTTTTATTGACATATGTTTTACTGGTCTCGTCAACAAAGACAGTCTCTTCTTCCATTACGATTTTTGGTGGAGCAGTTCGATCTAGAGATTTTTTATTCAGATCATTCGAATTTGAATTCAAGGGTTTTACTTGGTTGTCGGCCATTGCTATTTGAGCATTCAAGTCTGAAGAAAGACTTATTATGACAGTGATAAATACTAATCGGAGGAGTTTCATGTGAGTTTGATTTTGATTAAAATAATATTGTCCAAATATCATTCTGAAAACCTTACGATTTTATAGTAGAAACCATTTCGACTAATTAGGCTAAATACTTACGGGTAATTCAGCGTATTCATTGTGCTGAAAATATGAAGGTCCATAGATATTAGATAAACTAGAAAATGGGTAGGACGAGTGAAATAATTAATTAGGGCATGAGGTTCTGGTGAGATCTTGAGGTTTGTTAATTTCTCGTGGAGTTTTTTTGTTGCAGGATCATCATCCCTTTTTAAAGTGCATAAAAAAACCTCAATCGACTAGATTGAGGTTTGAATAATGTGGGCGCTGAGGGATTACTCATACCCACAACCTTGCCGCACTGCCCCTCGTGAACCTTCGGTTTCGAACCCGGGGGCTCTCATCCCTTTTTTTAAAGGACATAAAAAAACCTCAACTGATTGGGTTGAGGTTTGAATAATGTGGGCGCTGAGGGATTACTCATACACACAACCTTGCCGCACTGCCCCTCGTGAACCTTCGGTTTCGAACCCGGGGGCTCTCATCCCTTTTTTAAAGGACATAAAAAAACCTCAACTTATTGGGTTGAGGTTTGAATAATGTGGGCGCTGAGGGATTACTCATAC